>CAVUOU010000046.1:0-167625 GCA_963743085.1 uncultured Actinomycetota bacterium
CGACGTGGGCGAGCCGACCGCCGACGAAGACGCCGACCGTCGTCGAGCCGCCGCCGAAGTCGATCAGCGCCGCGCCGAGCTCGACTTCGTCGTCGACCAGCGTCGACAGGCCCGACGCATAGGGCGTCGCGACCATCGCGGCGACGTGAGATGGCAGCGCTCGATCGCCAGCATCAGATTGCGCGCCGCCGCGGCGTCGCACGAGGCGACGTGCATTTCGGCGCCCAGCTCGTCGCCGACCATGCCCTTGGGATCGCGCACGCCGCTCGTCGCGTCGAGCCAGAAGCCGGTCGGCAGCGCGTGCAGCACCGATCGCCCGGCGCAAGCGCCCGCCGCCGTCGCCGCTTCGAGCACGCGGTGAATGTCATGTTCGCCGACCGCCTTGCCGCGCAGCGCGATCTTGGCGTGTAGAGCCGCGAGGACAGCCGGCCGCCAGACATGTTGACGATGACGCTGTCCGACCTCGACGCCCGCCATCCGCTCGGCGGCGTCGATGGCGAGGCGTATGGCGCTTTCGGCGGCGTCGAGATCGACGATCGCGCCGGCCTTGACGCCGCGCGAGCGCTGATGGCCGATGCCCAGCACCTTGCAGCGATGGGTGCGCTCGCGCAGCGCATCGGAAGGCTCCATCGGCGTCAGCCGGGCGATGAGGCTGACGATCTTCGACGCGCCGACGTCGAGGACCGACAGCACCGCGCTTCGGCGCGGCGGGAAGTTGCCGCAGGCGCGGCGTGAGCGGTTTGAAGGTCATGCCGCGCCGGCCTTCTTCGGATGCGAGCCGCGGCGCGCGCGGCGGCGGCCTCTTCGGAGAGCCGCGCGAAGATCGTGCCGTCGACGCGCAGATCGAGCGAAAGCACGTCGCGATCGAGAATGCGCGATTGGCGCTGCAGCGCGACCAAGCGTCGCCACCGCCGCCAGCGGATTGATCTCGGGCAGCATCACTTCGACGCCCGAGGTCATCTTGAGGTTCCAGCGCCGGTTGGCGACAAGCACGCCGGCCCGATCTTCGGGCGCAGTCCGCCGAAGCGGCGGCCACCAGGGCGGTGAATTCGTTGAGCCGTTCGTTGGCGCCCTCGCCGACGACGAAGGGCAGGCCGGCGAAGCGCTGATCGCGCATCTGTCGATCACCGCGCCGTCGGCCGACACGATGTTGACCTGTCCCGTCCTTCTGCCACAGCGCGGCAGGCGTGCGCTCGACGATGATCGATGACGAGATGGTTCGGGTAGAGCTTGCGCACGCTCGCCTGTTTGATCAGGGGCGCCGCCTCCAGGCGCGCCGCGCGCCTGCGCGACGTCGAGGAAGAGCAGCGAATTCTCGGGCTGATGCCGGCGTCGCGCGAGGATCTCCGGCGACGGTGAGCTCCGCTGGCCGGAGATCGTCACGACGCGATGTCGAAGCCGAGCGCGCGCGCGAGGAAATCGCGGACGCTGCCTTCGCGCGCGACGAAGGAAGCATATTCGCCGCCCGCGCATCGCGCCGAACGCGCCGGCGCCGAGGATCAGCACGACGGCGAGCGCCAGACCGACGCCGCGCGGGCGGCGATCGCCCCAGCCGTCGCGTCCACGCGGAAGACCGCGCGTCGAGCGTTCGCCGCGCAGCAGACACGCGCGCTCGCGGCGACGTCGCCGCCCGCGAAAGCGAGCCGCGGCGCAGCGCGCGAGGCGCGAAGCGCTTCGCTCATCGATCGCACGACGCGTCCTCCACCATCCATGAGACCAACTCACCAAAGGAAACGCCGGCATGAGCGGCGATTTCGGGCACCAGAGAGGTTTCGGTCATGCCCGGCTGCGTGTTCGACTTCCAGGCAGACCAGTTCCCCCGATTCCCCTTCGATTCGTCGTATCTGAAGTCCGCGCGGCTGACGCCGCGACAGCGCAGCGCCCGATGCGCCGCCAACGTCAACTCTTTGGACCTCATGGTAAATATTCGGTTTAATTTTAGCGGGCAGGACATGGATTGACCCGCCTTTGGCGTATTTCGCGTCATATCCGTAGAAGGATTCCGAGACCGGCTGGATTTCGATGACGCCGAGCGCCTGATCGCCCATCACGGCGCAGGTGAGTTCGAGCCCGTCGACGAATTTCTCGGCGAGCAGCCGGTCGCCGTAGGGCCAGTCGGGCGGCCGACCTCCTGCGGCGGATGGGCTCGTCCCTGCTTGACGATCACGACGCCGAACGACGAGCCCTCGTTGACCGGCTTGAGCACATAGGGCGGCTCCAGCACATGGCGCTGCGCCGCCTCGTGGCGATCGACCGTCACGCCCTGCGGCGACCGGCACGCCGGCCGCCTGCAGGACGATCTTGGCGAGGTCCTTTTCGCATCGCCAGCGCCGAGGCCAGCACGCCCGAATGGGTATAGGGAATGCGCAGGATCTCGAGCATGCCCTGGATGGCGCCGTCTTCGCCGACCGGCCCGTGCAGCGCGTTGAAGGCGACGTCCGGCTTCAGTTTGGCCAGCACCTCGGCGATGTCGCGGTCGACGTCGATCCGCGAGACGCGATAGCCCCGGCCCTCGAGCGCGTCGGCGCAGCCGCGCCCGGAATTGAGCGAGACCGGCCGCTCGGCCGACCAGCCGCCCATCAGCACCGCAACATGTTTCATCGCCCCTCCTGGGCCGGCGGCTCGCCGGTCGAGTTAAGCTAGAATTAAGGCTAGGCTCTTAACGGGGCCTTAACCTGGAGGCGTCCGAAAGAAATTGAGCAGGGCGCCGGCGGACGTCGCGATGCGGTTCGTGGTGGACAAACGCCACCCAAATGCCGCATTGATTCGCGCATACGGGACGCCATGGAACCCAGCTTGCTCCGGACGCCGCACACCCTGCCCGAGACCCAACGACTCCCGGGCGTCCTCGCGCGCTATCGCGACCCGAAGCTCGCCTCGAGCCTGCGGGAGATCGCGGTCACGTTCGCCCCGCTCGCCGCGCTATGGGCGGCGCATGTGGGCGCTGATGCACATCAGCTATTGGCTGAGCCTCGCTCTGGCGTTGCCCGCGGCGGGATTTCTGGTGCGGCTCTTTCATGATCCAGCACGATTGCGGCCATGGCTCGTTCTTTCGCAGCCGGGCGATCAACGACTGGGTCGGGCGCGTCGTCGGCGTCGTCACCCTGACGCCCTATGATTACTGGAAGCGCACCCACGCGGACCATCACGCGACCGCCGGCAATCTCGATCGCCGCGGCCTCGGCGACATCGAAACGCTGACGGTGCGAGAATATCTGAGCCTCGACTGGCGCAAACGGCTCGGCTATCGCCTCTATCGCCATCCGCTGGTCATGTTCGGCGTCGGGCCGACCTATCTCTTCCTGCTGCAGCATCGCGCGCCGCTCGGCCTGATGCGCGGCGCGGGATGGAAGCCCTGGCTTTCCACCATGTCGACCAACGCCGGGATCGCCGCCGTCGTCGCCTTGCTGATGTGGCTGATCGGACCGCGGGCGTTCCTCATGATCCACGGGCCGATCTTCATGCTGGCGGCGACGATCGGCGTCTGGCTGTTCTACGTCCAGCATCAGTTCGACGGCACCCACTGGCGCGCGAGCCCGATTGGACGCCTGCCGGAAACGGCGCTGCACGGCTCCTCGCATTACGACCTGCCGCTCGTCCTGCGCTGGTTCAGCGCCAACATCGGCATCCACCACGTCCACCACCTCTCCAGCCGCATCCCGTTCTATCGGCTGCGGCGAAGTGCTGCGCGACCATCCCGAACTCGGCGAGATCGGCCGCGTGACGCTCTGGGAGAGCCTGCGCTGCGTGAACTATCGCGCTATGGGACGAAGACGCCGGGCGGCTGATCTCGTTCGGCGCGCTGCGCAGGCGGATGCGGACGGCGCACGCGACGGCGTGAGCGGCCAAGCCGGCTTCAGTCGTCCGACCTCTCTCCGCCTTCATCCTCGCCCCACGCGAAAGCCGCGCGCATCGTTTCGGGCGTCATGTTGGCGAGCAGTCGCAGCGCGACAAAGGCGTGTAACAGCGGCGCCTAATTTCAGCCCGCCACGCCCACCCGTTTGATCTCCCAGTCCAGTTCGATCGCCGCTGTTTTCGCTGCACGCGCCGGCGGACTTCATCGCCGAGCGCCTCGATGTCGGCCGCTGCGCGGCGCCGCGGTTGATGAGGAAATTGCAGTGCATCGTCGAGACCTGCTGCGTCGCCGAGGACGAGGCCACGGCAGCCCGCGCCCGCCAGGTTGTCGGAGGAGTTCGGTGACTCGTAGTTGGTCCACCGGTTCTCTACCTCGGGGATCTCGTCATACCAGACCTTGCCGTTGACCGCGTTCCACGGGCTGTCGTCCGGCCAGGTGTCGGAGGCGGACGCCATTGGGTAGCCGCTGCCCGTCGCGTTCACCGCGTCGTCGGTGAAGGTGCTGCCCGGCTGCGGGACGGCGCCGGCCGCCGGGATCGTGATCGTCAGGTCGCGTACGGTCGGCGACCACGCCACCTGCCGCCCGTCGACGTACACGTGGAACCCGGGACCCTGGTGATAGCGGTCGCCGGTCTGGTCATACATCAGCGTCACGTTGTGCCCGTGATAGGGGACGTTCTCCAGGACGAAGTAGCTCCACGAGGACGGTACCAGCGGCTTGATCTGCAGCGTGTTGCCCGCTTGCGGGCGGAGCCCCATCAGGCCCGAGATCACCAGGTCGTTGAACGTCGAGTGCATGTAGTCCTCGCTGTGGTCCGGCGCGTTGTAGATCCACAGCGGGCTGCTCGGGTCGTGCGCCTCGGCCACATAGGGCGAGCCGTTGTTCATCTGGGTGTTGGCGTAGTCCTGCAGCAGCGTGTCGTAGTCGGCGGCGGTGATGTAGTTCTGGGCCGGATAGTCGTCGAGCAGGTTGGCCAGCCCGGTCAGCGTCTGCGAGGTGGCGTAGGGCCAGCTTGGGCCGTCCCAGTGGCAGCAGCCGCCGTCGCCGGCGCCCGGCGTGTACGCGTTCTGCATGTAATACTGGCTGCGGACCTCGAGCGTCGGCGGACCGTACGGGGTGTAGAAACCCTCGGGGTTCATCAGCTGCGCCCACGCCACCGAGTCGCTGGCCTGGGGCATGTCGAAGTACCAGGGCACGAACCCGGTCTCCTGCCGCTGGTCCAGCTGGGACAGGCTCGGGTTGTCCGGCAGCAGCACGTCGTCGAAGAACTGCTGGCTGTCGGACCACAGGTAACGCTGGACGCTCGCCTTGAGCGCGGCGGCCTTGGCGGCGAACTCGCGCGCCGTGGCGGTCTGGTGCATCATCGTGGCCAGCCAGCTGATCACCTCGGCCGCGCCGTATTGGTAGGCGTTGATCGTGGGGCGCAGTGTCTGCACGCCCGAGTAGCTGTTACTGCTGGCCAAGGCAGAGGCGGACTGCTCCATCGCATCCCACACCGGGAGTTGCCAGTACAGCCCGGTGGCCTGGTTGATGTGGCTGGACCAGCTGTTGTACTGGTTGATCAGCGCGGGTTCCATGGCCTCGAGCGAGGACATGTCGCCGGTGACCAGCGCCTGCTGCCAGGCCGCGTAGACCAGCCAGTTGCTGTACTCGTCGGCCCAGTCAGACGCGTAGGGGTCCTGGCTCTGCGATTCCAAACCAGGGCCTTCGAGCCAGTACTGCAGATCGCTGTCGTCGTAGGACTCATCGCGGACCCAGCGGCCCTCCATGGTCTGGTGCCCGGAGGCGGCCGAGATTCCGTCGAACGGCGCCGCGTAGCCGATGCCCTGGAGGAACTCGGTGATGACGTCCCCGCTGCCCGGCTGGGTTTCCGACAGATGCTCCTTCCACACCCGCCAGCGGTAGTAGTAGACGCTCTGCAGGGTCTGGTCGGGTACCGACAAGAACGGGATGTTGGCCTCGTACCAGCCGGGCTGGGACATCCCGGCCAGCAGCGAAGCATCGTCCAGGAAGTGAGTTCCCGGCCCGACGTCGGGGTAAGCGGAGGCAGGCGGTGGCTCAAGCCCGGTTTGCGCTGGCCGGGTCGACGCACCAACGCCGGAGATCCCCACGGTGAGCAGCAAAACTGGAACGGCGACGGCCAGAACGGCCCTGGCAACCCGATACATACCGCGGCGCATAGACCCTCTCCTGTCAGCTTCCCTCACTTTCTGACTCTCATCTTTGTGTGATCTTGTCAAGATATGGCGGCCAACGAAGCTGTTTAGTCGCGCCGTGCCCCTCGCGGCCAGATGATGCGTACCGGTGTGCCGTGCCGTCGGGCATAGGCCACCACGTCGGCGGTTCCGCCGTAACCACGCGCGGGCTCGCCATCCCATACGGCGAAGAGTTCGTCGACGTCGGTGAGCATAAGTTCGCTCGCCGCCATGTGAGCCTCGGGAGTTGACTCAGCGAACGGCAAGCGACGGGTCGCCGCCGCTTTGGCCAGCAGCCCGTCGAATATGGGCAGCGCGGGCGCGGGGATCCAGTCACGGTAGTCGGCCGCCGCGATGATCACTTCGAGCGCGCCGCCCGCTTCGGTGACCGCGCGCGCGAAGATCTGGTCCGCCCCGTCGGCGAGGCACGATATGCCGGTTACGTCCGGCGCGTATTCGGCCACCGCCGCCCGGATCGCCGCGTCGACCAGGTCGGCCGTGCTGGAAGGCAGACCGCGATGACCGGAGATAGCGACGCGTCGCGTGCGTGCCCTCATGTCCGCAAGTCTATGGAGGGGTTGGAGAGGTTACGGGGCGGTAGCGGGTGCACCAACCAGGAACGGTCAGGGGCGATACTAACCGGATGGGTATGTACCGCACACAGGTCCTGCCACGCATCACGAACCTGTTGATGAAGAGCGAGGACCACGTGCCGATCCGGCGGCGGGTGTGCGAAGGGCTGTCCGGCGAAGTGGTGGAGATCGGCTTCGGCTCCGGGCTGAACGTGCCATTTTACCCGGCCTCGGTGGTCAGGGTCCGCGCCGTTGATCCGGCCAAGCTGGGCCAGCGGCTCGCGGCGTCACGATTGTCCTTGTCTCGCATCCCGGTTGAGTTCGTCGGTCTCGACGGGCAGTCGCTCCCGATCGAGTCCGAGAGCGCCGACCATGTGCTGTCCACCTGGACGCTGTGCACGATCCCGGACGTGCCGCGCGCGCTCGCCGAGGTCCGCCGGGTACTCCGCCCCGGCGGAGAACTGCACTTCGTCGAGCACGGCCTGTCCCCGGACACCCGCGTCGCCGCGTGGCAGCACCGGCTCAACCCGCTGCAGCAGATGATCTTCGGCGGCTGCCACCTCGACCGCCCGATCCTCACGCTCCTGGACGCCTCCGGCCTGCGGGTCGACCAGCTGGAGCACTACTACGTCCCCGGCGCCAAGGTCCTTGGCTACACCTCCGAAGGCCTAGCAACAAAGACCGGCTAACCCGCTAACCCGCTAACCCGCGCACCGCTCACCCGCGCACCGCTCACCCGCGCCCTCTCGTGCCTACCTGCGCGCCCGCTCGCGTTGCCGTTTTGGTGCGATATAACCCGATTTCACTGACCTGTCCCGTCGACCGACGGCTCGAGTGATCATGGTCGGTGCCGCACCAACCAGCAAAGAATGTGGGTAATGCAGCACCGACCATGATCCCTGGGCACGGCGGCACGCGAGATGGGGGTGAATGTCCGGGTTTGCGAACGCGTTGCACCTGCGGCGGCATCGATGGCGTATCGACAGCCCTGCGAACGGCTGCCGATATGTCCCATATGTGCGCAATGTGTGCACGGGTATGGCGCACAGGCACCGTCGGCCCTGTCAGGCCGCGCTGAGGCAGGTCGGCCGCACGGTAGGCGCACGCACGGGCGCGGTCGGCATGTCAGGCGGTGCCGCGTGGCTGCTGCACGGTACGGCGCACGGGCGGGCACTCCCGCTGGTGTGTCAGGTGGTGCCGCGGAGGGGGAGGGCTGCTGCGCGGTAGCAGTTGTCGATTAGGTGCATGGTGGCTACTGCGTTTTGTGGGGTGGTGGGGATGGGGACGCCGGTGGTGATGGCCGCGGCGAAGGCGCGTAGCTGCCAGGTATAGCTGGTGTTGCCGCCGCCGGGGATCTCGGCGGGGGGTGAGCCGTCTTTGGTGACGAACAGGCGGCCTTCGTGGGCGCGGATGAAGTCGCTGAGCCACAGCTGGCCGTTCTCGCCAATGACGTGCAGGTCGGCGCGGAACTCGCCGTCACGGGTGAACGCCGAGTCGAACCAGGCGGTGCCACCGCCGGGCAGCGACAGCCGGGCGGCCATCGCGACGTCCACGTCGGGCGGGTCATCGTCGGCGAGCGCCGCCTCGACGGCCGGCTCGCCGCCCGCGAGCAGCCGGATGCAGTCCAGCGCGTAGCATCCGCCGTCCATCAGCGCGCCGCCGCCCAGCCGGTAGTCGTACCGGATGTCCGCCGGGTCGGAGATGGTGAACGAGGTCCAGCACTGGATACGGCGCACCGGGCCGATGGCCGCGACCTCCTCGCTGAGCCGGGTGATCAGCGGGTGGTACCTATAGTGCATTGCTTCCATAACGACGAGCCCGGATTCCTCCGCGGCCGCCGCGACGCCGGCCGCTTCGGCGGCGTTGGACGCGAATGGCTTCTCGCACAGCACGTGCTTGCCCGCCGCGATCGCCTTGAGCGTCCACGGCGCGTGCAATGAGTTGGGCAGCGGGTTGTACACCGCGTCGATCTCCGGATCGGCGAGCATCTCGTCATACGAGCCGTACGCCTGGGGGATGCCGTGCTCGGCGGCGTACCCGGACGCCCGGGCCAGATCCCGCGCGGCGACACCGCCGACCGTCGCTCCAACCCCCCGACCAACCAGCCCCGACCGACCTCCCGGCGGGACTGGTTTCGCAGCCTCGATCAGCGCGGGTATCGCGATGCGCGCGGTGCCGAGGATTCCGATCCGCAGCGTCACGGCACCAGCGCCTCGATGATCTCGGCGGCGCGTTCGGTGGCCGCCTTCGGGTCGGCATCGGGGGCGCCGATCCCCGGGTCCCAGTTCAGGTCGTAGAACAGCTCGGTCACGCCATGCTCACCAAGCCACGCGGTGTCGGCCCGGATCTGGTCATAGCTGCCCGACAGCAGCAGCCGCTCGCCGGTTTCCGGCGACAGCACCGGCTCGCCCGCGCGGACGACGCCGCGGCAGACGATCCGCAGCGGCTCGCGGCCGGCCTCGGCCGCCTTGTCCTGGATGATCGCCGCGGCCTCTTGCACCTGCCTCAGGTCGGCGCGGCTGGAGGTTACCCAGCCATCGGCGATCCGCGCCGCCCGGTCCATCGCCGGGGCCGACATCCCGCCGAGCAGGATCGGGGGACCGGGACGCTGCACCGGCGACGGCGCCTGGCGTCCGGCGGGGATCTCGTAGAACTCACCATGGAAATCGTCGTTATGGCCGGCCCAAAGAGTGCGAAGTACGGTGAGGTACTCCTCGGTACGTGCCCCGCGGCGGGCGGTGATGGCGCCGGAGGCGGTGAATTCCTCGGGCAGCCAGCCGATGCCCAGGCCCAGGTCGACCCGGCCGCCGGAGATGACGTCCAGCGTCGCGACCTGCTTGGCCAGGTAGAGCGGGGTGACGAACGGCAGGTTGACCACCCCGATTGACAGCCGCACGGTGGAGGTGACCGCGGCCAGGTAACCGAGCGAGACCAGCGGATCGAGGACGCTCTGATAGACCGGCTCCATGGTCCTGCTGTCCGGCACGAGCAGCCGCTGCAGGGTCCACAGCGAGTCGTAGCCCAGCCGTTCCGCCTGACTGCCGAACCCGGTGAGGTTGGCGGCGGTGGCCCATGCCCCGGCGACCGGGGCGCCCAATCCGATGCGCATGGATCAACCCTAATAGCAGCCGGTCAGGCGGGTATGGTCGGGGAATGGATCTTGCCGAGCGGGTGCGCCAGATCTGCGCGCCGCTGCCCGAGGTGACTGAGCGGCCCAGCCACGGCGCGCCGACCTGGTTCGTGGCGGGTAAGACGTTTGTCACGGTCTGGGGGGATGGGCACCATGACAATAGGTTCCCTCATCTGTGGTGCGCGGCCCCGGCGGGCACACAGTCCGAACTGATCGCGGCGGCCCCTGAGCGGTTCTTCCGCCCGCCGTACGTCGGCCATCGCGGCTGGATCGGCGTGCGCCTGGACGGTGAGCCGGACTGGCGGGAGATCGCCGAGGTCTGCGAGGATGCGTACCGAACCATCGCCCCGCCCCGCCTAACCGGAGGCTAAACCATGCTGCCCGATCTCCCGTTCGAGCTGACTCCCGATGGCGCGCCGCCATGTCAGGCGCGGCTGGACGGCAAGACGCTGCACCTGGTCGCGGGGGCGAAAACCGACATGTTTCTCGATCCGGGTGCCGCGCCTGGTGAGCCGGGAGGCTGGTCGGGGCCGGTTGGTTGGGAAGATAGAGTGCCGGATGCCGGCAGGCTGGTCGGGATCCCGCCCGAGGGAGATTTCCGGTTTTCCGCGCGGGTGAAGCCAAAGTTCGGCGCGGTCTTCGACGCCGGGGTGCTGCTGGTCTACGCGGGGGAGCGGCACTGGGCGAAGCTGTGCTACGAGTACTCACCGCAGCAGATACCGACGGTGGTGTCGGTGGTGACCAGGGGTACCTCCGACGACTGCAACTCGTTCGAGACCGATGGCGGACCGCTGTGGCTGCGGATCACCAGGATCGGCGCGGCGTGGGCGTTCCACGCCTCCACCGAGGGAAGCTCCTGGCGGCTGCTGCGCTACTTCGCGCTCGGTTCAAGCGGTGGTCCGGTGCCGATCGGCCTGATGCCGCAGTCGCCGACCGGGAACGGCTGTGCGGTGGCGTTCGACCGGATCGAGTTCACCCCTGGTGCGCCGGCTGACCTGCGAGATGGGAGCTGACGAGCTCCCTGGCACAGCCCCAGGCCAGCGTCACTCCGCCGCCGCCGTGCCCGTAGTTGTGCCACAGCACGCGCCCGTCCGGCAGTTCCTCCGACTCCAGCCGGACCTCCGGGCGCACCGGGCGCAGGCCGACGCGGTGCGCGATGACCTCGGCGTCGCCCAGCGCGGGGTTTATGGCCGCGCAGTCGCGGCGGATGCGCTCGGTGACCTCTGGCCGGGGCGGCAGGTCCCAGGCGCCCTCCTCGGCGGTGCCGCCGAGCACCACGGTGTCGGGGTGCGGGAAGAAGTACACGTAGTCCGATGAGTCCTCGTTGTGGTCGATGTAGAACTCGTCGATGCCGGGGTTGGCCACGATCACGACCTGGCCGCGGACCGGGACGACCTGCTCGTCGGGTACCAGGTCGCGGGCCCCGGTGCCGGTGCAGTTCACGATGAGCGGCGCGTCGTCCAGGGCGCGCAGGTCGGTGACGGTTCCGGTCTCGATGACGCCACCGGCGTCGCGGAACCGGGCGGCGAGGTACTGCAGGTAGACCGGCATCGTGGCGAGCGGAGCGGTGTACCACCAGCCAAACCCGTAGCCCGCTGGCAGTTCGGCGGGCTTTGTCCCGCCAGGCAGCAGCGACATCCACGACTCAGGGTCCGCAGGGGTTTTGGACACTTCGCGGCCGGAGACGAGCCGGATGCCGGTTCCCGGCTGATCCGCCAGCTCGGTCATCACCTCGAGCCCGGTCCGTGCCCAGCCGACCGTCCGGTCAGCGGGGCCGCAGCGCACCGGCCCCCACACCGCGCCGGCCGCGAACGAGGTGGTCTCCGATCCGGTCCCCGCGGTGCGGATCGTCGTGTCGAGTCCGGCCTCCGCCAGCGAGATCGCCGTGGTGAGCCCGATGACACCAGAACCGATGACGAGTGCGTCCATGCCTCAACGTTAACGCGGGCGGACCAGGGTGAAAGACTCGAACTCGGTGTAGTCGGGATTCGGGGCGCCGATGGCACCCGTGTTCGGGTTTAGCGGATCCGCGCCGGCCGCGTGGTAGTGCGTCACCGTGATCGAGGTCTCGCCGCCGGGGCTGCCCGGGTCGACGTCGAACACCGCGATGCCGTAGCCGGTTTCGGTGTCGCGTTTCGCCGACCAGATGGCGTCCTCCACCGCGTCGGCGGCGTTCCTGGCGTAGACGTTTTTGGTTCCGGTGGGCACTGGGCGGTTCGGGTAGGTGAAGACCTTGGCCTGGCGGTGGTCGCTGTATTCATCGAGCGGTGCGCTGGTACCCCCGCAGCCGAGTATCAGGTGCACGGTTCCCTGGCTGGTGTCGAAGATGCTGGTGTCTTCGGTGCTGACCGGGCGTGGCCGCATCGTGTTGACCGTCGTTTTGGTGGTCGCGGAGGTTCCCGCCCTCTTGTCGAACCCGCGCACCGGGAACGAGCGTTCGTAATCGTGGTCGTGGCCGGTGAGCACCAGGTCGACCTGGTAGCGATCGAACAGCGGCAGCCACGTCTCGCGTATCCCCAGGTCCGAGCCGTTTCCGGTCTCCGAGGAGGACGTGGCGCACTGGTGCATCTGCGCGACGATCCAGTCGACGGACTCGTCCTGCCTGGCCGCTTTGAGGGTGCGCTCCAGCCAGCGGGTCTGCGCGCCTTTGGAGTAGCCGCGCACGTAGAACGAGGTCCCGGGTTCGATCGGCGGGTTCCCGTCAGCGGCGGTGAGGGTGTCCGGCCCGGCGACGAACGCGCCCGCGTCCTGGTAGACAACGTCGTCGGCGTCGAGCGCGATGAACAGCACCGAACCGACTCGAAAGGAGTACCAGCGCCCCTCGAAGCCCCGGGCGGCGTTGTCCGGCAGCGTGTACCTGGTGAGGTAGGACGTCATCCCTTGCGGTCCGTTGCCGAACTCGATCTCGTGGTTGCCGGGGACTGGCATCCACGGCCGGTTCGCCGCCGAGGTCTGGTTGTTGTTGCCGAAGTCCCGCCACACCTCGGGCTGGTAGGCCGGGTTCAGGTCGGCGTAGCAGAGATCGCCGTTGAGCAGGTGAAACAGCGGCTGGAACGTCTCGACCGCGGCCACCGCGTACGCCGACTGGCCGTAGGAGAGCTCCCATTCGGTGTTCGGGGTGGCCAGGTCACCGAAGCTGGTGAACCGGAAGTTCCGCCGTCCTGGCGGCGCGGTGGTGAACGTCGCCCCGAACGGCGCGAGGTAGTTCGTGTCGTTGTCCGCCGTCACCTCGTAGGCGTAGCTGGCCCCGGGGCGCAAGTCTTGTATCTGCGCATGGTAGGTCCACACCGCCTCGCCGTTCAGGCCGTCGGTGTAGCGGCGTTCTGTCGCCTCGATGCGGCGTTGCCCGACCTGCACCCGCGGGTTGACCGCTCGCTGCGGCGATGCCCAGGAGACCACGACGGTTCTCGTCGGATCCTCACCCCAGGTGAGGTGGATCTGCTCCGGCGTCCCGTCCCCGGCCGCTCGTGCCCTGGTCGTCCGGGTGCGTGTTCTCGTCGAGGCGTTCGCCCGGGACGCTACGGCGCTGGCGCCGGCCGTCGCGGCGCCGGCCACCAGGACCTGCCTACGGGACGGCTTGCTGATCTTCTCGGGCATGAAGAGACTTTGCCGTCCGTTAGTGAACGCTACGTGACGTGAGCATAGGTTCCGGTGACCGATTCAGTGAACTATGGAGTCTGTCGCCCCGCACGCCTCCCTGGTGATAACAGCAAGAAGCGGGCGGGTGGATCCAGCGCCCGCGCGGTCGATGTGACATCGACCGGCATCTAGCGCGGTCGATGTCACATCGACAGGGCAGGCGAGCTACATCTGCGACCAGGCCTCGGTGAGGGTGGCGCGGAGGATCTGCTCGATCTCGTCGAAGTGCTCCTGGGTGCAGATCAGCGGCGGGGCGAGCTGGATCACCGGGTCGCCGCGGTCGTCGGCGCGGCAGACCAGGCCGGCATCGAACAGCGCGTGCGACAGGAAGCCGCGCAGCAGCCGCTCGCACTCGTCGTCGTCGAACGTCTCCTTGGTGGCCTTGTCCTTGACCAGCTCGATGCCGTAGAAGTAGCCGTCGCCGCGGACCTCGCCGACGATCGGCAGGTCGTTCAGCTTCTCCAGGGTGGCACGGAACCCGGCCTCGTTGGCCCGCACGTTGCCGAGCAGGTCTTCCTTCTCGAAGACGTCCAGGTTGGCCAGTGCCACCGCGGACGATACCGGGTGGCCGGCGAAGGTGATCCCGTGCAGGAACGTGGCGGTGCCGTGCAGGAACGGCTCCATCAGCTTGTCGCGCACCAGCATGCCGCCCAGCGGCGAGTAACCGGAGGTGAGGCCCTTGGCGAAGGTGATGATGTCCGGCTGGTAGCCATACCGCTCGGAGCCGAAGTAGTAGCCGAGCCGGCCGAACGCGCAGATCACCTCATCAGACACCAGCAGAACGCCGAACGCGTCGCAGATCTCGCGGACCCGCTGGAAGTAACCGGGGGGCGGCGGGAAGCAACCGCCGGAGTTCTGCACCGGCTCGAGGTACACGGCCGCCACCGACTCCGGACCCTCGCGCAGGATCGCGCGCTCGATCTCGTCGGCCGCCCAATGCCCGAACTCCTCGCGCGAGGAGCTCGCGAACGACGGAGCGCGGTAGTAGTTGGTGTTCGGCACCCGGACGCCGCCGGCTGGCAGCGGCTCGAAGTCCGGCTTGATGTCGGCGAGGCCGGTGATCGCCAGGGCGCCGAGCGTGGTGCCGTGGTAGGCGAGCTCGCGGCTGAGCACCTTGTACCTGGTCGGCTCGCCGGTCAGCTTGAAGTACTGCTTGGCCAGCTTCCACGCCGACTCGACGGCCTCGGAGCCGCTGGTGGTGAAGAACACCCGGTTGAGGTCGCCAGGCGCGAGCTCGGCCAGCCGCTCGGCCAGCTCCACCGCCCGCGGGTGGCCGTAGGACCACAGCGGGAAGTAGGCCAGCTCGGATGCCTGCCGGGCCGCGGCCTCGGCCAGTTCGGTGCGGCCGTGGCCGACCTGCGATACGAACAGGCCCGATAGCCCGTCAAGGTACCGCTTGCCATGGTTGTCGTAGACGTAGGCGCCTTCGCCGCGGACGATGACTGGTACGTCGCTGTTGTCGTAGGCGGACATCCGGGTGAAGTGCAGCCAGAGGTTCCGCTTAGCCGCTTCCTGTATCTCAGTCATCGGGTTCCCCAAGAGTAGGTTTGCTTCCGTAGTTTCAGGTAGACGAAGGTTTCGGTCGAGGTCACCGAGGGGACGGACCGTACCTGGCTGAGAATGCTCAGCAGATGGTCATCGTCTTCGCAGACGACCTCTAGCAGCAAGTCGAAGGAGCCGGCCGTGATGACAACGTAGTCGACCTCTTCGATGTCAGCGAGCTCGTCGGCCACTTTCGAGAGGTCGCCGTCGGACTTGACCGCGATCATCGCCTGACGGTGGAAACCCAAGGTGAGCGGGTCGGTTACGGCTACGATCTGCATAACCCCAGCGTCGTGCAGCCGCTGGACTCGCTGGCGGACCGCGGCTTCGGACAAGCCGACCGCCTTGCCGATCGCTGCGTAAGACCGCCGCCCGTCGGCCTGCAGCTGCTCGATGATGTTCTTGGACGTCTCGTCGAGCGCTAGCGTCGCCGGCGGTTGGGTACGCGGATTGTGTGCCACCAAACTCCTTAGCGTTAGCTAGCTCACATGCTGCGTCACGATTGCCTCACCTGTCAACTGATTCCGTACAATTATATAAGACTAGCCACTGAATCACTTGAATTGAACCCATATCTCTGCGAAGCTCGTCGCTTAGAGACTGGAGGTTATGCATGACCACGTTGCGGAACTTCGTGAACGGCAAGCAGGCTGACACCCGTGAAGGCCGGACCAGCGATGTGCTGGACCCGTCCACCGGGGAGGCGTACGCCCAGGCCCCGGTTTCCGGAGCGGAGGACGTGGATGGGGCGCTGCGCGCGGCTGCCGAGGCGTTCCCGGGGTGGCGGGACAGCACGCCTTCGGAGCGCTCGCTGGCCCTGATCCGGCTGGCCGACGCGATTGAGGAGCACGCCGACGAGCTGACCGAGATCGAGGCGAAGAACACCGGCAAGCCGATCGCCCTGACCCGCTCGGAAGAGCTGCCGCCGTCGGCGGACCAGATTCGGTTCTTCGCCGGCGCGGCCCGGGTGCTGGAGGGCCGCAGCGCAGGGGAGTACCTAGCCGACCACACGTCGTTTATCCGGCGGGAGCCGATCGGCGTCTGCGCGCAGGTCACCCCGTGGAACTACCCGCTGATGATGGCCATCTGGAAGATCGGCCCGGCGCTGGCGGCTGGAAACACCATCGTTTTGAAGCCATCGGACACCACGCCCGCGTCGACGCTGCGGCTGGCGGAGCTGGCGGCCGAGTTCCTCCCGCCGGGGGTGTTCAACGTGGTCTGCGGCGACCGGGACACCGGGCGCGCGCTGGTCTCGCACAAGATTCCGCAGATGGTATCGATCACCGGCTCGGTGCGAGCAGGCATGGAGGTGGCTCGCGCCGCCGCCGATGACCTCAAGCGAGTGCACCTCGAGCTGGGCGGCAAGGCCCCGGTGATCGTGTTCGACGACGCTGACATCGAGGCGACCGCTGAGGGCATCGCGGGCGCCGGCTACTTCAACGCGGGGCAGGACTGCACCGCGGCCACCCGGGTGCTGGCCGGCCCTGGTGCCTTCGACGACCTGACGGCCGCGCTGGCCGAGCAGGCACGTTCGACGAAGTTCGGCGGTCTTGACGTCGAGGACGCGTACTTCGGTCCGCTGAACAACCCTGCTCAGCTCGCCCGGGTATCCGGCTTCCTGGACCGGGTGCCGTCGCACGCGACCGTGCAGGCGGGCGGGCACGCTGTCGGCTCCCGGGGATTCCTGTTCGAGCCGACCGTCGTGTCCGGGCTCCAGCAGGACGACGAGATGATCCAGGACGAGATCTTCGGCCCGGTCATCACCGTCCAGCGGTTCAGCGACGAGGACGAGGCGCTGCGCTGGGCTAACGGCGTGCAGTACGGCCTGTCCTCCTCGGTATGGACGAAGGACCACGGCCGGGCGATGCGGATGGCTCGCGGCCTGGACTTCGGCGCGGTCTGGATCAACACGCACATCCCGATCGTCGCCGAGATGCCGCACGGCGGGTTCAAGCACTCCGGCTACGGCAAGGACCTGTCGATGTACGGCTTCGAGGACTACACCCGCATCAAGCACGTCATGAGCTACATCGGCCGCTGAGCCGTTTCCTGGTCGGTGCGGCACTACCCGCACTCTTTGGTGGGTGGTGTCACACCGACCAGAATCGAGTCGGCCACTTCGGTGATCGCGGGGAGCTCCTTCAGGCGACCGCTGGGAGCGCTGCGGACATCGCGGCCAGCGTCACGATGACCGCGGTGAGCGCGGCCGCCTGCCGCAGTCGGCGAGCCCGCGAGACCGGCGCGAGGAGCCGGTTCACCCGCGCGGTGACCGCGCCGCCGCCGACACCGTCGGCCACAGCTGCCAGCGCGCGGGCGGGCATCTCGAACGGCACGCCGGTCGCCATCGCTAGGAGGGCGCGTACTAGGGGCGTGGTTCCGCGCAGCCGCGCGGCAACATCGTCGGCGCGCAGCTCGGCGAGCCGCGCGACCTCGGCCGCGCCCGCCCGGAACAGCGGAACAACGGGGAACAGCCCCGCCAGCAGCCCGGTCAGCAGGTGGTGCCGTCCGGCGAGGTGAGCTCGTTCGTGGGCTAGGACCGCGGCCAGCTCGTCCGGGCGAAGCACCGACAACGCGCCGGTCGTCAGCACGATCGTGGCTGGTCGGCCAGGCACGCAGTAGACGGCTGGCTTGCTGGCCGTCAGCACCACCGCGGTGGCGGAGGACGGGATCGGCTGGCCGGTGAACGGCTGCCCGGTGATCCGCGCGGCCTCACCGTGGGCCTGGGTCCGCTGCCGCACACCGCGGAACCGGCGGGTGAACCGCCACGCCGCGACGGTGGCAGCCAGCACCACGAGGACCGTAGCCGCGGCGAGCGACAGCTCGAATAGCGCGCTGCGGTACACCTGGGGCGGGCAGTTGGAGTCGGAGACCGTCTGGCAGAAGTTTCGCGCGAAGCCTGGCCAGCCGGTCACCGTGTCACGGATTAGCACCGAGATGGCGGCTAGCGCGGTGAGCAGCACGCTGGCGATTGCGGCCAGCCAAGCGGCGGTCGCCAGCCGCGGGGCGGTGCCGCTCGCGGTCAGGCGGCCCAGCGGGGCGGGGGCCAGCCAGCCGACGGCCGCCGCGTACCCGAACAAGACCAGGACCGGGGTCATCCGGGCTGCCCGCCTAGCTTGCGTACCAGGGCGCGCAGCGCCACGGATTCCTCGTCGTCGATCTGGGCGAGGAAGTGACTCAGCACGAGTTCGGCATCTCCGCCGTCGGTCAGTGCCTCGCGCATCAGGCGGGCGCTGTACTCTTCGCGACTGGCGACCGGGGTGTACCGGTAGGCCTTGCCTTCCTTGGCCCGATCCAGCCAGCCCTTACGGTGCAGGTTGTCCATCGTGGACATCACCGTGGTGTAGGCGATGGCCCGCCCGGCTGACAGCTCGTCATGCACGTCCCGCACGGTCACCGGCTCGGGATGCTCCCACACCCGCTCCATGATCACCGCCTCAAGATCACCGAATCCTCGCACGGAAACCAGGATAGACACCTTGACGCCCGATTGCTACTATCTCCGTACGTACTATCTACGTACGTACATAGTAGATAAGGAGTTGCGGATGGGTAAGGCCGCGAAGGAACGAGCGGCGAGCGCACGGGAGCGGCTGGCGCGTGAGCGCGAGATGCGTCGCCGGGCGCAGGTTCGGCGAAAACTTCTGATGGCCGGTGGCAGCGTCGGGGTCGTGGTGGTCGTCGTGGTGGCGCTGGTCTTGATCAAGCTGACCAGCCCGACCCCCGCCGCCCAGCCCGCCCAGCCCGCCCAGACCAACCCGCAGATCGCGGCGGAGGTCACCAGCGTCCCGGCCGCCACGTTCGACGCGGTGGGTAACGGCGGGGCGACGGCACCCGAGGCGGTCAGCGGACTGCCTGAGCTGACCAGTGGAGGCAAGCCAGAGATCCTGTACATGGGGGGCGAGTTCTGCCCGTACTGCGCCGCGGAGCGGTGGGCGCTCGCGGCAGCGCTGAGCCGGTTCGGCACGCTGACCGGGCTGAGCTTCATCCACTCCGCGTCGGACGACGGTGACATCGCGACCATGACGTTCAGGTCCGCCAAGTACACCAGCAAGTACCTCACCTTCACCCCGGTGGAGTGGTACGGGGAGGCGGCGGATCCCAACACGCCGTTGCGGCACGTGTACTTCCAGCACCCGACGAGCGCCGAGGTGGCGCTGTTCAACCGGTACTCCGGCGGCGGGATCCCGTTCATCGACATCGGGAACCGGTTCATCGCGGGTTCGCAGTACATCCCGACCGACCTGTCGGGAATGACCTGGGCACAGATCGGCGCCGCGATGCACGACCCGTCGAGTCAGGTGGCCAAGGACATCGACGGCGCGGCCAACGAGCTCACCGCCGCGATTCGCTCGCTGATCAAATCATGATGGGTCGCGGCCGTCCCGGCTCCGCGGACGAGGCTGCCGGGACGGCCGCCTGTTCGGTCAGCTGTTGCATCCACAACTGCAGCCGCTTGAGCATCCGCACGATGAACCGTGCCCACAGGAGCAATCTCGCATCGCTGTCCCTCCCTTCGCAGGTTGGCCTCGCTATCCCTTGCGCGTGTTACTAGGAGACAGCAAATAGCGACTGAAGGTAATGGGCCCCGGCGGTACACCCGTGTATCCCCGGGGCCACCGGAGCAATAGCGATAAATGAGGCTTTATCGGCAGCCCTCCGAGCGCCATGGCTGGGGCCGGCGGCCGGTGCGAGGCTCACGGGGGCTTTTCCCGACCCCAGCGGTGGCCCATCGCTGGGGCTATGGCGCTATCGATGGCCCATAGCTGGGGTAGCAGGAGGAGCGCCGCAGGCGGATAAATCCGATATAGGGGATATTTCGGGCGCGAGAGGTAAAGGTGCTTGGGGTGGATGGGGTCCGAGGGGTGGGCGGGGCCTGAGGGGCGTATGGGGCACTTGGGGTGAGTTCGGGTGCGAGGGGCAGGCGCGGGCGGGGCACTTGGGGCGGGCGCGGGCGCGGGCGCGGTGGGGTTTAGGGGGAGAGGGGCGGGCGGGGGTGGGGATCTTCGAGGGCGGCGGCGGTTAGGAGGTCTAGGGCGGAGGATTGGCGGGCGGCGTCGGCGGTGTCGAAGGGGCCCTGCCAGCGGAAGCCGAGCTCGTCCGAGCTGTTCCTGGCCTGGGACCACAACGACGCGGCGTTGGCCTGGATGAACTCCTGGTACCCGGGGACATCGGTCACCGAGGCGAAGCGCCGCAGGTGGCGGACGAAGATGCCCTTGAACTGGATGCGGTCCCCGTCGGGGGTACCCGGCTCGGTGAGGATCCCGTCGTCGGTCAGCGTCGACAACGCGGCCTGAGCCACCCCGCGGCCCACAGAAAGGAGGTCACCGGACCCCGTCGCGGCGTGCAGTTCGGCGAGGAAACCCAGCAGGACGCCCTGGTTGTACGTCCAGGTGGTGCCGCCGTTGTTCTGCCCGTCGGGGGTGAGGCCGTCGTTTACCAGGCCCGAGGGACCGATCATCCCGCTGGCGGCGAACCACTCCCAGCAGCGGCTTGCCCAGGAGAGATAGTCGCGGCGTTCTGTCCAAAAATAGAGTCGTGCGGCGAGAAGGCCGAATAGTTCGCTGGTGATGGCGTTCTTGTAGTCGCGTGCGGTCCGCCACCACATGCCGTCGTCCCAGCCGCTCGTCATGTGGTCGAAAATGCCAGAAGCCGCGGAAAGGTATTCGGGGGAGCCGGTCAGTTCGTGGGCGTCGATCCAGGCCAGGGCCCACCAGCCGCAGTCGTCGAAGTACTCGTTGACGAAACCGGGATGGCGGCGCGGCGCGCGCTCGAAAGTCCGCGAGATCACCGACGTGTAGGACGAGTCCCCGGTCACCGACATGTAGCCGATGAGCGCGGTGAGCGCGTTCGCCGAGTTCCACCAGCCGGTGGAAGACCACAGGCCGCGGCGGGGGGAGTACCAGCGTTGCAGAGCGGACGCCGCCGCCTGGGTCACGGGGTCGGGCCGAGCGGGGTGTTCATCGGATGACCGCCGTTGAAGTGCAGCAGGGCCAGCGTCCCGGTCGCCAGCGTCAGCCAGCGGGTCAGCGTGTTGCGGGGGAGCAACGCCAGCGTGACCCAGGCCACCGAGGCGTACCAGGGCAGCGACCAGGGGGCCATGATCACCCAGGCGAAGGTCAGCGCGCACGCCGCCGCGACCGCCGCGGGCACGTCTGGCGACAGCCTGTTGTACAGGTACCAGGCCAGCGCCAGGGTCAGCGGCGGCCACAGGCACGCGAAGACCAGGGAGGTCACGGCCTGATGCTCGGGGTAGAAGTGCAGGAAGATGATCTGTACCAGCCGCCACAACGACGGTGAGATCACCTGCTGGGACGCGTGCAGCACCGGCCACACCGCGTGCAGCCCGTAGCTGAACCCGTACAGCCCGGCGAAGCTCGCTCCGGCCACGGCGCCGGTGCGGACCATCCGCCACCAGGCGCGCTCGCGCAGCAGCGGTATCGCGATGCCCAGCCCGACGAAGGCCGCGGTGATCTTGATCCCGCCGGCCAGCCCGACGATCACGCCGGCCGCGGCGTCGTGCCAGATGGTTGAGCCGCGCCTGGAGATAAGGATCGCGACGATCCCGGCCAGCGCGACGTAGGAGTCCAGGTGACCGCCGAAGATGAGCTGCTCGATCAGCAGCGGGTTCGCCACCCACAGCAGGCAGGCGCGGACCGGGTTCTCGGCGGTGCGCAGCAGCACGTAGCCGGCCAGGATGAACGCGATCGCGGTGCAGATCAGGATGAGCCAGATGGTGGCCCAGGGCCGGTCTCCGCCGATCTTGGCCGCGAACAGCTGGATCCAGGTCGCCACCGGACCATACACCGAGGGTGTCTTCTGCCAGGTGGTCCCGATCAGGTTCGTGTAGACATTATGGTCGTGCCCCGGCAGGTCCCAGGGGGAGAAGACGTACGGGTCCTTGCCGAGCGCGGCGATCCGCCCGTACGCGGCGTAGCTCGCCGTGTCCGAGGAGCCGACCGGCGTGATGTTCACGCAGACCGCGATGACGCCGACGGCGGTCCAGAACACCTTGCGCGGGTTCGGGTTCCAGCCCTGGCTGTTGGCCCACAGCATCCCCGCCAGCCCCAGGCAGCACAGGAGGATCGCCGGGTACATGATGAGGTTCGTCCAGACGTTGGACAGGCCCGTCGGGGCGCCGAGCTGCCTGGCCAGGGCGGTGAGCGGGAGCAGGACGGGGATGGTCGCCGGGTTCGGCGCGCACAGCCCAACGAAGCCGACGCCCGCCAGCCCGAGTCCGCTGAGGGTGATCGCGACCTTCGGCCGCGTGAGCAAGCTGGAAGAGAGGACCTTGATCAGCTTGCCCATCTGGGCTTCGACCTTGCCGCCCGGTATCGGCGGCTCGGCGAGCGGTGGCCGAGGTGGCGCGGCGACCGGGTCGCGCGTCAGGTCGGGCGGCACGCCGTGGCTCCTCTCACCCTCCGGAGGGTACCTGCTCACTAGTTTCAAAGACCATTTCCCGCGCTATAAGCAACCTTCTCGTTAGGACTCGTGGCCAAGGAGCTGGTTAATATGCGTGCTGGAATCGGCCTTTGTCTCGCCGCCCACACCGAAACGCAGCTCGATGCCAAGTTCCTCACATACGTCGGACTCGGCGACCACCGAGCGCTGCGACCGGTCACCCCCGTTGGCGAAGATCAGCCGCGATTGCGGGTAGCGCTCCCTCACCAGGGCCAGGCTCTGCCGCACGGTCCCGTCCTGGTCAGACGCCCCGATCGCGTCGTCGGCCACCCGCAGCGCCCGGACGATCCGCAGCCGGTGTTCCAGCGGCTGGATGACCTTTCCCTTCTTGAGCACCTGCTGAGTGTCGTTGTTCACGATCACCACCAGGTACCCGGTCAGGGCCCGCGCGGCCTCCATCATGTCCAGGTGGCCGACGTGCAGCGGGTTGAAATAGCCGCTGACGATGCTGACCTCGGTAGGCTTTGACATGTCGCCAGCGTAGCGTTAACACCCGGGGTGGCTTGGCACCATATAGGTAACCGGGGAACAAGCCGTCCGGATCGCGGTCAGCGCGGATGCGGCGAAACCGGGCCCAGGCGGAATCACTCATGAATGGCGCGGGGCGGACTGTGAAGTCGCTGTCGCCTAGATAACAGCCCGGAGAGAAGGGCTCAATGCGCGCCATCGTGTCGTCGACCCACGAGCGGCACCGGGCATCGTCTTCGGCCGACGAGCACACCACGTAGCTGGCAAAATACAGGTCGGTCTGCAGCGACTGCGCCATGTCGGGCAGCGGCCGGCCGGGCAGGTGCGCCAGGTCGAACCACAGCGAGAACGCCTTGCTGGTCGGCAGGTCGCTGAACGCGGGCGCCAGCGCCGGGATCAGCGAGCTGGTCTCACCAGAGAGGTAGGCGTTGTCCACGAAGTACCGGTGGCCCTCCGGGTTGGCGCGGATCTGCTCGGTCCGAAGGTCCGCGATCGAGCACGGCAGCGCGATCTTGGTGGCGAGCGCCTTGTCGGCCACCGGGCACGATTCCAGTGCTTTGAGCGACTCGGGCCCGCCGTCGAAGCTGACCGAGTCCACCACCAGCGCGGGCACGTCAAGACCCGGGGCGGTCAGCCCGACCGCCACCAGCTCAACCGACGGCGGAACGTCGTGCCGCGCCGTGTGCAGCCACGCCAGCACCTCCTCGGCGAGGGCGGCCGGGTACACGTACGTCGTCTGGGTCAGCTCGCGGAACCTCGGCCGGGTCCGCAGCCGGAACGACGTGACCACGCCGAAGAACCCGGGTCCCGATCCGCGAGCCGCCCAGAACAGGTCGGCGTTCTCCGTCTCCGAGCACCGCACCAGCTCACCGGACGCGGTGACCACGTCCATCGACTCGATGGACTCCGCCGCCCAGCCCCAGCCCCGGCAGTTCCAGCCCATACCGCCCTGCAGCAGGAAGCCGCCCAGCCCGACGGTCGGGCAGTGGCCGCCGGCGAAGAACCGGCCGCGCGCGGCCAGGTACGGGTCGAGGTCGGTTCCGCCGCGCACCGCCGGGCCCACGGTCACGATGCCGGTCGCCTCGTCGTAGGACATGCCGGTGAAATCGGCCAGGTCGATCAGCAGCGTGTTGTCCCGCAGCGACCAGGCGCCCCAGGAGTGCCCGCCGGAACGGACGGCGACCTGCCAGCCTTCGTAAGACGCCAGCCGCACCCCGGCCGCGACGTCCTCGGCGGACGCGGCGCGCAGCACGGCGGCGGGCCGCCGCGATGGGCGGCGCAGGTTGAACACCCGGCTGACCGCGGCGTCGGCGAAGCCAGCCTCGTCGGCTTGCAGATACTGGCCAGTGAAGTCACTCATCGTTTCCTCGGAGTCAATCGGATAGGGATTTCACGTAGGCGTCCTCTGCCTGGTACCGGAACCATGGAGCAGCGCCGTACCGCGCCGTCAAGCCGGGGAAGACGTCGGGCCAGGACCCGCCAGCCGCCTCCGCTTCGGCGACGGCGCGTACCGCCCAGTCGATGTCGGCCCGGAGGGCCTGGTCATATGTGACGGCGGCGACGTACCCGAGCTCGGAACGCGCCTTGGCGATGTCGAGCACGATGTCCGCCGGTATCCCCCACGGGTTGAAGCCCAGCCCGTCCGGACGCGGCGGGCCGGGGAAGGTGACGACCGAGCAGTCGTGAGACATCTCGGCGAAGATCCGCGCGCCGATCTCCGCGACGGTCAGCGCCTCGTCGTCGGCGGTGTTCAGCACCCGGGTCCCCGGCTGGGCCGCGCACAGGTAAACGAGCTCCGCGACGTTCGCGGTGGCTGACGTGCTGAACACCGAGCGCCCGTCGTAGGCCAGCACGACGTGCCGGCGGTGGTCCAGCGCGGGCTTGATGAACGACCACTGGTGCAGCGACGCGCTGCGCGGGCCGTGCAGCGTGCCGGGACGGAGGATCGAGACCGGCAGATCCGGGGTTGTGAGCAGCGCTCGTTCTAGCTCCGCCTTGCCGGCGCCGTAGGCGAGATGGCCCCCGGCCCCGGCTACCGCGCCGAGCGTCGGCCAGTTTTCGGGAATCGGGATCGGCAGTGCTCCGCCGCCGTCCTCGGCGCCGCGGTAGACCGCGCCGCTGGAGATCACGACGAGCGAGCCCACCTGTCCGGCCAACGAGCTGAGCTGAGCCGCGTGCTGCGCGGTGAAGGCGACCACGTCGACGACGGCGTCCTGGCCGCGGGCGAGCGCGAGCAGACCCTCGGTGTCGCAGCGGTCGAGTGCGACCACCCGGACGCCATCGGCGGTCAGCTCCTCGTCGACGCCAGCGCGGCTGGCGACCGTCACGTCCCAGCCCGCCGCCATGAAGCGGCGAGCCGCGGCCACGCCGATCTGACCCGTGCCGCCGATTACGAGCGCGGAAGAGTTCACCAGTCCACTCCCTCTTGCCATGGTCCTGACCCCCACACGTCATCATCGACCGGGACGCCGGCCAGCACGCGGGGGGAGAACGTGCCGAAACCGCCGCGGTGAAACAGCAGCGGATCACCGTCGCGAGCCACCAGGTGCCGGACCGCGCCCAGCACCAGAAGGTGGTCACCAGCTGGGTGCACCGCGGTAATCGCGCAGTCCAGCCAGGCCACCGCCTCGTAGATGAAGGGCGCGCCCGACGGAGCCGGTTCCCAGCCGGCGGACGCGAACTTGTCGGGCTGGCCGCCTTGGCCGAACGTCAGGCACAGCTCGCTCTGGTGGGCGGCCAGCACGGAGATCGCGAACACCCCGGTGGCCTCGATCCGCCGCCAGCTCGCGGATTTCAGCGACGGCGATATGGCGATCAGCGGCGGGTCGAGCGAAACAGAGAAGAACGACTGACAGGTCAGCCCCGCCGGTCCGGTGGCGTCCATCCCGGTCACCACGACCACTCCGCTGGCGAACCTGCTCAGCGTGTCACGGAAAGCCAGCGCGCTGACGCTCATATGGTGCTCATATGGCGAGGCGGTTGAACGAGGTGTCGACGCCGAGCAGTGCCTTGCCGTACAGCTCGCGGTTGAGCAGGTAGCTGGCGGCCCCGTGCCGGGCGGCGACGTTCGCGTCGCGCCACATCCGCTGCAGCGGGCTGGCGTTGGCGAACGCTCCCGAGCCGACCGCGCTGATGATCTTGTCGATGCACTCCGTCGCCGATTTCACCGCCCACCCGGTGTCGGCTCGCACCCGGGCCCGTGTCACCGGATCCATCGGCTCGGCCCGCTCGGCGAACGAGTCAAGGTCGGTCGCCGCGCGGTACATGTGCAGCCGGGCCGTGTCGGCCAGCATCGCGGCGTCGGCGATCTCGTTGCCGAAGGACACCGAGTCGCGTTGCAGCTTGTAGGTGGTGCCGGATAGCGACCGTTGCCCGGCGCCGTTCACAGCCAGGTCGAGCGCTCCGCTGGCCAGACCGACCGGGGTCATCGCGACGACGAGGGCGAGCACCGGATGTACCGCTGCCCGGTAGAGCGCCTCGTCCTTGTAGGGCGTGGGGTACTGACGGAAGTCGCTGGTCTGCAGCCTGGTCACGTCGATGACGCGATGCGCGGGCACGAACACGTCCTTGGCGACGGCGGTCTCGCTGCCGGTCGCCCGCAGGCCGGCGACGTCCCAGGTGTTCTCCACCGTGAGCTCGGTTGCGTGGACCAGCGCCTCGGCCATCGCGGGCGGTTCCCCGTCGGCCCCCGGGATCAGCAGGAACAACCCGGCCCAGGTCGCGTAGGGCAGCCCGGACATCGACGGGAACGTGCCGCTGATCCGGTACCCCCCGTCAACGGCGGTCACGTCGGTGGCCGGCTTCGAGGTGCCCGCGTGGATCGCGTCCGGTCCAACGCTGAATATCTCCTCCTGCGCCGGTGCGGACCACAGCGACGCCATCCATTTGCCGGTGTTGGCGAATCCGGTGATCCAGCCGGTGGACCCGCACCCCTCGGCGACCGCCGCGCAGATCTCCACAACGGTACGGAAAGGCAGCTGGTAGCCGCCGAACCGCCGCGGTACCGTCAGCCGCAGCAGTCCCGCGTCCCGCACCGCCTCGATGACCTCCGGCCGGATCCGCCCGGTGGCCTCCGCCTCCGCCGCGTGACTGGCCAGCATCGGCCGTAGCTCGCGGGCCCGGCCGAGTAGCTCTTCGCGATCGTTCATCGGGCTCCCTCCGGGATGGCCACATCGACGGGGTAGACAAGCCCGCCGATGGGCAGGTTGACGGATTCCTCCGGGCTGGCCGGGTGCAGTGCTTTCCCGGTCACCCGGAGCTGGTCCAGGTTCTCGGCCATCACCATCGAGGCCTGGGAATCGAACTCACGCCAGGCGACCACGTACAGCTCAGGCGCGACCTTGTAGTAAGAGACCGGGTGACAGTCCGCCCGGTCCGGTGTGCCCTCGGTGGCGACGTTGTGCGACACGAAGCGCGACTGGCTGACGTAGATGTGCTCGTACAGGTTGTGCTCGCTATAGCGGTACCGGTGCCAGCGGCCCACCAGATCGCTGGTGGGGGCGGGCGGCGGCCCGGTGGCCTCGAGCCCGCCGATCCGTGCGACGGCGAAGGTGTGCGTCGCGGCGGGCCCTCGGCCGAACGCGCCGGGGTCGCGTCGCTGGTGCACGACCAGTGCCCAGCCAGTACCCATGGCCATAACGACGGTCAGCGCGTCATGCGCGGGATCGGTCACCTCGATGTCCGCGAAGTACACCTCGGGTGCGATCTCCACCACATCGCACGCTCCGGTCCCGTGACCGTGGCGTTGCCAGGGCACGTCGTCTGCCGTCCACGAAGCGGCGCCGCCGTCGAACCGGAGCTTGACGGAGCCTCCGTCCGCGAGCGTCAAGACGTACGTCGCGCCGTCCAGCGCACTGGTCGACGGCAGCCGGAACGCGGTCAGGTCCGGAGCACCCATCAGAAGGCGGTCTCCTTATCGAAGGTGGCATGCGGCGCCGGAGGAGCCGGCTCGTTGACGTAGACCCGGTCTGGCCGGTACTGCCAGTGCGTCGTCGGCGGACGGTCCGGCTTGTGCTCGTCCAGCATGGGCGGCGGATCGATCATGTCCTCCGGCTGCTCCACCCAGGACCGGTTGTAGGGCGCGAGGAAGATCCCGTAGACGTGCAGGTGCCAGATCTTCCACTCGCCGTCCTCGCGGATGAAGTCACACCCGTACTTGCACCAGGCCCAGTTGGCCTCCGGTGACCGGTCCTCGCCGGTTGAGAACGACATCGTCTCGTGGCCGGGGGAGACCCAGACGCCCTTGGCGGTCCGCAGGTCGTCGGCGACCTCGATCACCGGGGTGGTGAGCGTGTGCATGTGCATCACGCCGGTGGCGTCGCCGTCCACCCAGACGTGGAAGCCGGGGTACAGCCGCTCTAGCGACTCCGCGCCCTCGTAGACGCCCCACATCATCTCGGCACGGACATCGGGCGTCTTCATGGCGAACAGCGACAGGCACTCGCGGTGCATGTTCGCGGTGTGCCAGAACGAGTACCGGCCCATCAGGTTCTGGATCTCGTGCACCGCTTCCAGACGGGCGATCCGGTCTTCTAGGGACACCATCAGTACGACTCCGCTTCGTCGAAGGTCTCATAAGGGTCCGGTGGCGCCGGCTCGTTGACGTACACGGCGTCCGGTGTGTACATCCACCGGGTGGTGGGCGGCTGGTCGGCGGCCAGCTCGGGCGGGGTGAACGGCGGGTCGATTACCCCAGCGTTGTCGGTGGCCGCGGTCCACGGCTGGTCGTACGGGGTGAAGAAGATCCCGTACACGTGCAGGTGCCAGATCTTCCACAGCCCGTCCTCGAGCACGAAGTCGGCGCCGTACTTAGCCCACGCCCAGTGCGCGCGGGCCTCGTTCTCGCCGCCAGCTGCAGCGGGCACCTCGAAGGGTCCCATCGTCTCGTGGCCGGGGGAGATCCACACCGCCCGCGCGGTCTGGGCGTCCTCGGCCACCTCGATGACCGGGGTGGTCAGCGTGTGCATGTGCATGGAGCCGATGTCCGCTTCCGGCCCGAGCTGCCGGTGCCAGCCCTCATAGCAGCGCCGGATGCCCTCGGGGCCGGTGTAGACGCCCCACATCATCTCGACGCGCACGCCGGGGGTCTTCAGCGCGAATAGGTCCACGCACTCGCTGTGCATCGCGGCGCTGTGCCAGTACGAGTACCGGCCCATCGCGTTCTGCACCTGGTCGACAGCTTCCAGCCGGGCGAGCCGGTCCGCCGCGGTCATGACGTCACCTGCCGGGCGAAGTCAACCGATCGGGCGAGGATCTCATCGACGCGCGCGGGTGACGCGCCGATCCACATGTGGTCGGCGCCGTCCACCCATTCGGTCTCGACGAGCGGGGCGCCCGCGGCGTCCAGCGCGGCGGCGAGGGCTTGCGACTGCCCGACCGGGACCGAGGTGTCGGCCGTGCCGTGCATGATGAGGAACGGCGGCGCTTCCGCGTGCACGTAGGAGACCGGGGACGCCCCCTTGGCCAGCGCGGGGTTCTCGCTCACCCGGGCGCCGAGCAGCCTGCCCTCGGGGGAGGACGGCGAGTCGTGCTCACCGGGGCCGGGACCGGGGCTGGTCACCGACGCGAGCGCGACCAGGTCGGCGACGCCGTACCAGTCGACCACCCCGGAGACCGAGGAGGAGACCTTGGGCGGCGGTTCAGGATGCCCGCCCGGTGGCGGTACGGGTGGCGGTCCCGGCGGTGGCGGTTCCCCGACGGTCCCTTCCAGCGCCGGATCGGTGCTGTCACCGGTCAGCCCGGTCAGCGCCGCCAGGTGGCCTCCGGCCGAGGCGCCCCAGACGACGATCCGCGACCCGTCGACGCCAAACTCATCCGCGTGCCGGCGGATCCACCGCACGGCCGCCTTGGCGTCATGGAGCTGGGTCAGGAAACCGGGCCTCCTCCGACAGCCGGTAATCGGCCGAGGCCACGGCGAACCCGGCATCAGCCAGTCGGGTGAAGAAGGTCCGCCCCGGGAACGCGGGCCCGACGAGGGTCCGGTCGCCGAGGGCCCAGCCCCCGCCGTGCAGGAACAGCACGACAGGGGGCCGGGTTGCGTCGGAAGGCAGGTACAGGTCGAGCCGCAGCGGGCGGTACCCGAACACGAAGCCGTACTGGATGTCGGTCGTCATCCGGCCAGCGCCCAGTTCTGGCTCGTCACCGGCGAGCACCGGGTCCTGGTCGGTGGTCAGGAAGCTGGACGGCACGTTCTGCACCGACGAGGCCGTGGCCTGCATGGACATCACCAGGGCGATGGGCACGAACCAGCCCTGCTGGTTCATGGTGGTGTTGAGTTCCTGCAGGTAACTGTTCTGCTGCGCCGTCGTCGGCGCCGACGCGGCCTCGGTGTACAGCTCGTTCATCTGCGCGCTGGTGGTGCCGAAGGCGTTGGCCAGGGAGAACTGGCTGACCGGCAGCGTCTGCCCGGCCATCGAGTACATGTCCTGCGCCTTGGTCGGCATGACCAGCGTGTCGTACTTCTTGGAGAAGAGCTGGTTCTGCAAGGTGGCGAAGGTCCCCTCGGACTCGGTGATGGTGGCCTTCACCCCGACCGCGGCCAGGTCGGAGACGACCGCCTGGGCCAGCACGCCGTTCTTGTCCAGCGCGGCGACGTCCAGCATGGAGATCGAGAACCCGTTCGGGTACCCGGCGGCGGCCAGCAGCTGCTTGGCCTTGGCCGGATTGTACGGGTACTGGTTCGCGTCCGCCGCGATGTAGCCGGTCAGGCCCTTGATCGCGAACTGGTCCTGCGGGCTCGCGTAGCCGTAGTAGATGGCCTTGACGATGGCGGACCGGTCGATCGCGTAGTCCAGCGCCTCGCGCACCTTAACGTTGGCGAGCGGGCCGCTGACCCGGTTCTCCAGCATCAGCGAGGACCAGGTAGCCGGTCCGTCGCTGATCTTGCCTCCGGAGGACTGGACCGTCGCCACCTCGGACGCCGCGATGTTCTGCGCGAAGTCGATCTGCCCGCTCTGCAGCGCGGCGATCTCCGCCGACTCGCTGGTGAACGGCTTGATCACGACCTTGTCGAACTTGATCGCCGACTGGTTCCAGTAGTGCGGGTTCGGTGTCGACACGTATGTCGCGCCCGCGACCGTCTGCGCGGGCTCGAGCACGTACTCACCAGCGCCGTCCGAACTGTTGGCCAGCGAACTCGGGTCCGCGATGCCCTTTGGGCCGAGGATGTTGCCGAAGTCCCAGTCCTGAGTCAGCGATAGCACCGAGTTGGGGAACGAGGTGGAGTAGTGGATGAGGACGGTCCACTCGCCTTGGGTGGTGACCGAGGAGACCGGGCCCGCGTAAGACTGGTCGGCGTTCTTATTGGACACGTAGTAATCCATCGAGTTCTTCACCGCGGTGGCGGTCATCAGCGAGCCGTCGGAGAAGTGCACACCGCGGCGCAGGGTGACCTCGAACTCCTTGTTGCCTGAGCCGACGTACTGCCAGGAGAGCGCCAGGTCGGGCACGAAGGTCCCGTTCGGATCCTCGTGGATCAGCGGGTCGTAGTTGTAGTAAGCGAACGCGGCGGGCGCCACCGACGTCGGGTCCATGGTGGTGGCGGCTTCGCCCATGCCGACGGTGAAGGTTCCGGAACGGCCGGTCGCGGTGGATCCGGCGGAACTGCCGCCGGATGATCCGCAGGCGGTGAGCGCGAGCAGCGCCGCGGCGACCGTGGCCGCGGCTGGCAGGAATGGTCTCATGAATTCTCCTCAAGATGGTGACATGCGGCCGAGGTCTCGTTGAACCGGACGAGCGGGGGTTTGATCACCCGGCAGACGTCCGTGACCAGGTCGCAGCGGGAAGCGAATGCGCAACCGGCGGTCTCAGCCTGGCTGGTCTCGCGGTGGCCCGTGCCGGGTCGTCCCGGCCGTGTCGCTGCCACGAGGCTTCGGGTATAGGGATGACGGGGCTGCCTGGCCACCAATGAAGCGGGGCCGTCCTCAAGCAGCTGACCGCGATAGAGGACGACGACGCGGTCCGAGACGAACCGCACGACGTCTAGGTTGTGACCGATGAACAGGTAGCTGAGCGAGAGCTGTTGTTGCAGGTCGCGCAGCAGGTTGAGTATCTGTGCCTGCACGGACAGGTCAAGGGCGCTGGTGGCCTCGTCGCAGACCACCAGCCGTGGGTCGGGCATCAGCGCGCGGGCGATCGCCAGCCGCTGCCGCTGCCCGCCGGAGAACACTCCCGGGTACCGGTCCACGGAGGACTCCGGCAGGCCGGTGCGGGCCAGCATGTCGCGGATCCGGTCGGCCGCGCGCTGGCCGGAGACGGGACCGGCGGCGCGCAGCGACTCGGCGAGGATCGCGGACACCTTCAGTGCTGGGTTCAGCGAGCCGTACGGGTCCTGGAACACCGCCTGGATTTTGCTGCCGAGCGCCCGGCGGCGTGCACCGGCGAGGTGCGTGATGTCCTGGCCGTCGAACGTTATGGTGCCGGCGGTTACCGGGACGAGGCCGAGGATCGCCCGGCCGAGCGTCGTCTTGCCGGAACCAGATTCGCCGACCAGGCCGAGGGTCTGTCCTGGCGCGATGTCCAGGCTCACCCCGTCCAGCGCCCTGGTCGTGTGCCGTCTGCTGTGGTACTCGACGACCAGGTCCCGCACCTCGAGCAGGCTCACGACGCGCTCCCGACCCGCACGCAGCGTGCTAGCCGGTCCTCGCCCGCAGCCACCAGCGGTACCGGGCCGCTGTGGCAGACGTCGGCCGCCTGGGGGCACCTGTTCTCGAACCGACAGGTCTCCGGCCAGTCCGCTGGCGCGGGAACGGTGCCGCTGATCACCGGCAACGACCGTGCGCCGTCGGGCGCGTGGGCCGGGGCGGAGGCCAGCAGCAATCGCGTGTAGGGGTGGGCCGCGGCCGCTAGCAGCGCGGCCGCGGGCGACTCCTCCACGACCTGCCCCGCGTACATCACCACCACCCGGTCACACAGGCTCTCCACGACCTGCCAGTCGTGGCTCACGATGAGCACCGCCATGCCGGTTTGCCGCTGCAGTGACCTGAGCAGGTCCAGGATCTCGGCCTGCAATGTGACGTCCAGGGCCGTGGTCGGCTCGTCAGCGATCAGCAGCCGAGGCCGGCCTGCGAGCGCGCGAGCGATCGCGACCCGTTGCGCCATCCCACCCGACAGCTCGTGCGGGTACTTGCGGGCGATCTCGTCGGGGTCGGGGAGCTGGACCATGGCGAACAGTTCCCGGACCCTCTCCCGCGCCTGGGCGGCGGACATGTCCGCGTGGCAGCGGACGGCCTGGGCCACCAGGTGACCGACCCGGCAGGTGGGATCGAGCGAGGCCATCGGCTCCTGAGCGATGAAGGCGACCTGGCCGCCCCGGTACCGGCGGGCCCGCTGCCCGGATAGCCGGGTGACGTCGTCGCCGTCGAACCACACGGTTCCCGCGGCCACGCGCCCGCCACGCAGCAGGCCGAGCACCGCGCGCGCGACCGACGTCTTCCCGCATCCCGACTCACCGACGAGTCCGACGATCTCACCGGGGCGCAGGTCCAGGTCCAGCTCCTGGACGACGGCGATGTCCGTGCTGTCATGCGGATACGTGACGGTGAGCTGCCTGATCGACAGCAGAGCCTCGGGCTCGGGACCGGCGGCGGCTGTGGTCGCGGCGAACCGCCGGCGTCGCCGAGTCGGCTCACGTTGCCCAGTCCAGGCACCGGTCGTGATGTCCCGTAGCGCATCCCCGGCCAGGCCCAGGCACAAGATCGTGATCCCGGTAATGCCGCCGGCGTCGATCAGCAGCCATGGGCTATGGGGAAGCACCTGCCCGGCCTCGGAGATCATGCCGCCCCAGGACGCGTTGGGCGGCGTCGGCCCGAATCCAAGGAACGCCAGGCCGGTGGTGAACAAGATCGCCAGTGCCGCGATGATCGTCGCCTGGGTGATGATCGTCCCGCGTACCCGGGGCAGGATATGGCGGACGATGATGCGCACGGGGCGCACCCCGGACACTCGCGCGGCGTCCACGAACAACTCGTTCCGCACGTTCAGCGCGGCCGCCCGGATTACCCGGCTCAACGGCGGTACCAGCAGTATGCCGAGCCCGATCATGGCGGCCTGGAGGTTGCCGTTGAAGATCGCCACGATCAGCAGGACCAGCACGATCACCGGAAACGCGAGCCCGATGTCCGCCAGGTACATCAGAACGCGGTCGGTCCAGCCCCCGAGGAAGCCGGCCAGCAGGCCAACCGGGACGCCGAGGCCAAGCGTGATCACTAGGACCAGAGCCGATTCGGTGAGGGTCGCCCGCCCGCCGTACAGCAGCCGGGTGAGGATGTCCCGGCCAAGCTCGTCCGTGCCCAGCCAGTGCGCACCGGACGGACCCTGCAGGGCGGCGGCCAGGTTCTCCGCGTTGGGACTGTGCGGCGCGACGAGCGGCGCGGCTATACAGGCCACGACGATGACGGCGAGTACGCCGATCGCGGTCAGCGCGAGTGGCCGCTTGCGCAGCCCGGTGAGAACGGTACCGTTCACGCGATCCGGGCCCGCGGGTTCAGCCAGCCGTAGGCCAGGTCAACCAGGAGGTTCACGATGACCACGCCGATCGTGAAGTAGACGGTGATGGCCTCGATGACCGGCAGGTCGTGGCCGCCGGCCGCGGTGACGACCAGCCCGCCGAGCCCTTGCATGGAGAACACGGTCTCGACCAGCACGGTGCCGCCGAGCATGCCAACGAAGACCGTGCCGAGCAACGTGACCACCGGTATGGCGGCGTTGCGCAGCGCGTGCCGCGAGATGATCCGCCACTCCGGTACGCCGTCGGCTCGCAGCGCGTCGATGTAGTCGCGGTGCAGCGTATCCCGCATGGAATCCCTGGTCTGCTTGGCGACGCCGGTCATGCCCCCGACCGCCAGCGTGACGACCGGCAGCACCAGGGACCGTAGCCACGCCGACGGGGACTGAGCGAACGGCACGTAGCCCGTCGCCGGCAGCAGGTGCAGGTGGACCCCGAAGATGCCCTGGAGTACCAAGCCGAGCCAGAAGGCCGGAATGGCGAAACCAAGCATCGCGAACGCGTCGGTGAGCCGTCCCGCCAGCCCGCCGCGAATGGCGCTGAACGTTCCGAGTCCCACGCCGAGCACGGCCGTGAGCACGGCCGCGCCAATGACGAGCAACAGGGTCACGGTCAGCCCCGAGTTCACGATCGAGGTGACCGGTTCCGAGGATACGTAGGAGGTTCCGAGGTTGCCGTGCAGTGCCCGCAGCACCCAGTGCCAATACTGCACGGGCACCGGCAAGTTGAACCCGAGTTGCTTGTCCAGCGCCGCGTACTGGGCCTTGGTCGCGCTCAGGCCGAGAATATCCGCGGCCGGATTCCCGGGGGCGATCGCGACGAGAGCAAAACTAAGAAAGGAAACAATAAAGAGTAGTGGAATTGCAAGCAGCAATCGCCGTGCGATTAGACGCCCCATGCCACCCCTCCCAACGGCGTCGTCGAAATGTGATCGCGACGCTAGCAGGAGGGGTGGTCCAGCGGAAATCGTAAGACGAAATACGTACTATTAACGGCTAACCCACGGCTCAATTCGAACAAGAAGCCGGTACCCAGAGTGACGACGGATAGCCGTGCGTAGCCGTGAATACATGAGGACATGTGCGTCGGAATTGTTGTCTGCTGAGCGGATAGTTATTGTCAGCTGACCGCGTACGTTTCCCCATTTAAGTCAGCATCGCCGATCCTGCTGCCTTCAAGCTTGGCCGGCCGTCAGCGGTCGGGTTCCTCGGATCACTGCTGGTGCGCGGGTGCCGGGTGGTGGCGGCGCGGCCCACGTGATCGGTGTGCCTGCGTCGCTGACCGGGCTGAAGTCGGCGATCACCAGCGGACTCGAGTAATCCATTTCGCCTGCGTGCAACAGACATAAGTTTACCAGCAGCGCGTCTGGTCTCGGAGTGTTCTAAAAAAGTTACGCCTTGTGTGCGGTTGATGTCATATGTCATGATTGCGCCGTTTCGTAGGTTTACGTACGGGGGTACGGCATGCGGTGGCATCGGCCGGGTGCATGGCAGGACGGGACGCGGCATCAGGGTGGTGGACGCGGCCGTGGCGGTGGTCGTGCCGCCGCGGCGCTGATGGCGATGACGCTGCCGCTGATGATGTTGGGCGCCGCGGGATCTGGTGCGTCTGCGGAGCTGCGATTGCCGTCGGCGGCGAAGGTTCGTACGACGGTGGATCATCTGGTCGACATGCTGATCGGGCGGTATGGTCCGGTGCCAGCGGTGCCGGAGCAGGCGTCCGGGACGGCGGCGGGCAAGGCGCATTCGGTGCCGGCGGCGGTGACGCGGGCGGTGCAGAACGCGGTGGGCCGCGAGGCGGGCAAGGGGCGCGGTCAGGTGCCGGCGTACGCCCCGCACGGCCTGACGGCCAGGAAGTTCACGAGCGGTCCGGCCGTGCACGGGTTCAGCCCGAAGACCAGCACCTTGGTGCAGTCAGGTACAACCGCGACCTCGAACCTGTACCGCAATGCCGACGGTTCGTACACGCGGAAGGTATACGCCGGCGCCGATCCGGTGAACTACAAGACCTCGGCGGGCGGGTGGGCGCCGATCAATTCCTCGCTGACGATGGGCTCCGGCGGCCGTTGGCAGGAGAAGGGCAATTCGGTGGCCGCGAGTTTCGCGGCGGCCGGTGATTCCCGGACGCTGGGGTCGCTGATCAGTGCTGGCGGCGCGGAATCGGTGTCGTTCTCGCTGGTCGGCGCGGCGCATGCGCCTGGCGTGGCGTCCGGGTCGTCGGTTACCTATGACGGGATTCTGCCGGGCACGGATGTGACGGAGACGGCGACGGCGACCGGGATCAGTGAATCGCTGACGCTGGGGTCGGCGGATGTGGCGACGTCGTGGGTGTTTCCGCTGCGGCTGAAGGGGCTGACGGCGTCGCTGAGCGGGGATTCGGTGGATCTGAAGGATGCGTCGGGGGCTGTGGTGTGGGTGATCCCGCCCGCGGTGGCGCGGTCGGGTCCGGTGAACATGAACTCGGGGCATCCACAGGCGTCGTCGCAGCTGACGTACCAACTGGCGACCTATGACGGCGGGACCGCGCTGGAGATGACGCTGGCCAGGTCGTGGCTGGACGCGGCGGGCCGGGTGTTCCCGGTGACGGTGGACCCGGTGTTCTCGCCGTACGCGGCGGGATCGACGTACGTCGAGCAGGATGAGGGGACGGATGAGGAGGCTGATAACGGCGGGTCGGAGTTCTTGCCGTCGGGGTATTACTACGGCAGCAGCACCGATTACCAGAAGGACATCGACTTCCTGGATTTCAAGGCGGAGATCGGGAACATCCTCACGCATCAGCATGTGACGGCGGCGACGCTGGAGCTGTTCGACGTGTGGGCGTACCAGTGCACCTACAGCGAGGACGTGAACGCCTACCAGGTGACGCAGTCGTGGGCTCCGTCCGGCGAGCTGGAGTACCCGGGGCCGACGTACACGACGCAGGACGCGTCGTGGTCCGGGCTGGCGACGTCGGCGGAGTGCGATAACACGTCGGGCGAGCCCGGGATGGGGTCGTGGATCGGGCTGACGTTCAATTCGGCGGGGCTGGCGCTGCTGAACAACTGGACGGTGAACGACGTATCCGATGATTACGGGTGGGCGGTGGCGCCGTCGCTGACCGATGCCCAGATGTGGAAGCAGTTCGACTCGGCGAACGACGGGAACGTGCCCTCCGATCAGGGCGGGGACTGCTCGAAGAACTGCGAGCCGTACCTGGAGATGACCTACACCGCGGACGTGCCGCCGCAGATCGATTCGCAGTACCCGCCGGATAACTACAACTCGGCGACGTTGACCCCGGAGCTGCTGGCGTCGGGGCATGACCCGGATGACTGGCCGGACTCGTCGGTGGAGTACGACTTCACGGTGTACAACTCCTCAGGTACGTCAGTCGCGACGTCGGGGCTGATCGCGGACGGGGACTGGACGGTCCCGTCGGGGGACCTGTCGTGGGGCCAGACGTATTACTGGACGGTGCAGGATTACGACGGGCTGGATTATTCGGCGACGGCGACCACCTCGTATTTCTCGACGCCGGTGCCGCAGCCGCTGATCACGTCCGGTCTGTCGCAGAACGATACCGGGCCTGGGTTCGATGCCGCGTCGGGGGACTGGACGACGTCGGTGACGGACGCGAACGTGACCACGGTCGGGCCGGCGCTAGAGATCACGCGGGATTACAACAGCGAGGACCCGCGGGTGGCCGGGGCGTTCGGGGCGGGCTGGTCGAGCGTGCTGGACATGAGGGTGTCGCCGGGGCAGGCCAGTGCGTCGGGGTCGACGGCGACGGAGGTGGTGACGTACCCGGACGGGTCGCAGGTCGGGTTCGGGCTGACCGCGTCGGGGACGTACGCGGCGCCGCCGGGCCGGTACGCGACGCTGGCGGCGGTGACCGGCGGCGGATTCACGCTGACCGACAAGAACGACACGGTGTACACGTTCACCGAGCCGCTGGCCTCGGATGCGTACGGGATCACGTCGATCGCGGACGCGTTCGGGCACACGGAGACCTTTACCTGGAACTCTTCGGATGAGATCACGACGATGACGTCGGCATCCGGCCGGGCGCTGACCCTGACCTGGGCCCCGGCGTCCGCGTCGGGGGCGTTGTACCCGCATGTGGCGTCGGTGGTCACCCCCGACGTCGTAGCCGGGGAGTCGTCGACGGCTCTGACGTGGACGTATTCCTACAACGGTGATGAGCTGACCGCGGTATGCCCGCCGACCTCCACCACGGCATGCACGGCCTACACGTACACGTCGGGGTCGGATTACCCGGACGCGGTGCTGGACTCCGGCCCGGACTCGTACTGGCGGCTGGACGAGACATCGGGCACGACGGCCGCGTCATCGGTGCTGGCGAACGAGGGCACCGACGACGCGACGTATTCCTCCGGGGTGAGCCCGGGCAGCGCCTCCGGGCCGCTGGACGGGTCGACGGCGACGGCGGCGGCGTTCAACGGGTCGGACGGGTACGTGACGCTGCCGCAGGACCTGGTGTCCGGGGCGCAATACCAGTCGGTGAGCCTGTGGTTCAAGACGACTAGCGAGAACGACGTGCTGTTCTCCTATTCCGGCGACGCGATCACCGCCGGGACGACGACGAATTCCTATACCCCGACCTTGTATGTGGGGTCGGACGGGAAGCTGCACGGGGAGTTCTGGACCGATACCGGGGTGGTGCCGATCGAGTCCAGTTCGGTGGTGGATAACGACGCCTGGTATCAGGTGACGCTGACGGCGGCGGGCGACACCCAGACGATGTACCTGGACGGCGCGCCGGTGGCCTCGCTGGCCGGGACGATCAACGTCACGGCGGAGGATCACGACTACGTCGGCGCGGGATTCCTCGGCGGTGACTGGCCGGACGAAGTCGATTACGAAAAGGACGGCAACGACGGCTACGCGACCTACTTCGACGGCGACATCTCCGATGTGGGGTTCTGGGACCGGCCGCTGACCAGCGCCGAGGTGGCCGCGATGTACGCGGCGGGCACCCGTCCCGCGGACCTGCTGACGCAGGTGACCCGGCCGTCCGGCAGCGTTTACACGCGGGTCGCCTACAACGGGCTGACCGGCCGGACCTCGTCGGTGACCGACTCCAACGGCGGCACCTGGACGATCAACCCGCCCGCCGTGACCGGCTCCAGCCAGGTGTACGTGTCGTCGGTGCTCGGCGCCGAGCCCGCGGACTACTGGCGGCTGGGTGACTCAGGTACCACCGACGCGGTGAACCAGGTGCTGGCCGGCGGCACCGCGGTGTACAACGACGTCACGCAGGGCGTGACGGGCGGTGAGTTCTCTGATACCACGGTGGACTCGTTCGACGGCACCGACTCGTATATCGCTTTGCCGTCGGGGACCGCGACCGCGGCCGGGGATGAGTCGATATCGCTGTGGTTCAAGACGACGACGGCAGGCGGGGTGGTGTTTTCCACCTCCACCGATCCGATCACCGACGCGACCACGGCGGACAGCTACACCCCGGAGCTGTACGTCGGCACGGACGGCTACCTGCACGGGGAGTTCTGGGAAGCCACAACCGCGATGAAGTCCGCCACGACGGTCGATAACGGGAAATGGCACAACGTGGTGCTCACCGCCGGCACTAACAGCGAGGTCATGTACGTCGACGGCGTCCAGGCCGCGACCGTGTCCGGCACGCTGGATGCCACCAGCCAGGACTACGACTACATCGGCACCGGGTTCGTCGGCGGAGCCTGGCCCGATGAGGCGCACAGCAGCACGACGTCCAGCACTGGGTACGCGACCTACTTCAACGGCGATATCGGCGATGTCGCCTATTACCCCAGCGAGCTGACCGCCGCGCAGGTCACCGACCAGTGGAACGCGTCCCAGTCTTCGTCAGGGCTGACCCCAGTGCAGACCGACACGGTGACCGATCCAGGTGGCCACACCCTCACCTACACGTACGACGTGCTCAACGGCGATCGGGTGCTATCCCAGACCGACGGCCGCGGCGATACGACGACCTACGGGTACGACGCGGAAGGGTTCCAGGACGAGGTGATCAACCCCGACGGCGACGTCACCCAGACCGGTTATGACGTGCGCGGCAACATGGTGTCCGAGACCACCTGCCAGGACCAGGCCGCCGACGACTGCTCGACCGGCTATTACACCTACTACCCGAACGACACGTCGACGACGCTGACGCCCGATCCGCGTAACGACATGCTGCTTACCTACCAGGATCCGCGGTCGTCCTCTGACACCGACACCACGTACGAGACCACCTATACCTATGACACATCGGGCGACGTGACGGCGGTGACCACCCCGCCGGTCCCCGGTTCGACGGACGGGCTGACCACCAGTTACGCCTACACCAACGGGACGACCGATGTCGGCGGATACGACGACGCGATCCCGCCGAAGGGCTTGCCCTACCAGGAGACGACACCGGGCGGCGCGGTCACCTCCACCTATTACCTGGCGGACGGTGATGTCGCGGAGGTCATCGACTCGGACGGGCTGCAGACCCTCTACGGCTACGACGGGCTGGGCCGGGTGACCACCGAGACGGTGTACTCCGACAGCTACCCCGACGGGCTGACCACGACCTACGCCCATAACGGCGATGGGCAGGTCACCTCGGAGACCGATCCGCCGGTCACCAACCGGGTCACCGGCGCGATTCACACCGCGCAGACCACTACCAGCTACGACGCGGACGGGGACGTTCTGTCCCAGACGGTGGCGGATACCACCGGCGGCGACGCCTCCCGCACCGTGACCGACACCTACAACAGCAACGACCTGCTCGCCACACAGACCGACGCGGCCGGCGCGGAAACGACCTACACCTACAACGCCTACGGCGACCTGGCATCCGAGACCGGCCCGGACGGCAACGTCACGGACTACAGCTATGACGCGGACGGCAACCTCACCTCCACTGTGCTGGCGAACTACACCGGTTCCCCGTCCGGCACGCAGACGGCGGCGCCGCTGACCGAGTCCTCGCGCTCCTACGACCCCGCCGGGCGGCTGGCGTCAGTGACCGACTCGATGGGCTTCGTGACCTCCTACGGGTACACCGACAACGGGCTGCTGGCGACCGTCACCCGCTACCCTGACATGGCGGATGCGGAGGCGGAGGCGGACGGCTACGTCGAGGAGTCCGACACCTACGACGGGGCCGGGAATCTGACCGCGCAGGTCACCGACAACGGCGGTACCACGACGGACTACACCGTGGACGCCGGGGACCAGACCACCGAACAGGTCCTCGACCCCTCCGGGCTCGACCGCATCACCAGCATCTCCTACACCCCTGATGACCAGGAAGCATCGGTCACCCAGTCCGGCTCGGGCAGCACGACGAAGACGACCTCCTACACGTATGACCCGGGCGGCAACATGACCTCGGAGTCGGTGGCCGACCCCGGGGCCGGGGGACCGTCGGCGTGGTTCCCGCTCAGCCAGACCTCCGGTACGACGGTCACGGACTCGGCCAGCGGAGGCCCGACCGCGACCGCGACCGATGCCACCTGGACCGGCACCAGCGCGTCGTTCTCCGGCGCCAGTAACGAGCAGATCGCCACTAAAGGTCCGGTGGTCGACACGACGGGCTCGTTCTCGGTGGCCGCGTGGGTCGACCTGGCCGGTGACACGTCGACGGATCAGACCATGGTGTCCCAGGCGGCGGGCACCAATTCCGCGTTCTACCTCAAGTACTTCCCGTCCACTGGCGACTGGCAGTTCGTCCGCCCGGGCCAGGACTCCAGCACCATATCCAACTGGTACACCGCCGCGTCCGGGACGGCGGCATCTACGGGGACATGGACGTATCTGGTCGGGACCTACAACGCGAATACCGGCAAGCTGGAGTTGTACGTCAATGGGTCGTCGTCGGGTAACAGCACTGCGACTGACCCGACATCGTTCGAAGCGAACGGCCCACTGCTGATCGGCGGAGCGAAGTACCTAGGCACCACCAATGGCAGCTTTGATGGGCAGATCGCCGACGTACAGGTCTATCCGCGGGCCCTGTCGGCGTCCCAGATCTCGACCCTGTACGGGTACGGGCAGGGCGGCAGCGATGTCACGACTGGCGAGCTCACCACGTCGTGGGCGCTGGATGAGCGAGGCCTGCCGACCTCGATGACCGACCCGGACGGCAACACCACCTATTACTCCTACGACGAGGCCGGGCGGCTCGCGGTCACCACCGACCCGTCGGTACCGGTGGAGACCTACACCGCCTCGGGCGGCGACAGCGTGGTGAACGCCGACCCGGAGACCACGACCGGGTATGACACGTTCGGCGACACCACCGAGAGCGAGGACGCGGACGGGAACGTCACCACGTACGGGTACGACGGGGACGGGCGAGAGGTTTCTGAGGCTCTGCCGTCGTATACCCCGCCGGGGTCTTCGGCGATCACCGCTACCTACACCAAGACCTACAACGGTCTCGGTGAGATCACCTCCGCGACCGATGGAGCGGCGAACACGACGTCCTACGGCTACGACCAGCTCGGCGACCTGACCAGTGAAACGGCACCCGATAACGGTGTCACCAGCTACACGTACGACACCAACGGAGACGAGCTGTCGGCTACCAGCCCGACCGGGTCGGAAACGACGGCGACGTATGACTACCTGGGCCGGCAGCTCACCTCCACCCAGGTCGAGCGGTATACCGCCGCGGGCACGGCAACCGGCTACACCACCACCGACGCGTACACGTCGTCGAGCACCGACCCGGGAGGGTCATGGCTGTCGTCGGAGACATCCCCGGACGCATCGGTCACCAAGTACGGCTACGACGCCGCGGGAGAGGAAACCTCGGTCACCGACGGGGCCGGGGACACCACCAGCTACGGTTACGACGATCTTGGCCGGCAGACGGCGGTGACCTATCCGGACGAGACCGCCACCGACACCGCTTACGACGAGGCCGGCAACGTGACCTCGGTCAGTGACCTGAGCTCCGGCGCCGATGTGCTGCGCACCGAGTCCGCGACCTACGACGGGGACGGCGACGAGCTGTCGGCCACCGACTTCGACGGTGACACCACCAGCTACACCTATGACCCGACCGGGATGCTGACCGCCGAGGTGCAGCCGGTCACGGCGAGTTCCGGGATCACGACGTCGTTCGGGTACGACGCGGCGGGGAACCTGACCCGCTACACCGACGGTGACGGCAACGACTGGTATTACACCTATAACAGCTGGGGCCAGGAGGCGTCGAAGGTCGAGCCGGCGACCTCGACGTATACGTCGGCGGCCGATTCGACGGACACGTGGGCGTACGACGCGGACGGCCGGCCGGTGACCGAGACCGAGCCTGGCGGTGTCACGGTCACTGACGGCTATAACGACATGAGCGAGCTGACCAGCCAGTCCGGCAGCGGCGCGTCGGCGACGACGGCGGACCGGACGTTCGGTTACGACGAGGACGGGAACCTGACCTCGGCGATGACGTCCAATACGTCGACGACGGACACCTCGAACGCGACCAGCGAGAGCTACACCTACAACGACCGTGATGAGCTGCTGACCTCATCCGGCTCGGCCGGGTCCAGCAGCTACGCCTATAACGGCGATGGCCTCGTCACATCGGTCGATGACGCCGCGGGCACCACCGGCTACACCTACGACGACGATGACCGGCTGGCGACGGTGGATGACCCGGCGACCGGCACGACAAGTACTTATGCCTATAACGCCGATTCCCAGGTCAAGGAGATCAGTTACGGCTCCGACGCGCAGGACTACATCTACAACGACCTGCATGAGCTGACCTCGGACACGCTGGAAACCTCGTCCGGAGCCACGGTCGCCTCGATCGGCTACGGATATGACCCGGACGGCCAGATCACGTCGATGGACACCACTGGGCTGGCCGGCGCCGCCGACAACACCTACATCTACGATGAGTCGGGTCGGCTGACCTCGTGGGACAACGGCACCACGACCACCGGTTACGGCTACGACAACGACGGCAACCTGACCACCGACGGGTCGAAGACCTACACCTACGACGCTCGTGACGAGCTGACCAGCGACGGGACCGACACCTACACCTACACCGCCAATGGTGACCTGGCGTCGGAGGTGACCCCGGACGCGACGGAGACGTCGACGTTCGACGCCTACGGCGACCAGGTGACCTCGGGCACTCAGTCCCTCAGCTACGACGCGCTGGGCCGGGTGCTGACCGACGACGGCAGCTCGAGGTACACGTTCTCCTATGAGGGCAGCAGCGGCACGCTGGCATCGGACGGGACGTCTACCTACACCTGGGATCCGACCGGTACCAGCCTGGTCGGCGTGGGGGTCTCGGGCGGCACGAGCAGCCAGGGCGTCCTGGCGCTGACCGACCAGCACAGTGACGTGCTGGCCGACTTCACCTCCGGCGGGACGTCGGTGTCGGGATCGACGGCGTATGACCCGTGGGGTGATGTAACCGCCACCAACGGCAGCGTCAGCGGGCAGGTCGGTTACCAGTCGGAGTGGACCGACCCGGCGACCGGCAAGGTGTCGATGGGTTCCCGCTGGTACACGCCTGGCACCGGGGACTTCACGTCGGCGGACACCGCGCAAGTATCGGCGGTGCCCGACAGCGCGGCGGCCAATCCGTTCGCCTATGCCGGAGATGATCCGGTCAGCGCGGCGGACCCAACCGGGCATATGCCGATCATGATCCGCGGTGCGAGTGGTGCGGGGTCGCTGGCCTCGTATGAGCACCAGGCGGCGCATCCGATGAGCGCCGCTACAGAGAACTACATCAACACCTACGACGACATCAATGACTACGAGTCAGAGGAGCACCAGGCCGAGAGCTGGTCGGCTCCGAAGCCAAGGGGCTGTGCCTGGTATGACCTGGCATGCGACGCCGCTCGTGTGTACCACAAGGCTCTGGATTTGTATCACAAGGCGATGAATTACGCCGCCCACTACGCCGACCTGGTGAAGGCGCTGACGGCGCGGCTGGCCAAGACCGGGGTGCGGGATCTGGACGCGGCGGTGTCGGACGCGGCGAAGTGGGGTGCGCACGCCGCGACTGCGACGTGGCAGGCGGCGGCGTCGGTGACGGCGCGGGTCTATCACACGGTGACCAGGTACGGGTCGGATGTGGTCCACGCGGCTGAGCACGTGGTCTCGACGGCGTGGCACGCTGTGCATCGGGCGGCGACCGCGACGGTGAACTTCGTGAAGCATCACGCGGCTGCGATCGCGTCGATAGTGACGTCGGTGGTGGTGTTCGCCGGGTGTGAGGCCACGCTAGGCACGGTCACGGCAGGCGCGGCCACGGAGGTGTGCGGGGGCCTGGCGGGTGCGGCCGGGTCCGCGGTTGGGTACGCGGTGACCGCCGAGGAGCACCATGACTTCTCCTGGTCTGGCCTAGGCGAGGCCGCTTTGGAGGGCGGGATCGCCGGTGTTGCCGGCGGCTTCCTCGGTGAGGCGGTGGGCGGCCTGGCCGGCGTGCTGGGTTCCGGTGCGGCCGACGGCGCCTCGGCCCTGGCCGATGGCGCGCTCATGGATGCGGGGGCTGACGGTGCGGCGGATGCGGCGGGTGAGACCTCCGCGGAAGCTGACGGTGCTGCCGACTCCGCGGGTTCGGGTGCGTCCGGGTCAGCGGATGATCCCGAGCAGGCGCAGGAGGCTGGCGGTGATTCCGGTCAGGACTCCTCGGACAGCTGTCCCACGGGTGCGACGACGGTGGGCGGGAACTCGTTTACCGCAGGCACTCTGGTGCTGCTGGCCAACGGCAAGACCGAGGCGATCAGCAAGCTCAAGGTCGGCCAGAAGGTCCTGGCGATGAACCCCAAGACCGGCAAGGACCAGGTAGAAACGGTCACCGCGGTGCTGGTACACCACGACACCGACCTGTATGACCTGAAGATCCGCACGGGTAAGCGCACCGCGGTCATCGACACGACGTCGAATCACCTGTTCTGGGTCCGCGGCACCGGCGGTGACGGCGGCCGGTGGGTGAAGGCCGGATCACTGAAATACGGCACCCACCTGCGCACCCCCGGCGCCCGCGACGACGCGGTCGTGACCGGCGGCTGGGCGCCGGCCCAGGCGGATGGCTGGATGTGGGACCTGACCGTCCCCGGCAACAACGACCACGACTTCTACATCGACACCACCGCCACGGACGTGCTCGTCCACAACTGCACCGATTTCCCCGGGCAACAAGCGCGTGATAAAGTCCCGGACGAGTGGGGAGAAGGAAGGCCAAACAACAAAGGCATCGGGCGGCGGTGGACTGACCCGGAGAATCCGGGTAACGGGATCAGGATTGATCAGGGAAATCCGAATTCATCGTTCCCGTCCCAGCAAGTAGATCATGTTGTCGTACGTAGTGGAGGCCGGGTACTTGGGCCGGATGGGTCCCCGATCCAAGGACCGTTGTCGGATAACCCGGAGGCACATATACCACTTCAGGATTGGTTGGAATGGGAGAACTGGAATGAACCATAAGGAGTACGGTGAAGAATCGGAGGTAAAGTACCCTTCGATGAGACATGAACTTCAATATGCGGTCCGCGCGCTGTCTGATGAAGGTTTTCAGGAGCGTATGTGGGGTGATCATGGAGATCCGGATCCTGGCGTGACCTACACTTTCGATATGGCTCTTCATGCACTTCTTGATGACTCGATTGTCGCAGATAACGCAAGAGAGGCAGTCGGCCTGGTTCTAAAGGGCGGCGAAGTGGATTCAGTCATGACCTTGGTTGCTGTTGCACGCCGAATTATTCAAGAGATCGGGCTTCGAGGAGATTTTACTGATGCTCGAGAGCGCCCATCATGGAATAGCGTAGTTGAGGCCGCAAAACGAACCAGATCGATCTTGGGTGATCCTCCCCGGTTTCCTTGACTCGACGGGACGGCCCATGAGCTGTTGCCGAGGGTTCTGCCGACGCGGCGGGGGAGTCCGAGGGCTAGGCGTCAGAGTCGAGTGAAGGGAACGGCAGCGCGCTTGGGGTTCGGTTGATGATCCGGAGCACGCCACCTCAGCTGATTACGGCAGCGGTTCCTCCTGCTCTGACAGTGACCCGTCCTCTGACAGTTGTACGGTCTGCGGTCAGTCGTTCACTGCGGGGACGAAGGTGTTGCTGGCCAGTGGCAGGACTGAGGCGATCAGCAAGCTGAAAGGTCGGGCAGAAGGTCCTAGTCACCGGCACCAAGACCGGCTCAGCACAAGAGCTCGGCAGGCCGCTCCAGACAAGCGTTCAGCCCCCGGGACTAGGCGGTCAGATCGTGTTCATGGACGCAATCGCGAGTTCGCTGATCACAGCCTCGATCCATCGGCCAATTCTGTGGGCTCGTTTCCGGGTTGATTCCTGCATAAGATCCCAGTCAGGCGCACTTTCTGCGTCAGGCACGCCGCCCCCATCCGCGCATCCCCGTGAAAAGCCAGAGCTGACGCTGGGTTCGGCAGATGTGGCGACGTAGTGGGCGTGGGTTCACCCTGCACCTGAAGGACTGATGCTAGCGGTCACGAGAAATTCCGGGTAGGCGCCCATTACCATGCTGCTCACGAACCGTAGCGGACACGGGCACGGGATGCTGTCCTTCAGTAGCCCACGGCAGTCGTTACCAGTATCCATTGGAGGTAGTCGTTATGAGATGCGCGCAAATGGGTGTGGATGACTGACGGCACTGCGGCGCCCGGCTCCGCGTCGCGTGGCGGAGCGCGATCAGCCGTACCTGATCGCCAGTTACCGGACCAAAACAGATAGCCGAATAGGAATACCTACTCAAGCAATAGGCATATGTGGACACGTGCGCACAGAATATCCGCTCGGGCGTGAGGGCGCGCCTATCCCGTTTTGACGGACACCAATCATCAGGTGTTTCAGCCTCGGAAGGGATCCGAGGTCATGGTGAGCGTGCGGGGAAGCAAGCGACCCCAGAGCACGCTGACCATCGCCGGGATCCTGAAGGAGCCGACATCCGGCGAGGTGCTGATCGACGGCGTCCCTGCTGACCAGCATCCCGGTGGCAAACCTGCTGTGGATCCTGGTGGGCATGCCGCCCATCGCTGTGCTGCTCGGCTGGCTGCTGGCCGGCCCCTTTGCTGATGGCCGCCACGGACGAGCCCGCACAACGCCGAGTGCGGTCGGCAGGCAATCTGGGTGCGGCTGCGGCCTAGGTCACGGTGCCGCTTCGGCACTCCTTCGCACTGTGGAGTGATCATCAGCCGCGACCTCGCGCTGTCTCCTCGCATCCGGCGCAGCGCAATTATGGTTGCTGCACCTCGGAGTCGGCGTGCCGGGCCAGGGCTGCCTCGATAGCGGCATCACGGACGTGCGCGACGATAACCGACCGGACCGATGCCGCTCTCATCTGGGCAAGCGGTGCCTGCGCCATGATCACCTCACCGCCCACGGACATGCCAAAGCGCGCGATTCCGCGGGTGGGGACGTAAGTGTGAACGCTCACCACATCGCCGCCGGGAACCGCCTCACGGAAAGAAGCTCCAGTCGTGCGAGACCCAGCGAGTACGACGCCATCGATTGTCACATGAGAACTCACCGGCGCGGGCGCGACCGCGAACCCGCCCATACGCTGCGCCACCGCGGCCGCAGCGCCGGGAAGCGGCGCATCCTGAAAGTCTGCTCACTCCCGACTGGTTGCTCAATGCGTATCTCCAGGTCCGGGTACCGGGCCGTCATTGGCCTCAGGTCGGGATCGTCCTTGATGCAGATCAGCACCGACCGCAGCGATCGCGGGGACCACCGTTGCCGGATCAGATCCATGCTCAGGAGCGCCTGCCCGAACACGTAGGGGCTGAGGCGCGTGCATTTCGTCTGGATTACTACCACGTCCTTGCCATCCAGGCTCGCCGCGGCGCGTTCATCACGCCCGGCAGGCCCCTCGGGCACACGAACCGGGGGCGCGCCGAGAACCACCAGTCCGTCAATGACCCGGCGTTCTTGTACATCGCGCCGAGCCTTGACGACAGGGAACTCCTCATACAGCGTGCCCTCGCCCAAAGCCTCCCAGTACCTAAGCGTCAGGGGCGTCTCATGAACGCTCACGTTTCCTCCTTGATCCCAGCCCGGTCTTCTTATTGTGCTCTAGTCGCGTATTTCGCCACTTCAGGAGTGCCAGCTTCCACACAACACATCTTCCCGTGATGACTCACCGGGTCCCAGCCCCGGCCTCATCGCGGCATGAGAGTGCGTCGATGTTCACGGTCGTGCGTACTCGCGCCAGCCGACTGCGATCGTGCCCTAGCGGTGAAATATCTGGCATCGGCCGGTAGACGTGCGGTGCAACAAAGAGGTGCGGCGGATCGCCTGCCCTGGTTATGAGACGTGTACTTCACCATGAGCAGGCCATCTGCCAGCAGCCACCCGCGGATGTTCTCAACTTTGATGGGCTCGGCGCTGAGATCGGTTGGCAGGAACGGTACAAGCTGTTAGAGGCGCGGCGCGATGAGCAGCATTCAAGATTGAAGTTAGATGCCTAGTGCTGGCTGACGGGCGTCTGCCATCGATCCTTCAGATCACGACGAACAGCCACCACGGACTGAAGATAGAAACCACAGGGTTAAGGGCCGACGCCCTCGCTCTTCGACTTCTCAATCCGGTCAATGGTGGTGCGTCCCAGTCCCGTGAGTATGTGGATCTCCTCCTTCGTGAATAGTCCACTCTCCAGGCAGGTGAGCACGAGTGGATCGCGCCTGGCTACCTGCGCACGCTGGGTCTCACCCCATGAGCGGAGTTCTTCCCACAATTCCTCGCGCCTCTCCGTCGCCGTCACGCCTGCTCCGCCTCCGCGTGGCAGGAAGCCAGGAATCTGAGCATCCCGGTCCCGTCCCTACTCCGGTAGAAGTCAATCATTCTCTCATTGAATTCCTGCTTCCGCGCGGCTGGGATGCTGATCGCATCAATGCCGTGGGACATCAGCCAGCCATTCATCATGTACCGGGCAGTCCGCTTGTTCCCATCGAAGTAGAACTGCATGAAAGCGCCGAATAGGAAGTAAGCACCGGCCTGCTCGAATAGGCCAGGGACCGTGCCCATGATGAACGCTGTGCCCTGATCGTAGATCCGGCGCAGGTTCTCCCCGCCAGGCTCAGTTGGTGGGGGACGGTGCGTGCCGTACTCGCCGAGGGACACGCTGACATTCGCCAACTCATGTCCCTCACCGCGGAAATGCCCTGCCTCCAGCGCCTCATAGCGGGCGATTAGCTGGTTGAGATTGTCGGATGTCTCCTTGTTGAGCGCGAACTGGCTTGACTCAACTAGGTCATGCAGGTTGGTTGCGGATTCCGAGAGGCTGAGGATCTGCCGCTCATCACTCAGGCGCCGACCACCGACCGTGACGCCTTCTAGGAGGGTCTGCACTTCGGGGTAGGTAAACGGGTTGCCCTCCAGCACTGCGGCGTCCCACACATACTCGGGGAGCATGCGACTGAACCGCCATAGGGCCCGCCTGGTGCCATGCGCGGGCAGGTCAGGCACCGTCGAAGAATCCCAGGCGAAGCCTAGGGCGCTGACGGCTTTGTTTTGGTCCACACCTCGCATGATACACCGCTCGATGCATCGAGCGTTACGTTGACCGTATACGGCCGCGCCGAACGGCGACGGCGGGTACCCGGAAGTGCTGCCGCTGACCTCAGTGCTGGCCAGGCGCGCGTGGTACGACAGCTACCTGACGACGATCATCGGCCGGGACATCAGCGAGTTCGCGGAGATCGGCAAGGCTACGGCGATTCCCGGCTGCTCAGATTGGTGGCCGCGAGGAGCGACTCATCGGGTGTGGTGGCTGATCTGGCCCGCTCCGCTGACCTGGACCGGACGACGACTCGCAACTACCTCACCTACCTGGACATAGTCTTCCTCACCGTCGAGGTGGCCCCGTGGTCGACCAACCTGACGAAGCGGCTGTCCAAGACGCCGAAGGTCTTCGTAACAGATTCGGGACTGGCCCATCTGCTCGGTGTTTCCGTTGCGGACCTGAGCCGCGTGGGGCATCCGGCCCTTGGCGGGCTCCTGGAGACGTTCGTGTTCACCGAGCTTCTCAAGCTGCGGACGGTCAGCCAGGATCCGGTCAGCATCTGGCAGCTGCAGGAGGGGCAGGACCGGGAGATCGACTTCGTCCTTGGGGGGTCCCGGCGGGGCGGTTGTCGCGATCGAGGTGAAGGCGACCACCTTGCCGGGCTCGGATACCGCGCGGCACCTGCGCTGGTTCAAGGAGCGGATCGGGGACCGGTTCAAGCCCGGGATCGTCTTGCACCTCGGGTCGCGGTCGAGTTCCTTCGGGGACGGCATCGTCGCGATGCTAGTATCGACCCTGTAGGGCCACGCCGTCTTGTGACAGCATCCGTACGAACTGGTGCGAGCACGCGGGGTCGCTAATAACCCGTAGGGGCCCACGGATGATCAGGCGGTGCCCGCAGTCGGCTGTCGTACCGGTGGCTCTAGAACCCACGACAGCGTCCGGTGACGCTGGAGACCAGGTCTCTAGACCCCAGTGCCACTTAGCTGATGCAGCGGGGTTGGTCAGGCACCTGGCTGCGGCGGGACGGCAACGACACCAATGACACATCGGTGCTGCCTTAGCGCCATGGCAGGAACTTATGAGAGTGTCAGCCGTCTGGAACAAACAAGTCATATCGGACGGGCTATGCCTGGATCTCATGATCGCGGGCAGCCCGTGACGCACCCGCGGGGGCAAAACGCGGCATAACAGTCACTCGCGGGGACCTGGTTCGCGGCACCAACCCCGGCGATGGGCCATCGCTGGGGTTACAGCGCCTGCGATGGCCCATCGCCGGGCCGCCGGGCGTCCCGGAGCGGAGAACACCAGCCTCGAACACACCGTGAATCGCAGGAGTCCCAGGTGTCCCGGCGGCGGGAGCGCCGGTATGTGGTGCCGCGTTAACGTGGACAGCTGAGTGCCCGAGTCGGCGATGTGAGCCGGATGTGGCGCTTAGGTCATGCAGCCAGTGCCTGCCCGTTACTTGATCGCGATCGGGTTGACTGGCGCGCCGACGCCGCCGGTGATCGGCAGGCCCGCGGCTACAAAGAGGAACTCGTAGACGCCGTCCGCCTCGCAGTCGTCGGCCAGCGATTCCAGGTCGAACATCTCCCCGAGGAAAAGCCCGATGTTGGGGATCGCGATCTGGTGCAGCGGCGACTTGCACGGCGGGTCGAATTCCGGTGGCTGGACCTCGGCTGCGAACGTGTCGGTCGCGATCGCCGCGATCTGGGTGGCGTGCAGCCAGCCAAGCGTGCTGAACGCCAGTCCCGGCGCGGGCCCGGACGAGTACCCGTCCCAGCTCACCGCGCCCCGGCACCGGGCCAGCTGACCCGTCCTTAGCAAAACGATGTCGCCTCGGTCCACCGCGGACCCTTGAGCCTCGATGGTGGCCAGCAGATGATCCTCGGTGATCGCGAACCCGTCAGAGAGTTCCCCGTCGTTTATGGCCCGGCCGACATCCAGCAGCACACCACGGCTGACGAACGCGGTGGCCTGGTGTTCCGCGCCGGTCACCAGGTCACCGGCGCCGGTCACCGCCGTCTCGCAGCGCCGCCCGTTCCAGGCCAGCCCCGAGTCGAAGACGTGACCGAGCCCGTCCCAGTGGGTGCCCGCGCGCAGCGGCATGAACACCACGTCGTCGGCGTCCCCGTACCCGTGCGGAAAGTCCTGCGTGCCCGCCGCGGCCTCTACCCCGGATTCGAGCATCGTGTGGATCGGGTTGCCCCGGCCCCGGTAGCCGCTGCGCGGGCCGTCACGGTTGAACTCCACCGCCAGCGAGAACACCCGACCGGTCCGGGCCAGCCCGGCCGCGGCCTGCCGCTTGGCGTCGTCGATGTAGTTCAGCGTGCCGAGCGCGTCGTCCGGACCCCAGCGGCCCCAGTTCCGGTACTTGACCCGGGCCTCGGCGAGGGCTTCTTCCACCGCGATCATGAGGACAGCCCGAATAGTGCGACGGCGTTGCCGGAGGCGATCGCGGCGCGGCCGGTTTCGGGGAAGCCCGCCGCGTCGAGCCGGGCTACCGGATCGTCGACGCCCATGTCGAACGGGTAGTCGGTGCCGAGCATCACCCGGTCAGCCCCGGCCGCCGCGACCAGCATCTGGAGCGCTTCCGGCGTGTAGACGAGCGAGTCGAACCAGATCCGTCGGATATAGGAGCTGGGCGGGTCGGCGCAGCCCCTGGCGTCCGGCCGGACCTTCCAGGCGTGGTCGGAGCGGCCCAGGTAGAACGGCAGGTACCCGCCGCCGTGCACCGCCACCAGCTTCACGCCTGGATACCGGTCCAGCAGCCCGGAGAAGATGATGTGCGACAGCGCCACCGTCGTCTCGGTCGGGTTGCCGACCGTGTTACCGAGGTAGTTCGCCGCCAGCCGCGAGCCGAGCCCGCAGCCCCAAGGATGAATGAGCACTACCGCGCCTAGCTCCTCGGCCGCGGCCCAGAACGGCTCGTGCGCCGGATCGGCCAGCTCGCGATCGCCGACAACGGTGCTGACGCTCACCCCCTTCAGCCCGAGCGTCCCGACCGCGTACGCGAGTTCCTCGACGGCCAGCGACGGATGCTGGAGCGGGACCGTGCCCAGACCCGCGAGCCGGCCGCCGCCCTCCGCGCAGTGCGCCGCGACCGCCTCGTTCGTGACTCGCGCCAGCCGTTTCGCCAGCGCGGCGGAGGCCCAGTAGTGATGCATCGGCATCGGCCCGACGATCTGGCTGTCCACGCCCATCGAGTCCAGGTCCGCGAGCCGATGGGACACGTCGTTCATCCGCGGCGTTACTCTAGCCAGCTGATCACGGTTCACGCTCAGTGAGGCGGGCGAGTGGCTCACCTGCTCGAACGCCAGCTCCGCGGCGAACCCCGGATCGCCGCGCACCAGCGCGTCCGCCGCCGGCACCGCCAGGTGCCCATGCACGTCGATAGCTGTCACGCCGGCTCCTGGAGCGCGGCGAGCGTCTCGGACATGATCCCCGCCGTGTCGCCGGCGATCTCCGGGTGGATCTCCCAGTCCGCTAGCCGCAGCGAGTTCTCCACCACCAGCGTCACCCGCGGCAGCCGACGGCGCATGAACTCCTTCAGCGCGTGCTCGACGTCGTCCTCGCTGGTCAGCAGCGACGCGAGCACGATCGCGTCCTCGGTGCACATCGCGGCGCCCTGCGCGATCAGCGGCGGGCAGGCGTGCACCGCGTCGCCGATGACGATGACCCGGTTCCGGTACCACGGGTCGGGAACCAGCAGCGACTCGATGCGCTGGTAGTTGACCGGCGTGTCGTCGGTGATCGAGTCGAGGATCGGTCCCCACCGGCCCTCGTACCCTTGCGCGCGCTCGCGCATCACCGCGCCCGGCTTGCGATCACCGGGTCCCACGTCCGGGTCATCGAGCAGGTAGGCGTACACCTGACCTGGGGAGATCGGGCTGTAGCCCGCCTTGTACCTGGGGCCGCCGTAGAACAGCTCGGAACACGTCATGTCCGGCGCGCGGTCGGCGAGGATCCGCCAGATCGACATGCCGGTCGGCGCGGGCAGGGTGGTGATGCCGAGCCTGCTCCGGGTCGCGGAGCGTATCCCGTCGGCGCCGATCACCAGGTCGTACTGGCCGGAGCTGCCGTCGGTGAACGTCACGTCCACGCCGGCGGCATCGTTGGACCAGTCGGCGATCGTCACGCCCAGTCGTACCGTCACCCCCGCCGCGTAGACGGCGGAGGCGAGGATCCGCTGCAAGTCAGAGCGGAGCGCACCGAGCGTGGCGGGCAGATCGGGTCCGCCGGTGCGCGGGGTCTGGACCTCGACGATCGGGGTCCCGTCCGCCTTAGACAGACGCACAGCGTCGAAGGCGAATCCGTGCTCACGTACCTCGTCCCACACGCCGACCAGCTGGAAGGACCGCAGCGCGTTGCCCTGCAACGTGATGCCGTGGCCGGTGCCGGTCCAGTCCTCACGGATCTCGGCGAGCTCGGTCTCGACGCCCCGTTGGGCCAGCGCGATCGCGGCGACGCAGCCGGTGATGCCGCCGCCCACGATCAGGACCCTGGACACACTCATTGACATCCCTTCATGGGGCGACCATCCCGGCCGACAAGTCGATATCCGCGCCACACAAACCCGGCATCCGCAGCATCGCGACCACCGCCTGGCCGACCTCGGAGGGCTCGACCAGCCGGTTCAGCGCCGCCCGGGACACGAACTCGCGCTCAGCCTCTTCTATGGTGATCCCGGACTGCTTCGCCTCCAGCGCGAAGTTGCGGGTCATCCGCGGGCCGCGCGCAGGCCCGGGCGAGAGTGAGTTCACGCTGATCCCGAGCGGGCCGCATTCGAACGCCAGCGTCCTGGTCAGCCCGATGACCGCCATCTTGCTGGCCACATACGGCGTGCGGTGCGTCAGCGGCCGCTTGCCGCTGACCGACGCGACGTTGATGATGGAGCCCCCGCCCGCCGCCGCCATCGGCGGGATGAATGCGCGGCACATCAGGTAGGTGCCGCGGACATTCACCGCGAAGACCGCGTCCCACTCCGCGGGGTCGATCTTCTCCAACGGCTTGACCGGGCCGGGAATCCCGGCATTGTTGATCAAGATTGACACCGCCTCGTCGGCCACCGCCGCGGCGAGGTCGTTCACCGATTCCTCGTCGCTGACGTCCACCGTGATGGCGCTGCCGTCACCGATCACCAACAGCGTCTCGTGCAGCGTCCCGGCGGTCCGCCCGGCGCAGATCACCCGCGCGCCCGCGGCCGACAGCGCCACCGCGATGGCCCGGCCCAGGCCGTTGCCGGCGCCGGTGACCAGCGCCGTGCGGGACGCTAGCTCCGCAACCACGCCGGTTCCACCCCGTCCAGCGCCGCCGCGCGGATGTCACCGGAACGCGCGTGCCCCTCGAACAGCTCCACCCGGGCGGCGCGCCCGCAGATCTCGCCGAGCCGCGCGCTGGAAACCGGGTCGGTGACCTCCTGATAGGTGACGGTGCGCAGGTACTTTCCGACCCACAGGCCCCCGGTGTAGCGGGCTGCCTTACGCGTCGGCAGCACGTGGTTGGTGCCGATCACCTTGTCGCCGTAGGACACACAGGTGCCCTCGCCGAGGAACAGCGCGCCGTAGTTGTGCATCGCCGCCAGCGCCTGACGCGGGTTGGCGGTGAGCACCTCCACGTGCTCGGCGGCGAACTCGTCCGCGACGGCGAACGCCTCGTCCAGGTCGGAGGTGACGATGATCTGCCCGTGGTCGCGCCACGCCGGGCCGGCGAAGTCCTTCGTTGGCATCCCCGGCAAGATTTTTTCAATTTTGTCCATAACGACGGTCGCTAGTCCCTCGTCCGGCGTGATCAAGATCGCGGGGGAGTCCGGTCCGTGTTCGGCCTGACTGAGCAGGTCGACCGCGACGGTGACCGGGTTCGCGTTCTCGTCGGCGATGACGAGGATCTCGGTGGGCCCGGCGAACAGGTCGATGCCGACCTGGCCAAACAGCTGGCGCTTCGCCTCGGCGACGTACGCGTTGCCCGGCCCGGCGATCAGGTCGACGCCGCCGATTGTCTCGGTGCCGACCGCCATCGCGGTGACCGCCTGGACCCCGCCGAGCAGGTAGATCTCGTCAGCACCCGCGAGGTACATCGCGGCGACCGTGGCGGCCGGTATCTGGCCGCGGATCGGCGGGGTGAACGCCGCCACCCGTGGCACGCCCGCGACCTTCGCGGTCACGATCGTCATGTGCGCGGAAGCGACCAGCGGGTATCGTCCGCCCGGGATGTAGGCGCCCGCGGCGGCCACCGGGTTGTGCTTCTGACCCAGCTTCACGCCGGGCAGCGTCTCGATCTCGAACTCCCGCATCGAGTCGAGTTGCGCCGTCGCGAACGTCCGCACCTGGTCTTGCACGAACCGGATGTCTTCGATGACCTGAGCGGGAACGCCTCGCACGATCTCGGCGACCTGGTCCGGCGAGAGCCGGAACGACTCCGGCGACCACTTGTCGAACTTCTGCGAGTACTCGCGGACCGCGGTGTCGCCGCGCTCACGGATGTCGGCGATGATCGCGGTCACGGTCTCGCGTACCGCCTCCAGCCCTTGCGCGGTGGCGGCGGCTGGCTCGGGGGCCTTGATGATGGTTCGCATGTCGTTCCTTAGATGGTTTTGCCTTCGACGGCTTCCATCACTTCGATGAGGTTGCCGTCCATGTCAGCGATGAAGGCCATTCGCACGCCTGGTTGCGGCGATGGCCTCGGATCCCACACCGGCGCGGCGCCCTTGGCGACCAGGTCGGCGAACGTCTCGTCCAAGTTCTCGGTGGTGAAGGCGATGTGTCCGTAGCCATGGGTGAGCAGCGCGTCCGACGGATCCTGCCCGCCGATGCCCGGCTCGGACGCGGTCCGCTCGATTAGCTCGACCCGGCCGTTGTGCCCCTCGACGAAACAGCCGCGGACGCCGACGGGCGGGATCTCGAATGCGTAGCCCTCGGTCATGCCGAGCACGTCGGCGTACCACTTCTTGGCCCGGTCCAGGTCCGATACGGACATCCCGGTGTGATGGAGGTTCAAACCCGGTCCCTGATTCTCCGTTCGCGGCCGTAGGCCGCGACAACGATCATGATCAGCACGCCGTAGACCATCTCCTGGACCCCGGTGCTGTAGTTGTGCGCTTCGAGCAGGTAGGTGACCACGGTGACGATGAGCGCGCCGATCACGGTGCGCCAGTAGTCGCCGCGTCCGCCGAACATCGTTCCGCCGACGATCACCGCGGTGAGCGCCTCGAACAGGTACGGGTCGCCGATATCCAGGTTGCCGCCGCCGTCGCCGGCCAGCAGGATGCCGACGAAGGTGGCGATCACCGCGCTGACCACGAAGCCGGTGATCCAGGTCGTCCGGGTGCGGACCAGCGCGAGCTTCGCGGCCCGCGGGTTGGTGCCGTTCAGGTACAGCGAACGGCCGGCCCTGGTGCGGGCCAGCACCACCCCGATGACCACCGCGAGCACCGCCCAGATGAACACGACCGGCGGGATCGCCAGGTCGAACGTGGCGGTGATGTCGGACACCAGGGTGGAAGTCCAGGCGGGCGGGGAGCCGTTCACCGCGCCGGCCACCCAGCCGGTCAGCACGCCGGTGAGCAGCGCGCCGACTCCAAGGGTCACCACCAGCGGCTCGATCCGGAACCGGTCGGACAGGTAGCCGTTCAGCCCGCCGCCGACCAGGGCGACCACGAAGGCGAACGCGATCGCCGCCCAGACCGGCCAGTGGTCCACGCTGGGCAACTCGGTGATGAACACGGCGCCCGCGGTGATGAACGCCCCGACGGAGAAGTCGATGCCGCCGCCCAGCACCACGATCGTCTGCCCGGCGCCGGCCATGCCCAGCAGCGCCGCCATCACCAGCATCGAGTCGAGGCTGGACCGCGACACCCAGCCGGGAACGGTGATCGCGCCGATCAGGTACAGCACGACCAGCGCCGTTACCTGCAGCACCGGGAACCGGCGCTGCAGATCGGCAAGATGATGCCGGTCCAGACGCGGCCTGGTCCTCCCCGGGTTGCTGTCGGGCGGTGCCTCGAGTGTTGTCACGCCGTCTTCTCCCGAGTCGCGTTGGCCAGTCCAGCGCTGAACACGACGGCGATCAGCAGCAGGGCACCATAGATCGCGTCGCTCCAGGTGGAGGACACCCGGGCCGCGCTGAGCACGTTGGTGATCAGGTACATGCAGCCCGCGCCGAGCAGGGTGCCGATCAGGCTGCCGCGCTTGCCGGTGAACGCGGTGCCGCCGAGGGCGACCGCGGCCAGCGCGACCAGCGTGTACGTCGTCGCGTTGCTGGCGTCGCCCTCGCGGAGCACCGCCATCAGCGCGAGCCCGCCGACGCCCGCGAACAGCCCGCCGGTGGTGTAGGCGAGGATCCGGACCCGGGTCACGTTCACCCCCGCGGAGAACGCCGCCGCGTCATCCCCGCCGGTCGCGTACAGGTTCCGCGTAAAGGCGGTGCGGGACAGCCAGAACCAGGCGAGCAGCACGACGCCGATCGTGATCAGGCCACCCGGGATCGGCCCGACGCTGCTGGCCAGGTCGTTGGTCCACGAGGTGGATCCCTGCGGGGTGGAGGCGCCCTCCAATTGCAGGGCCAGGCCGGACAGGATGAAGTTCATGCACAGCGTCGCCACCACCGGCTGGAAACGCAGCACGGTGACCAGGGTGCCGTTCAGCGCGCCGACAGCGGCGCCGATGGCCAGGCACAGCGGGATGACCTCCACCGCCGACGTGACACCGCGGGGCAGCAGGTCGGCAACGATGATCATGTTGATCACCGTCATCAACGGGCCGATCGAGATGTCGATCCCGCCGCCGCCGGACATGATCGCCGGGGTGGAGGCCAGCGCGGCGATCGCGAACGGCGCGAAGATGGCCAGCGTCTCCGCCCAGTTCGATGGCGACGCGAAGCTCGGCTGCGCCACGATGTTCGCGACCAGCAGCGCCACGAACAGCACGAGGGCGAACGCGTACGGGCGGGTCCGCAGAAACGCGGTCACTCCGGAACCTCCTGTCCGAAGAAGGCGGCGACCAGGGCCTTGCGAGAGAGCTGGTCGCGGTCGAGTACGACGCTCGCGGCGCCTTCGCGGAACACCAGCACCCGGTCCATCAGCTCGATGTGTTCATCGACCTCGGTGGACAGCATGACGACGGCGACGCCGCCGGTGGCGAGCTGATCGAGCATCGCGTAGATATCCCGCTTGGCGCCCAGGTCGATGCCCCGGGTAGGGTCGTTAAGCAGCAGGATCTTCGGGCCGCGAGCCAGCCACCTGGCGATGATGACCTTCTGCTGGTTACCGCCGGACAGCGTGGTGATCAGGTCCGTTGGCTTGCCCATCCGCACGCTCAGGCTCTCGGTGTACCGCTTGAACCGGGTCCGGCGGCTGCCATGTGACAGGAAGCCGCCCCTGCGATCGGCGGCGGAGGTGACCGCGGCGAAGTTCTCCTCGATCGACAGCGGGGCGAACAGCGACTCCCCGCGCCGGTCCCGTGGTACGTGCCCGATGCCGAGCTCGGCCGCGTGCCGCGCGGAGCGGATCGGGATGCGCTGATCGCCGCTGACCCGCAGGACCTGGCCGTCGCGGCCGCCTTCCCACAGCGCGCGCAGGAAGTCATCCTGCCCGTGGCCTTCGAGTCCGGCCAGGCCGACGACCTCGCCGGCCCGGAGCTCGAAGTTCACCGGCGCCGCGCGCGGGTTGAGCCGCAGATCCTTGACCGCCAGGACTGTGTTGCTTTGTTCGCTCGCAGCGCGGCGCTTTGCGGCAGTGCCTTCCCTCGTCGCTCCTGCGTCGCTCCTGCGTCCAGGCACTGCCGCGCCGTGCGCTTCGCTCACGGGACCGGTCATCATCTGCACCAGCAGCTCGGGGGTGGCGTCGGTGCGGTCCAGGGTGCCGACCGTCTCACCGGAGCGCAGCACGGTGACCCGGTCGGCGATCTCGCCGATCTCGTCCATCCGGTGCGAGATGAAGATCGTGGTCAGGCCGGTCGCGCTCCGTCGTTTTATCGCGGCGAACAGCCGGTCCCTGGTGGCCACGTCCAGCGCCGAGGTCGCCTCGTCGAGGATCAGCACCTTTGGCTCGCGCAGCAGCGCGCGGGCGATGGTGCAGGTCTGACGTTGCGACAGCTGCAGGGTGCCGGCCGGGGCGTCAAGATCGGGCACCTCGTCCAGCAACTCGGTGAAGATGGCGGCGGCCCGTTCCCGCTTGGCAGCCTGCGACAGGCCGCGCCGGAACACGCCGTCCAGACCCAGCCAGACGTTCTCCAGCACCGACCGGGAGTCGACGACGAGAACTTCCTGGAACACGGTCATGACGCCGGCCCGGGCCGCGGCCGCCGGATCGCGCGGCGCCGGGACCTCGGTCCCCCCGAGCTGGATTGCAGCCGGCGTCCGGCCGGTGCACCCCGGTGAGGATCTTCACCAGGGTGGACTTGCCGGAGCCGTTCTCGCCCATGACCGCGTGCACCTCGCCCGCGGCGAACTCGGCGCTGCAGTCGCGCAGCGCGACGGTGGGGCCGAAAGCCTTGGCCAGCCCGGTGACGCGCAGTGCCACTTGGGCATGGGCCACCGGGTCGGCCTCGGCCGAGGAATCGTTACTTGTTGAAGAGGGCATTGATGAAGTCGCTGCTCACAAACGTCGAGGCCGGCCCGGAGGCGGTTCCGGCGCTGTTGATGTTCCAGGACGAGCTGCCGGTGAGGGTCACGTAGGTGGACAGGTCCGAACTGGTGACGACCGGCGCGTCGATCGCGATCGTGTTGATCTTGACGCCGTCGCCGTTCAGCATCTTCTGGACCACCTCGTCCGTGGCGTAGGCGAGGCCGTCGGCGGTGTTGGCCAGGGCCACGCCCTTGTAGCTGGACTCGTGCGCCAGCCAGTAGGACAGGCCGCCCTCGTCAAGACCGTTGTTGGTGATGACCGGGACGGTCTTGCCTGCCTGCTGGAACGCCTGGATGACGCCCGAGGTGAACGGGCCGGCGGTGATCACGCCGGCCACGGTCTGGGTGTGGGTGTTCAGGTAGCTGAGCACGTCCTGCTTGGCGATGGATGCCTGGAACTGGGTCTGGATGGAGTCGTTGACCGTGATGTCCGGGCATTCCTTGAGCACGTCGAGCGCGCCGGTCGCGGTGTCGCTGTCGATGGGGGCGCCGGCGATCCCGTGCAGGAACATGACCAGGCCCTTTCCGCCGGCCTGCTCCACGACGTACTGCGCGAGCTTCATTCCGCTCAGCACCGAGTTCGGCACCACGTTGACCGCGTTCGCGTCGTTCAGGTCGTTCAGCGTGCCGACGGTCGGGATGCCTTCCTTGGCCGCCTTGTCGATCAGCGAGTTGTACGCGGTCGGGGACTGCGCCTGGACGACGATCAGGTTGACCTTGTCGTTCAGCAGCGTCTGGTAACCCTGCAGCTGGGCGGTCACCGTGGCCGCCGGGGTGAGCGTGATGGTGGAGTAGCCGTCGTTCTTCAGCCCGGTCGCCAGATCGTCCTCCAGCGAGGTCTGGTACGGGTTGCTCAGACCGTCAATGAGGATGCCGACCTTGACGCCCGAGGACTTGCCCGCCCAGCTGGCCCACGGCGACTTGTAGATGGTCCCGTCGAACCCGTTGTAGTTCGCCGCGTTGCTGCCCAGGGACGACACCTCTCCGCTGTTGTCGGTGTAGGACACGGTGGGGATCTTCCCGCAGCTACCGGTCAGCGCGGTGCTGCCGCCGGTGCTGCCCTTGGTCGAGCTGGCGGCGGGCGTCGTCGAGTTTGACGCGCACGCGGTGGCGGCGGTGAGCAGCGCGACGCTGCTCAGCCCGAGTGCGAACCGGAGGATTCCAGGTCTCATGAAAACGGTCTCCTTATAGCGGCGGGGCCTGGAAGAGCCCCGGATCCACGTCGTTGAAACTTTCCTTGGCGACCAGCTCGTTCATCGGGTTCGATGTGCCCCACTGGTCCTGAACCATCGGGTCGTGCATGTCGTAGATGTGCGGATGCCAGGTGTCCTCATCGAGCTCGGCCAGCTCGGTGGTGTACTCGATCGTGTTGCCTTGCGGATCGAGGAAATAGCTGAACGTGTTGTCCCCGGCTAGATGCCGGCCAGGTCCCCATACTTTTTTCGCGCCGGATCTGATCACCCGGCCGCTGCCGCGCATGTACTCGTCGATGCCGCGCATCTCGAACGAGACGTGGTGCACCGAGACGTGCGGGCCGCGCGCGATCGCGAAGCTGTGGTGCCGCGGGTTGCACCGCATGAAGTGCATGACGTCGCCGAGGGTGTCCGACAGCCGGAAGCCCAGGTGCGCGGCGTACCAGTCCCTGGTCTTGTCGATGTCGGTGGAGTTCAGCACCACGTGCGACAGCCGGACCGGTATCGACTCACGTTCCTCGATCTTGCGGTGCTGCCTGGCCGCGACGTCGCTGGAGATCTCGATCGTACGGCCATCGAGGTCGAAGAACCGGAAGCCGTAACCGCCGCCGAGCGTGTCGAGCGGTCCAGGTTCGCTGACCAGCGTGACGCCATCGCCGGTCAGCTGGGCGGCGAGCGCGTCGACGTGGGCGGCGTTTTCCGCGCCGAAGGCGACCAGGTCCAGCCGTTTGTCGCCCTGACGCAGCCGCAGCACGTACTGCTCGGGGGAGCCCTCGGCGGCGAGGAACGCGACCCCGGTGTCGCCACCGGTCTTGGTCAGCCCCCAGACGTTCGTGTAGAACTCCAGCTGGGTGCCGAAGTCGGGCACGGCGATGTCGATGTGCCGCAGATGGGTGATCACCCCGTGGCGTGAAATAAAACTGTCAGGCATGTGGTCTGTGCCTCTCAGGTACGCAGGTGTTCCGCTGCTGGCCGAGGCCGGTGACCTCGGCCTCCATGACGTCGCCGGGCTGGAGATAGACACCCCAGTGCGCGCCGTTGCCCGGCGGGCGAGCCGGTGAGCAGCAGGTCGCCGGGTTCCAGCTGGGTCAGCTCGGAGGCGTAAGCGACCAGCCGGGGAATGCCGAAGATCATGTCCTTGGCCAGCTCGTCCTGCCGGGTGACCCCGTTGTGCCGCAGCGTGATCCGCAGTTGCTGCCAGTCGGGGATGAACTCGGCCGGTACCAGGTAGGGACCGGTAGGCAGGAAGGTGGGGGAGTTCTTTGCCCGCACCCAGTCGGTGCCGATCTTGGCCAGGTCCGCCCGGTACAGCCGGTCGCGGGTGGTGATGTCGTTGCAGATCGTGTAGCCCGCCACATAGTCCATGGCTTGGTCGATGCGGCACCCGGCGAGCCGCATGGCCGATCACGACCGCGATTTCCAGCTCCCAGTCGTGCTCGTGTCCCTCGGCGGGCAGCACGACGTCGTCGGTGGGGCCACACAGCGCGCTCGGTAGTCCGGCGAACACATACGGTTCCCCGTTGGCCGCCCGGGCGTCCATCATCGCCTCGGCCGCTTCCCGGCTGCTGTCACCCTCGCTGACCACCAGGTCCACGACGTGCTGCCGGTAGTTCGCGCCGGACTGCAGGATCTGCCTGGGCCGCACCGGGGCCAGCGACGCTCAGCTCGCTGACCGGCTGCCACTCCCGGTTGGCGGTCGTTGGCGCGTAGGCGGCCAGGACGCTCAGCCGCCGCATCGACTTGCTCCAGTCGCGCAGCAGGTCGGTGATGCTCGGGGCGACCTCGTGGACGTGCCCGGTCACCACCAGCCCGGCGAACTCGCGCCGCCCGTCGCTGAACATGCCGAGCGTGAAAGGCCCCGCAGGGGTGCCCGGCGTGTAGGCCACGTTGCCTCCCAGGAATTACGGATAGTTCCCGACAACCCTAAGAGAACAGCTCTGACCTGGGAAATGTCATTTTCCAATGCCAGCCATGACCAGCGCCGGGGCTACAGCTCGCCAGCCGCCTCGCTGGCGATGGATCGCAGCCAGCGCAGCGCCGGATCGCCGCTGCGGGTGGGGTGCCACCACGCCGCCTCGACCAGTTCAACCGTCCCGAATGGCGGTTCGACTATGGCTATGCCCGCCGTGGCGGCTACCCGGCGGGCCAGCCGTTCCGGCACCACCGCCACCAGGTCGGTACCGGCCACCACGAACGGGATCGGCAGCCAGCCGACCGTGGTCACCTGGACATGCCGGTTCACCTGGAGATCGTCCAGCGCTCGTTCTGCTGGATTAAGTAGTCCTGGCTGACCGAAGGTGGGTGCCGCGTGCGGAAGTTCGGAAAGGTCTTCCAGGGTGAGGGTCCCGTCGGTGACGCGGGGATTGGCCGGGTCGGTGATGCACACGAACCGGTCGCGGAAGACCTCCTCGTGTTCGCCGGGGAACCGGTAGCCTAGGCCCACCGGCGCGATGAGCAGGTCGTGCTGGAGCATGCCGCGGTCGGTCTCCTGCATATCCGGCGGGATCGGGTTCAGCTCGATGCTGACACCGGAGGCCAGCTCATGCACCCGGCGCACCAGCGGTTCGACCAGCACCGTCACCGCGTAGTCGGACATGGCCAGCGAGAACGTCCGGGTGCTCGTCGCCGGCTCGAATTCCGGACGCGCCTCTAGCGTGCGCTCGACCTGGCGCAGCGCGTCACGGACATCGGGCAGCAACTGCTCGGCCAGCGGGGTCAGCTGGTACTGGCGGCCATCCCTGACCAGCAACTCGTCGGCGAAATGCCGGCGTAGCCGGGCCAGCGCGCCGCTCATGGTCGGCTGGCTCATGTTGATCTTCTCGCCCGCTCTGGTCAGGTTCCGCTCCTCGAGCAGCGCCGCGAGCGCGATGAGCAGATTGATGTCGATCGACGAGACGTTGCTCAAGAGAATCCTCTGCCTCTGGTTACAATCTGGTTAAGGCATCGTGACATTTGGCCAGGTCAACGTCAGCATAGGGGCATGGCGCTAGGAGGCGTGGATCTCAACCTGCTCGTGACGTTGCGGGCGCTCCTTGAGGAGGAGAACGTCACGCATGCTGGCGCGCGCCTGGGAATGAGCCAGCCGTCGATGTCGATCGCGCTCGGTCGGCTGCGCCGCCATTACAAGGATGAGCTGCTGGTGCGGGACGGTCGGGAGTACTGTCTGACGCCGCTGGCCCGGACGCTGCTGCCCGCTGTGACCGAGTCGCTGCGTTTGGTGGACAGTGCCTTCGGCAAGACCGAGGCGTTCGTGCCACCCAAGAGCGACCGGGTCTTCAGCATCACGCTGTCGGACTACTCGATTACCGTGCTGATCGAGCCGCTGTTGCGCCGGGTGCACGAGGAAGCCCCCATGGTGGGTCTCGAACTGTCCCCGATCCCGCCGGATATGTCGGAGACCGACCGAGGGCTGCGCGAGCATGACCTGCTCATCGGGCCGATGGGTTTCGCCTTTCCTGGGGAGTCCGAGGTCGTCTTCCGCGACCGGTTCGTGTGTGTCGTGGACCCGGCCAACCCGCGGCTGCGCGACGGCTGGCTGTCGCTCGAGGACCTGGGGGCGCTGCCGCACGCGACCTCGACGTTCGGCCACTCCAAGCCAAATCCGGCCGAGCGGGTCCTTGAGGAACTGGGGGTCCACCGGCACGTGCAGGTCACCGTGTCCGGCTGGCTGCCGCTCCCGTTCGTGGTGGCGGGCACCGACCTGGTGGCCGTGGTCCCCGAACGCCTAGCCCGCCGGGTCGCCGGCCCCGCCGGCATAGCCATAGCCGAGCCCCCCTTCGGTCACGTCGAGCTGATCGAAGCCGTCTGGTGGCACCCGGCCCGCTCCAGCGACCCCGCCATAGCCTGGCTCCGCACCACCCTCCGCGAGATCGCCGCCACCCTCCAACACCCCGCCGCCCGCTGAACCCCCACCAGCCTGCTGCGGCCCCGCCGCCCGCTGAACCCCCGTCGGCCCCGCCGCGGCCCCGCCGCCCGAGTCCCCGCCGCCAGCCCATGGATGTCCCACTGCTGGCGCCATAGACAACGTTCCAAAAATAAGGTGATTTTCCGGCCTGTCGCAGGTGGCTTGCGTGCTAGGGGTGCGTCGCCGCGTTTCCAGCGTTCTTCCGGCCGGGGCACCCGGGGGATACGTGGTGCAGGGTCCGGGTGAGGCTGATGTTGCCTGTCCGGCTCGCCCGGCGGTGCTATCGGTGGCCCATCGCTGGCGCCATGGCGCCAGCGATGGGCCACCGCTGGGGCTGGCGCCGCGAACCAGGCCCGCACAGCTGGCCGGTATGCGGCGTTTGCCCCAGTGTGCGCTTCACGGGCGCGACACGCCGCAAACTCATGTTGCTCTGGAGCGTTGCCATAGCCCCCTCGATGGGACATCCATGGGGCGCTGCTGGCTGCTAAGCGGACAACACCAGCCCTGTGTGAACCGTGGACCCCAGAGGAATCAACGATCACCTTGGCTGTAGAAACTGATTACCGCGCTGATCGGGACGTCGCCCGACTCTGCCTGGGAGATCTCGTCAGTGAGCTCCACTAGGCGGGCGCGGATCCGCTCGGCGGACTCTGGCGTAACGCGGTTATCCACTACGCACATGACCGGCTTGTCTGGGGTGTCGTCGGGCCAGCCGGTCTTGCGCGCATGGTCGAACAGGCCGCCCAGGAAGCTATCGAAAGCGGACCGGATCGCCGCCTCGGCCTCGTCGGCGTGCCCCCGGACGAGCCCCGCGGACAGCCGCAGGTCGCGCTGCCTGGCCTGGTACCGCTGCTCCAGGATGCCGGAAACCATGCGGGTCGCCGCGACGTGGATCAACCCCGCGGCCTCAAGCTGCTTCACGTGCCGGTAGAGCTTGGTCTGCGGCTCGCCGAGGCGCTGGGCCAGTTCCTTGACGGACATGACAGGGAGTTCGCCGTCCGGGCCGTCCGCCCCCAACTCGGCCAGGATCGCGAGCCGCAACGGGTCGGCTAGCGCCCGCAACTCCTCAACGTTGTCGATCTCCCGGGTCTTCGGTGGCTCTCCCATGCTCACCATCTTGCCACATGCTCACGATTGTGTAATCATTCACGACAACGTGAACGTTCTTCAAGAGGTGAAACCAGAATGACAACCGCCGCCATCCTCCCGCTGCGGAGGAACCTTAGTTTTCAGACGTTCTGGATCGGCTCGGTGAGCGCGACCCTCGGCCAGTCGGTCGGAGACGTCGCCTTTCCGCTGGCCATCGTCGCGACGACCGGCTCACCCGGCAAGGCGGGACTGTTCTCCGCCGTTCAGGTCACCGGCATGCTGGCCGGAGGGCTCCCGGCCGGTGAACTCGTCGACCGTCACGACAGCCGTCGCCTCGCGCTCGTGGCACACGCGATCCGGGGGATAGCGGCCTGCGTTGTCGTCGTCGCGCTGGCCGGCGGATGGCTGAGCCTGCCGCTGCTGCTTGCCGTGGCGGTGTTCCTCGGCGGCGGTCGCGCGCTCGGCAATGCGGCGAGCATACTGTTGCTGCGTTCGATAGTGCCGGGGGAGCAGCTGACCCTGGCGCTGACCCAGGATGAGGTGCGGCTGAACGGCGCCGACCTGGCCGGCCCCGCGCTGGCCGGTTTCCTGTACGGCCTGCGCACCACCGCACCCTTCATCTTCACGGCCATCGGCTATTTGCTGGCCACGATCTCGACCATCTTCCTGAGCACTCCGCCAGCGGCCGCCGACGCCGATCCTCGCGGTGGCAGTCCTGAGGGCGGCATGCTCGCCGGTATCCGGGAACTGCTGGGACAACCGGTGCTGCGCGCCACGGTCATCCTGATCATGCTGGTGAACACGGTCGGTGCCGGTCTCGAACTGGTGATCATCGTGATCCTCCGCCACCAGCACGTCCCGTCTTACGTCATCGGGCTCGCGATCGGCCTCGGTGCCGTCGGCGGCCTCGCGGGGGCGCCGCTGGTGAAGGTTCTGCACCGGCTGCGGCCAGGGATCCTGCTGCTGGTGGTCGTCGGGATCCTGGTACCGGTCCTGCTGTTGCTAGCGGTCCCGTTCGGCCCGTGGTGGGTGGCGGCACTGCTATTCGTCGCGATGCTCGGTGTGCCGGCGCTGCGCGTGCTGGTCGACATCCTTGTTCTCCGGCAGTCGCCACCCGAGCGCCGCGGCCGCGTCGTGGCGGCGCTGTTGACGCTGATCGCCCTCGGCATCCCGGCCGGTGTGGCCGGATGCGGGCTGCTCCTGCAGTACCTGCCGGCACAGACCGCGATGCTGACGCTCGCCGCGGTGATGGCCGTCGCGACCGCCTACGGCCTGTCGCGTCCGGAGCTCAGGCACGCTCGCTGGCCCAGCTGACCGCAGGCAGGCCAGCGCGGCGACGTTCCAAATTTCCGGCCTGTCGCAGGTGGCCCGCGCGCTTCCTGTGCTTCCTGCGTATCCCCGTGCTTCCCGTGCTTCCCGTGCTTCCCGCGTATCCCCGTGCTTCCCGCGATCTTCCGGCGGAAGCATCTGAGGCTGATGTGACGCAGAGTTTACGCGAGGCTGATGTTCTCTGCCCGAGACTCTCGGCAACCCCACCGATGGGCCATCGATAGCGGATAAACGCTATCGATGGCCCACCGCTGGTGCTGGGTGCTGGGTGCTGGGTGCTGGGTGATGGGTGATGGCCCACCGCTGGTGCTGGGTGCTGGGGCCTGATGCTGGTGCTGTGGCCTGGGCCCTGCGCAACCGACCGGTGTGCGCCTTTTGCCATTAGTGCACGGACCCCGGCGCATACTCATGCTGCGTTGGAATGTTGCCCACCAATGCATACCTGGGATTGGGGATGGTTATTTCTGGTTCAGGTGGGGGATTTGTACTGTTTCCGGCATGGGAAAGCTCGACGGACGAACGATCGTGGTGACTGGAGCGGCGCGCGGGCAGGGGGCTGCCGAGGTGGCGGCCATCATCGAGGCCGGGGGTGAAGCGATCGCCACCGATGTCCTGGATGACGGCGACATACCCTGCCGCCACCTGGACGTATCTCGTATCGAGGACTGGCACGCGCTACGCGACTGGCTGCGGGACCGGCCGGTGCACGGCCTGGTCAACAACGCGGGCATCCCGATGCGGCCCCGGCTGGACGAGATTTCGGTCGCCGACTGGAACACGGCGCTCGCGATCAATCTCACCGGCCCGATGCTCGGCATGCAGACCCTCGCCCCGCTGATGCCACCGGGTTCGTCGATCGTCAATGTCGGGTCGGTCGCCGGGCTCACCGCGCACCACGCGGTCGCTTACACCTCAAGCAAGTGGGCGCTGCGCGGACTGACCCGGGTCGCGGCGCTCGAGTACGCCCGCCGCGGCATCCGGGTCAACATCATCCACCCAGGTCAGATCGATACCCCCATCCTGGCCAATGCCAGCCCGGTGTTCCTGGCGGCGTCGGAGGCGATCACCCCGCTAGGCCGGCCCGGCCGCGCCGAGGAGGTCGCCCCGATGGTGGTGTTCCTGCTGTCCGACGACGCGTCCTACATCACCGGCGCCGAGATACCCATTGATGGCGGCCACTCCTCACACGGCGGGACCAAGACCATCGTGGACGCCATCGACGGCCGCGCTTAGCCCCTGCCGCCTGCGTCCCGCTACTGCAAGGGGCGTCGATGCGAGACTAGGGGCGTCGATGACTCATCGCTGCTCTTGGGAACCGGCTAGTGGCGGGGGCCGCGGGATCGGGGACGGGCCACGGGGAGCCAGGCGTCGGGCTTGCCCGCCACCACCTGGTTGCTGACCGTGCCAATGCCCTCGACGGTGAGCGTGACCACGTCGCCGGGGGCCAGCGGGGCGGGTTCGCGCTTGCCGTTGCGGCCCCACCACTCGGCGAGGCATCCTCCGCCGCAGGTGCCGGAACCGAACGCGTCACCGGCCGCCACCGGGGCTCCCGCGGAGGCATAGGCGATGAGCTCGCCGAACGTCCAGGAGGCGCTGGCTAGGGAGTCCCGGGTAAGTACCTGGCCGTTCAACTCGACGGTCGCCGTCAGGTCCAGGTAGCCGTCCTCGGTCCGGTAGCCAGCCAGTTCATCGGCCGTGACCAGCCAGGGGCCGAGCGTGTGGGCGCCGTCTTTCCCGTGGTGGAAGCCGAAAGGCAGTCGTCCCTCCCGCTTCTGGATGTCCCGCGCCGACCAGTCGTTGAAGATCGTGTACCCGGCGATCGCCGCCTCGGCCTCGGCCTCGGACAGGTCTGTGCCGCCGGTACCGATCACCGCCGCGACCTCGCACTCGAAGTCGAATCGCTCGCTCCCGGCGAAGATCGGCACGTCGTCCTGGGCGCCGACGCAGGCGTGCGGGTTGGTGAAGTAGTACGCGGGCGCCTCGTACCAGGCCGTCGGCGTGGTCGCCTGGCCTTCCTGCTCGCGGACGACCCCCTCGATGTGCGCCTCGAACGCTACGAAGTCCCGTATCGACCGGGGCCGCAGCGGCGGGAGCAGCCGGACGTCCGCCAGCGGCACCGGCTGACCCGCGGCCAGCATCGACTCGGCGCGCGCGGGAAGCTCGGCGGGCGGACCAGCGTCGATCAGGTCGAGCACGGTTATGCCGTCGGCCAGCGGGCGGATCACGTCGTCCTCGACGATGCCGCAGTGTTCGGCGGAGCCGCCATCCAGGGAATAGGTAGCCAATCGCATGGGGCGACGATAGCCCGGTATGTGCTGGTCAAGGCGGCGGCATCTCATTCGGATCGGTGATGGGTGGCATTGGCTCAGCGCGGCGGCGATACGGTATCGCCTCATGGGAAACCTTGCGGGCAAAGTCGCCCTGATCAGCGGCACCGGGCAGGGCATGGGCCGGGCGGCCGCCCTGGTCTTCGCGGCCAAGGGCGCTCGGGTGGTCGGCTGTGACCTGAACGAGGAAAGCGCCGCCGAAACGGTCAAGCTCGTCGAGGCCGCCGGCGGCCAGATGACCTCGCTCGCCCCGGTGGACCTCGCCACCGCGGACGGTGCCCGTGCTTGGGCCGAGGCGGGCGTCGCGGCGTTCGGCGGCATTGACATCCTCTACAACAACGCGTCCGCCCTGAAGATCGGTTCTTTTCCTGAGCAGCCTGCGGACGAGTGGTACTTCACCATCCGTAACGAGCTGCACATCGTCTACGAGAGCACGCACGCGATATGGCCGCATCTCGTCGCCCGGGGTGGCGGGGTGATTATCAACGTCGCGTCCATCGCCGCCCACCGCGGCGCCATGTTCGTGGGGCAGAGCGCGCATGGTGCGGCCAAGGGTGGCGTGGCCGCCTTCACCCGCCACCTCGTCGTGGCGGGCAGCCCGCACAACATCCGCGTCAACACGATCAGTCCCGGGCCGATCAAGACACCGGCGACCGGGGGGTTCTTCGATGACCCCGAAGGGCCGGCGAAGTCCGTCCTTGAGATGATCCCCGTACACCGTGCCGGTGAGCCCGAGGATGTGGCCAGGCTGGCGGCCTTCCTGGCCTCCGATGACGCGTCATTCATTAACGGCGCGGATATCCTGATCGACGGCGGGATCGGAGCGCTAGCACCCTAGGCGACGGTATCTGTTGAGTGTGGCTGCGAAATGTGCGAATATCGTTGTCCATGGGTTCGGAACTCGCTCCTTTCGTTGCGGCAGCGCTGGCTGGCGCCGCGCCGACGTCGTTCTGGCTGGACCAGCCGGACGCCCCGGAGCCGCTGCCGGCCCTGGCCGGTGCGACCACGGCCGACCTGGCCATCGTGGGTGGGGGGTTCACCGGGCTGTGGACCGCGCTGCTGGCCAAGGAACGTCACCCGGGAACAGACGTCGTGCTGCTCGAGGGGCGCACCGCTGGCTGGGCCGCGTCCGGCCGTAACGGCGGGTTCTGCGACTCCAGCCTGACTCACGGCCTGGAGAACGGGCTCAGCCGGTTCCCGGATGAGATGACGACCCTGGAAGACCTCGGCCGCCGCAACCTGGGGGAGATCGAGCAGACCGTCGCCAAGCACCAGATCGACTGCGACTTCCGGCTGACCGGTGAGGTCAGCGTCGCCACCGCGCCCTGGCAACTGGAGGGAATGGTGGAGGAGGCCGAGCAAGACGCGACGTTTGGCCATGAAGTGCAAGTACTCGACGGCGAGCAGACGCGCGGCGAGCTCAACTCGCCCACCTTCCTCGGTGCGGTCTGGCGCAAGACCGGTACCGCCATGGTCGAGCCGGGCCGGCTGGCGTGGGGGCTGCGGCGAGCCTGCCTGGAGGCCGGGGTACGGATCTACGAGCATTCTCCGGTGCGGTCCATCACCAGCGCCGGGCCCGCGCTGCAGCTCAGCACCGCTTACGGCGCGGTGCGGGCCGGACGGGTGGCGCTCGGCACCGGTGCGTTCGGACCGTTGCTCAAGCGGATCGGCAACTACGTGATCCCGGTCTACGACTACGTTCTGATGACCGAGCCGCTCAGCGACGACCAAGTCGCGAGCATCGGCTGGCAACGCCGCCAGGGGTTCGCGGACCGGGGCAACCAGTTCCACTACTTCCGCATCACCCGGGACAACCGGGTGCTGTGGGGCGGGTATGACGCCGTGTACTACAACGGCGGGCGGATCCGCGACGAGCAGGCGCAGCGGCCCGAGACGTTCGTCAAGCTCGCGGAGCAGTTTTTTACTACATTCCCGCAGCTGGAGGGCGTGAGCTTCTCGCACACCTGGGGCGGGGTGATCGATACCTGCAGCCGGTTCTCCGCGTTCTTCGGCACCGCGTACCGCGGGCGGCTGGCCTACGCGGCGGGGTACACCGGGCTGGGGGTCGGGGCGACACGGTTCGGCGCGCAGGTGATTCTCGATCTGCTTTCCGGCGAGGAGACCGAACGAACCCGGCTGGAGATGGTGCGGACCAAGCCGGTGCCGTTCCCGCCGGAGCCCGCGCGTTCCGCGGTCATCCAGCTGACCCGCGCGTCGATCGCCCGCGCCGACCGTAACGACGGCCGCCGCGACCTGTGGTTGCGCACCTTGGACCGCCTCGGCTTGGGTTTCGACTCGTAACGCCGCACCGGTCCCTGCGGCCAGCGTCCGGCTTGGCGGTCAGATGGTCCAGTCGATCGGGTAGTTGACGATGGGGCTGAAGGTGGCGCCGGCCTTCTCGGCGTCCTGCCGGGCATCCACGATCATCTCCTTGAGTCGGCTCATCTGCTGTGCGTGCTCGTCGGATTCCCAGATGCTGACATGGACCGCGGAACCATCAGGGGAGACGCCCACGTAGTAGCTGATCAGGCCAGGCAGTCTCTTGATGGCCGGGATCAGGTAGCGGCTGGTCGCGACGGTCATCTCCTGGACCTCCGTGAACCGGGCGGGATCGAAGGTGGCGCGTGAGACGCGGACGACTGCGGTCGGGGGGATCGGGTCGGCGGTCATGGAAAGCCTCCAAGGGCTATTTACGTTCCGATAGGACACCAGAATATAATCCTCGCAAGGAGGATGCGGAGTGAGACCTGCCACAGCGCGGCCTGCGGGGCGGCCGAGAGACCCCGAGCTGGACCGGTCGATCCTGGCCGCAGCCGAGCAGCAGCTTCGCGAGGCCGGCTATGCCGGGATGTCCCTGGAATCGGTAGCAGCCGCCGCCGGCACGACCGTCCCCGCCGTGCGCCGCCGGTTCCGCGGCAAGGCCAGCATGGCCGTCGCGGTCATCGACTCGCTGCGGGTCGAGAGCATGCCCGCTGAGTCGGGGCCGCCCCGCGCCCGCGCCCTGGCGGTGTTGCGGAATTTCCGTGCCAACCTGCTGCGCAGCGACTCCATGGCGGTGGCTGGCACGCTGCTGGCCGAAGAGCACCGGCATCCGGAACTGCTCGCCGCCTTCCGGCGTCGCTTGGCCGGGCCGCGCCGGGCGGCGCTGCGGCGGGCCCTGGCCGAGGGCATCAGCGGCGGGGAACTGCCGGACTCAGCAGATCCTGACGTCCTTGCCAGCATGCTGATCGGCTCGTTCTACGCGCGGTATATCGCCACCTCCGACATACCCGATGACTGGGCGGAACAGACCCTGCGACACGTGTGGCCAGACGCCCCGCAGCCCACCGCCATGAGTTAGGTAAAGGCCCATACACCAACGCCGTCGACGGTGGTGTGGCCGGTGCCCACGGCGGCGATGGGCGCGGTGCGGTTCGTGAGGTGCAGGCATAATGCCCGTCTGCGCGAGGCTATTGACCGTCGCATTGTTAGCGCTCACTATGGTCGCAATCCCTAATTCTCCGCTGATCAAGCGAACCTCAAATTGTGACCGTTCACATGTGACCGTTCACATGTTAGCGATCACATCAGATTTCGCTGGTCAGGGGCAGTCCCGCTGGATCAGGAAGGAAGTCAATGAAGACGAGAAGAAAACGCCTCGCGGTGGCCGTCGCGGTGGTCGTGGCGCTCGCGGTGCCGCTGCTGCGGGCCGCGCCGGCCAGCGCGTCGGAGTCGCTGAGCGTGAACCTGGCCGACGTCACGGGGACCGCGAACTCTGTGGGCGAGGGTTTCCTCTACGGAATGAGCCAGGACGCCGCGGTGCCCGCGGACCAGTTCCTCGAGCCGCTCGGCATGACCGCGGTCCGCGGCGGCGGGCACGCTACCGGCGGCGGCTGGATCGGGGACGGATATACCTACGGTTCCAGCACCCAGGCGGATGTCGCCGAGGTGATCGCCACGGCCAAGCGACTGAGCACGTCGCCGTACCACGCGCAGTACCAGGTGATCCTCAGCGACCTGTACGGCGCGGACGGATCGCAGCCATCGGACACGACGTACCCCTGCGCCGACGGTGACTGCGCCAACTGGGTCACTTTCCTCGACAACGTGGTCGGCGCCTTCCAGGACGCTGGGGTCAACGTCGCCTACGACATCTGGAATGAGCCGGACGGGACCGAGTTCTGGGGAGCGGGGATGAACTCCACCCAGTACCAGGACATGTGGAACACCGCCGTGGAGACGATCAAGTCACTGGACTCCAGCGCCGTCACCATCGGCCCGTCGCTTGCCGACGACCCCGCGCAGGAGCCGAGCGTGTGGACGACGTGGCTCGCGGACGTCAAGGCCGCCGGGACGGAACCCACCGAGATCAGTAACCACCTCGAAGGCGACGGAGACGATCCGGTCTCGGTGGGCTCGTCTATCGAAGGCGACGAGTCCGCGGCGGGCATCTCGGACCTGCCGCTGACCGCGAACGAATTCCTGCCAGACGGCGAGCAGACCGCCGGTCAGTCGGCCTGGTACCTGGCCAGGTTGGCTCAGTCGGCGTACACCACCGCGATACGCGGAAACTGGGATTGCTGCCTGATACCGAACCTGGGCGGTGTCATCGTGTCGAATGGCAATGGTGGCTACTCCTACACCGGTCAGTGGTGGACTTTCCGCACCTATGCGGACCTCACCGGCGACCTGGTGTCCACCTCTGGGGAGGTCGGAACCACCGGCATCTCCGCGTCGGAAGACAGTTCAAAACGGCGAGTGGTGGCCGTCCTCGGAGATGAGGACGGCTACACGGGCTCGGCGAGCGTCGCCTTCAGCGGACTGTCGTCGGTGTCGTCGTGGCTGGCCAACGACGGGGACGTCGATGTCACCGTGTACCGGATCCCGGATTCCTCGCCGCTCAACTCTCCGGAGGTGGTCTACAACCAGATCGTCTCGGACTCATCCGGCTCGATCACCGTGCCGGTTAACTTCGAGTCGGAGCACGACGCGTTCGCGATCTACCTGACGCCAGGTTTCGCGACCGGATTCGGCGCGACGATGGTCAACGAGGGCAGCGGCCTGTGCAACGACGAATCCGACTGGACCACCGAGGCCGGCGCGCAGTTCGATCAGTGGACCTGTAACGGCGGTACCAACCAGCAGTTCGCCTTCACCCCGGTGTCCTCAGGGAGTGACACGTATTACGTCCATCCGATGACTCCCGACTACTGTCTAGACGTCTCCGGCGCCTCGACGGCCAGCGGCGCGGCAATCGACCAATGGCCATGTAATTACGACAGCAACGAGGAGTTCACGCTCAACGAGGTCAGCACGAACGAGTACGAGGTCAAAGCGGTGAACTCCGGGATGTGTGTGGAGCCGTTGGATGCCTCGACAGCCAACGACGCGAATCTCGTCCAGGTCTCCTGCAGCAGCGCGGCTGCCGACACCTGGCTGATCCAGGCCGGTCAGTTCCCGGGGAGCTACCACCAGCTCGTCATCAGCAACGACTCGCAATGCCTGGACGTGGACGATGCCAGCACCACGGCCGGCGCGGTGATAGACCAGTGGACCTGCAACGGCCAGACCAATCAGCAGTTCCAGTTCGTCGCGGTCTCCGGCGGTTACGGCGAGCTCGAGGCGGAGAACTCCGGTTACGACGTCGCCGTATCCGGCAGTTCCACCGCTTCGGGAGCCCTCATCGTCCAGCAGGCGGTGACCGGGTCCTCGAACAGTCTCTGGCTTCCTGTTGAGCAGTCCGACGGCAGCTATGAGTTCAAGAACGAGAACAGCGGCTTGTGCCTGGATGTGACAGGTGCGAGCACTACCGCTGGTCAGCAACTCGACCAGTACGCCTGCAAGGGTGAAACCGGGACCAACCAGGACTTCACCCCGCAGTGACATCGTTGGCCGCCGCCGTCCCCTGACGGCGGCGGCCACCCGATGTCCTACCGGTCGCTTCTGGGCAGACCGGCTTGGCCTTGCGCGCGGCCCGCGGTCGCCGAGGGGAGCCTGGTGGCCGGGTCGAGCGGGTTGGTGCCCATGGCGCCGACGGACGCTTCGTCGGGGGAGATGACGGTGACGGCTGAGCCGTCCGCGCGAAGCCTGGCGACGACATCCCGCAGTGGCATCGGTGACTGGAAGGGGGAGTCATAGCCCAGCGGCGAGACCACCACGACCTCACGGAAACCTGATGCCAGGTCAGCGTTGTCGTTGGATCGGGTGCCGCCGTCGATGTACCGGCGGCCTTCGATCGTCACTGGCGGCCAGATACCCGGTACCGCGCAGCTGGCCGCCACGGCGTCGGTCAAGTTGACGCCGGACCGGCGGTCGAGCACCCGCATCTCGCCGGTATCGGCGTCCACCGCGACGAGCAGTATCCGCCGCTGCGGCCACTCGGGGGAGGGGAGCCGGGAGCCGACCGCGGCTCGCCGCCGCGCCTCGGACACGGTGTCGGCTTGAAGCGCGTACGCGCCCACCCGCCTGAGTGCTTCCTGCGCCGAGCCGACGCCGGTCAGCAGTTCGGTGAACTCGGCGGCGAGCTTCCCCATGTCCAGCTCTACCGAGATCTCCCGGGCCTGCAGTGCCGGGTCCGTCTGCCGCGCGAACAGATCGTCGAGCGAGAGCCCGCTGCCAACCTGGGCCGCCACGGCCGAGCCCGCCGACGTGCCGACGATGAGGGCCGCGCCGGTCACGTCCTGACCGGCATCCGCGAGCCCGGCCAGCAGGCCGGTCATCCACGCGATTCCCGCGACGCCCCCGCCGCCTAGTACCAGCGCATGTCCTTCTGTCATGGGCCTAACCTAGACCGGGCGTCGGGCATCCGAGCATTCGGGCAGGTTAGCGCGGTGATGTGTCTACGGTGCGGAGAGCTTCTCGGTACGCTGGGGTGTCGTGATACGGACTCGTATTGCCTCCGCCGTCAGGCCGGTGATGATGATCCTCGCCGCCTGCGCCGTGCTCGTTGGCTGCGCGCCCGCCGCGGCGGCGCTCAAGACCGCTACACCGCTGAAAACCGGCACCGCGCTGAAAACTAGGCGAGTATCGAAGACCGCTCCAGCACCGACGTCGCCCGCGGACACCCCGCTGGTATCCGGCATGGATGTCAGCGCCTGGGTGCCGGATATCAACTGGTCGAACGCCAAGACCGACGGCGGCAAGTTCGTCTACATCAAGGCCACCGAGGGCACGTACTATCAGAGCCCGCTCTTTTCCAGCCAGTACTCGGGGGCGCGGGCCGTCGGCATCATCGTGGGCGCCTACCACTTCGCCAACCCTCCCACCTCGAGCGGCACCGCTCAGGCCGATTATTTCGCCGAGCATGGCGGCGGGTACGAGGCGGGCACGCTGCCCGGCGCGCTCGACATCGAAGACAATCCGTACGGCGCGAAGTGTTACGGGATGAGCGGTGCCGCGCTGATCGATTGGATCCGCGCGTTCCTGGTTGAATACCACGCGAAGACCGGGTGGTGGGCGGTCATCAACACGTACACGGAATGGTGGAAGGCTTGCGTCGGCAACACCACCGACTTCGCCGCCAATGACCCGCTGTGGCTCAACAACTCCGGTAGCTCGGCGGGCGTGATCCCGGGGGGCTGGACGTACTACGCGGTGTGGCAGCGGGCCACCAGTGGCGTCCTCCCCGGCGACCAGGACGTCATGCCGTCTGGGCTCCTCGCCAAGCTGGCCGGTTAGCGTCGGCTGACGGCTATACAGTACGAAAGTGGCTAATCCTGCGCGGGAACAGGTAGCGACGGGGCGTACTGGAGGGGCTCGTGTGCTGATAGCAGCCGTCGTTCCCGCCGCCATGTGCCTCGTGCTCTGGATCGTTATTTCCTACGGGCAGCAATCACGTCTCTTCTTTAACATGGGTAACCACCTGAGCTGCTCGAACAGCAAGGCAGGGTGCATAGGGTTCGCGCTCATCGGGGTACCGCTGCTGGCCGTCGGGATCGTGTTGCTGGTCGGACTGTTGCTTCACCTGGTCGGCGTGCGGCCCGCGTGGCCAATCGTTTTGCTGGGACCGGTGATCGCGCTGATCATCGGGCACCTGGGTCAGCGGTACTTCCTGGCGGGAGCACCCCTCACTTGGTTTACCGCGACCCTCGGCGTAGCTGTTTCATATGCTGCCGCGGCATTCCTGGCAATGTCTCGCGGGCACACTCACCTGCGGATAGGCCTCGCCGTCGCCATTTTCGCGCTGTTGCTGCTGTCGCTCCTCTGAGGCATTCCCGCGCACGGCAGCCTCAGCAGCCCCGGCAGCGCGCGCTATCGATGGCCCATCGATGGCGTGATAGCACCCTCGATGGGCCATCGATAGCGCTGGCGCCGCGGGCCAGGCCCGCACGGCTGCGGCTTTTGTCCCCCAACGGCGCGGCCCGCGGATGCGACACACCGGAAGGTCGCCCGGCTGCCTTTTGACGGGCCCGGGGGAGTGGGCGTAGCCTGTACAGTAGATCGTATATCAGATGCGATACATGACCGGTGGCAGCGAGCGGCCGGGATTGCGATACATGACCGGCGGCTCCAAAGCGACCGGGACAGCGAACAGTCGGCGGCCCCAAGCGACCGGGGCAGCGATCACGCCTGAGCGGGGCGGCGAACACGATGGGCAGGTGAAGCCATGGCGGAGGGACGGCGAGCGACCGCCTTCCTGAGCGCGGCGGTCCCGTCCCGGACGGTGCTGGTGCTGGAGGCGATCAAGCACGCCATCCTGACCGGTGAGCTGGCACCCGGGCAGCCGCTCGTGGAGACCGACCTGGCCGGGCAGTTGGACGTCTCCAAGACCCCCGTCCGTGAGGCACTCAAGACCCTGGCCGGGGCTGGGCTGGTGACGATGTTGCCTTACAAGGGCGCAGTCGTCCGCAGCGTCACCGCCGAGGAGGCCCGGCACCTGTATGACCTGCGGCTCCTGCTGGAGCCCGAGGCGCTGCTGAGGTCTATCGCCGGCCGGCATGACTGGACCGTGGCACGCCTCGCCCTGGACCGGGCCGCGTCGGCCGCCGATCAGGCTGAGCGTTCGCTGGCCAACCGGGACTTCCACCGCGAGCTGTATGGCGGCTGCGGCAACCCGATGCTGGTCCAGATCCTGGACGACCTGCGGGATCAGACCGCGCTGGTCAGCGCCGTCGCGTGGCGGCGGGGGGACGACTGGCGGCCGGAGGCGGCCGAACATCGCGCCGTCCTGGACGCCGCCACCAGCGCCGTCGCGAGCGGCTCGGTCGGCCTGGCGTCCGCCGCGGCGGACCTGCTCCGCTTGCATATCCGGAATTTCATGACAGAGAACTTCGCGGACGCGACCACGGACCGCCGCGATACCGCGGACACCAACGCGGAGCCGAACACGAAGGAGATCACCCGATGACCGCTTTCGACCAGCTCAAGGCAGCCCTGGAGACGGCGGTTGTCGTTCCGGTGACGCCCTTCGCCGAGGACGGCAGCCCGGACACCGGTACCTGTGCGGCGCTCATCACCCGGCTCATCGACGGTGGCATCACGGTCATCACGCCGAACGGGAACACCGGCGAGTTCTACGCGCTCACCCATGCCGAGGCCCGCGAGAACCTCGAGGTCGCCGCGAAGGCGGCCGGGGACCGCGCGTACCTGCTGGCGGGCGTCGGACACGACATCGTCACCGCGACCGAGGCGGCCAAGCACGCCCAAGCACAGGGCGCGAGCATGATCATGATCCACCAGCCGGTGCACCCGTACGTGAGCATGGACGGCTGGATCGACTACAACGCCGCGATCGCGAACACGGTCCCTGACCTCGGCGTGGTGCTCTACATCAGGACCGAGCGGATCACCGGGGAGCACATCAAGCGGCTGGCCGACAGGGCACCGAACGTCGTCGGCGTCAAGTACGGCGTCCCCAACTCGGTCCGGTTCGCCAAGGTGGCCCGCGACGCCGGTCTCGACCGGTTCACCTGGCTGGCCGGGGCGGCCGAGCTGACGGCGCCGATGTTCTGGACCGCGGGGGCGCGCGGGTTCACCTCCGGGCTCGCCAACGTGACCACGAGCATTCCGTTGAACATGTTCAAATCGCTGGCCGCCAACGACCAGAAAGAAGCGATGGCGGAGTGGGGAAAGGCGCGTCGTTTTGAAGAACTACGGGCCAACGACGCGAGCGCGGACAACGTCGCGGTGGTGAAGGAGGCCCTCGCTCAGCTCGGCCTGTGCACCCGCGACGTGCGACCGCCATCACGGCTGCTGCCGCAGAACATAAAAGACGAGATCGCTGGCATCCTCGCCAGCTGGGGCCTGAAGTGACCGAGGGGCCTGAAGTGACTGGAGGGCCTGAAGTGACCAAGCTGCGCAGCGCGCGCTGGTTCGGGACCAGTCGCACCGACGGCGTTCCGGCAATTTTCCCATCGCTCCCGGATGCGGCAGCTTGGCATCCTCGAAAACGAGCACCTGGGCAAGCCGATGATCGCGATCCTCAACACGTGGTCCGAGATCAACCCGTGCCACATGCACCTGCGCGACCGCGCCGAGCAGGTCAAGCGCGGCGTCCTCGAGGCTGGCGGCTACCCGCTGGAATTCCCGGTCTCGACGCTGAGCGAGACGTTCCAGAAGCCGACGCCGATGATGTACCGGAACCTGCTGTCCATGGAAGCCGAGGAGATACTAAGGAGTTACCCGGTCGACGGCGCGGTGCTGATGGGCGGCTGCGACAAGACCACGCCCGCGCTGCTGATGGGTGCGGCCAGCGCGAACCTCCCGGCCATCTTCGTCCCTGCCGGGCCGATGCTGTCCGGCAACTACCGCGGCACCAAGGTGGGCAGCGGCACCGACATGTGGCGGGTCTGGGACGACGTCCAGGCCGGGGTCGCGGGCGACTGTGAGCTGCAGGACCTGGAGAACGGCATCGCGCGCAGCCCCGGTCACTGCATGACGATGGGCACCGCGTCCACCATGACCAGCGCTGCCGAGGCACTGGGCATGACGCTGCCGGGCGCCGCGTCCATCCCGGCGGTGGACTCCGCGCATTACCGGATGGCCGCCGCCAGCGGTCGGCGCATCGTCGAGATGGTCTGGCAGGACGCAAAACCGCAGGACATCATGACCAGGGAGGCCTTCGAGGACGCGGCGGCGACCGTGCTCGCGCTCGGCGGATCCACCAACGCGCTCATCCACCTGATCGCGATGGCGGGCCGCGCCGGAGTCAGCCTCACCCTCGACGATTTCGATGAGCTCGCGAGAAGAGTGCCGTGGCTCGCGAACATCCGGCCGTCGGGCGAGTACCTGATGGAGGACTTCTACGCGGCGGGCGGCCTGCCCGCGCTGCTGACTCAACTGAAGAAGGTGCCCGGCGCGCTGCACCAGGAAGTCCCGGACGTCGAGACGTACATCGAGGACGTGATCCGTCCGGCCGACAAGCCGCTGAGCAGCGAGGCGGGCATCGCGGTGCTGCGCGGCAACCTCGCGCCCGACGGCGCGGTCATCAAGTACATCGCGGCCGAGCCACAGCTGCTCAAGCACGCCGGTCCCGCGGTCGTCTTCGACAACTACAAGGACCTGCGCAAGCGGATCAACGACCCGTCGCTGAACATCACCGCCGACTCGGTGCTCGTGTTGCGCAACGCCGGGCCGGTCGGCGGCCCGGGTATGCCCGAGTACGGCCAGCTCCCGATACCCGACTACCTACTCAAAAAGGGCGTCCGCGACATGGTGCGGATCAGTGACGCACGGATGAGCGGCACCAGCTACGGCGCGTGTGTGCTGCACGTCGCGCCGGAAGCCGCCGTCGGCGGCCCGCTCGCCCTGGTCCGCACCGGTGACCTCATCACGCTCGACGTGCCCGCCAGGACCCTCCACCTCGAGATCTCAGAGCAAGAGCTCAACGAGCGCCGTAGCAGCTGGACCCCACCGGAGCCGAAGTACGGCCGAGGCTACGGCGTCCTCTACACCGAGCACATCACCCAGGCGAACACCGGCTGCGACTTCGCCTTCCTGGCCAAGCGCGCCCCGAACCCGGAACCCGATCCCACCTGACCCCCCAGGAAGGACGAAGATGTCCCGAGAGATCGACCGCCGCACCCTGTTCCGTCTCAGCGCCGCCGCCGGAACCGGCGCCCTAGCCCTAGCTGCCACCACCCGCCAAGCTTCCGCCGCGGTCGATGTGACATCGACCGGGCTCTATGCCGGTCGACGTCACATCGACACTCCCCGCGCACCCGCTGATGCCGCCGCCGACCGGATCGTCGCCTCGGTGCGGCGGACGCGCTTTCCCAGCCGGTACTTTCCGGTGACTGACTTCGGCGCTGTCGGGGACGGGACCACGCTGGACACCGAAGCCTTCGCCAAAGCCATCAAAGCGTGCAACCGTCACGGTGGCGGCCACGTGATCGTCCCGGCCGGGCAGACCTTCCTCACCGGCGCCATCCACCTGCTGTCCAACGTGGACCTGCACGTGGAAGGCAACGCGACGATCCTGTTCAGCCAGAACCCAGCCGACTTCCTGCCGGTCGTGTTCACCCGGTGGCAGGGCATCGAGCTGATGAACTACTCGCCGTTCGTCTACTCCTACGGCCAGCGCAACATCGCGGTCACCGGCCAGGGCACGCTCAACGGCCAGGCCGACGACAACCACTGGTGGAACTGGAAGAACCTGGAGACCGCCGATTTCGACACGCTGGAGACGATGGCCGACGACAACGTCCCGGTCAGCCAGCGAGTCTTCGGCGCCGGGCACTACCTGCCGCCGCAGATGGTGCAGCCGTTCGCCTCCGACGTGGTTCTGCTCGAGGGCGTCACGGTCATCAACCCGGCGTTCTGGACCGTCAACCCGAACATCTGCAATGACGTGACCATCGACGGGCTGACCATCGGCAACGGCGACGGGCCGAACACCGACGGCTGCGACCCCGAGTCGTGTGACCGAGTCCTGATCCAGAACGTGACGTTCGACACCGGCGACGACTGCATCGCCATCAAGTCCGGGCGAGATGCCGATGGGCGCCGGGTCAACATCCCGTCCCAGAACCTGGTGATCCAGAACTGCGACTTCGCCAACGGCCACGGCGGCATCACGCTGGGCTCGGAGATGACCGGCGGGGTACGCAACGTCTACGCCCGCGACCTCACGATGAACAGCGCCAACCTGGAAGCCGGGCACCGGATCAAGACCAACACGCTGCGCGGCGGCTTCGCCGAGAACAGCAACGTGTACCGGGTCACCGCGGGCACCGTCGGCGGGCCACTGCTGCTCATCGAGGGAGAGTACGACGACCAGACCGGGGACTACCCGCCGGACCTGACGGGTATCACGCTCCGGGACTGGACGGTGGACACCTGCGAGGGCATCTGGAATATCCAGGGCGCCTCGTCCACTGACCCAGTCGGGACAGCCACGCTGGACAACCTCGCGATCACCTCGTCCACCGTGGCCAACACCGCAGAGTACATTTCGAACCTAGTCGTAGAAAACGTGACGGTCGCTGGCACGCCCGTCAACTCATAGGAGACACGATGATTCAAGGCTTCAACCCGCGCACCGGGCAGCCCGCCGGGGAACCGGTGTCCGAGACGACGACCGCTGAGCTGGACGCGATCGTGGCACGGGCCAGCGCCGCCTTCCCGGCGTGGGCGGCATCCGGCGCGCGGGCTGAGGCTCTTGAAGCGATAGCGGACGCGCTGGACGCCAACACGGCGGAGCTGGCCGAACTCGCCGACACCGAGACCGCGCTCGGCGAGACCCGGCTGACCGGCGAAGTGGCCCGCACCACCGGGCAGCTGCGGCTGTTCGCTAAGGAACTGCGCGACGGCGGCTACCTCGACGTGATCGTGAGCCCGGCCGCTGGCGCCGCCCCCGACCTGCGCCGGATCGCACGTCCGCTCGGCCCGGTCGCGGTCTTCGCCGCGTCGAACTTCCCGTTCGCGTTCTCGGTGGTCGGCGGCGACACCGCCTCCGCGCTCGCCGCGGGCTGCCCGGTGGTGGTGAAGGGCCACGAGGGACACCCGCGCACCAGTGACCTGACCGCCCGACTGGTGACCGAGGCGCTGGCCAGCGCGGGCGCCCCGGACGGGACGTTCGCGCTGATCCACGGCGTCGAGATCGGGCTCGCGCTGCTCAAGCACCCGGACATCACCGCCGCCGGGTTCACCGGTTCCACCGCCGGTGGACTGTTCCTGGCCGGAGTCTGCGCGCAGCGGCCGCGGCCGATCCCGTTCTTCGGCGAGCTCGGCGCGGTCAACCCGGTGGTCGTCCTGCCGTCGGCCGCCACCGCCCGCGGGTCCGAGATCGCGGCTGGGTACGCGGGGTCGCTCACCCTCGGCGCCGGCCAGTTCTGCACCAACCCGGGCCTGCTGTTCGTGCCCGAGGACCAGGCGCTGCTGGGGGAGATCGCGGGCGCGATAACAGCAACAAGCGGTGCGCCGATGCTCACAGACAAGATCGTGACCGCCTACCAGGCGGCGGTGGCGGAGGCCGAGGCCCACCCGGGCGTCGAGCCGCTCGCGACCGGCACGCCGGGGGAGGGCCCGTGGGCCGCCACTCCGCACGCCTTTCAGACCACGCTGAAGCAGTTCGCCACCGACACCGAGGTCCTCGCCAAGGAGCGGTTCGGCCCGGCGGGCCTGGTCATCACGTACTCCTCGGTGGATGAGCTGCTCCCGGTGCTGGCCTCGCTCGAGGGCAACCTGGTCGGCACGGTGCACGCCGACCAGCCCGACTACGAGGCCGCCCGCCGGGTGGCCGGCGCGCTGGCCCGGATCGCTGGCCGCCTGGTGTTCAACGGCTGGCCGACCGGCGTCGCGGTCGTCGCCGCCCAGGAGCACGGCGGTCCGTGGCCCGCCACCACCGCGCCCGAGCACACCTCGGTCGGCACCACGGCGATCCGCCGCTGGCTGGTGCCCGTCGCCTACCAGTCGTTCCCCGCCGAACTGCTGCCCGAGCGGCTCCGCCCGTGACCGCTGTGCCCATTGTGAACCACGCCGCCTACCTGTACCCGTGGGACGTCGACGGGGATCCGGCTGCCGCTAGCCGGATCGCCGGCCTCGGCGTGCCCGAGGTCGCGCTGGCCGCCGTTTACCACGACGTCCGCGCGATAACCCCGTTCCACCCTGAGCACCGCATCGTCACCCGCCCCGCAAGCACTTATTTCATATCAAAACGGCGAGCCCCATCCCCGTACGCCGGCTCCTTCGAGCGGGCGGCCGGCGCCCTCAAGGACGCCGGTCTCTCGGTCACCGCCTGGCTGGTCGTCACCCACAACGAGACGCTCGCCGCCGCCCGCCCCGACACCATGGTGCGCAACGCGTTCGGCGACTCCTACCCGTGGGCCCTGTGCTGCGCGAACCCGGAGGTCCGGGATTACGCGGCGACGATCGCCGCCGAGGCCGCGGCGCTGGACTGCGTCGACCGGATCGAGCTCGAGGCGTGCGGCTGGTACGGCTTCGACCACCAGTCACCGCACGACAAGACCGGCGGCACTCCGCCTGGACCGGCCGGACGGCCGCTCGACCTGTGCTTCTGCCCGTCGTGCGAACGGTCCCTGGCCCACCTGCCGGGTGCCCGGGCCGCGGCGCGGAACGCGATCGACAGCGGCGAGCCGCTACCGGCCGAGCTTGACCGCGCGATCGCGGCGGCTCGGCAGACAACGGCCGGGGAGTTCCTGCGAGCCGCGGTGGCCGCGTCCGGCAAGCCCGTCCTGGTGCAGACGGCGCCCGATCCGCGGGCGTGCGGTGCCAACCCTGGTTTCGCGCCGGATGATCTCAAGGTCGCGGACGGCCTGGTGGTGAACTTCGGCGACGGCGGCGTCGCACAGGTCAAGGGCATGCCGGTCGGCACCCACCCGGGCGTATCGCTGCCCGCCATCGCGAGTTCGCCGGGCATTGTTCGCGAGGAGTCCCGTGCAGAGCTGCTCGCGGACGCCCGTGCGCTGCTGGAGGCGGGAGCGTCGGGCCTGCGTTTCTATCACGCGGGGCTCGCCCGGGCCGCCGACCTCGCCGCCATCCGCGAGGTCGTCGGCGAGCTGGGCTAGCCGAGCTCGCGGCCGAGGCCGTCGAGGAACGCCCGCAGCCCGTAGGCGAAGCGTTCGGCGGGATCGGCGGTGAAGGTCGCGGCCGCGGCCGTCCGCATGTAGCCGGTGTCGCTCCGGTCGCTGATGGCCGCCAGCCTGGCTGGCCAGGTACCGTTCGCGACCAGGTCGGCTTGGGCTTGCTCCTCAATGGTGTGGCCGAGCACGTAGTAGCCGAGGGCGAACACGATCCAGCCGGCTCGCTGCGCCGGGAAACCGGCCTTCTCGAGGATCCCGAAGATCACCCGGGCGCCTAGCAGGGTGTTGCCGCCGGTGACGAAGGTGCCGGCCACCACCCGGGCGCCGTCGCGGTGGGCCAGCAGCGCCTCGCGCATCCGTTCGGCGATGACGGTGAGCTGCTCGTCCCAGGTCCCGTCGGGCAGCGGGTCGCCGAGTCCTTCGACCAGGCGGTCCGCGATGGCGTCGAGCAGCGCCTCCTTGCTCGGGAAGTGCCGGTACAGCGCCGGACCCTGCACGTTGAGGGCGGCGCCGAGCTTCCGGGTGGTCAGGCCGTCCAGCCCCTCGGCATCGAGCAGCTTGACCGCTCCGTCCACCACATCCGCGCGCCGCAGCAGCATCGGGTTCGCTCCTTTGGCGATTGACAGCTCCTGATTCTACTCCTAGAGTTACCAGCGATCACAGTTATCAATGATAACGGTTAGCGTTGCTCACTTCGGGAGGTCTCATGGCTTCTTCTTCTCCGCCTCGCGAGGCGTCGGCCCAGGCGGTCGCGCACCCCCATGTGGGACTCGGGGTGATCGTCGCGATCGCGTGCGTGGCGCAGTTCATGGTGCTGCTCGACACCTCGATCGTGAACATCGCGCTCCCGGCGATGAAAGCCGGGCTGGGGCTGTCGGCCACCGGCCAGCAGTGGGTGATCGACGGGTACCTGATCACCTTCGGGGGGCTCATGCTCTTCGCGGCCCGAGCTAGCGACCTGTTCGGCCGCAAGTGGGTGTTCCAGGCCGGCCTGGTCGTCTTCACCCTGGCCAGCCTGGCCGGCGGTCTCGCCCAGGATCCCGGATGGCTGATCGCCGCCCGGGTCGTTCAGGGCATCGGCGCCGCCGCGCTGGCCCCTTCCAGCCTGAGCCTCATCACGGCCAGCCACCCCGAAGGGCCGTCCCGCACCCGGGCCATCGCCATCTGGGGAGCCAGTTCGATATCGGCGGTCGCGGCGGGCCTGGTGCTGGGCGGCGTGCTCACCTCCGAGCTGTCCTGGCGGTACGTGCTGTTCGTCAACGTTCCGGTCGGCGTCGCGCTGCTGGTCGCGGCGACGATCAGCCTGCTGACCTCGCCGGCCAGGAGCGGGCAGGTGCTCCTCGACCTGCCCGGCACCGTCACGGTCACCGTCGGGGTCGCCGCGCTGGTCTACGGAATCTCGGAGGCCACCACCAAGGGGTGGGGCTCCACGCCGGTGATCGTATCCCTGACCGCCGCCGTGGTTCTGCTCGCCGCGTTCGTGGCGGTGGAGACCCGCAGCGCGGCTCCGCTGATCCCGCTCGGGATCTTCCGGTACCGCAGCCTCAGCGTCGCGAACGTGCTGATCGCCTGCCTGGGGGTCGCGATGACCTCGGTGGCGTTTTTCGTCTCGCTGTACCTCCAGGAGGTCATCGGTTACAGCGCCCTGCGCACCGGGCTGGCTCTGGTCCCGATGACCTTGATCATGGTCGTCGCGACGTTCGCGGCCAAGACGTTGATCACTCGCATCGGTCCCCGCTCGCTCGTCGTCGCCGGGTCACTGGTCACCACGGCCGGCATCGCCTGGATCTCGCGGCTGCCGCTTCATTCCGGTTACCCGGAGCACATCCTCGGCCCCACCATGGTCATTGGCATTGGCCTGGGCCTCATGATGCTTCCCATCACTGAGGGCGCCACCGCCAGCGTTGACCACCGCGACGCCGGCCTGGCATCCGGACTGCTCAACACCAGCCGTCAGATCGGTGGTGCCATCGGCCTGGCGGTGCTGGTCACCATCTCGACCACCACCGCCCGCCACAGCCATCTGGCCAGCCCGGCGGCGGCCACCATCCACGGCTACCGCAGCGCCCTCCTCATCTGCGCGGCCGTAACCCTAGCCGCCGCCTTCGCGGCGCTCCTGCTGCCCCACCCAGCCAAGCCCGCCGCCGCCGCGCCCACCCCGGCTCACCCGGCGGAGCCGGCGACAGTCAGTCGGGCGCGAGACCGTCGATGACCGAGAGCCGGGCGGCGCGCCGGGCGGGGATCACCGAGGCGAGCAGCGCGGCGATCCCGGCCAGCGCGATGTACCCGGTGATCTGCGCGATCGGATAGCTGACCGGGCCGCCGTTTGTGCGGAGGAACGCGCGGCCGGTGGCCCAGCCGAAGCTCACACCGAACGCCACCCCGGCGACCGCGCCCATCACGCCGAGCAGCGCGGCCTCCAGGCTGATCGTCCACCGGAGCTGGCTCCTGGTGAGCCCGAGCGCGCGCAGCAGCGCGGACTCCCTGGTCCGCTCGAGGACCGAAAGCGACAACGTGTTGGCCATGCCGGCCAGCGCGATCACGACGGATACCGCCAGCAGGCCGTCCAGCAGATCGGCCAGCTTGTGCACCGATGAGAGGGTGTGTGCCCGCAGCGATGCCTCCGAGGTCACGTCGATTACCGGATACCGGGCGATCGCCGCGTCCACCGCCAGGGCTGAGGCCGTGGTCGACACTCCCGGTAGCCCTCTCACCAGCACCTCGGTCGCTTCACCGGGACCGAATATCCGGGTGAAATCCGGCCAGGAGATCAGCGCGTCCTCGCCGAGTACGCCGTCGGAGAAGGTCGCCGCCACCCGCAGCGAGCGTCCGTCGATCGTGACCCGGCCGCCGGCCGCGAGGCCCAGATCCCCGCTCAGCGCGATGACGCCGGTCCCGTTCTCGACCCCGGACAACGAGCCGGAGGCGACCTCGGGTGTGAACATCGAACCGTAGGCCGACGGCTCGACCGCCATGACCTGCTCCGAGGAACCGGCCAGCCGCACCGTGACCTCCCGGATGGCCGCCGCCGAGATCCGCGGGCTGGCCCGCAGGCTCCCCAGCACCGAGGGCGGGATGCCTCCTTGGTTCACCGAGAGCAAGTAGTCGGCGGGGAAGTGGCTGTTCGCCTCGTGGGTGGCGAACTGGCTGGCGGTGGACAGCACCACCGAGAACAGCGTCATCAGCCCGATCCCGATGGTGAGAGCCACCGTGGTGATCGCCGTCCGGGCCGGGTTGCGCCGCGCGCCGGTCAGCGCCAGCCGCATCGCAGCGCCGAGAAGTTTGGCCGGCAGCCAGCCGAGCGCGGCCGCGAGTGGCCCGGCGATCAGCGGCCCGATCGCCACGAAACCGAGGAAGACTATCGTGCCGCCCGCCGCGATCATCAGCAGTCCTGTCTTGGCGCGCGGAATGCCGTCGGCGGTGAGCGCCAGTCCGATGGCGGCGAGCAGCGCCGCGCTGACGGTCCTGGCCAGCACGCCGCGCACCTTGCCCTCATGCGGGGCCTGCAGCGCGGCGACGGGCGCCGTCCTGGAGGCCGCGGCGGCGGGCAGCAACGCCGCGCCGGTCGTGATGACGACCCCGATCGACAACGACAAGGCCACGGTCGCCGGGGTCAGCGAGACGCTGCCGGAGTTCAGCGCGGCGACCAGCCCGACGGCCACGGCCACCCCGGCGACGCTCGCCACCAGCCCCATCGCCACCGACTCGGCCAGGATGCCCGCCATGACCTGGCGCCTGGTCCCGCCGACGCAGCGCAGCAGCGCCACCTCGCGCAGCCGCTGCGCGAGCAGGATGCGGAAGCTGTTGTAGATGACCAGCGCGGCCACGATCAGGGACACCGCCGAGAAGATCAGCAGGCCGGTCTGCAGCAGGCCTTCGCCGCCGACGTTCTGCTCGGCGAGGGCTTGGGTGAATTGCGTGCCGGTTGCCGCGGTGGAGTCCGGAAACTTCAGCTGGGCTAGCCGCGCCGCCAGCGTGGACTGGCTCACCCCGGGCGCGGCCACGACATCGATGCGCTGGTAACCATCGGCGCCGGTGAGCGATCGCAGGGTCGCGGCGGGCAGGACCAGCATCGCGCCGGGAAGCGGATCGGTTCAGGTCGACGATCCCGGTGACCACCAGCCGGCGGGTGTGCCCGTCGTGATCGATGACGCTGATCGGCGTCCCCGCGGTCACGTGGTCGAGCGTCGGCGGTACCGGAGTCGAGCAGAATCCTGCCCCCGCCGGAGGTCACGGTGTAGGAGCGGAGCCGGGGATCGGCGGGCAGGTCGATCGCGGTGCCAGCGTAGGCATGCCCGTTGACGCCGACGATCGGCAGCGAGCCCTGCAGCCTGCCATCCGCGGCGGCGACGCCAGGTACGGCGCGCACGGCGCGGAGATCGGCCAGCGGAAGCGTCCCACCGTGATCCGGCTCGACGACGGCGTCGACGTTCTTCGCCGCCGCGGCGAACTGGCTGTAATACGCCGCGTTGACGGTGTCCGTGTAGATCAGGGTCCCGGCCGTGAACGCGACTCCCAGCGCGACGGCCAGGGCCGATAGCAGCAGCCTGCGCCACCGGGCACGCAGGCCCGCGAGGGTGACGGTCAGCATCCGTGGCTCCTTGAGCGCGTCCAGGATCTGTGCCGCGGTCGGGCTCAGCAGCTCGCCGCGCACCCGCCCGTCGGCCAGGAACACCACCCGGTCCGCGTACGACGCGGCGATGGGGTCGTGGGTCACCATGATGACCGTCTGCCCAAGTTCCCTGACCGAGTGGCGCAGGAACGTGAGCACCTCCGCGCCGGCCCGCGAGTCCAGGTTGCCGGTCGGCTCGTCGGCGAAGATCACGTCCGGCCTGCTGATCAGGGCTCGTGCGCAGGCGACCCGCTGCTGCTGGCCGCCGGACAGTTCGCTCGGCCGGTGCCGCAGCCGGTCGCCGATGTCGAGCACGTCGATCACCTCGCGAAACCAGCCCGGGTCAGGCTCGCGTCCGGCGAGTTCGAGCGGCAGCCGGATGTTCTGCTCCGCGGTGAGCGCGGGCAGCAGGTTGAAAGACTGGAAGATGAAGCCGACCCGGTCCCGGCGCAGCAAGGTGAGCTCCCGGTCGGACAGGCCGCTGAGCTCGGTATCGCCGATCATGACCGAACCGGACGTCACCGTGTCCAGCCCCGCCAGGCAATGCATCAGGGTGGATTTTCCGGATCCGGAGGGCCCCATGATGGCGGCGAACGCCCCGGTGTCGAAGCCGGTCGTCACCTCGTTGAGCGCCCGGACGGCGTTCGGGCCGTCTCCGTAGATCTTGCTGAGATCCTTGGCTATAAGCATGGAGCTGACAGTAGGGACGCCCGCCTGTTTCGCGCGTCGGGCGCGAAGCTGAGTTCGCCGCTACGCACCCGCGCGTACGAGCCTCATCTCGTAGGCGTAGACGACGGCCTGAACCCGGTCCCGCAGGCCGAGTTTGCCGAGGATGTGGCTGACGTGGGTGCGGACCGTCGCCTCGGACAGGTACATCCGCTGCGCGATCTCCGCGTTGGACAGTCCCAGGGCGACCTCCCGCAGCACGTCGACCTCGCGGGCGGTCAGCGGGATGCTGGGTGCCTTGTCCGTGGCTCCTGGTCGGCTCGGCATGGTGGCGAACCGGTCGAAAAGCCGCCGGGTGGTGCTGGGGGCGACGACCGCGTCACCGGAATGCACGATCCGGATTCCGTCGATCAGGTTCCTGGCGCCGGTGTCCTTGAGCAAGAAACCGGAGGCGCCGGCCTTGATGGCCTCGTACACGTACTCGTCCAGGTCGAACGTGGTCAGGATGAGCACTCGCGGGGCGTCGCCGCCAGCGCGGATGCGCCGGGTCGCCTCAACGCCGTCCATCCGCGGCATCCGCACGTCCATCACCACGACGTCGGGCCGGGTCTGTTCGGTGACCACGAGGGCCTCGGCTCCGTCGCTGGCCTCGCCGACCACCGCTATGTCCTGCTCGCCGCCCAGGACTAGCCGGAACCCGGTCCTGACGAGTTCCTGATCGTCGGTGAGGACGACGCGGATCACGCCCATGGCAGCAGCGCCCGGACGCGGAACCCGCCGGTTGGCTGGGGCCCCGCGGTAAGCGTCCCGCCGAACATGGCAACCCGTTCCCGCATCCCGATCAGGCCATGGCCGGTCGCGTCTGGGCTGGTCATGCCGCGGCCGTCGTCCGACACTTCAACTTCCAGGGCGCTATTGCGGTAGCTCAGCCGGACGTCCGCGGACGCATCCGGCCCGGCGTGCTTGATCGTATTGGTCAGCGCCTCCTGCACGATCCTGAACACAGCGAGCGCGAGTCCCCGCGGCAGTTCGCGTTGCGGACCTTCGATGCTCAGCCGTACCTTGGCCGGGACGCTCGCGATAAGGTCTTCCAGCTGATCGGTTCCTGGCTGCGGGCCCGCGATCTCGTGCTCACTGCGCAGCATGCCGAGCAGCAGCCGGAGTTCGGTGAGCGCGTCCCGCCCGGCCCGTCCTATCGCGGTGATGGCGTTGCTGACCTCGGCCATGTTCTGCTGCTTGATGGCCGCCTCGGCGCCGTCGGACTGGACCACCATGAGGCTCACGCCGTGCGCGACGATGTCGTGCAGTTCCCTGGCTATCCGCTCACGTTCCTGAGCCACCGCGACCAGAGCAAGTGCCTCGCGTTCGCGTTCCAGCCGCGCGGCGCGTTCCACGAGTCCGGCCAGGTAAGCGCGCCGGGTCCGCGCGTTGATTCCGATCGCCCAGGCCAGCAGCACCGGCGCGAACAGCGCGCCCAGTCCGACCGCTAGATTCGATGTGCTCATGCGGGGACCCAGCCACAGCATCGCCCCCGTGGCGGCGCCGGCGGTCCCGGCGACCACCGCGAGCACCCTGGTCCACCGGGTTCCGTACGCGACCGCGGAGTAGATCGCGATGATGATCCCGAGGTCATAGAAGTCAGGCCGCGTGATCGCGTTCATGGGGCCCGCGGCAGCGGCCGTCACCTGGACCAGCCCGGCGGCGAACGTGACCGCCAGCACGGCCAGCGGATATCGCCGCCGCCAGTACAGCGGCACGCTGAACGCGAAGCAGAGCGGCAGGCTCCAGTCAACGTGGTTCCTAACCGAGCCGAGCAGCCCGAGCAGGAACGGAACCGCGGCCACCCCGAGATCCACCAGCCGGTTTCGCACCGCTACACCGTAGTTCGCCGGGTCGGCCCGGGGCATCGTCCGCGATACGTATTTCTGCCCGTGAGGTAAGTCTCCAGACGGACACCAGCCCGCGGCCCGCGGCCTGCGCGCGGCGCGCGCCAGCCCGCGTGCGGCGCCGGGCTGCGGTGCCCGGCCCGCCCAGAGGCCCCCATCGGGCCCGCACACCCCGCACACCCCGCACACCCCATCGGGCCCGTACACCCCCCATGGATGTCCCATCGCTGGCGCTATCCCGCCATCTATGGGACATAGCTGGGGTCGCGGACCAACCTCATGTGAACCAGAAACCGCCTGAGTCTCAAATGTCACGGAGGAGGAGGGCCGGATGTGTGGGCGGCGCGCGGTTTAACACGCCAGCTGCCTCTGACATGCCGGGAAAATCACCCTTGTTCGGTGGTGCTGCCTGGGGCTCCTACCCGGCGGAGCATGTCGCGGATGGCGTCGGCGACTAGGTCCGGGGTTTCGTAGACGGGCGTGTGGCCTGACTCGGCCAGCCGGAATTCCGCGTCTGGGAGCGCGGCGGCGAGTTCCTCGCCGTTTTGCGGCGGCCGGGCTCGGTCGTGTCGGCCGTGCACCACGATGACGGGCTGCGTGATCTGGGCCAGCGAGCCGGTCAGGTCCAGGTCACGCTGGCTGGCCAGGACGTCGTAGATGGCTTGCCGGTCCAGCCCCGCGGCCCACTGCAGCCACTCAGCGCGGATTTCGGGGCTGAGCGGGGTCAGGAACGACCGGTCGAGAACCGCTGCCCGGAGCTCTTCGCCCCAGTCGTCCCGTATCCGGGTGAGTATGGCGTCGACGTCGCCGTGACCTCGCATGTGCGCGCCGGTGTCGGCCACGACCAAGCCGAGGACCGTCTCGGGGCGGCTGGCCGCCAGCCGCAGCGCGATGGCCCCGCCGGTGGAGTGCCCGCACACCACCACGGGACGGCCCCAGCGCGCGGCGATGTGCCTTGCCACGCGGTCCGCAACCGCCGGGATGTCCCAGGGTCCCGGCTGGGTCAGCCAGGACACCGGATCGACCACCGCCTGGCCGGCCAGTTCGTTGGCAAGCGGCGCGAACACCGCTGGTGAGCACAGAGTGCCAGGCAATGCGACCACAACGGACTCTGAGCGCATGCGCTCACCCTAGCTGGGGTAGGGTGCGCGCATGGCAAACCACCGGTCGCTAGATCTATCGGAAGTCCGCCGCGCCTACCTGGAGGAACTGGGGCCCGAGCAGCGATCCGCACTACTGAGCTGGCTCGCCTTCACCGCCACCTTCGGGGGCCTGCGCGCGCTCACATACAGCATCAAGGACGGCAAGGGACCGTTCCGGAACATTTCCGTTGGCGGCGAGCATCTGCACCACTACATGTGGGGCATCGGCCTGGTGTCCGGCGTCGGCGCGATCGCCGTCCGCGGTGAGGAGAAGCAGCGCCGACACCCCGCGGTCGCCGTCGCCTATGGCAGCGGCCTGGCGTTGATCGTTGACGAATTCGCGTTGCTGCTCGACCTGAAAGACGTGTATTGGGCCAAGCAGGGCCGGATCTCGATCGACCTCGGTGTTGGGGCGATCGCCGCCTCGGGTTCCTACTTCGCGGCCCTGCCGATACTGCGCAGGCTGCGGAAGGACCGCAAGAAGGCGCAAAGCTAGCCGACGCGGTGGGTGTGTTGCAGTGCCTGGTGGTGGGCGGTTATGAACTGGTCGAATGTCCGCGGCGGACGGCCGGTCAGGTCGCGGACGGCTGAGGTTGTCGCGGCGAGTGAGCCGTCCGCGACTTCGCGTCCGAGTGCGGCGACATCGTCGGCGAATTGTGGCGGGAGACCGCGGGCCTTCAACGTGGCTGCTAGGTCCTCCGGCGGCAAGGCGACGTGGCCCACGTTCTGTCCTAGGGCGGCCGAGAGCTTTCCCGCGATGTCGGCGCCGGTGAGCGGTTCCGGACCGGTCAACACGAAGCTCTGCTCTTGGCGTCCGGAACTGGCCAGCAGTGCCGTCGCGCAGGCGGCGATGTCGTAGCAGTCGATGTAGGACACCGCGGCTCCGCCGTAGGCGTCGATGAGATTGCCGTCTGATGTGAATGAACCGGCGCCGGTGAGGAAGTTCTGCATGAAGCCGCTGGGCTGGAGAATGGACCAGGCGAGACCGGACGCCTTGAGGTGCTGCTCGATCAGCCAGTGCGCTCCGGTGGCGAGCCGGCCGCCTTCGCGGGCACCCCAGACCGATATCTTCACCACCTGGGATATGCCCGCGTGCACGGCGGCGTCGATGACGGTCTTCTGCTGGCGGATCATCGGCTGCTCCCCGTCCGCGGGCTGCGCTCCGCCAGCGTTGAGGAACAGACAGTCGGAGTTCCGCAACGCAGCTGCGATCGAACGCGGATCGTCGAAATCACCGACGACGAAGTCGCAGCCTAGTTCCTGACCTTTTTGCTGGCTGCGGACCAAGGCACGGAACGGCACCCGCCGCTGCTGCAAGTCCCGCGACGACGTACCTGCCGATGGATCCCGTCGCGCCGGTCACCAAGATCACGGTCAGTCCTTCCGTCCGGTTAACATGAGGCTCACTCGAAAAATTATCATGAGGGACCCTCGAATTAATAGGCTGGTGTGTGTGGACACCGAGCAACCACGACGACGGCAGCCTCGCGCCGACGCGCGGCGCAACTACGAGCGGCTGCTGGCCGAGGCCGATTCTGCTTTCCAGGAGTACGGCACTGACGCTTCTTTGGAGGCCATTGCCCGCCGGGCCGGAGTTGCGATCGGGACGCTCTACGGGCACTTCCCGAACCGAAAGGCCCTGGTCAGCGGCCTGCTTCAGGACCGCAATGAGGCCCTTTTCCGGCTCGGTGCCGACTACCTCCTGGATCCCCGCCCGCTGCGAGCCATCACCGGCTGGATCCGTGAGGCCGCCCGGCATGCCGCCGCTTACCGAGGACTGGCCGCCATGCTCGCTGACGGTGCGGGAAACGAGGAGTCGGAATTGCACGCATCATGCCTGCGCATGGCTGACTTCACCGACAAGCTCACGGCTCGTGCCCGCGAGGCGGACGCCATCGGCCCGGGCGTGACGGCGGCGGACGTATCCGCGCTCATCAGCGCCGTTGCCTGGACCGCCGAGACATCAACGGAACAGGCTGAACGCCTCCTGAATCTAGCTCTCGTCGGCATGGGCAATCAGCCGTCGGCGGACATCTTAGGGGGCGATGCTGCCGAAGTTCGCGCTCGAGCTGTAAATCTGCTGATATCTGATGCCCTCGAGCGGCGTGGCGGCCGCGACCATCATGTCACCGCCCTCGAATATCCCGACATGCGTAACCGGTGAACTGCCGAAGAAAACCAGGTCTCCCGGGTGCGCCTGCTTGCTGGTTTCTGCGTGGAAGTACTGAAATTGCTCCTGCGCGGTACGCGGTATCGTACGCCCGAAATGGCGATATACGTACTGGGTGAGCCCCGAGCAATCGAAGGCGCGGGGACCCGTCGCGCCGTATTCGTACTTGGCGTGGCCGACGAATGCGCGAGCGTACTGCGCGATTTTCTGGCCAAACGGTTCTAGCTGCGCCGTCCGGATGATGACCGAAGCTGGCGTGCTGTCTGATGCGTTCACCCGTACGGTGAGAACGTACGTTTTGCCAGGCAGCAAGCCACCAACGTTCGCGTAATCATGGTCGGTCGTGAAGCCCCGCACCGTGGCGTCGGCCGAGTTGCGAACCTCGATCGCGTACCCGGAGGTTCCGCTCACGGATTTCCACCGTGCCTGGAATGATTCTGTCCAGGCGCCGGTGATGCGCAGCCCGGAAACAGCAGCGTTGGCCGCCGGGCTGATATGGCCTGAAGCCGGCAGCGTGACCGCGGTGATGGCCACCGCCGCCAGTGCACTTCGGGCGTCCATTTGATGTAATTCCTTTCTGAAAATGGATGGTGCGGCCATATCCATTTCCATTTATGCACGACTACTAACATCGGCATCCTCCGGCGCCGTCGTCCCGCGACTCACTTCCGCCGCGCCCCACCCCCATATGTCCGCACTGAACCGAAAACCGTGTTGAGTTCCTGGGGTCATAGCACCAGGAACTCAACACGGTTCGCTAGGTAGCGACCGGTCGCAAGGTCCCGCAGCGCGCATTCGACGCCCTAAGGCCCGCGCCGCTGAGATGGTTACTCGTTCAGGGGATGCCGCAGACGTTTACCGCTTCGACCTGATTGGAGTCGTAGTTCGTTACCAGCAGCGTCCTGTCACCGGGCACGAGCGCCATCTCACGCGGGAACAGACCCGCCGTGATGTGGCCGAGCACGGCTGGCCGGCCACGCAGAGCGGCCGCCACGTTGACGACATCCAGGTTCGCCACGGCTCCGGTCGCGCCGAACCTATTGGAGTCGGCCACCACGATCCGTGATCCGTTACGGACCAGCGCCAGCCCGACCGGTGCCTCGCCCACCCGGACGATCGCCGTCAGGGCACGCACTGGGTCGGTGCGCAACCGGGCGGCCGAGAAGGCCAGCAGGTCGTCGCTCGCGCGGGCGGTCACCCACACCTCGCTGCCGTTAGCCGACGTGATCACCCGCACCGGGTTGCATCCGGCGTCCACCGTGGCTACGACCGACTTTGCCGGGTCGGTCTCGGCGCGCGAGAGGCTGATAACGCTGAGCGTGCCGGTCTCGCTGGATTGCCGCAACGCTATCTCGCTTGTCGCGTACAGCCAGCGGCCGTCGGGAGAGACGGCCATGCCGACCGGGGCGAGCCCAAGCGGAACGTTGCCCACGAAGTCGGCCCGGCCGAATCCGTGGGCCAGCGCTCGGGCCAGGTTGAAGACGGCCATCCGATCGCTGTCTTCCTGGGTGATGAACGCGAACCTGTCACCGGGGGAGAGCGCCACCTCGATGGCGCCGAAGCCGCCGAGCGGATCGGTGAGCGTGCCGACAACCGGGTCGGGGCCGCCGCGTTCGAGGCGTTCCGTGCTGACCACCACGGCGCCACTACCGGTCGCGATCAGCAGGTAACGTCCGTCGCTGGTCAGCGCCTCGCCGACCAGGCCGCCGACCGCTGCGGGGAAAGTCACGTCCCGTACCCGTACCGCGGCCAGCGATTTGGCGATGCGCAGCACTTCGACGCTGGTCGGCAGCGCGGCGAACGCCCATTTTCCGTCCGGTGTCACCACGATGCCGAACGGGCTGCCCGCGACCGCCGCCATCGCGGTCCGGACTTTCGGCAAGGCAGATCCGAGCGTCACTGCCGTGCTGCAGGTGGGGGAGGAGAGCGCGGGGTTCGTGGCGGCGGACGCGGGAAGCGATCCGGCCGTTGCGGCCGCGCATCCGAGCATGGCAGCCGCGGCGAAGCACAGCGTAGCCTTACGCCAGTAGAACACGTTGCAATGCTAGCCTCTTCTATGCTTCGTTTTCCTTGTACTGCGGCCCATGTGCCAGGAGTGGATACATAGCAACAAGTTCTAGATTCTTGGGTCTAGGCGACGGGGTGCGGACGTGACACCATCACGGCATGCGCCTACTCGCCGGTAACCGCAGTGTGGCGGTGCTTGTGGTCATGTGTCTCGCCGCGCTCGGTGCGGTGTCTGCTTCGTCGGCCAGCGCGGCCGAGACGACTTCCTCCTCCGCCGTTGTATTGCCCGCCGCGCCGATCGGGCACGCTGGCCGGTGGATCACCGATGGCGACGGCCGGGTGCTGGTCGTCAGCGGCGTGAACATGGTGAACAAGATCACGCCGTACACTCCTGCCGCCGATGGCTTCGACTCGACGGATGGCACGTTCCTCGCGGACAACGGGCTGTCCGCGGTGCGGGTCGGTGTTCTCTGGGAGGAACTCGAACCGTCGCCTGGGGTGTTCAACGACAGCTATCTGGCCAGCATCGAGTCCACCGTTAACATGCTCGGCTCGGAGGGCATCGTCAGCCTGCTGGACTTCCACCAGGACATGTACAACGAGGAGTTCCAGGGGGAGGGGGAGCCGGCCTGGTCGATCGACGATAACAACGACGTGCTGTTCCCGCTGCTCGGCTTCTCCGCGAACTACTTCCTGCTGCCAGCCCTGCAGGCCACGTACGACAACTTCTGGGACAACGCCACCGTGGACGGCGAAGGGCTATGGAAGTGGTACGCGGGCGCCGTGGCGCATGTCGCCGCGTACTTCGACAACAATCCCTACGTGCTTGGCTACGACCTGTTCAACGAGCCGAGCCCGGGTAGCGACATCTACTCCTGCCTGCTATCCACCGACGGCTGCCCGGCCGATGACGCCGTGCTCACCAATTTCTACACGACGGTCACCGACGCCGTTCGAAAGGTGAACACCACGTCGTTGCTGTTCGACGAGCCGTGGCTGACCTTCGACACCGGAACCCCGACGTCGCTTGGCTCGACGGGTGACAGCGAGACCGGGTTCTCGTTCCACGACTACTGTCCGTTCGACGCGGTCTCCACGGAGCTGGACTTCGCGTGTCCGTCGTCCAACAACGCGGTGTTCACGAACGCCGATGATGTGAGCGACAACACGGGTGACGCGTTGCTGATGACCGAGTTCGGCGCGACCGACGACGCGAGCATTCTCAGCGAGGTCGTCGCCGACGCGGCGAGTGCGAAGGTCGGATGGCTGGAGTGGGCGTTCTGCTACTGCGACGACCCCACCACGTCCTCGACGTCGGAGGGTCTGGTGAGCGATGTCGCTGACCCGTCGGGAAGCGCGAACACCTCCATGCTCGACGCGCTGGCCGTGCCACATCCGGACCTGGTCTCCGGCACGCCGGAGAGCTACGGTTACGACACCTCGACGAGCGTGTTCAGCCTGACGTACAGCACCGAGCGCGCGGACGACACCGGCGCGTTCGCCGCTGGCTCGGAGACCAGCATCTCCGTGCCGTCGGTGCAGTATCCCAGCGGTTACGCGGTCTCGGTCACCGGCGGCGAGGTCGTCTCCGCCGGCAGCGTCCTGGAGGTGGCGAGCTGTCCGGGCGTCACCAGCGTCAGTGTGACGGTCTCCCCAGGCACAGGAACCTCCGGCGGCTGCTTAACCGGGGGCAGTCGATGACTCATTGACACCGGCAGAGGGGTGTCAATGAGTCATCGACGGCTCCACTAGGGGCGCCGGGCCCCGTTCCCCCGCCCGGTCGATGTGACATCGACCGGCATAGAACGCGGTCGATGTCACATCGACGGGCCACAGGCGGTCCCAGGGAGCGTTGCGATGCGTTATGCGAGATAGACTCCGTGTGATGATGGTAAGACGGACCTTACCGGCACGCTGTGCGTTCCGGCGCCGGGTGACCCATACTGGTGGTTGCTGTCAACGAAACTGGGGGAAGGTCCTTATTGTGAGCGTTCCTGACGCGGAGGCCACTGAGACCGCGGAGGTCGCTGAGCCCGGACAGGCCGCCGAGCCCGAGCAGCCCGGGCAAGCCGAGGAGCCCGAGCAGCCCGGACAGGCCGCCAAGCCCGAGCAGGCTGGACAGCCCGAGCAGCCCGGACAGGCCGCGACCACGGATATGCGGCTCCCGTGGACCGGCAAGCCGCGCCGGATCGACATCATCTGCTGGGCGGCGATCACGCTCAGTGGCCTTTACTACTGGGCGATCCTGCCGGTAAGCGCGTCGCTGGTCGGCACCCACCCGGTCACGCTGGAACTGCTCAACGGGTCGACTCCGGCGATCATCGCGGCGGCGGCGTTCGCACGGGTTGGGCACGGCTCGCTGGTGGTCGTGCTGCTGTGCGCGATTCCCGGGCTGATGAAGTTCGACGTGATCTACTGGTGGGCGGGCCGTCTCTGGGGCGACCGGATCATCCTGCTGCTGTCGGGTAATAGCAAGCGCGGACCGAAGTACATGGAGCGGGTGCGGCGCTGGGACCGCAAGTTCCTGTGGCCCGCCGTAATCGTCTGCCCGTTCGTCCCGCTGCCCAACGCCATCGTCTACGTGATCGCGGGCTGGTCGGGGATGAGCGTGGTCACCTTCCTGATCCTGGACGCGATCGGGACGCTGCTGTGGGCCGGAACCCTGGCCGGTCTCGGTTACGAGATGGGACACCACGCGGTGGTGGTGGCCCAGGGCATCTCGCACTACGGGCTGTGGATCGGAATCGGGCTCGTGGTGATCATCGTGGCGCTGCAAGTGCGTTCCACCCGCCGGATGCGGCCCACGCCCGAAGCCTCGGCCTGAGCGGCGAAACGGGGGCCGGCGCGGCCCCCGTTTGTCGCCAGGTGTCAGAGCTGGGCGGTGACGGCCTTGACCTCGGTGTAGGCCTCGAGGACCTCGTGGCCCATCTCGCGGCCCCAGCCGGACTGCTTGTATCCGCCGAACGGCAGCGAGGCGTCGAACACGTTGTAGCAGTTGATCCAGACCGTGCCGGCCCGGATCTTCTTCGCCAGGGCGTGTGCCTTGGAGATGTCCTGCGTCCAGATCCCGGCGCCGAGACCGTAGTCGCTGTCGTTAGCCGCGGCGGCGATTTCGTCCAGGCTCTGGAACGGGGCGGCCACCACGACCGGGCCGAAGATCTCCTCGCGGACGACCTTCATGTCGGGACGGGTGTTGGTCAAGACGGTGGGCTCGACGAAGTAACCGGTGTCGCCCCACCGGGTACCGCCGGTGACGGCGGTCGCGCCCTCATCGCGGCCAGAATCGAGGTAGCCGGTGACCCGGCGCAGCTGCTCGTCGGACACCAGCGGTCCCATCTGCGTTCCCGGGTCCATGCCGGGGCCGAGCTTGATCGACTTGGCGATCTCCGAGACGCCCTCGATGACCTCGTCGAACCTGGACTGCTCTACGAACAGCCGGGACCCGGCGACGCAGCACTGGCCGTGGTTGAAGAAGATCGCGTTCGCCGCGCCCTCCACGGCGGCGGGTGACGCGTCCTCGAAGACGATGTTCGGGGACTTGCCGCCGAGTTCCAGGCTGACCTTCTTCAGGTTCCCAGCGGCCGCTTGGACGATGAGCCTGCCGACCTCGGTCGAGCCGGTGAAGGCGACCTTGTCCACTTCGGGGTGCGCCGCTAGCGCGGCTCCCGCGGTCTCGCCGAACCCGGTGACCACGTTGACGACGCCCTCCGGTACTCCGGCCTCGGCGATCAGCCCGGCCAGCCGCAGCGCGGTCAGCGGGGTCTGTTCGGCGGGCTTGAGCACCACGGTGTTGCCGGTGGTCAGCGCGGGGCCGAGCTTCCACGCGGCCATTAGCAGCGGGAAGTTCCACGGGATGATCTGGCCGACTACGCCGACCGGCTCGCGGAGCGTGTAGGAGTGGAAGTTCGCGCCCGGCATGTAGGGCACCGAGATGTTGATCGAGTTGCCCTCGATCTTGGTCGCCCAGCCAGCCATGTAATGGAACAGATCCGCGGCCAGCGGGACATCCGCCGCGCGTGCGACCGCGAACGGCTTGCCGTTGTCGAGCGACTCCAGCTGCGCGAGTTCGTCGGCGTGCTCCAGGATCAGGTCTCCGATGCGCCAGATGATCCTGCCGCGCTCGGATGGCGTGATTCTGCCCCACGGGCCTTCGTCGAACGCGCTCCGGGCGGCTCTTACCGCTCGGTTGATGTCCTCGGCATCGCCCTCGGCGATCTGGGCCAGTGTCTCTCCGGTCGCCGGGTCAGGTGTCTCGAAGGTCTTGCCGGACGCCGCGTCGATCCACTGACCGCCGATGAACAGCTGCCGGGGGCTGGCGATGAACTCGGTCACGCTCCTGTCCGCTGTCACTGTCATGGATTTTCATCTCCCTCCCGTCCGGGCACGTCGTTGGCCCGGGCCGGTAGTCCCCATCAGACATCACCCGTCGTACTGGGACAAGGCGCACAGCCGGAAACTTCGCCGCGCGGTGGTTCGCGGCGGCTGAGCCGGGGATCTGCATAAATAGCAATAAACGTCGACAACGCAGTCGTGCGGGAGGAGAGTCTCGATGCCGAAGATCCTTATTCTTACCGGGGATGCCGCCGAGTCGCTGGAGGTGATGTATCCCTACCAACGGCTGACCGAGGAGGGATATCAGGTCGACATCGCGGCGCCGTCGGTGAAAAAACTTCAGTTCGTCGTACACGACTTCACCGACGGCTTCGACACCTACACCGAGAAGCCGGGTTACACCTGGCCCGCGGACATCGCGTTCGCGGACGTGGACCCGGCCGACTACGTGGCCCTGGTCATCCCTGGTGGCCGGGCGCCGGAGTACATCCGCAACGACCCGGACGTGCAGCGCATCGTGCGCCACTTCATGCAGGGCGACCAGCCGGTGGCCCAGCTTTGCCACGCGCCCCAGGTCCTGGCCGCCGCGGGGACGCTGAACGGCCGTCGAACCGCGGCCTACCCGGCGCTCGCCCCCGATGTGGCCGCGGCGGGCGCCGAGTTCGTGGACGCCGCGGCGGTGGTCGACGGGCAGATGGTCTCCGCCCGTGCCTGGCCCGACCACCCGGCCTGGATGCGCGAGTTCATGCAGGTCCTGCGATCTAAGGCGCCCGCCTGAGGTAACCCGCCGGCGACCCGCTGGACAGCACGTGCACACCAGGCCAGCGGGACTCGCGGCAGAAGGCTTCCGCATATCCGAATATTCCGGGCGGACACGGGTACCCGAACGGCGGTACGTGCTCCATCGGCGGCCTGCACCGTGTCCGGTATGTCCTACCGAGAGGCGTCACGTAGGCTTTAGCGGAGAGGGGCCCAGCACGGAAGAGACGAAGGGGGAGAATGAGTCGGCCACGACTCGAACTCAGCGGAGTACAAGTCGTCGCTACCGTCCTAGCCGCCGTGACCGGGGCAATCCTCGCATCTTCTCTCGGAGTCGTGGGCACGGTCGCGGGCACCGCGATCGCCAGCGCTGCCAGCACCACGGCAACCGCGATCTACCGGCACTATCTGGGCCGCGGCAAGGAACATTTCCACCAGGTTGCCCCCGTTATCGCGAAGAAGGCGCACTGGTGGGAAGAGAACCCGGCCGCCTCCGACGGCAAGACCGCCGCTAGCCCCACCGGGCCCGCTCGGCCGAAGACCACGGTCGAGGGTGACGCACCGACCCGGGAGCAGCCCGCCGTCAAGGTGCCTTCCGTCCCGGCGCACATGGCGGCACGGGTCCCGACGTTCACTCCGCATGACAAGTCGGCTCCCCGGGCGACGCCCGCCGGGCAGGCAGCCCCGACCGCCCAGGAAATACCCGCCGTCCATGCCTCGTCCAACGGTAACGGTGCTGACCTCGGGTCCAGGCTGCGGGAGTGGCGCGGACGGCTATGGAACCGGCGCGTCCTTGGCCGGTACTGGCTTCCGGCATCCGCTGCTTTCGTGGTGGTGCTGGTGTGCATTACCGGATTCGAGCTCGCGGTGGGCAGGCCGGTCTCCTCGGTGGTCTGGGGCAAGTCGGGCAGCGGCACCACCATCGGGAACGTCTTCGGCGGGTCATCCTCGTCAAAGACGACGAAGCAGCCGTCAACCGGCGCGTCGACCTCGACCGGGCAGACATCGGCCCCGTCGACCTCGACCACCCCGTCGCCCAGCCCGGCCACCACCAGTCCGGCCGCAACGCCGTCACCAAGCTCGTCGACCGGCGCCAACGACAACACCAACACCGGCTCCAACGCCGGGGCCGACGACTCCACTCCCAGCACGAATCCCAACGCGGGATAACGCGTGGCTGAGCAGGCCCTCGTTCCGGGCGCGGATCCCGGCGGGCAACCGGTCCGCGAGATCGGCCACTGTCACCGACCGCAGCGTTGAGCGCCACGCGTTTTCGGCCTGCCTCATCACCGCGTCCACCGTGCACGGCCGACCGCATTCCGACGGTGGCAGCGCCCCAGAGCCGTGCTGCCTGATCTCCTGGCAGCTGAACACCGGTGCCGAACCTTCCAGTGCCTCGACCACCTCCAGCACGGTGATCTCCGCGGCCGCTCTGGCCAGCCGGTAGCCACCGCGTGGCCCTGGTATCGCGTGCAGGACCCCAGCCTTGGCCATCGCCTGCAGGTTCTTGCCCAGGTAGGCGTCCGGCAGCCCATAATGCGTCGCCATGAACTCCCGCCTGACCGGCTTGCCATCAGGCGCGAGCGCGAGCAACGTGGCGCAGTGGACGCCCCACTCCACCCCTTCGGACAGCTTCACGAAATAATTGTAGACAACAAACATCCACGATATCTACGATATAGCCGTGCCGGAAAAACAACGATCCGCGATGCTTGCGGTCTTGCTGTCCGCCTGGTTCATGGCCCAGTTCGATTACTTCGTGGTCAACGTCGCGGCCCCGTCGTTCCAGCGCGACCTGCACGCGGGCCCGGCCGCGCTGCAACTGATCATCGGCGGCTACGCCTTCTGCTACGCCGCGGGGATGATCACCGGCGGGCGGCTGGGGGACATGCTCGGCCATCGCCGGATGTTCGTCATCGGCGTACTCGCGTTCGCGGTCACCAGCTTGCTGTGCGGCCTGGCCGCCAGTCCGGCCGAACTGATCATCGCCCGCCTCGCGCAAGGCCTGGCCGGCGCCATCATGGTGCCGCAGGTCCTCGCCGTCATCACCACGAGCTTCCCGCCGGATGAGCGAGCCCGCGCCATCGGCTGGTACGGCGTCGCGGGCGGGATCGCGTCGGTGGCGGGGCAGGTACTCGGCGGCTGGCTGCTGTCCGCCGACCTGCTCGGCCTGGGCTGGCGCGTCATCTTCTACATCAACGTCCCCGTCGGCTCGATCGCCGCCATAGCCGCCGCCCGGGTCCTTCCGCCTCGTGATAACAGCAAGAAGGCGAGCTTGGACATTCCCGGCGCCGCGGGCATCGCGGTAACGCTCGGACTGATCCTGGTCCCGCTCACTCTCGGCCGGACAGAACACTGGCCACCATGGACCTGGGCCTGCCTGGTCGGCTCGGTCCCGGCGGCACTCCTGGTCGTCGCCTGGCAGCGGTCACTGCGCCGTCGCGGCGGGCAGCCGGTGCTGGAGACAGCACTGTTCCGCTATCCGTCGTTCTCCGCGGGCGCGGCCGCCATCGTGGGATTCATGGCATACTTCGCCACCTTCGTTTTCGTGCTCACGCTGCTATTGCAGGATCACTTCGGGTTGTCCGCCTTCCGCGCGGGCTTGGCCTTCGCCCCGATAGGCGCCTGCTTCGCCGTCGCGGCGATCACCGGCCGATGGCTGGTGGCCCGCTACGGCACCGGCGTCGTCCTGCTGGGCAGTGGGCTCACCGTCGCGGGCCTCATCGTCTTCACGCTGAATCCCGGCCTGCCTGCCATCATCATCGCCGGTGCGGTTATCAGCATCGGCAATGGCCTGGTCATGCCGGAACTGATCGGCGCCGGGCTGACCGAGGTCCGTCCGGCCCAGGCGGGCATCGGCGCCGGCATGCTCACCACGGCCCAGCAGTTCGCGGGATCGGCGGGCGTGACCATCATCGGCTCGGTGTTCTTCGCCGTGCTGGCCAGCAACGGGTATCAGGCCGCAACACGTGTATCAATGTTGATCAACCTGGTACTCGTGCTGACCGTGGCCGCGCTCGTCGCGTTCATCGCCGCCCGTGCTCGCGCCGACGCCGCCGGCGCGCTCCGCCCGGACGTTAGTTAGCGGCCGTCGCCCGGATGAACTGATACGCGGCGGTGACGTCCTTGTGGAACCGGCGGTGCACCCAGTACCGGGTGTCGTTGATGTAGATCTCGCCCCACAGGCCGCCAGGCTCGCCCTGGATGGCGTTCAGCGGCGCGCGGACGAGAACCTTCTTGGGAAAGGTGCTCCGCAGCCGTCCGTTACGCAGCACGACTATCGAACGATCGGTGACCGCGACCATGTTGTACTTGGCGCCGATAAGCGTGATCCACGCGCTCAGCAGGGACCAGTACGGTGACGGACCGGACTGCGCCAGGAAGACGGCGTGCACCTGCTCGCCGGGCTCGAGGAACTTGGACGCGCGGTCGGCGAGTTTCTCGCGTATTGCCATTGATGCCCCCTTATGTCGGTGACGAGAGGATATAAGTGGCGAGTCTCGCCATCGGGGCGTGTTGCCAAAGTGGTATTAAATACCGCATGAACGTCCCGAACCCGCCGGGGTCAGGTGTCGCGGCGCCGCCGAACGCACCGATCCTGCGACGGCAACTGCGCCGCGCGACCAGGCAGCTATGGCTGTTCACCGGGCTCGCTCTGCTCGACGCGCTCCTGGTGGTGGCCCTCGCCGCGGGCGGAGACCCCGCGGGCGCCGTGGGCCTGGCGGTACCCGGGGGCGTCCTCGCGATGGCGGCCTGCTTCCTCGTTCCGTACCGGCGACGGCTGAGGCAGGGAATCGAGCGGGCGTTCGAGATCAACTAAAACACCATGACCATAACGGCGCGTGGCTGGTCGCGCCGGCGGACTCTTGATCCTGGTCAGTGCGGCACCGCCCACAAAAGAATGCGGGTAATGCAGCACCGTCCATAATCGCCGGTCCCCGGCGGCGGGACTAGATGGCGCGGATGTCCGGTTCGTGAGCCTGTCGGGCTGGGCTCAGACCGTCCTTGAACACCAGGCCGTCCTTGAACACCGACAGCACGAGCGCCTGATCCGTGCCTGGCCGGGGCTGGATGGCGAAGAGCATGCCAGATAGCAGCGCGGTGAGTTCGGCTTCGCCGATATCGGCCCGTACGGCGCCGGCGCGCTGAGCCTGGCCGAGCAGCCCGCTGATCTGGGTGCGCACGGCACCCGCGGCCGCCAGTACCGCCGGGCCGAGCTCAACTCCGGCGCTGGCTAGCGCCTCGAACAGGTCCCGTTTGGGTCCGGCCTCGGCCGCTAGCACGTCGAGGAAGGCGAAGAAGGCCGCACCGGGATCGGCGGCATCCCGCAATGCGGCGCCTTCGTCGGCGAGCCGGACCAGCCGGTCGTGCATCACCGCCTCGAACAGCGACTCCTTGGTGGGGAAATGCCGGTAGAGCGTGCCCGGGCCGACGCCGGCCCGCTTGGCCAGCTCGTCGAGCGGAACCGACAGGCCGTCGGCCGCGAAGGCGGCCGTGGCCACGTCGAGGACCCGGTCGCGGTTCCGCCTGGCATCGGCTCGCAACGGCTTGTCGGCTGGCACGTCACCTCTCACCGGTTGAAAACGGGGCGCTGTCTCCGGTACTGTCTGGAACTAATCGGGGCGATGTCTCCGATTATAGCTTTCGTACCCGAGGAGGTCACCGTCATGCGTTCCCCCCGCCAGACTGTCGAAGAGCTGCTGCGTGCTTCCGTCAGCGAGAAGCCGGGAGATATGGCCGACTGTTACGCGGACACGGTGGTTATCGAGATGCCCTTCGGGGTGGACGCGCTGTACCCGTCCCGGATCGAGACCACCCGCGAGCAGCTCCGGGCCCGTTACCAGGGCGGCACCGCGAGCAGGAAGTACACCGGCCTGAGCGACGTCATGATCCACGAGACCGCCGATCCGGAGATCATCATCTGCGAGTACCAGCTGCACGGCGAGCTGATTGCCGCTGGCGAGCAGTTCTCCGTCCGGTTCGCCATGGTCATCACGGTCAAGGATGGCCAGATCGTGCACTCCCGCGACTACAGCAACCCGATCGCGGGGGCCAGGCTGCTCGGCAAGCTGCCCGAGCTCGTCGCCGCGCTGACGGCCTGACCCCATATCAGCATCCGAGACATCCGCGTCTCGGGCTTTTCCCGGCTGGCGTCGAGCCGGTAACGTGACTCATGTATCAAATAATGACATCCTGCGTCTTGACATGTGAGACACGTTATGGCAATCCCCGGGCGGCAACACCGTGGCGGGCTGGGTTTCTTCGCGGTGTGCCTGGCCTACTGCGCGATCATCCTCGACGGCAGCGTGCTGAACGTGGCCGTGCCCGCCATCCGCCATGAGCTCGGCAGTTCGATGGCCGCCGTGCAATGGGTCCTCGACGGATACACTCTGCCGCTGGCCGCGTTGCTGCTCACCGCCGGGGCGCTCGGCGACCGGATCGGGCTGCGCCGGATGCTGGTCGCCGGGACCGCGGTGTTCACCCTGGCCTCCGCGGCGTGCGCCTGCGCACCGGACGCTGGGCTGCTCATCGCGGCGCGCGCGGTCCAGGGCGCCGGGGCGGCGATGCTGCTGCCGGCGACCCTGGCGCTGATCCCGTACCTGTTCGCCACCCCGGAAGGCCGGGCGCGGGCCGCCGTCGTGTGGGTCGCCGCCGGGGCGATCTCGGTGGCGGTTGGTCCGCTGACCGGCGGGTTGCTGATCGACGAGTTCGGGTGGCGGAGCATCTTCCTGATCAACGTGCCCGTCGGGGTGGTCAGCGCGAGCCTGGCCTGGCGGACCGTTCCCGAGACACCGCGACGGCGGACCCCGCTGGACTGGGCAGGGCAGGGGACAGGCATCGCCGGGCTCGGGCTGCTGACCGCCGGGCTGATACTGGGCGGCGCCGCCGGGTGGCGGTCCCCGGCGACACTGGGCGCGCTGGCGGGCGGCGTCGCGGCCGGAGCCGCGTTCTGGGTGGTTGAGCGCCGGGGCGCGCACCCGGTGCTGCCGCTGTCCTTCTTCGCCGACCGGGTGCGCACCGCGGCTATCGTCAGCGCCGGCCTGATGGGCTTCGCGTTCTACGGGACGCTGCTGGTGATGTCGCTGTACTTCCAGCAGATGCGCGGGGATTCGCCCGGCGCGGCGGGGATAGCGCTGCTGCCGCTGACCGCCGGTAGCAGCCTAGGGCCGCTGTTGCTGTACCGCCGACTGTCGCGTCGTTATGGTCATCCGGTGATGCTTACGGTCGGTTTCGCCGGTTGTGCGGCGGGCACCGCGGCGCTGGGCTGGCTCGGTCCGCGGTCACCGCAGGAGCTCGCGCTGACCGGCCTGCTGCTGACCGGCGTCGCCAGCACGATCGCGTTCTCCGCGCTCACCTCGTTGCTGGTGGCCAGCGTGCCGCCGCGGCAGTCCGGGCTCGGCTCCGGGCTGCAGAACACCACCCGTCAGGCGGGCGCGCTCATCGCCGTCTCAGTCCTCGGTTCGGTGCTCAACACCGCGCACCAAGCCGGACGGCTGCCCGCCGCGTTCGTGATCGTCGGCGTGGCAGCCGCCACCGGAATGGCCGCGGGCGTGATCGCCGTCCGCGGCGCCTCCCGTCAGCCCGTCGCGAAGGTCACCGACGCGTACACGCCCGCGCCCACATGAGTGCCGCCCGATCCCTCGGCCACGACGTGAGCGGTGTAGGTGTCGCCCTTGATCAGGCTGCCGCCCTCGAATTCCGTGGTCGTGACGGCGCGCGGATACGACGAGACCAGCGTGCTCTCGTTGGTGGTGGTGCCCTTGTAGATGAATACGTTGTACTCCGCGGGCGTCTGGGGCGCGTCCGCCGGCTCTTCCCAGGTGAGCTTCACGCTGGTGTGCCCGCCGGCCGCCGTGAGATCCTGCGGCGGCCCGAATGTCCAGCCGGACCGGTCCGCGATCGAATTGATCCACGTCTGCATCTCGGCCGCGGTCCCGTTGTAGGCATCCTTGTCAAGAGTGGTTTCGTTCCACTGCCACAGCTTCCAGGTGCTCCACGGCGCGACCGACGTGGGGGCGGTGTCCGACGGCCACGCGACCCACAGGTCATAGGCGGTGCACGAGGTGAGGGTCGCCGCGACGGACAGATCCGAGTAGACAAGTACTGGTGAGTTGGGGGCCGCGGCCTGCACCTGGTCGCACCACGCCAGCACCTCGGCGTCAGTGACGCCGCTGTAGTCGCTGGCGACAACGGCGAGCATGTCGCCCGCCTCGAGGCCAGCAGCCTTCACGACGGCAAGGAAGTGATCCGCCTGGGACGCCGCCGAGGCGGAAGACGGTGACTGCAGTTCGTGGTACGCTCCACGGTGAATGCCAACGGACTTCATCACCTTCCAGTTGGCGGCGAAGTTCGAGTCAGTGTCTGATGATCCATCCGTGGCCTTGGCGAAGCAAAAGGTCAGCCCATCCAGATCCGCGGTTGTCAGCACCTCCTGGTAGCTGCTGACATCGATTCCCTGGGCGCTATCGGCCATCTGTGGTTCCCTCTCTCAATCTTGCCGGTTAAGTGGCCCATCGTATTGTGTATCCCAGCTACCTCACGGGCGAGTAGCAAAACCCTTTGCTGGTGAGTGTGGCACTACCCCGACTCTTTGCTGGTCAGTGCCACACCAATCAGAATTGCTCGGCCGGTGCAGTTACCGGATGCGATGGTCGCGGGCGTAGCAGATGGCGGCGGGGCGATCTCGTGAGCCTGTCTTAGCGAAGATGCGATTCACGTGGGTCTTGATCGTGTGGATGCTCAGGAAGAGTTCCGCGGCGATCTCTGTGTTGGTGCGGCCACGCGCGATCAGCGCCAGGATCTCCATCTCTCGCTGGGTAAGTCCGTCCGGTGGCGCCGCTGGCGATGACGAGCCGGCCGCTGCCTCGAGCAGCGTGTCGTTCACCCGCGGGTCAACGACGATGAGTCCGCCCGCGGCCGCGTGCAATGCCCGGGCGATGTCGATGCGGTCCGCGTCCTTGGTGATGTAGCTGCGCGCCCCGGCCCGCAGCGCGTCCAGGACCAGGTGCTCGTCGACATACGTGGTCAGGACGACGACGGCGACTCCCGGATGCTCCACCACCAGCCGCTTGGTGGCGCCGATACCGTCGAGCACGGGCATCCGCAGGTCGAGCAGGATGGCGTCGGGCTGGTGCTCGGCGACCAGTGCCAGCGCCTGCTCGCCATCGGCGGCCGCGCCCACCACCTCAATGCCGTCGAGGCCGCCGAGCAGCAGCACCAGGCCCTCCCTGACGCTGGCCTGGTCGTCGGCGATCACGATCCGCAGCGCGGTCATGCCGCCACCAGCGGAATCGACGCGGCGACGGTCCACCGGCCGTCGCTTGGGCCGGCTTTCAGGGTGCCGTTCAGCAACCGGAGTCGTTCCCGCATCCCGGTCAGCCCGTAGCCTCCATCCACGGTGCCACCCACGGCTACCGCGTGGGTGGACAACGGATTGACCACGGTGAGCCGGACATCGTGATTCCCGTACTCCAGCCGGACCGCCACGTCCTGGCCGGCCGCGTGCTTGGCCGCGTTGACCAGTGCTTCCTGGGCCGTCCGCAGCATCGTGACCGTCGCCTCGGGTGACACCGGACGCGGGTCACCGCCGACGTCGAAGGTCACGCCGACGTGATATCGCTCGCCGTAGGTGCTGGTGACGCGGTTGAGTTCGTCGTTCAGCGAGCGGATGTCCGCGCGCAGCGCGTGCACCGCCTGCCGCGTCTCGTTGAGGCCCTCGGTGGCCATCTTCTGCGCGGTCATCAGGATCTCGACGGCCTTGGTGATGTCTTCCTGGTCGGTCAGCACCGCGCGAGCTGACTGGATCTGGATGCCGAGCGCGCCCAGGGAGTGCGCGAGCACGTCGTGGATCTCCCGGGCGATGCGGGTCCGCTCGCCGAGTACGTCGGCCCGGTGCTGCTCCGCGAGCAGCGCCCGGGACTGCTCGGCCTGCACCCGCCGGGAGCGGAGCAGCATGCCAAAGAACAGGCCGGAAACTGGCCCGAGCGGCTGCGTCAGGAAGGCTGAGAACTGGGCCATGCTGTCTTGGTAGATGAGCACGTTGGCCTCGAACGCCGCGATCCCGGTCCCGAGGACCGTCCACGCCACGCGCGGGGAGAAATAGTACGCGGCGCCGGCCGCCGCCATGACGGTGATCAAGATGGCGCAGTTGTTCTCATGCTGCCCGGCGCCCGCGGTGAACCCGCCCGCCACCGATACCACGGTGGTCAGCGCCGGCAGCGCCCGGCTCCCGGGACGCAGCGCCCCGAGCACGGTACCGGTGACCAGCGCGACCCCGGCCACCAGGTACCCGATGAACTGAGCATGCACCGCGGTGGCGCCGGGCGGCTGGGTGACGAACGTGAGCACGCCGACCAGCGCGTAGATCGCGAACCGTATAAACCAGTCCAGCTTGTGCGGCAACACAGGTTCAGTATCCATCCACGGCTGCCGCCGTGCGTCAGTCCGCGGGTTGACGCACGTAGTACCAGCCAGGTTCCGTAGGCTGATGCGCCGCGCGGCTGGCGGCGTCAAGATGCCTGGTATGAACGAGGGACAGAGAGCGCCGTTCTGCCGATATGTAGTGCTGGTCGGCGCGGTGGTGTTCGCGGTGCTGATGGCGCTGTCGGGGCGGTACGGATTCCAGCGCGACGAACTGTACATGCTGCAGTGCGGGCAGCACCTGCAAGCTAGTTACGTCGATCAGCCGGTACTGGCGCCGCTGCTGGCGCGGGCGTCGTTCGCGATGTTCGGGCTGTCGACGACGGCGCTGCGCTGGTGGCCGGCGCTCGCGGCGTGGGTCACGGTGGTCGTCGGCGGGCTGACCGCGCGCGAGTTCGGTGGGGGCCGGCGGGCGCAGCTTCTGACGGCCATCGGGGTGGGCACGATGCCGGTGCTGCTGGGCGGCGACCACGTCGCGAACACATCGGCGCTGATGCTGCTGGGTGAGGCCAGCCTCGGCCTCGTGGTCGCCCGGCTGGGGCGGACCGGGGACACCCGCTGGTGGCTGGCGGCTGGGGCGGTGGCCGGGGTCGGCGCCGAGGACAATCACCTCGTGGGCGTCCTCGCGATCGCGCTGGTGGTCGGCGCGCTGCTCTCGGGCGTACGGCCGGACCGCTGGCTGGCGGGCGGCGCCGCGATCGCGGTCGCACTGCTGATCCCGGATATCTGGTGGCAGGCGACGCACGGGTGGGCCACGCTGGCGATGACGCACGCGCTCAACGCCCGCAACGGCGGTGTCGCCGGCATCGTGACCTGGATTCCCGGTCAGCTCGGCATGACCGCCCTTGGCCTGGCATGGGTGTGGGTGATCGGCCTGCGGTTCCTGTGGCGGTCCGGGCACCCGGCCTGGCGCGCGGTGGTGTGGGCGTACGGTCTGCTGTTCGTGGTGTTCATGCTCACCACCGGTAAGCAGTTCTACTACCTGGGCGGGGTGTACGTGACGTTGCTCGCCGGGGGCATGGTGTCCGTCGACGGATGGCTGCGTGAGAACCCGGTCCGGCTGCGCCGGACGCTAGGGGCGACGGCCATCACCGCGCTGGTGGCCGCCATGGTGACCCTCCCGGTGCTGCCGCCGAAGATCGGCGGGAAGCTCAATTCGGACAACGCCGAGAGCATCGGCTGGCCGCAGCTCGTCAGTACCGTTCGCACCGCCTGGCTGTCGCTGCCGGCCGGAACGCGCGCAAACGCCGTGATCTTCACCGCGAACTACAGCGAGGCGGCCGCGATCAACGAGCTTGGTCATGGGCTGCCGACGGCGGTGAGCGGGCATAACACCTACTGGTGGTGGGGCCCGGGCAACCCGCGTGCCACCACGATGCTGATCGTGGCGCAGGGCGGCGTCTCCGCCGCGCAGGTGTCGCCGTATTGCTCCAGCGTCCGGACGATGGCCACGCTGACCAACCCGTACGGCATCAAGAACATCGAGGACGGCGGCCACGTCTACCTGTGCACCGGCCTGCACGAGCCACTGGGCCAGCTGTGGCCGCGGCTGCGGCACTACAACTGATCTGTTCCGCCGGAGGTTACCGGCGCGTAATGTGAGCGTCAGGTAGCGGACAGGTGCCGACCGTACGTTCTGGTGAACGGGAGCGGCAATCCGGAGGTGCTGGTGTGACTGACGATAACGAGCAGAGCACAACAAGACGGACGTTCATGGCAGGCGCCGCGGCCCTTGGCGCGGCGGGCGTGGTCGGCGCCGGCGTTGCGCGGCCGACGGCGGGCCAGGCGAAGCTGATCGAGACGGCGGCCACCACCGAAGCGGCCGGGGCCAGCCTGAGCGACATTGAGCACGTGGTGATCCTGATGCAGGAGAACCGCTCGTTCGACCACTACTTCGGGACGATGTCGGGCGTGGCCGGGTTCTCCGACCCGAACGCGATCGCCGGCGTCTTCGACCAGTATGGCTACCAGCCCGGAGTCGGCGTGACGTCCAGCGGGTACATGAGCCCGTTCAACCTGCTCAACAATCCGCCGACCGAGAACGGGTCAGACACCAACGACATTGACCACAGCTGGGGCGGCCAGCACGTCAGCTGGAACAACGGCGCGATGAACTCGTTCATCACGTCGCACCTCAACACCGACGGCGACGCCAACGGGCCCCTGACGATGGGCTATTTCACCGGCTCCGAGCTGCCGTTCTACTACGCGCTGGCTGACGCCTTCACCGTCTGCGACGGCTACCACTGCTCGGTGCTCGGGCCCACCGACCCGAACCGGCTGATGGCGATGTCCGCGTGGATCGACCCGGCGGGTACTAACGGTGGCCCGGTGATCACCACCGCGTCGGACCGGCTCGCGATGACCGGCACGCTGTCCTGGAAGACAATGCCGGAGGCGCTGCTCGAGGCGGGGGTGAGCTGGAAGGTCTACAACGACCCGACCGGGCTGCTCGGCCTGGGTGTGCTGTCGTACTTCAAGAACTACACCGACGTCCTGTCGCTCACCGGGCTCGAGCTGATCGCTCGCGGCATCACGCCGACCTACCAGGGCACGTTCGCCGACGACGTGGCGGCTGGCACGCTGCCATCGGTGTCGTGGATCGTGCCGCCGCTGGCCGAGTGCGAGCACCCCGCCGCGCCGCCCGAGTGGGGCGAGTACCTGGTGCAGCAGATCCTGAACACGCTGGTCTCCAACCCGGATGTGTGGGCCAAGACGGTGTTCATCGTGGTCTACGACGAGAACGGCGGCTTCTTCGACCACGTTCCGCCAGCCGTCCCCGCGGCCGGAACGGCGGGGGAGTACCTCACCGTTGCTACGCTTCCCTCGTCGGCCGACGGGGTGGCCGGGCCGATCGGGCTCGGGTTCCGCACCCCGTGCCTGGTGGTGTCGCCGTTCACCGCCGGCGGGTACAAGTACTCCGGTGTCTTGGACCACACCTCGACGCTGCGGCTCATCGAGACCCTCTTCGGCGTCACGGTGCCGAACCTGTCCGCCTGGCGCCGTTCGGTGACCGGTGACTTCACCGGGGCGCTGGCGCTATCCAACACCCCGGTCACCACCGTCCCGACGCTGCCGTCGACCTCGATCGGCAGCGACACGACGCTGGTGGAAGAGGCGGTGCTGAACGCGCTCACCGGCACGCTGGACGTGGGCATCGACTACACGTACCCGACCAGCAACGAGATGCCGTCGCAGGCGACGACACCGGTCCGTCCCGACGTGCCGTAACTCGCTACTAGCTGGCGTGGGCCTGGCTGCTTCGGCACCAGGCCCACGCCGCTATTTCTGGCCATAACGACGTGAGCCAAGCCCCCGGCGAAGCCGCCCGGCTTGTGGCTCGGAGCGGGTGTCTTGCTGCCTGGCCTGCGCGGGGCCGCCCCGGCCCGTGTGCGTTATGTCCGGAAAGCGGCTTCCGGGGGCTGATTGCAACGACACCAATGACCTAACGATGCCGCCCCGACAGCACCGATGCGCCCTCGATGTCGTTGACATCCCGCTACAGGCAGCTATCTGACCGGCCTGGTAGCTCTCCAGAACGACTCTGGTGTCTCGCGCTCCGCGGCTGACCGGTTTGGCGTGGTATCGCCCTGTTGCTCCGGCCGTCGCGACCGTCCCTGGATTCGAGGGATCATTGTGGGTGCTGCCTTACCCAGGAAAGAGGCTGGGTAAGGCAGCACCCACCGCAATCGCCGGACACGGCAGCCAGGCGAAATGACGCCCATGCCTGGTTCGCGAACCACCGGCGGACCCCTGCGCCTGTGGCTCGCCTGCCCGCTGCGCCTCCGGCTCGCCTCACCACGGGGTGATTAACAGGAGCTTGGCGCGGCAGTTTCGCGTCTCCAGAGCGCGGGATAATCGGCAATGCAAACGTTTGTTCCGACGTCAAGAGGCGAAATCGTTAGACCATCGTCAGAATGGCGGTCTAGTTACTCGCGAGAAACTAGAACAGGCAACCCATTTCCTGAGTTCCGTCACAGCAGGATGCACTTTCCTTTGCACGTGCGCGATGACCTTCATAGCAGCTTTTGTCCCGTCTTGAGCTATCTGTGCTTGTCGGGAGGCTGGAAGACTGGCTGGCGGCGGCTCCTCGGGTGCGTTCGGATAACTAGTCCGAGATGGCAGGGATATGGGCTATATGTCGGCTTGTGCGTGATTAATCGGACCGTGGTCCAACGGATAGAGCGGCAACAAGTTGCCACCCGTGTAATCTTTTCGAGGTGCTTTGAGGCTCTTTATCTACAAACAACCACACCTGTTCGTGAATGTGTTGGAGAGGATCATTCATGATTCTTGTTGTTCCGGCCTGGGCCGGATCTATCAGGCGGTCAGGCGATCCGGACCGGCCGGGTGCCCTGACTGCCCTGGTACGCGGGTGGACCGACGCCCTCATGGAACGGGAACGTCGTGCCACTCTCGCGCTCATGATCGGCAGCCTGCCCGCGGGTAGCTGCATCGTCGACCGGGACGAGTTCGGCCGGGAACGAGTGATCGGCCCGGCCGGTGTCGTGGCACCGGTACGGCTGCACGAGGCGCTCCGGTGACCGGCGCGGCAGGCACCGACCCGGCTGGATCCGATGCGCGACTCGCACTGTCGTCCTTTCCCGAGTTCTACCGGCAGTTCTGGCCGCGCCTGGTCCGCTGCCTGATCGCACAAGCCACCGACACTCGCTGGGCCGAGGACGTCGCTCAGGACGCGATGCTCGCCGCGATGGAGAAGTGGGATCAGCTCCTCACGTACGACCGGCCGGACGCGTGGCTGTTCAAGGTCGCGATCCGCCGGCTGCGCCGCATGGAGGCTCAGGGCCGTGAGCGGTGCCTGCTTCCCGAGGAGGAATCCGCCATCGGTGACCTTGGCGTAGCGGCCGCCACCGATAGCTGGGTAGGAGATGACATCGACCTCATCGCCGCAATACGCTCGCTGCCTCGCAGGCAGGCCGAGGTTGTCGTCGTGCACAGCCTCGCCGACTACACACTCGCCGAGACCGCTGAGATTCTCGGCATGTGCGAGGCCACCGCGAAGACTCACCTGAGGCGAGCCCGCGCGCGGCTCAACGACCTGCTTCACGAGGATCTAGCGCCCGGCATCCCTACGCCCTCAAGGAGAATGCCAACATGACGATGGACGACCGTCTCGCGGCCGCGTCGGCGGGCATTTCAGCCATGCCCGCCGACGAGATCGAGCGGCGGCTGCGCGAGCTGCAAGAGCGTCGCCGCGTTCGTACCAGAAGCGACGCCGCACGGCACGCGGCGGAGCTGGACGAGGCCGAACTTGACTGGGCAGCTTACGAGCTGGCCCGGCACCACGACGCGGCCGGCGACCTGGCCGCCGCGGCGCGCTGGTACCGGCTGTGCGCATCGGCGGACCTTGGGGACGCGGCCCTGCGGCTGGCGCGAGTCCTTGACCGGCGGGCTGGCCAGCGCGCGGTCAGCCCCAGCGACAGCTCCGTGGCGTCACAACGTGACGAGCTCGCGCTGGTGTCCGATGCCGCACGCTGGTACATCGAGGCTTACGGCGCTGGCCACGTCGAGGCCGCGGAGGAACTGGACGGGATGATCAGCCGTCACGACATCCGCCGTCGCCGAGATCTTCATGATCAACCCGTCCGGCCACACCCCGCGCCGCAGGCCTGCCCGCGCGGCGGCCTGGACACGATCATCGAGACGCAAGACCTAGTCGAGGCGACGAAGCACTTCAAGCACTGCATCGCCTGCCAGCGCGAATTCGTGAGTCGTGGAGGCATTCTGCCGAACCCCGCCCAGCAGACTCCCCGGGAGGAACTCGGGGCCTCCGGCAGCAGCGCGGGGGCTGGTGCCCAGCGCCACTGAGGACGTGTATGTCTCTTTTAGTCCTTTTGGTCGGCGGTCTCGGGCGTGTCGCGGCGCCAGCCAGCCGTCGCCTGCCGATGCCTGCCGACTGCTCGAACTGTCCGTAGAATCTGCTGCTATAGCAGCAGATTCTACGGACAGTTGTTCGACTTGATGGGGCATTCCGGGACATAGCGGTCATTGCCCGCCGCTACGACTCTTCGTGTATGAGCACGCCGCGGACGTTGCGGCCGGCGAGCATGTCGAGGTAACCCTGGTTGATGTCGTCGAGGCGATACCGGGTGGTGATGAGCTCGTCGAGCTTGAGCTTGCCCGCCCGGTACATCTCGAGCATGCGCGGGATGTCGTCGAACGGGTTCCCGCCGCCGAAAAGCGCGCCTTGCAGCCGCTTTTCCAGCAGTGTCAGCTCGAAGGCAGGCAGCACGATCGTGTTGTCGCCGGGGCCGGACAGACCGGTGATGACTACGGTGCCGCCCTTGCGGACGATGGCGAACGCGTCCGCTACCACCTGTCGGGTGACCTCGCCGACCGTGATGAGCGACTGGTCGGCGCCGACGCCGCGGGTCACGTCATGGACGATCTGCCGCGCGGTGTCGGCGTCGGCGGCGGTGTGGGTGGCGCCGAGCCGGGCCGCGAGCTCGCGTTTGAAGGGCACCGGGTCGACGGCGATCACGTGGCGCGCGCCGGTGATCGCCGCCGCCTGGACGGCGTTGATCCCGACGCCGCCTGTCCCGTAGACGACCGTCGTGTCACCTGGCCTGACCTGGCCCGCGTTCACCGCGGTTCCCCAGCCGGTGGGGACCCCGCACCCGACGAGGGCCGCGGTCTCCAGCGGGATGTCGTCGTCGATCTTGACGCAGGAGAACTCCGAGAGCACCGCACGCTGCGCGAAGCTGCCGACCAGGCACATCTGGCCGAAGTCCTCGCCGTCGGCGTGGAACCGGAACGTGCCGTCCGGCAGTGAGTTCGCCGTCAGCAGCCTGCCGAGATCGCAGAGGTTGGTCATGCCCCGGGCGCAGAACCGGCAGTGCCCGCAGACCGGGAGGAAGGAGCAGACGATGTGGTCACCCGGCTGGACCCGGGTGACACCGTCGCCGGTCTCCTCGACGACGCCCGCTCCCTCGTGGCCGCCCACGATCGGGTAGCGGACGGGGATGTCGCCGGTGCGGAGATGGTGGTCTGAGTGACAAAGGCCCGAGGCGGCGAACCGAACCAGGACCTCGCCCGCCCGCGGCGGGTCCAGCTCGAGTTCGGTGACCTCCCAGTCCTTGCCGACGTCTGTGAGCACGGCAGCCATTGTTTTCACGCGAACCATCATGCGCCTCGAAGCCGGTAAGGGCCAATGCATCGGTCCGCTCCGCCCCCGTGGGGAGCGGACCGTTACCGGAACCTCGTCTTCTCGTGCCGGCCGGAGCAGCGCGGGATGCAGCAGCCGCGCGTCGCCCGCGCGGTAGGTCCGTGCTTTCGGCCCGCCGCGCGGGCCGCCAGTGTCGGTTGTCTCGCCAGTGCTCTCCACGAAACCGGGTACGGACAGCACCTTCCGGTGGAAGTTGCCCGCGTGCAGCCGCTCGCCCCAAACGGCTTCGTAGGTGGCGCGAAGATCGGAAATGGTGAACTGCTCGCCCGCGAACGCCGTGGCGAGCGGTGTGTACTCCAGCTTGGACCGGGCGCGCTCAAGACCGTCGGATACGATCCGCGCGTGATCGAACGCTAGCCGCCTGGTCGTGCCGGGCAGCTGGGTGCTGCCATCGCCCGCCAGGCGCAGAGCTTCGACTGGTACCCAGGCCGCGTCCGCGGCGTCGCCACCGGAGTGCGGCTCGGGCAGTTCGGGGGCGAACGCCAGGTACGCGACCGAGATGACCCGCATCCTGGGGTCACGGTCCGGCGCGCCGTAGCTCGCCAGCTGTTCGAGGTGGAAACGCTCAGATGACTGACCGGTCTCCTCCGTGAGTTCGCGCAGCGCGGCATCCTGCAGGTCTTCGTCGACGGTGATCCCCGCCTTGACGAAGCCGCCGGGCAGAGCCCACCACCCCTCGAACGGCGGAACACCGCGCTGGACGAGCAGGACGTGCAGTTCGCCGTCCCTGATCGTCAGCGCTACGACGTCCACGGTAACCGCGACCGGCGGGAAGACCCGCGGGTCGTAACTCGCGAGGAACTCTTCTTCGTTCGGCTGGTCCGTCATGACGCTGGTTAACCTCACCTTGAGATGATCTCAACCTGAGAGTAACATGCCCTGCCCGGGTGCACAAGAGCCCGTCCGCCCCTGTTTCGCGAAATAGTCCTTGCCCCCTGCCCTTGCCCTCTGTCCTTGCCCCAGCTATGGCCCATCGCTGGCGTTACAGCGCCAGCGATGGGCCATTCATGGTCCCGGGGGAAATCCCTGGCGCGGCGGAATGCCCTATATGTGGCTATTGCGCCACACGGTGTGCGCCACAAGTTCGCGATCCGTAGTTTGGGGCGGTGTCAGCCTCGTCGACTGGGAAAGCGGCATGGCACTAGGGTCGCTCGGCGGGGGAAAGTAGCTTGATCTCGACGTGGCCGCGGCCGGAAACACCGAGGTCATCCGTGCGAAGATGCGCACAATGGACTCGCTGCGACTCGATGACACCATCGAGGACATCCTGATCACGCTCAACAAGCAGTATCACCTGATCAGGCTGCTCAAGAACTCGCGGAACGAGCAGGGCCTATTCCTTTACCTGGTTCTCGACCGGGCGAAGTCGAATCTCGCGCTGGCCAGGCATAACCTCAAGCAGATCGAGAGCGAGATCGCGATCTGACGGTCGCTACCCGAACGTGGACGCTGGAGCGCACTCTAGGTCAAATCAGGGACACTCGCGAGTAGCGCCACGTGCAGCGAGGTGCGGGACTCGGAGTCGTCAAGGTCCACATCCAGCAACCGCGAAATCAGCCGTAGCCGCTGGTAAAAGGTGGGCCGGGCTAGGTGGGCGCGCTGCGCGGCGGCGGCCTTGTTGCCACCGCAGGACAAGAACAACGACAACGTAGCGACCAGCTCGGTGCCGTGCCCGGCGTCGTAGCTGAGCAGCGCGCCCAGCTCCCGCTCGGCGAAGGCCTGGAGCCTGGCGTCGTCGCGGAGCAGATGCAGCAGGCCGCGCAGCCTCAGATCGGGCAACCGGTACCACAGCCGCCCGTCGGGGTCGCGGAACGCGACGTCCGCCACCTCACGGGCATCGATCATCGACTGGCGGGCCTCGCGCAGCGTGGCCACCACCGGTCCGGCCCCGATGACGAACGAGCCATCCAGTTGCGCGCCGACCGCGCCCGCGACGCTATCGAGCACCGCGTTGGCGTCCGCATCCGATGGCAGCGACAGCAGCGCACCGGCGCGGACGTCGTCAAGCGAGCCGACCAGGGCGGGGACGCTGGCCGCGCGGCACGCTTGCGCCACCGTTTCGGCGGCGGCGAGGACCGCCACGTGTGCGGACAATCCGGGACCGGAGTCTGGCACCCGGACCACGGCGCTGACCAGCTGCCGGCCGGTCACGGGTACCCCGAGTGCCCGGGCCCGCGCCTCCGCCTCGGAAGCGTCGCCCTGCGACGTTGAGAGCAGCGTGGTGATCAGCGTCCGGTGCGCCTGCCGTTCCAGCGACTCGGCCTGCCTGGTCAGCAGCCTGCCGAGCGCCAGGGTGGTGGCCGCCCGCTCCACCAGCACCGTGTCGGCGGGCTCCGCCGATCCGTCGCACAAGAACAGTCGGCCCCAGTCCTCGCCGCGAGCGCCCACCGTGGTGATGAGCCAGTTGCCGGACAGACCGGTGCGCGTCGTTATGGTCGAAATGGCGGTACGGGCGCGATCGGCGAATCCGTCAAGTACCTCGCCGACGTCGGTCGCGGCGCACGCGAGCACCCGGTGCGACAGGTCGGCGAGGATCACCGGGCGGTCGGCTAGCCGGGCGGCGGCCTGCACGATCTGCTCGGCTGGCGCCCCGGCGACCGATAGCTCGGTGAACGCCTGATGGATCGTCTCGGCCGCTCGCAGCTCGGCCAGCGACTCGTCGATGATCCGGGAGTGCACCGCCTCGGTGATCTCGACGAACGGGATCTCGTGCTCGAAGGCCACCACCGGCAGGCCCGTGTTTTCCGCGGCCGTTACCAGGGGTTTCGGAAGTTCGGCGATATACCGGCGGCCCAGCTCGATGGCCAGCCCGCTGACCCCGGCGGCGGCCAGTTCGCGCACGTAGGCCTGGAGCCCGGCCGGGTCGTCGGGCAGCGCGATGCCGGTGGAGAGCACCAGCTCGCCGCCGCGCAGCAGGCTGCCCACGCCGGTCAGCTCCATCGCGTGCACCCAGCGGACCGGCGTGTCCAGGCCCCCGGCCCCGGCCACGACCCGAGGCTGGCCGCGACGGACCACGGCGAGGTGGAGGATGTCCCGAAGGCTTAGCATAGTGTAAAGAATATCCCGGAATTGGATACACACTGTCGGTAGGCGGCTGACGGCAAAGCGGGCAGACTGATAGTTATGTCTGAGCTTCTCGACCGCCATCGCGCTGTCATCCCGAACTGGGTAGGGCTGTACTACGACGAGCCCATCGAGATCGTCTCCGGTAAGGGCTGCCGGGTCACCGACGCCACGGGCGCCAGCTACCTGGACTTCTTCGCCGGGATCTTGACGAACATGCTCGGCTACGACGTGGCCGAGGTCCGCGAGGCCGTCGAGCGGCAGATCGCCAGCGGCATCGTGCACACCTCCACCCTGTACCTGATTCGCAACCAGGTGGAGCTGGCGGAGAAGATCGCCCGGCTGTCCGGCATCCCGGACGCCAAGGTGTTCTTCACCAACTCCGGCACCGAAGCCAACGAGACCGCGCTGGTCGCCGCGCTCACCGCGCGCAAGGCCAACCAGGTGCTGGCGATGCGCGGCAGCTACCACGGGCGCTCGTTCGGCGCGGTCGCGATTACCGGTAACAAGGCGTGGAAGACCAGTGGACTCGAGCCGTTCGGCACGCACTACCTGCACGGCAGCGACCGGAATCTCGGGCCCGCGGACGACGCGGACTACATCAAGTACTGCGTCGAGGACCTGCGGGCGCTGCTCGTCGGGGTGCACCCCGACGACATCGGCTGCCTGATCGCCGAGCCGATTCAGGGTGTCGGCGGCTTCACCATGGCGCCCGACGGGCTGCTCGCCGCCTACCAAGAGGTGCTCGACGAGCACGGCATCTACCTGATCTCCGACGAGGTGCAGACCGGCTGGGGACGTACCGGCGAGCACTTCTGGGGGATCGACGCGCACAACGTGACCCCGGACGCGATGACGTTCGCCAAGGGGCTGGGCAATGGTTTCGCGATCGGCGGGGTTGTCGCGCGCGGCGATCTGCTTGACGGAATGCGGGGGACCGGCGTCTCGACGTTCGGCGGTAACCCGGTGTCCACGGCCGCCGCTAACGCCACCCTCGACTACGTGCTCAGCCATGACCTGCAGGCCAACGCGGCAGCGGCGGGTTCGATAATCATTCCCGGGCTCCGGTCGGCCGCCGAGAAGCTCGCCGTCGTCGGCGACGTGCGCGGCAAGGGCCTGATGTTCGCCGTCGACCTGGTCGACCCCCAGGGACGGCCGTCTCCGGCACTGGCGACGAAGATGCTCGAGGCCACCAAGAAGCGCGGCCTGCTGATCGGCAAGGGCGGCCTCTACGGACACTCGCTGCGGATGGCGCCGCCGCTCACGCTGACACTGGACGAGGCGCGCGAGGGGCTGGCCATCCTGATCGACGCCCTCCATGAGGTGAACGCGTGAGCAAGCATGTGACGCACTGGATCGGCGGGAAGCCGTGGACCGGCTCCCCGGAGCGCGCCGGCGACGTTTACAACCCGGCGACAGGTGAGGTCTCCGGCACGGTGGACTTCGCGTCCGCCGCCACGGTCGGCGAGGCGGTCGGCACCGCGAAGGAAGCGTTCAAGACCTGGCGGCACGTGTCGCTGTCGCGGCGGGCCACGATCCTGTTCGCGTTCCGGGAGCTGGTCCGGGCCAACACGACCGAGCTGGCCAAGCTGATCACCGCCGAACACGGCAAGGTGCTCTCCGACGCCGAGGGTGAGGTGGCCCGCGGCCTGGAGGTCGTCGAGTTCGCCTGCGGCATCCCGCACCTGCTCAAGGGCGGCTTCTCCGAGAACGTCTCCACCAACGTGGACTCGTACTCGATCAGGCAGCCGGTCGGCGTGGTGGCCGGGATCACGCCGTTCAACTTCCCGTCCATGGTGCCGATGTGGATGTTCCCGATCGCGATCGCGTGCGGCAACACCTTCGTGCTGAAGCCCTCGGAGAAGGACCCATCGGCGTCGGTCTTTCTGGCCCAGCTGTGGGCCGAGGCGGGGCTGCCCGACGGCGTGTTCAACGTGGTGCACGGGGACAAGGAAGCGGTCGACGCGCTGCTCACCAACCCGGATATCTCTGCGGTCAGCTTTGTCGGTTCGACCCCCATCGCCCGGTACATCTACGAGACCGGGACCGCTCATGGCAAGCGGGTTCAGGCGCTCGGCGGGGCGAAGAACCACATGATGGTGCTGCCCGACGCCGACCTCGACCTAGCCGCCGACGCCGCGGTTAACGCGGGCTTCGGGAGCGCGGGGGAGCGGTGCATGGCGATCTCGGCCCTGGTCGCGGTGGACCCGATCGGTGACGCGCTGGTGGGCAAGATCAAGGAGCGAATCGCCGGGCTGCAGGTCGGCCCGGGCACCGACCCGAACTCGCAGATGGGCCCGCTGGTCACCGGGCCGCACCGGGACAAGGTGGCCGGCTATCTCGACTCCGGTGTCCGCGAGGGCGCCACCCTGGCGGTGGACGGCCGGGTGCATCCGGTCATCGGCGGATCGGCTGAGGGTTTCTGGCTCGGGCCGTCCGTGCTCGACCACGTGTCCCCGTCGATGTCCTGCTACACCGACGAGATCTTCGGCCCGGTGCTGTCGGTGCTGCGCGCGCCGTCGTACGAGGCCGCGGCGCGGTTGATCGAGGGTAACCCGTACGGCAACGGTGTCGCCATCTTCACCAACGACGGCGGTGCCGCGCGGCGGTTCGTGTCCGAGGTCGAGGTGGGCATGGTCGGCGTGAACGTGCCGATCCCGGTGCCGATGGCGTACTACTCGTTCGGTGGGTGGAAGGCATCGCTGTTCGGCGACACGCACGTGCACGGTACCGAGGGCATCCACTTCTATACCCGCGGCAAGGTCGTCACCTCCCGCTGGCTCGACCCGAGCCACGGCGGCGTCAACCTAGGCTTCCCGGTCAACTCGTAAGCCGTTGCTTGCTGGGAGGTCAGGAAACACTAGCCTCCCAGCAAGCCCCAAGAGCCCCTGAATCGTCGGTGGTGCCCGATAGCTTCTGTACTAAGATCGGTCACCACGGGGAGGGGCATGATGGACCGCGATATCGCGAACATCTCGACCAAGCTTGATGCCCAGCAGCGGATGCTGCAGGCGCTAGCCGACACGCAAAGCGACCATACGCTCCGGCTGGGGCGGCTCGAGAACAAGGTCGACGAGATGGCGACCTCGACGGCGTACGGTCTGCAAACGATCGTAGGCATGCTGGGCAAGCTCGGCCCGGCGGAGAACTCGGACAACTGAGCGGAGCGTGGCGGCGGTGCGGATGCCCGCCGCTACCCGCCCCCGTTACCTCGTGCATCTGATGCAACCGGGTGCGACTCACGTCCGATATGATCATGGAACGTCGTCTCAGTCACGGGGCAGGGCAGCACATGACCAGCAAAGTGCGCGTTCCGTCTACCGGTCTGGCTTTCGGTGGGTGGAAGGGATCGCTCACCGTCGAAGGCGACATACTCCGCGTGACCGGCGAGGATCCGTCTAACCACCTCGACATCGACTGCACGCAGATCAAGCGCTACTCCTTCAACGGGAGAAATGGTTTGTGGGCGTTGCGCATGAAGGACGGCAGGAAGCTCTACCTGCAAACCTCAGGGATGATTCTGTCGGCCGACCGTAGCCCCGAGGGCCGCGAGACGAACGTGGAGATCAAGAAGTTGCTGCGCAAGCTCGGAGTCAGGCGCTTCCCCTGACGTTCATCCCGCAAGACCACCAGCGATGACCCATCGATGGTGCTACTGCGCTATCGATGGCCCATCGCCGGGGTTGCCGAGTGCGTCAGGTAGAGAACACCAGGCTCACGGGAACCCTGCACCCCAGGCACCCCAGGCACCGCATGAGCCCCAGGCACCGCATGAGCCCCAGCCGCGAGGCACCGGTAGCCGTTACAGCGTCGCGATGTCGGGAGCCTCTAGCCGGGCGGCCTCGGCTTCCTCGTCGTCCGGCTTGGTCTGCGATTCGCGCTCGGCCGCCACCCGGATCAGGTAGCTCTCGACCTCGAGGTCCCTTTCCTCGGAACTCCAGCCGAGCACGTCGGCCATCAGGTCGGCGACCACGGGCGCGGCGGCGACGCCGCGGTCCCACGCCTCGATCGAGATCCGGGTCCGGCGGGCCAGCACGTCGTCCACGTGCCGGGCACCCTCGTGGGTCACCGCGTAGCGCGCCTCGACCGCGAGGTAGTCGTCGGCGCCCGGCAGCGGAGCGGCCAACGAAGGATCTGAACGGATCATGGACAGCAGCTCATGAATACACGTGCCGTACCGGTTGAGCAGATGCTCGACGCGGGCGACGTGGATATCGGCGGTCGCCGCGAGGGCACGGCGCTGGTTCCACAGCGCGTGGTAGCCGTCGCCTCCCACCAGCGGCAGCGTGGCGGTGCACGACTCGGGAACCCGGGCGTCTAGCGTGCGGACCGCCTCGTCAACCGCGTCCGCGGCCATCACCCGGTAGGTGGTGTACTTCCCGCCGGCCACCACGACCAGGCCAGGAACCGGATGGCCGACCACGTGCTCCCGCGACAGCTTGGAAGTGGACTCCGACTCGCCGGACAGCAGCGGCCGCAGGCCGGCGTAGACGCCCTCCACGTCCTCGCGGGTCAACGGCGAGTTGAGCACCGAGTTCACGTGCTCGAGCAGGTAGTCGATGTCCCGGGAGCTGGCGGCCGGGTGTTCCTTGGCCAGCGACCAGTCGGTGTCGGTGGTGCCGATGATCCAGTGCCGTCCCCACGGGATGACGAACAGCACGCTCTTCTCGGTGCGCAAGATGATGCCGGTGCTGGACGGCAGCCGGTCGCGCGGCACCACCAGGTGGATGCCCTTGGACGCCCGGACGTGGAACTGGCCACGGGTGTCGGCCAGCGCCTGGGTGTCGTCGGTCCACACGCCGGTGGCGTTGATGACCTGCTTAGCGCGGACCTCGAAGGTGCTGCCGGTCAGCACATCGGTGACCAGCGCGCCGGTCACCCGTTCGCCCTGCCGCAGCAGCCCGGTCACCTGCGCCTGGCTGGCCGCCAGCGCGCCGAACGTGGCGGCGGTGCGCACCACGGTCAGCGTGTACCGGGCGTCGTCCATCTGAGCGTCCCAGTACTGGATGGCACCGGTGAGCGCGTCCTTGCGCAAGCACGGCGCCTCGCGCAGCGCCTGCCGGCGGGTCAGGTGCCGGTGATGGTGCAGCCCGCGGGAGGTGCCCGAGGTGTAAGCCATCGTGTCGTAGAGCGCTATCCCGGCGCCGACGTAGGCCCGCTCCCAGACCCGGTGCTGCAGCGGGTACAGGAACGGCACCGGCCGGACCAGGTGCGGAGCGATGCGGTCGAGCAGCAGGCCGCGCTCGGTGAGCGCCTCGCGGACCAGCCCGAAGTCGAGCATCTCCAGGTAGCGCAGGCCGCCGTGGATGAGCTTGCTCGACCGGCTGGAGGTGCCGCTGGCCCAGTCACGGGCCTCCACGATGGCCGTGGTCAGGCCGCGGGTCACCGCGTCAAGCGCGCTGCCCGCCCCGACCACGCCACCACCCACGACCAGCACGTCCAGCTCGCGCTCGCTCATCCGAGCGAGCGCCTCCGCACGCGCCTCAGGCGAAAGGGCTGTCATCAGCCGACATCTACCCAGTTCAGCGTGCGCTCTACCGCTTTCTTCCAGCCCGCGTAGCCGTCCGCTCGCTGCTGGTCGTCCCATTCGGGCTCCCAGCGCTTGGACTCGTTCCAGTTGGCCCGCAGTTCCTCGGTCGTCGACCAGAACCCGGTGGCCAGGCCCGCCGCGTAAGCCGCTCCCAGGGCGGTGGTCTCCGCGACGACCGGACGGCTGACCGGAACGCCCAGGATGTCGGCCTGCAGCTGCATGCACAGATCGTTGGCGGTGACACCGCCGTCGACCTTGAGCACCTCCAAGACCACGCCGGAGTCCTGCTCCATCGCCTCGGCCACGTCCCGGCTCTGGTAGCAGATCGCTTCCAGGGTGGCCCGGGCCAGGTGGGCATTGGTGTTGAATCGCGACAATCCGACGATCGCGCCCCGCGCGTCGCTGCGCCAGTACGGCGCGAACAGCCCGGAGAACGCCGGCACGAAGTAGACGCCGCCGTTGTCGCTGACCTGGCGGGCCAGGGTCTCGGTCTCGGCCGCGCCGGAGATGATGCCCAGCTGGTCGCGCAGCCACTGCACCGCCGATCCGGTCACCGCGATGGAGCCCTCGAGCGCGTAGATCGGCTTCTGCGATCCGAACTGGTAGCACACCGTGGTGAGCAGGCCATTCTTGCTGCGGACCAGTTCCTCACCGGTGTTCAGCAGCATGAAGTTGCCGGTGCCGTAGGTGTTCTTGGCCTCGCCGGGGGAGAAGCAGACCTGGCCGACGGTGGCCGCCTGCTGGTCACCTAGATCGCCGGTGAGCGGAACGCCGCGGAGTGAGTTCAGCCCGGTCACCTCGCCATACCCGCCGGGTGCCGAGGAAGGCATGATCGTGGGCAGCATCGACCGCGGTATGCCGAAGAAGCTCAGCAGTTCGTCATCCCAGTCCAGGGTCTCCAGGTTCATCAGCATCGTCCGGCTGGCGTTCGTGACATCGGTGACGTGCGCGCCGCCGTTGACACCGCCGGTCAGGTTCCAGATGACCCACGCATCCGTGTTGCCGAAGATGGCATCGCCGTTTTCCGCGGCGGCCCGCACTCCGTCGACGTTCTCCAGGATCCACTGGATCTTCCCACCGGAGAAGTAGGTGGCTGGCGGCAGTCCCGCCTTGGTCCTGATCGTCGCGCCGCGTTCGTCGCGATCCAGCGCGCTGGCGATGCGGTCGGTCCGGGTGTCCTGCCAGACGATGGCGTTGTAGTACGGTCGCCCGGTCTTGCGGTCCCATACGACGGCGGTCTCGCGCTGGTTGGTGATGCCGAGCGCGGCCAGGTCGGACGCGGTCAGGTTGGCGCGGTGCAGAGCGGTCTGGATGACTGAGGCGGTCCGCTCCCAGATCTCCACCGGGTCGTGCTCAACCCAGCCGGCCTGCGGCAGGATCTGTTCGTGCTCGAGCTGGTGCTTGGCGACCTCGTTACCCGAATGGTCGAAGATCATGAACCTGGTGCTGGTGGTTCCCTGGTCGACGGCGCCGACGTACTCCGGCATGTCTTCCTCCTCGCCTAATGTTCCGACTCTTCGGGAAGCCGGGTCTCCTCGACAGGACCGCTGACGTTCTCGCTCTTCTTCAGCCTGGCATGCAGCACGTCACCGATGAACAGATCGTAGATAACTACCCCGATTACGCCGCCGATCAGCGGCCCGACTATGGGTATCCAGAAGTAGTTGGCGAACGCGAACGGGCTCGTGCTGTCGGTGCCGGGCAACGCCACCTTCCCCCAGCCCGCGAAGTAAGCGAACAGCCGGGGCCCGAAGTCGCGGGCCGGGTTGATCGCGTAGCCGGCGTTCGCGCCGTAGGACATCCCGATCGCCGCCACCGCGAAGCCGATGGCCAGCGGCGTTAGATTCGACTGGACGGCCGAGTTCCGGACATCGATGAGCGCCACCACGAAGATCAGCAGGAACGCGGTGCCAACGATCTGGTCGATCAGCGGCCCGGTGACCCCGCCATGGAAGTACGAGGCGGGGAACGTGGCGAAGATTGAGTAGGTGGTCAGCGCGTGCCCGCTGCTGCGCGGGGTCTTGGACGCGACCTCGAATGCGTCGATCGCGTTGTGGTAGACGAGGAAGACCAGGGCGGCGCCGACGAACGCCCCGACAATCTGCGCGGCCCAGTAAGGAAGGACCTTGCGCCAGGAGAACCTGCGCCGAACGGCGAAGGCCAGCGTTACCGCGGGATTGAGGTGCGCGCCGCTCACGCCGCCCGCCACCCAGACACCGAAGGCGACGGCCATGGCCCAGCCCCAGGTGATCAGCAGCCAGTCGCCGGCCGCGTCGAAGATCACGGTGGGACCGGAGGTCCGGCCCGATCCGGGCAGCGCGGCGACGGCCATGGCCACCACCCCGTCGCCGAACGCGATCAGGACGAACGTTCCTAGGAATTCCGACAGAAGCTCGCCGTACAGGCCGGTTATCCGGCCAATCGTCCGGCCTTCGCCTCGCAACGGGGTGATATCAGCCATGAGTGGCCCTCCCTCGCGCCATGATCATCGCTGTGCCTGGGCTCAACGTACGACTGAGTTTGCCCCGTGGGCAATGCTTCAAGCAGGTAAAGTTTGCGCAAAACACGAACTACCAGAACCATCGGTGTACGCATGGGTCATCGATCAATATGTGTCTGACCTGCATGTATTTGGGTAGGCCCTTGACTCTGGACCGAGTTTGCGATAAACGCTGTTTGATAATGCCGAACAACATTCCAGGCGCTCCCGGCGCTGAGCGCGGCACGGAAGGTACGTCATGAAGAAGCTCATCAACAACGCGGACACCGTGGTGACCGAAGCGCTGGCCGGCTTGGCCGCGGCTCATCCCTCGCTGTCGGTGGACCTCGAGAACAAGGTCGTCACCCGGGCCAGCGGACCGGTCGCGGGGAAGGTGGGCCTGGTATCCGGGGGCGGTTCTGGCCACGAACCGCTGCACGGCGGCTACGTCGGCTACGGGATGCTGGACGCGGCGTGCGCGGGTGAGGTGTTCACCTCCCCGGTTCCCGACCAGGTGGTGGCCGCGACCAAGGCGGTGAACGGCGGCGCGGGCGTGCTGCACATCGTGAAGAACTACACCGGCGACGTGCTGAACTTCCAGATGGCCGCCGAACTGGCGGACGACGAGGGCATCGAGGTTTCCTCCGTCGTGGTCAACGATGACGTCGCCGTGCAGGACTCGCTCTACACCGCGGGACGCCGGGGCACCGGCGCGACCGTGTTCGTGGAGAAGATCGTCGGCGCGCTCGCCGAACGCGGCGCGTCGCTGGCGGAGCTGGCGGCGGTGGCCGCCGAGGTCAACGAGCGCAGCCGGTCGTTCGGTGTCGCCCTCACCTCCTGCACGGTGCCGGCCGCGGGCAAGCCAACCTTCGAGCTGGCAGAACAGGAGATCGAACTCGGCATCGGCATCCACGGTGAGCCCGGTCGCACCAGGGCCACGCTCCAGCCGGCCAGCGAGGTCGTGGCGATCGCCCTGGACGCGATCGGTGCCGACATGCCGCTGGAAGGCGACCTGCTGGTCATGGTCAACGGGATGGGCGGCACCCCGCTGCTCGAGCTCTACCTCGCCTTCAACGAGGTCACCCGCTACCTGGCCGGCCGCGAAGCGACGATCGCCAGGAACCTGGTGGGCAACTACATCACCAGCCTGGAGATGCAGGGTTTCTCCATCACCGTGTGCCGGCTGACACCCGCCTTGACCGAGCTATGGGACGCTCCGGTGGATACGCCGGGCTTGCGGTGGGGACGGTAGAGCTGGGAGCTATCGCCGGAACCGCAAGGGAGCGCACATGGACGCTGATTTTTTCCGAGCCTGGGTAACGGAGATAGCCGTGGTCATCGACGCCCAGCGGGATCACCTCACCCAGCTCGACGCGGCTATCGGCGACGCCGACCACGGCACCAACCTGGCTCGCGGTTTTGGCGCGGTGCGGGCGGCGCTGGCCACGTCGGACACGCCGACGCCCGGTTCGGTGCTGCTGCTGACCGGATCGACGCTCATCTCGAAGGTGGGCGGCGCGTCCGGCCCGCTGTACGGCACCGCGTTCCGGCGGGCGGCCAAGTCCCTTGGCGACAAGCCGGAGATCGACCTGCCCGCGCTGGCCACCGCGCTGGAGGCGGCGCTGGCCGGCGTCAAGCAGCTCGGCGCGGCCAGCGAGGGTGAGAAGACCATGGTTGACGCGCTCGCCCCGGCGGTGGCCGCCTTCGCCGTGGCCGTCGCGGAGGAGGCGGATGCGCCCGCCGCACTGGCCGCGCTGACCGACGCCGCCGACGCCGGGGCCCACGACACGATCTCGTTGCAGGCGCTCAAGGGCCGGGCCAGCTACCTTGGCCCGCGCAGCGTCGGGCACGAGGACCCGGGCGCCGCTTCCACGGCGCTGATCCTGCACGCGCTGCGTGATGTCGCCGGCCTGCAGGCGACATGAAGTTCACGGGGCTACCCGTCTCGGAAGGAACAGCCGAGGGCCCACTGCACGTGGTCGACGACAGTCGGCTGGTCAGCGCCACCCCAGATGAGGTCGCCGCCGCGTTCGTCGCCGTAGCGGCGGAGCGATCCGCGCTCGCGGCCCGGCTGCGCGGGGCCGGGCGCGACGAGGAAGCTGACATCATCGAGGTCGGTGCGCTCATCGCCGCCGACCCGGCGCTCACCGACCCGGCGGTAGCGGCCGTAAGTGGTGGTGAGGATGCCATAACGGCGGTCCGCGAATCAGCCGAGCAACAGGCATCGCTGATGGCGGCGCTGGCCAACCCCGAGCTGGCCGAGCGGGCCGGCGATATCCGCCAGATCGGGCAGGCCGTCACCGAGCGTCTCGCCGGAACGCCGTCGTACCCAGACGGCGGCTTCATCCTGGTCCGCCGGGAAGTCAGCGCGGCCGAACTGATCGAGCTAGCCGACGCCGGCCTGGTCGGCGCGGTGTCGGTAAACGGCGGCGCCAGCTCGCACGCGGCGATCATCGCGCGCGGGCTGGGGCTGCCGATGATCGCCGGCGCCGACGCCGCGGTGCTGACCGCGCCGTCCGGCCGCAATGGCGTGCTGGACGCCGACGCCGGGGAACTCATCGTGGGGGCGCGCCGCGCGGACGGGCCACGGCCAGTGCCAGTGGCGGCGCGCGTGCCCGTCGGTCCGGTCCGCACCCGGGACGGGCACGAGGTCACGATCTTGTGCAACGTGGCCTCGGCCGCCGAAACCAGGCTCGGGCTGGCCGCGGGCGCCATGGGCGTCGGCCTGCTGCGCACCGAGATTCCCTACGCCCAGGCCACGGCCTGGCCGACGCTGGCCCAGCACCGGGCTCAGCTAGCGCCGATACTCAGCCTGCTAGCGGGCCGGATCGCCACGGTCAGGCTGCTCGATTTCTCCGGCGACAAGGTCCCGCCGTTCCTGCGTGGCGGTCCGGCGCTGAACGGGCTGACCGCGTTGCTCGCCGATCCGGCGGCGCTGGATGACCAGCTCCGCGCCACGCTGGAAACCGGCCGGGACACTCAGCTGGCGGTGCTCATCCCGATGGTCAGTTCACTCGACGAGGTCAGCGCGGTGCGTGCCCAGCTAGCCAGGGCGGCCGACGCGCACGGCGCTGACCTGCCTAGGCTCGGGATCATGGTGGAATTGCGGGCCACCGCCGCCGACGCGGCCGCGTTCGCGTCCGCCGTCGACTTCTTCTCGATCGGCACCAACGACCTGACCGTCGACGTGCTCGGACTCGACCGGGGCGATCCGGTGGCCGGCCCCGCGCTCGCGGCCCACCCGCGGGTGATGGCGCTCATCGAGGGGGTCGCCGAGGCCGGACGGCAGGCCGGAATCCAGGTCTCGGTCTGCGGCGACTCGGCGGCCGACCCGCTGGTGCTGCCGCTGCTGGTCGGTGCGGGCCTGCGCACGTTCAGCGTCCCGGCCGCGCGAGTCGAACGGGTGCGTTCCTGGGTCAGTGAGCTGGATACCGCGTCCTGCCAGGCGTTGCTGGGACGGACGCTGCGCGCCTCGACCCTGGAAGAAGTGCGGGACCTGGTGCCGCGGCTATGACCCCGACGTCCTCAGCCGCCATGTCCTCAGCCGAGCTGTTCTCAGCCGAGCTGCTCATCGCTGAGCGCCGACAGCACCGATCCGCTGCGGCCCGCGCCCAGGTCTCTGGACACCGACCGGGCCGATTCCATCACCGCGCGGGCAAGTTCGTCGGCGGTATCCGGCGCCAGCAGCCGCTCCGCCTGCCCGACCAGCCCGATCGAGCCGGCCACGGTGCCCTCACGGTTCACGATGGGGGCCGCTATGCCGGCGTCGCCGACGGTCGCTTCCTGGTTTTCCACCGCGTAGCCGCGCCTGCGGACCTGGGCGAGCGCCTGTCCGAGTGCCGCCCGTGTCGTCTTGGTGCGGCCGGTCAGCGGGGCGCGCTCCGCGGCCAGAATGGGGGCCGACTGCTCGGCGGGCAGGTGCGCGACGATCGCGTGCCCGAGCGCGCAGGCATGCCACGGGATGGCGGCGCCGACCTCGAGGATCTGCACCGTGTTGTCGGGCCGGAACACGTGATGCAGCACGATCACCCGGGTGCCGGACAAGGTCGCGACCCAGACCGCCTCGTTGGCCCGCTGGGCGAGAGATTCGGCCCACAGCAGCGACCTGGCCCGCAGTTCGGAGCCCTCGAGGTAGGCGTTGCCGAGCTGGAGGACGCCAGGACCCAGGCTGTACTTCCCGGTGAACGGGTCCTGGGTGACCAGGTCGTGATTGACCAGCGTGCGCAGCAACCCGTAGACAGTCGGCTTGGCGAGCCCGACTCGCTCGGCGATTTCAGTCACGCCCAGGCGCGGGGTACCGGACCCGAGGACGCCCAGGATCGCCGCTGCCCGTTCCACAGACTGAATCATGAAGACCCTTCGGTATCGTCGAACACGCTCAGGATAGGGCATCAGGCATGGCAGCCATGGTAGGAATCGTCCTGGTCTCGCATAGCGCTCCGCTGGCCGATGGCACAGCCGAACTCGCCGCTCAGGTCGGCGGGGACAACGTGACCATCGCCACCGCCGGCGGGACGGATGACGGCCGGATCGGTACCAGCATCGGCAAACTCCAGCGCGCGCTCAGGCTCGCCGACGCCGGTGCCGGCGTGGTGATCTTGCCCGATCTTGGCAGCTCGGTGCTCACCGTCCGCGCGCTGCTCGCGGAGCCAGATGATCTTCCCGGGCAGGTCGTCATGGCCGACGCCCCGTTCGTCGAGGGCGCGGTCGCGGCCGCTGTCGCCGCCGCCAGCGGCGGCGATCTCACCGCGGTGCTCGACGCCGCCCAGGAGGCGCGCCATGCCAGAAAGCTATGACGCCACGATCACCCTGACCGGTGATCTGCATGCCCGGCCAGCCGGGGCGCTGTCGGTCGCGGCCGCCAAGTTCGACGCCGTGATCGAACTGGCCGTCGGCGAGAACCACGCCAACGCCAAAAGCGTGCTGGCCGTCATGCAGCTAGGCGCGAGCCGCGGCCAGCAGGTCACCATCCACGCGACCGGCCCCGACGCCCAGGAAGCCACCACCGCGATAGCCGAAATCCTCTCAGAAAACCCCCATTAACGCACCGCGCGACGCGGCCCGCCACCCCAGCGATGGCCCATCGGTAGCGCAATAGCCCCAGCGGTGGCCCATCGCTGGGCCTGGCCCCGCCACCTAGCCGATATGCGGCCCCCGCCGCACCCAGCATTTTTGTACCTATGGAGGCTGTCGCATGACTCGCGTCGCGAGATCACTCTTTTGAGTAGTATGCGATGCTTGTCCGCCATGAGTCGATCAAGTGTCACTATGACGACACTTCCTACGGACACTTCCGAGGAACGAGAGGATGAAATGCGCTAACCGGACACGTCTCGTCGCCGAGGGCGGGCAGGAAGCGGCACATGCGGAGAATCGCACAGGTTCACTGTTGTTGACACTGCCACCCCCGGCAGCCGTGCGACAGCCTCTGAGTCCACCGGCAAAACCGGGGGAATGGCGGCGGGGGATCGGCGTGCTCGTTTACGGAAAGCCGGTGGGGCCGCCATGGTGGTGTCCGCCGCCGCCGCCGTTTCCCCCGCCGCCATTCGTCGAGGCCGTCGTGGCAGTTGCGGTCGGGGAGGCGGTGACGGTTGCCGCCGGGCTGGTGGTCGCCGTGGTCGCGGACAGGGTCAGGGACGCCACCAGTGAGTCGACGTTGCTTTCGTTGAGGTTTGATGGCATCGACACGTAGAACACGGCGGGCTCGACCCCAGTGCCCCGGTCGGCGAGCACGACCGCGCCCTCCTCGCTGGTCCAGGTCAGGCCCTGGCCGGAGGCGTCAGTGTAAGTGATCAGGTACTTGATCTCCCACGCGGCGTGCCCGCTCACCGACGCCATCGCGGGCCGTTCTCTCACCGAGGGATCGCTGGTCAACGCGGGCAAGGTCGCCACCGAGAACGCCCCGGTCATCGACCGGATACAACAGCGCCGGCGGCATCATCCACGCCCGGACCGCGACACCCGAGTTCAGCCTCACGTACTTCACCCACTCGCGGTTGTGGGGCACGACGCGGAACCCGTGGAACCCCGAGCTGAGCCCCGGCGGATCCTCGGGCGGGTCCGCCGCGAGCCTGGCCGCGGGCAGCGCCACCCTGGCCACCGGTTCCGACATCGCCGGCTCGACCCGGGTACCCGCCGCCTTCACCGGAACAGTCGGATTCAAGGCCCCCTACGGCCGGATCCCCGGCGTCGCACCGCTCGCGCTCGACCACTACCGCGGCGACAGCCCGCTGGCCCGCACGGTCGATGACTGCGTGCTGTTCACCAACGTGCTGGCCGGCCAAGATCCCCGCGACCACGCCTCGCTGCCGTTTCCGCAGCCGCTGCCGGACGAGTACCCGCACGTAGCCGGGGCCAGGATCGCGCTCAGCATCACGCTCGGCGACTACGAGGTGCACCCCGAGCTCGAGGCCAACACGCGCGCCGTCGCCAGCACGCTGAAGAGCGCAGGCGCGACCGTCGAGGAGATCGAGCTGCCATGGACCCGCGACGACATCCGGACCGCGCTTGGCGGCCACCTGCCCGCGATCTTCGGTGAGATGCTCCGGGAGATCACCCGCGACCACGCCGAGGACCTGAACGCCTACACGACCGAGTTCGCCGAGCGGATGGCGGTCTCCCGCGAGCAGTTCAGCTACCTCGACGGGCTGCGCGCCGAGGCCAGGATGCAACGGCAGCTCGCCGAGGCGATGGCGGGCTTCGACGTGCTGGTCTGCCCAACGACGACAACCCCGGGTATCGCGGCCGAGGCCGGGCTCGACGTGGAAATCTACGGCGCCGCCATGACTAGCCCGTTCAACATCTGCAACCGCTGCCCGGTGCTGAACGTCCCGAGCGGCAGATCCAGCTGGGGAGTGCCGACCGGCGTCCAGATCGTGGGGCACCCCTACGATGACGCCGCGCCGTTCCGCATCGGGAAGACGCTGGAACAGCTCAGGCCGTGGGCGTTCACCGATATCCACCGACCGAAACTGTAGGCTGATCCGTCGTGACCGTGGGAATCGTGATGGGCAGCGACTCGGACTGGCCGGTGATGAAGGCGGCCGCCGACGCGCTTGATGAGTTCGGCGTGCCCTATGAGGCTGATGTGGTGTCCGCGCACCGTATGCCGCGCGAGATGCTCGACTACGGCGAACAAGCCGCCGAGCGTGGCTTGCGGGTGATCATCGCCGGGGCGGGCGGAGCCGCGCACCTGCCGGGCATGCTCGCCGCCGTAACTCCGCTCCCCGTCATAGGCGTTCCCGTGCCTTTGAAGTACCTGGACGGCATGGACTCGCTCTTGTCGATCGTGCAGATGCCGGCCGGGGTGCCGGTAGCCACCGTCGCCATCGGAAACGCCCGCAACGCCGGGCTGCTCGCCGTAAGGATCCTCGCCGCCGCCGACGCTGGCCTGCGCCAGAAAATGGTGCTGTTCCAGCAAGAGCTCGCCGCCGTAGCCAAGCAGAAAGGCGCGAATATCAAAACGGCGCACCCAGCTCCCTAGCGCAACGCCCGGCTCTCCAAGGGTGTCGATGAGTCATCGACGCCCTTCTATGGCGGTCGATGAGTCATCGACCGCCTTCGTGGTCGAGCCACTCGCTCCGGGACGCGACATCGTAGGTTAAAAGTGTGTCCGAGGGGTTGCCGTGTGTCACGTTAATGGCATGCCCCGGCTGAACTGTGACACGCCTGAGCATTCGCGTCCGTTGGGGCCTCGGCTGCGTGGCATCCGCGTTTTGCCGCCGCGCGGACGCGCCTACCTGGCTGGTACCAGTTACTATCGAGTAATGAGCCAGGATTACCCAGCCTTCGCGCTCAGCGAGGAGCACGAGGCGTTGCGTGAGGCGGTGCGGGCGCTCGCCGACGACAAGATCGCTCCGCGGGCAGCCGATATCGACCGGACCGCCGAGTTCCCGTGGGATGTCTACCAGGAGCTGGTGAAAGCCGACTTCCACGCCGTCCATATTCCGGAGGCGTACGGGGGGGCCGGAGGCGACGCGCTGGCCGCGGTGCTGGTGATCGAGGAGGTCGCGCGGGCTTGTGCCTCCTCGTCGCTGATCCCGGGGGTCAACAAGCTGGGCACGGTCCCGGTGCTGCTAGCCGGTTCGGAAGAGCTCAAGCGCGAGGTTCTGCCGCCAGTGGCTAGCGGCGACGCGATGTTCTCTTACGCGTTGTCGGAGCCGGAGGCGGGCAGTGACGCCGCCGCGATGCGCACCCGCGCCACTAAGACCGCGGACGGGTACGTCCTCAACGGCACCAAGCGCTGGATTACCAACGCCGGCGTGTCCAAGTTCTACACGGTCATGGCGGTTACCGACCCAGACAACGGCCCGAATGGCATCTCGGCCTTTATCGTTCGCTCGGACGATAAAGGCTTCTCCGTCGGATCGCCGGAGCACAAGCTCGGCATCAAGGGCTCGCCGACTTGCGAGCTGTACTTCGACAACTGCGAGATACCGTCCACGAGACTCATCGGGACCGAGGGGGAGGGCTTCAAGATCGCGCTGCGAACCTTGGACCACACCCGGATCACGATCGCCGCCCAGGCAATCGGTATCGCGCAGGGTGCGCTTGACTACGCGACGGGCTACGTGAAGGAACGCCGCCAGTTCGGGAAGGCGATCGCCGACTTCCAGGGTCTCCAGTTCATGCTCGCCGACATGGCCATGAAGATCGAGGCATCGCGGCAGCTGACCTATGCCGCGGCGGCACGCTCGGAGCGGGCGTTCAATGGCGAGAAGGTCCCGGATCTGACGTTCATTTCTTCGGCGTGCAAGTGCTTCGCTTCCGACACCGCGATGTCGGTCACCACCGACGCGGTGCAGCTCCTGGGCGGGTACGGCTACGTCAACGACTACCCGGTCGAGCGGATGATGCGCGACGCGAAGATCACCCAGATCTACGAGGGCACCAACCAGATCCAGCGGATGGTGATGGCGCGGCAGCTGCTTAAGGGCTGGTGAATGGCCGCTAACCTGCGAATTCTCGAATCTGTCTTACGCGACATGGGTCGCTGGGCGCCCGGGTCGGGCGGCCTGTTCTCATGCCCGGTATTACACGGTTCGTGGCGGTTATTTCCCCGTCGCTTTCGGACCCCGTGCTGAATCGGTGCTGACCCTGGCGGTGCCGGGCCGGGATAGGGATTGTCATAGCCGAGCTCGCCGGGTATTTCGCGATCCGGCGGGCGTCTCGCCTGCCCCCGGTGACGGCGCTGCAGCAGGCAGGCAAAGAACGGCGCTGGCCGCGCCTCGCGCGGCTGCTGTTCGGCCTGAGCGCCTTCGGTAGAGGCATAGGCCTGCTCATCACCACGCTCGTGGCGCCGTTCAGCCCGATCGAGGAGATCGAACTGGCACTGAACACCGCGCTGTCGTTCATGATCGGCGTCGCGCTGCTCGGACCGATGCTGGTCGCCGCCGCCGAGCTCGCGCTCCGGCTGCCGGTCCGGCTGCCGGTCCGGCTGCTGGGCGGTGCCGCAGGCCGGCTCGCGCTCGCCGACGTCCGGATACGGCCACGACGGGTCGCGTCCGCCGTACAGTCCGTCGCGCTCGCCGTGACCCTCATCGGGACCATCTACCTCGCCGACGCCACTCAGTCCAACGCTGCGGCTCTCCAGGGCAGCCAGCGGCTGGCCGCCAGCGCGGTGGTTTCCGTCCCCGGACCAGGGCTCGCTCCCGCCGCGCTGACCGCCATCAAGGACCAGCCCGGGATCGCGGACGCCGTCGGTCTCACTCCGGCCGCCGTCTTCGTTCCCTATCCCGGCAGCGACAACGCCGCGGGTGAGGCGATTACCGGCGGTCCGCTCAGCGCCGTCCTCGACCTGAAGGTGACATCGGGCAGCCTCAATGGGTTCGGCCTGGGAGACATCGCGCTCAGCAGGCTCGAAACCGGCAATAGCGCCGTGGACGTCCAGGTCGGCCAGTTCATCACCGCCTACCTCCCCGGTGGGACTCCCTACCGCGCGAAGGTAACCGCCATCTATGACCGCTCACTCGGCTTCGGCGACGTCATCATTCCCGCCGACGCGGCTGGCGGCGGTCACCTAGGCACGCCGGCGCTGGGCGAGATCCTGGTCCGCGCCTCCGCCGGCATCGCTACCACGGCCTTGGACGAGCGACTGGCTTTGCTTTCCTCCCGGTTCCCCGGCCTGAGCGTCGTGCAAAGAGCCGCGGTGCTGAATGCCCAGGCACAGCTGAACACCGCGCAGAACTCCTACGCGAACAATCTCCTGATCGCCATAATCGCGATCCTGGCGGCGGTGACCCTGGTCAACACCCTGGTCATGGCCACTGTGGGACGTCGCGACTCGCTCCGGCTGCTCAGCCGTGTCGGTGCCACCACCAGACAACTACTGTCCATGACGGGCTGGCAGGCAATCACGGTCAGCGTTACCGGTATCGGCCTGGGCATCGTGTTTGGGGCGGCTTCCGTCCTCGTGATAACAAAGGTGCTCACCGGCTCCTGGACACCGACTGTGACATGGGCGCCCGTGGTGGTCGTCATCGTCGGCGTCCTCGTCCTCACCACGCTGTCGGTCTTCATTCCCACGTCCCGGATCCTCTCCGAGCCGGATGATGACTTACGGCTGGAGGCACCTCGGCCTGAGCCCCGATCAGGTCAGCTGTTCAGATACTGGACGACTGCCATGACCCGACGATCGTGCTGCTCGTTGCCAGGTGGCAGGTCGAGTTTCATGAAGATGGCGGCGACGTGTTTTTCGACCGCTCCTAGCGTGACCACGAGTGCCGCAGCGATGGCGGTGTTGGAGCGCCCTTCTGCCATGAGACCGAGCACCTCGCGCTCTTTGCGGGTCAGCCGGCCGAGCGGGTCCGCCTTCCGGCTGCGGGCCAGGAGCTGCCGGACGACCTCGGGGTCCAGGGCGGTTCCGCCCGCGGCGACGCGACGGGCCGCTTCGATGAACTCGTCAATGTCGGCGACGCGGTCTTTGAGTAGGTAGCCGACTGCCCGGGTGTCGCTTGAGAGCAGCTCGGTCGCGTAGCGCTCCTCGACGAACTGGGATAGGACGAGGAGTGCCACCTTCGGCCAGCGGCGGCGGATCTCGATGGCTGCTCTCAGACCCTCGTCCTGGTAGGCGGGCGGCATGCGCACGTCGATGATGGTCAGGTCTGGCTGCTGTTTCGCTATCGCCACCAGCAGCGCCTCGGCGTCGCCCACGCCGGCGGTGACTTCGATGCCACCCTCGGCGAGGAGCCGGGTGATGCCCTCGCGCAGCAGCACGCTGTCGTCTGCGATCACCGCGTGCACGGGATCACCGCCTCGATCCGGGTGGGGCCGCCCTGAGGACTGCTCAGCTTGAAGGTGCCGTCGAGTGAGGCGACCCGGGCGGCGAGGCCCTCTAGGCCGCCGCCAGGCTCGAGGCAGGCGCCGCCGCGTCCGTCGTCCTCGACCGCGACGCGCAGCGCGACGCGCAGCGCGCCGTCGGCGTAGCCGATGCTGACGGCGGCCTTGCGGGCGTGGGCGTGCTTGGAGATGTTAGTGATCGCCTCGGCGACGACGTAGTACGCCGCTGCCTCGGGGGTGGGGGCGGGGCGGCGCGGCAGGTCGACGTTCACCGATACCGGGACGGCACAGGCGGCGACGAGCGCCGAGAGCGCGGCGTCGAGTCCCCGTTCGTCGAGTACTGAGGGGTGGATGCCGCGGACGAGGTTGCGCAGGTCCTCGGCGGCCCGCTTGGCCTCCTCATGCGCGCGGTCGATCAGGGACTGTGCCGCGCCGGGATCTGACCGGAGCCGGGCCCTGGCGAGGCCGAGGTCGAGGGCGAGGTTGACCAGCTGGGGCTGGAGCCCGTCGTGCAGGTCACGCTCGATGTGCCGCCGCTCGGCTGCGGCGGACGCGACCGCTAGCGAGCGGGCCTGGCTCAGGCGGGCAACCTCGGTGGAGAGCTGGCTCGCGCGACTGGGCCCGAGCAGCCACCGGCCCAGTGAGGCATCAATGGCGGGGACGGCGCGGAGAGCTGTCGGCCAGGCCAGCAGCCCGGCTACCCCGGCGACCACCAGCGCAGCCATCTCCGCCGGCGCCAGGCTGACCGGGCCGACATGCCAGGCGAGCAGCTGCACCGGCCCGGCAGGCTGGTCGGCGAGCATGAAGCAGACGATTACCGCCCACCACCACACGACCGCCCCGAAGACCAGCGCCCCGGCGACGGGCAGGCGCACCAGTTGGTAGGCGAGGAGGCGCCACAGCCACGGCGAGCGCGCCCAGGTGCGCTGGCGAGCGCGGAACCCCGTCCCCGGTTCGGCGCGGGGCAACGTCGGCGGGTCGATCCGGACCCCCGAGAACCACTCGATCCTCCGGCGGTCCGGGCGGGCCATCTGGACGGCGAGCCACAGGGTGCCCGCCCGGACCGTGGTGCCCACGCCGATGATCCAGACGGTGGCGGCCACCAGCAACAGCGCCCAGGCAGCGGCGAAGGCGAACAGCCAGCCGAGCGCGAGGGAGACCCCGAGGTTAGCGGTTGCCCGCCAGGTCCTCGCAGACACCCATCCGCCGGCCGCCCGCAGCCCAGGCAGCATCATGTGCCGCAGGGGGCGGACAGGAACCCTGGGGCGTCCTGTGCACCCGGCGGGAGCTGCTGATCAGCAGGGACATCGCCCATGTCACCAAGATTACGCAGCCCTTCCCGTCCTGGGACGGGGGCTGGCCGGTGTCTTGGGGGTGGGGCGTGCCCCACCCACAATTCTGGAACGCTCCCCATCGATCCGTGGCGATCGTCCGCCGAGGCTTGAAGCATGAAGACCACAGATCGGCAGGGCCGACCGGCCGTCCAGGAACACGACCCGGGGCCCCGCGCCCGGGGGCGCCTGGACCAACTGCTGCTCATCGACAATGTTCCATCCCTGGACCAAGACCGTCACTCTGCTCACCGCCGAAATCCTCCTGGGACTGTTTCAGGAGGCTGTCGGCCTCTGGCCCTCGGACCCCCGCACCGGAATCTGGTAAGCGGATTCTGGACCGGATCGGCCGCAACTACCGCGAGGCGCTGGTCCGGCCCAGGTCCGGCCTGGCAAGCAAGCGGGGTGAAGAAATGCCATGGGGTTGAGACTGATCATGGCCGCCAACGCCGTGAGACATCAGAAAAACCCAAGGTCAACGAAGATCGACACGTCACGTGTCGTGAGACCCTACACCTGCTGCGGCGCGCCCGGCTGGTCGCGCTCGCGGTGGGCGGCTTCCTGCTGCCCTGGAGCGCGCTGCTCGCGGTGACGCTCCCGGCCACCGCGCAGGCGCAGCACTGGGCGCTGGCCTGGGCCGGCCTGGACGCCGCGGAGGCGGCCGCCGCACTGGTGACCGCGGTGCTGCTCTCCCGGGGCGATCGCCGGGCGAGCCTGGCGGCCGCGGCCGCGGGGACCCTGCTGCTCATCGACGCCTGGTTCGACGTGTGCACCTCGGCGCCGGGGGCCGGGCGCGCGATGGCGCTGGCCGAGGCGGGCTGCGCCGAGCTCCCGCTGGCGGTGGCCGCGTGGTGGGTCGCGATCGCGCTCACGAGGCAGACCCGATGAGAGCGACGCCGCTCGCGATCGCGGCGGCGGGAGCGATCGCCGTCGGCGCCGCCTGCGCGGCCGCGGCGCTCACCGACCAGGCGCCGTACCCGTACGCGCAGCGCCGCCTGCTCGACCTCCCGCTGCCCCTGCTGACCTGTCGGCGCCTGGACGTCCTGCTGCAGCCGTGCCCGGGCCAGCGGCTACTCGAGATCGGCCCCGGCACCGGCCTGCAGTCCCTGCACGTGGCACCGCAGCTCGGCGCCGGCGGCGAGCTCGCCGTCGTCGATGTCCAGCAGCAGATGCTGGACCACGTCATGGCCCGCGCCGCCCGACGGTCAATCGGCGCCATTAGCCCGCACCTGGCCAGCGCCGAGGCGCTGCCCTTCCCCGACGACTGCTTCGACGCGGCCTACCTGGTGACGGTGCTGGGCGAGATCCCCCGGCCGGCCGTCGCCCTGGCGGAGCTGCGGCGGGTGCTCAAGCCCGGCGGCCGGCTGGTGATCGGCGAGTTCGCCGACCGGCATCACCTGACGCTGACCACGCTCACGAGGCTGGCCAACGAGGCCGGCCTGCATTTCCGCAGGCGCACCGGCATCCCCCTCGCCTACTACGCGCTGCTCACCCCCTGCCCGCCCGGACCCTGAGCCGGTCCAGCCCGAAGGTGTATGGCGTTCCGGTCGTCCTGGCGACCAGAACGCCATACGCTACCCCCGCCGACATTCAATCCGCGGAGGGTGCCCAGGCCGGGTTTCGTCCGGACAAGGCGAGCAGGCGATCGAGGATCGGCGCGTCAGCCGCCGTCGGCACCGGGTCGGCGAACCCCTTGTACTGGCGGAAGAGCTCGGCGCTGGCCTCGACGGCGCGCAGCGCGGCCTCGGCCGCGCGGTCGGAGACCACGTAATCTGGCCCCGCCATGACGGCTTGACCTGGCGCCGTTTGCGTGTTGCCGAGGGATGACTTGACGGCTTGATTCGGCCCCGGGCTGAGTGGTGATCAGTGGGGGGCAGCCACGAGAGGGCTTACCGGTGGCCGGAAATGACGGCAGCGGACAGGTTCACCGGGATCGGCTGGCGGGTTATAGCTCTGGCCACTCATGGCCGGCCCGATAGGGCGATCGCCCGGTGACGAACCAGTTCTGCAGGTCCCATAGCCGCCTGACTGCCGCCTTGTAGTACGGGTCCGGCTCTGGGCGTGGGAAGTCCGGGTGACTGGTGTGTCCCGGGACGAAGTCCGAGAGATACCAGTAGCCCTCGACCAGCCATCGGTCCAGCTGCTGCCGGGGCTCCTGCTGCGCGCAGACGCGGCGCATTGCTTGTTCCAGCCGGCTGAACGCCTGCCGGTCCCAGTGCAGGTCGACCCGGAGCTGGAGAAGGAACGAGCCGTCCTCGGCTCTGAATTCCTGCCGGAGCAGTTCGAGATCATCCACGTTGTCCAGCATGGCAGGGCTGCGCGCTTGCCGGCCGGCGGTAAGAGCGTGATCGGCGCGGGATCCGGCGGCAGCCTGCCGGCGAGGGGAGGCAGCGGGTCAGGCGGCGGTCGATCGCCACCACCACCTAGCCGAGAACTCGCCAAGTAGCGCCAACTAGCCTTGGCGATTCGCCAAGTAGGTCGGGCCCCTACACAGCCGCCAGACCGGCCAAAGGTCGGCGTAAGGTACACGCAGGTCTACGACAGGTCCATGGTCGCCAACCAAGTTGTTGGTGCGAGCGCCGGTCATCGCTGGCGGCTAACTGGCCGATGAGACTGGTTCCGGGCTGGGACGCTCGCTTACTCGCCATCGGCTGGCTTGCTGTAGTCCTTGAGGGTCGCTTCGGTGACGGTGCTGGTGACGAGTTGCAGGGTCCAGGGACCGGTGTTGAGGTCGAAGTCGCGTCCGAAGCCGACCCATTTGCCGGTCATCTTCCGGCCGGTTGGCTCGAGCAGGAGCTGGATCGCGCCGTGGTAGACGGCACCCTTGTAGTAGCCGGCTGGGCTGGTCTCCTCGGTCCAAGTGCCGGTGAGGACCTGGCCGTTGGCGGTCAGGTCCATCAGGAGCCGGGAGCGCGACCCTGGCGTTGACCTGACCTGGAGCCGGGTGCCGTGCTGGACTACGGCGACGTAATGGTGACTGGTGAACGTCGCGCCGCGTCCGGTGCTCTCGTACTCGTAGCTGCTGAGCCAGATTCCGGTTAGCGGGCCCGGCTGTGCCTTGGGGTCGGCCACGGGGATCCACGGGCCTGAGCCGGTGGCCAGGGCCTCGTCGGGGTCGAGGCCGTAGCGCTCGGCGGCGGTGTCGAACCCGAGGGTGGCGACCGGCTGTCCGGTGACGTACTCCAGCGCGCGGACGTAGACCGCGCGGGGCAGCGTCACCTGGCCGGCTTCCCAGCGCTGCACGAGCCGCTTGGAGCAGCCGTTCGGAGTGCCGAGCCGCTGCCCGGCGTCGCGGATTGCCACGGCCATCTCGTCCTGGCTCAGGCGCAGAGCCAGGCGCGCCTGCCGCAGCGCGGTGTTAGGGGCCATGACCCCGAGAATACCCCGCGAGTCATGATCTGTAACGTCATTTCGACGCCCAGAAAGACGCCTAAACGCCGCCTGCTTTGACATCGCAACGTCGTCATTCAGAAGCGTACCGTCGTGCCAGCGAGACCGCTCGTTATGAGCATCCTCCGGGAGGCAGCACGATGGCACAGCTAGGACAGCACATGGCCGAGACTGGGCTACGCCCCGGCCCGGCGTGGCCCGTGTCGAGCGTCATGCCGCCCCTTGCTGCCCTGCCGACTGCGCCGTCGGCGGCACGGGCCCACGTCCGCGCGATTCTGGCAATGTGGCGGATGAGCGGCCTTACCGATGCCCTTGAGCTGGTCGTCAGTGAGCTAGTCGCCAACGGGGTCAACGCGTCCGCGGACGCTGACGGCTCTCCGAGGTACGCGGAAGGGCGCATGCCCGTGATCCGGCTGTGCCTGCTCACAGACGGGAAGCGGCTGGTTGCCGAGGTCTGGGACCAGGCGCCGGGTGTCCCCGTCCGTCTCAGCGCTAGCCGCGATGACGAGAGCGGACGGGGGCTTGACCTCGTGGGCATGATCACCGGGTCCCGGTGGGGTTGGCGTCCCGCCATGTCCAGGCCGGGCAAGTGCGTCTGGGCCGTGTTCGAGGTCCCAGCGGTGACCGGCGGCGGCAACTAACTAAGGCAAGAAGGCGGCACGCGTGAGCAGCTCTGTACCAGGTCCCACATTCGCGCTGATCGGCGTGGCGGGCTACATCGCCCGGCGCCATCTGGAGGCGGTCAGGGATGTCGGCGGCACCTTAACCGCGTGCCACGACGTCACCGACTCGGTAGGCATCCTCGACAGTTACTTCCCGGATGCGCGGTTCTTTACCGACAGCGTGGAGTTCGAGGACTTCCTTAGCCGGGAGCCTAACCGGCCCGACTACTTCGCGGTCTGCACGCCGAACGACCTGCATGCCGCCCACGCGGCCCTCGGCCTGCGGATCGGCGCCGACGTGATCCTCCGTCAGCGTCGAACTACGCCCGTGGGTCAAGACCTTTCCCAATGAGTTCTTCGAGCAGATCTATCGCCTAAACGGCTGGGACTTTCGCCCTGGCACCAGCAAGCGGACGCCTCAGGTGGGCAAGCTCATCAACTCTTACATCTACGACCGGCTTCCTCCCGGCGTCCACGATGAACTTCGCCGCCGCAATCCACGCACCCCGAAGGGCTACCGGGTCCACAAGCATCATCAGTTCCTTGCAAACAGGGGCAACGAGCACTTGGACAAGCAGATCTCACATGTGATGTTGCTCATGCGGATCGCAAAAAACAAAGCGGAGTTTGAAGACCTGTTCGAGCGAGCGTTCCCGTCGCCGCAACTGCGGCTGCCGCTTGTCATCGAAGCGGAGGCGGAACCCGCGCGCCCCAACGGAGCATAGAGCTGTGATCCTGGCCGATCACCTGCGGCAGCACACACCACGGACTTCATCCAGCACTACGCCGACAACACGGGCGTGCTGAATCCATGCTGGCCAACATGTCATCTACCTGGGGAAACTGCCCCCTGATCCACGATCACCCAGATCTATGAGGACACCAACCAGATCCAGCGGATGGTGATGGCGCGGCAGCTTCTCATGGGCTGAACTTAGGCTGGTGACCTGCGGTTTTTGGATCTGTCTCGGGTGAAACTGGCCGCCTCACTGGACCAGTTCGGGATCATCGAGCCACATGAACGCTCCGAGCAACACGGAGCCCAGCACCAGGAACCGGCGCTCACGGGCCTTGGCGGCATGGAACTCGTCGATGCCCGTGATCAGGCTGCTCAGCACGTCACAGCCGAAATACTCGCGCCACCGGCTCTCTGGCCCGAAGGCGAAACTGGCATCCATGCTGCCCGGGAACGGCGGGCCTGCCCCACTGTGAACTCGCACGACCGAACCATTTTAACTCTATGTTAACGGTTTGATCTATTGACGCTCCTCGGCGCCTTTCGTAAAAGGGAGTCCTATCACACTTTTTTCACCATAATTGCACTCAGCAGTGTAAGGAGCTCGCCTTGTACGCAGCCTCCGCCAGATCGTGGTCCGGACGAGCACGGAACGCGGTGGTTGCCTTGGCTGCCGCGTTCGCGTCACTCCGCCGAACCCACTTCGCCTCTACCGTGTGCTCCCGCCTGGCGTCCTGGCGCCGATTGACCTGGGGCAAGGTCCTGATGGCGGCGGTCGCCGTGGTTCTGGTCGCCACCGCCGGGCCTGCCAGCGCGCGGACGGCAACCTCTGACACCTCACCGGTCAGCGCGCAGACGGCAACCTCTGACACCTCGCCGGTCAATCTGTCGAACAACATCAACATGGCCAACGGCACGGCGGCCTCGCAGGCCACCGTCGTCGAGGGCGACGCCCGCTTCGAGGTGCTCGCCCCCGAGGTGATCCGGATGGAGTACTCGCCGACCGGCAGCTTCCTCGACGATCCGACCTTCGACATCATCGACCGCGACTTCACCGTCCCGGCTTACACCAGCAGCGTCTCTGACGGCCTGCTGACGATCACCACCAGCCAGATGACGCTCTCCTACCAGCTGGGCTCCGGCCCGTTCAGCGCCGTCAACACCAAGATGCAACTGCTCGGCGCGCTGCCCCCGGGAGCCTCCGCGAACGTCACCCCGACCTGGGGCTGGGAGTGCACCTTCGGCCAGGCGTGCCAGGCCGGTGCGGCCACCCTGAGCGGCGGGGCGTCGATCGCCGCAACCACCTCAACTATCTCAGCCCGGCCGGATTCGTCGCCGGCCTGACCGCGACCGGGGCGGACGCCTCCTGGCAGGTGCTCGGCGCCCCGGCCGGCGCCGCGGACGTGACCATCCGTTACTCCAACTACACCGGTGGCGACGGCAATCTCGAATCGCGCACCGAGAGCCTGGTCGTCAATGGCACCACCACCCAGGTCACCCTTCCGACGACCTCGAGTTGGGACGCTTGGTCGACGGTCACCGTTCCGGTCACGCTGACCGCGGGCACCAACACCGTCGCAATGGACTGCGAGAGCGGTGACAGCTGCAACGTGAACATCGACGACATCGCGGTCAGCGCGCCCGGCGCGAGCGCGGCGCCGTTCCTGCCGGCGAACCCGCTCGGCGGGTACATCCGCTCCTACGACTCGGTCAACGGCACCTACACCGGCAGCACCCTGACGTGCGCCACCTGCACCGCGAACATCCCGCAGCATGGCCCCCGGGCTGCTCGACCAGTCCGGCTGGTACCTGCTCGACGACTCGCATACCGCGGTGTGGACCTCGGACGGCTGGGTGGCCAACCGTCCGACCGGAGACATCCAGGACGGCTACCTGTTCGGCTACGGGCAGGACTACACCGGAGCCCTGTCCGACCTGGCGAAGCTGACCGGGCCCGCGACGCTGCCCGACGAGTCGGTGTTCGGCAACTGGTTCTCCCAGTACGACCCCTACTCGACCGCGGACTATCAGAGCACGATCCTGCCCCAGTTCGAGGCGAACGGCGTCTCGCTGGACGACCTGTCGGTCGACACGGACTGGAAGAGCCCGAACACCTGGAACGGCTGGGAGTGGAACTCCTCGCTCTTCCCGGATCCCACCGCCTTCACCGACTGGGCCGCGTCGCAGGACATCGACGTCGCGCTCAACGTGCATCCCGCCATCGCGACCAATGATCCGCTCTACAGCCAGGCCCAGGACATCGCCGGCAACTCCCTGACCACCGAGTCCAGCTGCAGCAACGGCGGGGCTTGCGCGGTGTGGGACTGGGGCAACGTGGCGCAGGCCGAGTCCTACTTCGCCACCGCCGACCCGACGCAGAACTCTGTCGCGATGACCTGGCTCGACTGGTGCTGCGATGCCAGCGGCGTGTTCTCGCAGCCCGGCGTCACCCCCGACGCGTGGATCAACTACCTGACCGCGCAGCAGATGGTGAACGACGGCGAGCGCGGCTTCGACCTGGCCCGGATCGGCGCGTCGAACCAGGCCTCGCAGGCCGGGGCGTACCCCGCGGGTCCCTGGGCCGACCACCGCTCGGCCATCGCGTTCACCGGGGACACCGAGGGCACCTGGAACACCCTGGCCAGTGAGGCGCAGCTGGCCCAGGACGAGGGCAGCATCGGCGAGCCGTACGTCAGCGACGACATCGGCAGCTTCCTGGGCAGCAACACCACCGGCAACGGCAACGACCCGGACGACCTGTACCTGCGCTGGCTCCAGCTCGGCACGTTCCAGCCGATCATGCGCGAGCACTCGGACGAGGTGGACTGGGGCCAGAACGCGCGCCTGCCGTGGGAGTACGACGCCGCGACCCAGGCCGTCGGCGACCAGTTCATGCAGTTGCGCGAACAGCTCGTACCGTACCTCTACACGCTGGCGTACCAGGCGAGCAGCACCGGGATCCCGATGACTCAGGCCCTCTACCTCAACTATCCCGGCCAGGCCGCGGCCTACACCAACCCGACCGAGTACACGCTCGGGCCGGACGTGCTGGTCGCCCCGGTCACCCAGCCCGGCGCCAGCGTCGCCACCCAGGTCTGGTTCCCCCCGGGCACCTGGCAGGACTACTTCACCGGCGCCACCTTCACCGGTCCCGGAACGCAGACCATCAACGTACCCACCAGCCGGATGCCGGTGTTCGTCAAGGAGGGCGGCATCATCCCGCTGCAACCTTCCAGCGGCCAGGCCCAGACCGCCGGCACCGCACCGATCACCCTTCAGGTGCACGCCGGGGCCAACGGCAGCTACTCGCTCTACGACGACGCCGGGACCGGCCTGGGCTACCAGTCCGGCCAGTCGGCCCAGACACCGATCAGCTACACCGAGAACGCGTCCGCGGACACCTCGACGCTGACCATCTCGCCCGCCGTCGGCTCGTACCCCGGCGAGCCGGCCAGCCGCACCTACACCCTCGACCTGGTCGACGAGTCGCAACCCACCTCCGTCCAGATCAACGGGCAGACGGTGGCGGCCTCGCAGTGGACTTACAACTCGTCCACCGACACCCTGCAAGTCCCGCTCGGTGCCGTCGCGACCACCGCGAGCCTCACCGTCACCCAGGTCGGCGGCTCTCCCGTGCAACGGTCGGAGCCGAGCACCCCGCTGATCACCTTCGCCTCCCCGGCCAAGGCCGCGGCCGGCCAGCAGGTCACGGTCACCGGCAGCGGCTTCGGCGCGAGCCAGGGCAGCAGCTACCTGACCTTTAGCGACAACGGCACCAACTGGGGCGCACCCTCTGATCTGGCCACCTTCACCGTTGACAGCTGGAGCGATAGCGCCATCACCTTCACCGTCCCGCAACCAAGCGGAACGAACGGAGAGTGGGCCGTGACCCCCGGCACTACCGCTGACGTCACGGTTACCACCACCGCTGGCACCTCCAACACCACGGGGGTCGCCATCGGCAATACCGCTCCGCCTCCAGGGCCGATCACTGGCTATCAGGGCTTGTGCCTGGACGACAGCAACGCCTCAACGGCGGATTACAACCCGATCCAGGTCTACACCTGCAACGGCACGGCCGCGCAGCAGTGGACGGTCGAGTCCAACAGCACGCTGCAGGTGCTCGGCATGTGCCTGGATGTCAACGGCGGGGACACCACCAACGGCACCACCGTCGACCTATACGACTGCAACGGGACCGGCGCACAGACCTGGGTACCGCAGCCGAACGGCGCCCTTGTCAACCCGCAGTCGGGCAAATGCCTGGAAGACAACGGATCCGGCGGCTCTGGCACCCAGGTGATCATCTACGACTGCAACGGCGAAGCCGACCAGCAATGGACTCTGCCCTAGCCGGCTGATCTCCCGCGGTCCTTTGCCCAAAAGCAAAGGACCGCGGGAAGGAGGAACGGTGTCGGCTCCGGATTCCTGTACGGGCTCTCACAAGACGGCACCGCGCCCGACGACGGCCTGGCGGATACAACATCGCGATCGACAGCGCCGACGTGCTGTCCAGGCGGGCCCCATGATGCTGAAAAGTTTGAAGATCGCCTAGCCATTCATCCGCCCGAGGGACTGTGCCGGAATCACGACCGGTGTCGCAGGTTCGCGACAGCGCTGCGAAACTCGTGGCAAGGCGGCTGCTTAGCGTTGAACCGACAGCAGAGATCGGGGGATAGCGGGCGGTTCCCGCCGCGCGCCTCCGGCCGACCAGAGAGGTTTAATGTGGGAATTCTCAAGACATCCTTGAGGACGAAGCTGGGCGCTAGCCTGGCCACGGTCGCCGTCGTGGGCGCGGCCGCCGGGATGGCGATCGGCGTGAGCGGGGTCGCCGGCGCGACCACCGCGGCATCCGGCGGTACCTGGGGATCGGTCCAGGAGATACCGGGCCTTGCGGCGCTGACTAGTACCTCGGGTGGGCACAACCCCAGTAACGTCAGTGCGCTGGGCTGCAGCACACTGGGCAACTGCGCTGCCGTGGGCGACTATGGCTCGCCCGTCACCGGCGCGACGGTGCCGTTCCTCGCGACCGAGGTAAACGGGACCTGGGGCACGCAGCCCCTCGCTGGTCTTCCCGCCGAGGCCGCCGACACCGCTGCTTACCTCACGGAAGTCTCGTGTGGCACACCCGACTTCTGCACCGCCGTCGGTACCTACGACGGCACGGACTCCCTTCTGCACCCCTTCGAGGTCACAGAGACGGGTGGCACGTGGGGAACGCCGGTCGTAATTGACACGGCCGGGCTGGGCAATATGGAATCGTTCGGCTTTAACGGCCTGTCGTGTCCGGCCGCGGGTGAGTGCACCCTCATCGGTTCCTACACTCCGACGGACGCCACCCCCGTCCCGTTCACCGCCGACGAATCGGCCGGCACCTGGGGGTCTCTGCAGCCACTGGCCGGCTTCGCGAGCCTGCAGCCCTCCTCCGCGTCCGCCGTGACGGGCGGCTTGAGCTCGTTGTCCTGCGGCGCCCCGGGTGATTGCACGGCGGGCGGCTACTATCAGTACAGCAACTCCCAGTACGGAGAGGTGCAGCAGCCGTTCATCGTGAGCGAGTCCGGCCACTCCTGGGGTGAGCCTCAGCCAGTTCCCGGCATTGCCTCGGTGAGTTCCAGCGGGTCGGGCGACGAAGCTCTGCCAAACGAAGTCACCTCGGTTTCCTGCCCCGATATCGGCGACTGCGCCGTCACCGGCACCTTGTTCCCGCAGCTCAATGCGGACGGCCTGCTCTTCACCCTTGATGAGACGGATGGTACCTGGGGTCAGGCGAAGGCGCTTAGCCTCCCGTCAGGCGACGCCGTAGATGAGGCGGTTACTCCCTTTGTCGCCTGCCGTTCGGCGGGCAACTGCGTCATCGCCGCGGCAGTGGCGAACGAGCCGGGCCAGTCGTCTAGCGCCTCTAGCGCGGTAGTCACCGCGGCCGAGTCTAGCGGCGGTGACTGGGGCGCGGCCACGGCCATCCCGGGGCTCGCGGCGAACGATGCACCCCAGGTCACCGACCTTGTCTGCGTGGCGACCGGAGACTGCACGGTCGTTGGGTTCTACTATCCGGGTGACAGCGACCCGAATGAGATCTTCTCCGCCACTAGCCCGGACGGCGGCGCCATGGCGGTCGCGCAGCAGGTAGCTTCATCGGGCAACGCCACGCCGCTTAACCTCCAGGCGGCATGCCCGCAAGATGGCCACTGCACCCTCACGTATAACGGCCTCGACGCCACCGTCGGGCAAGACGGCACTTACGTCGGACCCACTGCGCCGCAACTGGTCACCGAGGCGACTCCTGCCACCGTCACGTTGACCGCATCGACGCCGAAGGTGACCTACGGCTCCGAGCAGTCCACGAAGCTCATCGCCACGGCGTCCTCCCCGGCGGGTGGCACGCCGACCGGGACCGTCACCGTGACCGGCTCTGGCGATAGCACCCTGTGCACGATCACCCTCGCGAACGGCACTGGAACGTGTCCGCTTACGGCGACGCAGCTGCCTGCCGGGGCCAATGCGCTGACGGCTGCGTATGGCGGTGACGTCACCTACCTGCCGGCGACCGGGACGGACACCGTCACCGTTGCCCAGGCGGCTACGGTGACCCGCCTCGCGTTCACGCCGAGCAGCATCACCTTTACGGGCGCGGCCACAACCTTGGCCGTCACCGGCAGCGTGTCATCCACGGCGGGGACACCCAACGGCTCGGCGACGGTTTTCGTTGACGGTAAGGCGGTCTCCGGGTGCACGAACGTGCCGCTCACCGGGACGGTCTCCTGCAAGGGGACGACGGCGATCCTGGCCGCCGGCAAGCATGTGGTGGTTCTGGCCTACTCGGGCCAGGGCGACTTCGCAGCGTCCGCGTCGGCATCGCTTGCGCTGACGGCCGTGAGGCGGAGCACGACGACCATCATGGCCCTGGCGAAGACGAGCGTCACCTATGGGCACGAGAGTGCCGAGAAGTTCACCGTGTCGGCCAGTCACGTCGGCAGCGTCTACCCAACGGGCAAGCTGGCGGTCCGGATCGGCGGCACGACGATCTGCACGATCACCCTCAGCAAGGGCACCGGCAGTTGCACGCTGGCCAACACCCGCCTGCGCGCCGGCACGTACACGTTCGTTGCCGTGTACAGCGGCGACGGCAACTACAACGGCTCCGACTCGGCGAAAAAGGTCCTGAAGGTCGCCGCGTAGCCGACCGTCACGCCGCCTTGAGCCGGGTGCGTTCTGCGGCCACGATCGTGTGCCGCAGTTCGGTCTCGGAGCCGTGTACGCGTCCGGCGTCGCGTTCGCCATGTCGCTGCGGCGCGCGTACTCGTCGAACGCCTCGCGCTTGTCCGCCAGCAGTTCGAGGATTCGCTGGTCGACGCTGTCCTCGCACAGCAGCCGGTGTACGTCCACGGGGCGAACCTGGCCCATCCGGTGCGCGCGGGCGATCGCCTGCTCCTCGATCGATGGCGTCAGCTGCGGCTCGGCGATGATGACCACCGACGCGGCCTGGATGTTCAGGCCCACGCCGCCCGCCTGGATCTGAGAGACCAGCACCGCCGGTCCGCTGGCGTTCGTGAGCTCGTCCACCATCGCCTGGCGGTCGGCCGGCGAAATGTCCCCGGTCAGCGGTCCGACGACGGGGATGCCCGGGACGCCGTCCCGCCCGGCCAGCACCTCGGTCACCGTCTCCAGCACGTCGCGGAAGTACGAGAACACGATGACCTTGCGCCCGCCGTCCGCTGCCTCGCTGACGATCTCCACCAGCCGCCGGAGCTTCGGCGATCCCTTCACCGTTCCCGGGTCGAACGCGGCCCGGCGCATCGCCATGAAGTTCCCTTCGAGGACCGCCTTCCGGTACGCGCGCATGGCCGCTCCCTCGAGCGCCACCCACTCCTGCGTCTCCAGCCGGTCCGGCAGTTCGCTGAGCACGTCTTCCTGGTTGCGCCGCAGGTAGACCGGCGCGACCTGCTCCCGGAACCTGGTGCCATCCAGCGACTCATCCGCGATGTCCAAATTTTCGGCGACCTTCGGGCGCAGGTGCCCGACCAGAACCCGGAACTCCTCCACCTTGTTCTCCATCGGCGTCCCCGTCAGGAACAGTGCCCGCCTGCTCCGGCCCGCCCACTCGCTGACCGCCTGGGTGCGCAACGCGTTCGGGTTCTTCGCGTAGTGCGCCTCGTCGACGACCATCATCGCTACCGAGACGTCCAGGTCTTCCGGCATGGCGCGCAGCGCCTCGAACGTCGTGACGGCAACGCCGCCCTTGGCCGCCCACTCCTGCTCGGCCGCCTGCCGCTTCGCGCCTGGCAGGTGGAGCCGGCGGGCCTCCAGCAGCGTGTGCCGCTCCACCTCGCGCGTCCAGTTGATGACCACGCTCGCCGGGCAGACGACCAGGAAGTGCGTCGCGCCCTTGGCCGCCAGGTGGCACATCGCGGCGAGTGACTCTATCGTCTTGCCCAGGCCCATCTCGTCGCCGAGGATCACCCGCTCCTGGACCAGCGCGAACTTCGCGCCGAACGCCTGGTAGCCACGCAGCGATGTCTTGAGGAGGGACTGGTCAAGGGGCAGTACGCGGACTTGCTCGGCGATGTCGGCGGGGAGGAAGCCCTGGCTGGCCTCCCGCGCCGGGTCGAGTTCCGCGACATCGATCAGCAGGCCGTTGTAGGTGACGGGGCGGGCGAGGTAGTCATTCCACAGCCGGGTCGCCCGCTGTTCCTTGCTGGCCTTCTCCAGCTCAGCCTCGGCCCTGGACAGCCGCTTGCGTGCCGTGGTGACCGGCTTGGAGCTGAGGATGGCGTCCAACTCGGTGAGGGCATCACGGGCTTCCTGCTTCTTCTGCCCGGAGAACGTGAAGAGCATTCTCCGTCGGCTCGCGCCGCGGGCGGCCGGGTCAAGGCGGCGCCCGATCTCGCTCGCCAGCGGACTCAGGTCCGGGCCCTTCAGCGCGGACCTGGAGCGCTCGTAACGGCGCAGCGCGGCGATGAGCGACAGTCTGCTCGGGGGTCCGAGCGTCCGGGTCGATGCGAACGCGGGTGCCATTCTCGACGGACTCCCGCATCTGCGCTGCGGCGGCCATGATGCGCTTGGCCGTCCTGCGGCGAACCCCTGGGATTCGCCTGAGCGCTTCCGCTCCGGCCGCGAGGACCTTGCCGACCGTATCGAGGCCCGCGTCTATGAGGGGGGCGAACGTGACCTTCCCGCGGATGAGGTCCCGGAGTCGGTCTACCGGCATCGCGTCCAGCGCGTCGGCGACAATCTGGTCGCGCACCGCCTCATACGCTCGTCGTGCGACTTCGCGGGATTCCCCCGGCGCGGCCAGGACCGCCTCGATGGCATCGCGGATCGCGCGACCGTCGGAGACGACGGCACGGGCCGCCTGCCCTGGACGGAGAGGCTTGGCTTCGATGGGCTTGTCCTCAGCCGTCACCGGTTCCGAGGTCTTTGTCAGTTCTGCCGTGCGCGCCACCGTGGTGAGAGCCTCCGTATTAGAACTGGCGATCGGACTGATTATGACGATAGAGGATATCGCCGACATGCCGGGAATCTCGCCAGATTCCCTCAGCGGACCCGCCGACCCTGACTGGTCGCTGCTTGTCGGCTCGTGCATGGACGACAGCTTCCCGCCTGGTCTTGGAGGACGGCGGTCAGTAGCCGAAGACCTGGAATTCCCACAGCGAGTACCCGTAGCCCGAGATCCGGTGGGTTCCATACATCCGGACGTAGCGGCCCGTACCGCTCACTTGAAGTGTCTGGTCGCCTCCAGCGCCTGTGGTTGTCGAGTAGATATCCGTCCATGTCGTGCCGTTGACGGAAACCTGGATCTGGAAGGCTGTCGCATAGGCGTTCTCCCAGTAGAGCGCGACCTTACGGATAGCGTGCGTTGCCCCGAGATCGACCTCCAGCCATTGCGGATCACTCCAGGCACTTGACCAGCGGGTCCCGAGGTTCCCGTCGACAGCGTTAGCCGCCGCCCATGGGTATCCCTGCACTGATGATGCCGTTACGGGGTGTCCCTGAGACAGCAGCACCAGGGGAGCGGGGGCCGCGCTGGGCGCGTGGCTGCGCACGGGAGAGGGTGCGCTGCTGGGCGTGGGCGAGGAGAGACGCACCGTACTGCGAACGGCAGGAGCGACTGGACGGCGTGTATCGGTAATTCTGTGAGCAGTGGTGTTACCGAGAGCAGTGTTATTCGCAGCGGTGAGCTGGAGGGTCACCGTTGTCGCGATGAGCGCGGCGGTTATGGCGGCGGCGCACATGGCGGCGACGAACCGGAAGCGCCGCCCGTTTCCCTTCCCGGCACCGGCACCGGCACCGGCACCGGCACCGGCACCGGCACCGGCACCGGCACCGGCACCGGCGTTTCCCGCATTGCCGCCGGGATCGTCGTGCCGGGCTTCAGGCCGTCGGTCGCGCCATGGCCGGGCCTTACCGAGCCGCGCCAAGCCCGTCAACGCGACTGTCGCGCGAGGCGATCCTTCGCTGAGTTCTGGCGCGGCACCCGTCGGACTCCATTCCAGCCAGGGCTCGCTGGAATCGGACATCTCGTCCGCGCGTGCCGCGCAGAATTCGATGATCCTGCCGGGTGCTGGCCGTAGCTCCGCGTCCTTCTCGAGGCAGGCCTCGATCAGGGTGAGCAGCTGTGGCGGGCATCCCTCCAAGTCTGGGGGCTCATACACCACGCGGTGCGAGATCGCCGTGATGTGACCCTCCCCGAAGGGGGGCCTGCCGACTGCCGCGTAGACGGCCAGCGAGCCGAGAGCGAACACGTCGATAGCCGGGGAGATCGGCATGTCCAGGATCTGCTCGGGTGCCAGGAAGTCCGGGGAGCCCATCATTATGTTGCTGCTCGTGAGCGAGGCCGCCTCCAGCGCCCGGGCGATCCCGAAATCGATCACCCGCGGGCCGTCCTGGGCGAGCAGCACATTGGACGGCTTGAGATCGCGGTGCACGACATCGGCGGCATGGATAGCCTGCAGAGCTTCGGCGACCCCCGCGATAAGCCGGACTACCATCGCCGCTGGCATCGGCCCATTGGTGTCAATGGCTTCCTCTAGCGACGATCCTGGCACGTATGTGGTCACCAGCCACGGCCGGGTGGCGTCCGGATCGGCATCGACCAACTGCGCGGTGTACAGTCCGTGCACCCGTTGGGCGGCCTGGATCTCCCGGCGAAAGCGGGTCCGGAATTCCTGGTCGTCGCTGAGTTCTGGCCGTACCGCCTTCAGCGCGACCAGTCGGCCGGCCGGTGTGGACGCCAGATAGACGCGTCCCATCCCCCCGACTCCGAGCCGCCCCTGTAGCCGGTAGCCGCCGATCTCGACGGGATCATCGCCAGTTAGCGGCTGCATCCCTCGTCCTTCCCCATGGTTATGACTGCCCCCGATCGCTTGCCGGTCAGACCGGCCCCCGGAACCCCTGCCGACCGCCGCGGCCAGCCCCGATGATGGTGCGGCGAGAGCCAGACCTCGGCGCTGGAAAACCGAGGTTGTCTGACCTGGCAATAAGGAGGCCGGGAGACAGCACGGGCGCATAATCGACTCTCAATTGCACATGCTGACGGGCATCCCCAGCAGGGCGTATTCGCGACGCTCATAACTGAACAGACCAGAGCATAACGCCGCCGCAGGTCAGGAGCAGCGAAACAGTTCTGGAACCTTCAGGAATCGGTGCGGACGCCACTTTGGCCAGCCAACCATCTACCTGCGGAAACTGCCGTAACGCAGATCTACTGGGGCGCCAACCAGATCCAGCGGATGGAGATGGCCGAGCGGAACTACGCGGCGACTGGTCCGGGTGCCGGTGGAGTTTCACTTGTTCCGGTAAGCCGGGTGGCGCCGGAGATGATCGGAGATGGCGTGAATCCCCTGACGACGAGCCAGATACCAAGGGATACCTCCCAGAGGGCCTCAGGGACCCGGATGGACCTTCTTCCCCAGGAGCGTGCCGACGTCGAACGCGCGACCGGTGCCGCGGTCAGTGCGCTCGGCCGGGAGGCCTTCACCGCGATGATGGAGAGAGGCCGACGTATGATCCCCCAAGAGATAGTCGTCTATGAGCTAACGCGGTTTTCATGATTGATACCAAAACGATGATCCACATCACTGCGCTGACGGCTCTCTCCTACAGTTCTCCGCGCATCTGCTCGATGATGAGAGTGCTCGCGATCGGTGGGTCGGCCTGGGTGGCGAGCTGGTGGAGGATGTCCCAGTTGCGGGCTAGTTCGGTCGGCCGTGACGGGTAGACGGCCCCGGTGAAATACTCCAGGCACACCACGTCGGGGAGCTGATCCCCGGCGAAGCGGAGCAACTGGACCGGGCAGCCGCAGGCCGTGTGGCCACCCGCGCGGAACGGCAGCACCTGGATGTTGGCATGGCCGAGCCTGGTGATGTCCATGAGGTACCCAAGCTGGGCGCGCATCACCGCGGGGCCGCCGACAAGACGGCGTAGCGCGCCCTCGTCGATCACTGTCCATACGTGCGGCGGGTCCTCGCGGTGCAGGATCTGCTGTCGTCGCAGCAAGACAGCGAGCTGGCGCTCCGTCCGGTCGGCGTCGAAATCATCAGACATACTCGTCCGCAGGGCCCGCGCGTACTCCGGCGTCTGCAGCAGCTCGGGGACGAACCGCGGCTCGTAACCGCGGATGATGCTGGCGGACTGCTCAAGGCCGAGATAGGTGGCCTGCCAGTCGGGCACCGCGTCGCCGTACTCCTGCCACCAGGCACGATTGTTGCCGATCCGCGCCAGCGCCACCATGGACGCTTGCCCGGCCGGGTCGGCGCCGTACATGCCGAGGAGGTCCGCGAGGTCCCGTGACTTGATGCCCGTCTGGCCTAGCTCCAGCCGGGTGATCTTCGACGCGGATGACCGGATCGCCGAGGCGGCGTCCTGCCGGTTGATACCCGCAACCTGGCGAAGCTCGCGCAGCTGAGCGCCCAACCGCAGCCGGGCGGCTTTCGGTCCCCCGCCTTCAAGGCCGACGAGCGGCGCCGGTGCCGTCTGTTCCTCAAGTCCAGGGCGCATGGGCGTTCCTTCGACAGGGAGTTGGTGAGCTGACAGTCCGTTATTGAGTGATATCGCGGAGTAGCATTTCCCATCAGACTAACGCATAGTATCGTATTGGCCATATAGCAGTGTGTACTAAAGGCGGGATGGCCGACTGACCGACGAGAGTATTCCGGTTCCGAAGATTGATACGTCTGTGCCGCATTCGGCGCGGATCTGGAATTACTGGCTGGGTGGGAAGGATAATTACCCCGTCGACCGGGAGGCCGGGGATAAGTATCGCGAGATGTATCCGAATATCGTGGATGTTGCGCGGGCGGGGCGGTATTTCCTGGCGCGGTCGGTGCGATTTTTGGCGGGGGAGGCGGGCGTCCGGCAGTTCATCGACGTGGGGACCGGGCTGCCAGCAGCTGATAATACGCATGAGGTCGCGCAACGGGTGTTACCAGAGTGCAGGATGGTGTACGTAGACAATGACCCGCTGGTACTGGCGCACGCGCGGGCGTTACTGACTTCCACGCCGCAGGGATCGTGTGATTACGTCGACGCGGACATGCGGGACCCGGCGGTGATCCTGGCTGCTGCTGCCCGGACGCTGGACCTCACGCGGCCGGTCGCCGTCCTGCTGATCGGGGTACTTGGACACGTCGCGGACTACGAGCAGGCCCGCGAAATCGTCGCCGGGCTGCTGGGCGGCCTCCCCGCGGGCAGTTACCTCGCTGTCAAGGACAGCTTCGAAGTCGAGCGTTCCCAGGTCGAGGCTACCGAGCAGTACGCGAGCACAGGCGCGGTTCCTTACCAGCTCCGTACCGCAGAGGAGATCAGGGGCTTCTTCACGGGACTCGACCTGGTGCCCCCAGGGCTGGTTCGCGTGGCGGACTGGCGCCCCGACCCCAGCCCGTTCCAATGCCAGGAACTTAAGAAAGCCGTGGCAGTGGTCAGGACTGCTGTTCTCTCCGGTCACAGGGCTCCGGGCGGGATGTGCGGCAGTGCGGCCGCGACATGGTACTGAGCCGTCTGTGATAAACCGGCGCTCCGGGCGTCGGCCCGCAGCGAGCAGCCCGTTCCGTCCGGCAATGCCCGGAGCCGAGGTCGGGGCATTCCGGGCTGCGGTCATGAGACCATGGCGTCGCCCGCCCCAGTGCGCCCGAAGGGCGAGAGCTTTCTTAAGTTCCTGCCATTGCAGCCCGTTCCCCGCAGTCCAGGTCGACACGCTCGCGGGAGTCGGGCGCAAGCGGGCGGCCACGTGACTGGTGAGGGATGCGGCCGAGCATAGGGCTGTGCCTGTTCCTGGCGGGGAATGCGGAACCGGCGGCCGTCCTGGCTGGGACACAAGCCGCGGTCTGTCCGCATCCCGTAGTTCATCAGGTCAGGTGTGACTCTCCACCAGCCCTCGAATGTTCTGGCCATCCGCCGGCATCGGCAACCGCTCCCACCTGGCGGAGAACGTCGCTGCCTCAGCCCTCGGGCAGTACGTGCCCTTCGCGACTCATAGGAGTCTGGTGTAGCTACGCGTGGCCACGGTTGCCCGCGATGACTGCGTACTGTCCACTGCACCAACATTGTCGGCCCTGCGGTGAGCACCACGGCAGGTCGGCGCCCCTCTTGACGGGCCTGAAGCGCGCTGTTTAAATCATAGCTTAATATAAGTTCCGAATTTGGAGCTACCTGTGGGTGTCCGACCCGTCGGCCGTGGTCCTCCAGCTCGTTCGGAGTGGCGGCTGGGACCCGCCGCTCGACGCCGCGTGTGGACTGGTCAGATGGGAATAACCGCCCGTGCTGAAAAGGCGCGTCGAATAGCCCCGTCGAGCCCGGTTCCTGCTGAGCCCAGACATCCCGAGCATCGAAGGCGAACACGCCCATATTCATTGGCAAGACGCCGTTATCTACCTGTCGGTAACTAAGGTCCCTTGCTTACGTGGCGGTAGCCGTCATTACTGACGCGGTCAGCTTCCGTGGCCCGGTCAGCACGCTGTCGTTCTTCTGGATCAGTTCCATCCACCTATGGGGCGCGCCTGCCCAGAAACAGGGAAAGAGCTCCGGCCTGGGGCCGGGATAAGAAGAGGAGTAAGAGAAATGGGATCATTTCACGTCCCGTGGCTGGCTGGATCCCGGCGTGCCGGGCCACGCATGGGACGCATGGGCCGCGCGGCCCTCGCGGTCGCGGTCCTGGCCGGCCTGACCCTGGTGAGCGGTATGCACTCCGTGGCCCTCGGGGCCACCGAGGGTCCTTACGGCGGAACCCCGGCGGCGGTGCCGGGCACCGTGCTGGCGGCGAACTACGACACCGGTGGGCAGGGGGTGGGCTACAACGTCACCTCGGTAAACGGCACCGCGAATAGCTACCGCTCCGATGGGGTCGACCTTGAAGCCTGCACCGACACCGGGTGCGGCTACGACATCGGCTGGACCACGGCCGGCCAGTGGTTCAACTACACCGTCGATGTCGCCACCGCCGGCACCTACACCGTCGGCTTCCGGGTGGCCTCGCCGTACGGCGAAACCGATGGACTGCACATCGACAACTCGGCCGGCACCAACCTCACCGGTGCGGTCGACATCCCGGACACGGGTGGGTACCAGGACTGGACCACGGTCGACGCCAGCGTCACCCTGCCGGCCGGGGTGCAGACGCTCACCGTCGACCAGGACGACAATGGCTGGAACTACTGGTACATGGACTTCACCTCGACCGGGACCGGCGGTGACCAGCCCTTCGGCGGGACGCCCGCCGCGGTGCCGGGCACCGCGTACGCGGCGAACTATGACACCGGCGGGCAGGGCGTGGCCTACAACGTCACCTCCACCAACGGCACCGCGAACAGCTACCGCTCCGACGGGGTCGACCTCGAGGACACCTCGGACACGTCGCCCACCAGCGCGGCTGGTGACGGCTACGACCTCGGCTGGACGAGCGACCGGGCAATGGTTCAACTACACGGTGGACGTGGCCTCGGCGGGTACCTATGCCGTGAGCCTGCGCCTGGCCGCGCCCAGCGCGGTGACCGACGCGCTGCACATCGACAACTCCGCCGGGGCCAACCTCACCGGCGACGTCACCGCGCCCGCGACCGGCGGCTACCAGGACTGGACGACGGTGACGGCGAGCGTCACGCTGCCGGCTGGCGTGCAGACCCTGACCGTTGATCAGGACAATGCCGGGTGGAACCTCCACTACCTGACGTTCGCCACATCCGGAGGTTCTGGCGGCACCACTCCCGGCGGATTCCCGACATCGTTCTGGGGCAGCACCAGCAGCATTCCGAGCGCGGGGTCGAGCGGCATCGAGTTCGATTTCCTCAACGCCACCAACGGCCAGTACCCCGACAGCGAGGTCTACTGGAGCGTCAATGGCATCACGGAGTCGATCGCGGAGTCGCCGTATTACGACATGACCTCGTGCGTCGCCTGCCGGATCAACTTCTACCTGGGATCGCCCACCAGCGATTACACCGACTTCATCGAGCTGAACTCCAGCGGAACCACGCTCAACGCCGACACCTCGCGGGTCGAGGCGTGGGGGCTGCCGCTGGCGATACACCTGCACAACTCCGATGGCTCCGATACCTATGTCGGCGATGACTACCAGATCTTCTCGGAGAGCCGGTCGGCGGTGTTCACGCAGTACGAGAACTACGTGCCGGCAGCGTTCCAGACGACAGCTACCGCGGACGCTCCGTACAGCATCCTCGCGCCCGGTAGCGTCGCCGCCTTCCAGTCGGGAGGCGCGGATGCCAGCTACATGGTCTCGTACGCGGCGTCGGTAGGCGCGACCGAGACCACGGAGGAGGTGTTCGGGTGCGCCGGCGGCGGCAGCCCGGATCTCAGCGGAGACCCGACCCTGTGCGCGGCCCTGAACCGCGGCGTAGCGCAGGACTCGGCCACAGAGCAGGACACGCCGGCCGACTACTACCAGAACCCTCCGTACAACTACTACTCGGCGTTCTGGCACTCGGTCGCCATTAACGGCCTGCAGTACGGCTTCCCGTATGACGACGTCGACGGCCAGTCGTCTGATTTCAGCACTAGCGACGCGCAGTACGTGCAGGTAGCCGTCGGCTGGTAATCCGGTCTCCTAGCCCTCGCGCGTGCCAGCGCAGACGCTGTACATCCAGCTACTGCGCTGGCACGCTCAACCAGTCAGGCATTGCCGCCAGCCTGGCCGCCCCTGAAGGGGGATGGCGGCCGGGTACTCGGTCAGTTTCCCGGACTAAGAAGTGCTCTCTGAAACAGCATCAAATCGGGCATCACTGTTCAGTCCTCGCCGATGCCGGGAGCTGGTGTGCAGCGATGGCGGTCAGCAGGTCGCGGGCCTCCCAGGTTGCCGTCGTCGGCCAGCTTGCGCAGCCCGACGGCACAGCTGCTGGCTGCGGTCGGCCCGATACCGGTGCTGCTGGGGTCGCTCATTTTGCTAACACGACAGCGTATGCGCTGCTGGCGTGGGCGGGCTGGCGCTGGTCGTTGTCAGGATCGGGCGGACCGGCGACTGCCGCTGGTGGCTGGTCGGCGGCGTGGTCGTCGGCTTCGGTGTGGCTGACGATCACAGCATGAGCTTTTTCGCCATCGCGCTGGTCATCGGCGCGCTGCTCAGTCCCGGTGTGACAGGGGTTGCGCCGGTAGGAAAGATGCACTCCGTGAGCGATATGCAAGATGGTTCGCAGTTCACTGGGAAGAAGAGCAGGGCGGCTGGCGAAGGCCGCCCTGAAAGAGCTGGCGACGGGAAAGCGGCTGGCGAATAGC
>CAVUOU010000047.1:0-74449 GCA_963743085.1 uncultured Actinomycetota bacterium
GGCAAACGCCGCTACCAGTTCGTGTGGCCGCAGCTGCATCAGCCTGTACAACGAGCAGTACGGCAAGAACTTCGTCGTCGACTCGAAGGGCCAGGGCCAGACCACTGGCACGGCTGGGATCCTTTACCAGGCCAGCAACAGTGACCCGGCTGAGGACTGGACCGTCCTTGGCCTGCCGAGTGCTGGCCACGGTGGCTGGCACAAGGGCCACGGGCACTCCGAAACCACGGAGAGCACGCCCGCTGATGCGGAAACCGTGGCGGACTACTACGCCGATGACCTGGTCGGCAGCGCGCTGTACTCGCATTACAGCAAGGACATCGCCTTCGAGCTCGAGTACACCCCGTACGGCAACAGCACCGCCGAGTGCCTCGGGGTGGCCACCACCCCCGGCGCCGGCACCAAGGTCAGCCTGCAGCCATGCGGCGCCAGCTCCAAGACGCTGTGGGTGGTGGACGCCGCCAACATCGCGTCCTACGACTGGCAGAAGTACGTGCCGCTGATCAACGGCGCCGACACCAACTTCGACGACCCGTACGTGCTCACCACGAGCGGCAACCCGAGCGACTCCCCCCGGCCGCAGCTCGAGACCGAGCCGCTGCTGGAGAGCAGCCACCACGTCGTGACCGACACCCAGGAATGGGGCGTTGAATTCGGCACCCTGCGGTAAGCACATTTTAATGGCGCGTGCCCGGTTTCCCTGGAAACCGGGCACGCGCCATTATGTTTATGCGCGCGGTTAGCACGGGTATGACAAGGCAATCACTATGAGAGCGGCGTGCCCGCGATGTGCCAGGCCCGTCCAGGAGCCGAATGAGTGGTCGAGTTCCTGGCGGTGTGACCTGCATGGCGAAATACACCCGCTACTGCCCGCCCGCAGCCCGTCCCGCGAGGGCCTGGGCTCCCTGTTGCGCAACGCATTCGTTCCCGTCCTGCTGCCGTGGCCGCTCCCGCAGGGCTGGCTGGTGAGCGGCTTCGCATCCGCCGGAGACGAGCGGAGCGGCGCCCGGGCGAGCGTGGTCGCGCTGACCGGACCGAACCCGGTGGGCGGCCCCGCCGATCTGCTTGTCGTCGCGGAGGAGCCAGGCGTCGGGCTGGGCGCGGGACTGGCCGGCCTGGAGGGGCCCGATCCGGGTGATGGCTTCGCTGAAGGGCCGCCACACGCCGTCGTTATGGTCGATGGGCATGATATTCCGTTGTGGCAGGTAGCGGCCGACGACCGCGCGGTGTTCGCGGGTGAGGTGCAGGCCAGCTGGCTGTGGCTGGTGCTGTGGCCCGACACGGCGGGCCATCTCACCGTCCAGCCAATTCCGATGCGTGATCTGCGGGATCGCTCGCAGGCTCTGGATCTGCCATTCGGGGCTCCATCGCCTCGACTTCCCCAGTAAAGCCTTACACTTGCGCGCGTGCGCATTGACCTGCACGTTCACTCGAGCGCGTCCGACGGCTCCGATCCGCCTGCTGAGGTGATGCGCCGTGCCCGTGATGCGGGCCTTGACATCGTGGCCCTCACCGACCATGACACGGTGGCCGGCGTCGCCGAGGCCCGCGCCGCATTGCCGGACGGCCTGGCCCTGGTCGAGGGCATGGAGCTGTCCTGCCGCATCGGTGACGACAGCCTGCACCTGCTGACGTATGAGTTCGACCCGAGCGAGCCGGCGCTGGCGGCGGAGACCGAGCGGATACGCGATGACCGGGTGCACCGCGCCCGTGCCATGGTGGCGAAGCTCGGCGAGCTGGGCACCGGCATTACCTGGGACGACGTCGCGGCGATCGCGGGCGACGCGGTAGTGGGGCGTCCGCACATCGCTCGCGCGCTGGCCGACGCGGGCGTGGTCGCTACCCCCGCCGACGCGTTCAGCGCCGAATGGATCGGCGAGGGCGGCCGGGCCAACGTGGCCAAATACGCGCCCGAGCCAGCCTGGGCCATCGAGCTGGTCCGCGGCGCGGGCGGCGTAACCGCGCTCGCGCATCCGCGTTCGCCTGGCTACGAGACCTCGGACGAGGTCATCGCCCGGCTGGCCGCCGCCGGACTGGCCGGGCTTGAGGTCTACCATCCCGACCACGATGAGGCCGTTCGCGCGCAGTTGCTCGCGCTGGCCGCGGATCTGCACCTGGTGGCGACCGGGGGCAGCGATGATCACGGCGATCTCACCGGCTACCAGCTTGGCCGCGAGACGACCAGTTTCGGAGCGTTCGAGCAGCTGATGGGACGGGCGGGCTGACATGAAGTTCTTCTGGACGTGTTTCGTCACGTTGTTCGTGATCACCGATCCGCCGGGGATCGTGCCGCTGTTCATCGGCCTGACCCGCGGTAAGTCGACCGCCGCGCGTCGGCGTCTGGCGTGGCAGGCCGCGGTGGTCGCGTTCGGGGTGATCGTGGCCTTCGCGCTGTTCGGCCGCTACCTGCTGGCCTACATGCAGGTGGGCCTGCCCGCGCTCGAGGGCGCCGGTGGACTGCTGCTGCTCTTGGTGTCGCTGGAGCTGCTGACTGGCAAGTCGGAGGAGCCGACATCGACCGAGCGGGCCAAGGCCAACGTGGCGTTCGTTCCGCTGGGCACCCCGCTGCTGGCCGGCCCGGGCGCAATCGTCGCGACAATGCTGTTCGTGCAGCGGACGCACGGAGTGACCGACGCGGTCGCGCTGGGCTGCGCGCTCGGCGGTGTCGCCGTCGCCGCCTGGCTGGCGATGCGCTTCGCGGTGGGGATTCACCGGATCCTCACCGACAACGGAGTGGAACTGCTCACCAGGATCGCCGGCCTGCTGCTGTCCGCGATCGCCATCCAGCTCCTGGCCCAGGCCGCTATCTCGTTCGCCAACCAAGCGTTACCCACCCCTCCCACCCCAGCGATGGGTCACCGATAGCGGCATAGCCCCAGCGATGGGCCATCCATGGGGATGGAATCGGAGAGCGGAGCGGGGGAGCCGCGATACAGTGGCGGGCGCGGGCGCGGGCGGGTAGAAGGGAATCATTCGGATGGACACGCGGATCGAACAGGTGACATCGGACGTCAACGCGTGGATCGTCGGGGACGATGACGAGGTGATCGTCGTCGACCCTGGAACCGACGCCACCGCCGTGCTCGACGCGGTGGGTGAACGCGAGGTCCTGGCGGTGATCTGCACGCACGGGCACGCCGCCCACGTCGAAGCCGCCATCGAGGTGGCTGAGCGCGACGAGGCGCCGGTCGCGCTGCACCGCTCTGACCGGTTTGAGTGGCGAGTGGTGCACTCCGGTGAGGATGACGACCCGGAGATCGAGATGGCCGACGGCGGCTCCTTCGAGGTGGGTGACGTGCAGCTCGAGGTGATCCACACGCCGGGCCACAGCCGCGGCTCGGTCTGCCTGTACGTGGCGGACCTGGACGTGGTGTTCACCGGCGACACGCTGAACGCGGGCGGCCCGTGCCCGCACGACGGCGAGTTCCCGGACTTCCCGGCGCAGCTCACCGCGATCGGCGAGAAGCTGCTCGACCTGCCCGCCGACACCAGGGTGCTTCCCGGGCACGGTCCAGAGACGACGATCGGTGACGCGGCCAAGCGGTTCGACGGCTGGGTCACGGTCGGTCCCGTCGCTGTGGAGGAGTAGTCACGGAGCAGCTTGGGTTCGACGGCATGCCGCGCCGGCTGTACTCGTGTACGCCGACGCGGCTGTCGTCATGGCTCGATTGCCCGCGCCGGTACCGTTTCGGTTACCTGGACCGGCCCGCTCCGCAGAAGGGCCCGCCCTGGGCGCACAACAGCTTTGGCGCGAGCGTGCACAACGCGCTGGCCGGCTGGTGGCGGCTCCCTCGGGAACAGCGGACCGTCCCGGCCGCGGGCACGCTGCTTATCCGCGGCTGGCTCGGCGACGGCTACCTGGACCAGGCGCAGTCGGCCAAGCAGCGCGAGCGAGCGCGCGAGATGGTCGAGCGGTACGTTGCCGGGCTGGATCCCGCGGACGAGCCGGTCGGCGTGGAACGCACGGTGGCGACCCGCACCGACCTGATCGCCCTCTCCGGCCGCATCGACCGGCTGGATGCCCGCGACGGAGAGCTCGTCGTGGTCGATTACAAGACCGGGCGGCACGCGCTCACCGTCGACGACGCCCGCAGTTCGCTGGCGCTCGCGATCTACGCGCTGGCCGCGGCCCGCTCGCTGCACCGGCCCTGCACCAAGGTGGAACTGCATCATCTGCCGACGGGCGAGGTGCTGGCCTGGGATCACACCGACGAGTCGCTCGCCAGGCAGCTGCGCCGGGCCGAGGCGATCGCCGGTGAATGCGGGGATGCCGACGAGAGCGCGCGCGAAGGCCGGAGCGGCAACGAGGTCTTCCCGCCGCGCTCCGGCAGCTGGTGCGGGTGGTGCGATTACGTACGGCACTGCCCCGAGGGATCGGCCGCGGCGACGCCCCGCCGCCCGTGGGACGGCCTCAGCGACTAAGCGTCCGTAGAAAGTGCTGCTATAGCGACACTTTCTACGGACGGTTCGGACTAACTCCGCGTCGGCCGAGTTCCAGAACGCCGTGAGTGCGTCGGAGGTGGTGGCCGGTGCCTCGATGGCGGGGGAGTGCGCCGCCCCCGGGATGCAGATCCGCTCCGCACCGATCCGGGACGCCATCTCCTCCTGCGTCGCGGGCAACCAGGCGTTGTCATCCTCGCCGTAAAGCACGAGAACCGGGAAGTCCCCGGCCTTCGCCAGCTCGTCGGTCTTGTCAGGCGCGGTGAGCAGTTGCAGGCCCATCTCCATCAGGCCGGCGGCGCTCGAGCCGAGCATCCGCTCACGAAGGAAGGCGATGATGGCCCTGGGCGTGCCGTTCGCGACCGCCTGGGGTTCCAGGTACCCCTCCCAGATGGCGCGCACTCGCTGCGCGGAGACCTCGGTACCGAGCACGGAGAGCATGCCGCGCAACTCGGTGGCCCGCTCGCCTTCCAGCGCGCTGGGACCGGAGCTCATCAGGGTGAACGTGGTCGGCTGGTGATCCCCGAGAACGGTCTCCCTGGCCACCAGCCCGCCGAAGGAGTGGCCGAGCAGATGCCGGGCACCGGTGGCCGCCATCAGGGCGGCGACGTCAGCGCCAAGCGCCGGGAACTGATAGTCCACCGGGTCATCGGTGCCGGGCGTCTCGTACTGACCGCGCTGGTCGACCGAGATAACCCGGCGGCCGGCGGCCGCGAGCCGCTCAAGTATGAGAAGGAAATCTTCCTTGCTGCCGGTGTAACCGGGCACCAGGAGCGCTGGGGCCCGGTCGGCCTGCCCGGTGACCGGTAGGGCCTCCAGCGCCGCGAACACCCCTCGGGTGGTCGTGACGCTGGTCTTTTGTACGCCTTCTGGCAGTTGAAGGGAGGTTGGAGTGGACACGTTGTCCAACGATAACTTGCGATCGCCCTCTATTTCACGCCCGCCACGGGTGCGGCGGCGTCGCCGCGTCGCCCGGGTAGCGCCCGATGCCGCGCCGTCGGCCGCAGCGGCGCCTCTGGCACCGCTCGCGGCAGCGCCGCCGGAGCGGCCACTGGCCGTCGTTTCCCGGCCGGAAGAACGCTTCCTGGAACGGGGGGAGCGCTTGCGTCCGGTCTCGCCGAGATCCTCGGTCTCTTCGGCCGCCAGGCCGGCCCTCGCCCGCAGCTCGCGCGGCAGGGTGCCCGTCGCGTGCGGCGGAATGGAAAGCTCGGCGTACAGCTGCTCGGAGGTGGAGTAGGTCTCAGCCGGCTCCGCCATGCCAAGGCTGTGCGCGTCGTTGATCAGCTTCCAGCGCTGCATGTCCTGCCAGTCGACGAACGTGACCGAGACCCCAGTGCGCCCGGCCCGGCCGGTGCGGCCGATGCGGTGCACGTAGGCCTTCTCGTCCTCGGGGCATTCGTAGTTGATCACGTGGGTCACGTCATCGATGTCGATGCCGCGGGCCGCCACGTCGGTCGCGACGAGCACGTCCACCTTGCCGCTGCGGAACGCGCGCAGCGAGCGTTCGCGCTGCGCCTGCCCCAGGTCGCCGTGTACGGTCCCCACCGCGAAGCCGCGGCCGGTCAGCGCGATCGACACCTGGTCGGCGGTCCGCTTGGTCTGGGTGAACACCATGGACAGGCCGCGATCCTTAGCCTGCAGTACCCGCGCGAGCACCTCGATCTTGTCGAGGTGGTGAGTGCGGAAAACGTGCTGCTCGATCGCCGGAACGGATTCCGGCTCGTTCGAGTGCTCGGCCCGGATGTTCATCGGCCGGTGCATGTGGCGGCGGGCCAGGGTAACGACCTCGCCGGGCATCGTGGCTGAGAACAGCATGGTCTGCCGGGTTTCCGGCGTCATCTTGACGATCCGCTCGACGTCGGGCAGGAAGCCCAGGTCGAGCATCTTGTCCGCCTCGTCGAGCACCAGCGCCTGAACGCCGGAAAGATCAAGATCGCGGCGGTTCGCCAGGTCGATCAGCCGGCCCGGAGTGCCGACCACGATGTCCGAGCCCTTGCGCAGCGCGTCGATCTGCGGCTCGTAGGCTCGCCCGCCATAGACGGTGACCACCCGTGCCTTGAGATACGCTCCGGCCGCCTGGATGTCCTCAGCGACCTGAACGGCGAGTTCACGGGTCGGCACGACCACCAGCCCGGTCGGCCTCTTGTCAGGAGCTGCGCCGATCAGCCGCTGCAGCAGGGGAACGCCGAAGGCCAGGGTCTTGCCTGTCCCGGTCCGCGCCTGCCCGATGATGTCCTGCCCGCCAAGCGCGATCGGCAGCGTGAGCGCCTGGATCGGGAACGTTGTGTAAATGCCTGCCGAGGCCAGGCCCTGGCAGATGATGTCGTCGACGCCGAGGGCGCTAAAAGCGACCGCATGGGGCTCCTCGGCGGCGGCTTGTTGAGCCCCGGCCGGTTCGTCCTCGGCGGTAATGTTCTGTGTTGTCAGGGGTTCCTCCGTATGTGGCACCCCGGTGCTTACGTTGCGAGCTTCGCCCGCCGCTCACTACGAGCGCCTATCGCGCCCCGGGGGCAACGTCTTAGTCAACGTCATCTGCGTATACGACATTCCATTGACTAATCGTCACCCACTGTATCAGAACACCGCTCCCGTACCCCAGACCCACGTGATCCGAACCATCCCCAGGGTGCTGCCTCAGGCGAAGCCGACGCGGCGGGACTCGTTGACGCCGAACTCCAGAAAGGCGACCTTATCGGCCGGTACGAGCAGCCGGCCGCTGGCCCGCCCGGTCAGCGCCAGCACTCCGTGCGGCAGCCGCAGCGCGTCGGTGAGGGACTCCTCAATCTCCTCGGGCGTGGCGTCGGTGTCCACGATCAGCTCGCGCGGCACGTACTGGATGCCGATCTTGACCTCCACGGAGGCCCTCCTTAGTGACGTTCCGTAGGAACGGCATCACCTGCGGCCAGCGGCCAGCCGCTGATGCCCCGCCAGGCGAGCCGGGCAACCATCTGTTCGGCCGCCTCACGGGGAATGCTACCCAGCGTGCTCAGCCAGTACCGCGCGCTTACCTGCGCCATGCCGACCATGCTGATGGACAGCAGGAGGGCCTCGTCGTCGGCCAGCCCGGCGTCCTCCTTGATGACCTGGCTGATCATGTCGGCGCATCTGCGGTCGGTCTGGTCGAGGCGCTGGCGGACGGCGGGCTCGTTGCTCAGGTCGGACTCGAAGACGAGCTTGAACATTTCCCCCTGCGCGGCGACATAGTCGAAATAGGCGCTGAAGGTGGCGTTGACCCGATCCCGGTTGTCCGTCGTCGAGCGCAGCGCGGCACCCACGCTCTCGGTAAGCGTCGCCACGCTCTCGTCGAGCAGTGCGAGGTACAGCTCAAGCTTGCCGGGGAAGTGCTGGTACAGCACCGGTTTGCTCACCCCGGCCCGGTCCGCTATCTCGTCCATCGCGGCGGCGTGGTACCCGCGCGCGGTGAACACCTCGAGGGCGGCCTCGAGAAGCTGCCTGCGGCGGGCCTGCCGCGGCATCCGCGTCCCGCGTGGTCTGGCGGATGGAGTCGCTGTCAAGCGCGATCACCTGTAGTCATCATCGTCATATCCGACGCCACGAGTCTGCTCCGCCGCGTCAGCTTCGTCTACCTCGTCCGGGACCTCACGCAGGTCCACGTCCTCATTCTCTTCGCCGGAAACGACCTCGCGACTCTGCTCAGCGGCGTCGCCCTCCGGTGTCTCCATGTCCATCTCGCTCAACCCCGCACCTCCGCTTCTGCTAGCGTGCCCCCGAAACGGTTGCTAGAAGCCAGCGTACGCAGTGGCGCCGCTAGGACCGAACCGTGGGCCGGCGAGGCGTGCACAACATCGGCCAGTACCGCGAGCGGCACTCTCGCACGGATCCCCAGCGTGATCTCCGCCATCCAGCCGTCCGCCCCGTCCGTCACCGCCGCCGCGCCGGTCAGCACGCCGTCGGCCGCGTACAGTTCGACCCGGCCTCCGTCGAGTTCGGCCGACGCGCTGAGCGCCGACTCCGACCCCACGGTGTAGACCGATGGCGTGGTGTGCACCACCCTCGGCAGCGCGCGGTAGTCCGCGGTCATGGTCTCGCCCGCCAGGTTCGCGGCCACTACCCCGGCCGTGTAGGCGGCGACGTGTGCGTTCCCGGTCCCGGTGCAGTCCCCGGCGGCCCAGACTCCCTCGGAGACCCGGCCGGACGGGTCCACGGGTACCGGCTGGCTGGGGTCAATGCTCAGGGCATCGAGGCCAAACCCGGACAGCCGGGGCCGCCGCCCGGTGGCCAGCAGCACGCGGTCCGCCTCGATCCTGGTGCCGTCGGCCAGCGCCACGACCACGCCGTCGCTGATCCGCTCGGCCTTGGTCGCGGGGGAGCCGAGCCGCACGTCGACCCCGGACCGCCGCAGCGCGGCCGCCAGCAGTTCTCCGGTGAAGCTGGGCTCGGCGGGCAGCAACCGCTCCTCGGCTTCGGCCAGTGTCACCCGCGCGCCAAACGACGCGTACATCTGCGCTAGCTCGCACCCGCTCGGCCCGCCGCCGAGCACGATCAGCCGCCGCGGCAGGTCGGCGGATGACAGCGCCTCCGCCGTGGTCAGCGGCTGGACGTCGGGCAGGCCCTCGATCGGCGGCGCGATCGGCTCGCTCCCGGTCGCGATGACGAGATCCGCATAGCAGAACGGTTCTCCGTCCGCCGTGATCTCGCCCGGGATGCGGACGCTGGCGGCGCCACGGACCACGGTCACCCCGGCGTCGCCGAGCAGTCGCGCCGCCGCCGAGTCGTCCAGCCGGGCGGTCAGCGCGTCCCGGCGGGTGACGGCCTGTTCCCAGGATTCGCCGGCCTGCGCGGACTCGAGCAGTGCCGCCGCGGGAATGTCCGCCAAGTACGGTGCCTCACCCCCGATCAGGCCCGCCTCGATGAGCGTGACGGGCCGGCGCCCGCGCGGCGCGCAGCGCCACCTCTGTCCCGGCTGTTCCCCCGCCGATAATCACGACTTCGCCGTTCATGTGATCTCAACCCCTCAGTGAAACCGCGAACCTCCATCATCTCAGCACGGAGAGGGGCAATGTGCCGCATTTGAATATCGAACATATTGACGAATTGCTAAATGTGGACAACACTGGATGTATCAGTGTCGTGGCAATGTGGGTAGGTAGTAGGCATGCGCAGCATCTGGGCCGGAACGATTTCCTTCGGGATGGTCGTGATCCCGGTCAAGCTTTACTCCGCGACCGAGCAGCGGGACGTCACGTTCCGGCAGGTGCACCGGGAAGACGGGGGCCGTATCCAGTTTCGCCGGATCTGTTCCATCGATGGCCAGGAGGTTCCGTACTCCGACGTGGCCAAGGGCTATGAACTGCCCAACGGGGACGTCGTGGTGCTGACCGATGAGGACCTGGCGGAGCTTCCGCTGGCCACGGCGCACCGGATCGACGTGCTGCATTTCGCCCCCGGCGGCGAGGTGGATGAGATCTTGGTGAACAAGAGCTACTTCCTGGAGCCCGAGTCGGCCGGGGCGCGAGCGTACGTTCTGTTCCGCGACGCGCTTGACCGGTCGGGCCGGGTGGCCATCACCAAGGTCGCGATCAGGCAGCGGGAGTCGCTGGCCGTGGTGCGGGTGCGGGACGGCGTTCTGGTGCTCGAGACGTTGCTGTGGCCCGACGAGGTGCGGGTCCCTGACTTCCCGTTCCTCGAAGAGGACGTGGAGGTCCGGCCGCAGGAGCTGAAGATGGCGGCCTCGCTGATCGACACGATGACCGAGGACTTCGACCCGACCGCCTACCACGACTCCTACCGGGAGGCGCTGCAGGCCTTGGTCGAGGCCAAGATCGAGGGCAACGAGGTGGTCAGCCCGGCCGGTCAGACGGAGAGCCCGAAGGCAGGTGCTCCGGCCGACCTCGCCGAGACCCTGCGGGCCAGTGTCGAAGCCGCTCGCGCCAACCGCGAAGCCGCCGCCGACGCCCCGGCTTCGGCTTCGGCTTCCAAGGAGTCGGCTTCCAAGGAAGAGCAGGAGAAGAAGCCCCCAGCCCGCAGGCCCGCGAAGAAGGCCGCCCCCAAGAAGCCACCGGCCAAGAAGGCGCCGTCAACCCGCCGGGCCGCCTCATGACCACGTCCCTCCAACCGGTAACCCCGCTGTGGCCGGGGCGGTTTGTGGGGGTGGGCGACCACACGATCTTCGTAAGGCACGCCGGGGAGGGCGGGCCGCCGGTGGTGTGCGTGCACGGGCTCGAGGGCTCCTCGGCGAACTGGACCGACCTGATGGCCCGGCTGGCCGGCGAGTTCTCACTCGACGCCGTGGACCTTCCGGGCTTCGGCTACTCCCCGCCCGCCGCTGGGTACTCCATCACCGCGCAGGCGGAGGCCGTCGCCGCCACCATCGAGCGGCTGCATAACGGTCCCGTCCACCTGGTAGGTAACTCGCTCGGCGGGGCGGTCTGCATCCGGCTCGCCGCCCGCAGGCCAGACCTGGTCCGGACGGTGACACTGATATCGCCGGTTTTGCCGGACCGGTGGCCGCACTGGCAGCTCATCCGCTTCCCGTTGGTCTGCGTGCCTGGCCTCGGCCAGTGGCTGTTGCGGCGAGTCGGCGAAATACGGCCCGAGCAGCGGGTGCGGGCGACGGCGGCGTTCGTGTACTGCGACCCGGCCGAGATCGCGCCCGAGCGGCTGGCGGCGGAGGCGACCGAGGTAGCGCGGCGCGACCGGCTCGGCTACGCCGCCCGGGCGACGCAGGCCTCGGTACGAGCGCTGGTGGCCGAGGTATACGGCGAGGCGCTGTGGCGTGATGCGGCGCGGGTGCGCGCGCCCGCCCTGGTGATCTTCGGCAGCCACGACCGGCTGGTGGACCCCCGGCTGGCCGGGCGGGCGGGCCGCACGTTCCCCGATGCCCGGGTCCTGGTGCTGCGGCGTTCCGGGCACGTGTCGCAGATGGAGCATCCGGCTAAGGTTGCTAATGAGATAAGGGAATGGACACGCCGGGTCTCCGGTTGACGGGGTCGCGCAGTGTTAGCCCGGGGGCGGCCCCGGACCCCGAAGGAGCTTAAGTGTCTTTGCCACCGTTGGTCGAACCGGCCGATTCACTCTCCGTTGACGAGGTGAAGCGCTATTCGCGTCACCTGATTATCCCCGACGTCGGGATGACCGGCCAGAAACGGCTGAAGAACGCGAAGGTCCTGGTTGTGGGCGCGGGCGGCCTCGGCTCTCCGGCGCTGCTCTACCTAGCGGCCGCGGGTGTCGGCACGCTCGGCATCGTGGACTTCGACGTGGTGGACGAGTCCAACCTGCAGCGCCAGATCATCCACGGCGTCTCCGACATAGACAAGCCGAAGGCGCAGTCGGCGCGGGACTCGATCCGCGAGGTCAACCCGTACGTCAACGTGATCCTGCACGAAACGCGGCTCGACTCCGACAACGTGATGGAGATCTTCGCCCCGTACGACCTGATCGTCGACGGGACGGACAACTTCGCCACTCGCTACCTGGTCAACGACGCCTGCGTGCTGCTGCACAAGCCGTACGTGTGGGGATCGATCTACCGGTTCGACGGACAAGCCTCCGTCTTCTGGGCCGACTACGGTCCCTGCTACCGCTGCCTGTACCCGGAGCCCCCGCCCCCCGGCATGGTTCCGTCCTGCGCCGAGGGCGGTGTCCTCGGCGTGCTGTGCGCGTCTATCGGTTCCATCCAGGTGAACGAGGCCATCAAGCTCATCACCGGGATCGGCGAGCCGCTGGCCGGCCGGCTGATGATCTACGACGCGCTCGAGATGACCTACCGGACGGTGCGGGTCAACAAGGACCCCGATTGCGCGGTCTGCGGCAAGAACCCCACGGTCACCGAACTCATCGACTACGACGCGTTCTGCGGGGCGATCTCGGAGGAGGCCGCCGACGCGGCCGCCGGGTCGACGATCTCGGCCAAGGACCTCGCGGGCATGATGGAGCGCGGCGAGAACATCTACGTCGTCGATGTCCGCGAGCCGAACGAGTACGAGATCGTGTCGATCCCCGGCGCGACCCTGATCCCCAAGGGCGAGTTCCTGTCCGGTGAGGCGCTGTCCAAGCTGCCGCAGGACAAGCGGCTGGTGCTGCACTGCAAGAGCGGTGCCCGCTCGGCCGAATGCCTGGCGATCGTGAAGAACGCCGGCTTCTCCGACGCGGTGCACGTCGGCGGCGGCGTCCTCGCCTGGGTCTCGCAGATCGACCCGAGCCTGCCCACTTACTGATCCCGATTCTGGTGGGGGTGACACCAACCAGCGAAGAGTGCGGGTAGTGCCGCACCCACCAGAAGCGGGTAACCGAGGGCCGAAGCGGGTATCTCTCGAACGTAGGTTCATACACCACCGCGGGAGGCGCTATGCGGGGTGACCGGGTTGAGGTTGTGATCGACATCGGCGACGGGACGCGGGCCTATGAGGTGACCGCGACGCGGGCCGGGCGCCGGGTGGAGATCACCAACCGGCGCGGGGTGATCGAGGTCGCGGAGGTCACCAGGACCGGCAGCCCGGTGCGCACCGCCCGGTTCATGGCCAGCCGGGTGGTCGCCTTGGTGGAGCACCCCGCCGACAGCCCAGCGCCGAGTCCGGGCACCGCGCGGTAGCATGCCCTGATGGATCTGCTGCGACCGGAAATCCAGCCCTATGCCTGGGGATCGCGCACCGCGATCGCGGGGCTGCAAGGGCGGCCAGAAGCCAGCGGCCCAGAGGCGGAACTCTGGATGGGTGCCCACCCGTCGCTGCCATCCGGCCTGGACCGCGATGGCGTCCCCACCACGCTCAACGCCGTCATCGCCAGCGATCCGGAGAAGGAGCTAGGCGCGACGATCGCGCACCGGTTCGGGGGCAGGCTGCCGTTCCTGCTCAAGGTGCTCGCGGCCGACAAGGCGCTGTCCATCCAGGTGCATCCATCCCGCGCCCAGGCCGAGGCCGGTTACCAGGCCGACCCCCAGCACCAGAACTACGTCGACAACTGGCCCAAGCCAGAACTCCTCTACGCGCTGACCAGGTTCGAGGCGCTGGCGGGCTTCCGCGACCAGGCGGACCTGAAAGCCTTCATCGACGCGCTGGGCGTGGAGCGACTGAAGCCCATCGCGGCGCTCCCGCCCAAGGAAGCGCTCGCCGCCGTACTTAACCAGCCGGAACTCGTCCCCGAGGTGACAACCCGGCTTGCCGAGCTCAAGGACGGCCGCTACGCGCCCGCCGCCGCGGCCCTCAGCCGCGTCGCCATCCAGCACCCGGGAGACAGCGGGCTGGTCGCGGCGCTGCTGCTCAACTACCGGGTGCTCGAACCGGGCCAGGCGCTGTTCATGCCGGCCTGCGGACTGCACGCCTACCTGCGCGGGACCGGCATCGAACTGCTCGCCAACTCCGACAACGTGCTGCGCGCGGGCCTCACCAGCAAGCACATCGACGTGCCGGAACTGCTCAAGCTCACCGACCCGGCCGCCGAGGTCCCGGTGATCACCGGCCGCGCCACCGGTGACGGCGTCACCGAGTACGACGCGCCGATACCGGAGTTCGCGTTCTACACCGTGAACCTCACCGGTGACGAGGTGCGGCTCCCGGGTGAGGGACCCCGCGTCGTTATGGTCCTGGAAGGAAGTGCCACGCTGCGCGCGCATGACGAGACGGTGAAGGCGGCTAACGGCGAGTCCGTGTTCGTGCCGGCGTCCGACGGCCCGGTGGCGGCGAGTGGGCCTGCTAAAATGGTCGTTGCCGCGCCCGGCGACCCATCGTGATCGCCCCGCCCGGCGTCCTGTAGCCGTCAAGAAGGGCGAACGTTTGAGGCTCTAGAGGTCCCGTATACCGACCTCGACTCGTATGGAGCTTCCGCGTGCCCGCTATTTCTTGTACCAATCTGTCGTTTTCCTGGCCCGATGGCACCGCTGTCATCACGGGGCTGAACGCCGCGTTCGGTACCGGACGAACAGGCTTTATTGGCCATAACGGCGCAGGTAAATCTACCCTGCTCAAGCTGATCGCCCGCGAGTTGACGCCCAGCTCGGGGACGATCTCGGTCAGCGGCGACGTCGGCTACCTGCCGCAGAGCGTAATGCTCACCGCGGACGCCACCGTCGCCCAGCTGCTCGGCATCGAGGCGGTGCTGGCGGCGATCTCGGCGGTCGAGGCGGGTGATGTCCGGCAGCGGCATTTCGACACCATCGGCAACGACTGGGACATCGAGGATCGGGCCCGCGCCCAGCTCGACCGGCTGGGCCTGGCACATCTTGATCCCGGCGATCCGGTGGGCCGGCTGTCCGGCGGCGAGACGATCCTGGTCGCGCTGAGCGCGTTGCTGCTGCGGCGTCCGCCGATCCTGCTGCTCGACGAGCCGACCAACAACCTCGACTCCGAGGCCAGAACAGCGTCTTTACCAGGCGGTCGCCGACTGGCCTGGCGTGCTCGTGGTCGTCAGCCACGACCGCGAGCTGCTGGAGCGCGTCGACCAGATCGCCGAGCTGTCCGATGGCGAGCTACGCACTTACGGCGGGAACTTCACCGCGTACCAGGCTCAGCGGCACGCCGAGCAGCAGGCGGCGGAACGCGCGGTCGCATCCGCCGCCGCGTCCGTCAAGCGCGAGCACCGCGATCTAACCGACAGCCTGACGAAACAGGCACGCCGGGACCGTCAGGGCCGTCGTCTCGCCGCGTCGGGATCGTTGCCGCGTATCGTCGCGCACGCGCGCAAGACCCACGCGCAGGAAACCGCGGGCGCCAGCCGTGAGCTGCACCAGCAGCGACTCGAGGACGCCAAGACGCGGCTCGCCGAGGCCGAGCAGCGGCTGCACGACGAACCATCGATCCACGTCGACTTGCCGGGCACCCGGGTTCCGGCCGGGCGCACCGTGCTGCACGTCAGCGGCCTGACCGACGCACGCTGGCCGCCGGACTGGACACGCCGCGCGGGGCTGCCCTCGCTCACGCTGCGCGGTCCGGAACATGTCGCCCTGACCGGCCCGAACGGCGCGGGCAAAACCACTCTGCTCAACGCCATCGCCGCCGGGAGGTCGGTCGGGGCTGGTTGGTTGGGGAAGCCCGGGAGGTCGGTCGGGGCTGGTTGGTCGGGGAAGCCCGGGAGGTCGGTCGGGGCTGGTTGGTTGGGGAAGCAGAGCGTGGAGCTGGACGGCGTGTCGGTGCGTGCGGCGACCACCGCGTACCTGCCGCAGCGGCTCGACATCCTGGACGAGGACGCGACGATCGTCGCGAACGTAGGCGGGGTGGCGCATGACGCTCGGCAGCGGCTTGCTCGGTTCGGCTTCCGCGGCGCGCGGGCCGATCAGCTGGCCGGCACGCTGTCCGGTGGTGAGCGGTTGCGGGCGGTGCTGGCCATGCTGCTGCTCGCCGAACCGCCGCCGCAGCTTCTGCTGCTCGACGAGCCGACGAACAACCTGGATCTGGCTTCGGTAGGGCAGCTCACCGAGGCGCTGGCGTGTTATGAGGGCGCGCTGATCGTCGTCAGCCACGATCGGCCGTTCCTGCGATCGGTAGGTATTACCCGCTGGTTGCGTCTGGGGCGTGACGCCGGCCTCACCGACCATTAGCCAATACCATTTGGGCGTGGCGAGTGAGGCGGAGGTACCACAAGAGGCGGCACGCCGCCCGCCGCGCTTGGTCGCGGCGGTTACCGTGCTCGTCATCGGGGTGGCGGGGCTGGTGGTGTGCGTGACCGGCGCCGCGTTGCAGGTGCTGCCGCGCCGGTTCACCGCCGCGCAACAGCAGGCGATCATCAGCTGGGAAGTGTCCGCGCGCTGGCGCCAGTTGCGGGCCGGTGACATCTTCCATACCAGCGTCGGCTACCAGCCGACGTCGCTGCTTGACGACGGCACCGCGGACACGTTGTCGGTGTCCGCGCACCGGGTCGGCATCGCGCCGCAGTCGTCGTGCGATGGCGCGCTCGATACCCAGGTGGCCGCCGTGCTGGCCAAGCACGGCTGCCAGGCGGTGCTGCGCGCCACCTACGCCGACACCACCGACACCTATGTGGTCACCGTTGGAGTCGCGGTGCTGTCGAACGGCGTCTCGGCGCGGGAGGCCGTCTCCGCGCTTCCAGCGGCCGGCCGTGTTTCTGGGGTGCGGACGGCGATGTTCCCGGGAACAGTGGCCGGCGAGTTCACCGACGCCAGGCGGCAGCTGTCTGCGGACTTCAGCGCCGGACCCTACGTCGTGCTGTACACGGTCGGCTATTCCGACGACCGCCCGGTGTTGCCGGTGAGCGGCGACCAGTATGAAAGTGCCGAGATGACCACGATGGCGTCCGGTGTCGCGCACTCGGTGGCGGATACTCTCGCCGCTTCGCCCGCGGTACCGCATTGCCCGGGAGCGCCCGGATGCTGACCCGGGTCATGGCCGCGGTGTCCGTCGGCGCCGCTGTGCTGCTCATCGCCGCGCCCGCCAGCGCGCAGCCCGCGGACAGCATCCGTGACAGCCAGCAGTGGGTGCTGGACATGCTGAATGTGCCGCAAGCCTGGCAGCAGTCGACCGGGCAGGGCGTGACGGTGGCGGTGATCGACAGCGGCGTGAACGGTGAGGTCAGCGATCTGGCCGGTTCGGTCACCACCGGGCCGGACCTGACCGGGCTGCACACGCCGGACACCAACTCCGGCTGGGGCGTGCACGGGACGTGGATGGCCTCGATCATCGCCGGTCACGGTCACGACGGAGGCGGCGACGGCATCATTGGCGTCGCCCCGGCCGCCCGGATCCTGTCCATCCGGGTGATCCCTGACCACAGCGACCCGGGCTACCAGACCTACGACCGCGAGCCGGAGTCGCACATCCAGTCCTCGCTCGCGACGGCGATCAGGGACGCGGTCAATGACGGCGCCCGGGTCATCAGCATGTCGATCGGCTACTCGGTGCCGAGCGCCGCGGTGCGGTCGGCGCTTGAGTACGCATCCGTGAAGGGCGTGGTGGTCGTCGCGTCTTCTGGGAACTCCGGTGCCGACGACGAGTCACGCGACGACGGATTCGCCCCGGTCTCGTTCCCCGCCGACTACCCCGGGGTGATCGGGGTGGGAGCGGTCAGCGGTACCGGCGCGGCCGCTGGCTTCTCCAGCAACAACCTGTCGGTGCTCGTCGCCGCGCCCGGGGTGAACGTACCCGCGCAGGGCAGTGACGGAGAGTACTGGCTGGTCAGCGGCACCAGCCCGGCGTGCGCGCTGGTCGCGGGGGTGGCGGCGCTGATCAAGTCGCACTACTCCTGGCTCGCGCCCAGCCTGGTCGCCGAGGCGCTCAGCTACGGCACGTCCGACCAGCCCGCGGGGGGCTATGACGACAAGGTCGGCTTCGGCGTGGTCAACGCGTCCGCCGCGCTCAGTGAGGCGGGACGGCTGGCTGTTTTGCACACTACGGCGGCTGGCGTGACGACGGGGGCCTACTTCGGCGGTGGTGCGTCCGCCGTTCCCGCGGCACCGGTCCGCTCGCGCGGCGTTTTGGACCTGGTGCTGTTCGCCGTGCTGGCTTTCGGCTTCCTGGTACTGACGGTGACCGCCTCCAGACGCATCTCGGTGATCCGGCATGCTCGGCTGGCCGTCTACGGGACGGTGGCCTCTGGCGCCCATGCATATGGCGATGATGAACAGCCGCCGCTGAGTGCTCCACCGTCACACGAGCCCCGGAACTACCACTGACATGGACGAGTACACTTCGCGCGTTCTAGACGTTGTCGACTCGATCCCGCCCGGTCACGTCATGTCCTACGGCGACATCGCCGAGTACCTGGCGTCCGGCGGCCCGCGGCAGGTCGGCCGGGTGATGTCCACCTACGGCGGCGGCGTCCCCTGGTGGCGCGTCATCCACTCCGACGGCACGCCGGCTGCTGGCCACGATCGGGCCGCCCTGGAGCACTACCGCGACGAGGACACGCCGCTGCGCTCAGCCCGCGAGCCGGTACGGGTAGACATGCCCCGCGCCCGCTGGCTCCCGCCCCCGGTCGATGTGACATCGACCGCGCTCTAGCCCGGTCGATGTCACATCGACCGCGTTCTGGCCTGCTCCCAGCAAGGCGGGATATCCGTTTTGCGCTATTTACCCCCTGGGTCTGACGCTCCAGTCGGCACGAGGGGTCTGCTGCGGGGCCATCGATGGGCCATCGCGGGGGCTGGGGCGCTATCGATGGGCCATCGCTGGGGTCGAGATGCCGCCGGAGACGACCACGAGCGCCCGCGCGGCACGCCGCGTTCTCCGCCGGAATGTCAGTGGTATCTGATGGAATGCTGTTGATGGAGAACGCGACCCCGACCTACACGCTCGTGCGGCGGACGGCTGCCCCGGCGAGCCGGCCGAGGCTTGACGATGCGCAGCGACGGGTCGTCGAGCACAAGGGCGGCCCGCTGCTAGTGCTGGCCGGACCGGGCACCGGGAAGACCACCACGATCGTGGAAGCGGTGGCTCACCGGATCGAGCAGCGCGACATCGATCCCGAGCGCATCCTGGTGCTCACCTTCAGCCGCAAGGCGGCCGGCGAGCTTCGCGATCGCATCACGCAGCGGCTGCGCCGCACCACCAAAGAGCCGCTCGCACTCACCTTCCACAGTTACGCCTACGCGCTGGTGCGACGCGAGTTCACCAAGGCGGGCGACGAACCGCCGCGGCTGCTGTCCGCGCCGGAACAGCTGCTGGAGATCAGGCGGCTGCTGCGGGGCGAGATCCAGGACGGGTCGCAAAGATGGCCGGACACCCTGAAGCCGGCGCTGGCCACCAAAGGCTTCGCCGAGGAACTGCGTGACCTTCTGATGCGCGCCGCCGAGCGCGGTCTCGACGGCAAACGGCTCCGCCAGCTTGGCCGCTCGCTGCACCGCGATGACTGGGTGGCGGCGGGCGGATTCCTCGATCGTTACGCCGCCAGGTTCGACCTGGCCCCGGTGCCCGCCTACGACTACGCGGAGATCGTGCGCATCGCCGCCGCGCTGCTCAGCAGGCCCGACACCAGGAAGCGCGAGCGTGACGCCTACGACGTCGTCTTCGTCGACGAGTACCAGGACAGCGACCCGGCGCAGGAGAGCCTGCTGACCGCGCTGGCGGGCGGCGGCCGTGAGCTGATCGTCGTGGGCGACCCGGATCAATCCATCTACGCGTTCCGCGGCGCGGACGTCACCGCGATCAACGAGTTCCCCGAGCGGTTCCGGCACGCCGACGGATCACCGGCCGAGACGGTCGCGCTGACCACTTGCCGGCGCAGCGGCCCTACGCTGCTCGCCGCGTCCAGGCGCGTCGCGCGCAGGCTCCCCGCGGTGTCCACCCACGGTCGGCTTCCCGGCGCCACGGGCCACCGTGACCTGCGCCCGATCCCCACCGCCGACCCAGGACAGGTCCGCGTCGTCATCGCGGACACTTCGGCGCAAGAGGCGGCCCTGGTCGCCGACATTCTGCGGCGCGCGCATCTGTCCGACGACATCCCGTACAGCAGGATGGCGGTGCTGCTGCGTTCTGCCCAACGGCAGGTACCGCTGATCAGGCGCGCGCTCACCACCGCGGGCGTACCCGCGGACATCCGGGGTGACGAGGCACCGCTGCCGGACGAGCCGGGCGTTCGACCGCTGCTGACCGTGCTGCGGACCGCCATCCGCCCCGGCACGCTGGACGAGGAGACGGCCGCCGAACTCCTCACCGGACCGCTTGGCGGCACCGACGCGCTCGGACTGCGCAGGCTCCGGCGCGCGCTCGACGGCACGCCGCTGGCCGAGGCGCTGCGCGACGATCGCGTGCTCGCGACGATGCGCGAGTCCGTCGCCGGATCCGCGCGTCGCGTCGCCGCGCTGATTGACGCCGCGCGCCGCGTCCTCGACGGCGGGACCGCCGAGGACGTGCTGTGGGCGATCTGGAACAAGTCCGGCCTGGCGGACCGGTGGCAGGAGGCGAGCGCCCGCGGCGGACAGCAGGGCGCGGCGGCCGACCGCGATCTGGACGCGGTGCTCGCGCTGTTCGATACCGCCGCGCATTTCGGTGACCAGCTGCCGCCCGGTTCGCCGGAGCTGTTCCTCGCGTCGTTGAGCGGCCAGGAAATCGCTGGTGACACGCTGGCCGAACGCGCTCAGCCAGGCGACGCGGTCGCCGTACTCACCGCGCACCGCTCGAAGGGCCTGGAGTGGGATGTCGTGGTCGTCGCGGGCGTGCAGGAGGAACTCTGGCCCGATCTGCGGCTGCGCGGGTCACTGCTCGGCACCGACGACCTGGCCGAAGCGGCGGCGGGACTGGCGGGCGGCCCGGCCGACCAGCGTGCCGCCACGCTTGCCGCCAAGCTCATGGCCGAAGAACGCCGGCTGTTCTACGTCGCCGCGACCCGCGCGAAACGCCTGCTTGTCGTCACCGCGGCGGGAGGCGACGAGGCGGACGAGCGGCCGTCCAGGTTCCTGACCGAGCTGGCCGGTGGCGAGATCGAGATCGAGCGTGCTGGCTCGGGAACCCGCTGGCTGTCGCTGCCGGTGCTGGTCGCCGACCTGCGGCGCACCGCGAGTGACCCGTCCGGTGCCCCTGCGCTGCGCCAGGCCGCCGCGGCAGAACTGGCCCGGCTCGCCGCCGCCGGGGTGCGCGGTGCCGATCCGGGCGACTGGTACGCGCTGACCACGCTGTCCGACGAATCGCCGATCGTCGCACCGGGGGAGACCGTCCGGCTATCGCCGTCCCAGGTCGAGTCGTTCGCCCGCTGCGGGCTGCGCTGGCTGCTTGAATCCGCGGCCGGCGCGGGCCGCTCCGATGTCCTGCGCCACCTGGGCACCGTAATTCACGCCGCCGCCGTTCTGATAGCAGAAGGTTCGACAGAACGGGGGGTGGCCGATCGCATCGACGAGATCTGGCATCACCTCGATTTCGGCAGTGCCTGGTACGGCTCCCGGCAGCGTCAGCTGGCGGAGAAGATGGTGCGGAAATTCCTTGACTGGCACGCGTCCAACCCTCGCGAACTGGTGGCGGTCGAGCAGGCGCTGAAGGTGCGGATCGGCCAGGTCGAGATCACCGGCCGGGTGGACCGGCTGGAACAGGACGCGGCCGGACGTGGCGTCATCGTCGACCTCAAAACAGGATCGGCCGCTCCGCGTGAGGATGAGCTCGACCGGCATCCGCAGCTCGGCGTCTACCAGCTCGCGATCTTGCTCGGAGCTTTCGAGCGCTTCGGCATGGCCGATCCCGGCGGGGCGGAACTCGTCCAGGTGGGAAAGGCGTCATACACCGCCCGCGCCCGCGTGCAACGGCAGCAGGCACTCGGCGACGACGAGGACCCGGCGTGGGCCAAGGACCTGGTAGAAGCGGTCGCGGCCGGAATGGCCGGCCCGGTCTTCGAGGCCCGAGTGAACTCCGGCTGCCGCACCTGCCCCGTCTCGTCCTGCTGCCCGGTCCACCCCGACGGCTCCCAGGTCACCTAGCCGCGCCCCACCCGCCCCACCCGCCGCGCCCGCCCCACCCGCCATCGCCATCGATGGCCCATCGCTGGCGCTAGGGGCCCGGCGATGGGACATCCATGGCGGAGGGTTGCGGGGGTTGGGTCTTGTCGCGTCCGCTGAGCGGAGGTAAAAACGGTTCAAGGCACCATATGACAACGTTGTCAGGATGAAGGGGACTTTATGAGCCGCAACCACCCTCGATCGCGTCGCCAGTTTCTCGCCTTGTCCGCTGGTGCGGCGACGGGGATCGCCGCTGGCATGATCCCGACCGCCGCTCGCGCCGCGACGTTGCCCGGGAAGACGGGGATCAGCTGGCCGGCCGGCCAGGCCCTGCCGACGTTCGCTACGCCGCTGCGGCTGGACGTCGCGGACATGACCAATGTGTCCGCGGACGAGCAGGTGCTCCTCACTACGCTGCAGGGCATCGTCAACCGGAGCAGGCCGCGGATCTACCTGCTCCAGCCGCAGAACGAGGGGCTTTACACCTGGCTGGACTACATAGCTGTCCCGTACCAGGTCACGGCCGACCCGATGAGTCTGCTCCGCGCCTACGGCGATGAGATCACCGGCGCCGTGCTCTACGACCCGGACGTCGCGGGCACCGTCAACGTCGCCACCACGCTGGCGGGCCTGCACGACGCGGTCGCGACGTCTCCGGCGGTCGCGTCGAGCGCGGGGCTGCACGTCATCGCGGACCTGCAGGGGAAGTTCACTTCCGACCTGGACGCCTACACCTGGGCCTTTAACAACCTCTGGCCGAAGACCACACACCGCATGTTCATCGGCCTTGACCCGGGGATCTCCGGGTACCTGCGCGACTACGCGGTAGCGAACCGTGGCCTCGTGATGTTCCTGGACCCGGGCACCCCCGACGAGCTCGCGTTGCTGGAGCAGGTGCTCAACGACATGCCGGCGGGTGCGTCCTACCTGGGCTGGTGGCCGTCGGATCTCACCGGCGAGAGCGACGGGACGCAGGTGACATCGCAGTACGGGCAGGTCGTGCTCGCCAGTGACTACAGCGCCAACCTCACTGTCTTCGGCGGGGTGCGGGCGCCGATCAGCAGTGCGCAGCGGCACGCGGACGTACCGCCGCTTGAGAACAAGATCTACGTGACGTTCAGCGTGACCGATGGCGACAACCTGCAGTACGACCAGCACCGGATGCGGCAGCTGTGGGAGGACCCGGCGCGCGGTCAGGTGCCGATCAACTGGACCGTGCAGCCGCTTGGAGCCGACGCGGCACCGTCGTTCCTGTCCTACTATCAGCGGACCGCGAGCAGCAACGACTATTTCATGGCGGGCCCGTCGGGCGCGGGCTACGTGTACCCGGGCGACTGGCCAGCCGACAAGCTCAGCGTGTTTACCCGGCTGACCCGGAAATACCTGCAGCGGACCGGGATGGACTCGGCGGTGATCCTCAACCGGATTTCCGGTCAGGACGTCCCGATGGACGCGGTGACCGCGCAGCGGTATGTGGCCGACGTCCGGCCCATCGGACTGCTGGAATCCTGGAACAGCTACACCTGGCAGACGGCCATCGGAGACACACCGCTGTTCATCAGCTGGATGGCGTCCACGGTCGCCGAGGGGCAGCAGGCGATCGCCTCGGCCTCGGCGGGGTGGGACGGCACCGTACCGCTGTTGCTGTCGATCGGGATCGACGCCTGGGACCTCGCGCCCACCGACATCGCCGCGATCGCCAGCACGCTCGGCGACGACTACGTGGTGGTCCGCGGCGACCAGTTCTTCGCGCTCGCCAGGCAGCTGAACCTCGCGCCCTCCGGCTCCAACCTGCTCGGCACTTCGCCAACGGGCCAGCTGGACTGGCACGGACCGGTCGAGAACGGCGTTGGCTCCATCCCGGGCACCCTCACGACAGACGTCACCACTGCGCAGGGCGCCAGCGCCGTGCAGTGGATCGAGAGCAGCGCGGCGCCCGACTCGTGGATCTGGGTCGACCCGCCATCCGAACTCGCCGGGGGGAACTACTACCAGGTCTCGGTCACCCTCCAGGGCACCGGCTACGTCTACCTCGACTTCTGGAACGGGGATAACGACCTGACCAGCAGCCCGGTCCAGCTCACCTCGACGCCGCAGACCCTCACCCTGCAGGCATGGGTGCCGGAGGAACAGGACACCCACCTTCAGGTCCGTACCTTCGCGACCGGACCGGTCGACCTCTACGCGAGCGCCGCGAGCATCCAGCTGCTGACATCCTGATCTTTCGGTGTTATTAACCGGCGAACCCTGGCGTCCGCTGACCCGTGACAAGTACTGAACCCATTTGCTGCCAGTGAGTAAGGACTTGTCATGAGAACCACGAAACCATTGCTGTCGGTGCTCGCGATCGCCGCGATCGGAGCGGGGATCACCGCGTGCAATCCTGCTAGCGTCACGAGTTCCAGCGGCACGCCCCCGTCAACGGCCTCCGTCACCGACGCGGGTATCACCGGCGTGACGACCGGCCCCGGCCGGTACATCCTGCGGGCGATGCCGGCCGGTACGGTCACGATCAGCCGGGGCGACCACGGTGTCTTGCTGGCGCATGTGTTCGTGGCCGGGTTGACCCCCGGTTCCGAGCACAGTGTGTCCTTCGTGACGGGCTCCGGGCGTACCGTTCCGTTCACGATACTGACCGCTGACAGCACCGGCCAGGCGGCCGCGACGCTGACCTCGCAGGGCCGCGTCGACGCGGTGCGCGGCGGTCGGCTCATCATCAGCCTGGGTGACACCGTGGCATACAGCGCGATGATCTCGATGACGAACAGCGGCTCGCTGGCCGCCGAGCCGATCGCCGAAGCGAGCTTCCCGTCTGGCGCCGGCGAGACCGCGACGCTGCGCCCGGTGAGCCCCTACGGCAGGCCCGCCGGAGTCACGGCGATCACCTTCGACCCAAGCGCGCAGACGCTGACCATCACCGTCACGGCGGCCGGACTCACCCCTGGGCCGCACGCGGCGCACATTCATCTCGGCAGCTGCCAGTCCCAAGGCGCAGTGAAGTACATGATTCCCGACTTCATCGCCGACTCCCACGGGGTCATCGTGGACCAGACCCGCGTGGTCACCGGAGTCACCAGCTACCCAGGGCCGGGCAACTGGTACCTGAACCTGCACATGGGCGGCATGAACCAGATCCTCGCGAACGGCGAGCCCACGCTCTACTTCCGCCCGATGCTCTGCACCGACATCACCAGCGTCGCGGTGACCGGCAGCGCGTCGCCGTCGGCCTCCGCCTCAGCAACGTCCTCGTGGTCCGGCGCGATGCCGTCGTCGCCCGCCTCGTCGATGCCGAGTTCGTCCATGCCGAGTTCATCGATGGCGACCTCGCCGTCCACGACCTCCCCGTCCGCCTCAGCTTCCCCCAGCATCACTCCAACCGCCACGCCTTCGCCGTCCGGGTCGCCCGACCCCATCCCCACCGCCTACCCCATCCACTGGTAACCGCCCGCGACCGATCCTGGTTGCTGCTCGCGGTACCGGCTGCTATCGATGGCCCATCGATAGCGCGACAGCACCATCGATGGGCCATCGATAGCGGTCGTCGGCCCCCTGGATGGACAACATTAGCCTCAGATGCACCCTGCACCCCAGGTGCCCGGCCGGGAGAACGCTGGATGCTCGGCGGCGCCTCCCGCAGCACGCAAGCCACCGGTGACATGGCGCGCCTCCCGGAAACAGCTGGAGTCCAAGCAGGCCATCATCTCTCGCTACGGCGAAACGCCAACTAATAAATGACGAGCCCCTTTGGCTTAATGCACCCACCAGGATCGCCACCGCGCAGCCACAAGAATGTGAGTTCAGGAGACGATGGCCCAGACGAGTTTTCCCGCCCCCGGCGTGTGATCCTGCCCGAGGGGGGCGTACCAGCCCCACTGCGCGCTGACCTCCTCGACCAGCAGCAGCCCCCGGCCGCTCTCGGCGTCTTGGGAGGCTTCGACCCGTTCGGGTGGGTCGGAGCTGGCGTCCCAGACCGTAATCGCTACCTGCGACTGGTCGGATGCCAGCCATAGCCCGATGGAGGCGTGGGCCATTGACCTGGACGCACGGACTGCGTTCGTAACCAGTTCGGAGACCACAAGCTGGGTGTCATCGGCCCGTGAGGCAAGCCCCCACTCGCGGGCTAGGTGCAGCGTATGCAGCCTGGCCGATGGCGCCGCACCGTCAAGGGCTCCGAGTTCCAGGAAGCTGGACAGCGGCCACCCGCCGCTCCGGCACGTGGAAAACGACGGTATACGTGACCCGCTGTGGCCATCCGGCGCACGGTCGGACGCATTTTGCAGCCGGATCTGAGGGATGGAGGGCGCGAGAGTGCCGGTACATGCCCAAGCAAGATTGCCGCGATTGGATGGAAGCGCCGATGCCGACACACGCTGATCTGTATCAGCCGCACTGCGTGCCCGGACGCTCTCGTGCACGATCGCCCTCCATGCCCCTGTCAGCCAACCGCCAGCGAAGACCGTGCAAGCCAGCCCTGGACCGTGCAACTGGCGACTAGCTGCAAACAATCATGGTGCAATTTCTACCAGTCCGCAATATATTTTGGTAGATTGTCACCAGTGGTGAGGGGAGGCGGCCGCATGAGCACATCGCCGAGCTTGCGGCGGCGACGGCTCGCCGCCGAGTTGCGGGGACTTCGTGAGCAGTCCGGCCTGTCGGTCACGGAAGCGGCCCGGAGGCTGGACTGGCAGGCATCTCGGATTTCCCGCATTGAGAACCGCCAGTCCGGGATTACCGCGCCGGAGTTGCGGAAGCTTCTGGACGTGTACGGCGCCGACGATGAGCAGTACCGCGGGCGTCTGGCGGAGCTGGCACGGCGGGTCAACGAGCGCGGCTGGTGGCAGAAGTACGCGGGCCTGATCGGCGGTGACTACGCGGACCTGATCAGCCTGGAAGCGGAGGCGCGGGCGATCCGCGCCTACGAGCAGGAACTGGTGCCGGGCCTGCTCCAGACCTTGGATTACGCACACGCGGTAATTCGGGCCAGCCGCCCGACAGACACCTCAGAGGAAGTCAAGCGCCGCGTTGAAATCAGGATGGAACGGCAGGAAATCCTCACCCGTCCCGACCCGCCGCCGCCCCGGTTCAACGTTGTGCTCAGCGAGGCAGTGCTGCGGCGCCCAATCGGCGGGTACGACGTCATGCGCGGCCAGCTGGAGTACCTGATGCAGCCCAGGGACCGGGCGAACGTCACGATCCAGATACTGCCGTTCGACGCCGGGGTGCATCCGGCGATGGTCGGGCCGTTCTCGTTGATGAGCTTCTCGGACCCTGGCGACCTCGGGGTCGTGGGTGTGGAGAATGCGATTGGCACTCTCTTCCTGGAAGACCCGTACGAACTGCGGGCTTACGAGGAGCTGTGGAACGCCCTCCAGGCCAGTGCACTGTCACCCGATGACTCACAGACGTTCCTGCGCAGCACATCGTTCGGTTATCGGATCAGGGAGGGGACCACGTGACTGGTCAGAGCAGGAAAGCCACCGCGGGCAGGTGGCGCACGAGTAGTTACAGTGGCGGTGCCGGAAACTGCGTCGAGGTCGCCGCCGCTCGGATGGGGGACGGCGTCGGCATTCGGGATTCCAAGGCCCCGGACGGGCCGGTGCTGATCGTCGGTCATCAAGCCTGGTGCGAGTTCGCGGCTAGGGTGAAAAACGGCGAGCTCCGACACCTCGGTTAGCTCGATCTCCTCGCGGGGAATGCCGGTCTCGGAGCGGGAAGGAAGGACGGCGGATATGCCGCAGGACAGTTTCGCTGAGATCGACACCCGGCACGCGAGTGGCGCGCGGATGTACGACTACATGCTCGGCGGGACCGATAACTACGCGGTCGATCGCGCGATGATTGAGCATCTGGAGAACGCGATGCCGGGCACCAAGGCGATAGCCCGCAACAATCGCCGGTTCCTGGAGCGCGTGATCCGTTTCCTTAGCCAGGAGTGCGGCATCCGCCAGTTCATCGACAACGGGTCCGGATTGCCGACCAGGGACAACGTGCACCAGATAGTTCAGGCCGTCGCGCCGAACTCGCGGGTTCTCTACGTCGACAACGACCCGGTCGTGGTGCGGCACCAGAAGGTGGCCGCCTTGGCCGAGGACGCCAATACCGCGTTCATCCTCTGCGACGCCTGCGATGTGGACGCGGTCCTAGGTCATTCGAGTACCCAGCGGCTTATCGATTTCAGCGAGCCGGTTGGCGTGCTGTACCTGGCGCTGTTCCACTTCATCCCGGACGAGGCTGACCCGTGGGGGGTCACCGGTCGGATGATGAGCCGGGTCGCTCCCGGGAGCTACCTCGCCCTTTCGCACATGGTCACCGATGACGCCACGGTCCGGAGCTTCGTGTCCGGGCTCTCGCGTGAGCCGATGGGCGGCCGCATGGGCCACCTTCGCAAGCGGCGCGAGGTAGCTCCGTTTTTCAACGGCCTGGAACTGGTCGAGCCCGGCCTGGTCGACATTACCGACTGGCGTCCCGACGGCTATCAGGAAGAACAATCCCGGCAATGGGTCGCCTACGGTGGCGTTGCCCGCAAGCAAGCCTGACGATCACGTGCCCTTCTGCTTGATGTCGTCCAGGTAGTCCGGGGTACGGCCGTCCTTGCGCGCCCGGATCATCTCCTCGAAGTTCCCGGTGAGGTTGCGCACGTAGAGCTGGGCGACGCCTTCGTGCCGCATGTGGGCTTCCAGGCTGGCGGCGTCCAGGCCGGACCACAGCAGCCGTTTGGCCAGTTCGGTGCCGACCCGGCTCCACGCGGTGATCCGCGCCGCGATGACGTAGCAGGCTTCAAGCAACTCGTCGTCGGGGGTGACCTGGGACACCAGCCCAATGCGGCCCGCCTCGTCAGCAGAAACGTCGCGGCCAGTGAGCATGATCTCGAAGGCGCGGGACGATCCGATCGCCCGGGGCAGCAGGTAGCTCAGTCCGAGTTCGGCGGACGACAGCCCGTTGTTGATGCCAGCGGCGCGAAAGTAAGCAGATTCCGCCGCGACCCGGATGTCGAAGGCCAGCGACAGGCACAGGCCGCCGCCGATTGCCGGGCCGTTGATGGCACCGATCACCGGCTGGTGCATCTTTCTTACGGACATGATGACGTCGTCGAGCAGTTCCATGGCGCGCAGCGAGATGCCCGGCAGGGTGAGCCCGCCGATGTCCGGCACCCGCCCGGCGTCGACCAGATCGGCACCGGAGCAGAAGCCGGCCCCGGCTCCGGTGACCACGACCACGCGGGTGTCGTTATCGTGGCTGATCTCCTCCAGGGCCTGCCGGAACGGGATCATCACATCGAACGACATCGCGTTCATCCGCTCTGGGCGGTTGAGGGTGACCAGCGTGACGTGCGGCCGAGGCTTGGTCACCACGAGGAACGACATCACGCGACACTAGAACGTGTTCTAGTTTGCTGTCAACACCTAGACGGGGGACTGCAGGATCGGCGCCACCGGCTGGTGCGCGCCGATGCTGGCCGGAACGGCGGTCAGCGCGCCCACCGCAACCAGCGCACCGACCACGACGGCGACCAGCCACGGCACCGGCGGGACGGACACCGCCCCGGTGCCGTTCGCGAGCATGAACAGCGCGATGCCAAGCGGAAGGCCGATGACCGCGCCCGGCAGTGCGGGCAGCACCTGCGCCGCCGCCAGGCCAGCGGTGACCTGCCGCGGTGTTCCGCCCAGTGCCCGCGACAGCGCCGACGGCTGACTGGCGTCCAGTGCCGTCGCCCACCCGCTGACGACCGCGTTAACCGCGGCCAGGGCGACGAGGACGACAGTGAGCACCGTTATCACCTGACTCACCCGCCCCGTGACCGGGTCGTTCAGCCCGGAGAACCAGTCGACAGGTCCCAGCCTGGCGACGGCGTGGTGATAAGCAAGAACCGCAACAATCCCAGTGACCATAACGGCGGTGCTCGCTGCCCCCAGCACCGCCCGGCGCGGTCGGCGCGCGATCAGCCGCAGCCCGATCAGCAGTGGCACCGGCAGCCAGGCCGCGATCTTGATCAGCACGGCATGACGCCTCGGTGGGCGTGCGGCATTCTCCAGCGCCCGCACCGTGCTCACCCGCGCGGCGCGGAACGCGGGGACGAGCGTGGCCGCCAGTGTCACGCCGAGTGCCACCGCGACGACCAGCCCGACCGTACCGAGCGCGAGCGCGGGCGCGCCCGGTGCGCCGACCAGGCCCGCGCCGGCGTTCGACAGCAGCGGCGCGACCAGCCAGCCGATCAGCAGCCCAGCCGCCGCCGCGACCAGGGCGAGGAACAGATGCTCGGCGAGCAGCACGGCGGCGACCAGGGCCGGGGAGCCGCCCGCCGCCTTGAGTTGCCCGACCCGGCGGTTCTGCTCGGCCATCCGGCCGCCAGCCAGCACGGCCACGCTGGCTACCGCGAGCGCCATGGCTAGCCAGGCGCCGGGCGTCAGCACCTGCTGAGCGACGGAGACCAGGTCGTTGTCCGCGTAACTGATCTCCTGCCAGGACATCAGCCTCGGTGCCGACGACGACAGCGATCCGGACGGGTCGACCGGGCCGTAGGTGTCCGCGAACGCCTGAGCGTCGGCTGGGTTGGCGAGCTTGAGGTTCAGCACGTATGACAGCGGCATCGCGGGGGTGGCGAGCTCGCGGGTGTCCGACGTGGTCAGCCAGACCTGGCCCAGGCCGGATTCTTCGGCTTGCGAGTCGGCGTTGCACGTCAGGTAATAGCAGACCCCGGGGTACTCGGGGACGGCGGCGGTAACCGCGATGCCGGCGACGTGGAAGGACCGGCCGTTCAGCGTGACCGGGGCACCGACGCTGACGCCGAGCGCCTCGGCGAACGTCCGCTCGATCACCACTTCTCCCGGACGCACCCAGGTGCCCTGGGTCAGCGCGGGCTGGTCGACCGCGGCCGGTGCCTCGTCGCGTCCCTAGCCGCTGGGCCCCATGATCGCGACGGTCTCCCCGGTCGCGACGTCTAGGTCGACGTCATCGACGGCGCGGACGAGCGCGTCGCCGCGACCGTACAGCTTGCGCAGCGCGCGGGCGGTTAGCAAGGCGGTCATGATTGGTTCCTTCGCTTAGTCCAGGTCCGTTCGCATGCCTCGAGCCAGTGCAGGTCCGCCTGCAGCCGGAGCGCGATGCCCTCGCGCAGCAGTGCGGCGTCGGAGGCATCCGGCTCGGTGAGGGCGGCCCGCTGCGCGTCCCGCAGCCGGCGCAGCAGTTCGCGGCGCTGCGCGTCGATGATCGCCAGGGGATCGGCGAGGCGCGCGGCGAACGCGGCGATGAGTTTGAGATGGAATTCCGTCAGGTCGGGCCGGGGCCAGCTGACCTCGGCCAGCCAGGACGTGACCCGCTGCTGGCCGGTGGCGGTGAGCTCGTAGACCTTGCGGTCCGGGCGGGTCTGGCCGGGCTCGGCGGTCGCGGTCACCAGGCCCGCCTTCTCCAGTCGGGTCAGCGTCACGTAGATCTGGCCGGCGTTGAGATCCTCGCCGACCGGGCCGAGCGCCTGCCTCAGCCTGGCGCGCAGCTCGTAGCCGTACGTGGGCTCTTTCGCCAGCATGGCGAGGACGACTTCCCGCTGCACGCGGATGACCCTCTCTAACGGTTAGCTAATAGATAGCCGTTATCTATCGTTGTGTCAAGTGTGGGCGACCTTCGTGTCATCGCAGTTTGCTAGCGAAAAGAAGCATGTGCTAATAATTCTTGGCATGTGCCTAACATTCTTTCAACGGATCACGGTGGTCCTGCCCCTGGCCGCGGTTGTCCCGGTGGCGCTGGTCGTGGCGGCGCCCACATCGGCGGCGGAAACCGCTAGCACGCACGCCGCCAGTTCCGTCGCGAGCGTGACCGCCGACTGCGATTCCGTTGCGACCTGCTACACCCCCGGCCAGCTCCAGGTCGCCTACGGCGTCCGGCCGCTGCTGGAGCACGGAACCGACGGGCAAGGCCAGACCGTCGTGCTGCCCGAACTCGCCGAGGAGCAGGTGTCTGCGCCCGTGATCAGCGACATACGGCAAGATCTCCGTCTCTTCGACAGCAAGTTCGGCCTGCCCGACGCCAGGCTGGAGGTCGATGCGCGGCTGGCCGGACCGGCATCACCATGGCTGGCCAACGAGGAGGAAGTGCAGGACGCCGAGATCGTGCACACAATCGCCCCGGACGCCACCATCCGCGTGGTCCTGCTGCCGTCCACGGCGCTGGACACCACGGCGACCGCGACGGCCGACCTCACGGCCGCGCTGCGGCTGGGCTCGTCGGAGGGTGATGTCATCTCGGTCAGCGGCGGCTGGGGAGAAAGCTGCTTCACCTCCGCCGAGGTCGCGGCCATGAACCAGGCGCTGCGAGAAGCCGCCGATCGCCGCGTCACCGTGGTCGCCGGATCGGGCGATACCGGAGCGGTCAGCCGGCAATGCCTCGGATCTTCTGGCCCCTGGGATCCGGTCAACGGAGTCGGTATGCCCGCCTCAGACCCCCTCGTCCTCGCTGTCGGCGGTACCACGCTGACCGCCAGCCATCAGACCGGGCAGTACATCAGCGAGACCACTTGGACCGACCCCGCCGACTCCCGGGGCTCAGGTGGCGGCTTCAGCCAGCTGTTCGCCCGGCCGTCGTACCAGGACGACGTGCCTGGGACCGGGGCCACCCGGGCGGTGCCCGACGTGGCCGCCGACGCCGGCCCCACCGGCATGGCGGCGATCGTCGATGACGGAAGCGGGCAGTCCACGCTGTTCGGATCCGACGGCACCAGCGCCAGCACTCCGTTGTGGGCCGCCCTGATCGCGCTGGCCAACCAGCGGGCCGGCCGTGACCTCGGCTTCGTCAACCCAGCCATCTACCGCATCGGCCGCGGCTCCTCCTACCACTCCGCCTTCCACGACATCACTACCGGCAGCAACACCGTGATCATCTCGTCCACCACGGTCACCGGATACTCGGCCGGGCCCGGCTGGGATCCGGTTACCGGGTGGGGCACCCCCGACGCCAGCGTGCTCGTGCCCTTGCTCGACCGCATCAGCGGGCGCTGAGCCGAGGGGTAAGCCACCAGAATGTCAGTCCGTTCTGGTGGAATAGCTAACCGTGGACATCAGCTACAGCCCGGTCCAGCTATCGAGGTTGCTCCGGCTTCCCGAGCCCACTCCGGAACAGGCCGCCGTGATCGGAGCGCCGCTCGGGCCGCTGGCGGTTATCGCGGGCGCCGGGTCAGGTAAGAGCGAGACGATGGCGGCGCGCCTGGTCTGGCTGGTCGCGAACGGAATGGTCCGGCCTGACCGGGTGCTCGGGCTGACGTTCACCCGCAAGGCGGCCGCCGAGTTCGCGGACCGGGTGCGGTCACGGCTTGACCGGCTGCGCCGGGCCGGCCTCGACGGTACCGCTAGCGACGACACCTTTACCGGCGAGCCGGTCATCGGGACCTACCACTCCTACGCGGGGCGGCTGGTCAGCGACCACGCGCTTCGCGAAGGACTCGAGCCCTCGATGCGGCTGATCACGCCCGCACTGTCCTGGCAGCTGGCCGCCTCGATCGTGGCGGCCTACGACGGGCCAATGGACGAGATCAGCTGGACCCCGCAGACCGTCACGGCCGCCGTACTGCAGCTAGCGGGAGACCTCGCCGAGCACCTGCGGCAGCCATCCGACGTCCGTGACATTGGCGAGTGGCTGACCGAGCGCCGGGACGCGCTGCCGGGGAGAGTTTCCGCCGCTGTTCGGAAAATCATCGATTCGCAGCGGGCCAGGGAGCAACTGCTGCCGATGGTGGAACGTTACTCGGTGGCCAAGGCGGCCCGTGAGGTGCTTGATCACGGCGATCAGGTGGCGCTCGCGGCGCGGATCGCGCACCGGCACCCGGAGGTCAGCGCGGCGGAACGCAGCCGCTACAACGTCGTACTGCTCGACGAGTACCAAGACACCAGCCACGCCCAGCTTGTCCTGCTCCGCGCCCTGTTCGGCGGCGGCCATCCGGTGACGGCGGTGGGGGACCCGTGCCAGTCGATCTACGGCTGGCGCGGCGCGAGTGCCGGTAACCTGCGGCGGTTCGTCACGGACTTCCCCGCCCAAGGGAAGAGGGCAGGGGAGGTGGGCGGGCCCGCCCCGGTCCGGTTGCTGTCCACCAGCTTCCGTAACTCCGGGCGTATCCTCGACGCGGCCTCGGTCCTGCAGGCGGAGCTACGCGCCGAGGCGCCGGACGTTCCGGTGCTGCAACCCGCGCCGGACCGTGCGGCTCGCGGCGGCGTCACCTGCGCGCTGCTTGAGACCATCCACGACGAGGCCGGATGGGTCGCGGATCAGGTCCAGCGCCTGATCGCGTTGCCGGATGGCCGCGCGCCCGACGGCGAGCCATGGCCCGACGGCCGGGCGGCCGGTGTCCGGCCCTCGGACATCGCGGTGCTCTGCCGGAAGCGATCCCAGTTCGTCCTGGTGCGCAAGGAACTCGATGAGCGCGACATCCCGTGTGAGGTCGTCGGGCTAGGTGGCCTGCTAAGCGTCCCCGAGGTACAGGACGTGGCGGCGACCCTGCGGGTCATCCACGACGCCTCCGCCTCCGACGCCCTAGCCCGGCTCCTCACCGGCCCCCGCTGGCGCATCGGCCCCCGTGACCTGGTGGCCCTAGGCCGCCGAGCCCGCGACCTAGCCCGCGACCCCGGGATCGACTCGCAGAGCGCCGGAGCCCGCGCCGTCGATGTGACATCGACCGGCATAGAGCCCGGTCAATGTCACATCGACCGGGGGGAGGCCGGGGACGGTGCGGCTGACGGGGAGGCGGAGCGCGCGGGGAGCGCGGAGGGGGCGCGGGCGGGCGCGGCCGACGCGGACGGGGAAGCTGACGCGCTGGCGGAGGCGATTACCGACCTGACGGCTGATAACGGGTCGCTGGTTGAGGCGCTTGATGACCTTGGGGAAGCGGAGGCGTACTCGCGGGACGGGCATGTCCGGCTGGCCGCGTTCGCCGGGGAACTGCGGAGGCTCCGCACGCATGCCGGGCGGCCGCTCGCGGACCTGATCGCCGAGGTGGAGCGGACGCTGGGGCTGGACATCGAGGTGGCTTCCCGCCCGGGAACGGAGCTCGCGACCTCACGCGCCGACCTGGACGCGTTCACCGACGTCGCGGCCACCTTCGCCGGGGAACAGCCCGAACCCACGCTGGGTGCCTTCCTCGCGTACCTGACCGCCGCGCAGCAGGAGGAATTCGGCCTGGAAACCGGCAAGGTGCCCGACAACGACACGGTCAAGCTGCTCACCGTGCACGCCGCCAAGGGCCTGCAATGGCCCGCGGTGTTCGTACCGGGCCTGTCGGCAGGCGAGAAGTCGCAAGTGTTCCCGGCCCGGCCGCGAATGTCGACCAAATGGACGGACAACCCCCGGCTGATCCCGTTCCCGTTGCGTGGTGACGCCGGTGACCTGCCGCCGCTGCGCGACCTGGACAGCGACAGCGTGACCGCCTTCATCGAGTCGTGTGCCGTTCGCGACCTGGCCGAGGAACGACGGCTCGCGTACGTGGCGGCGACGCGCGCCGCGTTCTGGCTGGGGGGCAGCGGGTTCTGGTGGGGCGAGGGCGCCGGTCGCCTCGGGCCGTCGGTGTTCCTCGATGAGATACGCACCGCGGCCGAGCAGGACATCTGGACCGACCCGCCACCCGATGACACCGACAACCCGTTGCTGGAGACCGTGGAGGCGACGCGGTGGCCGGTGACACCAGCTGGACGTCGTTATGAAGGCATAAAAGAAGCGGCGGCGATGGTGCGCGCGGACCGCGGCGTTAGCTCCGACCTCAGCGAAACCGAGCGCGAGCTGGTCAGCGCCTGGCAGCGGGACGCCGAATTGCTGCTGGCCGAGCGGGCCAGGAGGCGGACCGACAACGTGATCCCCGTTGAGCTGCCCGCCCGGCTGTCGGTGTCGGCGCTGGTCACGCTGGCTCGTGACCCCGGCGGATTCGCGCGCCAGGTCCGCCGGCCCATGCCCCAGCCCCCGGCGCCGCAGGCCCGGCGGGGGACCGACTTCCACCGGTGGCTCCAGGAGCGGTTCGGGCAGCAGCGGCTGTTCGCTGACGACGACCTGTTCGCCGACGACGAGCCGGAGGATTCGCTCGATGAGCTGCGCGAGCGTTTCGAGTCCGGGGCCTGGGCGGCGCGCTGGCCGGTCAAGGTCGAGGTGCCGTTCGAGACACTGATCGGGGACCGGCAGGTCAGGGGCCGGATCGACGCGGTGTTCCCCGGCGACGACGACGGCTACGAGGTGGTGGACTGGAAGACGGGGTCGCCGCCGCGTTCGGCCGCCGAGCGAGAGTCGGTCGCGGTGCAGCTAGCGGCTTACCGGCTGGCCTGGGCGCAGCTGGCGGGCGTGCCGGTGGGGAAGGTGAGCGCCGCGTTCTACTACGTGCGCAACGACGTGACCGTGCGGCCCGCCGACCTGCTCGACGAGGCGGGGCTGCGTGCCCTCATCGAACAGGTGCCGGAGGATCAGTCCGCTTCGAGGTAGCGCTCCACGGTCTCGACCTTGGAGGTCAGCCCGTCGGTCACCCCGGGCCGGATATCGGCCTTGATCACCAGGCTGACCCGCGGTGATTTGGCGGCGACGGCGTCGGTGGCGCGCTTGACGACGTCCATCACCTCATCCCATTCGCCCTCGATGGTGGTGAACATGGAGTCCGTCCGGTTCGGCAGCCCGGACTCGCGCACGACGCGCACGGCCTCAGCGACCAGTTCGCCGACGCTGTCGCCGGTCCCCAGCGGAGTAATCGAGAACGCAACCAGCATGCGCCCCACTGTACGCGGCGGCCCGCGCGGGCTTTTTGCTGGTCGGTGCTGCATTCCCCACACTCTTAGCTGGGCAGTGCAGCACCAACCAGCAATAGCGACGCTCAATAGCATCGATCGACGCTCATTTTGCTACGATGGCGGACATGAAACAGACGCGCTCGGGAGAGCTTCCGCTCGCAGATGGACTCCCCGGTCCGATCGCCGAGATGCTCATCCGCCGAGAGATCGCGCCCGCTACGAGTGATTCTGATATCAGCGACATCGAGCCGTTGCCGCCACGCCTCGATGGTGTAATCCTCTCTGACGTCCTGCTGGAGATGCGCAACGAGGGGCGCTAGTGACGTCATAGTTTTACAGCGACGCACATCGTGATATAATGACGCACATGACAGCAGTACTAGCTGACCCGCCGGACATGCCGGTGCGTCAGATCCCGATCAGGGAATTGCAGCAGCACGCCGCGCGCGTCATCAGGGAACTCGCCGAGGCTGAGGAGATGGCCGAGATCACCAACCGGGGCATGGTCATCGCCCGGCTGATACCGGTCTCTCCGGCTGAGCGTGCATTCAGGGAGATGGTGGAGATGGGGGAGATCATCCCGGCGAAGGATCCGCGTGGGCTTGTGGACCTCAAGCCGCTGCCGCCGCGGCCCGACGGCCGGTCGCTCACAGAGGAGTTGCTGGTCATGCGGGAGGAGGAGCGCGCGTGATCTATTTCGATAGTTCCGCGCTCTTCAAACTGGTCCGCGCCGAAGCTGAGTCCACGGCCCTAGCCGCGTTCATCGCAGACCGGGCGGGTACGCGCTGGTTCACGTCGGAGCTAGCCCGTGCGGAGGTAGCCAGGACGGCGCGCCGCCTGAATCAGGGTCTCGATGATCCTGCGCTGCTGCGTTCCGAGCTTGGCCAGGTAGACCGCTTGTGGGCGTACATCGATCTCGTGCCGGTGAACACAGCGGTGCTCACCGCGGCAGGTGCGGTCGAGTTCCCGCTCCTGCGGACTCTTGACGCGATCCATCTCGCGACCGCGAGTGGGGTGCGGACGAGCGTCTCCGCGTTCGTCACCTATGACAAGCGGCTCGCCGCCGCGGCGCAGGACGTTGGGCTGCCCGTCACCACCCCAGCCTGACGCGCCACTATTGCGGCACATGGGCTGGCCTGCCGCGATGGACTACGCTGTAGCCTGACCGGCGGACGAGAGAAGCCGACGAGAGAAGCCCAGCGAGAGAAACCCGACGAGAGAAGCACAGGGGAAGATGCCGGACAACGCACCCTCAACGTACGCCGAAGCGGGAGTCGACGAGGAGCGTGAGCAGAGCGCGTTCAGCCGCGCGATGCGCCCGTGGCTGGCGCGGACCAGCGTACGGTCTCCGATGGTGACCTCGATTACCGGGCTGGCCAGCGGCTACTTCGCCTCGATGGTGCACATCCCGCCGGGGCCGCCGATCGCGATGACCACCAACGGCGTCGGCACCAAGATCCTGGTAGCGCGGGACGCCAACCGGTGGGAGCCGGTGGGTGTCGACTGCGTGGCCAACAACGTCAACGACATCGTCTGCACCGGTGCCGTCCCGCTCGCGCTGCTCGACTACATGGCCACCGACCGGATCGATGAGGGCGTCCTCGAGGAGATCGCCCGCGGACTCTTCCTCGGTGCCGAGCTCGCCGGCATCGCCATCCCGGGCGGCGAGATCGCCCAGATCGGCGCGATGCTCGCTAGCAGCGCCGACGGCAAGGGCCCGATGCTCGACCTGGTCGGGACCGCGTTCGGTGCGATGCCGCCGCGCGGGACCGGCTGGCGTGATCCCATCGACGGCTCCAATGTCCGGCCGGGCGACGTGGTGATCGGGCTGCCGAGTTCCGGCCTGCACAGCAACGGGTACTCGCTGGCCAGGCACGCGCTCTTTACCAAGGGCGGCCTGACGCTGACCGACCAGGTGCCAGACAACGGCCGGCGGCTGGACGGGGCGTTGCTGCAGCCCACCCGGGTCTACGTGAAGGCCGCCGAGGCCATCTGGCAGGCAGGCGTCATGCCGCACGGGCTGGTGCATATCTCCGGCGGCGGGCTGCTTAACCTGGCCCGGCTGGGTGCCGACGTTTCCTATGAACTCGACGCGCTGCCCGCGCCGTCCGCGCTGTTCAAGCTCATCGCGGAGAAGGGCCAGATCGACGCCGCGACGATGTACGCGACGTTCAACATGGGCATCGGCTTCTGCGTGGTCGTCGCCAAGTCCGACCAGCAGGTCGTGATGAGCGCGCTCAAGGACGCGGGCGAGGAGCCGGTCCGTATTGGCTGGGTCACGGCGCGCAACGGGCGTTTTGTCGCTATCCCCGGCCCGAAGCTAGTCGGCCAGGGGGACGCCTTCCAGCCGGTACGTTAGGTTCTATGGACGTCCGGGAGTACATCGAGACTCACCAAGCCGAGTTTTTCGCCGCGCTCAAGGAGTGGCTGGCGATACCGTCGGTCTCCGCCGACCCGGACCGTCGTTCCGACGTGTACGCCTCGGCCGAGTGGCTTACTGACTACCTGCGCGTCACCGGTTTCCCGGTCGCGGAACTCTGGGGGACCGACGGGCTCCCCTCCGTCTACGCGCACTGGCCCGCCGAGGACCCGGCCGCGCCCACCGTGCTGATCTACGGTCACCACGACGTCCAACCCGTCGACCCGTTGAGCGAGTGGGATAACCCGCCCTTCGAGCCCACCGAACGAGGCGGCTTTCTCCTTGCCCGCGGCGCGTCCGACGACAAGGGCCAGGTGCTCTTCCACGCGCTCGGCTTGCGTGCCCTGCTCGCGGTCTCCGGTGCGACCACCCCTCCGGTGTCCATCACCATGCTCATCGAGGGCGAGGAAGAGTCCGGCTCCCCGCACTTCGCCGAACTGCTGCGCGCGCACCGCGCCCACCTCGACTGCGACGTGATCCTGGTCAGCGATACCACGATGTGGGCGGCCGATGTACCGTCCATGTGCACCGGCATGCGCGGCTTGCTCGACGCCGAGATCACCCTGACCGGCCCGTCCCGTGACCTGCACTCCGGGTCGTTCGGCGGCGGAGTGCCGAACCCGCTGCACGCTCTCTCATCGCTGCTTGACGGTCTGCACGATTGCGATGGCCGGGTGACGCTACCGGGTTTCTACGACGACGTGCTCCCGCTATCGGAGACCGAGCGCTCGCTGATCGCCAAGCTCCCGTTCGACGAGAAGCTGTGGCTGGAGGACGCGGGCGACAGCCGCGCCACCTACGGCGAGGCCGGGTTCAGCACTCTGGAGCGCATCTGGGCGCGGCCGACCGCCGAGGTCAACGGGATGTGGGGCGGCCACACCGGCCCGGGCGGGAAGACGATCATCCCGGCCGAGGCGCACGCGAAGGTCTCGTTCCGGCTGGTCGCCGACCAGGAGCCGTCGTCGGTTGGCGAGGCGCTGCGCGGCTACGTGGCCGAGCACACCCCCGAGGGGATCGAGGCGGCGGTGCACGTGGGCCCGGGCGTCCGGCCGTGCCGGTCGGATATCGCATCGTCCGCGGTCGTCGCCGCGCGGCGAGCGATGGAGCGCGCGTTCGGCAAGGAAGTGCTTTTCACCAAGGAGGGCGGCAGCGGCCCCGAGGCAGACCTGGCGGACATTTTGCAGGCGCCGTTGGTCTTCCTGGCCGTCGGGCTCGACGCGGACCGGATCCACGCGCCCAACGAGCGCGTCAGCATGCCCCTGCTGCTGCGCGGCGCCGAGTCGGCCGCGTACCTCTGGGAGGAACTCGCCTCGGCGGACCTCACATGAGCCTGCACGGGCTGGCCCTGTCCCGCGGGACGATCGACCGGGCCACCATACTTCGCGAGGACGCCTCCTGGATCGAGTCGGCGTGGCAGACACCCTCGACTCGCGTACTCGTGGTCTCCGAGGGTCGCGCACTGCTCGGCCCGGACGGCGCACTTTATTTCATAACGACGGATCAAGCTCCCGCGGGCACCCGCTTCTTCCTGGGCCTAGAGACCCCGCTTGCTCCCGGGGACCCGGCTCACCCGCCGCTCGGACAGATCGCATATTTCGGCATAAGTGGGCCTCTGCCGGATATCCTCGGGGCTGAGCACGTCACGCTGCGCCAGTCGGGTGCCTTGCTGTCTGACCGCGACGCGGGGCTGCTCACCCACGCGGTCGCGCTCGCGAACTGGCATGACAGCCACACGCACTGTCCGCAGTGCGGCGCGGCGACCATTCCCGCGCCTGGCGGTCACCTCGCCAAGTGCCCGGTGGACGGCACGCAGCACTTTCCGCGCACCGATCCCGCCGTCATCATGCTTGTCACCGATCCCGCGGACCGCTGCCTGCTCGCCCGCAACGTCGCGTGGGGCGAGCGGCGGATGTCGATCCTGGCCGGTTTCGTCGAGCCGGGGGAGTCCGCCGAGAAGGCGGTGATCCGTGAGGTCGAAGAGGAAACCGGCATCAAGGTCGCCGACGTGCGTTACCTCGGCAGCCAGCCATGGCCGATGCCGCGCAGCCTGATGCTGGGCTACCGGGCCGCCGCCGCCGGCGACCAGCAGATCGTCATGCAGACCGATGAGATCGCCGAAGCGTGCTGGTTCACCCGTCAGGAACTGCTCGCCGCGCTCAAGTCCGGGGACCTGTCCCTGCCTCCCCAGTCCTCGATAGCCCGCCGGATCATCGAAGACTGGTACGGCTCCGAGCTCCCGTCAGGCACAACCCCCTTCCGCTAACGCCCGGAATGTGGCGATGTGCGGAGGTGTTAGGGGGCCTTAACCCGGGAGAAGTGCCGCCAGGGGGCTCCGGGTGCCGCCGGGGAGGTCCCAGGTGCCGCCGGGACTGGAGCGCGCCGTTATGGCCAGAGTCTGGTGTTAGCTGTTGGTCCCGAGTGGCTGGTGTGACCCAGCAGGAACCTTCTACATGGCTGTCGATGGGCCATTACTGGGCCGAGAGCGCCAGCGATGGGCCATCGATGGGCCCGCAAAAGGCCCCGCGCTCGGCGGCACACCCCGTATTGGATCTTGACAAAAACGACCTATTTACTAGACTATCGAAACGTGTTTCCTACTCTGCTGCTGACCCGGCGACCATATGTCGATCTGCGCCGGGTTGGCGGCGCGCTCTGTCTCGTCCCGCTCATCCGGAGTCAGGTGACACAACCAAGGAGAGGGAGATGACGGAACTCATCGCGATCGGGACGCAGGTGGTAGCCGATAGTGAGGCGCCAGCCATCCCGTGGCAGTTTGGCGAGGCAACGCCCGTGGCGATACCGGGGGAGGAAGGCACCCTGCTCGCGGTGGTGCCGCTGCCCGGCAGCGGTACGTCGCTCGCCATCGTCGGCTACGCCGTGCCTACCGCGGGCGCACCGCCGGCCAGGCACCGCCAGGACGATGCCCCGAACGACGGGCTGCACCTCAACCACGAGCAGCGCCGGGTCTGGGTATCCGGAACGGAGGTCACGCTCACCTTCCAGGAGTTCGAACTGCTGGCTTTCCTGGTCACGCGCCCGGCGCGGGTCTTCAGCCGCACCGAACTGCTCGGGGAGGTCTGGCAGCGGGACCTTGAGGCCACCAGCCGCACCGTCGATGTCCACGTCAGCCGGCTGCGGCAAAAGCTCGGTCCGGTCTACGGCCGGTGCCTGGTGACCGAGTACCGGGTGGGTTACCAGTTCCGGCCGCTATAGCAAATAGCACAGCGGACCGGCCCGTACCATAGGTACGGACATGACGCTTACTGATCTGCTGCCTAAAACCCCTGATCCCGATAATGTATTCGAGGCATTCTCGAACTGGGCTGCCAACCGGGATCTGCAGCTGTACCCGCATCAGGAGGACGCCCTCATCGAGGTGGTCTCCGGATCGAACGTCATCGTCTCCACGCCCACCGGATCCGGCAAGTCACTGATCGCGACCGGCGCGCACTTCGCCGCGCTGGCCGCCGACCGAGTTCAGCTTCTACACCGCCCCGATCAAGGCGCTGGTGTCGGAGAAGTTCTTCGCGCTCTGCGATGTTTTCGGTGCCGATAACGTCGGCATGATGACCGGGGACGCCGCGGTCAACGCCGACGCGCCGATCGTCTGCTGTACCGCCGAAGTACTGGCGAGCATCGCCCTGCGAGAAGGCACCGAGGCGGACGTCGGGCTGGTCATCATGGACGAGTTCCACTACTACTCCGACCCTGATCGCGGCTGGGCCTGGCAGGTGCCGCTCATCGAACTGCCGCAGGCGCAGTTCGTGCTGATGAGCGCGACGCTCGGCGATGTCAGCCGGTTCCAGGAAGACCTCACGAGGCGCACCAAAAGGCAGACGAGCGTCGTCGCGTCGGCAGTACGTCCGGTCCCGCTCGACTACCGGTACGTGCTCACCCCGCTGCACGAAACGCTGGACGAACTGCTCGGCACCCGCGAGGCGCCCATCTATGTCGTGCACTTCACCCAGGCGGCCGCGCTCGAGCAGGCGCAGGCGCTGATGTCGGTGAATATCTGTACAAGACAGGAGAAGGACGCCATCGCGGAGTTCCTCGGTGACTTCCGCTTCTCCGCGGGCTTCGGGCGGACGCTGACCCGGCTGGTCAGGCACGGTGTCGGGGTGCACCACGCCGGAATGCTTCCCCGCTATAGAAGACTGGTCGAGACGCTCGCCCAGCAGGGGCTGCTCAAGGTCATCTGCGGCACGGACACCCTGGGCGTCGGGATCAACGTGCCGATCCGGACGGTCGTCTTCACCGCGCTGTCCAAGTACGACGGCCGCAAAACCCGGCTGCTCCAGGCCCGCGAGTTCCACCAGATCGCCGGGCGGGCCGGCCGCGCCGGTTACGACACGGTTGGGCGAGTCGTCGTCCAAGCCCCGGAACACGCGATCGAGAACGAGAAAATGATCGCCAAGGCGGGAGACGACCCGAAGAAGCTGAAGCGGATCGTGAAGAAGAAGCCGCCGTCCGGCTTCGTCACCTACGGCCAGCCCACCTACGAGCGGCTCGTCAACGCCGAGCCCGAGCCGTTGACCTCCAGTTTCACGGTGACGCACGCGATGGTGCTGAACATCATCGCGCGCGGCGGCGACCAGTTCGCCGCGATGAAGCACCTGCTCCGCGACAACGACGAGGACCGGGCCGCGCAGCGGCGCCACGTGCACCGCGCCATCCAGATCTACCGCGCGCTGCTGGCCGGCGGCGTGATCGAGCAGACCGACAAGGGCGTCCGGCTCACCGTTGACCTGCAGTTCGACTTCGCGCTCAACCAGCCGTTGTCGCCGTTCGCGCTGGCGGCGATCGAATTGCTCGACCGCGAGACGCCGTCCTACGCGCTCGACGTGGTGTCGGTGATGGAGTCGACGCTCGACGATCCGCGGCAGGTGCTGTACGCGCAGCAGCACCGGGCGCGCGGCGAGGCGGTGGCCGCGATGAAGGCCGAGGGCCTCGACTACGACACCCGCATGGACCTGCTGGAAGAGGTCACGCATCCCAAGCCGCTCGACGAGATGCTTGACGGCGCCTACGAGATCTACCGGGCCGGTCACCCGTGGGTCGGGGACTATGAGCTGTCACCCAAGTCGGTCGTCCGTGACATGTACGAGCGCGCTCTCACATTTACCGAGTACATCGGGTTCTACGGGCTGTCCCGCTCGGAGGGCGTCGTACTCCGGTACCTGGCCGACGCGTACAAGGCGCTGAAGCAGACGGTTCCCGACGAGGCCAAGGACGAGGAACTGTCCGACCTGATCGAGTGGCTCGGCGAGCTGATCCGCCAGGTTGACTCCAGCCTGCTCGACGAGTGGGAAAACCTGACTAACCCGGAGGACGAATCCGGCCGCCCGATCGCGCCGCCCACCGCGCGCGGCGTTACCGCCAACCCGCGGGCATTCCGCGTGCTGGTCAGGAACGCGATGTTCCGGAGGGTGCAGCTGGCCGCGTTGCGCCGGTACGACGAGCTTGGCGAGCTGGACGGCAACGAGGGCTGGGACGCCGACGCCTGGCAGGAAATGCTCACGGACTACTACGCCGAGCACAACGAGATCGGCACCGGTGGCGACGCCCGCGGCCCGGCCATGCTGATCATCGACGAGGGCCGCGAGGCGTGGACCGTGCGGCAGATCTTCGATGACCCAGAGGGCGACCACGACTGGGGCATCAGCGCCGGGATCGACCTAGCGGCCAGCGACGAAGCAGGCGAAGCGGTCATCAGCGTCACCGACGCGGGCCAGCTCTAAAGCCTCGACAGCCTGCCGACAGCCGCACGGCAGCAGCGTCCCTTACAGTCGGCAGGCCCCTGGGCACCACGCCGAGGGCCTGTCACCTATGAAAGGACCCTGTGAATGTCATTCGGTAGGCGTAGACGCTACCCGGCCTTGATCGCGGCGTTGCTGATCCCGGCCGCGTCATTGGCGCTCGGCACGTCCGTCCAGGCACGCGCGGCAGTATCCAGCACAACCGCGCAACCGATCGCCGGAACCCAGCCCGAGTGGGCGGTGCCCTCGGCGTACCGGGGGACGGCGAGCGGATCGGCGCCGGTAAGCGCGCGGATCTGGCTAGCGGGCCGCGATCCGGAAGCGCTGGCCGAGTACGCGCGGGAGGTTTCGACCCCGCACAGCCCCGAATACCACCGCTTCCTCACCCCAGCCGAGTATCGCACCCGGTTCGGTTCCACGTCAGCGCAGCGGACCGCCGTGGCCGCTTGGGCCAGGTCGGCGGGCCTCAAGGTCACCGCGGTGAACGATCACTACGTATCCGTCACGTCGACGGTCACGACGGCCGGGCGGGCGTTCGCTGTCCGGTTCGGGGACTACCACGAGGACGGCGCGCTGGCCCAGGCACCGGAGTCCGACGCACGAGTCCCCGCCGCGATCGCGCCGTCGGTGCTCACCGTCACCGGGCTCGACTCGGCGGCGCACGTTGAGCGCCCGGCCGACGCGGACCCGACCCCGCCGGAGAATCGGTGGAACACCGGGTCGTGCAGCTCGTACTGGGGACAGAGCTCAGCGTCCGGCCTGCCGTCCGCCTACGGCGCCGAACCCTCCTGGGTGGGCTGTGGCTATACCCCGCAGCAGCTCCGCTCGGCCTATGGGGCGTCCGCGACCGGGCTAACCGGCAAGGGCGTGACCGTGGCGATCGTGGATGCCTACCAGGACCCCACGCTCGAATCCGACGTGAACCAGTACTCCGCCGCCAACGGGGTCGCGGGCCTCAGCGCGGGACAGTTCAGCGAGAGCATGGCATCGTCCTGGAACTCCACGACCGACTGCGGCGCGGGCGGCTGGTACACCGAGGCGACGATCGACGCCGAGGCGCTGCACGACATCGCCCCGGCCGCGAACATCCTCTACGTCGGCGCCGCGAGCTGCAACGACGATGACTTCGAGACCGCCCTGCTGAACATCGTCGACAACCACCTCGCGAACATCGTCAGTAACTCGTGGGCGGCGCCCGAAGACCAGGAGGCGGCGAACATGACCGCCTACGACTCGATCTTCGAGCAGGGAGCGACCGAGGGCATCGGCTTTTACTTCGCCGCTGGTGACGCGGGGTACAACGACCCGGCCACCGCCGAGGGCGCGGGAGAGGGCTCCGACAAGATCCAGGCCACCTACCCGGCGTCCAGTACCTGGGCGACCGGCGTCGGCGGCACGGCGCTGGCGATCGGGGCCAATGGCAACTATGAGTTCGAGACCAGCTACGGCGACTGGCGCGACGAGCTCGCCGCCAGCGGAACGTCGTGGAGCGACCCGCTGCCCGGCACGTATCCGGCCGACTTCTACGAGGGCGGCGGTGGCGGCACCAGCTACGACTACGACCAGCCCTGGTACCAGGAAGGCGTCGTCCCGGCCTCATTGAGCGAGACGCTCCCCAACGGAACGACCAGCAGCACGCCGATGCGGGAAACCCCCGACGTCGCGATGGACGCCGATCCGGGCACCGGCATCGACATCGGCGAGACCACGGAGCAGCCTGACGGAAACTACGCGTACTCGCGTGCCCGCTGGGGCGGCACCAGCCTCGCCACCCCGCTGTTCGCGGGCATGCAGGCCCTCGCTGAGCAGGCACAGGGCTCGCCGATCGGCTTCGCCAACCCCGAGATCTACTCGGAGTACGAGCTCGGTCTCACCAACGTGATCAAGCCCGCCGCCCATTCCATCGATTACGCGGAAGAGTGGTACACCGACCCCTACACGCAGGAGACCCCGGTGCTCACCTACCTGGACACCGCCGGGATCGACGGCTCGGGCCAGTCGCTGCTGGCGCTGCGAGACGGCTACAGCGATGCGACCGGCGTCGGCTCGGTCGGCTTCGCTTACCTCGAGTCCTTCAAGTAACTAGTCCCGCTGACCCGGTAACCGTGAGGCGGTTACCGGGTCAGCTCTAATCTCCGGTGACGCCGTCGATCCGCTCCCGGAGCAGGTCGGCGTGGCCGTTGTGCCGCGCGTACTCCTCGATCATGTGAATGTAGACCCAGCGCAGGTCCAGCGTCTCGCCGCGGACCTCGAACTTCTCGTCAAGGTCATGTTCCCGGGCGGTCTCGTCGGCTAGCTCGCACTCCGCGCGGAAGGTAGCGAAATCGGCTTCCGCCTGGGCCGGATCGACGTCGTCGAAGTCGGCGTCCGGATTCTGCTGCTTGCCCCAGAGCAGCTCCAGGTCCTGCTGACCGAACCGGATGCGAAACCAGGCGCGCTCGACATGCGCCATGTGCCGCACCAGCCCGAGCAGCGACAGCGACGACGGCGGGACGGACCGCTCGGCCAGCTGCTCGCCAGTGAGGCCAGCGCACTTGACCAGCAGTGTGGACCGGTGCCACCGCAGCCAGCTCTCCAGTGCCTCTCGCTCGGGGGCGCTGGTCAGATCGTCGACCCGGTTAACTTCAGGTGCCGTCCATGTCATCGGTCGATGATGTCACGTCGTTATGATTCGAAGTAGTCCATAACGGCGTGACTGATTCCCTCGGCGATCAGGCTCTGCCCGCGCGCGCTGGCGGCAACCGACGCCTCGAACGGGTCGGTGAGGAACAGCGGCTCGATCAGCGCGCCGGGCATATTGCTTGGCGTGGTGAAATAACCGGCCTTGGCGGGACCAAGCAGCATGAGGTGACCGTAGTTCTCGGCGGCGGCTGACGAGCTAGAACCCATCTGGTCATCGGTCTGCAGCCCGAGGTTGGGTATGTCGTATCCGCCCCGCGAGTTCAGCTCGTGCAGGACGTCTTGTTGCAGGATCCCGGCGAACCGCTCGTTGCTGGCCGCGAAGGGCCGGGCGGCGCAGTAGGCGGTCACCGAACCGCCGCCCCAGTAGCCCGCGTTCATGTAGATGCCGATCAGCAGGTTCGCGCCGGCCGTGTTCGCGCAGATGTCGCGGGCCGCGATATCCGCGCGCAGCCCGGCCGGGGTCAGCATGTCGTCGTCGGAGTCTCCGGGACCGAGCGGGTGCACCAGGCCAGGGCCGTTACGCGAGACGACGACGCGGAAGCCCTGCTGGGTGAGCAGCGTCATCGCGTCCATCTCGACCCGCAGGTTGACCCACGCCTCGGCGATCGAGTGCCATTGCATCGTCTCGCCCACGCCGCCGGGATCCTCGCCGCCGTGGCCGGCGTCGAGGAAGACGGTGAGGTCCCGGCTTCCGCTCACCGGCGGATACGCGACGCACCCTCCCGGCGCGAACATCGCGCGGTCGACCGGCTCCGCGATGCTGGTGCCCGTGCTGGTGCCCGTGCTGGTGCCCGTGCTGGTGCTGGCGCTGGCGCTGGCGCTGGCGCTGGCGTCTGGCTGGGCGGATGGGCTGGCCGACGGCAACGCGGTCCCGGTGGGCTTGTGCGCGCTCTGTTTCCCGGCGACATTGGCCAGCCCAGTCGCCGCGCTGTTCATCCCGGCGGGCGGGTGCTGGGCGGTCACGCCATGGAACACGAGCACGATCGCGGTCACCGCCACAACGGCGACCACGATCTGGGTCCGGTATCGCGCCCACGGGAAGGTCATCAGTCGATTACGCATTGTGATCAATTTTAACCGTGAGTAGATGGTCTTAACCCTGCCGCCGTGAGCGAGCTCAGCGTCCCGTGTGCGACAGTTGGGTACGGCTAACGCGGACACAGGAGGCTAGCAAATGGATGTAAACCGGGCGCGCGAGTCGCTGCTGAGCGAGCGATCGGAAGTTGAGAGCTTGCTGAAGGATGAGCGGGAGGCGGGTGCGGAGGATCGCCAGGCCGAGGCCGATGGCGCGACCGGCGACATGGCGGATGTCGCGCAGCCGCTCACCCAGGAGTACGAGGACGAATCCATTTCGGAGCGGCTGACCGAGCGGCTGGAGGCCATCGACCGGGCGCTGCAGCGGATCAAGGATGGCACGTACGGTTTGTCGATTAAGAGCGGTAAGCCCATACCCGACGATCGCCTGGAAGCAGACCCGGCTGCCGAGCTGACCATCGAAGAGGCGCGCACCGCCCGCTAAATCTCTAGATCAGGGATTCCGGGCTCCACGGGATCGCGGACTTGGGCAGCTCCGGAGGCTCGCGGAACGCGGGCGGGGCGGACAGGTTCAGCGCCTCCCATGGCGCCACCGCCGCCGCGTCCCGCTCGGTCAGCGTCGGCAGGTTCCACTTCTCCTCGATCAGCTTGAGCACGGATGTGTGGTCATGCGTGGTCGAGGTAACGAAGCCCGGCCGCGCGTACGGCGACACGATCACCGTGGGGACCCGGAATCCCAGCCGGTCGTAGGACCGCGTGCCCTCGTCGAGGTCCTCGATCTTCTCGAAGTTGGTGTGAAACAGCCGGCTCAGGACCGCGCGCACCGGTCGCGGCGCGTTCAGCACCAGGTTGCGCGGCAGAACGTTGTCCGGCGGAACCGCCGCGGGCGGCGGCACGTGGTCGTAATAGCCGCCGTGCTCGTCGTACGTCCAGATCAGCAGCGTCGACTCCCAGGCGGGGCCGCGCATGACCCGGTTGATCACCTCGGAGGCGAACGCCTCGCCGCGCTGGATGTCCTGCGGGTTCTCCTCGGAGAAGGTTATGTAATCAGGATCGACGATGCTGAATGGCGGGAGCGTCCCCGCGTCGACGTCGGAGAAGAACCGCTGCAGCGTCCGCAGGTGCCGTACGCAGCCCGCCAGGCCCAGCGGGTACAGGTCGGCGGTGAACGACTTGTTGCCGCGTTCCAGGTTGGCCAGCGGCGGAAACCAGCGCTGGAACTGCATGAGCCGCCGGGCCGCGATAAGGCCGCCCTGGCCGAGAAGCCGCTTGACCAGTATTTTCCCGGGCACCACGTTGTGGTAATCGATCCAGTGGATCCCGTTGCGGGTCAGGGAATCGAATATCGTGCCCGCGGGCGGGAAATCGATCAGGTCGTAGGGCAGGTCATCGATCAGACCGTGAGAGGTGCCCGAGATCAGGAACCGCCGGTTCGGGAATGTCGGACCGAGGCACGAGCAGAACCACCGGTCCGCGAGCGGGAATGTTCGCGCGAGCCCGTAATAGAACGGCAGGTCTTGCTCCGTCCAGTAGCCCATGGGGATCGTCGGGTTGTAGCCAGGCACCGACTTGGGGAAGCCGCTGTTGTCGCCGTTTGCGTACTGGACATGGCTAGCCCGCCACGATTGCGTGGGGTCATCCTTTTCCTGGACGGTGCTGGTCAGCCTGTGCAGCCCTTTCGGATCCGCCGAGTTCGGGGCCGCCGAGGTGAATCCGTCGCCACGTCCGCTGAGCGCGCCCAGGTAATTGTCGTAGGAGTGATTCTCCATCATGAGCACGACAATGTGCTTGATCTGCGGCACGAGATCGGTGCCAGCGGGCAGATCAGGCCGGGGGCGCTGCCCGGACGGTGCGGGGGAACGGTGCCGTATCTCCCGCATCTCGAGCTTTTCCCACATAAGTAGATCATCGCATCACGAAGCCCGCGTTCGCTCAGAATACGGCGGCTGGCTCCCCGCAGATGCTGTTCCCCTCGCCTGCCGCGGCTGTCGACCGGTTTGATGGGGTATCGGCGCGTTATGCCGCCCACTGCCGCCGCGTTGCGCCGCCCGCCGCTGCCCCCAGCCGCCCGCCGCTGCCCCCGGCCGCCCGCCGCTGCCCCCAGCCGCCCCCAGCCCCGGATGATCATGGTGAGTGCTGCACTACCCAGCAAAGAGGCTTTGCAGTGCTGCACTAACCACAATCACCGGGCGTGGGGAGCTTGGCGATATAGGGCGGATGTCCGGTTCGCGGCCTCGCGGCGGGTGCTGTTGGCGGCCGCCAGCTCTAACGCGAAGGCTTGGTGCAGTCCCAGAGGCTGTCGCATGACTCGCGACGCGAGATCACTCTTTTGAGTAGTATGCGATGCTTGTCCGCCATGAGTCGATCAAGTGTCCGTAGTAAGTGTCACTATGACGACACTTACTACGGACACTTCCGAGGAACGAGAGGCTGAAATGCGCTAACCGGACACGTCTCGGCGCCGAGGGCGGGCAGGAAGCGGCACATGCGGAGAATCGCACAGATTCACGGTTGTTGACACTGCCACCCCGGCAGCTGTGCGACACCCTCCCCAGCTGCCCTTCGATGCCGGCGTCCTCAGTCTTGGGTGAACGCTGCGGCCAGTTCACGCATCGCCGAATCGAGCAGGAACCCGAGATCGGCCTCCGGGTCGTCCAGCCACTGGTTATAGGCGGCGATCGCCACGCCGAGCACGGCGTGCGAAATCGTCTGCGGGGCGAGATCTCCGGTGCGGGTGCCGGTACGGGACGCCACGAACTCCGCGACGACCTCCCGCCAGTCGGCGAACCGCAACGTCGAGTGCGCGAGCAGTGCGGGGACGCGCAAGATCAGCGCCATCCGGCGTCGGTGCCACGGGACCTGGGCATCATCGACCCGGTTGAAGTCCACCAGGGCCTCGCGGATCGCGTCCATCAGCGGAACGTCCGGCGGCGACGCTTTCAGCCTGATTCGCATCCGGTCGAGTTCGGTGTCGAACTGGCCCCAGAACCACGTCGTTCTTCGACGGGAAGTACCGGAAGAACGTACGGCGCCCGATCCCGGCGGCGGCGGCGATGTCATCGACGGTGGTCTGCTCGAACCCGGTCTCCTCGAACAGGCGGAACGCGGCATGCTCAAGCTCCGCCCGCGATGTCACTCGCCTGCGGCCCTGCCGCGTCCCCTCCACGGAGACATCCTACGGCCCCTTTCGCTCGCTGGCCTGGTAGCGGTACTATGGCACTGGGTGCCATAAATACATTGGTGCCGTAAATACTGAGTGCCATAAATACTGAGTGCCACAAATATCGGGCGACGAAGGAGGACTGCATGGACGACCAGGTGACCGAGCCTGCCGCCGACGAGACGCTGGTGGAGGATGACCTGCTGGTCGAAGAGGTCTCGATCGACGGCATGTGCGGTGTCTACTAAACCCTTCGACCTGGACAGCCCGTGGCGCCTGGACGACCGCACCGCGGTCCGGCCGGAATCGTTCGGGGCGATGCTGTACAACTTCGGCACTCGCGGGCTGTCCTTCCTCAAGCGGACCACGCTGCTGGACGTGCTGCGCCAGCTCGATGACCAGCCGTCCGCCCGGGCCGCCTGCGCCGCCGCCGGTGTCGCGGCCGCCGAGGTCCCGGCGTACTCGAAGGCTCTCGGATCGCTGGCCGCCAGCGGGATGATCGCACCGCGCGGCGGTGCTGCCGTTTTCGGCGACCGGGTGCAGAATCCTGGCCAGGCCGCCAACTCCGGGCTGGCAGGCCGGTTCGAGCGAGGTCTTGATGCGCCGATCTGCCTGACCTGGGAGCTGACTTATGCATGCAACCTGTCCTGCGTGCACTGCCTGTCGAGTTCCGGCCGGCGTGACCCGCGGGAGCTGACCACTGCCGAGTGCGAGTCGGTCATCGACACGCTGCAGCGGATGCAGGTGTTCTACGTGAACATCGGTGGCGGCGAGCCGACGGTGCGGCCGGACTTCTGGCACCTGGTGGACTACGCGACCGCGCATCAGGTGGGCGTCAAGTTCTCCACCAACGGGATCAAGCTCGACGAGGCTGCCGCGCGCAAGCTCGCGGCGTCGGACTACGTCGACGTGCAGATCTCGCTCGACGGCGCCACCGCCGAGGTGAATGACGCGGTGCGCGGCGTCGGCTCGTTCGCGACGGCCACCCGCGCGATGCGTCACCTCGCGGAGGCCGGCTTCAAGGGGTTCAAGATCTCGGTGGTGATCACCAGAGAGAACGTCTCGCAGCTCGACGAGTTCAAGCGGCTGGCGGATTCCTACGGCGCGCAGCTCCGGCTGACCAGGCTGCGGCCATCGGGACGGGGCGCGGACGTCTGGTCGTCGCTGCACCCGCTGCCCGAGCAGCAGAAGGAACTGTACGACTGGCTGGTGGCGAACGGCGATGGTGTGCTCACCGGCGACTCGTTCTTCCACCTGTCTGCCTACGGGGAGGCGCTTCCCGGCCTCAACCTGTGCGGCGCCGGCCGGGTGGTCTGCCTCATCGACCCGGTGGGCGACGTGTACGCGTGCCCGTTCGCGATCCACGAGAACTTCCTGGCGGGCAACGTCCGCGACGACGGCGGTTTCGCGGCGGTGTGGCGGTCCTCGGAGCTGTTCACCCGGCTCCGCCAGCCGGCCGGCGGCGGCGCTTGCCAGTCCTGCGGGCACTACGACTCGTGTCGCGGCGGCTGCATGGCTGCGAAGTTCTTCACCGGCCTCCCGCTCGACGGCCCCGACCCGGAGTGCGTCCAAGGCTACGGCGAGCTGGCACTAGCGGCAGCGGCCCCCCGGCCGCGCCCATCAGCCGATCACTCACACCGGTCGGGGAGCCGGTCGGGGCGGGGGGACCCGGTGCCCGTCACGATCGGCCGACCCCCGTCGCGCGCCTGCGACGAGAACCCCCTCGCAGGCTGATTCTTCGCTGGTCAGTGCTGCATTACCCACACTCTTCAATGGGTAGTGCAGCACCGACCAGGATCGATTCCGTCACAACCCGCGGCTGAAGTCCTCGGGGAGGATGACATCCTCGGGGGAGAGGTCAGCGATCGAGGAGTGACCGAGCGCCAGCAGCGATGAGTCGATCCCGCCGCGCAGCACTTCGAGCACGTTGGACACCCCGGCGGAACCGGCGGCGGCGAGGCCCCACAGGTGCGCCCGGCCGATCAGCACGGCGCGCGCACCCAGTGCCAGCGCCTTCACCACGTCACCGCCGCGCCGGATGCCGCCGTCGAACAGTATCTCCACTTGATCACCGACTGCCGCGACCACCGAGGGCAGCGCGCGGATGGACGCGGGTGTGCCGTCCAGGTTGTTGCCGCCGTGGTTAGACACCGAGATCGCGGTCGCGCCCGCGTCCACCGCGCGGCGCGCCTCGTCGGTCCGCATGATCCCCTTGACCACGAACGGCCCGTCCCACTGGGACCGCAGCCACGCTATGTCCGCCCAGGTGGGCGGGGGTGTTTGCAGCCATTCGCCGTATACACCGAAAAACGTGGGGGGCTCATCGCCGGGGGCGCCGGTCATGTTCGGCACCTTGAGGTCGGGCAGCCCGCCGTGCCGGAACCAGTCCAGCACGTAACGCGGCCGGCGGATTCCCTCCGGTGCCAGCTTGATCATCGCGCGAAGATCCATCTTCTCCGGGATCGCCGGTGAACCCCAGTCGCGTCCGTTGGAGAACGACCAGTCCAGCGTCACGATCAGCGCCTTGGCTCCCGCTGCCTTGGCCCGCTCCGCGCGGTACAGCATCTTGTCCTTGTCCCCGGACCAGTACATCTGGAAAAACAGGTTCGGGTTGACCGCGGCCACCTGCTCGATCGGCTGCGACGCGAAGCTCGAGAGTCCCATCGCGGTGCCCGCGTTGACCGTTCCCTGCGCCACTCCGGACTCGCCCGACGGGTGCACCGCCTGCGCGCCGACTGGCGAGGTAATCACCGGCAGCGAGATGTCCACGCCGAGCACCCGCGTGCTCAGTGACCTGGACGCTGGCAGATCCGCGATGTGCGGCGGAGTGAACCGGATCTCGCTGAACGCGTCCACGTTGTCGTGAAGGGTCAGGCCCTTCTCCGAGCCGGCGACCAGCGCCGATGCCACAGACGGCGGGACCCGTCGCACGGCGCGGCGACGGGCTTCCTCGACCGTCTCGAACCAGTCCTTCGTACTTGCCATACCCCTATTATGGCACTGGGTGCCAAAACTGTCCAATCGGCGCGGCCGCGCAGGGTGGCTCGCCTGCTGCCGGCTCCTCAGCCCCGGGATTTTCCCCTGGTGGGTGTAAACACCAACCAGCGAAGAGTCGGGGTAATGCAGCACCAACCAGGAAGGGGCGGCTAACCGTCGGCCTTCTCCTCGAGGGCAGCCAGCCGGAGTTCGAGCTGGTCGACGCGGTGCCGGAGGATCTCGAGCTGGGCCTCATCGGACTGGCGCCGCTCGGCCGCCTTGCGCAGCCGGGGCGAAGCCTGCGCGCGCTCTTCGACCATCGCGAGCGGGACCAGCCGCTGCGGCCCGTGCGGGCCGTCGACCAGCCGGGAGGGTATCTGGTCCGTCCGGTACCAGTTGCGAAGCGCGGCCCGGGAGACGCCGGTATCAGCCACCGCCCGTTCGAGGGGCACCCAGTCGGAGCCTTCGAACCGGGTGGTCAGCTCCAGTTCGAGTTCCCATTCGTCAAGCCGGTCTTCCCACTCCATAACCATACTAATAGCATGGTATTGACGGGGTTTGAAGGGTGTAGCACGCTAGCTTCATGTTTGAGCGGTTCACCAATTACGCGCGGCGCGTCATCGTCCTGTCTCAGGAAGAGGCTCGGCAGCTGCACCATAACTACATCGGCACCGAGCACATCGTGCTCGGGCTACTCGGCGAGCACAATGGGCTCGCGCACAAGGTCCTCTCTGAGCTCGGGATGTCGATCGAGGGCGCGCGGGCGGATGTGCGGGAGCTCGTTGGGGAGAGCAAATCCGAGCACGCCGAGCGCATCCCGTTCACTCCGCGGGCGAAGAAGACGCTGGAACGCGCGTTGCGACAGGCTCTGGCTCTCGGCCATGACCACATTGGCACCGAGCACCTCCTGCTCGGGGTGATCACGGATACCGACAGCGTTGGCGCGAAGGTCATCAAGAAGCACGCCGATCTGCTGGTCGTCCGTACGGCGGTGCTCGATCAGCTATCCGCCGCTCCCGCCAACAGGGGCCAGGAGCGGCGCTGGCTGCGGAACACCGGGGACGAGACCTCGCTGAACGTCACGCCCGCGGCGGATGCGGTCCTGGCCGAGGCGGCTCGCGTGGTCGTCGCGCGACCGGTCGGATCACACGACCTGATGCTCGCCGCGCTTGCCGATTCCACTACCGCCGCGGCCCGGGTCCTCGCCGGGCTCGGCATCGACCTCGACCAGGCCCGCGCGGCGCTACGGGACGCGGACGTGACCGGAACCAGCGACGAACTACGCGAAGAGGCGGGGCGCCGTCAGATGAAAATCCAGGTTACCGACGAGCAGGTCACGCTGGAGGTAACCGACCCGGTGATCGTCGCGGCGGCTCGAGCCGCTGTTGAGGCGCTGGGGGATGAAGCTGGCGTCATCCCCGGTGACCGGCCCGAAGCGGCAAGCCTCAGCACGGTCTGGCAAGCGCTCCTCGATAGCCTCGCCGCCATCCAGAGTCGTGCCGCCCGCCCGGCGGCCTGACGGCTCATCCCGCGGCGGGCTGGTCAGGCAGCCGCCCGCAGCGGATTGCCAACGACATCAACGGCGCATCGATGCTGTCCCCACGACAGCAATACGCCATCGATGTTGTTGCGTCCAGTGTCCGTGACCCACCGTCAAGAGGTCCGCGTTCCCGCGGGAACGCGGACCTCTTGACGGCTTCTGAGCAAGGCGTAGCATCAGCGTCGATGACAACGTTGTCAAGTTGGGCAACGTTGCCCGAGGAGGTGCAATGCCCCGGTTCACCCTGACCGCCGCACGTGTCGCATTCAGCGCGGCCGCGCTGCTGGTCGGCGTCATCGTCGCCCCGGCCGTCGCGTCGGCAGCTCCGGTTTCTGCCTTGCACGCCAACTCGAAGGCGGACGGGCAATGGCTCGGCACGTGGGAAGCTGCTCCATCCGGGGTCAACGACCTCGGGTGCGATGACTGCACGATCCGCAACATCGTGCACACCAGCATCGGCGGCAGGGAAATCCGGATTCATATCTCCAACGTCTTCGGCACCGCGCGGCTGGTGGTCGCGCACGCGACGGTGGCGTTGCCCGCCGCTGCTGGCAGCGCTGACGTCAAGGCCGGGACTCTGACCGAGGTCACGTTCGGCGGGGCCGCGTCGGTGACGATCCCGGCGGGCCAGGACCTGTGGAGCGACCCCGTCCCGCTGGCCGTCCCGGCCAACAGCGACCTGCTGGTCACCACGTACACGCCGGGAGATCCGACGCCGTTTACCTACCACCCCGATGCTCAGGAGTACTCGTACTACACCAGCGGGGCCGACGAAGCCGACGCCACCAGCGCCAGCGCGTTCCCGGACACCACCGGCTCCTACTACCTGATCACCGGGGTCGAGGTGGACGGCAGCCAGGCGCGCGGCGACGTCGTCACGTTCGGCGACTCGATCACCGACGGCTACCAGTCCACCTACGATCTCGATTACCGCTGGCCGAACATCCTCGCCGACCGGCTGCTCGCGCTGCCGCCTCGCGACCAGATGGGCGTGCTCAACGCGGGCATCGGCGGGAACCGGATCCTGCTCGACGGCGGCAACGGATTCGGCCCGCCGGCACTGTCCAGGTTCCAGCGTGACGTCGTGGACCAGCCCGGCGTGCGGACGGTGATCATCCTGCTGGGGATCAACGACATCCAGCAGACGCCGAATCAGCTCGACCCGAACGCGATCATCGCCGGACTGCAGCAGCTCATCAACATGGGACACGCCGCCGGGCTGAAGGTGATCGGCGCGACCCTCACCCCGTTCCAGGGCTGGACCACCTTCAACCAGCAGGAGGAGCAGACCTGGGCGGCGGTGAACCACTGGATCAGGACAAGTCACGCCTACGACGGTGTGATCGACTTTGACAAGGTGGTCCGCGACCCGGCTGACCCGCTCCGCTACCTGCCCGCCTATGACTCCGGTGATCACCTGCACCCGAACGACGCCGGGTACATGGCGATGGGCGCGTCGATCAACCTCAACGAGCTGGGTACCACCGCTTACTCGGGCCCGCAGGTGCGGTCGGTCTCGCCCCGCACCGCCAGCGCCGGGCAGACCGTCACGATCCGGGGCAGCGGCTTCGGTTCTACCCCGGGCTACGTTCAGTTCTCGGACGCCGGCACGTACTGGGGCTCACCGGTCAACGACGCCACCTTGCCGATCGACTCGTGGAGCGACCGGGCCATCACCTTCACCGTCCCGGAGCCGAGCGGCGTCGGCGGCGGTTGGCACGTGGCCCCGGGCACGACGGCGACGATCAACGTGGTGGACGCGGCCGGCGCGTACTCGCCGAGCGCGACGCTGGCCATCACGCCGTCGGCCGACCTGTCGGACTATTACGACAACGCAGGGATCAGTTCCGACACCGATCAGGGCTGCGGGAACCTGGACGGCGACGGGTTCAGCCTGTCCCAGCAGGCGCTGGCCACGGCCGGGCTCACGGCGGGTGCCTCCGTCACCTCCGGCGGGCTTACCTATAGCTGGCCGAGCGCGGCGGCCTGCGCACCCGACAATGTGCTGTCCGACGCGCAGACCGTCCTGGTGCCCGGATCCCGCGGGGACACCACCCTGGGGTTGCTCGGCACCTCGACCAGCGGTACCTCGTCGGGACTCGTCCTGATCAACTACAGCGACGGCACGTCCTCATCGGCGGAAGTCACCTTCGGCGACTGGGCCGGGGCACCGGTGACCGGCGACACCTCGGTCGCCACCCTGCCGTACCGGAATTCGCAGGGCGGCTCGTCACAGCAGCTGACCGTGTACGTGTCCGCCACGCAGGTGCCGGTGAACCCGGACAAGCGAGTGGTTTCGGTGACGCTGCCGGATATCGGAAACTACGTCGGGCCCTCGGTAACCGCGATGCACGTCTTCGCGCTGGCGCTGGGTTCGTGAGGCTCCGCGATCGCCGCCGCACTGAGCGGTTAGCCCGCGCGGGCTACGGCTCGTGTTCGTCCGGTTCGCCGGGTTCTTCGTCGGGCGATTCGTCGTTCGGCGGAGTGGAGAAGTCGCCAATCCAGGTGCCAAGGTCCGCGACGATAGCGACCGGGATCCGCGGCGCCGCGCATTGGTCGCACGGATCCGACGATGGGTCCTGTAGATAGAGCGTCTGGTGGGTGACGTCGACGGCGGCATCCAGCGGCTGTTCGTCCTGGGCGAGCTGCCACGCTGCGCTCGGGGCATCAGGATCAGTGGCCGGATTACCTAGGCCCTGGGCAAGCATTTCCTGAGTGAGCGTCGCGTTGGCCACCGCCTCCAGCCTGGCTGGATCGGGCGTGATGAGGAAATCGGCCGCCGCGGGCCGCGTGGCGCCCGGCAGGTGCCTGATCCACGCGGAGAACACGTCCGTGATCCGGCTCTCCTCGATCAGGCCGCTCAGATACTCACGGACCACCTGGAAGACCTCGTTGTCGGTGACCGATGGGATGGAGATGGTGCTCGCGACCAGCTTGGCGGCCACATCGGCGGCCTGCTCGACGAGGCTGTCCGAGGCATCGTCGGCGTGATCCAGGTTCTCGAGCGCGGCGGCCTCTGCAGCGAGGTCCGCACCGCCCGGGGCGGCTGCCGTCACTACCCCCGGCGGCACCGGTGGTAGCGCCAGTACCTCCGCTTGCTCCTCGCCAAGGTGCCGGGCGAGATCGTCCTCGGTCCCGCCGCCACCCGTGCCGGCGACATCGTGCACCTTGACGACCAGCGCGGTCAGCGTGGGGCGCGGGGGTCCCGAGGTGAACTGCTGGCTGATCGCCTGGTAGGCGGACAGTTCGGCCGCGTCAGCGAACTCCCGCTGGAGGGCGACCAGGTACGCCGCCCGCAGGTGCCGCCGCACCACCGGACCGGCCGAGGGCGGTGCCGCCAGCCCGACCAGGACGATCGCCAGCAGGCCGACGTGCAGGCAGGTCAGCACCTGCTGGGACCGGCTGGTGACCGGGACGAACCGGCGCCAGGCACGGCGCGAACGGAGCAGGTCCGGCCGGCGGACGATCACCAGGCCCGTCCCAGCCAGCACGGCGTACAGGCCGGTCCACGCCCACCACGGCAGGTCCGCGCGCGACCCGATCTGTTCCAGGAACCAGCGCAGCGTCGCGGCCACCTCCGGGGTGAACCGGAGGACGTTCGCGAGCCACACCAGCAACAGCACCAGCAGGCCGCCGAACAGCAGCGAGCCGACGATATTCGCCGCGGCCGTGACCGCCAGCCGGCGGGATCGGGCCATCGCGCGCCAGATACGGAACGCGCCCCAGGCCGCGACCGGGAACAGCAGCCCGGCGGCCGGCTCGGCGGTGAGCAGCGAACGGCGGACCAGCACCAGCAGGCAGGCGGTAATCGTGATGACCGCGATCACGTCCGGCGCCGACCGTGGCCAGCGCCGGGCGAACGCGCAGGCCCACCCCCCGCACCCGGCGACAAGGGCCGCGGGCAGGCAGTAGGCGAGGATCGCCGCGAACGCCGGCCCTTCGCCGGCGACCAGCGCGGCGCCGCACCCGGCGACGGTCGCCCCGAGCCAGAAGCGGGCCGAACAAGTCCATCCGGGAACGTAGCCCAGCGCCATCCGGGTGAGCCTGGCAGCCGAGCGCAGCACCAGATAAGTCACCCCGCCGACGATCGCGGCGATCCCCGCCGCGGGGAATATCAGCACCCACCAGTAGTGCGCCAGGTTGCCGTAAAAGCGCAGGATGGCGCCGCCGACGAGGGCGGTGGCGATCGCCGCGCCCGCGGCGGCGTCCCAGCTCGCCCGGGCGGCGCCCCGGCGCGACAGCCGGGCCAGCGGTACCCGGCGGGCGAGCGGGGAGTCGAGCCGCGTGGCGATAACCGCGGAGTGAGTTTTGAGCTCGGCCCGACCATGGCGGGCGAGGCAGTGCCGTAGGTCGTCGCGGAACTCGTAGCCGTCCCCGGCCGCGCGCAGTACTCCTCGGCGGGCGGCGTCCTCAAGCAGATTTGCGAAAGCCGGCCGCTCACCCCAGCTGGCGGCGAGGACGATCTCGGCGGACAGCGCCAGGGGATAGTTCCCGGTCCGCGCCGCGGCCAGTGTCGCGATCCCGGCCGAGTACGCGGCGGCCACGAGCACTATCCAGAAGCCGATTCCGGCCGGGGCGCTGATCAGGCCGACCACCGCGCCGGCCGGCGCCCAGGCGAGCCCGCGCCACCGGGAATCCGCGCGGGCCGCACGGTAGGGGCGGTCGTCGGTGTGTCCCCAGCTTGCCCGGCGGGACCGGACCGACCACGTCCAGGTGCCCCACATCGCGATCAGGGTCAGCCCGGAGAGCACGAGGTGAGCCTCGTCCCTGACCAGCACGATGGCGAGACCGGGGATGAACATCGTGGCGATGAGCACCGCGCACGCCACCTCGCGGGTGATGGACGCTTGCCGCCGGACCATGGTCGGGGCACGCCACCAGGTCACGGGTGTCTCGTCGGGCGAGTACCCGGCCAGCAGCCCGAGCCAGCGCGCGGCGTGCGTCCGTTGCCGCTCATCGGGATAGGCGGGCGTGAGGAAAGACAGGTCCCCCATTAGGGTATTTTGGCGGATTTAGGCGGGGAAGGCACGGGCAGGTCGAGGCCGGCGAAACCTGGAATGACGGGACGGTGACAGAGACGGTGCTCGCGGGCTAGCAGGCAGGTGCAACGGCGCTCCTGGCTGGTTGCGTACCGTGGTCAGCCAGGACCGCATCGGTCGTGATCAATCGAGCAGTCCGGCTTGGCGGAGGTGCCGTCGGACGATGCGGACGACGTCCTGGAACCGGGGTGGCTCGCCCATGTGCTCACTCATTGAATACCAGCCAGTCAACTGGGAGGGATGCTGAGCGTCCGGACGAGTGCGCGCATCCGGGTTCGGGTGGCCGTGTCTGATGCGACGCTGCGGAGGCCGTGGCCTGGTGAGTCGAAGTGCCTGGTGAGATCGTCGCTGGCTTCGCGGAAGGTCGGCCCGGAGGGCCATTCAACCCCGGTGAGGAACGCGGACTCAAGCAGCCGGTGCAGGTCCTGAGCGTCGCGCGGCGCTCGGCGGCTGACGTAGGCGAACGTCTTGACCGCGATCGCGGCGGGCAACTCGGGCAGTTGGACGGTGGTAGCCAGTTCGGCTCCGGTGGACGTGGCAACGTGCAGGGTCACCGAGACCGGTGGCCTCGCGAGCGCGACATGCAGTGCGGGTATCCCGTCTACCGCGATGGGGCCAGCGTCCACGTTCGGAACATGCGATGAAGTGTAGGACGGGACAAGCAGGTCAATCGTGGCAACGGCCGAGGTGCCAGTCCCTTTCTCGAAACGGTTCCCGCTGCGGGAGTTGTCGTATCCGAGGGACCGGAGTCGTTCGAGCAGGCCGCCGTCGCGGATCGCCAGGACTTCGACCGCCAGGTCGGCGTCGCGGGTTGCCCGCAGCGGTAGTCGGACTCCGGCGAGCGTGGCGTGCAGGTTGACCATGTGCCCGCCGAGAATCCGCCACCCGGGATCGCGGCCTGCTGCCTGCGCGCTGTCGGCGAGAGCTTGATAGGACGCGTCTTCAGCCCGCGAGGTGCTGGTCAGATGCAGGTCTGTCATGTGCCCGTACCGCTGACCGCCGCCCGGGCACGCAGAAAACCGCCCTTGAGCTGTTGGTATGCCTCGGAAGCATCCGGGCCTCCGGTGGCGATGAGATCTCTGGCGATCTGGTGCACAGGGGCAAGCACCCATCGTGAGGTGTCGGTGGTCATCGACTCGCGGATCGCTGGCGAGATCTGCCAGGCCGGCCGGATCATCCGGGTGACGGTCAGCAGCGTCGCGTCGGCGAGGTCGGAGGGCACGAACCCCGAGGCCTCCAGCGGCAGGCTGCGGTCGGCATGGACCACGCCCAGCCGGGGCAGCCGCCAGGGCGCCAGGCGGTCGGCTGCCCAGTCCCCGGAGACCCTGGTCACCGCGGCGGGATCCGCGGCCAGGCAGAGGTCGATCTGCTCAGCCGGGTCCCTTAGGTGATACCAGCCCTCCACGGTGACCCGTTCCCTGCTCGGCGCGGTACAGGCGTCGAAGACCCGGACAGCCTCATCGACCTGCCAGCCATCTCCCGTTCGCGCCACAAGCCCCTCATCAAGAGCGGCGCGAAGCACCTGCGAGACCCTCGGCTGGGTGATCCCGGCCGCATCGGCGACGCTTGTCTGCCGGTGCGGTCCTGGGTACTCAAGCAGATACCCGAGAACCGCTAGCTCGGCGTTGGTGAGTGGCGGAAGACCCTCGGCTGCCTCCGGAGGCGATTCGTCCTCGGGGGGCCGCAGGTGAACCTCTTTTCCTTCGAGTCGCACAACCCCGTTGCCGTCATCGGTCACCCACGACCAGCCCGCCCGAGTAAGGGCCCGAGCGACCCGATCGCTCGCATGCGGCAGCCACAGCAGCGTGCCCGGCTCGGCCGGTGCCACTGTCCCGGGACGCAGCGACACCCGGCGCCGCATGATCAGCGGGACGCCGTCGGCGATCAGCACGCCGCCGCCACGCGTGAGCTCAGCCCGGACTCCCGCGTCCCTGAGCCGCTCCAGCCACATAGCTCAAATATAAATGAAATCAACTCGGACTGCAATTACTTATATCGTGAGCTCTATGGTGGCAGTAGAGTGCCGGTGTGCCGTGGAAGTGTGTGGTGGTCCCCAGATACGGCTGCTCATGCGAATAGATGGGGTTACGAGTCCTGTTCCCGCGCGACCTGCTCCAAGCCCTTCCCGGGCGGCAGCTAGCCGCCGCTGATATCGAGCGTCGACGCCGAGCACTCGTCCCAGGCTTGTGGGAGGGGGTGGCGCGAAGGATTCCCACTGGGGTTCTGAGTGTGCACGGCCGTGTCCTCCCCGACGCCCAGGTGTCGTCAATCACGAGCGCATGCGACCTCTCGGGAAGGCGTTCCGGGCACGTGAAGTGGTCCGGGCTCACCAATCGCGGGCTCGTGACGCGAGCCGCCGCGATCAGAGTGAGTTCCGTCCCGGGTGCGGATCCGGCGATCTGGAAGAATCCGCAACGGCGCTCATCCGCAGGGCCGCGCTCCGGGTCGGGACGTCTGCGGAGGCGGCGTTCAAGGGCGGCGATGTGGAAGGTGCCTATGTGGCTGCCTACGACGCTTACCGGATGGCAGCTGAGTGTCTGCTGGCCCGACAGGGCCTGCGCGCGACCGGCGGTGACGGTTCGCATATGACGGTCGAGGACGCGGAGACCTGGAATGACGGGACGGCGGTGACCGTCTCGCTCGCGTAGGCATTACTGACCGCGCCTTGACTGGGTCGGTCAAGGCGCGGTCGAAAACCTTGTCACGGCGATCTCGGTCGGCTAGCGGTCTATGACGAGATCTCGTTGGTGACGGCGCTGGGCTGCAGGGCTACCGCGGTGAGGGCGTATAGGTCGACATCGACATCCCCGAGATCCACGCTGACGACCACCGAGTAGGGGAGTCTGCGCTCCCATGTTGCCGCGCTGTCTTCCCACCATCCGGTCACCGGATACACGGCGAGCAGGCGGGGACCAGCGATCTGACTGGCCACGATGCGCGCTCGGTCATGCTGGAGGGTGCCGCGGGATCGGGCCTGTGGGCCGATCTCCCAGTCATATGACCCGCCACCAGGCTGGACGCCGTTGTCGCGGACGAGTTTATTGATCCGCGCACGGAACCCGTCGGCGCCCTCAGCCGGTCCTTGTAGGTCCCATCTGAGCCGTCCGCCCGCGTAGGTGCCTCTTGAGAGGTTGTCGGTGGGCTCGATGAAGTACGACAGGGTGACCGCGAGGCCGACCGGGGTCTCGCCGAGCCGGTCAAGCTCGTCGTGAGGCAGCGGCAGCTCTATGAAATCGGCGAGTCGCTCCGGCTTGCGCTCGTGGTTCCGACGACTCGGCCGGATGATTCCTTCGTAGACCATGACGGGCCGGTTGGAGTCGCTACCCATGGCGCGCTCGGGGACGGGCGCTCCATAGCCGAAGGAATGGAACAGGTCCCGCTTGTCAGGGAACTGTTTTCGGGCAGCCTGTGGCCAGTCCGTCGTGTGTACAAGGAGCCCGCGCCAGGACGCCGGGCGCAACGTCGCGTGTGCGTTGGCGATCCGGGCAAGTGCGTTCGTCGTCGCAGCCGCGGCCGGACTGGTTGCCCAGGTCCGCCGCAGCAGAGCGCCTCTGTCGCGCCAGTTGCTGTCGAGGGTGAGTACGCTCAGCCCCTGGGCCTCAGGATTCTCTAGACCTCCGCCTGGGGCGGTGTTTCCCGCCTCCATCACGAGGTCAGGCTTCAGGGGATAGTTCCCGCCTGGTGTCGCGCGACTGTGCGGGCTCAGTGACCCGGCACATGCCAGCGGCTCGGGATAGCTGTATTGCTCGTCCTGTTCGGTGAGCTGGTCGAGTTCGGTGTAACCACCGACGGTCAGCACGTTCCATGCCTGACCAGGCTGCTGGATATAGGGCGGTCCTAGGTTGACATATGGGTAGTCATCCCGGTTGGTGATGGCGTCGGCGTTTCCTGCGGCGACGACGAGCAGGCGTCCGGCGCCAGAGTTCCAGGCGAGCACATCGGCGGCGACCGACCACGTCGTGCGACTGATTCCTCCGACCGTGGTGTTCTCTGCCCCAAGGCTCATGTTGTGGATCACCGCGCGCTGCGGTGCCAGGGCCTCGGCTGTCTCTATCGACTCGGTGGTCCGTTCCGCCCAGAGCGGTCCCCGGTCGGGGTCGCTGCCAGCATCCTCCTCGCTTTCCAGCAGTCGGACGGAGACCAACCAAGCGTCCGCTGTTAGCTGGTCGGCGGCCAGATTTTCCGCGAGTCGCGAGTAAACGGCGACTCCGGCCATCTGTGTTCCGTGCCCGTCCGGTGTGTCACGGGGCGACGTTGCTCCAGGAACCACGCTGCTGGCACCAAGAAGTACAGGCTGGATGTAGGGATGATCGCCGTTGATACCGCTATCGTGGATGGCGACAGCAACGGCGAACGGATCAGGATCACCGACCTTGGCCCGGACCCCGGCCTCATCTGCGGCCTCGGCCAGGACGATCGGGCGTACCTCGGCCGCACGGTGGACTTCCACGGCCGACGGCAGGAGGACCGGCAGCGCCTTCAACGCGGCCCCCGTTGCGGACACGAGATGGACGTCTCTCTCGGGTCCGCGGTACACGGGAATGACCGGCGGCGCAGGACTAGCGTTCAAAGGCTGGCTCAGTGCGGCGAACTCTCGCACCGCGGAGTCGAAGGCGTCTCGTTGGTCGTCCGATATCGCTGTGCCACCTGGCATCCAGACTTCCACCCGGAGCCAGTCCTCGTCCGGGATCGAATTGTCGATCTCGCCGAGACTCAGATCCTCGATGGTGGCCAGCTCAACCAAGTCGAGCCGGGCTATGAGATTGGCGTAACGCGGCCTCCCTTCGGGAGTCTCGGCCGTCGCGTAGGTCTGGATCTTGGCGCTGAGCGCGGCCAGATCCGTTTCCGTGTGGACGACGGCACGGCCATCGCGAACAGTCACTACATCCGTGCCGGTCGCGCGGTCGCGCAACTGCTTGTTGACTTCGCGTTCGTCAAGCTTCTGGCCGATAGCTGTAACCAGTGCACCCGATGTGCCGGGTAGCGCCTGCTCGCGGATCTCGGACAGCAGTCGCTCGACCTCGGTGACATTGCGGCCGAGGTCTGCGGCGTGCCGGGTACGGTCACGCTCCGGCAAACTCGCCCGATCTCGTCCGCCTTGAACGTTCCGGTAGGCCTCGGGGTGCACGACTCTGAGACCCAAAAGGGGAAGCCCGCTCTGGATCAATTTGGGGATTACTTTCTATGAGGTTGACCCTGATGACTACAGGAAAAACCGGAAGTCAGCGATGAACTTTCCCGGCCCCGTTCAAATCAGGATAGACGCGAACGCCGTCCGAGCAGCGCATCGCGTGCATCTCCTGCCTGCGGCGTGTCGCGGCCGTCCAGGATCGTGTCCTTCAGTACGTCATCGGTGGCAGCGTGAATATCAGCGAAGCTGAGACCAGAAGCGGCCTGCCGGGTAGCCGCGTCAGGCTTGGCCTTCCACTGCCTCATTAGGCGAGTGAGCAAATCGGCTGATTGCTCCGGGGTCGGACCAGCCAGTTCTAGGACATCATCGAAACGGCGGAACAGCGCACGGTCCAGGCTGGCCCCTACATTCGTAGCGGCCACCAGAATGCTGGCGGTGTCGTCGGTAGTGTCAAGCAACTGGAGGAACGTTGTTACCACACGCTTTACTTCGCCAATGTCGTTGTCGTCAAGCCGCGTGCGTCCCAGTGCATCGAACTCGTCGAACAAGTACACACCCCGGATCCGGCTTGCCTCAGCGAAAATATCCGTGAGCGTCGCCGCGGTTTCGCCAAGGTAGCGGCTGAAGATGATCTCTAGGCGAACACGGATAATCGGCAGCCGCAACTCACCCGCGATAGCTTGCGCGGTCATCGTCTTACCGCACCCTGGGGGGCCATGGAGAAGCAGGCGGCGGCGCGGCCGTAGCCCGTGTGCGGCAAGAGTATCGACGGCTCGTTGCTCGGTGATGATACGCCGCAGCGCCCGATGGTTTTCATCAGTGAGTACTAGGTCAGACAGATGCACATCGCTATAGCCGACCGACAGCACATGCTCTAGGTCGCGAGGGGCGCGCGCGAGCTGGGTGGGCCTGGCGGGGATCCTCGGATCGGCGGCTTCACTCTCAGCCCGCAGGTCGCGCAGTCGTTGTGCGAGGCGAACGTGGCCTGCACGGGACTCCGAGGCGATGTACTGGTTCAGCAGGTTGCCGAACCGTTGCTGGTCGCCCGTGTAGTGCGCGCGCACCAGCTCGGAGATCAGCTCTGCGTTCGCCATGTCGCCTCCCTTCCAGGCTTCGCCTGCCGTGACACACCTTGAGTATTCCACCTCTCGTATTCATGCTATCCCATGAGTAAAAAATTACTTGCTAGGATCTACGACGTGTCGATGCCAGGACGCCCCCGACGTGCCGATCGTGAACGCGAGGAGCTGGGGCGTGCGGTGACTGTCGTTCTGCGGGACGCCCGCAGGGAACAAGGCCTGACCCGCGCTGAACTCGCCTTCCGCGCACATGTCTCGGCCCAGACGCTGGCGAAAATTGAGCAGGGTAAGAGCACGGATCCTGGGTTCACCGTGGTCGTCGCTGTCGCGGCCTCGCTTGAACTGACGCTCGAGGAGCTTGTGGAGCGGGCAAGGCATATGAGCGTGCCTAGAGTTTGAATGCCCATAGACATTGGGGCTTAGCGCTTGGGAATCAGGCGCAAGGGGCCTGCCTGGGAGTTGACACGGGACACCCAGCCCATGTGATCGGCTATGCGAAAGGGGCGGTCCTTGACCGCCCCTTCGTTAAGACGGGCCCTACGTCCCGCACCGATCTGCTGATCACGCTACCCAGCAGCCTGCTCATGGTCAACAGACAACATGAGACACCGACCGTGGAAGCGGTCCATTGTGTCACGAACTCAGTAAATTTCGACGGAGGTTTTAGCGCAGCGAGTCCGTGATCGAGTCTGGTTTCTTGTGGTCGTGGGGGGCGAAGATCGCATCGTTATGTAGAAAATACAGTTCCTTACTACGGGCAGTACTTGAACCTATGATCGTGTTAACAAGCGGGCTGCCAGGGTGTGTCCACACCTGCGGCGCCGCGAGGCTGCTGTGTGAGAGTCTGTCTGATTCAGCGGGCCGTGCCCGGACTTCCCTAGTCTCGGATGATCTTGAGGATCTTCCGCAGCTTCTCGACTGTCAGGGGCGGGAGCGGATCCGGGTTGAAGTGCATGGCGTCGTTGCGGATTTCGCGAAGTTCCGACAGTCGTTCGATGAACGAGGCGCGGTCCAGCGGCCAGCCGAGCTGCCGCCAGCAGTCAGGATTTTCCAGTACACGCTGGTAGTCACCCATGTCGAGATCGTCGAAGGACTCGATCGACCGCGCCCCGCCCAGCTACTCCATGTCTCGACGATTCTCATGGGGATTGCCAGCACCATTAGAGCTCGGACTGGGGATTGCAAGTCCATGCGCACGTACGATGCGTTCGGCGGCTTCCTTCTCGCCGAACTCCATGAAGACTCTATACATGCGGTCAACGATGGCAGCCTTGGCGTCTGGAGGAAGTTGGCTAAAAGAGTTTTCGAGTAGTCGGGCGGTCACGACCCAGGCTGCGCCAGGAGCGTATGTGGCGACTTGCTCGCTGATGGTCTTGATGGTCTCCCGGGTGGTCTGGTTGTTGATCACCTCGGGCGACTCCAGCAAGAGTTGCGCAAGGGCGAGGGTTGGATCCTCGCGCAGAAGGTCTCGGAGTGTGACCGCTTGGGCGATGCGCAGTTGCTTGTCCTCCACATCGGCCTTCGTCCGTGCGCGCAATCGTGAACGGGTCAGCGCCTCCTGTTGAACTTCTGGATCAGGGTCAATGTGCACATGAGCCCACGAAACGCGCACTCCCGTATCACGGATAGTCTCCGGACGGCCCAGTTGCGCGTTGGCTCTACGTTCTAGGGCCACCGTGGCCAGAACGGGGCAGTCCGATGCTATACGGCTGACCTGATCAATCACGTAGCTTGCCGCTGCGGATTCTGGGTCGTGCTGTCGCCAGCTGCGTCTCCGCCAGCGTCCGTCCGCGCGGACATTGAAATAGAAGCCATCCGCGCTTGCTGCCGGGAACTCGGTTTGGAACATTCCTCCGAGCCAGCTGCTAGTCAACAAGCGGCCCGCTCTCGTCATGCATGGTGGTCAGGTGCGGGTCTGCGAGCTGAGAACGATGCTCCAACTCGTGGCGAGCTTCGTTGCGCTCGTCTTCGTTGAGGACATTACTTCGCAGTACCCAGCGTTCACCAATGCGACCAAGATTCAGGAGCCGTCGGCCACGAAGGTCGTCAGCGGGCGTGTCGTGAACGGCACGAACTAGGAGACTGAATATCGCGTCGAAGAAACGATCCACAATGACTGCTGAATCTAGCCATCGCGAAAAGGCCTGGTAGGCCAGGGGACTGGGCTCAGGTTCTTCAAGAGCAACGCGCCATCCGCGGATGATCCAGTCCGGTTCGTCCAGCTCCTGCAACAATATCGGGTTGCCTGCCTCATCTTGCTGCAGAGCGAGTTGGAGGAACGCGCTAGCCGCAGCCCGTTGCAGCGGCTCTTGCTGGGAGCTGAACCAGGAGATCAATGTGCTACGTAGAGTTGGACGAAATACCCTATTATCCCACAATTCATCGATCGCCTGACCCACCGCGTCCGATACACCATCCTTGGAAGATCGGGCAAGGTCAGCTAGGCGGCCCAGCATCTGTCCATGGGCAGGAGTCAGCGTAGCGAACACCCGAGCCAGAGTCTGCAGAAGTGGCGGGATGCTGCCTTCCTGATTCACCCACGCGCCCATCGCTTTGCGGGTACGGCTACCGATCTGGTCGTCCAGGCTAGCTGCGACCAAGAGGTCGTGTGCGTGGCCAGCGAGATTCTCGTTCTCAGACCACTTGGTCGCGACCAGGCGCAGTAGCCTGATGGAGTTGGTGGCTTGGGCGTTATGAAGCACCCATGGTCCTATCCGTCCCGCTAGATCTGCGCCCTGCGATCGCCTCAACTCCAGAGATAGTCCGACTGTCCAAGTCATGAACTGGCTCGCGAGGTGCGGGCGGTCAAGCCAAAAGTATTGTACGACGGCCTCGGTAAACCCAGGGCCGGGAAACCGGAGGCTCCCATTCGGAAGGAGTTCCGCGTGGATCTCTTTGGCGAGCGCGACAAGGCCCGGACCCTGTTGACCGGGCATGGGTTCGGCGGATGCGCCTTTCTCTCCGAGCGCTTGGGCGAGGGAGGCGACCTTTTCATGGACGGCATCGATCGGAGCTCCGCCGTAGACTGCGGCTAGTAGCAAATAATTACGGTCATAACTGGTGCGTTCGGGTGCTGTATGCCAGTCCATCAGGACGGTCATCCATCCTGAAACGGCGTTTCGGACAGTCTCGGTAATTTTACCAGAATCATATTCCGAGTCTGGCTTAGGTGATCGATTGTTCTCCTTCTCAAATTCATGGTAACTCGCGTTCAGTGCCACTGCCCATTCGTGGACTTGCGCAGGTCGGAGGTATTCGACTTTATCGGCAAATTTTTGAGCCCAAGAATCGGGTTGAGTAACTCCAGAAGACTTCAAAAGAGCGCTGACCTGTGCGATCGGTGCCGGAGGCTGAAGACTCTGCGCGAGATGCGTGGCACCGTAGCAGATCCTATCCCACAACTCTGTGCTCACCAGTACCACTAGGTAAGAATTATCTGCGCGGAGGTCACTGGTCTGTAGCAGTTCGTGACCGAAGTCAATCTTCGCCGGGATACTCTCGTCCAGATCCCGTAGATCCAAGATCCAACCGGTATGCCGCTGACCGCGAAGGCCTGCCATGTCGAAACTATCGCCAGATTCTCTGCGGATCCGCCGGATAGTTAGTTGCGGTTCACGGAAATTTGACAGGAGATGTAGGGCGGTGGTCCAACGGCCGCTTCCGGGGTGATCAGCGGGAAGAACCAGTACATGATTCTGGTGCAATCGACTGGCAAGCTCGCTTTCATTGCCGATCGCCGCGTAGTTCCTTAGTTCATCATTGACCCATTTTCGTTGCAACTCCGCGCCGCTGTGACGCTGGACAGCCTCGAACAATTGCCCGATCATCTGCCCGCTATTGTGGCCTGCCCGAAGGGCGATATTAGCCGTGCCTGCCGTTAGGTGTTCTTCCGCGTAACTGGATCCTGTTGGTGGCTGTTCGATTCCATCTTGATCGTCTGTTACGGATGACGGTCGACCCTGCGTAGCTTCGTCAGGTTGGTCTTCCGGTGTGCTTACGGTCACGGTCGCCCTAGGAGGGGAAACGTGCTGCACTGAAGTCGGAGTTTCTACGGGTTGGGTCAGGTCTTGGGCCGCTTCATCAGATGTGGAGGATGAGGGCACGTCGTTTACGTTTACTTCCGTGCCTGTAGTTTCGGGGGAGACATGCGTGCTAATGGGATCGGCCATGTCTTCAGGACTCCTGACGGGCAACAGACGGTTCGCGGTCTCACGGAAGTTCATCGACTACTGCCGATATCGCGTGCGCGCATACCTATGACCCGCCCTCCGGGCTCCACTGACTCAGTCTCGATCTCAGTGCTGGCTGGGCCATGAATGCTGTTAACTGCTTCCATGCCCACCACCTCACCGGAGACTTTCCCGTGGCGTTGCACACTGCGCGGTGCAGATTGATCTCTCGACTCGCCCTCAAAGGTCAGCCGTTGCCCGTAGATACCCTCGAGCGCGTCGCGAAGTGCGCTAAGCGTCTCCAGCAGTTGTTGATCTTCCGAGGTGACCAAAGTTGGGTTCTCGCGGTATGGCGCCAGCCCCAGTGCGTACGCCCGAAGTTCGTTAATGCGTGCTTGGACTTGGTCTTGATCACCATGCAACGGGAGGTCAAGTTGGCTTACGAGTACAGAGGGAACCTTTGGGATTTCGTCTGCTGGGTCTGCACCTCTGTTAGATGAGCGCCTAGAGCGTCCAGAGAGTAGATGGTCCAGCTGCTGATAGAGGAAGGTAAACGTCGCTGGTAGCGCGCTATTGACAACCATCGACATCCCGCTCGGGTCCCCCATTATCTCCTCCGCTCTGGAGTTCGTCTGCACTAACGAGTTGAATCAGTAAATTCTACTCCCAGCGGGCAGTGCGCGACTAACACCCTGTAACCTGTGCTGTAGAAATAAACGATTGGGGCTGTAGTGACAGCGCGGCTGCTTGTCCACGGAGTGGCCTGTCCTGGATCGCCTGGACTCTCGCGTCTACATCGACGTGGGCGACAACAAGCCGTGGTACCGGGAAATCTGCAGGCGCCTGGAGCACCTCACCGAAGCGATGGCCGAGGGCAAGCTCATCGATGAGTCCTGCGAGTGCTTCGCGGATGCCGTCCTGTTCGGAGCCGCGGTGCGTTCGGCGGAAGCGACCTGGGATGACGAAATGGGTGATGGCACGCGGTCAGGGCTGTCGGATGAGCTTCCAGAAGCACTGGAAGCAGAAGTAAAAGACGAGACGGATGAGGAAGATACCGACTCCAGCATGCGGTGGGGCATGTTCGTGAACGACATGGATGACCGGATGCCCTACCGGGAATGGGACTGCGCGTTCCCCGGGTATCGAAAGACGAGGCTGCTGTTGGATCATCGGCCGGCTAGGACCTGGTTCGACGAACCAGACGAGATGCTCGACGAGTTCAGGGCCGGCGCCCCGTACAACCTGATGCTCCGGGAGATCGCGTTCCCGCGAGACTTCCGGATCGCGCAGCAAGCGCAGGAGATCTGGGAGCAAATTCCCCGGCCGTGAGAACCCGGATGACCTGGGATGGGGCTCGTCGTTAAGAAAAAAATAGAACAGCGTGCGGGGCTGGTAACTTCCCGAGCACGTGCTGGTCGAAATCTGACCGTCAGGGGGCTTGCTAGCTTTCTGTGACGAGGAAGACAGCTAGCTGTCACACTGATCAGGTGAAACGAGAGCGGGCCGTCGAGCTTGTCCAGCATGTGCTGCGCAACCTGGACGCCGGAAGCGATGAGTGGCCGCTGAGCTTGGTTATGCGGTTGTACGTCTTCGGTTCCTTCGCGCGGGGCGCGTTGACGCCACACGACGTTGACCTTGTCGTCGAGCGTGAGAACCGGGACGACCGTTGGGTGTCGCATTTCGTTACGTCTCTGTCCTCTGGGCGCGACCCCTACGCGGTGATCAGGCGAGAACTGACAACAGGCAAGCGGGGTTGCCAGTTCGTGTTCGAGACCAATCAGCTCGAAGAGTTCAACGCGATCCTTATCTGGGAACGAGGGGACAGCCTCCCTACGGCGATGGACAGGCTCGCTGCCATCCAGCCTGATGAGATCGCTGGCCGGGCGCCGCGTGACGCGATGCTTCCTGAGTTTGAGGGTCTCGAGGACTGGATACCTCGTCCGGATCGCGAGGTGCTGTGCCGAGCCGTGAACGACGGCGCGATCACGCTCGAACGCGTCACGCTCCAAAACGGCACGCAGGTGGCCAGTGAAGAGGCAGCGAAACACGCGCGTCGACGGTGGAACGCTTCCAGTCCGCTTTATCGTGCGGCGACGGCGGTGATCGCATACTGGGAGAACCAGGGGATCGACCTAGGCCAATGCCACCTGCACGGGACTGACATACGTGACCGGGACACGCCCTACTACGCCGGTTTCGGCTTGCGTTACTTTCGTTCAATACCGTATTGCCTCGGCGAGCTTCACGGCGTGGAGTGGGTAGAGGTCGTGCACCCGACCAAGATCAAGCCGCTTGACGCATTGCGGATCCGGCCGCTCAACGCATCCCTTCTGGAACACGCGGACTGGGCATAGCGAGTGCGGTCAGCTAGGACGCGCCGGGCAACGTGAACAAGAGCCGGTCAAGCTGAGGGACTGCATCCGAGAGCGAGTGAGCGTCAGCCAGGTATCGTTTTCGCAGGATATCTGTGTCCGCGTTGCTCGGGAGTGGCAGCGGACGTTGCGACTGCGGCAGCGCGCTCTCAAGCAGAACGGAGTCGGCGGACCACAAGGTCGCGCGCAGCCTCCTGCTTTGCCGGCGACAGGCCCGCGAATTCCTTCCCCAGATCATTCCACGAGGATCCTCGCAGCAGGGCATAGGCATGCCAGCCTTCCTCACCAGGCCGGTCCTCATCCAACGCCGTAACAATTTCTGCGAGGAGTGTCACGTCCGGTTCTAGTATGTTCGCGCGTGCGGTGTAGGTAACGTGCAGCAGCTGATAGAGCGACGCGAGTTGCCACTCCTCGATCTGGTCTCTTCCGCGGTCTTCCCACACGTCGGATGCGGCCAGGAATCCTGCTAGGGCTAGGACGTCACGGACGCCAGGCCCGTGGCACACACCGCAGATTCGTTCTCGCGGGTGTTCGAGCATGACGTGCCACCAAGGCAGGTGATCTGCGTGATCGACGGAGCGGGAATT
>CAVUOU010000048.1:0-236582 GCA_963743085.1 uncultured Actinomycetota bacterium
GCATTACCCGGCAAAGAGTCTCGATAATGCGGCACCAACCACAATCGCCGGGCACGGTGGCAGGGTGAAATGACACGGATGTCCCGGTTCATGTAACCCTCGGCGCGAACCACGTCCGGGACCGCAACACGCTGCAAACTCATCTTGCTTTGGAACGGCGCCTTAACCGGCACCGAGCACCTGCGCGAAGGTCGTGCCGATTATCGGGCGATGGTTGCCGGGGATGTCGCCGTCACTCAATGGTGATGGAATCCCCGAGATCGGTCGGCGGGTAGGGGTGCCCGTGGCCGCCGACTCCGACGCAGACCGCCACCGCGGAAGCACAGGCGCCGCCGCCTCCGCGCGGTCAACCTGAAGGTCATGCAGCAGATGTCCGCCGATGGGTGAGTCCAGGTCGTGACAGGAGTCCGTGCCCGGCCGATGGGTGAGTCCAGGTCGTGATGGCCGCCCGTGCGGACGATAAGCCCTCGTCCTGGCCTGGCCTTCCGACGCTCGCATAACGAATGAACGACTGCGGATCACGCAGGCGATCACGTGGCTGTCCTTATTCAGCGATCGAGTGATCATCGAAACATCGTCCATCCTGCGTCTGTCAAGACTTCACACGATATTGCCTGATATTTCGGCTGTCTATGGCCCGGCGGGGCCTTCATGGTTATGCTCCTTGACAGGTGGAGCTTGATGTTTTAAAGGATTCACTCGTACTTTGTTCGCTTTTTACCCGGTTGTTTGCAGTTTCGTGGCGCCTGCCCCACGCGGCCTGGGACAATGGAGGAAGACTCGTGAGAAGGATCAAGCGGAGTCTTATCGTTCTCGCAGCTATGGCACTCGCGCTGGCTGGCCTCATCAGCGGGTCTGCCGCGGCGGCCACTCAGTCGATCCCCCACTCGATAGCGGATGGCCACAGCGCCGGGTCTGCCTCGGCGGCCCCGCAGCAGGGCCCCCGCACGAAAACGGCGTGGCAGGGGGACATCGCACATGTGCGGCAGCCAGGTCGCGGGTGCTATAGCGCCTCGTACCCCGCGCTGACGTGGCACGCCTTGAAGTGCGTAACCGCGCCAAAGATACCTTACTTGCCGAAGCAGCTAGCTAAGTCAGCAAAGAGCGCCGACCCAGCGGCGGGGGGTAACAGCGACGACTACTCGGCCAAGGTGTCGGGAACGATCTCCCAGGCCACCGGAACGTTCCAGGACGTGAGCCCGAGCATCACCGAGGACCTACCGACGCACAACCCCGGAGGTCGCGAACAGCTTCTCGCTTCACTCACACCGAGTTCTTCTCTGGCTCGCCTATGTGCGACGGGAGCGGCGATCCCAGTAACTGCGAGGCGTGGAGCAGTTCATTTATGGCTATGACAACAGCACCACCGGCTCCCTCGACATCCAGTACTGGCTGATCGACTACGACGCCACGTGCCCCTCGGGCTGGATCACGTCCGGAACGCCTGGTCGACCAACAGCCCCTCGGCCACGGTGAGCACGCTGACCGCCAACGAGCTTGGCAGCGTACAGCTCACGGGAAGCGCTACGGCGGGTGGTAATGACGCGGATACGTTGTCGGTCGGCTCTGGCGCGGCAACTTCCGTCACTAACAGTGACAGCATGGTTGATCTGCTGTTCGCACTGGAACACGACCCAGTGGAACGTGATCGGCAACGGACGGCACCAGGCGTACTTCGGCGACGGCACGTCGCTGGAAGCGGAGACGTCCTTGACGGACAGCAGCGGCTCTTCGGCGCCTAGCTGTGTCAGTGAAGGCTTCACCGCCGAGACGAACAACCTCAACCTGACCAGCACCCCGCCGCTCGGCGGTGAGCCGCTACCGACGATGGCCTCCCAGCAGACCAACGGCACAACCGGAACCGTGAGCTGCGCGACCGCCGCCTGGACTGACCGTCAGCGGGTCGTCGGTCTGTGCCATCTATTCCTCTGACGACACGCCGTGCGTGGCGGCCTACAGCATGGACCGCGCGCTGTACGAAGCTGCACTCGACGTGTCGCTTTATCAGGTCGAGCGGGCCTCGGACGACACGACGAAGAATATCGGCCGCCGAGCACGGGCGGGGATGTCAACGCGTCCGAGCAAGACTCGTTCTGTGCCGACAACCACGCGCACGATCACCGAACTGATGTACCAGTCGCCGGAAGGTAACAACCTGACGATCGAGCAAGGCGGCGGCGCCTATACCTCGGCGGATGTTGGCGCCGTTGCCAATGCGCTGCCGATCACGATCGGCGGCAAGGAGGCGTATGGCCTGGACATCACCTCGGGGACCGGCTACCGGGACGACGATACGAGGGGATTGCGAACCGGCGAAGATCAGTTGGGCACCTACATGGTTGCGTCGGGGTCACCTACAACGTCAACTCCTGGTCGTGCCGTTACTACTTCGGTAACGCCTAAGACCAACAACCACGACAACGGCGTCGGGCACATGGACGCCGTCAACCTCACCACGTACTGCGGCAACAACAACGCGTCCCCGTCAGCGGCGGCCGGTGGGTAGAGGCCGACATGGACAACGGCCAGTGGACGGGCAGCGTCGCCAACACCGAGCCTGCGCAGCGACAGCGACTTCGTTACCGCGATGCTGGCGAACAACGGGCAGACAACCTTCGAGCTTGAGGGCGGCAACGCGCAATCCGGCGGCCTGACATCGCAACTGGGACGGGCCGTTGCCCAGCCAACACCAGCCGATGGCCCTGGAAGGCGCGATCGTGCTGGGTACCGGCGGTGACAACAGCGATTCTGACATCGGGTCGTTCTTCGAGGGCGTGATAACGTCGGCCGTCCCGAGATCAGGCCGCCGAGAACGCCGTCCAGGCCAACATCGTGGCGGCCGACTACGGCGGCAGCTCCAACCCCATCGCCACCGCCACCGCGCCCGCGAGCGCGGCCGGGCAGGCGGTGGTCGATGCCGCCGGGGCCACCGGTGCGGCGGTCAGCGGGTTCTCCAGCGTGTACACGGTGGACTCGGCCAACGGTGACCTGCAGGAGACGTACCTGCCCTACATGGGCGACTCCTGGACCAGCCAGAACCTGTCGGCGAACGTACGGCACCCCGCCGGTGATGCCCGGCACGGAACCGGTCTCCATCGTGCACTGCGGCTACACCAGCGTCTACACGGTCGATGCCTCCAGCGGTGACCTGCAGGAGACCTACCTGGCCGCCATCGGCGATTCATGGGCCACCCAGGACCTGTCGGCGAACTACGGCACCCCGCCGACCAACGTGACGCCCACGGCGGTAGTCCATACCGCCGGGGCATCCGGCGCGACGGTGGGCTGCGGCTACACCAGCGTCTATACCCGCGACCGGAACGGTGACCTGCAGGAGACCTACCTGCCCAACGCCGGCTTCCCCGGTGACGCGTGGCACACGCAGGACTTGTCGGCGAACGACGGCACCCCGGTGCTGGCCGGGACGTCTCCGGTCTCCATCGTGCACTGCGGCTACACCAGCGTCTACACCCTCGAGGGACCACCAGTTGCAGGAGACGTACCTGGCCGCCATCGGCGATTCATGGGCGACGACAGCCTGTCGGCGAACTACGGCACGCCGGACACCACCACGACCCCGTACCGCCGTGGTCCATACCGCCGGGCATCCGGCGCGTCGCCCGGTTGCGGCTACACCAGCGTCTACACCGTGGATCAGGGCAGCGACGACCTGCAGGAGACCTACCTGCCCGACGCCGGCCTTCCCCGGTGATTCGTGGAGCACCCGAGGAACCGTCGGCGAACTACGGGATGCTGGCGGTGGCGCCGGGCACGCAACCGGAGGCGCTGGTCCACATGGGCTACACCAGCCTCTACACCGTGGATCAGGGCAGCGACGACCTGCAGGAGAACTACCTGCCCGCCATCGGCGATTCGTGGAGCACGCAGAACCTGTCGGACAACTACGGCACCCCGACGACCGACCAGTCGCCGATCGTGCTGCTGCATCCGGACGCGGCCAGCGGCAACCTCGACTGGACCATGAGCACCGTCCACGAATTCAGCGACGACCTGCAGGAGACCTACCTGATCGAACGTCGGCTTCCCCGGCGACGCGTGGGTCACGCAGAACCTGTCGGCGAAATACGGCACCCCGGAAGTGAGCGTGCCGAAGTCCTCACGGCGGGCTCGTCGGTGGTCCATAGCGGGTACACCAGCGTCTACACCGAGGACAACAGCAACGATCACCTGCAGGAGACCTACCTGACCGCCATGGGCAAGCCGTGGGCCACCCAGGACCTGTCGGCGAACTACGGCACCCCGGCGATGATGGCGGACACAACGCCGGTGACGGTGGTCCATGACGGGTACACCAGCGTGTACACGATCGATGCCAACGGCGACCTGCAGGAGACGTACCTGGCCGCCATCGGCGATTCGTGGAGTACCCAGGACCTGTGGCGGAGTTCGGCACCCCGGCGTCGAAGGTGACACCGACCGCCGTCTTCCATGACGGGTACACCAGTGTGTATACGGTGGCCGCCTCGACCGGTGATCTGTGGGAAACCTACCTGCCCGGCGCCGGGGTTCCCCGGCGACGCGTGGGTCGCGCAGAACCTGTCGGCGAACTACGGCACCCCAGTCGTTGATCGTCCACGTCCCCGGTCGCCCTCGTTCACGACGGGTACACCAGCGACTTCTACACGGTCGATGCCGGAACAGCGACGATCTGCAGGAGACCTACCTGCCCTACATGGGCGACTCCTGGACCAGCCAGAACCTGTCGGCGAACTATGGCACCCCGGCCGTCGATAACCTGATGTCCCCGACGGCCATCGTTCACGACGGGTACACCAGCGTCTACACCGTCGACACCGACGGTGACCTGCAGGAAACCTACCTGCCCGCCATGGGTGACGCCTGGTCCACGCAGAACCTGTCGGCCAACTACGGCGCCCCGGCGGTGGCGCTGGATACCCAGATCGTGGCGCTGTATCACACTGGGTACACCGCGCGCACACCGTCGACGCGTCGAGCGATGACCTGCAGGAAACCCTACCTGCCTGCCGATCGGCGGCGCCTGGTCAACCCAGAACCTGTCGGTGAACTACGGCGCCCCGGCAGCCACCACGATCGCGGCCGCGGTCGTTCACCCGGACACCAGCGGAGGCCTGACCTGGACCAGCGTGTACACGGTCAACTCGGGCACCGAGGACTTGCAGGAGAAGACGTACCTGCCCGTCATGGGCGATGCGTGGACCAGCCAGAACCTGTCGGTGAACTACGGCACCCCGGCCGTGCAAGAGGGATCCTAGGGCCACTCCAACGAGCCGTCGGACGAAAGCTGACGTAGTGGACAGAATGACATCACCGTGGCGTACGGGAGCCCACCGATGGCGTAGCGACATTCCTTCGCTGGTGTCGGCGGGTGCCCGTTTTGCCCGGTAGGCCTCTTCTGGGGGCTGGCTTCAACAGCATCGATGTGGCGTTGCTGCTGACCGACGGCCTGGATGGGGCATCGGCGCTGTGCCTCGGTCGCGGGCAGGGCCGGACCGTGCAGGCGCATCGGCGCCGTTCCGGAACAACGTCCGTGTCGCCGCAGGTGACCAGTTCGGCGGGGTTTCGCCCGGTTTGCCGCGCCGTTGCGGCCGTCACCTGGGTCCGGGGGATGGTGGTGGGCGCTGCACTGCCGAGCAAAGAGGCCAATGCCAGGAACTTAAGAAAGCCGTGGCAGTGGTCAGGACTGCTGGTCTTCCTCCGGTCACAGGGCTCCGGGCGGATGTGCGGCAGTGCGGCCGCGACATGGTACTGAGCCGTCTGTGATAAAGCGGCGCTCCGGGCGGCGGCCCGCAGCGAGCAGCCCGTTCCGTCCGGCAATGCCCGGAGCCGAGGTCAGGGCATTCCGGGCTGCGGGCTCATGAGACCATGGCGTCGGACGCCCCAGTGCGCCCGAAGGGCGAGAGTTTTCTTAGTTCCTGCCATTGGCAAAGAACCTGGGTATGCAGCACCCACTACAACTGCTGGGCCTGGTGACGGAGAGAAATGGAACGTAGGTTCGATTCGTGGACCTTCCAAAGGACGGGCGAGCGCGGAGTGAGCCGACATCCAGGCTCCGCCACACGCAGCACGTTGCTAAGGCACTGGCATGACGGGTGGGGCACGTTGCTAAGGCACTGGCGTGACGGGTGGGGCACGTGTGAGTAGCCCCGGCCTGTCGCGGTTCGGGTCCGGGAGCCAGTAAATGACTCGTCTGGACCGTCATAGGTGACCGATATCGGCACAGCGCCCGGGCGGTGTCAGCCGGCGGTGTTACGGCCGGCGGCGGTGTCAGCGTAGATCTGGGCCTGGACGAAGTTGCCGTTGGCTATTTCGAATAGCCAGAGGTTCTCGACGGTCATGGTCGCTCCCGACGTCTTGCCGCGCGCGGTGATCCGGATCGGCGCCACGAGGTGGGTGCCGGCGTCTTGAGGACGCGTCCGAGGTCGAGTTCGGTGCGGAACGATGAGTAGTACTCGTCGTAGATCCGCTGGAAGAAGCGGTCGAATTCCTCGATCGGACGCGAAGCCGAAGATGGTCAAGGCTGCTCGGCAGCTCATCCGCGAGCGCGGTTACCACGCGACCGCGCTGTCGGACGTGCTGGAGCTCAGTGAGGCTCCGCGGGGCTCGGTGTACTTCCACTTCCCGGGAGGCAAGACGCAGCTGGCGGTAGAGGCCGCCAAGGCATATGCCCGCGAGCAGGCCGACCAGATCGAGCACCTAGCCGACGGGGCGGACTCAGCGGTCGAACTGGTCAGCGCTTACGTCACCCGGGCCCGTGAGAACCTCATCAACAGCCACTACACGGAAGGCTGCACAATCGCGCCGCTCGTGCTCGAGGGCGCGGCGGAGTCTGACCTGCTGGCGAACGCCGTCAGCGCGGCGTTTTCCCTCGTCATCGAGAGCCTGGCTTTCCAGTTCGCCTTCTTCGGAATGGATCGGGCTAGCGCGCGAGAACTCGCCGAAGTCGTCTTGTCGGGCGTCGAGGGCGCGCTGGTCATGGCTCGGGCGTTTCGGAACCCGGCCCCGTTCGACTCGATACTCGCCGCCCTCGTGAACCACGCCACCCAACTCGGCAAGGAGAATCAGCTATGAGCAGGATCCTGATCACGGGGGCGTCGCGCGGCATCGGCCGGGGGATCGCCGAGGAACTGACCGCCAAGGGACACGAGGTCATCGCGACCGCGCGCGACGTCAGCACGCTGGCGGACGTGCCCGCGGTGGCACGACTTCAGCTTGATGTCACGGCTGAGAGTTCGGTCCGCGCGGCCGTCGCGGCAGCAGGCCGGATCGATGCTCTGGTGAGCAACGCGGGTGCGACGGTGCGGGCCCCGATGGAGACGGTGCCCGTCGCGGAGGTTCAGCGACTGTTCGACCTCAACACGTTTGGCGCACTGCAGGGTCGCACAGGCCGTCCTGCCCGGAATGCGGGAACGCGGGACCGGGAAGCTGATCTTCATTTCGAGCATTCAAGGCCGGGTCGCCATTCCGCTGATCGGCCCATACGCGGCGAGCAAGTGGGCATTGGAGGCTATCGCCGAGACCCTCGCCATCGAGGTGGCCCACTTCGGCATCTCGGTGCAGTTGCTCGAGCCGGGCGCCGTCTCATCGGGTGGCGCCGAGCGGGCGAAGGCGTTCCTCGACGACGACAATCCGTACCGTCCGCTGCTGGATCAGCTGCAGGGATTCCGGTTGGGTCCCGTTACGGTCCAGCAGGTAGCCGTCGCGGTGGCTTCGGCGCTGGAGGATAGCCATTCCCCGCTGCGTATCCCGGTGGGCGCTCCCGCCGCCAGCGTGCTCGCGGCGCGAAAGGCAGCCCCGGAGGATGTGCCGTTCCTCGCGGCTCCTCTTGACTGGTGACGAGGACACCAGGCGATCGTCGTTATGGCCTAAGGCAGTGCTTGGACCTGCGCGGCGCTCAGCGTTTGCTGGAAGACCTCGACGTCCTTGATCATTCCTGAGAACCAGTCCGTGGGCCCGCTGTTGTACTCGGCGCGGCCGATCATTATGCCGCCTTGGCCCGCGAACGGCGTGGCGTCGGTCGCGGTGCCCTGGGCGTTGCCGTTGACGTATAGCGTCATCAGGCCATCTGGCGCGTTGTAGACGCCCACGAGGTGGACCCACTGGTTGGTGGCCGGCGGGACGCTCGAGATCGCGCGGATCCCGTCCGGGTTCGTGCCGTCGCTGGCGACGCGGGAGAAGGCCCAGGCGTTGTTGGTCTTCGAATACTGCAGGTAGAAACTGCTGTCGGCTGTTCCTTCCTGGCTGACCGCGGTGGCGAAGGCGCCGGTACTTGTCAGGTACACCCAGGCGGAGACGGTGAAGCTGGCGCCAGGACCGGTGTCGAGCGCGACGTCGGGCAGCGACGTAGCGCTGCTGGTCCCGTTGAACGTCCCGGTCTGCTGCCAGATGGCCAGAGGTACCGGCCCGGTGACGCTGTGGGTTGCGGTGCGGGTGGGGCTGTGGCTTGTGGTGCGGGTGGGGCTGGAGGTCGCGGTGGTGTGCTGCGACATGAACGCGATGATCGCCACGCCGGCCAGCACCAGCACACCGCATGCCAGCAGAATCGCGCGGCCACGGTGGCGCACGACCTTGGCCGAGGCCGTGTCGTCAGCCTGCCGACTGGCCTGGACGGTGAACGTCGCCGTTTTGGTGTCACGCTCGTCTAGCACCCGCAGCGCGTCTACCGCGCTGGGCCTGGCGGCGGGATCCTTGTTCAGCAACGCGCCGATCAGCGGAGCCAGGTTCCCGGCTCTGGCCGGGGGGATCGGGTTCTCGTGGAGAACCGCCTCGATGGTCGTGTCGGCTGTGTCACGGCTGAACGGTGGTCTTCCCTCCACCATGTGATACAGCAGCGTCCCGAGGGAGAACATGTCACTGGCGGGGCGAGCGCTGTTGCCAGTGATCCGCTCCGGGGCCATGTAGTCCACCGTGCCGATGAACTGGCCGGTGAGGGTCAGGTTGTCGTCGGTGACCAGCATCGAGATGCCGAAGTCGGTGAGCACGATCCGGCCGTCAAAGGAGAGCATCACGTTGGCGGGCTTGATGTCGCGGTGGATGATCCCGGCGGCGTGCGAGGACACCAGCGCCGACAGGACGGCGCGTGCGATGCGGGCCGCGTCATCGGTCGGCAGCGGGCCGCGGCCCGCCATCTGCTGGGACAGGGACCGGCCATGGATGAGCTCCATGATGAGCCATGGTTCGCCGTTGTCGATGACGAGGTTGTGGACGCTGACGATGTTCGGATTGCCGCGCAGCCTGGCCGCGTTGGTTGCCTCGCGCCTGGCCCGGGTCAGCCGTTCGATCCGGGCGCGTTCTGGCAGCCCCGGCGGCAGGATGAGCTGCTTGGCCGCCACATCGACGTCGAGCATGGTGTCCCTGGCCTGCCAGACGTGGCCGAAGCCGCCGGAGCCGAGCTTGGCTACCAGCAGGTAGCGCCCGCCAACTTTCCGCTGTTCGACCCTGATCGGCTTCTGCCGCTGAGACACAGCACCTCCGTTAATCCTGTTTAAATTACTGGATAAAACGGTCACCTCGCAGGCCGGGTGGTGCGGTAGCGGCCATCGTGATCAGGTTGTGCTTGACCTCTGCGTCGTTGTTGCTCACGATTCAAGACAAACGTCCGATAAACGGCGGGAGTCTGTGACGTGAGTGAAGCGGGATCGGTGCCGTTCACCGAGACAAAATCCCCGGAATCGCCGGAGCGGCTGCACCGGGGCGCGCTGGGGCTGGTCGATATCTCGGCGTCCACGATGGCCAACATCGGGCCGGCCTACAGTTTCTTTTTCAGCGCCGGGCTCATCGTGCTCACCGCGGGCATCGCGGCCCCATTGACCGTGATAGCCGCTGTCATCGCGGTTGCGCTGCTCGGCAATACGCTGTCGCAGTTCTCCCGGGCGCACCCGTCCACCGGCGGGTTCATAACATTCGTCGGCAAGACGTTCGGCGGCACCAGTGCGGTGACCACGGCGCTGCTGGCGGGCGCCGGGTACATCATCGCCATCGCGTCCGTGCTGGTGATCTCCGGCGGTTTCCTCAGCATGATCCTGCAGTACTACTTCAGCTGGAACGTGCCGTGGATCGTGTTCAGCGTGCTGCTCACCGCCGGCGCGATCGCGATGATGATCCGGGGAGTCGGGGTCTCCACCAAGCTGGCGGGCTTCTTCTTCGGCTTCGAACTGCTCGTCCTCGTCGTGGTCTCCATTGCCGCGCTGATCCAGCACGGCGGTCACCTGTCCGCCAGCCCGTTCGAGCCGAAGAACCTGAACAACGGCTTCAGCGGACTCGCCGCCGGGTTCCCGCTGGCGGTCTACCTGTTCATCGGCTGGGAGAACTCGGCCGCGCTGGCGGAGGAGACCAACAACCCGCGGCGGAACGTCCCGCGCGCGGTGTTCCTGTCGATCGCGCTGATGGCGGTTACCTACCTGCTGCTCACGTACGCGACGGTCACCGGGTTCAACTACAACAAGACGGCGCTCAGCACTCCGCTGATCCCGTTCATCAGCGTGGCGCACGCGGTCTCGCCAGGCCTGGCAGTGGTGGCCTACCTGGCCGGTCTCACCTCGACGATCGGGGTGCTGATCGCCGCGGTGAACTCGCAATGCCGTCTGGTCTTCAACGCCGGTCGCGAGGGCCTGCTGCCGCGCTGGATCGGCCGGGTGAACGCGAAACGCCTGACCCCGGTCAACGCCATCTTCGCGTTCACCGGGATCGGCGGCTTGATTACCGCCGGCTGGGCCCTCGGTCACCTGATCGGCGGGCACACCGGCAGCCTGAGCGCGCTGAACTTCTACGACGAGTCCGCGACCATGGGGACGATCCTGATCCTCGTCGTGTACTTCCTGGCCAACCTGGCGCTGCCGTTCTACTACCGGAAGTACCGGCCCACCGAGTTTCGCGTGATCCAGCACGGGGTGCTGCCGGTGCTCGGGATGATCGCGATCGTGATCCCGATGTACTACCTGTGCAAGCCGCCGCAGGCGGATCCCTACGACTGGTTCCCGTTGCTCGCGGCGGGTCTGCTGATCGCCTTCATCGCCTACGCGATCTGGCTGACCAGGCGGGACCCGGGCCTCGGCGACCGAGTCGGGTCGATCGTGGCCGACGAGTAGCTCGGCTGCCTCCAAGCGGCCGAGGCCGCCCGGTGATTATGGGTGGTGCGGCGTTACCCGCATTCTTGTGTGGGTAACGCCGCACCACCCACAATGGCTCGAACCCAGGGGCAGGTCGCACGCGACTCGTGGGATGCTTAGATCTTGATGACCCGCAGGCCTGGCATCTCGTCGTAGTCGGAATCCTGCGTGGCAACCGGCATTTGGCGCGCGATCGCCGTCGCGGCTACAGCTGTGGCCAGCCAGGTGAGCGGCCTAGGGTCGCGACGATCTGATCGAGCGGTGATCCGCCGGAGTGGGTGACCTCCGGTGCGAAGGCGGCTCCTGGCCGCAGGCGGACCTCGCCGCTCGGTACCGCTCTTGCCACGGTGAGCGCCACGTCCAGCAGTGTCGGTTCGAAGCTCACCGGCAGGCCAAGGGTCTTGGCGACATCCCACGAGTGCACGACGTAATCGACGAAGTGGAAGCTGATCGCCTGCCGAGCGGGGAACGCCGGGCCGCCGGTGAACTCCGGCAATGGGAACTTCCTGTCCAGCACGCCTTCGGCGGCGAACGCGGCCAGCACGTGGTCCGACCCGGCCAGGTAGGCGGAGACGGCATCGTCGCCCAGTTCGCGGACCCGCCATCGCGCCTGGTCCCCATCGCCGGCTGAGGCGGCCGCGAAACCGTAGTGCTGCGCGGTCATGTGCGCGAGCAGGTCACCCAGCGTCCAGCCCGCGCAGGGCGTCGGCCGCCTGAGGTCCGCCGCGGCCGCCCGCTCCACCAGGCCAACGCTGGTCCGCACCGCCCCGGCGTCCAGCGCCACGATGCCATCATTGATATGCATACACTTATTATCTACATGAGCTTATTATCTGTCAACGGGTATCGTCTTCGCATGGCCGATCAGGACCGCCAGGACCTGGCCGCGATGTTGCGCCCCCTGCTGCGCTCGCTGATCGCGGCCGAGCAGCCGGTGCTGGCCGGCCACGGGATCTCGATGTGGGGCTACGTCGTGCTCAACGCGCTCGAGGATGACCCGGCCCGCACTCAGGCCGCGCTGGCCGAGGCGATCGGTGCCGACAAGACCCGGATCATCGCCACGCTCGATGACCTCCAGGACGGCGGGCTCATTACCCGCGAGCCCGACCCCGCCGACCGCCGGGCCAGGCTGCTCTCGATCGCCCCCGCTGGCCGCCGCGTCAGGGACGCGGTGCGGGCGGAGATTCAGGCGAACGAGAACCGGCTGCTCGCTAGGCTGCCGGAGGCGGACCGGCAGGGGTTTCTGCGCGCGGTCGCGATGCTGTCAGCCCCGCCGCCCGATGAGCTCACGGGCTGACGGGTGTCGAAAGGGGAAACGCCTGCTTAAAGTCCCTGTCACGATCCCGGCAGCCCGATATACTGCGCATCGATGCAACCGCCTGTTACTACATCATCTGTTGCCACGGAGATGCCGAGCCTATCTCCAGGGGCGCAACAGGACGTATCAGTAGACATCCTCATTCCGGTGCTGAACGAAGAGCGCGCGCTGCCCGGATGCATTCGAACTCTGCACGCGTACCTCACCGAGACCTTTCCGTATCCGTGGCGTATCACAATTGTTGACAATGGGAGCGTGGACGCGACGTGGGAACTCGCGACCGAACTCCAGGCCACCCTCCCCGCCGTGTTCGCGCGTCGCCTCGACATCCGCGGACGTGGCGCCGCCCTGCGAACCGGGTGGCTGGAAAGTCCCGCCGACATCGTCGCGTACATGGATGTCGACCTGTCAACCGGGCTCGGTGGGCTGTTGCCGCTGATCGCGCCTCTGGCCACCGGGCATTCGAGCATCGCGATCGGGACGCGACTGGGTTACGGGGCCCGGGTTCACCGCGGACTCAAGCGCGAGCTCATCTCCCGCGCGTACAACCTGCTGCTGCGGCGGGGGATGGGGGCGTCCATCACGGACGCGCAGTGCGGATTCAAAGCGGCTAGGGCGGAGATCGCCCGACCTCTCGTCGAGAAGGTCGGCGACAACGGGTTCTTCTTCGACACCGAACTGCTGCTGCTCGCCGAATACAACGGCCTGCGAGTTCACGAGGTCCCAGTTGACTGGGTGGAAGACGTGGACACGCGGGTTAACATCCGGCGTACCGTGTCGGCCGATCTGCGCGGGGTCGTCCGGGTAGCTCACGCGATCGCCGTCGGCAAGGCTCGGGTTGACCTGCCGCTGCGGCCAGGGCTGGTTCCTGTTCACCCCGACGCCACACTGGCGCCTAGGCGATCTCGCGTGGAATCCCTCTCCAAGATCCTCACGTTCACCGTGACCGGCTTGCTGTCCACCGCGCTGTTCGTCGCCATGTATCTGGTGCTGCGGCACGTATGGGTGCCAGCCGTCGCGGACCTGGTCGCGCTCGCGGTGACCAGTGTGGCCAACACCGAGGCGAACCGGAAGTGGACGTTCGCCCGGGCATCCGAGGGACACCCGCCAGGCAGCCGGATACGCCAGCACTACCGTGCCGGAATTCTCTTCTTCCTGTACTATGCGAGCACAGCGGGGGCCGTGAGCCTGCTCAGGCTCATCTTTCCTGGGGCGAATAGGATCGCGGAACTCGCGGCCATCCTCGGGGTGGCTATTGTCTTGACGACATTCCGCTATATCGCTCTCGATCGCTGGGCATTCGCCCGTGAGACCAAGTAACACCGACAAGGTATATATGGAAACGCAAGAAATACAGTCCCTAGCGGTGCTGGAAGACAAACACTGGTGGTATAGAGAGCGTCGCGCACTGTTGCGACGAGAACTTAAAGGACTCGCGCCCGGGAAGGCGCTTGATGTCGGTGCCGCGGCCGGCGGCAACACACGCGTTCTGGGAGAACTTGGCTGGAAGGCGCTCGCGGTCGACTCTTCCCCTACCGCCGTGGAAATCGCGCGGGAACGCGGGATCGAGGCCATCGATGCCGACGCTTGTGACCTGCCGCTGGGGTCCAGCGAATATGACTTGATCACCGCCTTCGACGTGCTTGAGCATATCGAGGACGATCACTCGGCGACCGCCGAACTGTATCGCGTGCTCCGTCCTGGCGGCACGGCGCTGATCGCCGTTCCCTGCGACATGGCGCTGTGGTCGCCGCATGACGAAGCGGTCGGGCACGTACGCAGGTATGACAGGGCAGGTTTGGAAGAACTCATGGTGAAGGCCGGATTCGTGATCGACCGGCTGTGGAGCTGGAACGTCCTGATGCGGCCGGTTGTCTCGATCCGTCGCCGGTTCGTGACCGGAAGCGACCTGAACGAACCGTCGCCTCTCGTCAACGCGCTGCTTACCGGGGCGATCGTCTCCGAGCGTTATCTACCGGTGAAGTCGCTGCCCGGCGTGTCCTTGATGCTTCGAGCGCATCGTCCAGAAGAAGCTTGAAGGCAGCGATGTCGACCACCGAGGAGACCCGCCCAGAGGTCCGCAATCCGCATCGCGCACCCGTTGCCTGGAGCCGCTGGTACTGGCCGGCGGGTTTCGTGGTCGCGGGACTGCTGCTGTTCGTTGCCTATCTGCGCCAGGCGTGGACCACCAACGTCAACTCTGACGGTGCAGGCAACGCGCTGCAGGCGTGGGACATGCTGCACGGGAACGTATTGCTGCGCGGCTGGACAGTAACCGACATCTCGTTCTACACGATCCAGCTGCCGGAACTGGTGGTGGCCGAGGCGCTGCACGGCCTGACTCCAGGCGTCCTGCATATCACCTCGGCGCTCAACTACACGCTGATAGTGCTTGGCGTGGCGATCCTCGCGCGAGGTGACCAGCGCGGTCGCGCGGGTGTTGTGCGAGCGCTGCTAGGGGCGGGGATCATGCTCGCGCCGACGCTGGGTGCCTCGACGACAGCGATGCTGCACGACCCCGACCACACAGCCATCCAGATACCGCTGCTGGCGGTGTGGTTCCTGCTGGATTGGGCCGAGAGGCGTACGGACGAGCCGCGCTGGGGAGTCCCGGTGGCGATCGGCGTGCTGCTGTGCTGGGCGCAGATCGCTGATTCGATCACCCTTTATGAGGGCATCGCGCCGCTGGTGCTTGTGTGCGCGATCCGGATGTACCGCACGCGTGAGCTGCGCCGCCGTGAAGTCTCCCTGATAGCCGCCGCCGTTATCCCTTTCGGCCTGGCGGATCTCGTGCTGAAGGTCATCCGCCACGTGGGCGGGTTCATCCTGTTGCAGCCGCAATCCACCTTCTACCCGATCCATCTCCTGTACCAGAACATCTGGGGGACGGTCGAAGACCTTATGACGCTGTTCGGGGCGGACTTTTCCGGCGATCAGCTCGGCGCGGGCGCGTTCGTCCCGCTGCTGCACCTCGTCGGATTCGCGCTCGTCGTATGGGCGCTGGTCCTCGTGTTTCGCGGCTTCAGCCAGCGCGGACTCGCCCTGCAAGTGCTCGCCGTTACCTCGGTCGTGCTGCTCATCTCGTATGTGCTGCGCGACCAGGCCTACGGCGGACCGCACGAGATGGTGGGTGTGCTCGTCGCGGGCTCGGTTCTCGCGGGTCGGCTGCTGGCCGAGCCACTGATCCGTGGTCGCCATCTGCCGGTGTTCGCTCTCGTCCTGGTGCTCTACACGGGCTGCCTGGGTTACAACGCGACGCAGCCGCCGCTCGTCCAGGATGAGAACACGCAGCTCGCGGTCTGGCTCAGCGACCACGGCCTCACGTCAGGTCTCGCGTCCTACTGGGAGGCGGACAGCGTCACGTTCGACAGCAAGAACCAGGTAACGGTCACCCCAGTTGTCCCCAACCAGGCCGGAGAGCTCGTTGGAGTCAACCGGGCGTCGACGACGAATTGGTTCGCCGCGGCGGCCCACGACGCGCGCTTCCTGGTGGTATCCCCCGAGAGCGTGGGATGTACCGGGGGGTCGGTCGTCCAGTGGGTTAAGGCGGCGCGCACGCAATTTGGTGCCCCGGCGCGGTCTTACCAAGTTGGCGAATTCCAGGTTCTCGTCTGGAACCAGAATCTGAACCTGCTGAACTTCGTGCACGAGCCATCGCCAAGCGAAACCTGCTAACCGGCGCCGCCGCGTCAGGGACGCGGTGCGGGCGGAGATTCAGGCGAACGAGAACCGGCTGCTCGCCATGCTTCCCGACACCGACCGTAAAGCGTTCCTGCGCGCGGTCACGGCGCTTTCCGCTCTGTCACCGGAGGAGATCGCGGGCTAATTTTTTCCGTCGCCCACGCTCAACCTTTGCCCGCTCGCAGGGGGTTGATACAGGTGACTGGGATGCGAAAGCCAGAGAATGGAGCGTGGATGGACTGGCTGCGAGCGGGCACGGCCCGGCAGGAGTTCGAGCGGTTCGTGATGGACCGTACCGGTCCGTTGCTGCGCACCGCCTACCTCATGGCCGGGGATCTGGCCGAGGCTGAAGACCTCGTCCAGGAAGCCTTGCTGCGGGTCGCCCGGCACTGGCCCAGAGTGCGGGTCATGGAGCACCAGGCCGCTTACGCCCGCCGGGTCCTGGTCAACATCGCACTCGATGGCGCGACGCAACGCGCGCGGCGCACGGGTGAACTCGCGGCGGCCGACAGCACTGGTACCTGGGAGCCGGCCGACATCCGAGCGCAACGTGACCTGCTCGGGGTGGACGACCAGCAGGAACTGCTCGGTGCGCTGGCCGCGCTGCCCGCTCGCATGCGGGCAGTCATCGTTCTGCGCTACTGGGAGGACCTGCCCGAGGCGGAAGTGGCTGAGGTTCTCGGCTGCACGACCGGCACCGTGAAGAGCACTGCCTCACGCGGGCTCGCCCGGCTCCGCTCCACTATCCGGGAGGACGCACCCGGCTATCACGCAGTCTCGTGACGCCAGGCACCGAATCAAGGAGAAACGATGAAAACCGACTCGTTCGAGGCAGATTTGCGTCAGGCGCTCGCCCGCGGCGCCGCCGAGGTCCCGGAGGAAGCCGTTGAGCGACTGCAACGTCGGCCTTACCGGCCCCGCGCACACCACCGTATGCCGATGGCGGGTGCGGGGATCGCGGGCGTGGCCGCGGTAGCCGCGGTGCTCACGCTAACCGTCGCGCAGCCAGCCAGCCACCAGAGCACCGCCCCGGCCAGCCACCAGTCCGGCGCTCAGGCCGGGGTGAAGCTGGCGGCCTGGACGGTCACCAAGCAGGCTGACGGCACGGTCGTGGTCACCATCCGGCAGATGATCGATTCGTCTGGCTTGCAGAGCGAGCTTCGCGCGGACGGCGTGCCAGCCACCGTCAACACTGCCGGAAACCCGGCCTGCCAGTCATATGTGTCTATCGGCACGTCCAAAGGGGTCTTCGTGGTCCACCACAGTATGTCCCCGCTGGCGAACGGAATTGATATCGATAAGTCCGCACTGCCCAGCGGTGTGGGGGTGGAGATCAGTGGCCATAAAGGATCAGATTTCATGATCCACCTGGTGCGGGTCAGCCTGCACTGCACCGGAAGCTGAGACGTTGGAGTCCAGCGCGGAGCATCGCGGCCTTGGCGCGAGCGCCAGCTTGGGCCAACGAGGCCTATGTCCGGGAGGGCGGAGGTTCTCCGCCCTCCCGGACATTCAGTTAGCCGTGGCTCAGGACCAGGCCTGTATCGGCGCTATTGATGCCCACCGCCCATTCGTTCGCCGCGCCGGGGAACGTCGTCGCACCATACAGGGGGCTGAAGGTACCGGCCGTGGGGTCAGTGTCCGCTGACCACGTGCTGCCGTTCCAGCGCAAGATCAGGCCCTGCTGGACACCGCCATTAACGCTTGGCTCGTTAGAGCCAACGGCGTACACGTCCGTAGAACTCCGGGCGCTGACTGCGCTCAGTATCGGATATGCGCCTGGTGTCGGACTCGGCACGATGCTCCAGGCCGAGCCGTTCCAGTGCTCGATCAGCGTCGTGATGCCAAGCCCGGGCACCTCCTCATTTTCGCCCACCGCCCAGACATCGTTGGACGCCACCGCGGTTACGCCGTGCAGCACGGGGCTGCTCGGACCGCTGACACTCGGCTGCGGAAGGATGAACACGGTCCACGAGCTCCCGTTGTAGTGCTCGGCGTAGGCCGAGTTGGTGTAGCTCGTGTTGGTGAACTCGCCGACAGCCCAGATGTCGGACGGGCTGTCCGCGGTTATGGAGGTCAGGTTGTTGCCCGCCGTATCGCTGGGATTCGGGCTCGGCACCGCCACGCTGCTCCATGCTGCGCCGTCCCAGTGCTCCACCTCGCCGCCAAGTCCGACCGCCCAGGCGTTGCTGGGACTCAGGTCGACGATTCCGTTGAGCGTTGCGCCAGGTCCGGACACGATGCTCCAGGCGGAGCCGTTCCAGTGCTCGTACAACGCGGGAGGCGTCCGGTAGCCGGCGGTCTGGCTGAACCCGACCGCCCAGGCGTCGCTCGCACTGCTGGCGCTGACTGCCGTGAAGCTCGAGGTAGTGGTCAGCGCCGGCGTGCTCACTAGCGACCACGCGCTGCCATTCCAGTGGTACGCCACCGGTGCGATCGGCGAACTGTACTGGACTCCCACCGCCCACGCATCGCTGTCAGTCCGCGCGAATGTGCCGTTCAGTTGCGTGTTGTACCCAGTCGCGGGGACGCTCACCACCGTCCACCCGGTCGCGGCGGATGCCGCTGATGCTGTCCCGCAGGCCAGCATCAAGATCGCGGCCAGCGCTGTGAGGCTGGTCCATCGCTTGTGCTGCAGAAAGAACATGACCCGCTCCTTTCTCTCCCGCAAGAAAGCGGGAAAGCTGGATCTGCGAAGCGGGGCCTACCATCCCGACACTACCCGCACGCGCGCGGAAAATATAGGGCGCCGTTAGCTCCGAGCACCATCGGGTCGCGGGGTCCGCGCCTTTCCCTTGACCTTGTGGCGGCGATGCTACAACAGGGCCAGAGCCAGGATTTGGCTGATGTTGACAAAGTTGCGGTCGCGCCGGTCACAAGCGCGACCGGCGCGACCGCAACTGCTGCCGATCAGGTGAAGCCCACATCCAGGATGAAGTGTCCGAGCCGTAGATTCATGACGCCCCCGCCGGCCCAATGCACGACGTAAGCCAGCAGGATGATGGCGAGTATGACGACCACCAACCAGAAGAAAAACACAATTATTCCGGGGATTGCGTACCCGGCTACTGTTCTCGCTCTAGCCACGGATTCCAGCTACCCGGCGCAGCCTGACTTATCCGCTCCCTTACACCCCAAAGACTCGCAGGCCACCCAGGCGGATCCTATTTTCGCGCGGGACAGGATTGAGCGAAGGCAGGTCCTCGATGGCGGCACAGGACTGGGCCGGTGCCAATAGCACCGACCCAGCACACCATCTACCTGTGGAAACTACCGCCACAGTTAGATCTGGTTGATCTTGTCGAACAGCTCGCGGTAATCCTGGAAAGCGGTACGCAGCTTCTCGGTGTCCGTACCGTTTCCTTCCCAAGCGCCGCGCAGCAACCGCTCGCGCTCCTGGATCGTGGCGACGAGCGTCTCGGCCGCTTCCTCTACGATGGCGGCGGCCTCCTCGACCGACGCCCGCGGGTCGTCGACGAACCCGGCCTTGATCCGCTGCCAGCTCGCCTGCGAGTCTCCCTCGTCGGGCACAGTGCTCTCGTTGGGCACAGTGCTCTCGTTGGGCACAGTGCTCTCGTTGGGCACAGTGGTCTTGTCGGGCACGGTGGCCTCGTCGGCGGGGGTGAAGCTGGGCGAAGCGCCAGTCGCCGGAGCGTCCGGCGCGGGAAAGGCTGGCAACGGGTACCGGTGCGCGCCGCCGGTCCGTACCGGCGTCACCGGTGATCCCTCATCCGCCGTGACACCTGTGACCACGTCGTCGTCATCGTCGTCTACTGAGTCCGAGTCCGAGTCCGAGTCCGAGTCTGCGTCCGTGTCCATCACGACGCCCGTGACCACGTCGTCGTCGGCTGCGTCGTCCGTCGTGTCTTCGTCCACCGGGTCCGCGTTCTCATCGGTGACGTCAGGTGCCGTCGTGGTCTCGTCCGGCTCGTCCTCGCTATCCTGCGGCGGTCGCGGCATAGGGGGCTCCTGAAGCTTGGCTGGGTAATCGTCGTGGTCAACGGACATGGCTTACTCCTTCGGGGTGGCGTTTGCTCGGGTGACGCTGGCCGGCTCATCCTCAGCCAACTGCTCGGTGGTGAGGTCGTAGTTGGCCAGCTTGTCGTTGGCCACCTCGTCGTCGGCTCGGCTGTCGCCGACGGTGGTACTGTCCGGCGCGCGTGAGCCTTCAATGGCTCCGTTCGGCGTGCCGGCCAGCTCGGTGAACAGGTTCCGGTAGGCCAGCAGGGCGTTCCGGAGTTGCTCGGTGGACGCGTCGTCCTCGCTGGACACGGCCCGCTGGGCCTGGCGGTAACCGTCGACCGCCTGGGCGTGGTCAAGTGTCAGTGCGTCCAGGTCGTCGTTTGGGTACCCTCGGTCCCGTTCGACGTTGGTGATCAGCTCGTCGGCCCGCCGCACGGAGCTGGCCGGGTCGTCGACGAATCGCTCCTGGACCGTGTTCCATTGTTCGGTATAGCCTGCGCGCTGCTCCGGCGTGAGTTCGCGGATGTCAAGCTTGGCAAAACGGCGCTGCCGCTCGGTCAGCTCGGCCTCAGCCTGCCGGGTGCCTTTCTCCTTGACCAGCCGGTCGTATTCCGGACCGAACCGGTCGCGCAGCGCTTTGCGGCGCATCTCCACGACCGCAAGAACTGCGGCGGCGGCGACGATGATGATCGCGATCACGATCGCGATGATGGCTCCTGTAGACATTGCTCTTACCTCCGAGGGGTCAGAACCACCCGTGCATCTGCCCGTCGCGCATCCACCCAAACAGACCAGGGCACGCGGGACTGCGAACCATATTCATAAAGCGGCGGCGCTATGATCGTGCGGATGGCTGGTGACAAGTGGTGAAGGCACGGGTCTGGTCCACGGTGATCGCGTTCGCCGGGAGCGCCTTGCTCGGCGTCCTCGGAGGACTGGTTTGGGCCGCGGTGGCGCCGCGTGCGGTGCTGCAGGAGGTTAGCCAGGGCACCGCCGAGGTGGTGAACGCCGAGACCAGCGCGTTCATCGCCGCCGACGGCTGGTTCTGCGTGATCGGCGCGGTCTGCGGGCTGATCACCGGTCTGCTCGGCTGCTGGCTGGCGATGCGCCGTAACAAATCCACCGTCGCGCTCGCCCTGATCCTCGGGGCGGTGGCCGGGGGTCTGGTCATGCTCTGGATTGGCGACAACATCGGGCTGTCCACCTACAACCACCAACTCGCCACCGCGGCCAACGGAACCGTGTTCAACTCCTCGCTGGCGCTCGGAGCCAAGAGCGCGCTGGCTTTCTGGCCGTTGGCCACCAGCGTCGTCATCCTGCTGCGTGAGCTGGCCGTCCGTGGCACCGAGCCGCCGCAGCCGGAGTCTGTCCCGTTCGGCACCGTCCAGGATGCGGACTGATGAGCGCCTGAAAGGCGACCCTCCGTAAACTGGGGCGGGTGAACGCCTCCAGCCCTATTCAAACCCGCATTGACCTGCGCGGCCGCGCCGCCGCGAGCCTGACCCGAGCCGCACTCGACGGAGTGCTGCCGAGGGCCGCTCTCGACGTGGATAAGGCCGTTGATCTCGTAAAACCCATCTGCGAGGACGTTCACCATCGGGGCGCCGCCGCTGTCCGTGACTACACGAAACGGTTCGACCATGTCGATCGCGAGTCGACGCTGGTCGACGAAGCCTCGATTACCGGCGCGCTCGACACACTCGATCCAGCCGTCAGGGACGCCCTCACTGAGGCCATCCGCCGCGCCCGCGTTGTGCACGAAGCCCAGATACCGGACCCGGTAACCAGTAACCCAGCCGACGGCCTGACCGTCACCACCAAGTTCATCCCGGTGCAGCGGGCCGGCGTCTACGTGCCGGGCGGGCTCACCGTTTACCCGTCAAGCGTCGTTATGAACGTGGTGCCCGCCCAGGCCGCCGGGGTCGCCAGCATCGCGGTCGCCAGCCCGCCGCAGCAGGACGGTAACCCCGATCCGGTCATCCTCGCCGCCTGCGCGCTGCTGGGGATCACCGAGGTGCACGCGGTCGGCGGGGCCCAGGCGCTGGCGATGTTCGCCTACGGGACGGCTGACTGCGCGCCCGCGGACGTGATCACCGGCCCCGGCAACGTGTACGTGGCCGCCGCTAAGCGGGTGCTGCAGGGCGTCGTCGGCATCGACGGCGAGAACGGCCCGACCGAGATCGCGATCATCGCCGACGCCGCCGCCAACCCGGCTTTCATCGCGGCCGACCTGATCGGCCAGGCCGAGCACGACGAGAACGCCGCCTGCCTGCTGATCACCACCGACCCGGAGCTACTGGCCAAGATCGACGCGGAACTGGACCGCCAGATCCCGCTGACCAGGCACCAGGAGCGGGTGATGACGGCGTTGGAAAGCCAGTCCGGCTACGTGCTCGCGGACGACATCGACGCCGCGATCGCGGTCTCCGACGCCTGGGCGCCTGAGCACCTGGAGATCCAGACTGATAACAGCAAGAAGGTGGCCGACCGGATCCAGAACGCGGGGGCCATCTTCTCCGGCCCCTACTCGCCGGTCTCGCTCGGTGACTACCTCGCCGGGTCCAACCACGTGCTGCCCACCGGCGGCACCGCCCGGCACACCAGTGGCCTGTCGGTCTATCCGTACCTGCGGGTGGTCAACGTCATCGAGTGCGACGAGCCCGCCCTCAGGGGGACCGCACCGCTGATCGACGCGCTCGGCGGCTCGGAAGACCTGGCCGCCCACGTCGACGCCGTCAGAATCCGGGTGCCCGAAGGGCGCGGGGGGTCGGGGGGGTCTTCCCCCCGAAGTAGCGGAGTACCGAAGTGATGGAGTTCGACGTTAGGGATGACCTAAAAGACCTCACCCCGTACGGCGCGCCGCAAATCGACGTGCCGGTACTGCTGAACACCAATGAAAACCCGTACGGGCCGAGCGACGCACTACGGCGGGCCATCGGCGAGGCGGTGGCGGCGACGGCCGGGACGCTGAACAGGTACCCGGACCGCGAGTCGGTCGATCTGCGCAAGGACCTGGCCGACTACCTCGGGCACGGGCTGACCGGCGACCGGGTGTGGGCCGCCAACGGATCGAACGAGATCATCCAGCAGCTGCTGCAGGCCTACGGCGGGCCCGGACGCCGCGCGCTGGGGTTCGAGCCGTCGTACTCGATGCACCCGCTGATCTCGAAGGTCACCTCAACCGAGTGGATCTCCGCGAGGCGGGACGCCGACTTCGGGCTCTCCACGGAGACAGCAGAACGACAGGTACGCGAGCACGCGCCCGCGCTGGTCTTCCTGACCTCGCCGAACAACCCGACCGGCACCGCGATGGACCTAGCGGTCATCGAGGCCGTCTACGGCGCGGCGCCGGGAATCGTGGTGGTCGACGAGGCCTACTACGAGTTCGCCAGGACCGGCACGCCGTCCGCGCTGACGCTGCTGCCTGGCAGGCCGCGGCTGGTCGTGACCCGCACCATGTCCAAGGCGTTCGCGATGGCGGGCGCCCGGGTCGGCTACCTGGCCGCCGCGCCAGAACTGATCGACACGCTGCTGCTGGTCCGGCTGCCGTACCACCTGTCGTCGGTCACCCAGGCGGTGGCGCGGACCGCGATCGAGCACCGCGCCGAACCGCTGGCGTCGGTGGCCACGATCAGGGACGAGCGCGACGCGCTGGTGTCCTGGCTCCGCGGCCGCGGGCTCGACGTCGCGGACAGCGACGCCAACTTCGTGCTCTTCGGCAAGTTCCCCGACCGGCACGCGGCCTGGCAGGGAATGCTGGACCACGGGGTGCTGATCCGCGAGACCGGCCCGGCTGGCTACCTGCGGGTGACGGTCGGGACTTCGGCTGAGGTCGCGGCCTTCCGTGCCGCTTTGGAGGATGTTCTTATATGACCAGAACGGCGAGTGTTTCACGCGACACCAAAGAGACATCGATCCTGGTGGAGCTGGACATCGACGGGTCGGGCCGGTCGGAGATATCGACGGGTGTCCCGTTCTTCGACCACATGCTGGCGCAGCTAGCCAAGCACGGGCTGCTCGACCTGGTGGTCCGCACCAAGGGCGACATCGAGATCGACTCGCACCACACGGTGGAGGACACGTCGATCGCGCTCGGCCAGGCGCTGCGCGAGGCGCTCGGCGACAAAGCGGGAATTTCGCGATTCGGTGACGCGATGGTGCCGCTGGACGAGGTGCTGGTCCAGGCGGCGGTCGACCTGTCGGGTCGGCCGTACGTGGTCCACTCCGAGCCCGAGAGCATCGCGCCGATGATCGGGACCTACGACACGACGCTGACCCGGCACGTGTTCGAGTCGTTCGCCTTCTCGGCGGGAATCTGCCTGCACGTGCGGGTGCTCTACGGCCGGAACGCGCACCACATCGTCGAGGCCCAGTTCAAGGCCCTCGCCCGGGCGCTGCGGGCCGCCGCGTCGCTCGACCCGCGCGCGGCGGGCACGGTGCCGTCGACCAAGGGCGTGTTGTGAAATCGGTCGTGGTACTCGACTACGGGTCGGGAAACCTGCGGTCCGCGGAGCGGGCGGTCGCGCGGGCGGGTGCGTCCGTGACCGTGACGGCCGACCCTGACCTGGCGTTGTCCTGCGACGGGCTGGTGGTCCCCGGTGTCGGGGCGTTCGCCGCGTGCATGTCGGGGCTGCGGGCGGTCGGCGGGGACAAGCTGATTCTCGAACGCGTTCAGCTCGGCCGTCCGGTGCTCGGGATCTGCGTGGGGATGCAGGTGCTGTTCTCCTCGGGTGTAGAGCACGGGGTCTCCTGTGACGGAGTCGGCGTCTGGCCGGGCGTGGTGGAACGGCTGGATTCCGGTTCGCTGCCGTTGCCGCACATGGGGTGGAACACCGTGGCGGCCGCGCCGGGTTCGATGCTGCTGCGCGGTGTCGAGGACGCCCGGTTCTACTTCGTGCACTCGTACGCGGTGACTTCCGAGGTACCCGGCGCGCTGATGTCATGGACGGAGCATGGCTCACGTTTTGCCGCGGCGGTGGAGACAGACCTGGTGCGGGCGACGCAGTTTCACCCCGAGAAGTCCGGTGACGCGGGCGCGGTACTACTGAAGAACTGGCTGGAGACAATATGAGCGCGTTGGTGCTGCTGCCCGCTGTCGATGTCGCGGGCGGGCAGGCGGTCCGGCTCGTCCAGGGCGAGGCGGGGTCGGAGACGGTATACGGTGACCCGCTGTCGGCCGCGCTCGCGTGGCAGGACGCCGGGGGGTCGTGGGTGCACCTGGTGGACCTGGACGCCGCGTTCGGCCGCGGATCGAACGCGGAGCTGCTGGCCTCGGTGGTCGGGAAGCTGGACGTCAACGTGGAGCTGTCCGGCGGGATCCGCGACGACGCCTCGCTGGAACGCGCTCTGGGGACCGGGTGCGCGCGGGTGAACATCGGGACCGCCGCGCTGGAGAACCCGTCCTGGGTCGCGTCGGTCATCGCGCGGTACGGGGACCGGGTGGCGATCGGGCTGGACGTGCGGGGTACGACGCTCGCGGCTCGCGGCTGGACCTCGTCCGGTGGCGAGCTGTTCGACGTGCTGGCGCGGCTGGATTCGCAGGGCTGCTCTCGTTACGTGGTCACCGATGTCTTGAAAGACGGCACGCTGCGCGGGCCGAACCTCGGGCTATTGCGCGATGTCTGCGCCGCGACGTCGGCCCCGGTGGTGGCCAGCGGGGGAGTGTCGTCGCTGGATGATCTGCGTGCCATCGCCACCGTTGACGGTGTGGAGGGAGCCATCGTCGGCAAGGCGCTCTACGCCGGGGCGTTCACGCTGCCGGAGGCGCTGGCGGCGGTGTCAGAGCCGTGAGCGTCGCGGTCCGGGTTATCCCGTGCCTCGACGTGGATGCCGGGCGGGTCGTCAAGGGCGTGAATTTTCTCAACCTGCGGGACGCTGGCGATCCGGTGGAGCTGGCCGCGCGTTATGACGCCGAGGGCGCCGACGAACTCACGTTCCTCGACATCACCGCGTCGTCTGGTGAGCGTTCGACGATGTACGACGTCGTCCGGCGCACCGCCGAGCAGGTGTTCATCCCGCTGACGGTGGGCGGTGGTGTCCGATCGGTCGGTGACGTGGACGCGCTGCTGCGGGCGGGCGCGGACAAGGTGTCGCTGAACACCGCCGCGATCGCCCGGCCGGAGCTGCTGTCGGAGGCCGCGCTCCGGTTCGGCGCGCAGTGCGTCGTGCTCTCGGTGGATGCGCGCCGGGCTTCCGGCGTCCCGTCCGGCTTCGAGGTGACCACCCACGGCGGCCGTCGCGGCACCGGCATCGACGCGGTTTCCTGGGCGGTCCGCGGTGCGTCCCTCGGAGCGGGAGAGATCCTGCTGAACTCGATGGACGCCGATGGAACTGCCGACGGCTTCGACCTGTCCCTGATCCGGCTGGTCCGCTCGGAGGTGACGGTCCCGGTCATCGCCAGCGGCGGCGCCGGCACTCTCGCGCACTTCGCCCCCGCCGTAGACGCGGGCGCCGACGCCGTACTAGCCGCATCGGTCTTCCACTTCGGCACGCTCCGCATCGCCCAAGTCAAAGACGCCCTCCGCGCCGCCGGCCACCCAGTCCGTTAGGCCAGCCCGCCCGCCGCCTGCGGCGCGCGCCCGCGGCCCGCAGCCCCGCCCGCGCTCCGCGCAGCCCGCAGCCCTGGGTTCCGCGGCCCCGGCCCGCGGCCCGTCCCGACCCCATGGATGTCCCATCGGAGGCGCTATGGCCCCGGCGATGGGACATCGACGGGCACGTAGAAGGCCTCCAACGAGGCGATATGCGAGCTACGCGTATTTCTGTACTAGGGCGCCAACGCGGGGGAGCGCCGCCGAGACGTGCTTGGCCGCCTGCCCGCGCACAGCGTTGTAGGCCTTCACGACGACCGGCCGGGCCGTCGGCGAGGCGGCATGGGCGTCGGTCACCGACAGCAGAGCGTTGGTCACGTCGTCGGAATTCTTGGTCAGGTAGTCACCGAAATCACTGCCCCCGCCCACCTCCCCTTGCCCTCTTCCCTTGTTGAAATCCGTCCAGTACGGCTCAAGCTGCTCCACCATTCCGGGCAGCTTGCTCTCGACGGTGAACTGAACATGGTCCGCGGCGAACGTCGTCACCGACTTGTACGCGACCTTGATCGCCGTCCCCGAGATCCCGGACATGTCCTTGACCTCTTGCTGGATCAGTGTCAAGCAGTCGGCAACCACCGACGGCTTTCTGTCGGGTGCGAGCAGGGTTTCCTGAAGCGTGGTCATCTGAAGCCTCCTTAGCGTCGGCCACAGGAGGCGGCGGCCCGCTCGCTTGATACGAGTTCCAGCCGCCGGCACCCCATGGACGTCCCATCGAGGGCGTGATATGCCCCTCGATGGGACATCCATGGGGCTGGTGCCGCGGCTGGTGCTGGGCTTGCCGGGCTGGTGCGTGCGTGCGGTGCGGGGTTAGGCGTAGGACTGGACTAGGGCGCCGACGCGGGGGAGTGCGCCGGAGACGTTCTTGACGGCGTGGCCGCGCACCGCGCGGTACGCCTTGACGACCACGGTTCCGGCGGACGGCGACGCGGCGCTCGCGTCGGTGACCGAAAGCAGCGACTCGGACACCTCGTCGGAGTGCTTGGCCAGGTAGTCGCCGAACTCGCCGCCCCCGCTCAGGCCGAAGTCCGCCCAGTAAGGCTCAAGTTGGGACACCATCTGGGGCAGCTTCGTCTCCACGGTGTACCGCACATGGTCGGGGGCGAACGAGATGACCGCCTTGTAGGCGACCTTGGTCGCCGCGCCGGAGATCCCGGACAACTCGGACACTTCCTGCTGGATCAACGTCATGCAGTCGTCGATCACCCTCGGTTGCGTGTCGGGTGCGAGCAGTATCTCCTGAAGCGTGCGCAATGCGGGGCTCCTTGACAGTGGGATCTTCAGACCCGGAAATACTAGAGCCCCGGGCTACTGCGATGCTGGCGATTTACCACGCGTTTTCAGGACTGTACGGACATTGCCGCGCCGACGATGCCCGCGTCGTTCAGCATGGCGGCGGGGACGATGGTGGCACGCAGCCCGCTGAGCAGCGGCACGAACTTGTCGTGCTGCTTGGAGATGCCGCCGCCGATGATGATCAGCTCCGGCGCGACCAGCGATTCCATGTGCTGGAGATAATCGTCGACCCGGCCCGCCCAGTGCTTCCAGTTAAGGTCGTGGAGTACCTTCGCCCGCTCCGACGCGCGCTTCTCCGCTTCGTGCCCGGAGATCTCGATATGCCCGAACTCGGTGTTCGGCACCAGCGTCCCCTTGGTGAACAGGGCGCTGCCGATCCCGGTGCCGAATGTGAGCAACAACACTGTTCCCTTGGCGTCCTTGCCCGCGCCGAACTTCATCTCCGCGACACCAGCCGCGTCCGCGTCGTTCAGCACGGTCACCTGGCTGCCCGTCGCCTTACCGAACAAGGTAGCGGCATCGGTCTCGATCCAGGACTTATCTACATTCGCCGCCGTGAGAATGGTCCCCTTTGTGACCACACCGGGGAAGGTACACCCGACAGGCCCGGTCCAGCCGAACGAGGTGACCAGCTGTTTCACGACCTCCGACACCGCCTCAGGGGTCGCTGGGTGCGGGGTGTCGATCTTTTGCCGGTCTGCGAGCAGTTTGCCGGTGTCGGTGTCTACCGGAGCGCCCTTGATGCCGGTGCCGCCGATGTCGATTCCCAGCACGGTGTTCGGTACCTGCATGGCGGATCGTTTCCCCTCGGTCGCTGGGTAGGTACTCTTCTTATTACCAGAGGAAAGGGGCAGACGGATGCGCTGGTTCAAGGTGGCCGCCGTCGCGGTCGGCGTCTTGGTCGTATTCTTGGTCATCGGCACGGTCGTCCACATTCTGATGGATGTCGTTTTCGCCGCGATTGTCGTCGCCGCGATCGCGATCGCCATCAAGGTCGCGAGGAGCGGACGGAGCAACAAGCTGCCGCGCGCCCGCCGCGACTCCTACGAGGAACACCAGATCCGCGAGCCCAAGCGTTCCGCCCCCACGGTGGTAGTCCCTCCGGCCGCGCATGCCAAGGCCAACGTCGATGACGAACTCGCCCGGCTCAAGCGCGAAATGGGCGGCGGTACCGCCGGCCGCTGACGCGGTGCATGGCGCGATCGCCATGCACAACTAAGCTCTCCAATCGCGCAGCGCCTCGACGGCTGACTCGGTGCCGTCGAAACGTACCCGCGCGGCGCTCGTCCGCCCCATGGCCCACAGGGTCAGCTCGGCGGGCGAGCCGATGACCGTCACCACCGGCGTCGCGTTGCGGACGGTGACGCGGTATGACTGGTCGTTACCGCTGTTCTCCCGGGCGAACTCCACGCCCACCGGTGCCTTGCGCAGGAAGAGGCGCGCTCCGCGCAGCCTTCCCCACAGCGCCTCCGACAGACCTTCGCTGAGTTCACGCGGCTCCCAGTCCGGGATCGCCCGGCGGACGTCCTCGTGGTGGACGAAGTACTCGACCGTGTTCGCCTTCTCGTCGACGCCAGGGATCGCGAACGGCGACAGCCGAGGTGGCCCGGTGCGGAACGTCTCGATCAGCTCCGGGTAGGTGAAGCGCTTCTTGAACTGCTCCTGGACCCGTCTGGTATGACCGGCCACGGGACCGCCCATGACACCGGCCGCGGCGTCCGGGCGGTGTTCCCGCAGCACGAGGTGCGCGGCGAGGTCGCGTGTCGTCCAGCCAGCGCACAATGTCGGCGCCTCTGGACCGGTCTGTTCGAGCAGCGTGCACAGGTCAAGCCGCTCCTGCCGTGAATAGCTCACCGGAAGATCGTAGGATGGACGAGTGCCTGAGGAAAGTAGCGTCCCGGCCTCCGAGCTGGACCCCAAGATCGCAGCGCGGCTCAAACGGGACCCGAACGGTCTTATCGCCGCCATCGCCCAGCAGTACGACACCGGCGAGGTGCTGATGCTCGGCTGGATGGATGATGAGGCGCTCCATCGGACCCTCACCACCGGCCGGTGCACCTACTGGTCGCGTAGCCGCCAGGAGTACTGGATCAAGGGCGAGACGTCCGGGCATCAGCAGTGGGTCAAGTCCGTCGCGCTTGATTGCGACGGCGACGCGCTGCTGGTCAAGGTGGACCAGGTGGGAGCGGCCTGCCACACCGGTGACCGCACCTGTTTCGACGCCGACGTGCTTGAGGCGGCCGAGGGCTCTCGCCCGGTGGCGAACGCTCTATGACCGCTCGCCGCGAGTACGGAACCACGCTGGTCGTCGCGGCAGTCGGCGCCGGGCTGATCCTGCTCGCGGTGCGCCCCGCGTGGGCGCGGGTAACGTTCGTGCCGCCGAGACCGCTGCCGTCTCAGACGATCGACGTCACCGGCCAGGACCTGCTCCCGCTCGCCGAGGCGCTTGCCCTGGCCGCGCTCGCTTGCCTGGCGGCCGTCATCGCCACCAAGGGCACGCTCCGCCGGATCGCGGGCGGCTTGCTCGCCGTTCTCGGCGCGTGGGCCGGGATCGCGGCAATGGCGTCGGTGTCCGCGGCGTCGGCTATTTCGGTCGCGGCGGGCCAGGTCGGTTCTCCCTCGGCATCCGCCGCCTCCGGGGCGGCGGGATCCACCACGTCCGGGACCTCGAGCAGTGGCAGCGCGGTCGTCGTGTCGGGCACCACTTCCCACGTGGTCATGAGCGGTGCTGAGTGGCGGGTGGTCGTCCTCATCGGCGCGGTGGCCATCGTGGCGGCGGGCATCGCGGTCGCGGTACGTGGCCCGCGCTGGTCGGTGATGTCCGCCAAGTACGACGCGGCTGGAGGGACCCGCCCGGCCGATTCGGCGTCCATGTGGGAGTCGCTGTCAAGCGGCGGCGACCCGACCGACGCCGACTCCGACGAGCCGCAAGAGCAAGAACAAGAACCGGAGCCAACGCCAAGACGGTGACCATTCGCGACCACGCCCACTGGACCGGTCAGGTTGTCCCCGGCCGGCACAGCGGGCTGGTCGCGGTCGCCGAACACGAGCCTGAGGTCGCCGAGATGGCGCGCCGGTACCTGGCCAAGGCCCGGCTGACCGCTCAGGTCACCGCGAGCCCGGTTGAGGCGGTCGCGCTGTTGCGGAGCCGTGGGGCGGCGGCCTACGTGCTCGACCTGACCATGCCGGGGCTGGACATCCGGCTGGTGCGCCGGGCGCTCGTCTCCGGCCCCGCCACCGCGGTGGTCTTCCTGATGGATCCGCGAGCCATTCGCCCGCGCGGGCTCGGCGCCGTCCCGGGATCCCGCCGTTGGCTGGTCCGCCCGTTCAGCCCGCGTGCCCTGGTCGAAGCCGTCCGCGAAACCCTGATCCCGCCCCAGCCGCAAGCGCCCGCCGACGAAGTGGGGGAGCCCGGGGCGGGTTGGTTGGGGGAACCCGGGGGGTCGGTCGGGGCAGGTTGGTTGGGGAAGCCCGGGGGGTCGGTCGGGGCAGGTTGGTTGGGGAAGCCCGGGGGGTCGGTCGGGGCAGGTTGGTTGGGGAAGCTGGGCCTGACCGGCGGGGAAGAGACCGTGCTCGCGGCACTCGTGGCCGCGGCCGGACGGGTGCTGACCAGGGAGGAACTGGTCGCGGCGGTCGCGGCGGGGCGAGGGGCGCGAGGGGGAGGGATGCCAGGGCGTGGGAAGGTGCCCGGGCCCCGGGTCATCGACGTCTACGTGACGCAGCTGCGGGCCAAACTCGGCAGCGACGTCATACGGACCGTACGGGGCACCGGGTACGCGCTGGACCCGGGATCTTCCTCACCACGGTCATGGCAGGGTAACCGAACGGCAAATTCGCGGGGGCCAACGCCGGGCGGTTCCGAGCCGGCGCTAGGCTCACGAGAGGCAACTTTTCCTATTTGAGGAGACGGCGGACCCGGTGAGTGTGCTCGACGAGATCCTCGAAGGCGTGCGTGCCGATCTCGCCGACCGGCAGCAGCGCGTCTCACTTGACGACCTGAAGGATATGGCCCGTCGCGCCCGATCGCCGCGCGACGCGCTGGCGGTGCTGAAAGCCGACGGGGTCTCGGTAATCGCCGAGGTCAAACGGGCCAGCCCGTCCCGTGGGCAGATGGCGAGCATCGCCGATCCCGCCGCGCTCGCCGCGGACTACGAGGCCGGCGGAGCGGGGATCATCAGCGTGCTGACCGAGCAGCGGCGCTTCGGCGGCTCGCTCGAGGACCTGGACCAAGTGCGCAAGGCGGTGCAGGTTCCCATCCTGCGCAAGGACTTCGTGGTCAGCTCCTACCAGCTCTGGGAGGCGCGCGCCCACGGCGCCGACGTCGCCCTGCTCATCGTCGCCGCACTGGAACAGACCGTGCTGATCTCCCTGGTGGAGCGGGCGCTGTCGATCGGCCTGCTGCCGCTGGTTGAGGTGCACGATGAGCCCGAGCTCGAGCGCGCGCTCGACGCGGGCGCGACCGTCATCGGCGTGAACGCGCGAAACCTCGGTACCCTTGAGGTGGACCGGACGATTTTCGGCCGGCTGGCCGGGCGCATACCGGAAGGCATCGTCAAGATCGCCGAGTCGGGGGTGCGCGGTCCACACGATCTGCTCGCGTACGCCGCCTCGGGCGCGGACGCGGTTCTGGTGGGGGAGTCGCTGGTGACCGAGAAGGACCCGCGCGCCGCCGTCGCCGATCTGGTGACCGCGGGCTCGCACCCTGCGTTGCGCGGGGAGCGTGGATGACCGGCAAGGCACCCGCCGAGCCCGATATCGCCCCAGTTCCCGATCTTTCCGGACACTTCGGGGAAAACGGCCTCGGTGGCAACTTCGCCCCCGAAGCGCTGTCGGCCGCGCTGATCGAGCTGACCGCTGAGTACGAGCAGGCGCGCACCGATCCCAAGTTCCTGGCGGAGCTCGCCGACCTGCTGACGAACTACGCCGGGCGGCCGAGCCTGCTTACCGAGGCGGAGAACTTCGGCGCCCGCGCTGGCGTCCGGGTGTTCCTCAAGCGCGAGGACCTCAACCACACCGGTTCGCACAAGATCAACAACGTGCTCGGCCAGGTCCTGCTGGCCAAGCGCATGGGCAAGACCCGGGTGATCGCGGAGACCGGCGCCGGCCAGCACGGGGTCGCCACCGCCACCGCGGCCGCGCTGCTCGGACTTGAGTGCACGGTCTACATGGGGGAGACCGACACCCAGCGGCAGGCGCTCAACGTATCCCGGATGCGGATGCTCGGCTCCGAGGTGATCCCGGTGACCACCGGGACCAAGACCCTCAAGGACGCGATGAACGACGCGTTCCGCGACTGGGTGGCCTCCGTCGGCTACACGCACTACTGCATCGGCTCGGTCGGCGGCCCGCACCCGTTCCCGATGATGGTGCGGGACTTCCAGCGGATCATCGGAGTCGAGGCCAGGCAGCAGATACTCACCGAGACCGGTGAACTGCCCGACGCGGTGATCGCCTGCGTCGGTGGCGGGTCCAATGCGATCGGCCTGTTCCACGCCTTCATCCCGGACACCGAGGTCGAACTGGTCGGCTGCGAGGCCGGCGGTGACGGCCCCGCCGACGGGCACAACGCCGCCACCCTCAGCTTCGGGTCACCCGGAGTGCTGCACGGCATGCGCACCTACGTTCTGCAAGACGACGAGGGCCAGACCCAGGACACCCACTCGATCTCGGCCGGCCTCGACTACCCGGGCGTTGGCCCGGAACACGCCTGGCTCAAGGACACCGGCCGCGCCAGCTACCTCGCCATCTCCGATGCCGAGGCGATGGAGGCCTTCGGCCTGCTGTGCCGCACCGAGGGGATCATCCCGGCGATCGAGTCCGCGCACGCCCTGGCCGGAGCCCTCAAGTACGGTGCCGAGCACCCGGGCACGACCATCGTGGTTAACCTCTCGGGCCGTGGCGACAAAGACATGGAGACGGCCGCAAAGTGGTTCCAGGTGTGATGGGGTTCCAGGTATGACAGCCGCCACGACCTTCGAGAAGTCGAAGACCCTCGTCGGCTACCTGCCGGCCGGCTTTCCCGACAAGGCGACCGCCATCGCGGGTGCCGTGGCGATGGCCGAGGCCGGTGCCGGGGTCATCGAGATCGGCCTGCCGTACTCCGATCCGCTGATGGACGGCCCGGTGATCGCCGACGCGGTGCACAAGGCGCTGATCGGCGGGACCAGGATCAAAGACGTCCTCGACACCGTGGAGGCCGTCGCGGCCACCGGTGCCCAGGTGCTCATCATGACCTACTGGAACCCGGTCGATCACTACGGCGTCGACCGGTTCGCCGCCGACCTGGCGAACGCCGGCGGGGCTGGGCTGATCACCCCGGACCTGACTCCGGAAGAGGCGGACGACTGGCTCGCCGCCTCTGATGAGCATGGGCTGGACCGGGTCTTCCTGGTCGCGCCAAGCTCGACCGAGGAGCGGCTCAAATCCATCACCGCCGTCTGCCGTGGCTTCGTCTACGCTGCTTCGCTGATGGGCACCACCGGGACCAGGGATGCGGTCAGCGGCGACGCGGCAGGCCTGGTGGCGCGGACCAAGCACTGCACGACGCTGCCGGTCGCGGTCGGCCTCGGCGTCAAGGACCGTGCTCAGGCTCGTGAGGTCGCGCAGTTCGCCGACGGGGTGATCGTCGGTACCGCCTTCGTCCGCGCGCTGTCCGGCCCGGGTGGCGTCGACGCGGTCCGGGCCCTCGCCGCCGACCTCGCGCAAGGGGTCACGGAAGCGCGGTAACCGCCCATTGGCGGGTAAATTATGATGATTTGGGTATCGCCAACTAGGCGTCGTCGTGATCCTTGTCACCTGGCTAAACTCCGGTATCCAGGGTAATAACGCAGTTAGCCTGGTGACTTGGCGCTTCTCTCATAGTTGCGCTCGGTTACCTCTACCGTTCCTGGGGCGCAGGAAGTGCAGGAGTTCTTGTTTGCCCCCTAGAAACTGATTCGTCCGTTGATGTAATGTCTACGTAACCTCCGTGTAGCAGCAGGGCCAGCGTCGTCCCAACCGCAATCACAGCACGACAGCGGATAAAAGACGACAGGAGTTCAGACTGTGCCTGCCGCGAACCAAGGGCTGTACGACAATAGGTTCGAGCACGACGCCTGTGGTGTAGGTTTCGTTGCCGACCTCAAGGGCGGCGCTGGGCACGACGTGGTGTCCAGCGCTCTAAAGGTTCTGTGCAACCTTGAGCACCGCGGCGCCCAGGGCGCCGACCCCGACACCGGGGACGGTGCCGGGATCCTCACCCAGATCCCGGACGAATTTTTCCGCGCCGTAGTCCCGTTCCCGCTGCCCGCCCCTGGCGCGTATGCGGTTGGCCTGGTATTTCTTTCGCCAGAACGGCGGGTGGCCATTGACTCGATCGCCCGCATCGCCGCGGAAGAAGGCCTGACCGTCCTGGGCTGGCGCGATGTGCCGCACGACCCGATGGCCTGTGGTGAGGGAGCGCGTGAGGTGCTCCCTGAGCTGGCGCAGCTTTTTGTCGCGGGTGCGGGCGGGGAGTCCGGCATGACGCTCGAGCGGATGGCGTTCTGCCTGCGCAAGCGGGCAGAACACGAGACCGGCACCTACTTCGCGAGCCTGTCCTCGCGGACGATCGTTTACAAGGGCATGCTGTCCGCTCCCCAGGTCGGCACGTTCTTCGCTGACCTGACCGATGAGCGGTACGCCTCGGCCCTGGCCCTGGTGCACTCCCGGTTCTCCACGAACACGTTCCCGTCCTGGCCGCTCGCGCACCCCTACCGGTACGTGGCGCACAACGGCGAGATCAACACTGTCCGCGGCAACCGGAACTGGATGCGGGCCCGCGAGGCCATGCTCAGCTCGGGATTGATCCCCGGTGACCTGTCCCGGCTGTTCCCGGTGGTGAACCCTGAGGGCAGTGACTCGGCGTCGTTCGACGAATGCCTGGAGCTGCTGCACCTCGGCGGCCGGTCGCTGCCGCACGCGCTGCTGATGATGATCCCCGAGCCGTGGCAGAACCACGCGGAGATGGACCCCAAGCGGCGCGCCTTTTACGAGTTCCACGGCACGGTCATGGAACCGTGGGACGGCCCGGCGCTGATTGCCTTCACCGATGGCACCTGGATCGGCGCGGTGCTCGACCGCAATGGGCTGCGTCCCGGGCGTTACTGGGTCACCAGCGACGGCCTGGTCGTGCTGGCCAGCGAGGTCGGGGTGCTGGACATCGAGCCCGAGCGGGTGGTCCGCCGTGGCCGGCTGCAGCCGGGCCGGATCTTCCTCGTCGACACCGCGGGTGGCCGCATCGTCGAGGACGAAGAGGTCAAGTCCGCGCTCGCCGCGCAGCATCCCTACCAGGACTGGCTGCACGCCGGGCTGGTCCACCTGGATGACCTGCCCGCCCGCGAGCGGGAAGTGCCCACCGACGCTGACCTGGTCACCAAGCAGCGGACGTTCGGGTACACCGAGGAAGAGATGCGCCTCATCGTCGACCCGATGGCCCGCACCGGCGCCGAGCCGATCGGATCGATGGGCACCGACACCCCGGTCGCGGTGCTGTCGGACCGGCCGAGGCTGGTCTACGACTACTTCGCCCAGCTCTTCGCGCAGGTGACGAACCCGCCGCTGGACGCGATCCGCGAGGAACTGGTCACCTCGCTGTCCACCACGATCGGGCCGGAGCAGAATCTGCTCGAGCCGAGTCCGGTGTCCTGCCGGCAGATCGTGGTGCCGTTCCCGGTGATCGGCGAGGACGACCTCGCGAAGATCGCGGGAATCAACGACGACGGCGACATGCCGGGCTTCGCGACCTACACGATCGACGGGCGGTTCGATCCGGCGGGGGACGGAGACGCGCTGCGCAGCAGGCTCACCGCGATCTGCGCGGAGGTGCACGGCGCCATCGAGCGCGGCGCCCGGATCATAGTGCTCAGCGACCGTGCGACCGGCGGGAGGCTCATCCCCATCCCGTCGCTGCTGCTGACCGGCGCGGTGCACGAACACCTGATCAAGGAACGGAGCCGGACCCAGATCGGGCTCGTCGTCGAATCCGGCGACGCCCGCGAGTGCCACCACATCGCGCTGCTCATCGGCTATGGCGCCACGGCGGTGTGCCCGTGGCTGGCGCTGGAGTCGGTCCGCGACCTCGGTCCGCAGGCCGAGGAGAACCTGGTCAAGGCGCTCCGCAAGGGCCTGCTCAAGATCATGTCCAAGATGGGCGTGTCCACCGTTTCCTCCTACACCGGCGCGCAGATCTTCGAGGCGGTCGGCCTCGGTGACGAGGTGATCGGCACTTGCTTCGCCGGGACCCCCTCCCGGCTGGGCGGCGTCGGCTTCGGGGTGCTCGCCGAGGAGGCGGCGCTGCGTGCCAAGCACGCAGTGAAGCGGGCAGGGGTGGCGGGTGGGGGCGCGCACTTCGCGCACCGGCGGCTGGAGACCGGCGGGGAGTACCAGTGGCGCCGTGAGGGCGAGCCGCACTTGTTCAGCCCAGAAACGGTGTTCAAGCTTCAGCATTCGACTCGAACTCGTCGTTATGAAATATTCAAGGAGTACACGAGGCTGGTTGATGACCAGTCGAAGAAGCTCATGACGCTGCGCGGCCTGTTTGAGCTGCGCGCCGCTGACGAGCCGGTGCCGGCCGATGAGGTCGAGCCGGTCTCGTCGATCGTGAAGCGGTTCGCGACCGGCGCCATGTCGTACGGGTCTATCTCGGCGGAGGCACACGAGACGCTCGCCATCGCGATGAACCGGCTGGGCGGGCGGTCCAACACCGGCGAGGGCGGCGAGGACCCGGACCGGTTCGTCCCGGACGCCAACGGTGACCGGCGGCGATCCGCGGTCAAGCAGGTGGCGAGCGGACGGTTCGGTGTCACCAGCGAGTACCTGGTCAACGCCGATGACCTGCAGATCAAGATGGCGCAGGGCGCCAAGCCGGGGGAGGGCGGTCAGCTTCCCGGCTACAAGATCTACCCGTGGATCGCGAAGACCCGTGGCTCGACGCCTGGCGTCGGGCTGATCTCGCCGCCGCCGCACCACGACATCTACTCGATCGAGGACCTGGCGCAGCTCATCCACGACCTGAAGAACGCCAACCCGATGGCCCGGGTGCACGTCAAGCTGGTGGCCGAGGTCGGGGTCGGCACGGTCGCGGCCGGGGTGTCGAAGGCGCACGCGGACGTCGTGCTGATCTCCGGTCACGACGGTGGCACCGGCGCCGCCCCGCTGACCTCGCTCAAGCACGCGGGCGCGCCGTGGGAGCTTGGCCTCGCGGAGACCCAGCAGACCCTGCTGCGCAACAAGCTGCGTGACCGGATCACGGTGCAGGTCGACGGTCAGCTCAAGACCGGCCGCGACGTGATCATCGCCGCGCTGCTTGGCGCCGAGGAGTTCGGCTTCGCGACCGCGCCGCTGGTGGTGTCCGGCTGCATCCTGATGCGGGTCTGCCATCTCGACACCTGTCCGGTCGGGGTGGCCACCCAGAACCCTGAGCTGCGCAAGCGGTTCTCCGGCCAGCCCGAGTTCGTGGTCAACTTCTTCGAGTTCATCGCCGAGGAGGTGCGCGAGTACCTGGCGCTGCTCGGCGCGAGGTCGCTGGACGAGATCGTCGGCCGGGTGGACCTGCTGGACACGATCGCGGCCGTCTCGCACTGGAAGGCGGCCGGGCTCGACCTGGCGCCGGTGCTGTACGAGCCCGATGTGCCCGGCGCTCGGCGCCGGATGACAGACCAGGATCATGGGCTCCACCACGCGCTGGACATCACGCTGATCCAGCTCGCGGAGGGCGCGCTCGAAGAGGGGCGTCCGGTCCGGCTGGAACTGCCGATCCGTAACGTCAACCGCACCGTCGGCACCATGCTCGGCTACGAGGTCACCAGGCGCTGGGGTGGCGAGGGACTGCCCGACGACACCATCTCCGTCCTGTTCACCGGCTCGGCCGGGCAGTCGTTCGGGGCGTTCCTGCCACGCGGCATCACGCTGCGGCTGCGCGGGGACGCCAACGACTACCTGGGCAAGGGGTTGTCCGGCGGGCGGCTCGTCGTGTACCCGGCGGTGGACGGCACGGACGACCAGGTGATCGCGGGCAACGTGATCGGCTACGGCGCCACGGCTGGGGAGATCTACCTGCGGGGTGTGACCGGCGAGCGGTTCTGTGTGCGTAACTCCGGCGTCACCGCGGTGGTGGAGGGCGTCGGTGACCACGGCTGCGAGTACATGACCGGCGGCCGCGTCGTCGTGCTCGGCAAGACCGGGCGTAACTTCGCGGCCGGCATGTCCGGCGGGATCGCGTACCTGCTGGACGCCCGGGTGAACCGGATAAATCCCGAGATGGTGGATATCGACCCACTCGAGGACAGCGACCTGGAGTTCCTCCAGTCCGCGCTGGCCAGGCACCGGGATGAGACCGGCTCGGCGGTGGCCGGGACGCTGCTCTCGGACTGGGACGCGGCGGCGCGGCGGTTCACCAAGATCATGCCGAAGGATTACAAGCGGGTCCTGCTGGCCGCGTCGGCGGCCGAGCGCGAGGGCCGGGATGTCAACGAGGCCGTCATGGCCGCGGCGCACGGGTGAGGAGGCGGTAATAAATGGCTGACCCGAAGGGTTTCCTGACCACTGCGCGAGAGTTGCCGCGCCGTCGGCCCGTCGACGTGCGGATCACCGACTGGCATGAGGTGTACGAGCCGTTCGGCACCGAGCGTGTCGAAAAGCAGGCCGGGCGCTGCATGGATTGCGGCATCCCGTTCTGCCACACCGGGTGCCCGCTGGGCAACCTGATCCCGGAGTGGAACGATCTCGTCTACCGCTCCTCTTGGGAGTCCGCGATCGAGCGGCTGCACGCCACGAACAACTTCCCCGAGTTCACCGGGCGGCTGTGCCCGGCGCCCTGCGAATCGGCCTGCGTGCTCGGCATCAACGCCGATCCGGTCACGATCAAGCAGGTCGAGGTGGAGATCATCGACCGGGCCTGGGCCTCGGGCTGGGTCCGTCCGGTGCCGCCGGACACGCGGACCGGCAAGCGTGTCGCGGTGGTCGGGTCAGGTCCGGCCGGGCTCGCCGCGGCGCAGCAGCTTACCCGCGCCGGGCACGCGGTCACCGTGTTCGAGCGCGACGACGCGCCCGGCGGCCTGCTGCGGTACGGCATCCCCGAGTTCAAGATGGAAAAGCGGCACCTCGACCGCCGTCTCGACCAGATGGCCGACGAGGGCACCGAGTTCGTCTGCGGGGTATCGGTGGAGTCCGCCGCCCAGCTCGACGGGTTCGACGCCGTGGTGCTGGCCGGCGGCGCGCGGGTGCCGCGCGATCTGCCGGTGCCGGGTCGCGAGCTTCCCGGGATTCACCAGGCAATGGAGTTCCTGCCGCTAGCCAACCGCTTCGGCGCGCACGGCGAGATCAACGCGAGCGGCAAGCACGTGGTGATCATCGGCGGCGGTGACACCGGCGCCGACTGCCTCGGCACCGCGCACCGTCAGGGCGCGGCGTCGGTGACGCAGCTGGAGATCATGCCGCGTCCGCCCGCGCTGCGGTCGGAGGCTCATCCGTGGCCGGTGTACCCGATGATCTTCCGGGTCTCGTCCGCTCACGAGGAGGGCGGCGAACGGGTGTACGCCGTGTCGACCGAGGAGTTCCTGCCCGGTCCGTCCGGCCGCGTTGGCACGCTGCGGCTGTCCGAGGTCTCGCTCTCCGGAGGCGGGTTCTCTCCGGTCCCGGGCACGGCGCGCGACATCCCGGCCGAACTCGTGCTGCTCGCGATGGGCTTCACCGGCGCGGAGCGTCCCGGGCTCGTGTCGTCTTTGGGTGTTTCGCTAGATGCTCGGGGCAACGTCGCCCGTTCGCCGTCGTTCGAGACGTCGGTGCCTGGCGTGTTCGTCGCCGGCGACATGGGCCGCGGTCAGTCGCTGATCGTCTGGGCCATCGCCGAGGGCCGCGCCTGCGCGGCGGCCGTCGACTCGTATCTAGGCGGAGGCGCCGACCTCCCGTCGCCGATCCCAGCCACCGCCCGCCCCATCGCCTAACCGGAACTCGCCTGACCGGCCCCAGCGTCGTGGCCGGTCACGGCGCTCGCCGCAGAGCGTTCGGCGACCCCATCGATGGCCCATTGATGGCGTTATTCGACCATCGATGGGTCATCGATGGTGATCCGCTCGCGCAAGGTAATCGCTAGATCGAGTTTTTGCAGGCGCGCGGGGTCGGAGACGATCTCGATGGTGGACACCTTCCCGGCGGGCGTCACTGTGAAGGTCATGACCCAGTACGGCTGGCCCGGGGGAGCCACGATGGTTCCGGCCATGCCGTTGACTACCGCAGGCTGAGCGAACTGGGCGAAGTGTGCGAATCCGAGAGCGCGCCTGGCCACGGCCGCCGCGCCAAGTGGTTCCCCTGGCATTCCGGCCCGCACTGTCGCGTCGGGGTCGAGCAGTGCGAGCAGCGCGTCAAAGTCGCCGTCACGGGCGGCAGCGAAGAACGCCTCGACGACAGCGCGCTGACGGTGGAGATCTGGATCCGTCGTTTTGCCATGAATATGACGGCGGGCGCGGCTTGCCAGCAGCCGGGTGGCGTTCGGCGAGCGGTCCAGGATCGCGGCTATCTGCTCGAAGGGCAGATCGAACATGTCGTGCAGCACGAACGCGACGCGTTCGGCCGGGGCCAGCCGGTCCAGCACTATCTGCAGCGCGAGCCCGACGGAATCGGCCAGCAACACCTCGTCCTCGGGACTGGCCGCATCGTCCGCGCGCTCGACCAGGAGCGTATCGAACCAGGTCTTCGCGCCGGCCGCGCAGTATGTCCAGGCAGATGCGGCTGACGACCGTGGTCAGCCAGCCTCCCAGGTTGGTCACACCGTCGCCGGACCGACTGAGCCGTAGCCAGGCTTCCTGCACGGCGTCCTCGGCCCCGCCGCGGGAGCCGAGTATCCGGTAGGCGACCGCTTGCAGGCGATTTCGGTGTTCCTCGAACCGTGCGGCCAGCCAGTCGTTGTCCTCCACCTGACACATCCTCTCGCCGGTTGCCGTCATGGCTATGACACACAATGACCAGCGAATGTGACGCGGAGGACAGGACATGGATATATCGGCTGAGTACCGGGCGGTCAGCTTGCGCGCTGTCGCCTACTGGGTGGCCACCGCGGCGATCGTGGCCGAGAACGGGGTCGGCGGCGTCTGGGACATCGCGCGGCTGCCGTTCGTCCGCGACGTGGTCCTGCATCTCGGCTACCCGTCGTACTTCCTGGTGCTGCTGGGTACCTGGAAGGTGCTCGGCGCGATCGCGATCACCGTGCCGGGCCGTCCGCTGCTGAAGGAGTGGGCCTACGCGGGCGCGTTCTTTACCTACAGCGGGGCTATCGTCTCGCACCTGACGACCGGCTACGACACCGTCGAGGTCGCGGTGCTCGTACCGATGCTCGCGCTGACGGTGACCTCCTGGGCACTGCGGCCGGCCAGCCGTCGGTTCCCCTTCGGGAGCTTAGCCGCGGGCTAGTTCGCCGAACAGTTGCCAGGTGCGCAGCCGAGCGCCGCCAGCCGGAACAACGCGAAGCATCTTCGCATTAGGCAGGGCCCCGCGGGGTTCGGTGCATCATCTTGCGCCACCGGCTAGACGCCGTGGGTCCCGGCGTGACCTCCGAGGGCATCGGCGGGACAGCCCCGGCGGTCGCCCCCGGATAAGGCATCGGCGGGACAGTGTCATCGGGATCTGGTTGAGGCCCGGCAGGTTCGGACATTTGCCAACCTTTCGCTCCGGCTAGCCGTAACGAGCGGCTGGCGTCCTAAATTCAAGCTACGCCCGCATAAAGATACTAGCAAGATCTTTCCGGAATCTGATAACTTGTCAATGTGGCGAGCTGGACCTTCCTGACCAATCATGCGCGCGTCTTGCTGTGCGTGGCTCATGACCCCGGGGTGCGCCTGCGTGACATCGCGGCCAGCCTGGATATCACCGAGCGCAGCGCCTTCGGCATCCTCACGGATCTGGTCGAGGCGGGCTACGTCGTCAAGGAAAAGGAAGGCCGCCGCAACCGCTACCACGTCCAGTCGCACCTCCCGCTGCCAGAACCGGATGTACGGCAACGCACCATCGGCGAGGTCTTGGAGCTGCTGGCCGGCACCGGCGCTATCGAAGGCGTAAGCCCAGGGCGGTAGCGGAAATCAGCCCGTCACGCGCAGAAGGCCCATAACGTGCAGAAGGAGAGTTCATTGGCCGTAACGAACGTATGGGTGGCGAATGACGACGGCACTGAGATCGTCCGGGCGCGGGACATCGCTGGCGCCAGCCTCGACGTCGATCGGAACGTCACGGTCCGGCTGACCGGTGCGGACGGCGCGATGGTGACGATCTCCGGGCACCAGGCAGGCGAAGAGAAAGCCGGCCTGACGACTTCCACCGCCAGCTGATCCGGGTCATCGCCGAACTGTCCGACGCGGCGGGAGCCTTCCTGGTGCGGGCGGTGTACCACGAGTCACGTGGTTGGCAATGGATCAGCGAGCCGTTGTGACAGAGTGCTGTCAGACAGCTCTAAACCAGTACGCGTTGTGCGCCGAAAAGTGTACTGTTGGTTACGCCGAGGACTTTTCGCGCGTTGGCAGACTCGTCGACGCCACCGAGGCGCATGACGACCCGGTTCTGGCCAGAACCGAGATGGGCGCCGGGCATGACGCCACATGATTCCCCTCCGGGCCTGACGCTTTCTGTCCGCAGCCAGGACGGTTACACCATCGCGACGATCGGCGGAGATCTCGACATCGCGGGCGTACCCGCGTTGCGTGAGCAACTATTCGGCCTACTGGGACCGGACGCCAGCCAGATGGTGGTCGTTTTGTCCGATGTAACGTTCTGTGACTCGAGTGGCCTCGCTGTGCTGATCGGCGCCAGACGCCGTGCCTGGCTGCTCGGCGGCGTCCTGCGCTTGGTCGCACCCGCGCGGTCGGTGGCCGACGCTCTTCGCTTGACCGGCCTGGACCTGCAGTTCGAGATCTTCCCCACGGAGCTGGCCGCCACCAGCGCCCCCGTCCCCTATGGGGAGCACCGGGCCTGGATTCCGGCCAGCAATCCGTCGAGTCCGTCCTCAAACTCCGCGAGTCCGTCGTAACGGGCGAGTTCGGAAGCCAGGCTGCGGATCCGGGGGAACTCCTTGATGGAGAGCCGGTAAAGGCCTAGGCGTAGCAGGTCATCAGATTCTTCGGGGTTATCGGCGTTTTCCTGCAGTTCGTTCAGCACGTGGCCGTGCAGGAAGCCAAACAACGCCCGATACGTGTACAGCGCGTCGGACGGTGAAAACCCGGCACCGATGAGCAGCTCGAGGATGTCCTCAAGCGGGCGCAGAGTACCGGGCGGGCGCAGCGCTAGCGGGGTGGCCAGCGGCCGGGTGACCAGCAGCGGCACCACATGAGGGTGGACCAGGGCAAGCCGGCGGAATTGGCGCGCGATATCCCGGAGCCGGTCTGGCCAGGGCGCGTCGGACGGCTCGAGCGTCAGCTGGCCGAGAACGAGCTCGGTGACCCCGTCGAGCAGCGCGGCCTTGCTGGCGGCGTGCCGGTAAAGCGCCGTCGGATCGCAGCCCAGCCGCTGCGCGAGGCGGCGCATCGAGAGCGCATCGGTGCCCTCACTGTCAACGATCTCAAGAGCGGCCTTGAAGATCATCTCGCGCCCGCCGCCCATGGACCGGGATACGGCCGTCCTGCTAGGAGAATCCACCGGTTAGCCGTCCTTTCGCGCTGCCTACAATGTAGCAGAACATCGTTGACAAACAGTGTTGTCAGGTGTTGCATGGGAACGCGGGGCGGCGCCGTCCAGGCAGCCGTAACGCCTTCGTGAAGGAAAGAGCGCCCCTGATGCATTTCACCGATCCGAAGGTACTGATTGGCATGAACGTGATCGGCCGCGGCGATGTCACGCTCGGTCTGGTCGAGGATGTCTATGCCGACATAAGGAGTGGTCATCCGCAGTGGGTGGCCATCAGGACCGGGTTGTTCGGTGCCGATGTTTCCCTCGTCCCGCTGACTGGGGCCGAGCCTAATGCGCGGCGTCTGCGTGTCCCTTACGGCACCTCGGAAATAGCGAAGGCCCCGCATCGGGTGCCAGGAATTGTGATGGGCCATAAGGAGGAGGCCAACCTGTTCCGGTATTACGGCACGCTGGGTCGGCTCGCCTCCGGCCATACCCACAATACGGGCCGCACCATGCTGCATAAGTTCGCGGTGCGGGGGGCGCACCGGCGGATTCCCGTCCGGGCCTAAGGTCCCGGAGGGCGATATGAGCGACTTTTACGGAATCAAGCCGGGTACCATCCCCGGCTTCGCCGATGTGGGCGGCGGGAAGTTCATTGGCGTGCAGGGCCTGCCGGAGCTGACCGTGGAGCACATGGTCACGTTCATGGGCAAGCTGCGCGACCTGTACGAAGAGGACCCGCTCGCCTTTGAGGTGTGCGTCCGGCATGTCGCGTCCACGATCGAGGACCAGCGACGGGGGGAGGGGAAAACTGATCCGCGGCAGGACCCGGAGGAGTGATGCCCCGTTACAAGACCGCGCCGCGCGGAGCCACCTCGAGCGTGGTGACGCCCCGGCCATAGAGCACTATGAGCCGCTCGCCGTGCTTGCAGCGCAGTGCACCGCCATCCTGGGCCAGGGTCGAGATTATGTGCTCCACGATGTCTTCCCCGTCAACGCCCGTCTCATCGTAGGTGACGTCTAGGTAGTCACCGCCGACGAGGCGGACCCGCAGCACGATCTCGCTCATATCAAGCACCTTCCCGCCAGGCGTCGGGCTAGTCATCGGAGATCACCAGCCCCCAGGTGGCGGCCATGCTGTAGTACGGAGATCATCGCCAGCGTCGATTCGGCGCCCTGGTCGCGGCTTCGGCTGGTGGGGCCGAGGGCATCGCTGCAGCCGCCTGTCCGCTCATCGAGCATCGGGATCCGGGCGTCGTTGTCACCGAGCAGCCACGCCACGCTCATTTCCACGCCGTTCAGCCAGGTGGAGTCGCCGGTCAGCCTCGCGGCCCGCATGCAGGCGTCCGCGAGCGCCGCCACCTGGGTCGGTTGCTGCTCGAAAGCGGGGCGTTCCTCGCCGCGTCCCCATCCGTCGCTGGGCACTACCGACAAATGCCCGTTCCTGGTCTCGGTGTCCAGCAGCCAGGCCAGCATGCGCAGACCGTACCGCAACTGGCGATCGCGGCCGAGTTTCTCGCCGGCCACGATGATGGCCTCGGCTATGGCCGCGTTCGCGTAGCTGAGCCGCGGGATCGGCCACGGCCACGCCGGGTCGGCGGCGGGCTCGCCGATGACCGTGCTGGCGACGGCGAGTAGCGCCAGCGCGCCGGGATCATCGGGCCACCGCTCGAGTATCTCGGCCGCGCCGAGCGCCGCGAACGCCATGGAGTGCGGGTGCGAAGAACCCACCGCCGCGCTCGCGTCGAATCGGGTGCGGGCCTCCTTGCGGATCCCCTCTGTCGGCCCTCGCGCCGCGGCGGTGCCCAGCGCCCACAAGGACCGGCCCCAGGCGTCGTGTGCTTCGGCCGGGCCGCGCCATCGGCGGTCGCCGCCGAGGCGGCCACGGAACTTTCCGTCCACCGACTGAGCCTGCGCGAGAAAGTAAAGGTAGCGACGGCCCAGGGTGATGACCTCGTCGGGCGGCGACGGCTCACGGCACACCACCATCAGAGCGAGAGCATTGTCGTCCACTCGGTAGCCATCCCCGTGCCGGGGTACGATCCCGAAGGCCCGCGGAACTACGCCAACGGTATCGGTCAGTCGCTGAAGGTGACGAAAGGGCGCTACAGGAGCTATCTGAGTCGGCAGGGAGTTCACGAGAATCCAGAGGCTGGCTAGAACGCCTCGCCTGCCTGCCGGTATCCCGAGTAGTGGCCCCAGTGCAGTGGCGGAGTGCCCGCCACGGCCTCGCGGGTGGACACAGAACCACCATAGCCTAGAAACTCTGAGACCCGCGGTCAGCATTTCTGTCCCTTGAAGCGCGTGGATGAGGACGCCGTGACCAGTAGGGCGCATACTGGTAAGGATGAAACCTGCCCGCGCCGCGTCCCGGCGCTTCCTGCCTTCAAGTCCCTTCAATACCCCGTACGTGGAGCCGCCGCCCATCGAGGAGTACGAGGTTCTCGATCAGGTGACCCACGATAAGTATGGGCTCGGCCGGGTTGTCAAGGTCGAGGGTGACGATGCGGTGATCGTCGACTTCGGCCCGCGGAAGGTGCGGATCCTCTCGCCCTTCGCCCGGATGACCAAGCTCTGACGGCATCGCGGCCACGTCGGCGAGGAGAGCCAGCACCTCGCCGGCGGTACGTTTCTGTGCAATGGACGCTGGCAATTGGACGCGACGCGAAAAGTACCCCATCTTCTGGTATTAACTAGAGGCAAAGCACCAGATGGCGGTGCGGTACGGGTCGGAGCGGCCATGGCGCTGGTCGGCGCACGCGGTGTGACGCGGGCAGACACCGCGGGGGACGCGGCATGACCTTCACGCGCGAACAGGCCGCCAAGGCGATCGCGGACGCGGCGGCCGAACGTGACGCCATCCAGTCGAATCTGCTTGATCTGGACAATAGCCTCGGCATCCGGCTGCTCAAGAGCACCTCGCTATCGGGGATCTCGAAGAGCCGCTGGGAGGCGGCGTCCCGGGTGTTCTCCAGCCTGTGGGACCTGTACGCGGCCTACTCGGCGGTGATCGAGGAGGCGGCGGGCAGCCGCGACCTCCCCAGGGTCACCGTGCTGCTGACCGGTCCGTCGGTGCGGGTCACCAGGGGGCCCGCGCCGCTGGCCGAACGCGACCTCGCCGACACCGGAACCGACCAGCTCACCCTGGCTGCCGCCCGCACCAGGATGCGGACGCAGTTCGCCGATGTCGCCTCGATCTCGGCCAGCACCGAGAAGTCCTGGAACGACGCCGCCTCCGAGCTCGAGGCCGTCGCCTCCGAGCTCGCCAAGGCCGACCCGTCCGGCGACCAGGCGCTCATCGCTGAAGCGGCGGCGGTCCGCGTCGAGCTCGGACGGCTGCGTGACGCGCTCAACGCCGACCCGCTCGGTGACCGCCTCGGCCCGGCGACGTCGCTGCGGAACCGCGCCGCGACGCTGGCGGCCCGCACTGCCGAGCTGACCAGCGTGCGCGACAGCGCGGACGCCCGCATCGCCACCGCGACCAAGGCCGCTGGCCTGGCCCGCGCCGCGCGCGCCGACGCACTCGCCGCTCGGCAGAGCGCGGCGGCGAAGGTGACCGTCCGCGAGGAGGTGCCCGCCTTCGCCGACCCGTCTTCGCGGCTGGCCGCCGTAGCGGAGCTGCGGGCCGCGGGGCGCTGGACACGCCTCGCCGCAGAACTCGACGCCCTGGATCGCGACCTCGCCGCCGCGAGCACGCAATTTAGGGATGCGGAACGGCGCATGGCTGGTCTGCTCGCGCGCCGCGACGAGCTCCGAGGGCTGCTCAGCGCCTACAAAGCCAAGGCCGCCAGGCTCGGCGCGATCGAGGACCTGGCCAGCCTGCACGATGAGGCACGCGACCTGCTGTGGACCGCGCCATGTGATCTCGATGTGGCCGAACAAGCAGTGCTTCGCTATCAGCACGAGGTTCTGACGAGGGGAGCGCGGGGATGAGCGCGTGCACGAGCTGCGGTGGGACGATCGAGGACGGGTACTGTTCCGTCTGCGGGCTGGCCCCGTCGGCGAGCCCACCGGCCGCCGCGACACCGTCCTCCTCATCGACACCGTCCTCCCCATCGGCCCCATCAGCACCATCTGTCCCATCGGCCTCGCGCGGATCCCAGGGTTCACGCGGATCGGGTTCCCGGCGGACCAGCGGCCGGTCGGTACGCGGGCACCTCGGGGCCGGGCTCGTCGAGATCCCCCCGGTGCCCTACCGCGACCCGGCCAGCGCCATACTCACCAACCCCCAGGTGCCGGAGAACCGCCGGTTCTGCGGAAGCTGCGACCAGCCGGTCGGCCGGGGCCACGACGGCCGGGTCGGCCTGACCGAGGGATTCTGCCGCAACTGCGGCACCAAGTTCTCCTTCACCCCGAAGCTCGTGGCCGGCGACCTGGTCGCGGGCCAGTACGAGGTGCTCGGCTGCCTGGCGTTCGGCGGGCTCGGCTGGATCTACCTGGCCAAGGACCACAATGTCAGCGACCGCTGGGTCGTGCTCAAGGGCCTGCTGAACGCGGGTGACGCCGACGCCCTGGCGGCGGCCGTGGCCGAGAGGCAGTTCCTGGCTCAGGTCGAACATCCCAACATCGTCCGGATATATAACTTCGTCCAGTACGCGGACGCCGGCTACATCGTGATGGAATACGTCGGCGGGGAGTCTCTGAAGGACATCAGAAGGGGTGGGCCGGTGCCGATAGCGCACGCGATCGCGTACGCCATCGAGGTGCTGCCCGCGCTTGGATACCTGCACGACCGCGGGCTGGTGTACTGCGACTTCAAGCCGGACAACGTGATCCAGACCGAGGAGCAGCTCAAGCTCATCGACATGGGCGGAGTTCGCGTCATCGACGGGGACGGGCCGATCTACGGCACCGTCGGCTACCAGGCACCGGAAATCGCCGACGACGGCCCCTCGGTCTCCTCGGACCTGTTCACGGTCGCGCGGTCGCTGGCGGTGCTGACCTTCGACTTCAAGGGATACCAGGGGCAGTACAAGTTCACCTTCCCCGACGGTGTGCCGCTGCTGGAAGAAAACGAGTCGTTCGCCCGGGTACTGCGCCGCGGAACCGACCCCGACCCGGACCGCAGGTTCGGCTCGGCCGGAGAGATGGCCGAACAGCTCACTGGCGTGCTCCGCGAGGTGCTCGCGATCGCCGACGGGGCGCAGCGGCCCGCGTTCTCCACCCTGTTCAGTCCCGAGCTTCGGGGGATCGGCGTCGAAGGTGAGTTTCCCCAACCAAGTCTCCCCGACCAACCGGCCCCGACCGACCTCCCGGCCAGCCCCGACCGACCTCCCGGCCCCACCGACATCATCGCCGGATTGCCGATGCCGCAAGTGGACCGGATGGACCCGGCCGCCGGATACCTGGCGACGTTCGCCGGGTTGGCACCCGGGCAGCGGGCCACGGCGCTGCTCGGCGCGATCAGCGGGGATTCCGGAGTGCCGCGTGAGGTTTCGTCCTCGCCGGAGATGATGCTCGCCTTGGCCCGCGCCCGGATCGAGTCCGGTTACACCGACGGTGCGGCGGAGGTAATCGCCGAGCTGGCGGCGGCCGACCCGGGCGACTGGCGGGTCGCCTGGTACAACGGACTGATCTCGCTCGTCGGGGGTGACGCTGCCGCGGCGCGCGGGGCTTTTGCGGCGGTATACGAAGAGTTGCCGGGTGAGGTGGCGCCCAAGCTGGCGCTAGCCTTCGCGGCCGAGGCCGCCATCCAGGCAGCGGGCGACGATAAGAGGGCCGCCGCGGAGCGTGCCCTGGCGGCCAGGTACTTCCGGCTGGTGTGGACCGTCGACCGGTCCTACATCAGCGCCGCGTTCGGCCTGGCTCGCTGCCTGCTGGGCAGCGGGGACCGGATCGCGGCCATCGAGGTGTTGTCCCAGGTACCCGAGACGTCCAGCTATTACCTGGCCGCGCAGATCCAGGCCGTTGAGGTCGCCACCCGGGCCGGGTCCACCGGCGATGACCTGGTGGGCGCCGCGGCTCGGCTCGGCTCGCTACCCGCCATAGACGAGGCTAGGCGGCAGGAGCTGTCCGCGACGATACTGCGGATGGCACTAGAGCAGCCCCCACCTGGGAAGATTCTCGGATGCCAGCCTGATGAACGGTCGCTGCGGTTCGGTCTCGAACGCTGTTACCGCGCACAGGCGCGGCTGATTTCTGACCGTAAACGCAGAATTGAGCTGGTTGATATGGCCAACGCCATCCGTCCGCGGACGCTGCTATGACCCCATGCCCGTCGTGTGGAGAGCCCGCTGCTCCCGGTGACGCGTTCTGTGAGGCCTGCGGCACCGAGCTGGCACCAGCGGTGGACAGCGGGGAGTCACCCCACGTCGTTATGGAATGCCTAGTTTGTTCTTCCGACCCGGCCATCGACCAGCCGCCTGAAGTGACGGCCGAGGGTTACTGTGCGTCGTGCGGGCGGAAAGTCCCGTCCGGCCGGGACCACACCGAGCTCGACCTGGGGCTGATCGCCGGGGTGACGGACCGGGGCCTGCGGCATCATCGGAACGAGGACGCGATGGCCCTCGCGATCGCCGACACCACTGACGGGCCGGTCGCGATCGGAGTCGTCTGCGACGGGGTTTCGAGCTCACCACGGTCCGACGAGGCGTCGATCGCCGCCGCCAGGACCGCGGTCCGGGCGCTGCTCACGTCGATGCGGCGCGGTGAGGACGTCGAGGCGGGCTCGCTTGAGGCGGTACACGAGGCGGCCACCAAGCTGAACGGGCTGAACGGCGCGGACGGATCCCCGTCGGCCACCTTCATTTCGGTCATCGTCGAGCCGAGCGGCGTCACCTTGTGCTGGCTGGGTGACAGCCGCGCCTACTGGCTCGCCGAAGACGCGGAGTCGCAGCGGCTGACCACTGACGATTCGCTGGCGCAGGAAATGGTCACATCGGGCCTGCTCAACGAGGCCCAGGCGATGGCGTCCCGCCACGCCCATGTGATCACCCGGTGGCTGGGCGCGGATTTCACCGAGCCCGAAGCGCACATCGCGCAGTTCACCCCGCCGGGCCGAGGGGTGGTGCTCGTGTGTTCTGACGGGCTATGGAATTACTTGCCGGACGCGGATGACCTCGCGGAGCGGACGCTGCCGGCGGCGGTGACTGATCCGCTGGGAACGGCCGGTGAGCTAGTGAAGTTCGCGATTGACGCCGGGGGCATTGACAACATCACCGTGGTGCTGGTGCCCGTTCCATTGAGGGAGGAGTCGTGACCGGTTTCACCGTCGACATCGACCAGAACCTTTACCTTCCAGAGGGCGGCCGCACCGTCAACGCCGTGGTGACGGTGACAGTGAAGGGGGCAGGGGAGGGGGACGAGGTCGCTGTGGCCTCGGGGCCCGCCGCCGAGATCATCATCGTGGACTGCTCCGGGTCGATGGATGTGCCGCAGACCAAGATCGCCTCGGCCCGTGCGGCGACGGCGGCCGCGGTCGACGCGCTGCGCGAGGGCACCGCGTTCGCGATCGTGGCGGGCACCAGCAACGCCTGGCCGGTGTACCCGGCGGACGGGACGATGGCGATCGCGAGCGCCGCCACCCGCGCGGAGGCCAAACAGGCGGCCCAGAGCCTGCGGGCCACCGGCGGCACCGCGATCGGGCAGTGGCTGCGGCTGGCTTTCCGTATCTTCTCCACTCAACGGGCGACGCTGCGGCACGCGATACTGCTCACCGACGGGCGGAATCAGCACGAGACCCCCGAGCAGCTCAGCGCGGCCATCGGGCTGTGTGAAGGCACGTTCAGCTGTGACTGCCGAGGAGTCGGGACCGACTGGGAGGTAGCCGAGTTGCGCCGAATCTCGTCGGCGCTGCTCGGGACCGTCGACATCGTGGCCGACCCGGCCGGGCTGGTGGCCGACTTCACCACGATGATGGAAAACGCGATGGGCAAGCAGGTCGCCGACATCACGCTGCGGGTGTGGACGCCGCAGCACGCGCGGATCAGCTTCGTCAAGCAGGTGGCGCCCCAGATGGAGGACCTGACGGCGCGGCGGACGGCGACGTCGCCGCAGGCCGGTGACTACCCGACCGGTGCGTGGGCGGCGGGGGAGAGCCGGGACTACCACGTGTGCGTCGACGTGAACCCAGCCGGCGTCGGACAGGAGATGCTGGCCGCCCGGGTATCACTGGTGTCAGGCTCGTCGGGAGATGTTCTCGGCCAAGGGCTGGTCCGGGCCATGTGGACCGACGACGAGGCGCTATCGACGAAGATCAACTCCCGGGTCGCGCACTACACCGGGCAGGCGGAGCTGGCCCAGGTGATCCAGGACGGGCTGGAGGCCCGCAAGGCGGGCGACGAGGAGACGGCGACCGCCAAGCTCGGACGCGCGGTCGCGCTGGCCCAGTCGTCGGGCAACGACGACACCGCCAAGCTGCTATCCAAGGTGGTCGACGTGGTGGACGCGGCCAGCGGCACGGTCCGGCTCAAGAAAAAAGTCGAGGACGCCGACGAGATGGCGCTGGATACCCGGTCCACGAAGACCGTCCGGGTCAAGAAGGACCAAGGCTGATCAATGGCTGTCTGCCCGTCAGGCCACGACTCCGCCAGCGACGACTACTGCGACGTCTGCGGGATGCTGATCAGCGGTCCGGCGGCTGCTCCGGCCGAGGCTGTCTCGTCTCCGTCGTCGGGCGCCCCGTCGTCGGGCGCCCCAGGGTCGCCCGCGGCCGATGCATGCCCGCAGTGCGGTGCGCCGAGGTCCGGCCAGTTCTGCGAGTCCTGCGGTTTCAACTTCGCCAACGGCCAAGGATCTGAGGTCAGCGCGTCCTCGCCGGTCACTCCTGACCCGGTGCCTGTCACGGGAACCTGGACGGCCGTCGTAGCCGCCGACCGCGGTTACTACGACCGGGTGCGTGAGGCCAGCGGGCCGGACGCCGACGACATCCCGTTTCCCGCCTACTGCCCAGAACGCAGATTCCAGCTCACCGGCAACGAAGCCCAGATCGGCAGGCGCAGCCCGTCCCGCGGCCTCAACCCGGCCATCGACCTGACCGGTCCGCCGCTCGACCCCGGCATCAGCAGGCTGCACGCGGTCCTGATGTCAACCCCCGATGGCGGCTGGGCGGTCATCGATCCGGGCTCAGCCAACGGCACCGAGGTCAATGACGCCGAGATCCCGGTCGGCCAGCAGATACCGCTGAACGACGGCGACCGCATCACCCTCGGCGCCTGGACCGTCATCACTATCCACCGGCGCTAACCCAGCGCACCTTCACCCACCACCGCCGTCCAACTCGATCTCATGTGTTGAGCGCGGTTCCCCCGGAATGGCAACCATCCTGCCCCAGCGATGGCCCACCGCTGGGCCCATGGCACCAGCGATGGGCCATCCATGGGGTCCGGGTGGGGGTCCCGAGACCGGGACCGGGACCGGTTACGTCGTGTAGAGGTTGAGTTCGTCGATTGACCACCAGCTGCCGGTACTGGTGGCCAGGCCGTCGGCCAGCAGGGTGTTCACTACCCTGACGTACTGCGCGGTCTGAGCCGGGAAGCTGACTGTCTCCGAACTGCCTGTGCCGGTGCAGGTAGCCACGGTCGTCCAGGAGCTGCCGTTGTCGGAGACCTGGAGGTCGTAGCTGCGCGCATAGTCACCAGCGGAGTTCGGGACCTGCATCGACAGCTCGTCGAAGGTCTGCGGCGAGCCCATGTCGGCCTGCCAGTACGCTCCGTCGGCCTGGGGAGCATCCGAGCTGAACCGGGTGGACAGGTTGCCGTCGATCGCGTTGGAAGCGACGTCGCTTCCGCTGGCGGCCGTATTGGTGCTGGCCGACCACCCGGAGCGACCGAGCGCCGTTCCGCTGACCGGGGCTCCGCAGTAGGCACCGAGAGGCGCGGTCGTGGCCTGGCTGCTGGTGGTGCCGGATGGCGACCAGGTGAACGTGACGATCGAGCTGGCCGGCAGGGTGTAGCTGAACCCCTGCCCGCTGGAGTCAACCTGGAAGCTCTGCGACGATGACGTGTTGTCGTTGAGCACCACGAGCGTGACGCTGCCATTGGGGTTCTTGAACGCGATGTTCGGCAGGTCCGAGCTTTCCAGGTTGGTCGAGGCGATGCGAACGGCGCCCGGCTGGACGAACTTGGAGAACTGCGCCCAGATGTAATAGTCCTCGTTGAGGGTAAAGGTGCCGCTTGAGTTGTCGACGGTGACCATGCCGCGGCAATCCGAGCACCCGCCACTGGAGGTGGCGACGTTCGGCCCGGAGTCCGGGTTGAGCGCCATGCCCCAGTAGGTCGACGCTGACGCCCAGTTGTTCATCGGCCCGATGATGTTGTACAGCGCCTCCCAGTCGAGGTTATCGGCCTGGTTCGTGGCCCACGAGCCGCCGGTGCACTCGGTGAAGTAGATGGGCGTGCTCGGGTAGGCGTCGTGGAAGGTCGTCTGGACGTCGTAGGGATCGGTGACACCGCTCGGAATGCTGTAGCAGTGGTAGCCGATGGCGTTCACGTCCGCGCCGGCCGCGGCCATCAGGTCCTGCGGGTACGTGGTCGGATCCCCGTCGCTCTCGTACCAGTTGTGGTCGTAGCCGAGGATCTGGACGCCGCTGTAGCCGGCCGAGTCCAGCGCCGAGCGCAGGTACGGGGCGAACGCGGCCTCGTTGGGATTGGACCCGGTGGCGTCGAAGTTCATGGTGGCGTAGCCCGCGCTGCAGTTCTCGGGCTCATTCTGCATCGACACCATGTAGATGGGGATCCCGTAAGTGCCTTCATAGGCCGATACGAACTTGGCGAAGTAGTTCGCGTAGGCGGAGTAGTAGCTCGGGTTGAGGTAGTTCTCAGTCCCCGAGCAGTCGCCGGTGAACGTGTCGCCGTTCTTCATCCAGGCCGGTGCGCTCCATGGCGTCGCGTCTATCTTGATGTTCGGGTTGAGGGACAGCGCCTGCTGGAGCACGGGGATGATGTAGGCGGTGTCGTGGGACACCGAGAAGTTGTTCAGGTTGGGGTCGGTCTCGCCGGCCGGCATGTCGTCGTAGGAGTAATTACTCAGCGACAGGTCGGACGCCCCCATGGGGAAGCGGACGAAGCTGAAACCGGCACCGGACGAGCCGAACAGGTCGTTCATGAGCTGCGTCCGCTCGGGCGAGTGGTCGATCAGGTAGGCCGACGAGTCGGTCATCGCCGCGCCGAAACCCTGGATCGTCTGGTACGCCGTACTGGGGTTCACGGTGATCTGTGGCGTCTGTGAGGTTTCCGAACCGAACGTTACATCTGGCTGTTGCGCGAGCTGCAACGCGAGTGTGTCGGAACTGGAGGTCGTCGTCGTCCAGACCTGAACCGCGGTCTGGGCACGAGCTGGGCTGGCGGTCACTGCCACCGGCAAGATGGCCGCCGCCAGCACCGCGGCCGAGACCGCGGCGTGACGATAGCGGCCCGTGATGAGACGTTTTCGCGATGCGCGGTTCCTCATGGGTGCCTCCTCCGGCGCCGACGCATGTAACTTGCATGGATATATCCGGTTATTTCAATGTAAAAATGATGCACGTCGTGCCGTCAAGACCCAATTATTGGCATGTAACATACAATTGGGGCATGCAGCGGACCACCATTCGCGATGTCGCCTCGGAGCTGGGGGTCTCGACGGCGACCGTCTCCCGGGTGCTCAACTCCAACGCTCACGTCGCGCCAGAGACTCGCGCCCTCGTGCTCCGGGCCATTGAACGGCACGGCCTGACCGCCAGGCGGCGGCGCCCCGGCGCGAGCGCACTGCGCGATGTGGTGTCGGTTCACTGTCCGTACGTGCTCGATGATTACTTCGGCGTGATCCTCTCAGCGATCGAGCGCAGCCTCCGGCGGCGGGACAAGGTCGCGCTGCTGAGCGCGGGGACCGCGGCAGGCGACGGGCCGGGCCTGCCCGCACTGCTCCGCTCGGAGATCACCGAGGGCGCGGTCCTGATCCTGCCGCCCGAGCCCGGTACCGCGCTGGCGGGCCTGCGTGCCAGGGGATATCCGTTCGTGGTCGTTGACCCGCGCACCGAATTGCCACCGGACGTGGCCGCGGTATCGGCCGCGCACCTGGCCGGCGCGCGGATGGCCACCGAGCACCTGCTCCAGCTCGGGCACACCCGGATCGCGGCCATCGCCGGCCCGCTCAACTGGATCGCCACCGACCAGCGGCTGCTCGGTTACCGTGCCGCCCTCGCGGCGGCCGGCCGGCTCGCGCCAGACAGCCTGGTCCGCGTCGGTGGCGAGCCCACGATCGCCCACGGCCGGACGGCGGCGTGTTCCCTGCTCGATCTGGCCGAGCCGCCGACGGCGATCGTTGCCTTCAACGACAAGATCGCCATCGGTGTCATAGAGGCGGCGGCCGAGCGGGGCTGGCGGGTCCCCGAGGACGTGTCAGTTGTCGGTTTCGACGACCTGGAACTCAGCCGGGTGGTCGTTCCCCGGCTCACCACGGTTCGTCAGCCGCTGGAGGAGATGGGCCGGCTAGGCGTCGAGCTTCTGCTGCGCCTTATCGGCGGCGGGGAAATCGACGCCCTGCACATCGAGCTCGCCACCGAACTCGTCCGCCGGGAGTCAACCGCAACCCCGCCTCGCTAGCCGAACCGGCACCCCATCGATGGCCCACCGGTGGGCCTGCAGCGCCAGCGATGGGTCATCCACGGGGGCCGCGGCGCGGGAACCAGCGGCCGGTTGACGCCCCAGGAGATTACTCATGAACAGTCTGTGACCTGGGTCACCGCACGGACGAATATCCGCTAAGGTGGTATAGACCACTCGAAGGGATGTCGCGTCATGAGCCGTCGCGCAAAGATCGTTTGCACGCTAGGTCCGGCGACGTCGAGCCAGGAGCAGCTCGCCGCTCTGGTCGACGCCGGGATGGATGTCGCCAGGCTTAATCTCAGCCACGGGTCGCGGGAAGACCATCTCGCCGTATTCACCCGGGTGCGTGCGGCCGCCGAAGCGGCTGGCAAGAGTGTCGGGATCCTGGTAGACCTCCAGGGACCGAAGATCAGGCTCGGTACCTTCCCCGACGGCCCGATCAGGCTGGTACCGGGTGAAGAGTTCGTAATTACCACCGACGACGTGCCCGGCACTCAGCACGAGGCGTCGACCACCTATAAGGGCCTGGCCGGCGACGTGCGGGCGGGGGACCGGGTCCTCATCGACGACGGCAACGTTCAGCTCGACGTGCTGGAAGTCGAGGGCAGCCGGGTGCACACCAGGGTCGTCGTCGGCGGCAAGGTGTCCGACCACAAGGGCATCAACTTGCCGGGCGTGTCGGTCAGCGCACCCGCGCTCACCGAGAAGGACGAGTCCGACCTGCGCTGGGGGCTCGAGCAGGGCGCGGACATGATCGCGATGTCGTTCGTGCGCAGCGGCGACGACGCCGACCTCGCCCGCAAGATCATGACCGAGTACAACGTCCGGACGCCGCTGATCGCCAAGATCGAGAAGCCCGAGGCGGTCCGGGTCCTGGCGGACATCGTGGACGCGTTCGACGCGATCATGGTGGCCCGCGGCGACCTGGGCGTCGAACTGCCGCTTGAGCAGGTGCCAGGCGTGCAGGCCCGGGCGATCGCGCTGGCCAGGGAACGGGCACGTCCGGTCATCGTCGCCACCCAGATGCTCGAGTCGATGATCAATGCGCCGCGGCCCACCCGCGCCGAGGTCTCCGACGTTGCTAGCGCGGTGTCCCAGGGCGCCGACGCGGTGATGCTGTCCGCCGAGACCAGTGTGGGCGCGTACCCGGTCGAGACGGTCGCCACGATGGCGCGTATCGTCACGGCGGCCGAGGCCCTGTCGCTGCGCGCCGAGCACTCGCTCACCCGGCTGCCGACCACGACCGGCGGCGCGATCGCCCGGGCGGCCACCGAGGTGGCGGCGATCGTCGGCGCCCGCGCGCTCGTCGCGTTCACCCTGACCGGCGAGACCGCGCGGCGCATCGCGCGCTACCGGTCGCCGATCCCGTTGCTCGTCTTCACCACCGAGCAGACGACCCGCGGCCAGCTAGCGTTCAGCTGGGGGACCGAGACGTTCATCGTCCCGAACGTCAGGCACACCGACGAGATGGTCCGCCAGGTCGAGCGCTCCTTGCTTGAGCTCGGCCGCTGCGTCGTCGGCGACAAGATCGTCATCGTGGCGGGCAGCCCGCCCGGAACCCCCGGTAAGACGAACGCGCTCCGTGTGCACCGCATCGGCGACGCCATCAACCTGGACACGGCCTGACCGTGTGGGCTTCCTGGGGTTACGGCCCCAGGAAGCCCACCCTTTTCGGGGAGGGCTACCGGTACTCGGCCAACCGCGGCCGCACGCCCGCGTAAGCGAGGCCCGCGACTAGCAGCGCGCCGATACCGGGGATCAGCCAGGTCCAGCCGGTGGCGGCCGACGATCCGGCGGCCACCGCGGTGTTGAAGGCGTCACGGTTGATGGTGATGACCGAGGTCAGCGCGGTGTCGTAGTTGTAGAACGCCCAGTCGGACTGCCCGGGCGCGGTACCGACGTCGAACGCGATCGCCTTCGTCAGGCTGGTCTTCGCCGTCGCCCGCAGCACCCGGTCGTCTCGCTCGTACACCTGGTAGGCGAGCAGCGTCTTCATCGCCGCTGCCTGCTCGCCGGGGAACGTGATGTTGTGCAGCTCGGTGCCCAGGTACCCGCCGAACTTCAGGCCCGGAATCTCCTTCGCCAGCGCGGCGTCGTACTGGAAAATGCCCACGTTCCCGACGTAGGCCACCTGCTGTGACTTGGCAAGAACATCATTTTGGTACATAACGGCGCGTGCCGGGTCCACCAGGTACCGGCTCTCGTCCGCGTTGGCGTCGTAGCTGACGGCCCGTGCCTGGGTCAGCGCGATGATCGAGTTGAACGCGTCCACCTTGGCCCCCTTGAGATGGTTAGCCTCCGTGCCCAGCAGCCCCGCGGCGGTGCAGGTAAGGATGAGGGCGATCAGCGTGGCGGCCGCCAGCCCGGGGTTGAGCGTGCGGTGGTAACGCCTGCGCAGGAACAACTGCAGCCAGACGAGTGTCCCGGTCAGCGCCAGCCCGGCCACCACGACCTCCGCGATGCCGGTGAGCGCACCGGACCGGCTGGTGGAGTAGGTGGCGTCGAGCGCGTTGGAGTTGTCGGTAGTCGCCGCGGCCACATCGGGCAGGATGTGGTCCGACATCAGGTCGGTCGCCTGCTGGAAATAGCCGAGCGACGTTGCCGACGGCCTGCCCTCGGGGCTTCCCGGCGACTGGTCGGTGAGCATGGCCTCGGCCGCTAGGCCCTGGTAACTGCCCATGTCGTTCAGCACCGCACGGAGGTCACTCTGCTCGGCCGGGTTGCCGGACGCGACGACGGCGGCCTGCTGCAGATCGGAATCCGCGTTGGTCCGGTCGCTGGCGTAGCTCGCGTAGTTCCCGGCCTTGATGCTGGCCAGCGCCTTGCTGTTCCCCGCGAGCAGCACGTTCGCCACCTGGGCGTCCATGTCGGTCAGCGAGAAGTACAGCCCCGTCGTGGCATTCGTCTCGGGAGCGTCGGTGGTGCCGATGGCATGGAACGCATCGTTCTGGAAAGAAAAAAGCACGGCCACTACGGTGGCGAGTACGACCGCGAGCAGCACAACGCCGGCGGTGACGGTCGTGATGATCCCCGGTGTGGTACGGCGGCGGCCGACTCGCGGCGCGTGATCGGTCAGCACCCCGTTCATGAGCCGACCGTACACGCGTGGCGGTTCGCGGTGATTCGTCCCGCGTTAGGGTGCCGTTATGGTTCAGCTGGGCCGCGGGGCGAAGTAGATGACCGCCACGCCGACCGCGACGATGCTGGCGCCGATCCATTCGTAACGGTCCGGCCGGTGGCCGTCGACGCCCCAGCCCCACAGGAGGCTCATGATCACGAAGATCCCGCCGTAGGCGGCGTACACCCGGCCGAAGTCGGCGCGCTGGAACGTGGGGATGATCCCGTAGACGACCAGGACGATCGCGCCGAACACGCCGGAGGGCCAGCCCGCGCCCTCGCGCAGCCAGCGCCAGACGAGGTAGCCCCCGCCGATCTCGGCGAGACCGGCGGCGACGAAGAGGGCGATACTACGTGCGACGTTCACGGATGAACGCTAGCCGATCGCCCCTCTGCGGGCCGGGCTGGCCGCCGAAGGCCCGCCGTTTCTGAGCGGTGTGGCCATGCCTGCACTCTTTGCTGGGCAGCGCCGCACCGCCCAGAAACGCGCTCACGGGGGCGGGGCGGTGCTGGCTCGTTCGATCAGCCGCGGCTGGATCGCGGAGACCTCGCCCGCTCCGAAGGGGCCGCCACGGGACATCTGGGCCAGCAGCAGCGCGACGCAGCGGCGTCCGGCCTCCTCGAAGTCCTGGTGCACCGTGGTGAGCGGCGGCAGATAGCACAACGCCTCGGGCACGTCGTCGAATCCGACCACGGACACCTCCTCGGGGACACGGCGTCCCGCCTCGTGCAGCGCCCGCAGCACGCCCAGAGCCATCGGGTCGTTGGCGGCGAAGATCGCGCTGACGTCGTCCCTGCCGACAAGCTCGCGGCCGGCCGTCAGGCCCGAGGGGGCCGACCAATCGCCGAACAGCACCGGCGGGACCCGGCGCCCCGCCTCCTTGAGTTCAGCGCGCCAGGCCGCCGCGCGCCGCTGCGCCGCGTGCGAGTCCTGCGGTCCCGCGACGTGCCAGACGGTCTCGTGCCCGAGATCGAGCAGGTGCCGGGTCGCCGTGCGGGCGCCGGCCTCCTGGTCGGCGTCGATCGTGGGGTAGTTCGTGTTCGGGGCACCGTCGGCGATCACGATCGGAACGCTGGTCGGCAGGTGCACGGTCGCGGTGTCCAGGATCCGGGCCTCGATCAGCACCACCCCGTCGATCGACTGGCTGGTCAGCCGGGCGTAAGCGCGCTGCACCGACTCCTCGGTGGCCGCGCTGATCCCGGCGATCGTCACCGAGTAGTCGGCTTCCTGCGCCGCCGCGGCGATCGCCTCGATGGTCCGCGCGTTGCCGTACAGGCTCAGGTCGAAGCTGATCACGCCGAACGAGCGGGACTGCCCGGTCGCGAGCGCCCGAGCCGCGCCGTTCGTCCAGTACCCGAGGACACGCATCGCCGACATCACGCGCTCGCGGGTCTGCTCGTCAACGTTGGACCGGTTGTTGACCACCCGCGACACGGTCTGGCTGGATACGCCGGCCAGTTCCGCTACGTCTTTCTGAGATGGCGCCCGTCCGCGCTGCTCCGAGGGCGTCATCGGCGTTGCCCCTTCCCGTGGCTATTCGCGATCTTAAAGCCTCGTCTCCGGCATGTTAGCGCAAACATGTCATCGTGTGACCTCTCGGCGATCTCTAAGGGTATTTATTATGATTTATCCGATTCTGTGGGATGTTTCGGAAACGGTTTGGTAACGCACCCTTGACGGACGGTGCCATCGTGGCGAGACTCTCGGCCACAAGCGTGTTAGCGCAAACATGGCTGGCGGCGAGGGAGGCGCGAGTGGCGGTAGGCAACCGGTCAACCGGGGCGGCCGGCGCAGGAAGGCGGTCGGCCGGCGGGGTCGGCGCGGGAAGGCGGTCGATGTCACATCGACGGGCCTCTAGCGCGGTCGATGTCACATCGACCGCGGCGGTGACAGCGGTGACAGCGGCGGCTGTTGCGGGCGGGGGGCGCCGCGGGGCTACCCGGCATAACCGGGTGGGGCTGGTGTTCTTCGCGCCGTTCGCGGTGGTGTTCCTGGCCGCGATCATCGCTCCGCTCGGGTACGCGATCTACCTGAGCCTCTACCAGGACAAGCTGATCGGCGGCAACGCCTTCAGCGGGTTCGCCAACTACAGCCGGGCGCTGAGCGACAGCCTGTTCCGGGCCGGGCTTGGCCACGTGGCGCTGCTGCTGGTCATCCAGGTGCCGATCATGCTGCTGCTGGCGATACTCGCCGCGCTGGCCATCGACTCGGGCCGGCTGGCCGCCTCGAAGATCTTCCGTATCGTGATCTTCATCCCGTACGCGGTGCCCGCCGTGGTCGGCGCGATCATGTGGGGCTACCTCACCGGCGGCCAGTTCGGTCTGGTCGGCGCGATCAGCCGCGACCTGCATGTGCACCTGCCGAACCTGCTGTCCAGCGGGTGGATGCTCGCCACCATCGGCAACGTGGTGACCTGGGAATTCACCGGTTACAACATGCTGATCTTCTACGCCGCGCTACGCGCGATACCCACCGAACTGTACGAGGCCGCCGAGGTGGACGGCGCCGGAGAATTCCGCAAAGCCTGGTCCATCAAGATCCCGGCGCTGCGCCGGGCGCTGATCCTGACCGTCACGTTCAGCATCATCGGCACCTTCCAGCTCTTCAACGAGCCGTCGGTGCTGTCGGCGCTCTCGCCGGCGGTGACAACGAACTACACACCGAACCTGTATGCGTCGCAATTGGCGTTCAACGGCCAGGAATACAACTACGCCGCCGCGATCGCCGTCGTACTCGGCCTCGTGACGGTGATCGTCGCCTACGCCGTGCAGACCTGGACAGCGCGGAAGGAGCGCCTGTTTTGACACCCGTGACCGTACGCGCGCGCCGACGGAGCCGCCGGTCAAGCCCGGCGCTGACCGTGGTGATGGCGCTGATGCTGATCTACGCGTTGCTGCCGCTGGTCTGGCTGGTGATCAGCAGTACCAAGGACACCTCGTCACTGCTCACCACGTTCGGGTTCGCCCCCGGGCACAGCTTCCACCTGTGGGCCAACATCCGCGCGGTGTTCAGCACTGACGGCGACATCTTCCTGCGCTGGCTGGGCAACACCGTGCTCTACGTGGTCGTGGGCGCCGGCGGCGCGGCGGTGATCGCCACGGCGGCCGGGTACGGGCTGGCCAAGTACGCGTTCCGCGGCCGGAAGGCGCTGTTCTGGGTGGTGATCGGTGCGATCAGCGTGCCCGCCACCGCGCTGGCGGTGCCGACCTACCTGCTGTGGGCCAAGGTCGGCCTGATCAATAACCCGTGGGGAGTGATCATCCCCGCGCTATGCAGCCCCTTCGGCCTGTACCTGATGATCGTCTACACCATCGGCGCGGTGCCCGACTCGATGCTCGAGGCAGCGCGGATTGACGGTGCGGGGGAGTTCCGCATCTTCCGCACGATCTCGCTGCGGCTGCTCGCGCCCGGCTTCGTCACCGTCCTGCTGTTCGCGGTGGTCGCGACCTGGAACAACTACTTCTTGCCATACATCATCCTCAACAACCCCAACTGGTTCCCGCTGACCGTCGGACTCGCTCAGTGGAACCAGAACGCCACCGGGATCAATGGCACCGGCGGCACCAGTTTCTATCCGCTCGTCGTCACCGGAAGCCTGATCGCGATCATCCCGCTCATCGTGTGCTTCCTCCTTCTCCAGCGGTACTGGCAGTCCGGCCTGGCGGCCGGCAGCGTCAAGCAATAACAACACGAAAGGATTCCCGCGATGCAGCGTAGATACAGACGCCTCGCTCTTGGCGCGGCCGCCGCGGTGGTCGCCCTGGCGGCGGCCGCGTGCGGCTCGTCAGGCACCACGCCAAGCTCGGCTTCCTCCGGACCGGTCACGATCACCTTCTGGACCTGGCTGGCCACGGCGCAGACGCAGGCGCTCGCCAACGAGTTCACCAAGACCCATCCCGACATCAAGATCAAGGTCGTCGACGAGGGCACCTCCGCGGCCGAGTACACCAAGCTCGACACCGCGCTGAAGGCGGGCAAGGGCGCACCGGACGTGGCGCAGATCGAGTACTTCGCCCTGCCTCAGTACGCGCTGTCCAAGGAGGTCACCAACCTCGAGTCCTATGGCGCCGCGTCGCTGAAGAGCGAGTACTCGGCGTCCGCCTGGGACGGAGTGGCGATCGACGGCGGCATCTACGGATACCCGCAGGACACCGGCCCGATGGCCATGTTCTACCGTACCGACCTGTTCAAGAAAGCGGGCCTGACCCCGCCCACGACCTGGGCGCAGTTCGCGGCGGACGCGGCAATCATCCACCAGAAGCTGCCGAACACCTACATCGCCAACGTAGACCCGACGGACCCGGGCACCGCGACCAGCCTGATGTGGCAGGCGGGCGCCACACCGTTCCAGGCCACCGGCAGCAGCGACGTGTCGGTCAACCTGTCGCAGTCCGGCGTCGCGCAGTGGTCGAGCCTGTGGTCTGGCCTGCTGGAGAAGCACCTGGTCTCCACCGACGTGGGCTGGACGACGAGTTGGTGGGCCGCGATGGCGGCGGGCAAGTACGCCACCTGGATCACCGGCGCCTGGGCGCCAGCGCCGTTGGACAGCAACGCTCCATCGAGCGCCGGGAAGTGGGCGATCGCCCCGATGCCGCAGTGGACCGCGGGTGCCAACGTCACCGCGAACAACGGCGGTTCCTCGGACGCGGTGATGGCCAGCTCACCGTACAAGGCGCAGGCCGCCGAGTTCGCCGCGTGGCTCAACACCTCCTCAGCCGGTGCCCAGAACGCTGTCCAGCTTTGGGCTGTTCCCGTCCACCAACGCGCTGCTCGGCAACTCATCGTTCCTGACCGCCAAGGTGCCGATGATCGGTAGCCAGCAAGGCAACAAGGTCCTCGCCCAGTCCGCGACCGAGGTGGCCAGCGGCTGGCAGTACCTGCCGTTCCAGGTGTACGCGAACTCGGTGTACTCCAACACGGTCGGCCAGGACATCAGCGCTGGCAAGAGCCTCACCGCCGGACTGGCGGCCTGGCAGCAGCGCATCGACAGTTATGGCCAGTCCGAGGGCTTCACGATGAAGACAGGATCCTGACACAGCATGATCGCGTTCGGCGGGGACTATAACCCCGAGCAGTGGCCTGAAGAGACCTGGGCCGAGGACATGGCGCTGATGAAGGAGGCCGGGGTCAACCTGGTCACGGTCGGCGTGTTCTCCTGGGCACAGGTGCAGCATGGACCTGATGATTTCCGGTTCGGCTGGCTCGACCGGGTGATGGACCTGCTCGCGGACAGCGGCATCGGGGCCGACCTGGCGACGATGACCGCGTCCCCGCCGCCGTGGCTGACCCGGCTGCACCCGGAAATCCTGCCGGTGCGACAGGACGGCATCGTCCTGTCGCCCGGCGGGCGACAGCACTTCTCGCCCAGCAGCGCCGTGTACCGGCGGTACTGCACCGATCTGGTGGCGCGCCTCGCGGACCGGTACAAAAACCACGAGGCGCTCAAGATGTGGCACGTGGGCAACGAGTTCGGCTGCCACGTGCCGGAGTCTTACGATGACGAGTCGGCCGCGGCGTTTCGCGACTGGCTGCGCGCGCGTTACCGCGACATCATCGCGCTGAACGACGCGTGGTCCACCGCCTTCTGGTCGCAGCGCTATACCGACTTCGAGGAAATCCTGCCGCCGCGGCTCGCCGCCAGCTACCGCAACCCGGCGCAGCAGCTCGACTTCACCCGGTTCAGCGACGACGCGCTGCTCGCGTGCTATCAGGCCGAGGCTGAGATCCTGCGGGCCGTCACTCCCGACGTTATGGTCACGACGAATTTTCTTAGCTTGATACGGCCGGTCGATATGTATGAGTGGTCGCGGCATACGGACGTGGCCGCGGTGGACTGCTACCCCGACCCGGCCGATCCCGATGCTTACCTGCGAGCGGGCCTGACCTACGACATCGTGCGGTCGGCGCGCGGCGGGCAGCCGTGGATCTTGATGGAGCACCCGACGTCGGCGGTCAACTGGCGGCTCGTCAACAAGCCGCAGCGGCCCGGGCAGCTCCGGGTGACCAGCCTGCAGGCGGTCGCGCACGGCGCCGACGCGGTGCTGTACTTCCAGTGGCGGGCCTCCCGCGGCGGAGCGGAGAAGTTCCACTCCGCGATGGTGCCGCACGCCGGGCCGGACAGCCGGGTATTCAGCGAGGTACGCGCGCTCGGCGCGGAGCTGTCCGCGGCGGGTGAACTGACCGGGACCCGGATCGTGAACCAGGTCGCGCTGCTGCTGGACTGGGAGAGCTGGTGGGCGTCGTCGCTAGATTCGCGCCCGTCGGGGCTGACCGACCAGGTGGAGACGCTGCTGAGCTGGTACGCGCCGCTGCTGCGCCGCAATGTCCCGGTCGACGTGGTGCACCCGGACACCGATCTGTCGGGATACCGCGTCGTCGTCGTGCCCAGCCTGTACCTGCTGCGGGCTTCGGTGGCGCAGCGGCTCGCGGACTGGACGCGAGCGGGCGGGCAGCTCGTCGTCACCTACCTGACCGGCATCGTCGACGAGTGCGACCGGATCCACCTCGGTGGGTATCTCGGGCCGCTGTCGCCGGTGCTCGGCGTGGCCGTCGAGGAGCACGCGCCGCTGCTGGAGGGTGAGACGGTCGCGCTGGCGTCCGGCGGCACCGGATCGCTGTGGTCCGAGCGGGTACAGCTGCGTGGCGCCTCCGCCACGGACACGTTCGCGTCCGGGGACCTGGCCGGCGCACCCGCCGTAACCAGGCACGCATTCGGCGCCGGTACCGCCTGGTATGTTGCCACCCAGCCGGCCATAACGACGCTGACCCAGCTCCTGGCCACCGTACTCTCCGAGGCGGGCGTGCAGCCGGTACTGGCCGGGCTGGCCGAGGGCGTGCAGGCATCCCGCCGCGGGGACTTCGTTATCCTGCTCAACCACCTAGCGCAGCCGCGCGAGGTGACCTTGCCCAGCGCGATGCTGGAGGTTGGCGGCGGCGAGGTGACCAGCATCACCCTCGGGTCGTTCGGCGCCGCGATTCTGCGTAATCTTGGGTTACCCGATCCGCCTCCGTCACCGGTAGATTGGTGTCACGCTGTCGATCGGCCGGAATGATGGAACGGCAGACATGGACGTCTCAAAAGCGTCTGCTCGAGAGAGCGTGCGGGTTCGAATCCCGCTTCCGGCACCGCGGTCGAACTGGGGTATCTCCCCTCTCCTGGAACTTCTACAAGCCTCCTGGGAACTTCTACAAGCCTCCTGGGAACTTCTACAAGCCCGTCGATGGGCCATTGCTGGCGCCATAGCCCCAGCGGTGGGACATTCATGGGCTCGGTGGCGCGGGCCACAGGGCGGGGATGGCTCGGGGGGATGGGCTCGGTGCCGGTAGGCTTTCCTGGTGAGCCAGAATGCGTTGCGTGTCGTAATTGCCGAGGATGAGGCGTTGATCCGCCTGGACCTTAAGGAAATGCTGGAAGAGGAAGGCTATTCGGTCGTCGCCGAGGCCGGTGACGGGCAGACCGCGGTCGACCGGGTGACCGAGCTCAAGCCGGACCTCGCCATCTTCGATATCAAGATGCCGGTCCTGGACGGGATCACGGCGGCGGAGCGGATCGCGGCGGAGCGGACCGCCCCGGTTGTGATCCTCACCGCTTTTTCCCAGCGGGAACTCGTCGAGCGCGCCAGAGACGCGGGCGCGATGGCTTACCTCGTCAAGCCGTTCACCAAGGCGGACCTGGTGCCCGCGATCGAGATGGCGGTCAGCCGGTTCGCTGAGATCAAGGCGCTTGACACCGAGGTGGACACGCTGCGCGACCGCCTCGAGGTGCGCAAGCTGCTGGACCGGGCCAAGGGTCTGCTCCAGTCCGAGCACGGGATGACCGAGCCGCAGGCGTTCCGCTGGATCCAGAAGACCTCGATGGACCGGCGGCTGACCATGCGCAAGGTCGCCGAGGCGGTCATCGAGGGCAGCATGGGCGCGAACACGGCCCCGGAGGACTCAGACGCGAAGTAGCGGCGTCCTGTGGTGAAACCCTGTGGTTGAAACAAGGGGACCCGGGGGGCCGTTGGTACCATGTCCGCCTTCCCCGGGCTGACACGTTCTCTACTTGGACCCCCGGGTCCGCTGTCTTCACGTTAGCGACCCGTCGCCGCAACGGCAAAAGGTAGTTGGCCCTCCGGACCCTTTCCGGACCATCGGTGGTCGACCGACGGTTTCGTGGCGTTTACCTAGATGATCCAGCTGCGGCGGGGTCTGACCTGGTCCGTGCCCGTCGCCATAAGGCTTCCCGGCTTACCGGACCGCGACGCCCACGCGCGCGTGAAGCTGCATGTGCATGCTGCGGCTCTTAAGATAACGATCTGGCAGCGAAGTTCTGGATTGCCGGGGCCATCTCAGAGGGAGGCGGGCGTATGACACGCATCCTAGTCACCGGCGGCGCCGGGTTCATCGGCTCGCACTACGTGCGCTCGGTGCTCACCGGGCGGTATCCGGAGCTGGCGAACGCCTCCGTGACGGTGCTGGACGCCCTCACCTACGCGGGGAATCTCGCCAACCTCGAGCCCGTCTGGAACGAGCTGACCTTCGTCCACGGCGACATTTGCGACGCCGGGCTGCTGGCCGCGACGGTGCCCGGACACGACCTGGTGCTGAACTTCGCCGCTGAGAGCCACGTGGACCGGTCCATCGCCGCGGCGGCCCCGTTCGTGTCGGCCAACGTCGCCGGGGTCCAGACGTTGCTCCAGGCGTGCCTGGACGGTGGTGTGCGGGCCGTCATCCAGGTGTCCACTGATGAGGTGTACGGGAGCATCGAGCAAGGTTCCTGGGACGAGGACGCCCCAGTGCGGCCCAGCTCGCCGTACTCGGCGTCAAAGGCGGGCGGTGACCTGATCGCGCTCGCCTACGCCCGCACCTACGGGCTGGATGTGCGGGTCACCCGCGGCTGCAACAACTACGGGCCCTATCAGTACCCGGAGAAGGTCATCCCGCGTTTCGTCACCAGCCTGCGCAGCGGCGAGCCGGTGACGCTGTACGGAGACGGCGGCAACGTACGGCAGTGGGTGCACGTCGACGACCACTGCCGAGGCGTCCAGCTCGTCCTCGATCGCGGCTCCGCGGGCAGGATCTACCACATCGGCGGCGACACCAGCCTCACCAACAAGGACCTCACCGGCCTGCTGCTGCAGGCCTGCGGCGCGAACTGGGACATGGTGCGGCCGGTGCCGGACCGCCTCGGGCACGACCAGCGGTACGCACTGGACGACAGCCTGCTGCGTTCCATGGGCTACCAGCCGAGGATCGGGTTCCGCGAGGGCCTGGCCAACGTCGTCGCCTGGTACCAGCGGAACCGCGCGTGGTGGGAGCCGTTGCGGAAATGACTCTCCGGGTTTTTAGGCGATGCCTTGGTCCGCGGTCAGCCTCGCGACCGACGGCACCTCTGATTCCCCCGATCCTGGGCTCATGGAATGCAGCAGATCAATGACATCGGCGCGGAGGAGTTCCTCGTCGGTGCGCATGAGCTCGACCGTGTAGGCCCGATCCTTGTCCAGCCGCTTCTCACCGATGTCGTATACGCCGACCATGAGCTTCGCGGCGTAGCCTTTTATCCGCCGCGGGATAGTGGCGACCGCTCCGGGTACGGCCGCAGCCGCCGCGTCATGGAGCAGTTGTCCGTGTGACGCACCGCCGACGATAAGAACACCGCCGACATCCAGCACCATCGAGACGAAGTTACAGTAGCGTCCGATCGTCTCGGGGCGTTTGTAGGTAACGTTGTACCAGTTACTCAGGGCGCGCTGGAAGTGATCGAATGCGTCCTGGAACTTCGGCAAGTTGTCGAGGCAGCGCAGCGGATCGGTCAATATCGCCTTCTGCGCGTCTTTAAATGCTTCCCATTCGGGTAGCTGACGGATGGCCTGGACGTCGGCGACCGTCAGATCGCTGAGCAATGGAAGGCTCATCGCTGACTGAGTTCCGGCCATGAACGATCGGGCTATCCACTCCATGGCTTGGGAGTTCGAGACGCTGGTGCGTACCTGGTCATGGCCGTAACGTATTCCCGGGGCGTCTTGCATGGCCAGCCGGGTCGGCATGCTGGCCGGGGTGAACGTGTAGCGATGGAGGTGATCTGGAAGATTGACGTTGTAGACGAGGTCGACGAACTTCTTGAGTTCGAAGAGGAACGGGTCTTCCGCGCTCGGGCTCTTGAAGCGACCCAGCGGAACGTTCGCTCTGCGTTTCACGTCACTATCGCCTACCGCGAACAGCTCCGCATAGACGTCGTTGCGTGCGAGCTTCTTTCCTGCCCGGCGCAGTTCTCTCTCTTTCTGATACGCATAGTCGCTCAGCCGGTCTATGGCGGCATCGAACTTTTGCCATGAGCCATCGGCCTGAAGTTCAGCCGGGTTCCTGAACAGTTCGGCGGCCATCGCGTCACGCTCGGAATTGCCTAGACTGTTCAGCCGGGTAAGGCCGGTGCCGAACGCTGTCATCATGCTCTCGGTCATCCGGACGTTCTGGGTCTCGTCGATGGCCAGTCGCACGCAACGGACATCGTCGCCGAGTTCAGCTAGCAACGACCTAGTCGCGAGGTCTCCTTCGCTGCGTATGCCAAAGTCCGTGTTATCCGCCAGAGATGACTCCCTGAACAGGAACGGAATAATAGCGCCTTGCCGCATCAAATCGGCGAAGGCTTGTAGCTCCTCGCCGTTCTGTGGCAGGTAGTTCTTGTACAGGAAATCGCTGTTCTTGAAGAATGCGCGTTGTACGACTACCTGCGATGAATACACGAGCGACCGGATGAATTCGGTCCGGAAGTTCCGTTCCCGTGCCTCGGCTATGGCGCGATCGCGATAATCGACGCGGCGGCTGATCATATCGCTGAATATGTCGTCTGAGACATACTGGTTATCAAGACACTGGGGAACTACGGCATCAGCTTCCAGCCCATCCGGGCTGATGAGGTCAGGCATGCTATTCCCTGAAATGATCGAAGGCTGGGGCGCGGGAAGAGCGGAACCCGTCGGGTGAGTCCCAGTTCAAAGCATAGTACGGAGTGGTGTGGCGCAACCGGACAAATTGCCCAGGTGCGCCGTAGAAAATCGAAATCTACTCAACTGGCCGATGGCTTTGTGGCGCGAGTTTCTGAAGTGCGGAAGGTGCCTCCTGTGATTCGGGAGCCAGGCGTCAGGTGGCGGGTGGCGGCTGCGGGGTGGCGGCTGCGGGCGGCGGGCTGCGGTGGCGGGTGCCTGGCGGCGGCTGCGGGTGGCGCGCACCGCCCGCGGGCGGCGGGTGCGGGTCTCGCCGGGCTGCGCGTCTCGCCGGGATACCGCGCCTTGGCGCGTATGCCGGCCCGCGCGCCGGCATTCCGACGCCATGGATGGCCCACCGCTGGTGCTATAACCCCAGCGGTGGGCCATCCATGGGTGCGGTTGGGGCTTGGTTCTGGTAGATATGGCGCGTGAATAGCATGGATTCTGAACGTGAGGCGTTGCGCGCGTGGCGGCTTAAGGCCTATGAGGAACTCCGCCAAATACGCCCGGATCTATTCGCGAACCCGCCGGGGGCCGCCTACGAAATAGTCACCGATCCGGAGTCGCAGGCCAGGGTTGTGGAGCAGTCCGTCGCGTGGAACGTCGCGGCGGGCGTGCCGGAACAGTATGCCGACCTTGGCGTCGTCTATCAGGATCCTTTCGTGACGCTCGTCAAGGATGCCGTCCGGTTCCGCTCCGGGCACCTCGGCCCGTACATCCGCTTGATGCCGACCATGAGTACCGTCACGGCGGGTGCCGCGGTGCTGGCCGTCCATGATGGGAAAGTCGTCCTGGTGCGCCACTTCCGGCATGCCTCCCGCGGTTGGCACTGGGAGATCCCGCGCGGCTTCGGGAACTCGGGGGAGGACCCTGCGGATACCGCACGGCGCGAGGTCACGGAGGAGGTAGAGGCGGACGTCCTCAAGCTCATCCCGCTTGGCCCCGTACGTATGGATAACGGTGTTACCCGAGACCTGCCAATGATCTACTGGGCCGAGATCACCTCGCCCGGCCGCGCAGAAACCGACGAGGGCATTGATGAGATAAGGCTGGTGCCCGTGCGCGATCTTGACGGAATGATCAGAGATGGTGAACTCGCGGATGCCTTCACCTTGGCCGCCATTACTTACGCCAACGCCAGCGATCTGCTCACCGAAGCCCCGTAGCGTCTCGCTCGATCCTCGTTGCCTCACTGACGCTTCTCCGTCCGTCTCGTCCCTCCGCCCATTGCCCTCCCCAACGGGTGATGCTGGTGTGACATATGCTCCATGTGACAGCGCCGTTACGCTCCGGTGAACTGGCTATTAACGACAAAACATGACATTTCGGCTCGATCTCGAGCGGAAGTCGACGGAATTTGTCCGGGAGGGGTGACTTTTCGGCTTGTGAACGCTAACAATGTCCAGAGCGGGACCCGCGCGGCGCAGGCATCTCAGAGTGCCCCGCGGATCCACCCCACAGGGACCCAATGAAGGGAGCCTTCATGCGCATCCAGGGGAGACACGGTCGTCTCCGAGCCGGGACGGGAGCAGCAGGAGTCCTAGGAGTCGCGGCACTCGCTGTGGTTGGCGGACTAGCGGCGGCCAAGGCACCGGCCAGCACCGCTTCGTCGCAGCACTACAGCACGCCATCAATTACCAAGGAGTACTTCGGCAGCACCGTCGAGCCGTACACCGGCAAGACTGAGCCGACCTACCGTTACATTCTGAAGAACGGCCGGGGCGTGCAGGTCAACCTGCTGTCGTTCGGTGGCATCACGCAGGCGATTTACGTACCGGGCCGCGGCGGCAAGGTCGCCGATGTCACGCTCGGCTTCTCGACGCTGCAGGATTACGTCAACTACGACAGCCCGCCGGTGACCGCCAACGGCGGACCGTACTTCGGTGAGACCGTGGGACGGTACGCGAACCGGATCGCCAAGGGCACGTTCAAGCTGAACGGCCAGACCTACACGGTGCCGGTTAACAACGGCGTGAACAGCCTGCACGGCGGTCTGGTCGGTTTCGGTGACCACATCTGGTCGCAGGTCAAGCTCATCGACACCCAGAGCGAGGTCGGCGTCACGCTGCAGCTCGTCAGCCCGAACGGCGACTCCAGCGGTGCCGTCGGCTCCCCGGGCTGCCCGGATGGCTGCACCGGCTACCCGGCTGAGCTCAAGGTCGACGTGACCTACACGCTGAACACCAAGGGCCAGTACCAGCTGCACTACAGCGCAACCAACGAGTCCAGCAACCTGAGCACCGTGGTGAACCTCACCAACCACAGCTACTTCAACTTGGCGGGCGAGGGTTCGACCGCTGGTTCCGCGTACGGTCAGTACGTCAAGATCAATGCCGACAACTACTCGCCGACCGACACCACGCAGATCCCGCTGCCGAACCTGCCCAACGGCGTTTCGGTGAAGGGCACTCCGTTCGACTTCCTGACTCCGCAGACGATCGGGTCGCGGATCGACGACGTTTCGGCCAACGACAATACCCCGGCAAGCGACGCCTCTCTCACCGACGGTGAGAGCCAGCTGACGATCGCCCAGGGCTACGACCACAACTGGATCCTGAACAAGCAGACCGCCGCCACCACCGGCCCGGACGGCCTGAACTACGCGGCCAGCGCCTACGACCCGAGCAGCGGCCGTACGCTGAATGTCTACACCGACCAGCCCGGCGTCCAGTTCTACAGCGGCAACTTCCTGACCGGGACGCTTATCGGCATCTCCGGCAAGACCTACCGCCAGGGAGCTGGCTACACGTTCGAGACCCAGCACTTCCCGGACTCCCCGAACGAGCCCGCTTTCCCGACGACCACGCTCCTGCCAGGGCACACCTTCAACACCACAACCATCTTCGCCTTCTCTGACAGCAACGGTATCTAAGTCTGACCAGGCAGACCGGCGCCCCGGCCCGCCCCCTCGTGGGCGAGCCGGGGTGTCGGCGTGTTTAGGAGAGTCGCCCAGCGTCGTTCGGCATAGGATCGGGAAGGTGACGGACAAGCTGCTGCTGCTCGACGGACATTCCCTGGCGTACCGGGCGTTTTTCGCTCTTCCCTTGGAGAACTTCTCCACCACCACAGGTCAGCCGACGAACGCCGTGTACGGGTTCACCGCGATGCTGATCAACGTGCTCAGGGACGAGAAGCCCACGCACGTCGCGGTGGCGTTCGACCGGAGCGAGCCGACCTTCCGGCACGAGCAGTACGTCGAGTACAAGGCCAACAGGCGAGAAACCCCCGAGGACTTCCGCAGTCAGCTCAGCCTGATCTTCGAGGTCCTCGACGCACTCGGCATCAGCCGGCTCTCAAAGCCCGGATTCGAGGCCAACGACGTCATCGCGACGCTCGCCACCCAGGCCACCGGCGAAGGCATGCAGACCCTCATCGTCACTGGCGACCGTGACTCGCTGCAGCTGGTTAACTCCGACGTCACCGTGCTCATGACCGGTCGCGGTGTCTCTGACCTGCGGCGTTACACGCCAGAGGCGGTGTTCGAGAAGTACGGCCTCACCCCGCAGCAGTATCCAGACTTCGCCGCGGTCCGCGGCGACCCAAGCGACAACCTGCCCGGCATCCCCGGCGTGGGCGAGAAGACCGCGACCAAGTGGATCACGGAGTTCGGCTCGCTGAACAACCTGGTCGACAACGTGGACAAGGTCAAAGGCAAGGCGGGTGACGCGCTGCGCGAGCACCTGGGCAACGTGTTGCGCAACCGGCAGCTCACCGAGTTGCTCTGCGACGTCCCGCTGGAAGCCGGCCCGCATGATCTGAAGCCGCGGCCGTGGGATCGGGAGACGATCCACCAGCTGTTCGACACGCTGCAGTTCCGCGTGCTGCGGGACCGTCTCTATCAGACGCTGCCCGACGGGATCAACGGCGTGTCGGCGACGCACTCAGCCGAGCCCGAGGTCACGGGCGTGTTCGAGGTTGAGACTTCGGTACTCGACGCGGACGAGCTCGCCGAATGGCTGGCTGAGCATTCTTCCGCGCAGCGATGGGGGATAGCCGTCACCGGCACCTGGGGCCGCGGCACCGGCAACCTCACCGGGCTGGCTCTCGCGGCACCCGACGGGGCCGCCGCGTACGCCGACCCCGAGACGCTGACCCCCGACGACGAGGCGGCGCTGGCCGGGTGGCTCGCGGACCCGGCGCGGGAGAAGGCGATGCACGACGCGAAGGGCCCGCTGCACGCGTTCGCGGCCCGCGGCTTTCCCGTGGCGGGGCTGACCAGCGACACCGCGCTGGCGGCGTATCTGGCGCTGCCCGGCCAGCGGACCTTCGACCTTGCTGACCTGGCGCTGCGCTACCTGGGCAAGGAACTAAGGGACTCGGCCACCGCTGACGGTCAGCTCACGCTGGACGGGTCGGGGGAGAAGGAAGCCGCCGTCGAGCTGGCGCTGCGGGCCCGCGGGACGCTCGACCTCGCGGAAGCGCTGGACAAAGACCTGACTGAGCGCGGCGCGGACAAGCTGCTGCACGAGCTGGAGTTGCCGCTCACCGGCGTGCTGGCCCAGATGGAGCGGATCGGTATCGCCGCCGACGTGGAGCACTTCTCTGGCATGTCGGCGACCCTGTACGGCGAGGTGAAGCACGCCGAGCAGTCCGCCTACGCGGTGGTCGGGCACGAGTTCAACCTCGGCTCGCCCAAGCAGCTGCAGGAGGTGCTGTTCACCGAACTCGGCCTGCCCAAGACCAAGCGGATCAAGACCGGGTACACCACGGACTCCGAGGCGCTCACGCACCTGCTGGCCTCCACCGAGCATCCAGTGCTTGAGCACCTGCTGCACCACCGGGACGTGTCCAAGCTCAAGTCCATCGTGGATTCGCTGATCCCGATGGCCGGTGAGGACGGCCGGATCCACACCACGTTCAACCAGACGGTAGCGGCCACCGGCCGGCTGTCATCGACCGATCCAAACCTGCAGAACATCCCGATCAGGACCGAGACCGGCCGCCGGATCAGGGAGGGATTCGTGGTCGGCGCCGAGTACGAGTGCCTGCTTACCGCCGACTACAGCCAGATCGAGCTGCGCATCATGGCGGACCTCTCGCACGACGAGGCGCTCATCTCGGCGTTCGAGTCCGGGCACGACTTCCACGCCACGACGGCGTTCTCGTGTCTTCGGCGTGCCCGCCGAGGAGGTCAGCCAGGAGATGCGGGCCAAGATCAAGGCGATGAACTACGGGCTGGCGTACGGGCTGTCCGCGTTCGGGCTGTCCCAGCAGCTGCGGATCAGCGCCGAGGAGGCCCGCGGACTGATGGACGAGTACTTCAAGGAGTTCGGCGGCGTCCGGGACTACCTGCAATCCGTGGTCGCACAGGCCAGGATCGACGGGTACACGTCCACCATCCTTGGCCGCCGTCGCTACCTGCCGGATCTGGTCTCCGACAACCGCCAGCGCCGGGAGATGGCGGAGCGGATGGCACTCAACGCCCCCATCCAGGGCTCGGCCGCCGACATCATCAAGGTCGCGATGCTGGCCGTCAACCAGGCGCTTGCCGGAGCCGGACTGCAGTCCCGGATGCTGCTGCAGGTGCATGACGAGCTGATCTTCGAGGTGGCCCCCGGGGAGCTTGACGAGATCAAGCCACTGGTCACCTCGGCGATGCGTGGTGCGGCGGAGCTACGCGTTCCGCTGGAGATCTCCACCGGCACCGGCCGCTCGTGGGCCGAAGCCGCGCACTGAGCCTCGCTGTGAGCATGGTTGGTGCGGCGTCAACCGGGCAAGAGTCTGGGCGACGCGGCACCAACCAGGCTCAGAAGCTGGCGCAGGAATTTCTGACGTGTGATGATAGTTACAAGTGACAGTATGAGGGGCGTGTCGGAAGCAGATTGAGACATAGTTGTAGCCCGTCTCAATTGACCCCAGCGCTCACCTCTCATATTCTGAACGCTGCGCTGTGTCCTCGTGTGGTTTGGTGCGGTCTCTGGCCTCTGTGGCGGAAGTCCTGTGCTGGCCGCAGCGGAGTGTCCTGGGGTGGTCATCTGGCCCGGGCGGTCCCGCGCGTTCACTGCATGTTTTCTCAGCGCGTCCATTTGATACCTGTCCGCATCCGGAGCCAACCCACACATGACGAGCAGCACGCAAGCCAACTCGACCCCAACCAGCACGACCCCAAAGGTGGCGGTCAACGACATCGGGTCGGAGGAGGCATTCCTCGCCGCGATCGACGAGACCATCAAGTACTTCAACGACGGCGACATCGTTGAAGGCACCGTCGTCAAGGTCGACCGTGACGAGGTTTTGCTCGATATCGGCTACAAGACCGAGGGCGTCATCCCGTCCCGGGAACTGTCGATCAAGCATGACGTCGACCCGCACGAGGTCGTCAAGACCGGTGAGCATATCGAGGCGCTCGTCCTTCAGAAGGAGGACAAGGAAGGCCGCCTCATCCTGTCCAAGAAGCGCGCTCAGTACGAGCGGGCCTGGGGCACGATCGAGAAGATCAAGGAAGAGGACGGCGTTGTCACCGGCACCGTCATCGAGGTCGTCAAGGGCGGCCTGATCCTGGACATCGGGCTGCGCGGCTTCCTGCCCGCGTCGCTGGTCGAAATGCGCCGGGTCAGGGATCTACAGCCGTATGTCGGCCGGGAGATCGAGGCCAAGATCATCGAGCTGGACAAGAACCGCAACAACGTGGTTCTGTCCCGCCGTGCCTGGCTCGAGCAGACCCAGTCCGAGGTCCGCCACACCTTCCTCAACACCCTGCGCAAGGGCCAGATCCGCAAGGGCGTCGTTTCCTCGATAGTGAACTTCGGCGCGTTCGTGGACCTGGGCGGCGTGGACGGACTCGTCCACGTGTCCGAGCTGTCCTGGAAGCACATCGACCACCCGGGCGAGGTTGTCGAGGTCGGCCAGGAGGTCACCGTCGAGGTCCTCGACGTGGACATGGACCGCGAGCGCGTCTCGCTGTCGCTGAAGTCCACTCAGGAAGACCCGTGGCAGCAGTTCGCGCGGATGCACCAGATCGGCCAGGTCGTTCCGGGCCGGGTCACCAAGCTGGTGCCGTTCGGCGCGTTTGTCCGGGTCGAGGAGGGTATCGAAGGCCTGGTCCACATCTCCGAACTGGCCGACCGCCACGTGGAGATTCCGGAGCAGGTCGTCCAGGTTGGCGAGGAGATCTTCGTCAAGATAATCGACATCGACCTGGACCGGCGTCGCATCTCGCTGTCGCTCAAGCAGGCCAACGAGGGCACGGTGGGCGAAACTGTCGGCGACGACTTCGACCCGACCCTCTACGGCATGCCGGCGACCTACGACGATCAGGGCAACTACGAGTACCCGGATGGCTTCGACCCGGAGACGGGCGAGTGGCTGCCGGGCTACGAGTCGCAGCGTGAGGAGTGGGAGCGGCAGTACGCCGAGGCCCGCGCTCGCTTTGAGGCGCACCGTAAGCAGATCGAGGAGTCTCGCGCCAAGGCCGAGGAAGAGGGCACTACCGAGGAGGTCCCGGTCGCCGCTGGCGGTCCCGCTGCTCCCCGGCGCAGCCGCGGCGGTGCAGGTGGCGGTGCCACGTCAAGTTCCTCGCCGGGTGCTGACGGTCCGTCGGGCACGCTCGCTTCGGACGAGGCCCTGGCCGCGCTCCGCGAGCGTCTCTCCGGTGGTCAGAGCTGAACTAGCTCACCCGCTTTATCGAAACGTCCGCAGAACCACTCAGGTTCTGCGGACGTTTCGCTTTGGAGCGGCGCTAGCGTGCGCGGTACAGGTCGCGCAGCAGCCCGATCTCGCCGCCGTGGTGCATAATCTCGCGGTTGATGTGCAGCACCACGGTGCTGAACGGCTCGTCGGCAAACTCGCCCTCGTCGGGGCCGGACGGGCGCGTGAGCCCCTCGGTGCCGATCTCGCGCACGTGGGCGATCCACTGCGCGTAGCTGTCGTCAAGCTGGCCGAGCGCCTCATCAGCCGTCGTCGCGTAGCTGAAGCTTCCGTAACCGGCCGAGTAGGAGCCGTGATAGGCGCGGCCCTCATTGAAGTGGATGTCGAGCCGCATCGCGAAGCAACCCACGATGATGTGCGCGAGCCGCCAGGCGATCGTGGTTACCGGGGGCGGATCAAGTTCCTCGGCCGCGATGTCGATGAGATAGTCGCCCGCCCCCAAAGTCATCGGCGCCTGGCTCGCACCGCGCCTGCGCAAGCTCCAGCAGCCAGCGACTGGCTCCCAGAAATACTCGTCATCGCTGAGCCCCGCTAGCCGCGGCCGGAACTGATTCCGCCAGTACCAGTCAAGCTGGTCGGTGTGCTGCCGGTTCCAGTCGATGCTCACGAGCCGAAATCCTACGGCAGGCGGTGGCCCCTCTCGCGACCCCAGCGATGGCCCATCGATGGCGCCCCGGCACCAGCAATGGGCCATCGACGGGCTCGTAGAAGCAGCTCAGTCGGGTGATATGTCCCTTATGGTGGCTTTGCGTCCCACGGGCGCGGAGGGCAGTGCCATCGGGGTGGCACGCGTGACCGGCTCCAGCGGGCGAAGGCCTACGGGACGTCGGCGGGCGCGATAGTCTCGGGAATCATGAGGAGCGCCGGGTGCTGCGTGTCGGGCTGACCGGGGGGATCGGGTCAGGTAAGAGCGAAGTGTCGCGGCGGCTGGCCGAGCGCGGCGCGGTGGTGCTGGACGCCGATAAGGCGGCCCGCGCGGTCGTGGAGCCGGGAACGCCGGGGCTTGAGGCGATCAAGGCGACCTTCGGTCCAGGGGTGATCCGCGAGGACGGAGAACTGGACCGCGAGGGCCTCGGGGTGATCGTCTTCGCAGATCCTGACAAGCTCGCCGCGCTGAACGCGATTGTCCATCCGCTGGTCCGCGACTGGATGGTCGCCGCCGAAAAGCAAGCGCCGCCGGACGCGATCCTGGTCCAGGACGTGCCGCTGCTCGCGGAAAACGGCCTCAGAGGCCTCTACGACCTGGTCATCGTGGTGGACGTGCCGCCCGAGGTCCAGCTGCGCCGTCTCGTCGAGCTGCGCGGGATGCCGGAGGACCAGGCCCGGGCCAGGATCGCCGCGCAGGCGAGTCGCGAGCAGCGGCTGGCCGTGGCTGACGTCGTTATGGTCAATGATGGATCCCTATCCGACCTTGAGATACGGGTCGGCGAGGTGTGGGACGAATTGTGCCGCAGGAATGTCAGACCCCCCGCTTAGAGTTGGACTGAGTCTCTAGGGGAAGGTAACGCGCGTGCGACCGGTAACGGATCTGCAACGGAGGGTGGCTCCGTTCCATGTGGTCACCGATATGCGGCCGGCCGGTGACCAGCCGACGGCGATCGCCGAGATAGACAAGCGGGTCCAGGCTGGGGAGAAGGACACCGTGCTGCTCGGCGCCACCGGCACCGGCAAGACGGCGACGGTGGCCTGGGTGGCCGAGAAGCTGCAGCGGCCGATGCTCGTCATGCTGCCGAACAAGACCCTCACCGCTCAGTTCGCCGCTGAGCTGCGCGAGATGCTGCCGGACAACGCGGTCGAGTACTTCGTCTCCTACTACGACTACTACCAGCCCGAGGCGTACATTCCGCAGAGCGACACCTACATCGAGAAGGACTCCTCGCTCAACGAGGAGGTGGAACGGCTGCGGCACAGCGCCACGAACTCACTGCTGACCAGACGGGACACCATCGTGGTCGCGAGCGTGTCCTGCATCTACGGCCTGGGCACGCCGCAGGAGTACGTGGACCGGATGCTCACGCTGCACGTCGGCGACACCGTGGAGCGGGACCAGTTGCTGCGCCAGCTGGTCGGCATGCAGTACGCGCGCAACGATGTGGCCTTCACCCGCGGGACATTCCGGGTGCGTGGCGACACGATCGAGATCATCCCGCAGTACGAGGAGCTCGCGGTCCGCATCGAGATGTTCGGCGACGAGGTCGAGCGGCTGTCCACGCTGCACCCGCTCACCGGCGAGGTGATCAGCGAGGACGACGAGCTGTATGTGTTCCCGGCCAGCCACTACGTCGCGGGTCCCGAGCGGATGGAGCGGGCGATCGCGGGCATCGAGACCGAGCTAGCGCAACGGCTAGCCGAGCTCGAGACGCAGGGCAAGCTGCTCGAGGCGCAGCGGCTGCGGATGCGCACCACCTACGACATCGAGATGATGCGCCAGGTTGGAAGCTGCTCGGGTATCGAGAACTACTCGCTGCACATCGACGGCCGTGAGCCGGGGTCGCCGGCCAACACGCTGCTCGACTACTTCCCCGAGGATTTCGTCCTCGTCATCGACGAGTCGCACCAGACGGTGCCGCAGATCGGGGCGATGTACGAGGGTGATGTCTCGCGCAAGCGGGTGCTGGTGGAGCACGGGTTCCGGCTGCCGAGCGCGATCGATAACCGGCCGCTGACCTGGGACGAGTTCACCGAGCGTATCGGGCAGACGATCTACCTGTCCGCCACACCGGGGCCGTACGAGCTGCGCCAGGTGCAGGGCGACGTCGTGGAGCAGGTGATCCGGCCCACCGGCCTGGTCGACCCGCAGGTGATCGTCAAGCCGACCAAGGGGCAGATCGACGATCTGCTCGAGGAGATCCACGTCCGGACGGAAAAGAACGAGCGGGTCCTGGTCACCACCCTGACCAAGAAGATGTCCGAGGACCTCACCGACTACCTGCTGGAGAACGGCGTCCGCACCAGGTACCTGCACAGCGAGGTAGACACGCTGCGCCGCATCGAGCTGCTGCGCGAACTGCGGCTCGGCGAGTACGACGTGCTCGTCGGGATCAACCTGCTGCGGGAGGGCCTTGACCTGCCCGAAGTAAGCCTGGTGGCGATCCTGGACGCGGACAAGGAGGGCTTCCTGCGTTCGGGCACCGCGCTGATCCAGACCATCGGGCGCGCGGCGCGAAACGTGTCGGGTGAGGTCCACATGTACGCCGACAAGGTCACGCCGTCGATGCAGCGCGCGATCGACGAGACCAACCGGCGCCGCGACAAGCAGATCGCGTACAACACCGCCAACGGCGTCGACCCGCAGCCGTTGCGTAAGAAGATCGCCGACATCCTCGACCAGATCGTCCGTGAGGACGCCGACACCGAGCAGCTCATCGGGGGTGCCGGCCGGCAGCAGTCGCGGGGCAAGGCACCGGTTCCCGGGCTGTCGTCCCGGGCCCGCGGCGAGATCAGGGCGTCCCGTGGTGAGATAAAGGCAGAGAGTGGTGCCGCTGCCCGCGACGACCTGGTGGCGATGGTAGAGCAGCTCACCGACCAGATGCACGTCGCCGCGGCGGAGCTGCAGTTTGAGGTCGCGGCCCGGCTCCGCGACGAGATCAAGGAGCTGAAGCGCGAATTGCGCGGTATGCACGCCGCAGGTGTGTAAAGTCGCGTAACGGACGGGGGCGACAGGAGGCGGCGATGCCATGGGTGATTCGTGACGTCGTACGGGACGTAAATCGTTCCGTGGCGCGTCGCTGGCGGTCCATCGACCCGCTGCTACCGGTGCCGGACGACTTGCCGGAGGGCTGCTCGCCGCCGCTGGTGGTCAGCGGATCCGACGGCCGTCCGGCCGCGCTGGCGGTGTGCCGGCACCAGCGGGTCCCCGACGACTCGCTCAACCAGACCTGGGGCGCCACCCACCGGTTCCTGCTCACCCCGCGGGTCAGGGGAGCGGACACGCTGCCGGCGCTGGACGCGATCCTCGCGCAATGGCGGGACCACCTGGCGGGGGTACCCGCGAGCCGGGACGTCGACAGCGCGGCGATCGTCACCTGGCCGACCCGCGACGTCACCGGCGTGCGTGCGCTGCAGCGGCACGGACTGGTGCCGATGGCGGTGATCGCCGCCCGCCCGGCGGGCCGGGCCGCGGCCGTGGCCGGCGCCGACCAGCATAAAGACAACGGTGACCTGGTGATCCGGGATGCCGGCCCGGACGACTTCACCGCGGTCACCGAGCTGGAGATGGGCGTCATCAGGTTCGACGCGAACTTCGGCGGCGCGGTGCTGCGGCCGGCCACCACCACCTTGCTGCGCGTGGACGTCAAGTCCAGGCTGTCCCGCAGCCCCACCTGGACCTGGCTGGCCGAACGGGACCGGCGGCCGGCCGGACTCGTCACCGTGCAGCCGCCGCAGGACGCGACCTGGCTGCGTCCGCTGGCCAACCGGGAGCGGGTGGCCTATCTGCAGACCGGTTTCGTCGTGCCTGGTGACCGCGGCAGAGGCACCGGCGAGCGGCTGGTCCGGCACGTGCACGAGATACTCGACGATTCGGGGATCCAGCTGACCCTGCTGCATTACGCCCAGGTCAACCCGCTGTCGGGTCCGTTCTGGAGCCGCCTCGGCTATCGTCCGTTGTGGACCATCTGGGAAGCTAGACCCGCGGCGGCGCTGCGGTAGCTGAGTAGTCCGCTTCTTCGCATATGGCGGGAATTTCTGGGAAATAGCTGACTGTTGACTCAAAGATGCGTCTAGACCCAGGGGGCGAAAGGGCATCGTGCTGGCGAGCATGATCGCGGCCATCGTCGCGGCGCTGTGCTACGGCGTCGCCTCGGTCATGCAGGCGGTGGCCGTGCGCGAGGCGAGCACCCATGTGCCGGGTCAGGTCGAGGGTGTCGATCCTGGGCTTTTGGTGCGGATGCTGCACCAGTGGCGTTTCGTCGCGAGCATCTGCCTGGACGGTCTCGGCTTCCTTGCCCAGCTTGTCGCGCTGCACCGGCTCCCGCTGTTCGCGGTGCAGGCCGTGGTGGCATCCAACCTGGCCGTCACCGCGGTCGTGTCGTCCCAGGTGACCAAGATGAAGCTCACCCGCCGGGAATGGCTGGCGGTCGCGGGCGTGGTGGCCGGAGTGGGGCTGCTGGGCTCCTCGGCGGGCGCCGAGGGAGCGACCAACGCCGGGGCCGTGTTCAAACTCGCGCTGATCGTCGCGACCGCGGGGATCGGCCTGCTCGGTCTGGTCGCCGCCCGGCTGCCGAGCCCGGCGCGGACCCCTGTGCTCGGCGCCATCGCCGGGCTAGGCTACGGCGTCCTCGGCATCGCCGCCCGCATCCTCGACGGGTTCGGCCCGCTCACCCTGATCCGCGACCCGGCCACCTACGCGGTGATCGCGGCCGGGATCATCTCGTTCATGCTGTACGCCACGGCGCTCGAGGGCGGCAGCGTGACCGTGACGACCGCCGCGGTGGTGCTGGCCGAGACGCTGCCCCCGGCGATCATCGGCGTACTTTTCCTGGGCGACCAGACCAGGCCCGGTCTCGGCCCCGCCGCCGTCGCCGGATTCGTGCTCGCGGTGGCCTGCGCGGTGCAACTGGCCAGGTTTGGCGAGGCCGATCACCCCGAGGCGACTCGACACGCCGATGGCGAGGTGGCCCAGGTGACGCAGGGCACGCCACCAGGCCTGTTATTCTGGTGGCCCGTGGACCTGCGGGTTTTACCGCATCGATACGACCACCCACGGGAGTCCCTTCTTGGGCGCATCAGACACACGCACCAAACACCTCTTCGTCACCGGCGGTGTGGCCTCTAGCCTCGGCAAGGGCCTAACCGCATCCAGTCTCGGCCGCCTGCTCAAGATGCGCGGGCTGCGGGTTCAGATGCAAAAGCTCGACCCGTACCTGAACGTCGATCCAGGCACAATGAACCCGTTCCAGCACGGCGAGGTCTTCGTGACCGACGACGGGGCCGAGACCGATCTGGACGTCGGGCACTACGAACGGTTCCTCGACACCCGGCTGTCCGGCAAGGCCAACGTCACCACCGGCCAGGTGTACTCGGCGGTCATCGCCAAGGAACGCCGTGGCGATTACCTGGGGGACACCGTCCAGGTCATCCCGCACATCACCAACGAGATCAAATCCCGCATCCTGGACATGGATGACGCCGACGTCGACGTGGTGATCACCGAGGTTGGCGGCACGGTCGGCGACATCGAGTCACAACCGTTCCTGGAGTCCATCCGGCAGATCCGGCACGAGATAGGCCGGGACCGGACGTTCTTCCTGCATGTGAGCCTGCTGCCGTACATCGGCCCGTCCGGCGAACTCAAGACCAAGCCGACCCAGCACAGCGTCGCCGCGCTGCGCTCCATCGGTATCCAGCCGGACGCGATCGTCGCCCGCTCGGACCGGCCGATCAGCGAAAACCTCAAGCGCAAGATCTCGCTGATGTGCGACGTGGACGAGGAAGCGGTGGTCTCCGCACCGGACGCCCCGTCCATCTACGACATCCCCAAGGTGCTGCACACGGAGGGGCTGGACGCCTACGTCACGCACCGGCTGGGCCTGCTGTCGCACGACGTCGACTGGCATGAATGGGACGACCTGCTGCGCGTCGTCCACCAGCCCGCCCATGAGGTCACCATCGCGCTCGTCGGCAAGTACGTGGACCTGCCAGACGCGTACCTGAGCCCCGCCGAGGCGCTGCGCGCGGGCGGGTTCGCCAACGACACCCGGGTGAACATCCGCTGGGTGCCCAGCGACGACTGCGAGACGTCCGAGGGGGCGGCGCAGCAGCTTGCCGGAGTGGACGGGGTGCTGATCCCCGGTGGCTTCGGCGTGCGCGGTATCGAGGGCAAGATCGGTGCGATCCGTTACGCGCGGAGCAACGGTATCCCGGTGCTCGGGCTGTGCCTCGGGCTGCAGTGCATGGTGATCGAGGTGGCACGGGACCTGGCCGGGCTGGCCAAGGCCAACAGCGCCGAGTTCGACCCGATCACGCCCGATCCGGTGATCGCGACGATGGCCGATCAGGAGGACGTGATCAGCGGCGAGCGCGACATGGGCGGCACCATGCGGCTCGGCCTGTACCCGGCGGAGCTCGGGGACGGCACCATCGTCCGCGATCTGTACGCGGAGCCCGTCGTGTCCGAACGTCACCGGCATCGCTACGAAGTCAACAATTTCTACCGCGAGCAGCTGGAGTCCGCTGGGCTGGTGTTTTCCGGTTTGTCGCCGGACAGCAGGCTGGTGGAGTTCATCGAGCTGCCACGCGACGTGCACCCGTTCTTCGTCGCCACTCAGGCGCACCCGGAGTTCCTGTCCCGTCCGACGCGGCCGCATCCGCTGTTCAGCGGGCTGATCGCCGCCGCCTTGGCATGCCGAGCATGACGCTCATCGACACGCCGGAGCAGTGGCCAGTCGTCTCATCAACTGAGGAGCTGAACGACTGGCTGATCACCGTACGGGCCGATGAGGTCCGTATGCCAGGTGATCAGATAGCAAAACGGCTGGTGGTGACCCACCCCGGTGCCGTCGCCATCCTCGCGCTGGACGACGCGAACCAGGTGCTGATGATCCGGCAGTACCGGCATCCGGTCGGCGGCCTGCTGTGGGAACTCCCCGCTGGGCTGCTCGACCAGGACGGTGAGTCGCACATCGCCGCGGCGCAGCGCGAGCTGCGCGAGGAGACCGGGTACGCGGCGGCCGAGTGGCGCACGCTGGTCGAGTACTACTCGTCACCCGGGTTCAGCACCGAGCGGATCCGGGTGTTCCTGGCCCGCGGCATCAGCCAGCTCGCCGACCGGGAGTACGAGCCGACCGACGAAGAAGCGACGATAGAGGTGCGCTGGGTCCCGATGCGGGACGCCGTCGGTGCCGTCTTGTCCGGTGACATCCACAACGGAGTGGCGGTCGCCGGCATCCTCGCTGCCCACGCGGGCCTGATAGCTTCCTGACGCCGTGGTCGCCGTCAGCGAAGCGGTGCGGGAGTACCTGCAGCACCTCAGCGTGGAGCGGGGGCTGGCGGGCAACACGGTCGAATCCTACGAGCGGGACCTGCGCCGGTACGTTGGCCTGCTCGGCGCGGCGGGCCGGACGGAGCTTGAGGACGTCCGCGACACCGATATCTCGGCGTTCCTGATCGCGCTCCGCACCGGTGACGACGAGCATCCGCCGCTGGCGGTCAGCTCCGCCGGGCGAGCGGTCGTCGCGGTGCGCGGGCTGCACGCGTTCGCGCATACCCACGGGATGACCGGCGACGACGCCGCCCGTGAGGTGGCGCCGCCAACCCCGCCGCGCCGGCTGCCGAAAGCGATCAGCCTGCACGAGGTCGAGCGGCTGCTCGACGCGGCCGGACCACCGCCCGGCGCCGACACCGAGGACCCGAAAAAGCTCCGGGACCGGGCGCTGCTGGAGTTCCTGTACGGCTCCGGCGCCCGCATCTCGGAGGTCACCGGTCTTGACGTGGATGACCTGGAACTGGCCGCCGACCCCGTAGTGCTGCTGGACGGCAAGGGCGGCAAGCAGCGGATCGTCCCGGTCGGCAGCTACGCGGTCGCCGCGCTCGAGGCCTACCTGGTCCGCGCCCGGCCCACGCTCGCGGCGAGGGCGTCCAGCCCGGCGGTGTTTCTCAACGCCCGCGGCGGCAGGCTCACCCGGCAGGGCGCGTGGGGCATCATCTCCGCGGCGGCGGATCGGGCCGGGCTGGCACACGTGTCACCGCACACGTTGCGGCACTCGTTCGCCACCCACTTGCTGGATGGCGGCGCCGACATCCGTGTCGTGCAGGAACTGCTCGGCCACGCATCGGTTACCACGACTCAGGTGTATACCTTGATCACCGTTGATAAACTGCGAGAGGTCTACGCGGCGGCTCATCCGAGGGCGACCTGAGGATATTCCGGGCTAAACGGCGAGTCGGCTTGCTTACGGCGAGTACCAAACCCTAGAGTCCAAGTGATTTCGCGCAAGCCCCGGGAGGTTTATCGCTGGTGGCAGCATCCCGTATCGTAACAGAACCCCAAGCAGGCGAGCTGGGACCGACCGGTCGTCCGGTCTCGGTGTTTCCCGATCCCGAGCCGCTCATGGAGCACGGGCCGGCGCGGGTGGTCGCGATCTGCAACCAGAAGGGTGGCGTCGGCAAGACGACCACCACGATCAACCTCGGCGCGGCTCTCGCCGAGCAGGGACGGCGGGTGCTGCTCGTCGACTTCGACCCGCAGGGAGCGCTGTCGGTCGGGCTCGGCATCCAGCCGCACGACATCGACTCCACGGTCTACAACCTCCTGATGGAACGCGACGTCATCGCTTCCGACGTGCTGTTCCAGACCAACGTCGACGGTCTGGACCTGCTGCCGAGCAACATCGACCTGTCCGGCGCGGAAGTCCAGCTCGTGCACGAGGTGGGCCGTGAGTACGTGCTCGGGGGAGTGCTCAAGCCGCTGGTGCCCGACTACGACATCATCCTGATCGACTGCCAGCCGTCACTCGGGCTGCTCACCATCAACGCGCTGGCCTGCGCCACCAGCGTGCTCATCCCGCTGGAGTGCGAGTACTTCGCGATGCGCGGTGTCGCGCTGCTGATGGAGACCATCGACAAGGTCTCGCAGCGGCTCAACCCCGATCTCATCATCGACGGCCTGCTCGCCACCATGTACGACTCGCGGACCCTGCACACCAGGGAGGTGCTGGCGTCCATAGTGAACGGTTTTGGTGACAAAGTTTTCCATACGGTTATCAACAGGACGGTGAGGTTCCCTGACGCTACTGTGGCTGGGGAGCCCATTACCAGCTTCGATTCCACGTCACTGGGGGCTAGTTCCTACCGTGAGCTTGCCAAGGAGGTCCTAGAGCGGTGGCGGCAGGCAGGGGACGGTCACGCCGGGTAACTATGCCCGGGGTCGCCGAACTCCTGCGCCCGGCAGCCCCAGGGCCCGACGGGGCTGATGGCCGTCTAGCGACTGGCCGGGAAAGACACGATCAGAAAATCACCGTCTACTTGTCCGAGCCGGAGCTGCTCGACATAGAGCAGGCGCGCCTCGCGTTGCGCCGCTACGGGATGACCGTTGACCGGGGGCGTCTGGTCCGGGAAGCCATCGCCGTCCTGCTCGCCGATCTGGACGCCCGGGGCAAGGATTCCCTGCTGGCGCGGCGACTCGGCTCGTCCGGCCAGGATGAGCTACCGTCGTAAACGTGACGGATCCGGTTGACGCGCCTCCCCGTGAAGGGGGCTTCGAGGTCCACCTCGACGTGTTCGAGGGTCCGTTCGACCTGCTGCTCGGGCTGATCTCCAAGCACAAACTGGACATCACCGAGGTCGCGCTCTCCCAGGTCACCGACGAGTTCATCTCCTACATCCGGCATCGGGCCGGCGGCTGGGACCTGGACCAGGTGTCGTACTTCCTGGTCGTCGCGGCCACCCTGCTTGACCTGAAGGCCGCCCGGCTGCTGCCGTCGGGTGAGGTGGAGGACGAGGAGGACCTCGCGCTGCTCGAGGCGCGGGACCTGCTGTTCGCCCGGCTGCTGCAATACCGCGCCTACAAAGAGGTCGCCGCCGTGTTCGCCGCCTCGATGGCGAGCGCCGCCCGGCGGTTCCCCCGCCGGGTCCCGCTTGAGCCCAGGTTCGCCGAACTGCTGCCGGAAGTCCTGCTGGGCCTCGGGCCCGTCGAGTTCGCCGCTATCGCGGCCCGGGTGTTCACTCCTCGCGAACCGCCGACGGTGCCGACCGACCACATCCACGCCCCGAATATCAGCATCAAGGACCAGGCGATAATGATCGCCGCGTCGCTGCGCAGGCTCGGCCGGGCCAGCTTCCGGCAGCTCACGGCCGGCGCCGCCGGGAATTACGAGATAGTCGCGTCGTTTCTCGCCCTGCTTGAGCTATACCGAGAAGACACGGTGGCTTTCGAGCAAGTGGCGCCCCTCGGAGAGTTGTACGTGACATGGACCGGGGATGACGCGGATCCCGCTATTGTTACCGACGACGAGTGAAGGGGGCAGCGGCGGTGGGTCGGGAAAATCTACGCCCGGCGATCGAGGCGATCCTGCTGGTCGCCGACGAGCCGGTAACCGAAGTGATCCTCGCCCAGGTGCTTGAGTACCCGCGGCACGAGGTTTCCGACGTCCTGCGCGAACTGTCCGCGTCCTACGACGTGGAGGAGCGGGGATTCGACCTGCGCGAGGTGGCCGGCGGCTGGCGGCTGTACACCCGTGACGAGTTCGCGCCGCTGGTGGAGCGGTTCGTCCGCGACGGGCAGGAAGTGCGGCTCACCCAGGCGGCGCTGGAAACCCTCGCGGTGGTGGCCTACCGCCAGCCCGTCAGCCGGGCTAGAGTGTCCGCGGTCCGCGGCGTCAACTGCGACGGCGTGATGCGCACCCTGACGCTGCGCGGCCTTGTCGAGGAGTCTGGGACCGATACCGACAGCGGCGCGATCCTGTACCGCACGACGGGGTTTTTCCTGGAGCGGATGGGCATAGCCTCGCTTGACGACTTGCCAGACCTGGCGCCGTTCCTGCCGGACAGCGTCGAGGACATTGAGGAAAATGAGCGATCTTGAGTGGGACGACCGGGACGAGCTAATTGACGTCCCGGACGGCGTCCGGTTGCAGAAAGTACTGGCCGAGGCCGGCATCGGCAGCCGCAGGCACTGCGAGGAACTGATCGGCGAGGGCCGGGTATCGGTCGACGGGCAGACGGTCCGCCGGTTCGGGGCGCGGGTCGACCCGGCAAACCAGGTAATCAAGGTGGACGGCAAGCGCATCCCGACCCGTCCTGACGTTGTGTACCTGATGTTCAACAAGCCCGCCAAGGTGCTCACCGCCATGTCCGACCCGCATGGCCGCCGCACGATCACCGATTTCCTCGGGGACCGGGCCGAGCGGCTGTTCCACGTCGGTCGGCTGGACTACGAGACCGAGGGGCTGATGCTCCTCACGAACGACGGTGAGCTCGCCCACCGGCTGGCCCATCCTTCCTTCGAGGTGGCCAAGACCTACCTGGCTGAGGTGACCGGCCCGGTGCCGCGCGACCTCGGCCGGCGGCTGGCGACCGGCGTCGAGCTGGAGGACGGGGTGGCGACCGCGGACAAGTTCCGCGTCGTCGACCGGGTGGGCTCGAGGACCCTGGTCGAGGTCACCCTGCACGAGGGCCGCAAGCACATCGTCAGGCGGATGCTCGCCGAAACGGGGCATCCGGTGAGCCGTCTGGTCCGCACCGACGTGGGCCCGATCCGGCTAGGTTCGCTGCGTCCAGGGGCGACGCGCGAGCTTTCTACCAGGGAAATCGGTGAACTGTATGCCGCAGTTGGACTGTAAGGTCGCATTATGTCAACGATCAGGGCAATTCGCGGAGCTGTGCAAGTGGACGAGGACACTCGCGAAGCGATACTGGAGGGCACAGCCGAACTGGTGTCTGAGGTGATGAGCCGTAACGAGCTCACCACGGATGACGTGGTCAGCGTGCTGTTCACCGCTACCCCGGACCTGACTGCTGAGTTTCCGGCCCTTGCCGCCCGCAAGATCGGCTTCCACGACGTGCCGCTGATGTGTGCCTCCGAGATCAGCAAGCCGGACGCGATGCCCCGGGTAATCCGGCTGATGGCGCACGTATCGACCGACAAGCCGCGTTCGGAGATCCACCACGTGTACCTGCGCGGGGCGGTCGCGCTGCGGCTGGATATCGCTCAGTGACCCTACGATCCGCGGTCGTCATCGGCACCGGTCTCATTGGCACCTCGGTGGCCTTGGCGCTGCGCGCGTGCGATGTCCAGGTGTGGCTGGCGGACGCGGACAGCGAATCCCTCCGCCTAGCGTCCTCGCTCGGCGCGGGGGAGCCGCTGGACGCCGCCCCGAGCCCTGTCGATGTGACATCGACCGGGCTAGATGCCGGTCAATGTCACATCGACCGGCCCCGGGCGGACGTAGCGGTGATCGCGGTGCCGCCTGCGGTGGTCGCTCGCACGCTCGCGGACGCCCAGCGGCGCGGGCTGGCGCGGGTGTACACGGACGTGGCCAGCGTTAAGGAACTGCCGGTGCGGCAGGCGGCCGCGCTCGGCTGCGACATGTCGAGCTTCGTGCCGGGCCACCCGCTGGCGGGCCGGGAGCGGAGCGGTCCGGCCGCTGCCCGCGCCGACCTTTTTCTCGGCCGTACCTGGGCGCTGTGCCCGTCCTCGGCGACCGACGCGGACGCGGTGGCGACGGTATCCGAGCTGATCTCGGCCTGCGGCGCGGACCAGGTGATCACCGACCCGGAGTCGCATGACCGGTGGGTCGCGCTGATCTCGCATGCCCCGCACGTGGTCTCCGCCGCGCTTGCCGCCCGGCTCGCGGACGGGCCCGCCGCCGCGCTTGGCCTGGCGGGCCAGGGCCTGCGTGACACCACGCGGATCGCCGCGGGGGACCCTGGGCTATGGCTGCAGATCCTCGGGGCCAACGCCGGACCGGTGGCGGAGGTGCTCGCCGAGGTATCCGCCGACCTAGCCGAGGTGGCCCGCGCCCTCGAGGGGGCCGCGCCCGCCGCCCCCGGCCCCGCCCCAGCCGCCATGTCGGATATTTCCGATAAAACGGTCACGGATCTGCTGGAGCGGGGGCGGGCAGGCGTCGCCAGGATCCCCGGCAAGCACGGCGAGGAGCCCCGGCCGTTCGCCGTGGTCCAGGTGGTGATCCGCGACCAGCCAGGTGAACTGGCCCGGTTGTTCAACGCGGCGGGCGCGGCCGGCGTGAACATCGAGGACATCCGCATCGAGCACTCGCCGGGCCTGCCGGTCGGCGCCGCCGAGCTTTCGGTCCGCCCCCCAGACGTACCCGCGCTGCTAACGGCGATGGAATCCGGTGGCTGGCCCGCGCGAGGTTAGCCCTTTGTGACGTCCTAGCGTCCAAAACCCCAAACTTTCTCGGCTAGATACCGAGGTGAGCTGGCGACGGCCGACGTGCGACACTGTAGGTATGGCAGAGCAAGAGCAGGCGGCCAAGTCCGACCTCGATGACGTCAAGCGCAAGTTCCGTGACGCCCTCGACCGCAAGCACGCTGGTCATGGCGGGGACGCGGCCGGCAAGGGCAAGTCGCCGGACAAGGTGAACGGTGCGCACGGGCCGGCGGCAGGCAAGCGGTCGTTCCGGCGCAAGAGCGGATAGCCGGTAACATCTTCGATGTGGAACATTCACCGGGGGTTGTCGTCGCCATCGATGGCCCGTCAGGCTCCGGCAAATCGAGCGCGGCCCGTGGCGTCGCCCGGGCGCTAGGTCTTCGCTACCTGGACACAGGTGCGATGTACCGCGCGCTTACCTGGTGGCTACTGGAACGTGGCGTTGACGTCACGGACAGCGATGCCGTCCGGGCGCTCGCGCGGGCACCCGAGATCAGCATCGCCACCGACCCGGACGATTTCTGGGTCAAAGCCGATAACCGCGACATTTCCCAGGAAATCCGTACCCGGGACGTGACCACCTCGGTCAGCGTCGTCGCCCGGGTGCCGGAGGTCCGCGCGCGCCTGATCGACCAGCAGCGCGCGATCATCGACGGTCCTGGCATTGTCGCCGAGGGCCGGGACATCGGCACCGTGGTCGCGCCGGACGCCGACGTCAAGGTGTACCTCACCGCCGACGGCGCCGCCCGCGCCGCCAGGCACGCCGCCGACCAGGGGACCACGGTGGCGCAGACCGAGACCGACCAGGACCGCCGTGATCGCCTCGACGCGGCGCAGTCGGCCATGGCACCGGACGCCACCCTGCTGGACTCAACCAACCTGACCCTCGACGAAGTGGTGACCGAGATCGTTGACCTGACCCGCCGTGTCCCGGAGAAGACGCCATGAGCCATAACGACGAAGGCGATGCCTCCCTGGTCAACGACGCGGCCCCTCGGCCGGTGCTGGCCGTGGTCGGCCGCCCGAACGTCGGGAAGTCGACCTTGGTGAACCGCATCCTGGGCAGCCGCCAGGCGGTGGTCGAGGACGTTCCCGGGGTTACCAGGGACCGGGTGGCGTATGACGGGCTATGGAACGGGCGGGCGTTCACGCTGCTCGACACCGGCGGCTGGGAGCCCTCGATGCGGGACGGGCTCGCCGCCCAGGTAGCCGCCCAGGCCCGGCTGGCCGTCGAGGCGGCGGACGCGATCTTGTTCGTGGTGGACGCGACCGTCGGCGCGACGGACGCTGATATCGCGGTGGCGGATGTGCTGCGCCGCTCGGGTAAGCCCGTGGTGCTGGCGGCCAACAAGGTAGACGACGCGAAGGGCGAGGCGGACGCGACGGCGCTGTGGTCGCTCGGGCTTGGCGAGCCACTGGTGGTCAGCGCGCTGCACGGCCGGGGCAGCGGCGACCTGCTCGACCGGGTGCTCGGCGCGCTGCCCGATGCGCCCGCCGATCGTCCGGATGGCGAGGGCGGCCCGCGCCGCGTGGCGCTCATCGGCCGGCCGAACGTCGGCAAGTCCAGCCTGCTGAACAAGCTGGCGGGCGAGCAGCGCGCGGTCGTCCACCCGGAGGCGGGGACGACCAGGGACCCGGTCGACGAGCTCATCGAGCTGGGCGGCACGACGTGGCGCTTTGTTGACACGGCCGGGATCCGGCGCAGGTTCCGCGAGAACCAGGGCGCCGACTACTACGCGACCGTCCGGACGCAGAGCGCGCTGGACCGCGCCGAGGTCGCGGTCGTGCTGATCGACGCGAGCGATCCGCTCACCGAGCAGGATCTGCGCATCGTGTCACTGGTCATCGACTCAGGACGCGCGCTGGTCATCGCCTACAACAAGTGGGACCTCACCGACGAGGAACGGCGTCACTACCTGGACCGCGAGATCGAGCGGCAGCTTTACGCGGCGCGCTGGGCGCCGCGGGTGAACATCTCCGCGTCCACCGGGCGGCACGTGGAGAAGCTGGTGCCCGCGATCGAGACGGCGCTGGCCGGGTGGGAGACCCGGGTGTCGACCGGGCAGCTCAACGCGTTCATCGGCCGGCTGGTCGCCGAGCACCCGCCGCCCGTCCGCGGCGGGCGGCAGCCCAAGATCCTGTTCGCCACCCAGGCGGGCATCAGGCCGCCGCACTTCGTGCTGTTCACATCGGGCTTCCTTGAGGCCTCCTACCGACGGTTCATCGAGCGTCGGCTCCGCGAGGAGTTCGGCTTCGACGGCACCCCGGTGAAGGTCTCGATGCGCATCAGGGAGAAGAGGCACGGCAAGACCAGTGCTCACGCCTGACAAGCTCTCCGAGCTTGACCGGCGCCGGGTGTGGCATCCGTACGCGCCGATGCCGGCCAGCGTGCCGCCGCTGGTCGTCCAGTCGGCCGCCGGTGCCAGGATCAAGCTGGCGGACGGCACCGAACTGATCGACGGGATGTCGTCCTGGTGGGCGGCGATCCATGGATACGCGCACCCCGTGCTGGACGCGGCGGCGCGGGACCAGCTCACCCGGATGAGCCACGTGATGTTCGGCGGGCTGACGCACGAGCCCGCCGTGCGGCTGTGCGACCGGCTGGCGGCTCTCGCTCCGACGGGGCTGGAGCACGTCTTCCTCTGCGACTCCGGATCGGTGTCGGTGGAGGTCTCGATCAAGATGGCGCTGCAGTACTGGCGCGGCGCGGGCCGGGCTGCCAAGCACAAGCTGCTGACCTGGCGCGGTGGGTATCACGGCGACACGTTCATGGCGATGTCGGTGTGCGATCCCGAGGGCGGGATGCACCGGATGTGGGATGGCGTGCTGCCACGGCAAGTGTTCGCGCCGCCGCCGCCCACGGAGTACGACCCGGAGTACGCGGCGGAGCTGACGGCGCTGATCGCGGAGCACGCCGCCGAACTGGCCGCGGTCATCGTCGAGCCGGTCGTGCAGGGCGCGGGCGGGATGCGGTTCCACGACCCGGCCTACCTGCGGACCTTGCGCGAGGCATGCGACGCCCACGACGTGTTGCTGATCTTCGACGAGATTGCCACCGGCTTCGGCCGGACAGGTTCGCTGTTCGCCGCCGGGCACGCCGGGGTCAGCCCCGACATCATGTGCGTCGGCAAGTCGCTCACTGGCGGCTATCTCACACTGGCGGCGGCGCTGTGCACACCCGGCGTCGCGAAAAGCATCTCGCGCGGCGAGCTACCGGTGCTCGCACATGGGCCGACCTTCATGGGTAACCCGTTGGCCTGCGCCGTCGCCAACGCGTCCCTCGACGTCCTGCTCGGCGGATACCCGGAAGGCTGGCACGCAGAGGTCATCAGGATCGAGGCGGGTCTGCGCGACGGGCTGGAGCCCGCGGCCGAACTGCCAGGAGTGACCGACGTAAGGGTCTTCGGCGCCATCGGGGTCGTGCAGCTTAGCCGCGATGTGGACGTCGCCGCCGCTTCCGCCGCGGCGGTCAGGGCGGGTGTCTGGCTGCGGCCGTTCCGTGATCTGATCTACACGATGCCGCCGTACGTCGTCAGCGACGAAGAGCTCGCCGGAATCTGTTCCGGTGTTCTGGCCGGCGTCCTGGCTGTGCTTCCCCGGCCAACCGGCCCCGACCGACCCCCCAGCGGCTGAGTCATCCGCCTCGGGCAGGTGGAACCACACCGTGGTACCCGCCGGATCACGCATGTACCCCCACTGCGCGGCGACCTGCTGGACCAGGAACAGCCCATGTCCTTGTGCCGCGTACAGATCGGACTTGACGATCGGCTGTCCGGCCGAGCCGTCGTCGGTCACTTCCACCAGCAATCCGTCGGCCAGCGACGCGACGATGATGGTGACCGCCCCGTCCGTCCCCGACTTGGTGTGCTGGATCGCGTTGGTAACCAGTTCGGAGACAAGTAAGGTCGCCGCGTCTGAGTCCACGGTCGGCATCACGGCCGCGGCCCGCCGAACAAAATCGCGCACCCGTGACACGTGCCGGGGATGGCCTGGGACCGTGAGGGACCCCAAGACGACCGAACCCGTTTCGCGTCGATGACCCCCTGCAGTCGATTTCATCCGTTTCCCCCTCCATGAGCGATATAAATATTCTTTCGGGCTTCGCGACTTAGGGTATTTAGTCCGAATTAAGTGGATAACGTCCGTTCTATCCGCTATTTGGGATGACGGATATGAGAACGATCATGGCTTGCAAGCCCACGGCGCGCAAGTGCATGGAGGAAGTTGTGTAGATGAAATCCCGGATGGGATTTCATAGCGCGCCTCATTGCTGTATCGTACAGCTTGTCAAGACAGTGCGGAGTGATCACGTCACAGTACGAAATCGACTGATGGCGCCTCCTGAGGAGGTGGGTCCGCATGACGGACGGACCGACGGTACGGCGGCGGCGCCTCGGGGCTGAGCTGCGTGCGCTGCGGGAAAATAACGGCTTCAAGCTGGAAGAAGTCGCCGACCGGCTCGGCATCGCTCCCTCGACGCTGTCCCGGATCGAGACGGGCAAGGCCCCGACGAAGACCGCCTACCTCACCGCGATGCTGTCGCTGTATCAAGTTAACGACCCGGGCGCGCGGCAGGTTCTGCTCGAGATGGCCCGCGAGGGGCACCGCAAAGGCTGGTGGTCAGTCTATGACGACGTGCTGCCCAGCGGGATGGGAATGTACGTGGGGCTGGAGGCCGAAGCCAGCGGACTGCGTAGCTACGAGGCGATGGTTATCCATGGCCTGCTGCAGACACCCGAGTACGCTCGCGCGGTGCTGAAGGAGATGTACCCGCGGCACACCGAGGATCAGATCAGGCGGATGAGTGACGTCCGCGTGGAGCGCCAGCGGCGGCTGGACGGCGAATCGCCGTTCGATCTGTGGGTGATCCATGACGAGGCCGTGATCCGCCGGAGGGTCGGCGGGACGGCGGTGATGCGCATGCAGCTCAGCCACCTACTAGCCGATGCGGAGCGGCCGGGCGTGACGATGCAGGTGCTGCCGTTCGAGAGCGGCGCGCACGCGGGCTCGTCTGGCTCGTTCTCTGTCATGGAATTTCCCGAGCGCAGCGACGCGGACGTGGTTTTCCTGGACTCGGTGGCCGGCGTGATCTTCTTGGAGAAGGACAGAGACGTCCGCGACCGGACCGAGGCGTTCGACCGGCTGCGCGCCTCCGCTCTGTCTCCGCCCGCCTCGGCAGACCTTGTGGCCCGCATCTCGAGAGAACTTTCCTGAGTTTGACTCAGGGGAGAAGGAAAGAAAACACGGCTCTGGAAGGGAGAGCAGATGAAAAAGGACCTGACCAAGCTCCGCTGGTTTAAGAGCAGCGCGAGTTCGTCCGGAGCATGCGTCGAGGTGGCGCACCTTCCCGAGGGAGGCGTCGCGCTCCGCGACACGAAGGACCGTAGCCTAGCCCCGCACTTCTACACGCGTGAGGAGTGGGCGGCATTCCTCGTCGGCGCCAAGAACGGGGAATTCGACCTGCCGGTTGCCTGACTGGCCAGTCAGCTGCAGTCCTGTCTCTGGCCCCTCGGCCCGGTCGCGGTGAGATCACGGCTCCCGCGACGGCCCACAAGCTCCGGGGGGGAGAAGGTGGCGGGGCTCCGTTCCTGGACGGGGTCCCGCCGTCCTTATTTCCCGTTCTTGGTTTCCCGTTCTTGGCACGCGACTGCCCTCAAGCATTTCATCTCGGTAGCCGTCGCGCTACATCAGCTGCCGCTGACGCGAGTTTCCATCCAGTCGACCATCTTGTCCAGGATGCTGTAGGTATCGCGCGGCTGGCAGGCGACGACGCTCAGCCGCTCCATCGCGAGCAGGTAGCGATCCACATCGGCCTGCTTGTCGATGTAGATAGCGCCGGCCAGATTCTCCACGTAGGCGATGTCCGGGAGATCTGGTTCGCTGAACCGCAGGATGCTGAACGCGCCCGGCGTCGCGTGCGGGGTGGCCTCGCTGATCACCTGCATGGTGACCTTCGTCGTCCCGATGAGCGTCTGCAGATGGCGTAGCTGCCTGATCTGGGCCTCGTAGCCGCCCACCGGCCGACGCAACGCGGTCTCGTCGACAATTACCCAGAGCCGTAGCTTGCCCTCGCGGAACCGCCGCTGCCGTTCCTTGCGGACCAGCACGTGCCGTTCGCCCTCACCGATCGGGTAGTCGCAGAGCGCGATGACGGCGGAGGCGTACTCCTCGGTCTGCAGCAGTCCCGGGACGAGCTGCGGCTCGTAGACCCGGATCTGGTGCGCGCCGTCCTCCATGCCGATGTAAGACTGGAACCAGTCAGGCAGGATGTCGGAGTACCGGTGCCACCAGCCCGGGTGACTGGACTGCTCGGCCAGGGTCAGCAGCTGCTCGCGTTCGTCAGGTCCGACGCCGTACAGCGTCAGCAGATCGAGTACGTCGATCTCCCTGATGGCATTACGTCCGAGTTCGATCCTGCTGATCTTCGACTCCGACGCGCGGATAGCCTTGGCCGCATCCTTGGCGCTGATGCCACTTTCATCGCGCAGTCGACGCAACTGCGTACCCAGCAGGATACGCAGAACGGTAGGTCCCTCCGAGCTATTCGCCACGGCAACCGACCCCCTCAGTCGAGGAAAATTGCGTCACGCAATTGTGCATCAGTCAGTGCGTCGCGTGGGCGCTGGCCACGTACGTACTACCTATCCTATCGCATAGGTACTTTCGCGTCAGTATCTCTTTGGGTGTCGCCCGCTCTCAGCTGGTCTTCTCTCAGCTGGCCTTCCCTGACTAGTCTTCGCCCGGCTGGTCTTCCCCCGGCTGCCCTTCCTCGGCTGGCCTTCCCCGCCCCGTCTTCCCCGGCTGGCCCTCCCCGGCTGGCCCTCCCCGGCCGGTCTTCCCCGGCCGGTCTTCCCCACCCGAAACGGCGGATGATTGACGTCGTATGATGCTGGACATGCGCTATCGGCCACTTGGTGACTCTGGACTTGTGGTCTCGGTCGTAGGACTGGGCTGCAACAACTTCGGCGGACGACTGGATACCACTGCTACCCGCGCGGTCGTGGACGCGGCGATCGATGAGGGCGTCACCCTCTTCGACACGTCCGATACATACGGCGGGACCGGCGGCTCGGAGAAGATTCTCGGCGAGGTGCTCCAAGGGCGCCGGGACAAGGTGGTACTGGCCACCAAGTTCGGGCACCAGCGAGCCGACATGGGCTACGGCCCGGCGGTGGGTGCCAAGGGCGGCCGCGGCTACATCCGCCGCGCGGTCACCGAGTCGCTGCGTCGGCTCCAAACGGACCACATCGATCTGTACCAGCTGCACACCCCGGATCCGGTCACGCCGATCGAGGAGACGCTCGCGGCGCTCGACGAACTGGTGACCGAGGGCAAGGTCCGCTACATCGGGCACTCCAACTTCTCTGGCTGGCAGATCGCGGACGCCGCGCACCTGGCCGCCGCGTCGGGGCGGACGCCGTTCATCTCCGCGCAGAACCACTGGTCGCTGCTCGAGCGTGACGCCGAGACCGAGGTCGTCCCCGCCGCCGAGCACTTCGGGCTCGGCGTGCTGCCGTACTTCCCGCTGGCCAACGGCCTGCTCACCGGTAAGGTCCGCCGCGGCGAGCCGGTTCCGTCAGGTACCCGGCTGGAGACCCGCGAGGGCTACATCACCGACGCCAAGCTGGACAAGGTCGAATCGCTGATCGCCTGGGGCGACGACCACGGCGTGAGCCTCCTGCAGATCGCGATCGGCGCGCTGGCCGCCCTGCCCGGCTGCTCGTCGGTGATCGCCGGCGCCACCAAGCCCGAGCAGGTCCACGCAAACGTCGCCGCCGCCGACTGGGAGCCCACCGCCTCCGAGCTAGAGGAAATCAACAAGATCGTCCCACCCCCAGCCGCCTAACCCCCGCCGCAGCTGTCCCGCGCGCTCACCGCAGCCCCCGCTCCCGCCCGGGCTCGCCGCAGCCCCGCCGGGGCTCGCCCGAGCCCGCTTCGCACCCCAGCGATGGGCCATCGATAGCGCCAGAACGCCCTCGATGGGCCATCCATGGGGTCAGCCGGCGGTAGCGGGCTGAGGTCCGCTGCCGCGCCCGGCAGCCTGGGGGGCGGGTGTTGCTGCTGGTACTGGCGGTGCTCATGAGTGCGGTGAAGCCGTCGGACTGAGTGTTCCGTTTCTGGTCGGTGCTGCACTGCCCTGACAAGAGTGCGGGTAGGGCAGCACTGACCCGAAAAAGGAACCACCTGCGGGCATGTGCCATCGGGGACTCACCAGGAACGGTCCGCAGCGGCGAACCCAGGCTCCGGGGGGACGATCAGCCGGCGGTGGCGGTTTTGTAGAGGGACTCGACGTTGGTGTTCGAGCTGAGCATGGCCGCGTAGGAGACCGAGGTCGTCAGGCCGCCTTGCTCGTAGCCGCCGATCACGCCGAGGACGTCGCCCTGGCCGGTGGCCGCGCTCACGTTGGCGAGGAATGGGCCGCCGCTTGTCCCGTTGGGGTAGCCGCCGCAGTCGAACTCAAGCTGCGTCGGGCTGAAGATCTTGGTCCAGTTCGAGCATTCCACGGGCTCCGCGGCGCCGTCGGGATAGCCGATGACCTGGACGTGGGCCTTGCTGAGCCCACCGGTTTCGAGTTCCTCGGCCCCGGTGATGTCCTCGATGGGAGCGCCCTCGCTGGGATCGGACACGGTGAGGAAGGCGAAGTCGTCGTCGGGGTCCTGTGAGGACTGCCAGGCCGAGTCCGTGTACGTGTGCGTGACCTTCCAGATCCCGTAGGGCGACTTGCCGTTGTGATAGGCGGGGATGAAAACGACTGCCCCGGAGACCTGGGTCACGCAGTGCGCGGCGGTCAAGACAAGGTCGCCAGCGTTGGAGTTGATGACGCTAGCGGTGCAGAAGTGGCTGCCGAGCTTGCCGTTGTCCATGCTGAACAGCGCGCCAACGGCAGCGGTGCCGGTGAAGGGCACCCCGGTGTCGGACTTTGTGGTGAACCGAGTGACCTCGTGTTTGACCCGGGTGTAGATGCCGGTGGCGGCTCCGGTTGCCGGTGCCACTGCCGCGGTCATAGCGAGCAGACCAGAGAGTGCGAAGACACTTCCGCGCCCGGTTATCCACCGCAGCAAGGGATACCTCCCGTCAGGCCCATTGATGCTCAATTGTGATGGACAAAACGGGAACTTTCCATAGGGCAACCTGGGAACTTCCTGTGAGTTGCGCCGTGTTCAGCCGGGGTCACCCGTGGTCGATGTTCCAGTACCGACTCATCGAAGCGAGCCAATTACTGCGCGTCTCCCCGTCGCCTTCTGGGGATTCGCGGGGAAAAACCTGGAATCGGGTGATCGTGCGCTGGCCGCCCTCCGTGTCTCCGTATAGCAGTTCCACCGTCCACGGCTGATTCTCCGCGATCGCTTTCCGCGCTGCGTCGTGCTGCGGGTCAGCCGGGTCGCGGAACGCCCCCTCCCAGAACCCGATGTCCGACGGCGGCACGTACAGATCCCGGGTCTGCGCCCGGAATTCCTCGAGCGGCGCGTGGTCCCGTGAGCGGTACCACGCGGGGTAGAAACGCCAGCCGTGCAGCACCGCCATCCCGCTGCCCACGTTGCGCAGCGCCAGCGCCAGGTACACCGCGGTGTCCGCCGGCCCGAGGGAGCCGTCGCCGCCGCCGATCTCCGCCGCCGCGCCGGCCGGCGGTATGTGCACCCACTTCCGATCGCCGAAGTTGACCTTCTGCAGGGGGTCGTCTCGCCGCGTCGTGGAGAGCACGGGGCGCAGGCCGATGAGGAATGACCGTTCTGCTATCCGGGCGGATGCGTTCGCGGACCTGATAGCGGCGAACGTGGCGAAGGCCAGCACGAGCGTGCCAAGCGCGGTGGCCAGGTCCGCCACCGTGGCCCAGTCACCAGCGGTCATGGATGCCGGCACGGAAGTACGCGTCGTATATGGCCGCGATCTTGTCCAGCGCGGCGGAGTCGAACGCGGGGAGGTCCGCCGCGGCCGCGTTCTGCCGGGCCTGGGTGACGTTGCGAGCGCCCGGGATTACCGTCGTCACGCCTTCCTGCTGTATCACCCAGCGCAGTGCCTCCTCCGCGGTCGTTCCTGGCTCGCCGGAGACGACGGACGCGAACTCGGCCGCCGCGCGGACCCCGGCCGCGTAGTCGACGCCAGAAAACGTCTCGCCGACGTCGAAGGCCTCGCCGCGGGAGTTGTAGTTGCGGTGGTCGTTGTCGGGGAACGTCGTGTCCAGCGTGTACCGGCCGGACAGCAGTCCGGAGGCGAGCGGTACCCGGGCGATGATCGCGACGTCGGCCCGTTGCGCCGCGGGCAGCACCTCGTCTAGCGGCTTACGGCGGAAAGCGTTCAGGATGATCTGAACGGACGCCACCCGCGGGCGCGCGATCGCCTTCAATGCTTGCTCGGAGGTCTCCACGCTTACCCCGTAAGCGGCGATCCGGTCCTCGTCGACCAGCGTGTCGAGAGCGTCGAAGACCTGATCCGAGTCATAAACCGGCGTGGGCGGGCAATGCAGCTGCACGAGATCGAGCCGGTCGACGCCGAGGTTGACGCGGGACCGGTCGGTCCAGGCCCGGAAGTTTTCCAGGGTGTAGTTCTCTGGCACCTGGTCGACCCGGCGGCCCATCTTTGTGGCCACCATCACATTCTGCCCGGCGTTATCGGCCAGGAAGCGGCCGATTATCCGCTCGCTGCGGCCGTCGCCGTACACGTCGGCGGTGTCGAAGAAGGTTACGCCGGACTCGACGGATGCCCGCAGCACGTCCAGCGCTTCGCGCTCCGTCACGTTGCCCCAGTCCGCGCCGAGCTGCCAAGTGCCAAGCCCGACAACCGATACACGGCGTCCGGTACGTCCGAGAACTCGCTGTTCCATGGCTTAAATCTATCGAGATACTGGATGCGTGGCGGACACGGGGGAGCGGATCAGGCTTGATCACCTAGATCGCCGTATCGTGGCGCTGGCCGTGCCGGCGATGGGCGCCATCGCGGCCGAGCCGCTGTACACCCTGGCCGACACCGCGATCGTGGGGCATCTGGGCCGGGTTCCGCTCGACGCGCTGGCGATCGCGGCGACCGCGCTGTCCATGGCGGCCTGGCTGGCCGTGTTCCTGACCACGGCGACCACCTCGGCTGTCGCGCGGCTGGCGGTCCGTGGCGACACCGCGGGGGCGGGCCGGGTGGCCGGGGCCGCGTACCTGGCGGGCGCGGCCGGGGGAGCGGTCGTCGCGGTGCTGCTCGCGGCCGCCGCTCCGCTGATCGGCTGGCTGCTGGGGGCCCGCGGCGTCGTACTCGCGGATGCCACCAGCTACCTGCGTATCTCGGCCGCCGGGCTGCCCTTCCTCTACTTCTCGTATGCGGGCAATGGGCATCTGACCGGGCTCGCGGACACCCGCACGCCGTTGTGGATCGCCGTGTCGGCGAACGTGGCGAACGTCGTGCTTGAGATCGGCCTCGTGTTCGGCGCGGGCTGGGGTCTCGATGGTTCCGCGTGGGGCACGGTGCTGGCGCAGGCCGCTTCGGCCGTGCTCTATGCCGCCGCCGCGCTCTACGGCGCCCGGCTGCGCGGCGGGAGGGCGCACTCCAGTGGGACGGCGCACTCCGGGGAGAAAGCGCACTCCGGCGAGACGGCGTCTCACGACGTGCGTGTGCCGCCACGGCGGCCAGGGCGAACCGAGGTCACCGGGCTGTTGCGTGACGGGCACCGGCTGTCGGTGCGGACGGTCGCGCTCGGGGTGGTGCCGATGGCGGTGACCGCGATCGCCGCTTGGCTGGGCCCGGTCGACCTCGCCGGGCAGCAGATCGCGATGCGGATCTGGTACTTGCTGTCGCTACTGCTTGACTCGCTCGCCGTGCCTGGCCAGGTTTACGTGAGTTCCAGCCTGGGCGCAGGCCGGCGAGATGAGGCGCGTTACGTGGGGCAGCGCACTCTTCGTTTTGGTGTAATTGCTGGTACGGGGCTCGGCGTGCTCACACTCGCGCTGGCGTTCGCGGCGCCTAGCTGGTTCACCCGCGACGGCGGGGTCGCGCACGCTGCCACCGTGGCGCTCGCGGTGTCCGCGCTGACCCAGCCACTGGCCGCGCTGGCGTTCGTGCTCGACGGGCTGATACTCGGGCTCGCGGACTACGTGGCGATGCGCCGGGCCATGATTGTCGCGGCGGTGGCCTTCGCCCCGGCTGGGGCGCTGGTGCTGCGATACCACTGGCTGGGGCTACCAGGGGTGTGGGCGGCGCTTGGCGTCTGGCTCGCCGCTCGCTCAGTGCTGCTCGGCAGGCGATGGCGCGCGGAGATGACTCACTTCTTCGTGTAGAGCCCGGTGCCGCCGGTCCCTCCGAAGAAGACCTTCGATCCGAGCCGGTCCTTACGCCCGGTGCCACCGCACTTGCGGCAGCGCCGGTGCGAGGTGGTGAACACGCTACCGAAGTGTCTTCCGGTCGCGTTGCACACCCGGCACTTAGTCAGGGGATGGATCTTCAGGGACACCAGGTATCCCACCACCGCCATCACAATAATGACGATTACAGCCATTTTGCACCCTCCGTTTGGCCGCAACAAAGGGCGCCTCTACCATGAGGAACGCGCACGTTACTGGGGATCGCGTGCCGCTGAGCCGGGTCGAGGCTGCCGAACTCCGTGCAGGCCGGCCACCGCCGGGCCACCCCGGTAGGGTCGCTAATGACCCTAGAGCCCAAGGATAAGCCGATCTAATTCGAGATGCGAGCAATTTAACCAAGCCAGCGGCTATGGCGCCAGACCTGTGGGCCAATTTTCATGATTCGTCCGGATCTGGCGGGTCGCCGGTAGGCGGACAGACCCAGCTTCACCGCGAGCGCCAGTCCGCACGGCGCGATGACCACACGGAAGGTGTCCACCGGAACCCTGCGAATGATGCGGGGTCCGATGAATCGGCCGATCAGGAAATCCGGCTGCCAATGGCGGGACATAGGCCCAGTGCACCGGTGCCCAGATCGTGAATGCGATCGCGGCCACCGCGTTCGCGAATCCGGAGAGCGCGTTCTTCAGGGCGTTGAGCCGTACCAGCGTGTCGTCGATCATCGAGCCAAGCGTTGCCAGCAGCAAGATTCCGCCCGCCGCGCAGCTGTGACCTTGCTCGCAGGACGCCTTAGTCGGTGGCGAACCAGCAGTCGGCGAGCGCGTTGAGGGTGGGGCTGTCCGGTGCCGGCAGCCGCCGCATCCACCGGTACCTGATCCCAGACGGTATCCAGCGGGACACCGGTCAGGCGGCCGCCACCGGCGGATAGAGCTTGAGGACCAGGCCGCCGACCGCATAGACGGGCCGCGACCCTCCGGAGTACCTGGTCAGGTCATCGGCGTTGACCCCCAGGAAGCGGCACAACCGCGCTGCACCGGGCCGGAGCGCGGCCTCATCCCGGCAGGCCGCGACGAGAGCCTGCTCAGTCGTCACATCCGGCAGTACAGCCATAAATCCCGACCGTATGCGGCGACATTGTTACCGGCAACCAAATAAAACAGCGCCCGCCGCCGCACTTTCGCGGGAACGAGCGCTGCTGCGCGTTACCAGAGCTAGACCGTGGCGGGATCGCCGTCGCCGTAGTCGTGGTCCGGGTGGTTGGCGGTGCCGAGCCGCCAGTAGCCGCGGGTCGTCACCGAACTGGGCTCCAGCCCGCGCTCAGCGAGGAAGTGCTTGCGGATGCGACGGACCGCGGCGGCCTCGCACGCGACCCAGACTTGGGTCTGCTTGCCGATGGAGGCGTGTTCGGCCGCCTCGAGGAGCACCTCACCCCAGGCATCGGGCTCGCTGCGGCGGTGCCAGCTGATCGACGCCTTGGCTGGGGTCTTCAAGTCAACCTCGTCGGTCGCTTCGCCGATCTCCAGGTGCACGTCGGCGATGGCCGTCGGCGGGAGTGCCTCGAGCAGCGTCGCGATCGCCGGGATCGCACTCTCGTCGCCAGCGATCCACCAGCGGTGCGCGTCGAGGTCCAGCTGGAACCGGCCGCCAGGCCCGCCGACCGCGACCTTGTCGCCGGCTTGGCCTTCTGCGCCCAGTCCGACGCGGGGCCGTCGCCGTGCAGCACGAACTGGACCTCAAGGGTTCCGGTCTCCGAGTTGAACCGGCGGGGGGTGTAGGTACGGACGATCGGGCGCGGGGCGTCATCGGGATAGGCGAGCCCGTCCTCGGTGGCGACCGGGATAGTGGGAGCGTCCTGGCCCTCGACGGGCAGGAACACCTTGATGTGCTGCGTGGGAGCCTCGAGCTGGAAGCCGCTCAGCGCGTCGCCGCCGAGTTCGACGGAGATCAGGCGCGGGGTGATCTTGCCGACCGAGACGACCTCGACCGGGCGCGGCGGCTTACGGCGGCGCCGGGGGCGTACCTGTGCAGGAGTAGTCACTAATGCAGTCCTTACGTCATGTGATAGACGGGAAGGCGGCCTCCGGGCGGGGGCCCCTGCCGCCGATAGGTCCAACCCGTTACCGACGGTGCGCCATTCCCGCCGCCCGGCCGCGTGTGACACGTGCCACATCCCTTACCCGCGCGTAACAAGTCGCATCTATAGCGCAGAAAACCGCGATCTTCCCCCTATCCTGGAATTGCGCGACATCCAGGAAGGTGCTGGGCCTATGCATGACGCTGGGACGCAGGGCACGCCACGAGGCACGCTGTACCTTGTGGTTAGTGGTGCCATGGCACCCGAAGGCCTGCCATCCCTAGTGGTCGCCTGCCAAGCGGCGGGCTGGCGCGTGACGATCTTCTCGACCCCCGACGGCCTGCGGTTCACCGATACCGATGAGCTCGCCCGGCTGACCGGCGCGCCGGTTCGTTCCGAATTCCGGATGCCGGGAACAGGCTCACCGGTTCCGCCAGCCGACGCGGTCCTCGCCTGCCCGCTGACCTTCAATAGCGTCAATAAGCTCGCCCACGGGCAGGCCGACAACTTCGCGATCGGGTTGCTCTGCGAGATGATCGGATACGGCGTTCCGGTGACCGTCGTGCCGCACTGCAAACCGCAGCTCGCGAGCCACCCGGCGTTCAGAGCGAGTCTGGCCACGCTGCGCCAGATGGGCGTGCGGCTGGTTTTCGACCCAGACGCCCCGTACGACCGGAGGCTCCCGTCATGGAGCGAGGTCGTCGCCGCGCTTCCCGTCCCAGCCTGCCGAGGGTTACATTTATGGACCCCGAGACGGCTGGACAGCGGATCGCGCGGGCAAGGAGACGCCGTGGCCTGTCCCAGGCTGTACTCGCCGGACTGATCGGAAGATCGGAGTCCTGGCTCTCTCAGGTTGAACGAGGCAAGCGCCGCGCCGACAGTCATACGGTCCTCACCCGGCTCGCGGAGGTGCTGCGAGTGGACGTGGAGGAACTCACCGGGGGCAGCGGCGCGGACGGGCACGTGTACGGGGCGGCGCCGCTTATCGAGCAGGCCATGATGCGCCCGGGCGCCTACCACGAGGCCCAGGCTCCCGCCACGCTGACGCACCTGCGGGAGATGGCGCACGCGGCTTACCGCGATTACCAGGCGACCAGGTACGACGCGGTCGGCCACGTGCTGCCACGGCTGATTCATGACGCTGAGGCTGCCGGGAACTCGGACCCGGAAGCGTGCCGGGTGCGCGCCATCGTCTACGACGCGGCTGCCGCGTTGCTGAACAGGGTGGGCGAGCCGGTACTCGCGTGGATGGCGGCCGACCGCGCCATGTCGGCGGCCACCCAGTCCGGCGACCCGATCGCGATCGCGGTGAGCGCTTGGCGCATGTCGTACGTGATCACCGGGCGCAAGCACCCACGGGAAGCGCTCGAACTGGCGATGACCGCGATCGCCTCGCTCGAGCGCTCGGCGCGGTCGTCCTCAGCGGAGCGGCTCAGCGTCTACGGCGCGTTGCACCTCGCCGCGGCGACGGCGGCAGCGGCCGCGTTCGACCGCGGTACGACGGCCGCGTTGCTGGCCAAGGCCCGCGGCGTCGCCGAGGAAACAGGGGACGCCAACTACCTGGGAACCGCGTTCGGGCAGGCGAACGTCGCCATTCATTCGATCGCCACGGCGCTCCAGTTCGGCGACGCCCGGCTGGCGGCCGAGACCGGTGAGGCCCTCGACCTGTCCGCGCTGCCTGAGGGTTGCACCGGACGCCGTACCCAGCTCCATCTCGACCTGGCCCGCGCCTACGCGATGCGGCGGCAGGACGCCGCCTCGGTGAACCTTCTGCTGGCCGCCGAGAAACTGAGTCCGCAACTCGTTCGTTATGACACTAGAACCCGTGAGGTCCTAGCCGTTCTGCTGCGGCGCGAGCACCGCCCGTCGACGCCGGAACTGCTGCCGCTGGCGCGGCGCGCGGGAGTCATCTGATCCGCACGAAAGTGCGGGTTTCCGGCCGGTATCAGTGTGCGGGTTCAGTACCTTCTCGCCCGTACCGGTCAGGTATGTCCGCGCATCGTAACGTCGTCCCTGAACGCCCGTGCAGCACGCGTTAACAGGGAGGCTCGGCTGTGGAAGGGACAGCGACAAGCCAGGATACGAACGCGATGCTGACGCTCCCGGAGCTGTGGAGCGCCTATCCCGGGTGGGTGATCCATAACGCGTCTTGCATCGGCAAGTGCTGCGAGCAGTACGAGGCGGTGTATGAGGCGGGATCGGTAGTGATCCTCATTGTCAGAAGCACCCTGGGAGAGCTAGCGAGACGACTGGACGAGATAACCGAGGGCGGCACTCTGCCGCCGCAGCGGGCCGACCTGAGCCGGCGGACTGATACACGGCCGGGGTAATCCCGTAACAGCGGCGGAACCATCGGGTCAGGTGTGCTTGGTCCGCGAAGCCAGCGCTAGCAGCGGCGTCCGCGGGGGCGACGCCGCTGGCGAGCAGGCGCCGGGCCGTGCCCAGCCGGAGCTGGCGCTGATACTCGCTGGGGGACAGGCCGTAGACGGAGACGAAAGCACGGTAGACGGCGTACCGGCTATGGCCCGCCGCCACGGCCAGGTCCTCGATGTTCGCATCTTCGGTCTCGTGGATGAGCTCCCGGACCCGGGCGGCGACGGACGCGGGACCCCGGGACGCCGCGGTGTCCAGGCTCCGGCGGCCGGACGCGTGCCGTAGCAGCAGGCGTGCCGTCCTCGCGAGCGCTTCGTAGCGTGCCAGCGATGTGGCTGGCTCGGCCAGCACCGTATGCAGGCGCATGACCGCGCCCGCTAGTGCTGGGTCGTCGATGACCGGCGACCGGAAGAGCGGCCACACCGTCGCAGGTCCTGACAGCAGTTCCGTGAAGTGCTCAGGCTGGATATGCACCATCCGGTAGACGAACCCGTCGCGGCTCCCTGCCTGCCCGTCATGCGGGTCGTCGGGGTTGAACGCCATGACCTGACCGGCGGCGCTCACATGCGTGCCGTGCCGGCATTTGAAGGCCTGCGCGCCCGTCTCGGTGACACCGATCGAATACGTCTCGTGGCTATGCCGGTGGTACACGTGCGAGGTGAAACGAGCCCGCATCGCCTCGGCCGGAACGTCCTCGACGCGCCGGTACTGGATCCATTCCGATGCCACCGCACCTCCGTTCAAGACGATCGCGGGCCCGGCCCGGTAGACCTCACCGTATGCGATTCGACACGAAGATTGCCGTCGCGGTACGTGAGGACCTGGCGGTATGGCAGAAACTTAACGTCACTGCCTTCCTGGCCAGCGGGATCGCCGGCGGCGTCGATGGTCTCCTGGGCAAGCCGTACGAGGACGGCGACGGGAACCAGTACCTGGCCATGCTCCGTCAGCCCGTGGTGGTGCTGGCGGCGGACGCGCAGACGCTATCCGCGGCGTGTGAGCGGGCCTGCGGCCGCGACCTGCCGATGGCTATTTACACCGAGGAGATGTTCGCCACCGGGAACGACGACGATAATCGAGCTGCGGTCCGGGCGGTCCCGGCCGCCGACGCGCGTTACGTGGGCATCGCTGTCTACGGCCCGCGCAACGCCGTCGATAAGGTCTTCAAAGGTGCGAAGATGCACCCGTGAGGTACGGGGCAAGCCTCGAGCGGCAGGACCTTGGAGAAACAGATGAGGCGCAGGATTCTCGGCAAGACGGGCATCTCGGTCAGCGGGCTCGCGCTCGGGACCATGATGTTCGGGGCCTACGGCAACACCGACCATGACGAGTCCGTCCGCATCATCTGGACCGCACTGGACGCGGGCATCAACTTCGTCGACACCGCCGACGTCTACTCCGGCGGCGAGTCCGAGGAGATCGTCGGCAAGGCGCTCGCGGGCAGGCGGGACGAGGTGGTACTCGCGACCAAGTTCGGGTTGCCCATGGGGCAGGACCCGAACCAGCGCGGCGGCTCGGCCCGGTGGATCAAGCGTGCCGCCGAGGACAGCCTGCGTCGGCTCGGCACCGACCACATCGACCTGTACCAGATGCACCGGCCGGACTACGAGACGGACGTCGATGAGACGCTCGGGGCCCTCTCCGACCTGGTCCGGTCCGGCAAGGTACGGGCGATTGGCTCCTCGACCTTTCCGGCCGAGCTGATCGTCGAGGCGCAATGGACCGCCGAGCGGCGCGGACGGGAGCGGTTCCTGACCGAGCAGCCTAGGTACTCGATCCTCACCAGGATCATCGAGCGCAACGTGCTGCCCACCGCTCAGCGCTATGGCATGGGAGTGCTCACCTACGGCCCGCTCAGCAGCGGCTGGCTGTCCGGCCGGGCCGACCCCGCCCGCGGCCACCGCGCGGCGTCCGCGCCCCGGGCCTTCGACCTGGCCATTCCGGCCAACCAGGCCAGGCTAGAAGCCGTCCGCGAGCTCACCGCGCTCGCCGCTGACGCCGGGATACCGCTGCCGCAGCTAGCCATCGCGTTCGCGGGTTCTCACCCCGGCGTCACCTCGGTCCTCATCGGCCCGCGCACCGCCGAGCAACTCGACGGCCTGTTGGCCGCGGCCGATGTCGAGCTGAGTGAAGACGTGCTCGACCGCATCGACGAGATCGTGCCGCCCGGCACCGAGATCAACCCGGAAGACAACTACCAGGCCTCGCCGCCCGCGCTCGAAGACAAGCGTCTCCGCCGTCGTGCCTGCTAGAGCGTTACTTCTTCGTGGTCTTCTCGGTCTCGTCCACGATTGTGGCGGTCGACGCGTTGGTCCGTACCGACTGGATCCCGTTCTCCGCGGCGTCTTTGCTCTCGTAGTGCTGGCTGGTTGCGATCACCTGGCCGTTACCGGCGAGCAGATTGAAGTGGTATTTACCGCTTGAACCCTTCTCGAGCACGAATTTACCGCTCATGGTATTTATCCCCCCTAGTTCCCCGTTCTTTCCAGAACCATGCCCGGAAAGAACGGGCCGCACACCCGTGACCAGCGGATTGCCGCCCCATGGATGGCCCACCGCTGGTGTCATAGCCCCAGCGGTGGGCCATCCATGGCGGCCGCAGAAGGCGCCCGTTACCGGAACGACCCGGCCGTAAGGCCGGACACGATGCGGCGCTGGGCGAATAGCACGAGCAGCGCGATCGGGATGGAGATGATCACCACGGCCGCGTCGATCAGGTTGTAGAAGGTCTGGAAGCCGCTCTGGCCGAACGTCACGATCGCCAGCGGGGCGGTGAAATGCGATGTCGAGGACAGGAACGAGACCGCGAACGCGAAGTCGTTCCAGGCCAGGATGAACGACAGGATCGCCGCGGTGAACACGCCGGGCACCGCGACCGGGATCACCACCCGGCGCAGCGTCTGCATCCGGGTGGCGCCGTCCACCAGGGCGGCGTCCTCCAGCTCCAGTGGTATCTGCTGAAAGAAGTTCCGCAGCAGCCAGGTGGAGATCGGCAGCGTGTAGACCAGGTACACGATGATCAGCGGGTAGATGCTGTTCAGCGCGTTCAGGTAGCGCAGCAGCAAGAAGAGCGGGCCGATCATCGCCAGCACCGGGAAGAACCCGGCCAGCAGGATGAACGCGAGAATCGCTCCCGCGCCCCGGATATGCAGCCGGGCCAGCGCGTACCCGGCCATGGACGCCACCACGACCGTCACGGCAGTGGTGCATAGCGCCACGATCACGCTGTTCAGCAGCGGAGTGAGGAACTGCTGCTGGCGGAACACGTTGACGTACGCGCTGAACGACAGCTGGGACGGCACGATTCCGTTGGACCCGCCGACCCCGGCCGCGATCTGCGAGTTGGACTCCAGCGAGGTCCGCAGGATCCAGTAGAAGGGGAACAGCGCGATCAGCACCACGATCGCGACCACGATGTAAAACAGGGTCTCCCGGGCGATCTTCATGACGCGGGCCTCAGCAATCGCACGTAGCCGAACGACACCACCAGCGCCAGCACCACCAGCATCAGCGACATGGCGCCCCCCAGACCGAAGTCCGTGTTGACGATGAACGTCTGGTAGTTGAGGAAGGACAGCGTCTCGGTCGAGTTGCCCGGCCCGCCGCCGGTCATGATGTAGATGACGTCGAAGACCAGCAGCGCCTGGATCGTCCGGAAGATCAGCGCGACCGACAGCGCCGGGCGCAGCATCGGCAGCGTCACGCCGCGGAACGACTGCCACCACGAGGCGCCGTCGATCTTGGCCGCCTCGTAGACCTCTGACGGGATCACCTGCAGGCCAGCCAGCAGGATGAGGGCGACGAAGGGCACGTTCTTCCAGGAGTCCGCGACGAAGATCGCGACCCAGGACCGCAGCACCGATGCGTTCAGCCAGGTCAGCGAGGACCACGCCGGATGGAAGGTGGCCAGGAAGTAATCAACGAACCCGGCCCGCGGGTCGAACATCGTCTTCCACAGCATCGCCGACACCACCGTCGGGACCGCCCACGGGACCAGCACCGCGGCCCGGAGCAGCCCCCGGCCGCGGAACCGGCGGTGCAGCATCAGCGCGAGCCCCAGCCCCACTACCACGTCGAACACGATCGTCACCGCGGTGAACGCGATGGTTCGCTCGAAGGCACCCACCCACACCGTTGAGTTGAACATGTCCGAGTAGTTCTTGACGCCGACCCAGGAGTGCGGCAGCGAGCCGTACGACAGGTTGACGAAGTGGAACGAGTTCCAGAGGTTGTAGATCAGCGGGTACCCGGTGATGGCGACCAGCAGCACGAGCACCGGCGCGACCAGCGCGTATCCCAGCCGTCGGTCGGAGCGTTCCCGCGCATGGCCGACCGGGGGCGGGCGGCGGCCCGCTGCCGCAGGCCGCCGCCGCACTGTGCTTCCCCAACCAACCAGCCCCGACCGACCTCCCGGCGAACTTGCCATCAGGTCCCCGGCGTTGCCGAGGCGGCTTGCTTGACCGAACTCGCCCCTGCCGAGAGTGCCGCCGACGCGGCGCTAGAGCTCGGGCTCGCGTAGACCTGCGACAACAGCACTTGCAGGTCGTCGGAGACTGTCAGGTAGTTGGGGTTGACCGGTCGCGGCGCCGAGTAGCTGTTCAGCGTCTTGACCGCGGCGAAATAGGGCGCCTTCGCGTACAGCGCCGAGGTGTAGGCCGACGGCAGCGACGGCGGGTCACCGGTCGCGATCGCCCGCGCGACCTCGACGGAAGACGAGGTCAGGTACTCGATCAGCTTCCATGCCGCCGCCGAGTGCGCGGTCTTGGCATTGATCGCCAGCATCTCGCCGCCCAGCGCCGACCCGGGCGTGCCGCCAGGACCCGCGGGGAACGGAATGTAGCCGACGTGTCCCTTGACCGGTGCCGCGGTGGCCAGTGGCTCCACGAACGGGTAGTCGATCGCGAAGGCCGCGTGCCCGGAGACGAACTCCTGCTCCACCTGGCCTTCTTCCCAGCCAGTGACCGCCGTCGGCGCGATGTGGTACTTGTAGATCGCGTCGTGCAGCCAGGACAGCGCCGCCACGTTTCCACTTGTGTTGATGTTCGATGGGTCGAGCGTGCCGCCGAACGCGGAGTCCACGGTCAGGAACGACGTGATCGCGCCCTCGTACTTGGCCGCCTCGAACGCCAGACCCTCCTTCAGCGACGGGTCCGCCTTCATCGCCGCTTCCGCGTCCGACACCACCTGCGCCGGGCTCGTCGGCGGGGTCTTGATCAGGTCGGTCCGGTAGAACAGGCCCTCCGGGTTGTCGAACCAGGGCACGGCGTACAGCGTCCCGTTGTAGGTGCCGGCCGCGACCTCGTGCGGGAAGAACTGCGAGGTGTTCACGTTGAAGCTGGTCAACGGCAGCACCCAGCCCGCCTGCGCGAACTTCGCCGGGTAGGTCACGTCGGACTCGAACACGTCGGGTGTCGTGGACCCGGCGATGAAGTCGTGTTCCAGCTGCGACAGGTAGGTGGTGGAGTCCGAGGACAGCACCTGGACGGTGACCTTGATGTTCGGGTTGGCCTTCATGAAGTCGTTGATCGCGACCTGCGTCTGCTGTCCCTCGGTGCCAAGCCCGGATTCGGCGAACACGATCGTTTGCTTCGTGTTCGCCGAGACCGGCGTGGTCGAGGACCCAGAACTGCAGGCCGCCGCGCCTCCCGCTAGCGCTAGCGCTACGGCGGCGGCGAGTACGGATCGTCTCACGTGTGCGGCTCCCTTCATCGGATGATCTGCTCCAGCTGCGCCGCCATTTCGCTCAGCGCCTGCTGGGGTGTTTTCTGACCGGTGAGCGCCTGGTAAACGGCGCTCGAGATAACCAGGCTGGCCTGGTCGTAGCTGGTGATTTCCGGCCGTGGCTGGGCGGCGAGGATGGCCTGCTTCAGCACGGGGAGGTAGGGGAATTCAGCGATCAGTGACGGGTCGTCGTACAACTGCGTCCACACCGGCGGCAATGAGGCGTCGGTGAGCATGAAGCGTTCGCTGGCCAGGCTGGTCGCGTACTGAATGAACGCGAGCGCCGTGCGCTGGTGCCGGGAGTACGCGCTGACCGCCAGGTTGGACCCGCCGAGGGCCTGCGACCCAGGCAACGCGGTCACACCAACCTTTTTTTCCATAACGAGGGTGTTCAGGTCTCCATAGACATATGGCCAGTTGGCGAGGAACAAGGCTTTGCCGGACTGGAACGCCAGGCGGGATGACTCCTCCTCGTAGTTGAGCGACGCCTTCGGGATCCAGCCCTCGCGGACCCCGCTGACCAGGAACTCCAGTGCCTTGAGCGCCTGCGGGGAGTCCACGGTGACCTTGCCACCACCCAGGATCGACCCGCCCGCCGACTGCACCGCGGACGCGAAGTTCACCGTCAGTCCCTCGTAGTCGGAGAACTGGCTCACGTACCCGCCGAGTCCGTAACGCGGCGCGACGGTGCTAGCGAGCTTTTCGAGCTGCGCCCAGGTACGCGGCGGGCTGACGCCTGCCTGGCTGAGGATGTCCGAGCGGTAATAGAGCAGTTCGGCGTTGCTGTAGAACGGCACCGCGTACAGCCGTCCCGCGTACTCCGCGGTATTGACCGCCGGGGCGAGGAAGTCGCGCAGCGGGAACGAGTTGGCGTCCAGTGGCAAAATCCAGCCGTTGGCGGCGAACTCGGTCGTCCAGAACCACGTCCATGTCGATGATGTCGTACAGCGGGTTCTTCGCCTGCAGGTTCGCCGACAACTGCGCGAGCTGTCCGTTCTCGGCTTCTGGAAGCAACAGCAGTGTGATCCGCTCGGCGGGATGCGCGGCGTTCCACCGGGCGACCAGCGCCGCGAAGAACGACGCGTTGTCCTTCCCGGTCGCGAACGTCACGGGGCCGGCCTGGTTGCCGGCGACCAGGACCGGCCCCCCGTCGGACTGCATTCCCGCTGAAGAGCCCCACAGACCGCAACCGGTCACCAGCAGCAGGCACACGATCGCTGTCGCTGCCGCTAGCGTTCGCCTCATCGCGGACCTCCGGCCCTCGTCGGGATACATACTTGTTATGCACCCTTGTTATGTATCTGTCAAGGGCCTAACATCGGCAGTAATCTCACGATGGAGGTGACGGAATGCGGCTGCCGTTGATGGCCCTGCTGGCTAAGGAACCAGCCCATGGCTACGAGCTCAAGATCGCACTGGAGCAGACGTTCGGCGAGGCGTACCCGTCGCCCAACATCGGCCAGATCTACGTCACGCTGAAACGGCTTGAAGCCGACGGCCTGGTCAGCAGCCAGTCGGTCGCGCAGGACCGCCGCCCGGACAAGAAGGTCTACGAACTGACGGTCAAGGGCCGCGAGGCGCTGGCCGAATGGGTGACCGAGCCGTGCGAAGGACCGCGGGTCCGCGACGACTTCTTCGTCAAGCTGATCCTCGCGCCGCGCGCCGGGCTGGCCGACCGGATGGAGCTGATCAACTCCCAGCGCCGGTACTACTATCGGGCGGTGCGTAACCTCACCGAGCTTCAGTCAGCGACCCGAGAGGTCGCGCCCCGGCTGCTGATCGAGGGCGCCATCCTGCACCTGCAGGCCGACCTCGACTGGCTGGAGAGATGCCAGGAGGAGCTTGTGTGAATGCGCCGGTCCTGCTGAAAGCGCGAAGCCTGGTCAAGACATGGACGCCCAGGGTCACCGCGCTGCGCGGCGTGGACCTGGACGTGGCACCGGGCGAGTTCGTCGCCATCATGGGAGCATCGGGATCGGGGAAGTCCACCCTGCTGCACATCCTGGCCGGGCTGGAACCGGCGACTAGCGGGCAACTCTGGCTGCGCGGCAAACGGGTAGACGAACTGTCGGTCGGACAGTGGGCGGTGCTGCGCCGCAAGCACGTCGGCTTCGTCTTCCAGTTCTTTAACCTGCTGTCCGGAATGACCGTCGCGGACAACGTCGAACTGCCCGCACTGCTCGCCGGAGCCAGCAGCCGCCAGGCACGCACAAGGCGCGAGGAACTCCTCGACGAACTCGGACTGGCCGACAAGGGCAGCGCCGCGCCGGCGCAGCTTTCCGGCGGTGAACAGCAGCGCGTCGCGCTGGCTCGTGCGCTGGCGAACTCGCCGTGCTTGCTGCTCGCCGACGAGCCGACCGGCAGCCTGGACAGCGCCAGCACCAGGGACGTGCTGCGGCTGCTGCGCGGTGAGCACGCCAAGGGCCAGGCGATCGTGCTTGTCACGCACGACGCCCGGGTGGCCAGCCAGGCGGACCGGGTGATCAACCTGTTCGATGGAATGATCGCCGATGACGCGGCCATGCCACCGGGCTCGCCGCCTCCCTCCCTCCGGAGTGTCCTCGAGCTGAGAGGCTGACGCTGCCGTGCGCGGCACGCTGCGGTGGGTGCGAGCCGACTTGCGTGCCAGGCGCGCGCAGGCCATCGCCACCGTCGGCGTGGTGGCTGGCGTGGTCACCGCGCTCATCCTGGCGACCATGCTGCTCGCGGGGGCCATCGACCCGTGGAGCGCACTGTTCACCCGCACGCATGGCGCCGACATCACCGTCTACCTGGAGGCCGGCACCCCGGTGCGGCCGCTCGCCACCCTCACCGGGGTCAAAGCGGTCTCCGGTCCCGGCGCCGCCGCGCCCGCCACGATGATCACCGACGGCCAGCGGCTCTCCGCCGAGTTGCTCGCGATGAGCACGACTCCGCCGGCCATGTCCGCTCCGATTGTCACCGGCGGCAGCTGGCTGCGGCGCGACAGCCAGGACGGCGTTGTGGTCGAGCAGTCGTTCGCCACCGCCGCGCGCATCGGGACCGGATCGCTGATCACGGTTGACGGCATTGACGGTACGCAGGTCAGCATGCGGGTCATCGGCATCGCGGGCACCGCCGATCAGGGTTTCTATCCGCAGTGGACTCCCGGGCTGATCTGGGTCCAGCCCGCGCTGCTGGATCGCGTCGAGCCGGTGTCCAGCGAGACCGAGGAGGTCGTCGGGCTCCGGCTGACCAACCCGAACGACTCAGGCGTGGCCGTCCAGGAAGTCTTCGACGCCTATAACGGCGCGAGCGAGTCCTCTCCGGTCGAGCGAGTCGTCACCAGCCAGGAGGTAATGAACTCCATGGCCAGCGATGACCGGCTGCTCGGGCTGCTGCTCGCGCTGATCGGGATCATCGCGCTGGTGGCGGCGCCCTGCGCGATCGCCAACGTCACCGCGGGGCGGGTGCTGCTGCAGCGCCGGGACCTCGCGATGCTGAAAGCACTCGGGTTCACCCCCGGACAAGTGGTCCGGATGCTGCTCGCCGAGCAGACCGCGCTCGGTGTCATCGGCACCGCCCTCGGGCTGGCAGTGACCAGGCTGGTGACGCTCTCGGTCACCTTCGGCTCGCTGCCGCCGGCCGGGACCGCGCTGATCGCGGCGGGCACGATCGGGACCGTCGCGATCGCGACCGCTATCCCGGCGTGGCGGGCCGGCCGGGTCTCCCCGGTTGCCGTGGTCCGGCCATCGCCGCCGCGCGGTCACCTGTCGCTGCTCACCAGGCTGTCGCTGCTCGTCCGGCTGCCGCCCGCGCTGGTCCTCGGGACCAGGGACTCGGTGATCCGCCGGATGCCCGCCGCGGCGACAGTGCTCGGGCTCGCCATCCCGACCGTGATGATCACGATCGCGCTAGCGTGCTGGTCGACGATCGGCTCGTTCACCGGCGACCCGGGCGGCGTCGGCCTGGCCGCGACGCTGCGAGTGAGCCCGGGCGGTCTCCAGCCCGCGCAGCTCACCTCGATCCTGACCCGGGATCCGCAGGTGAAGGGCGTCTTCCCCGGAGCCGAGTTCGATCCGTTGCTCCCGGGGGACAACGGGACCTTCGTCGCGGACGCGATGGGGTACTCCAGCCACCCGTACCCGCTCGATATCGCGCAGGGACGGATGTACCACAGCGCGAACGAGGCGGTCGCCGGGCAAGCCCTGCTCGACCTGCTGCACGTCAAGGTCGGTGCGTGGATCAACCCCACCATCGACGGCGCGCCGATGATCTTTCACATTGTCGGCCGAGCCCTCGACGCTACCGGCAACGGGGACGTGCTCGTCTTCGGACTCGATGCGCTGAAGGCGGCCGGAGGGGCATCGCAACCGGCGTTCTGGAGCGTAGAACTTAAGCCCGGAGTGTCGGACACTGCCGCGCGGTCCTACCTGCTTACGGCGTCCGGCGGGCAGTTGGACGTGGACGTCCTGCCGAACCCGGCCGACGGGCTCGGGGTGGTCCGCGTGGTGCTCATCATCGCGGTGATCGTGCTCGCGCTGACCGGACTGGCGAACCTGGTCACCGCCACCGCGATCGGGCGCCGGGACCACCTGAACGAGACAGGCGTGCTCCAGGCGATGGGCCTCACCCCGCGGCAGGTGGTCGTCACCAGGGTGGTGTCGGCCATGATCCTCACCCTGGCCGGGGTGAGCGCCGGGCTCGCGGCGGGCCTCGCCCTCGCGCCGCGGCTGATCAACGCCCAAGGCGCCGCCAGCGGTATCGGCTGGGGCATCGCGGTCAGCCTGTCTCCCGAGACGATCGCCTGCGTGCTCGGCTGCGCACTCGCCGCCGCCACCGCCGCGACACTGTTCCCCACTGCCGCCCGGCGTGACACCCTGAGCAGCCGGGCCTACACCCGCCAAGAAGCCGTCTACTTCTGATCCCGTAACCCGCCGACCCGAGTACGCCGTTTCTGGTCGGTGCTGCACTACCCGCACTCTCTTGAGGGCAGTGTCACACCAACCAGAAACGTCGGGACTGCACTCATCACGCTGGCGCCACCTTGATCACAGCAGTAATGCGCGTTAATGTCACTAAGTCGATCGAAAACATGGGTAAAGCGCGAGGAGTCCGCTGTGTCGAGCTACCTGCATCGCAGGACCTTCCTTAAGGCGGCCGGCGCCGCGGCCGCACTGGTACCCGTGAGCGGACTACTGGACGCGCAGCGCGCGGCGGCCGCCACGAGCGCGGCAGCCAAGTCCGCTCCCATTCTGCTTGGCGGCGCGGAGGTCCGTCCGCCATCAGTACCGCTCGCCGTGCGTTCCCCGTACTTGTCGACGTGGCTGCCCGCGACGGACCTGACCTCGGCCGTCCCGCAGTTCTGGTACGGCAATGACCGCGGGTTCGCCGGGCTGGTCAGCATCGACGGGCAGGTCTACGCGTGGGCGGGACAGCCCGGCGCTACCGCCTTGACCCAGACGTCCCTGCGGGTCACCGCCACCAGATCCATCTTCACGCTCAACGCGGGTGGCGTCGAGCTGACGGCCGAGTGGCTGTCACCGATCGAGCCGGGGGACCTGAAGCGCGAGTCCGTGCCGTTCACGCTGCTGACCGTCAGCGTGCGCGCCATCGACGGCGCCGCCCATACGGTGAGGTTGTACGCCGACATCACCGGCGAGTGGGCGTCCTCCGATGAATCCGACGTCATCACCTGGGACGCCAGCGCGACCAGGCTCAACCGGTACTGGTCCGTGCAGCTGCAGACCCCGGACGCGCTGACCGAAGTCACCCAGATGGCGAACTGGGGGAGCGTGATCTGGGGATCGCCGCTCGCCAGGAACCTGACCTACCAGTCGGGGTATGCCGTCGACGTCAGGAACCAGTTCACGACCGCGGGCAGCCTCAGCGACGCGATCGACACCGATTACCGCGCCGTAGACGACGACCAGCCCGTGTTCGCGTTCGCCAGCGACCTGGGCACCGTCACCGGCGCGAAGCAGTCGGTCAGCTACGCCATCGGTCATGTCCGCACGCCGCTGATCAGTTACGGCCCGGACGCCACGCCGATCCTTCCGTGGTGGACCACGTACTGGAAAGACTGGACGGAGGTCGCCGACTTCTTCCTCGCCGACGCGTCGGCCGCGCGCGCACGGGCCGCCGCGCTCGACGCGAAGATCGAGGGCGCCGCGACCTACGCGGCCGGCCCCGGGTACTCCGCCATCTGCGCGCTCGCCGCGCGGCAGTGCTATGGCGGCATGGAGGTCGCGATCAGCCCGGACGGCGGCCCGTGGGTGCTCGGTAAGGAGATCTCCTCGGACGGCGACGTCAACAGTGTCGACATCTTCGACCAGGCTTACCTCATGTGGCTGTGGCTGGACCCGGAGTTCATCCCGCTGGAAATGGAGCCCATCCTCAGCTGGTGCGCGTCCCCGGGCTGGCAGGATGAGTCGCTGTGGGCGGACATCCCGTCCTGGGAAGACTCACAGACCAGGTACTGCGTGCACGACCTGGGGGTCTACCCGGTGGCGCCTGGCCGCGCGCCAGGCAATGGCGAGCAGATGCCGATCGAGGAATCCGCCGGGATGCTCATCATGGCGGCCTCCTACGCGCGCCGGGTCGGCGCCGCCACCGCCCGGCCTTTCCTGGCCAAGTGGCAACTGCTGTGGACGCAATGGGCGCAGTACCTGCTCACCCAGGTGCCGACGCCCGCGACCCAGCTCACCACCGATGACTGGGCGCCCGACTACCTCACGCCTACCGGCGGAACCAACCTCGGCATCAAGGCGATCATCGGCCTGGCCGCGGCCAGCCAGATCGCCGGGATCCTCGGCGACCAGGCGAACGAGGCCGCGTGGCTGAAGGCGGCCAAGGACAACGTTCGAGCCGTGGTACAAACTGTCGCTCGACCCGTCGGGTGACTACCTGAACCTGGAGCAGGGCGCGTCCGGCACCTGGACAACCATCTACAACGCCTTCTACGAGGTGGTGATCGGCGAGCACCTGGTCCCCGATTCGGTGAAGGCGCTGCAGTCCGACTTCTACCTCACCCAGCTGGAACCCTACGGGCTGCCGCTGCAGACCGACTCCGGTGGCCTGTCCAAGGTCGCGTGGAACCTGTACATCCCGGCCTGGCTCAGGGACTACCCGATCGCCACCGAGATGCTCAACCGGGACGTCGCGTACGTCAATGACACCCCGTCCCTCGTCCCCTACGGCGACCGGTACAGCACTGACACCGCCGTGGAGGTCAGCGGCGTGAAGGCGCACCCGACGCTCGGTGCGGTCTTCGCGGTGCTGTTCGCCGCCGGGCCGCCGGTCGCCACGACGGTGACTCCAGACGCGGCGGTGATCAGCCCCGGTCAGTCCGCGGCGATCACGCTGACCAACACCAACACCAGCAAGGAACGGCTCACCGCGGACTGGACCGCGGCTCCGCCGTCCGGCTCGGGAATCACCGTCACCCCCGCCTCCGGGTCGCCCTCGCTGGCCCGGGGCGGCAGTTCCAGCGCCGCTCTCACCGTGGCGGTTTCCTCGACGGCGTCTCCGGCGACCGTCACGGTCCCGATCAACGTCACGACCTCCGTCGGCGGGGCTCCAGGTTCCTACCTGCAGGTGACCATTCCGTACGCGTCGCTGGCGGCCGCGTTTGGCAACGTCGGCATCACCGCTGACAGCGACCACACGCCGGGCAACTTCGACGGGTACGGCAACAGCTTCTCCGCGACCGCGCTGGCCGGCGTCGGGATTACTCCGGGCGGACAGGTGGCGTCCGGCGGAGTCACCTTCACCTGGCCGGACGTCGCGGCCGGTGAACCCGACAACGTGGTGGCCAGCGGTCAGGTCATCGCCTTCGCCGGGTCCGGTAGCACGCTCGGATTCCTCGGCGTCGCGAACAACGGCGACGCTACGGGCACCGGGACGATCGCCTATACCGACGGCAGCACGCAGTCGTTCACGATCGAGTACCCGAACTGGATCACCGCGGCGCCGGTCAATGGGGACACCTTGGTGGCCACCACGTCGTACTTCAACCGCACCACCACCGGAGCGGCGCGCACGCCCAGCCTGTTCGCGGCCTTCGTGACGCTGGACAGCGGCAAGACCATCGCCGCCATCTCGCTCCCCGACGTCAGCAGCACGGCGGTGAGCACCAGCACGGTCTCGATGCATATCTTCGCCATCGCCACCGGGTGAGCCCAGGCCCACCCGGCAGCGGTGCGATTTACGGCAGTGTCGAGAGGTACGGCGATACCGTGTCGGCGAAGTTGTAGCCGTTCGACGCGTCCCAGTTGATGGACCAGGTCATGACGCCTCTGATCGTCGGCCACGCCTGCGGCGGCACGAAGCTACCGCAGTTCTCCAGCGTGGCGAGGCAGTCCAGCGCGTCGTCCACGACCGACGGGGCGACATACCCGCTGCCCGCGGCGGAAGTCGACGCCGGCAGCCCCAGCCCGACCTGGGACGGCGACAGTCCGCCCTCCAGTTCGGTGCAGGCGAGCGCGGTCATGAAATTCTCGGTGCCCTCGGCGTAGACGTTTCCGTCGCAGCCGTCCATGGTGCCCGAGTTGTAGTACTGCGTATTCATCATCGTGAGGATGCTCTTGATGTCCAGCGCCAGCTCGAAGTAGTCGTCTCCGGTCGACTGGGTGTCCACCGTCTGCGGCGCCAGCGTGATGATGAGGCTGGAGCCGACGTCGGACTCCAGTTGCTCCAGCGCGGACGCCATGTACGTCGGGTTGACGCCGTTCTCCAGGTCGATGTCGACGCCGTTGAACCCGTACTCCTGGATCAGCGAGTAGACACTGCTGGCGAAGGCGCTGGCGCTGGCCGCGTCGTCGACCTCGATCGTGCCGTCCGCCCCGCCGGCGGACAGGATGACCTTCTGCCCGCGGGCCTGGAGCGTCTGGATGTCGTCGATGAACTGCTGCTGCGTGTACCCGCCGAGATCGGAGGCCAGCGTCGAGTCGAGGCTGAACGTGACCTGCCCCGGTGTGTCGTCAGAGTCGCCGAACGCCACGGCGACCAGGTTGTAGCTGGTCGGTACGTCGGCCAGGGTGAGCGGTGTCGCGCCGTTGGTGAAGTCCTGCCAGTAGCCCATCAGCACATGGGCGGGCAGCCCTCCGCTGCCGCCACCTCCTCCGCCTGAAGATGCAGTGGTCGCGCTGACGTCGTTGGACTCCGCCGATGCTCCAGCCGAGTTATACGCGGCTACCGCGAAGGTGTAAGAGGTCGAGGCGGACAGACCGGTGATGGTGGTGCTGATGCCGGTCACCGTCGAGACCTCGTTGCCGTTCTCGTAGACGTAGTACCCGGTGACCGTCCCGGACGGCGCCGTCCAGGACAGCGAGACCGAAGACGACGTGGTCCCGGTGACCGCGAGGTTCGTCGGGGCATCCGGGGCCGTTGTCCCGCCCCCTCCGCCGCTGCCCGCCGGGCCGGTCAGCGACAGGTCATCGGCGTAGAACGTCGGCTGCGCGTACCACCCGTTGATGTACACGCTCACGCTGGTCGTGTCCGAGCCGGTGGTGAAACTGACCGACAACTCGGTCCACGAGGTTGCCGACGGCGTCCAGTCGTCGCTATCGGCCGTGCCGGTTCCGTTCTCGCCGAGGAACACGTAGTCGCCCTCGACCCAGCCGGTCAGCGTGTAGGAGGAGCTCGGCTGGACGCTGACTTCTTGGCTGCATTGCGCGTAGTCGCTGCTGGTCGGCGTTCCGGCCAGCGCGTACGATGCCCCGTCGTAAGTTGGCGAGGTCACCACGGAGTCACCCGACGAGCAGGTCCACCCGCTGGTGCTGCCGGTCGAGAAGCCGCCGTTGGTGATCAGGTTGGTCTGTGCCGCGGCCGGCAACGCGGTCGGCCCGGCGGTAAGCGCGATTAGCGCGGAGAAAACGAGCAGTACGAGCCACCACGGGCGGTGGCGTCCGGAACGGAGCTTCATCTGACCTCCAGAGGGGGGCGAGGTCCTTACCTAACTAATAAGAAACTTTACTATTAGTTATTAAATACGCTAGCCTCCCGTAATTCACTCGTCAATCCCCGGGATCGCACACGGTGTAGATGGCTCCAGGTCGAAGAGTGGACTTATCCCCATCGCGGGATGCCGCAGGTGGTTCCTAGGGTGATGAGCGGTAACCGAAACGGGGGGACACGGAAAGGGGCAAATCGTGATCCGGAAACCGGTGAAACGTTTCCTGCGACCGGCCGTGGCAGTCGCCGCGGCCGGGCTGATCGCCGCGCTTGTCGCTCCCGTGACGGCTTCAGCCGTTGCCGCTCGGCCAGCGTCCGTGAGCCGGCCGCCTGACGCGAGCGCGTCGGCGGACAGTCCGCCGGTGCTAGCGTGGCATTCCTGCGACGACGGATTCCAGTGCGCGACCGCGCGGGTACCGCTCGATTACCGGCAGCCGCACGGTGCCACGATCAGCATCGCCCTGATCAGGCATCTGGCCACCGACCCGGCGGAGCGCATCGGCTCGCTGTTCTTCAACGGGGGAGGCCCCAACGAGCAGATCGCGAGCTTCCCCGATGCGTACCCTCAGTTTCCGGCCGGCATGCAGGAACGGTTCGACATCATCACCTTCGACCCGCGCGGGTTCGGCTACAGCACCGCGGTGCGCTGCTTCCCGAGTCAGGCGGCGGAGAGCCAGTTCCTCTCCGCGCTGCCGCAGTTCCCGGTCGGCGCGAAGCAGCAGACCGTGTGGGACCAGACGTATGCCAGGTTCGACGCACTGTGCGCCGGACGGAACGGCAGCCTGCTCGACCACGACACCACGGCCGATGTGGCCAGGGACATGAACCTGCTGCGCGAGGCGGTCGGTGACCCAGTGCTGAACTACGTGGGTATCTCCTACGGCTCGGCGCTCGGCGCCACCTACGCGAACCTCTTCCCGGGCACGGTCGGGAACATGATCCTGGACGGCAACGTCAACCCAGCCGCCTTGGACAGCGGAACGCTGCCGGTCTTCATGCGGGAACACTCGGGGCAGGCGTCCGCGGCGACGATGACCGCGTTCCTTGATCTGTGCGGCAAAGCGACGACGACCGACTGCGCGTTCTCCGCGGGAAATCCAGCCGCGACCCGGGCCAAGTGGAACACGCTGCTAAGCCGCCTGAGGCAGCGTCCGGTGACGACCGGCGACCCACCGCAGACCTACACGTACGCCGACGCGGTGGCTTCGGTCGGGCTGGGCGTCGTGGCCGACTGGCCGGCCAGCGCCGCCCTCCTGCAGCAGCTCTGGGCCGCCTCCACCGTCGGCACACGAACGGGCTCTTCTTCGGCCGCCACGCAGCTTCCCTCGGTTTATACCGGCCTTGAGCAGAACCTGGCCGTGCTCTGCTCGGACACCGATAACCCGCGCGATGTGGCCGCCTACACGGCCGACGCGAAGCTCGCGTACGCTCAGGCGGGCGGGTTCGGACTGAACTGGATGTGGACGACTGAGCCCTGTGCGGACTGGCCGGACGGCGGTGCGCCGGACCGGTACACCGGGCCGTGGAACCGGCCAACGGCCCACACCATCCTGCTGCTCGGGAACACCGGCGACCCTGTCCTGCCCTACGAGGATTCGGTCGCGATGTCCCGCGACCTGGCCCGGGCGCGCCTGCTGACCGTCGAAGGTTATGGGCATACCGAGGCCAGTAACCCGAGCACCTGCGCTCTCAACTACGAGACCAGCTACATGGAGACCGGCGCCTTGCCGCCCGCGGGAACGGTCTGCAAGGAGAACCTCACCCCGTTCTCCGGATCTCCAGGACAGTGACGTTGCCGGCGGCCAAAGCGTGGCTGATTACCTGACGGTGGTTGTGCCCGAAAGTACCGTCGTGGTCGGCGGGAGGGCGGGGGCTGGCGGATCGACGGGCAGGGTCAGCGTTATGCGCAGGCCGTGCGGGGACGCCGGAGCGGCCTCGGCTGTGCCACCATGGGCGGCGGCGACCTCCGCCACGATGGCCAGCCCGAGTCCGGACCCGGGACGAGACGCCCCGGTGCCTGCTCGGTAGTTGGCATCGAACTCACGCGATTTTCGAGCATCGTCTGGAGCGCCGGTCCCGAGGATGGGCGACATGGTTCTTAGGAAGATCTCGTGACATCATCCGGCTCCGTTGTGACCGTGCCCCGCCTGCCCGCCATCCTCGTGGCGGGCTCCAGGTTGCTGCCCTCGAGGGAGATCTGACATGGAGGAGCACGGCGACGGTGTCTACTCCGGGCACGCGGGCGGGCTGACGGTCGTGGAGGCGGGGGCTGGGGACGGCTGGTCACTGGAGTTCTGCTGCGAGGACGGTGCCAGCGACGTCCAGGTACGGATCAGGGGGCCGCGCGGTATGACGAAGGCGCTTGCCGTCATTGCCCCTGAGACTGCCAGCAGCCTGGCGCGGGCGCTGATTGAGCGGCTGGCCCCCGTCGACTAGCGCAATGCCCGGTTGACGCCGAACTCACGCGATCTTCGAGCATCGTCCGGAGCCATCCGCGCGCTGGTCGTGGCGGGGATAATGCTCGCGCCGCAACTCGGCAACGGCGTGTACGCGATGGATATGGCGGTCGGGCAAATCGGGACGTCGGTCCTGCTGCTGATCTTTTTGCTTGTGGATCGAGCCAGGCCACGCTGGTGGGTTCCGGTGGTAACCGCACTGCTGCTCGCCTGGGCGCTTGTCGCCGATCCGGTCGTGGAGATGGTGTGGAACCACAACCTGCTGTAAGCCGGGCGGCCGCCGAGCGTGCTCACTCTTACTACGTTGACTGATATATTGATCAACGTATTAGGAGGGCGGGCGGGTGAACAGACAAGACGGCAGGACCGGGCAGGACGTGCTGCGCCGGGTCGGCGAGGCGTCGGTGCTGATCCTGATCAGCCTGGCCGACGGACCCAAGCACGGTTACGCGCTGATCCAGGACATCAAGGAGATCGCCGGGGTCGAGCTAGGACCCGGCACGCTCTACGGCGCGCTGGACCGGCTGGAGCGGCTTGGCTTGATCGAGTCGCTGCCCGCCGACGAACGGCGTCATCCGTACCGGATCACCGCACCAGGAGCGGAAGCCCTGCGGGTGCACCTTGATTCGCTTGAGCGAGTCAGTGCGGCCGGGCGGCTTCGGCTTCGGCTGGGCGGCATCTGATGGGCGGCTCCTGGACGACCCGGCTGGTCGAGATCGCGTTGTGCTGCTACCCGGCGCGCTGGCGGCGGCGGCACGGCGACGAGGCGGCCGAACTAGCCGCGCTGCTCATCGGGGACGGGACCCCGGCGGGCTCGATCGCCTGGAGCTACCTGGTCGGTGCGGCACGGGCGTGGCTTACGCCTCGTCCCGGCCGGCGCCTGAGCGCGGCGGCCTGCGCGCTGCTGGTCGTGGCCTGTTCGCTGGGTGTCTCCACGGGGCTGCTGGCCTCGACGTCGCCGGCCAGAGCGGCCAGCACAAGCCCGCCGCGCGTGCATTGCGCGACCCCCGCCGTGGGTCACCCGCGGACGATGATCTGGGAGGCCGGCCATGACCAGTCCTGCTGACTCGGACGAGCCGCGTCCGCGCAAGCGGAGGCTGAGGCGGACTCTGATCGAGGTGGTCATCACCGTCCTGGTGGCGGTGCTGCTGGCCGGCTTGGTGCGGACGTTCGCGTTCCAGACCTTCTGGGTGCCCTCGTCGTCCATGGTTCCGACGCTCCAGGTGAACGACCGGATACTGGTGCAGAAGGCCTTCTTTACCTGGCATGACATACGCGAGGGCGACATCGTGGTGTTCACCCACCCGCCCCGCGACGCGTGCGGGCCAGGTGACCTGGTTAAGCGCGTCATCGGGCTGCCGGGGCAGACCATCTATTCGTCCGGCAACAACATTTACATCAACGGGCGGCCGCTATCCGAGCCCTACCTGCCCCACCCCGACCCGCTCGGCCCGCAGCTACCGGATGCGAGCCGCCAGCACCCGTACAAGATCCCGGCCGGCGACTTCTACGTGATGGGCGACAACCGGGCGATCTCCTGCGACAGCCGGTACTGGGGCCCGATCAAGGGCTCGAGCATCGTCGGCAAGGTAGTCCTGATCTGGTGGCGCAACGGTCACCCCTACTTCCACGCGTTCTGAGGGCTTGGCCCGGTTTCGCCGCCAGCCATCGTCCTCCAGATGGTGCATACGGGGCATATCGCCAGACGGGAGCTCTTCTACAGCGCTGTCGGTGGCCCATCGCAGGCGTTCAGGCGCCACCGGTGGCCCATCGCTGGGGTCGACTGGCGTCCCAGGCCGGAGGCATCGTCAGGCGAACCGCGCGAGCCGGTCGCTCATGTCACTGATGGGAGCTTTGGTCCAGTCGCCATGCCCGGGGAAGACATGCTCGAAGCGGTGACCGGAGCGGGCCAGACGGGCCAGGGAGCGGCGATGTTCCTGGCGCGAGTACCAGATCGTGTCGATGGGGCGAAGATCTGAGGTCTGCCAGGACCAGGCCAGGGTGTCGCCGGAGAACAAGTGCCGCTGGTCGTGGAGGTACAGGACGCTTCCCCGGGTGTGGCCCGGCACGGCGTAGGCGACCAGGCCGGGAAAGATGGTGGCCTCATCGGTGGTGGTGATGATGTCGGTGGCGAAAGGCGCCGCGTCCCGATCGGCCTCGTGAATCCAGACCCGGGCACCGAAGTGCTCGGCGTAGCGCTGGGCATCGGCGATGTCGTCTCGGTGGGTGAGCAGCACGTGGTCGATCCCGCCGGTTTCCTCGATCGCCCGGGCCAGAGTGCCGTTCCAGTGCGGGGCGTCGACCAGGAACGAGTCCCGGGCCTGGGGAACGAACCAGGCGTGGGCGCCGAAAGAACGAAGATCGTTGTGCCCGCAGAGAAACACGCCGGGCGCGACTTGCAGCGGGAAGACCCCGGGCGGCGCGTGGCGGCGGCTGGCGGTGCCGATCGAACGGGTGGGGCAGGCCAGCGCGGCTCGCCACAGCGCCATCTCCTCGTCGGGGCTGGCGGGCTGACGGGTGACGACGGACTGGCCGCCGCCGACCGAGGCGATGAGGTCGGGAGCGTGCTGGCGGGCGACGTCGCAGGCGATGCAGCGGTCGTCGACATACCAGTCGCCCGGCGCGTTGTCCGGGTGGCGGTCAGCGAGGCGAGCCATGGGGGTCCTCCAATGCCAAAATGGAACTTTAAAGTACCATAAAGGAATTCATTCGTGCTATGGTGAAGGCGTGAGCGTCCCGAAATCCAGCGTCCGCGACCGCACCCGCGGCGCGATTCTGGCCGCCGCCGCCTCGGTACTGGCCAGGGACCGGACCGCGACCTTGCCTGATATCGCTGAGGCCGCCGGTGTCGGCCGCACCACGCTGCACCGCTACTTCCCCGACCGCGCGTCGCTGGTCGAAGCGACCATCAAGGACTCGATCCAGGCGACCCAGCGGTCGGTGGCCGAGGCGGCGCTGGACCAAGGCCCGCCACTGGACGCCATGCGCCGGGCTGTCGCCGCGCTGGTCGCGGTGGGGGATCGCCTGATGTTCCTCTTCGGCGATCCCCGCGTACTCGAGGGTTACCGAGCGGGAGACAGGGCGGTACCGCCCGACGATCCCGTCATCGACCTCATCAGGCGAGGACAAGCCGAGGGCGTGTTCGACCCCGAGGTCAGCCCAAGCTGGATTCAGCACGTTCTGTGGGTCCTGGTCTATCGCGGATGCGAGGACGCGGATAACGGCGAGCTTCCCCGGCATGGCATCACCGCCACCGTCATCCGGACCCTCGAAAACGGCATCCACCGGCCGATCTGCTCAAAGCAGAACGGCTAGTGACACGCTGCGGCCAGGACGTACGCTCGGAATATGGCTGAGCTGCGTCTGGTCCCAGATCCGTCCTCCCGGCGTGATTCCGCGGAGCCCCTGTGGCGGGAGGCCCTCGGGCGCCGGCTGCGCGCCTTGCGTCTGGAGCGCGGCGAGAAGCTCATCGACACCGCCAGCCGGGCAGGCGTATCGCCGCAGTATCTGTCGGAAGTGGAGCGCGGCCGCAAGGACCCGTCCAGCGAGATGATCGCCGCCATGGCCGGCGCGCTAGACGTCACGCTCATCGACCTAACCGAGCAGGTGGCCGGTGACCTGCGGTTCGTCACCGCACTGGGCAGCGCGACACCACGTACCGTCGCACCACGTACCGCCACACCAAGCACCGCCGCACCACGCTCCTTCGGTCAGCCGCGGGCCCTGCTGTCGCTAGCTGCCTGACGTCCGAAGCACCTGGCGGAGCTTGAGCCGGGTGCCGGTGCGCAGGATGGCGCGTTCGTAGATCTTGCCAGCCAGCCGCACCATGGCGACGATCGTGATCAGCGCCGACAGCAGCACCTCCCACCAGGTGGCCCCCCCGATGGCGAACAGCGCGGGCATGGTCACCGGCGCGGTGAACGGGATGAACGTCAGCACCCGGAAGAACGGGCTCACCGTCGTGCCCCAGACCGCGGTGTCGGTGATCACGTAGCCGATGATCAGCGGGATATACAGCGGGAACGCCGCATTGTTGGCATCGGCTTGCCGACTGGTCAGCGATCCGGCGGCGGCGAACGCGAACGAGTAGAGCGCGTAGCCGAGCAGCAGCCACAGCAGCCCCATCGCGAGCACTCCCGGCGACGCGCCGCGCACCGTTTCCCGGCCGCTGAGCCCGAGACGCTCGATCCAGTCCGCCGCCGCGCGCCGCGCGTCCGCGGGCGGAACGTCGTGCAGCCGCGCGAAGTACTCCAGCTGGTCCGCGACCCGCATACCCGGATACAGGCCCCGTTCCTCGGGCATGTAGCCGACGCGCGCGCGGTCGACCGCACCGCCTCGCCAGCGCACCGTGCCCCCGTCTAGCGACGTCACCCCGACGATCGCCCGCATGGCGGTCGTCTTACCCGAGCCATTAGGCCCGAGAAAACCGAACACCTGTCCGGGTGGCACCGTGAACGTCAGCCCGTCGAGCGCGACCACCGGCCCCAAATCGCCTGGTGAGCTGGTCTAGCTCCAGACTTCCCTCCGCCATAAAAATGTGATATCACATTTATAAACGGAGGTAAGGCTATGGACCATAACGACGGGGCCAGCTCCCCGGGGAACGCCGTCATCGAACGGTCAGCACACACTATCGGTGGCTGGCTGGTCGTCTGGGCATGTGTCGTCGTCCTGGCCGTCGGTATTGTACTCGTCACGGTTGAAGCAGGGTCGGGCAAGGGAGCCGTGGCCCCCGGCGTGATCCTGATAGTTGCGGGCCTGGTAATCGCCGGTGGCCTGACGGTGGTGCCGCCCGGTGAGGCCCGGGTGGTGCTGTTGTTCGGACAGTACAAGGGCACCATCCGCGAATCTGGCCTGCACTGGGTGAATCCGCTGACCCAGCGGCGCCGTATCTCGGTGCGAGTACGCAATCACCAGACCGAGGTGGCCAAGGTCAACGATTCGAACGGTAACCCGATCAACATCGCGGCGGTGCTGGTCTGGCAGGTAACCGACACCGCCAAGGCGGTGTTCGCGGTCGATGACTTCCCGAAGTTCGTGGCGGTGCAAGCGGAGACCGCGGTGCGGCATACCGCCGGCAGTTACCCGTACGATGCTGCTGGTAGTGAGCTCTCGCTGTTGCAGAACGCGGACCAGATCAACGCCGGCCTGGCCGCGGAGATCGCTAACCGGGTCGCGACCGCGGGGGCGCAGGTGATTGAGGCGCGGCTGATCTGGCTGTCGTACGCGCCGGAGATCGCCGCGGTGATGCTGCGCCGTCAGCAGGCGTCCGCTGTCATCGCGGCGCGCCAGCAGATCCTTGACGGCGCGATCGGTATGGTTCGCGGAGCACTGGACAGGCTGGCCGCCGACGGAGGGATCGAACTGGACGAGGAACGGAAGGCCGCGATGATCAGCAACCTGCTCGTCGTCTTGTGCAGCGAGCAGCAGACCCAGCCCGTCGTCAACACGGGCACGCTCTATCAGTGAGTTCAGAACGCAAGACCGTCCCCTTGCGGCTCGACCCTGCCGTGTACGACGCGCTCGCGAGATGGGCGTCCGATGAGTTGCGCAGCACCAACGCGCAGATCGAGCTGATCTTGCGCCGCGCACTGGCGGACGCCGGGCGGTTGCCGTCCCGGGTCCGCCCCGTGCGCGGCCCTGGCCGCCCGCGCAAGGACGAGTCTGGCGACTAGGCGACGCGGCGGCTGACCGGCACCTCGGGCCGGCGGTCGAGGACGTAGTCGGCGAGGCCGTACTCCAGGGTCTGCGTCGCGGTGAAGACGCGGTCCCTGTCGGTGTCGTGCCGCAGCGTCTCGACGCTCTGGCCGGTATGCCGGGACAGGATGGTCTCGATGTCGGCGCGCACCCTGACCACCTCATCGGCCTGCAGGATCAGGTCAGGGATGGTGCCCTGACCGCGGGCGGCCGGCTGGTGCAGCACGACCCGGGCGTGCGGCAGCACCGCCCGGTGTCCCTCGGCGCCCCCGGCGAGCAGCACCGCGCCCGCCGCGATGGCCTGCCCGACGCAGGTGGTAGCCACCGGTGAGTGGATGTACCGCATCGTGTCGTAGACCGCGAGCATCGCCGACAGGTCGCCGCCCTCGCAGTTGATGTACAGGCTGATCTCCTGCTCCGGGCTCTCGGCCTCGAGGTAGAAAAGCTGAGCGATCAGCGCGTTCGCGACGCCCGGATCGATCGCCGTGCCGAGGTAGATGATGCGCTCGGTGAGCAGATGCGAGTACACGTCCATGATGCGCTCGCCGCGGGAGTCCCGCGCGATGACGTTGGGGATGGTGTAAGTGCTCATGCCGCACTCCCTCGCAGGCCGAATTCGTGCTTCCGCGACGGCATCACCTGGGTGAACGAGTCAACGATCCCGTCGACGAACCCGTAGTCCCGGGCTTCTTGCGCCGTGTACCAGTGATCGTGCAGCGAGTCCTCGAAGATCCGCTCCACCGGCTGGCCGGTGTCGGAGGAAATGATGCCGAGCACGGTGTCGGTAATCCAGCGCAGGTTGTCGGCCTGCACCTCGATCTCGACGGCGCTGCCGCCGATGCCGGCCGAGCCGCGGTGCATCAGGATGCGCGCGTGCGGTAGCGCGTACCGCTTGCCCTTGGTCCCTGCCGACAGCAGGAACTGCCCGGCGCTGCAGGCGAGCCCCAGCGCCAGGGTGGCGACGTCGCACGGCAGCAGCCGCATGGTGTCCCGGATGGCGAGCATCGACGGGATGGAGCCGCCGGGGGAGTGGATCCATAGCGCGATGTCGGAGATCGGATCGTCGGCGGCGAGCGAGAACAGCTGGGTGGTCAGCAGCGCGCCGTTGTCGTCGTCGAGGACTCCGTCCAGCACGATGACGCGGCGCAGCAGCAGGGCTTCGCGCGCTCGTTCGGTAAACGCGGGTGGTTTGTTGTCGTCATCAGCCATGCTTCTAGCCTGCGGCGTCACGCGGCCAGGAAGTGGTTGACGCTGCTGCGGGCAGATCCGCCCACAGCAGTCAGCAGGCGTGTCGATAACCTGCGCCGCCCTCCACCGTCACCCCGCGTTCGAATGATCATGGTGGGTGTAACACCAACCAGAAAAGAGTGTGGGTAATGCAGCACTGACCACAACGCCCAATACTCTGGAGTCATGCAGCGCCTCAGATCCGTTATCGGCAATCATCCGTACGTCGAGCCACTGCGGGACGGTCGGGTCTCATCCCCGCGGGTATCCCTGGAATTCGAAACGGTGGAAGGCGCGCTCCGCAACGCGATGACCCTGATGGCGCGGGACGCCGAGTTCGACCTCTGCGAGATGTCTCCTACCTCGTACCTATTGGCGCGCCAGGCGGGAGCCCCGCTGATCGCGCTGCCGGTGTTTCCGTACCGGCAGTTCCCGCTGGATCAGATCGTGGTCCGCGATGACAGCGGCATCGAGGGTCCCGCCAGCCTCGCGGGCAAGCGGATAGGGACCAGGACCTGGGCCCAGCCGACAGGTCTGTGGATCCGGGAGATTCTCGACCGTCGTTATGGTGCTAATTTGCTTGATGCGCACTGGATTTTCACCAATGAGGATCCCTTTCCCGGCATCCACCGGCCCGCGGCGTCGGCTGATCAGCGCGGTGCCACGCTGACGTCGCTGCTGACCGACCGGCAGGTCGATGCCGTCATCGGGTCGGCTGACGTGCCGCCCGGGTGCCGGGCGCTGTTCGGCGCCCCGGTCGAGGAATCGCGTTCGTGGTACCAGGAAACCGGCCTCATCCCGGTCAACCACTTGATCGCGATGCGCGCCGAACATCGAGATCCCGAGCTCATGGCCGAGATCTTGCGGATGTTCGAGGTGGCCAAGGGCATCGCCCTTGTCGGTTCCACGGTGGACCACCTCCGCGAGGTGACCGGCCTTGACGATCCGCTGCCGTACGGCTGGCAGCCGAATGCCGCCGTGTGCTCAGCGCTCTTCGAAGCGATGCGCCGACAGGGTATGAGTGACGTTCAGGTCAACGCCGCGGACGTGATCGAGCCGATCGACTTCGCCTAGCCCGAAACTCAGAACTCTAGTTTCTACGCGCTCGAAATCGGGCTAGGGTTGTGGCGGGGGTTCCGCATGCCTGTATTGCATACCGGTGATCGCGTCGCCGGCTACCGGATAGAGAGCCCGATTGGGACGGGCGGGATGGCAGCCGTGTACCGCGCTGTGGATGAACAGCTGGGACGGCAGGTCGCGCTGAAAATCATGCAGCCGTCCTATCTTCCGGAAACTGAAAAGGACGTTCGGCTGCGTTTCGTCCGCGAATCTAGAGCGGCGGCCCTGGTTGACCACCCGAACATAATTCCTATATATGCGGCCGGAGAATCGGACGGTGTGCTGTTTATCGCCATGCGCCTCGTGCGCGGTGGTGATATCCGAACGCTCCTCGGCGGCGATCCACTGTCGCCCGAGCTGGTGATGAACATCATCAGGCCGGTCGCCGATGCCCTCGATGCCGCGCACGAAGCGGGCCTTGTGCACCGGGATGTAAAACCGGGGAACATGCTGCTCGAAACTCGCCAGAATGGCCAGGACCACGTGTACCTGACTGACTTCGGGATAACTGTCTTCAACCAGGAACGTGGTGATCTAACCGCACCTGGAGTCGTCGTTGGCACCTTGAATTACATGTCTCCAGAGCAGTTGCAGGGCTCGGCTATCGACGGTCACGCCGACCAGTGGGGCTTGGCTTGCTCCGCTTTCGAGTTGCTAGCGGGCGAGCCACCGTATTCACGTAGCCAGCTCGCTGGGACCTTTCAGGCGATTATTTCTGAGTCCCCGCCCAGCTTGGCCGGTCTCCGCCCAGGGGTGCGGCCGGACGTTGACGCGGTCTTCGCGCGCGGCCTCGCGAAGGATCCCGGCGACCGGTACGCGACCTGTGCTCAATTCGCCGCGGCGCTGAGCGCCGCGCTTGGCTTGGACACCGCGTCCGTGCCCAGCTGGATGCTCAGTGACGCGCGTTCCGCGGAGCCCCGTGCCCGGCCCGCTGAGCCGCTACGGGACGACCCGGACCTGGACACGGCGGGTCACGGCCAGCCGGACTCACTTGACGTTGCGCTCAAGCGGTCCTTCCGGTACATCCACGAGCCGTCGCGCGCCGACGACGACGCGATCCCGTCGCTAGGGAACGACGAGCTGATAGCAAAGCTTGAGAAACGCATTCGGCACTCGCGCGGCGGCACGTTCCTCATCACCGGCTTTCGCGGCGTAGGCAAGAGCACGCTGGTGATGCGGGCCCTGGACGAGCTGGCTAGCCGTAGTGGTCCATCGGATGTAGTCATTCCCGTGTCACTGAGCGTCGCCCGCTCGACCACGACGGAGCGGTTGCTGTTCGCCATCGTCCGGCGGATCTTCGAGACGCTGAGCGACGAACAAGTACTGGAACGGCTCCCGCCGCAGACCAGGCACGCGCTGCTTGTGTCTTATATGCGGACCTCGCTGTCGTACAAGGAAACTCAGTCCAGGTACGCGGAGCAGTCCGCTGGGCTGAACGTGGGCCTTGGCTCAGGCAAGCTCGTGAAGACGGTGGCGAACATCGCGGCGCCGCAGCTCTCGATGTCGGCGAGCCGGAGCCAGTCGCTCGCCACGGAGGCGGCGTTCCTGGCCTACTCCGAGACCGATGTCGAGTACGACCTGATGAGGATCATCTCCCTGGTCAACCGCACGCTGGACACCGCCGGCGGGCGGCGCCGCCTGCTGCGCAGGCTCCGCCCGAGCTGGCTGCAACGGCACGGGCTGGTGGCGTCTCCGTCCTTGCGCCTCGTCATCGTTCTTGACGAAGTGGACAAGCTGACCGCAGACGACAAGGGCATGGCAGCCGTCGAGGAACTGCTCAGCGGCACTAAGAACGTACTAACCATGTCCGGAGCGCACTTCCTTGTCATCGCCGGACCCGACCTGCAGGACCGGGCGATGCGCGACGCCGCCCGGGGGACCGGCGTCTACGAGAGCGTCTTTGGCTGGAGGCTTTACGTGCCGTGTCTGTGGGACGCGCCCGAGCGGCTTATCGAGGACGTCGTAAGAGTTGACGGCCAGTGGGAGAAGGACACGATCGAGCTGGTCGTCAGGTACCTCAGGTTTAAGGCCCGCGGCGTGCCCAGGCGGCTGCTTCAGGAAATCAACGCCTTCGTGAGCTGGCACGAAGATCAGCCCCGCCTGATGATCGGTGCGCGCGACCTGGAACGAGTGGCCTTTTACGCACGGATGGAGGAGATCCTCCGCGAGTTTATGGAGCGAACCGATCGGACCAGGCTCGTCCCAGTGGCGATCGACGAGGATCGCTGGCGGCTGGGCAGCTATTTCGTCGTCGACTGGGTTCTGCAGAGCGAGGGCACGCCGTTCACCGCCGCCGACCTGCTCCGTGAAGGCGAGGACGCCCGGTTCGACCCACTGCTGCGTATCTCCCGGCGGAGCATCGACCGGCTGCTGGACCATCTCGCCGATCACCAGATCCTGGAGGTCGTGCGAGGCCAGGGCTTCATGAACACCGTTATGGCCGACGTCAGGGAATCGGCGGAGAAAGTATTCCGTCTGTCGGGTGATATCCGGCATCTGCTCTTCGGTTTCGCTGAGCAACGAGACGCTAAGACACAGCAACTCGGCGTAAGCCGGCCTCTTAAGCGCCGGCCCGGTGGCGCACAATCGCCGCGGGTCATCGCTGGCCGCTACGAGCTTGGCGAAATCATAAGCCAGGGGAGTCTCAGCACGGTGTTCAAGGGCCAGGATGTGACTACCGGCCGCCAGGTGGCCATCAAGCTTCTGCTGCCAGCGCTAGCCGAGGACGCGGTAGCGTTGGCCAGGTTCCGCCGGGAGGCGGAAATCGCCAGGAAACTCGACCATACGCAGGTGGTTCGGACCTACGCCTTCATCGACGGGCCGGACGACTTCGCTATCATCACCGAACGGCTACTTGGCCAGACGCTCGAGGAACAGGTGCAAGGCGAGGGCGCCATGGCACCGGGTGAGGTTGCCGGCCTAGGCCACGTCCTCGCCGATGGCCTCACCTACCTCGCCTCCGAGCAGGTCGTCCGTCTCGACCTCAAACCGACCAACATCGTCATGGCCGACCGCGGCCCGGTCATCACCGACCTGGGCATCGCGCTCCAGCGGGCCCGTGATGTATCGCGGCTCACTGACGTGGGCGTGCTCATTGGCACGCCCGCCTTCATGGCTCCGGAACTGCTCTCTGGAAACGCCGCGGACACCCGCTCCGATATCTACTCACTTGGCCTGGTGATGTACTACTGCTTGGCTGGCAAGAACCCATGGGCAGACCTGCCGAATCTGCCCGCCGTTATGAATGCCGTTCTCACCGAGCGGCTGGACATGTCCGGCTTGGGAGTCTCGCCAGCATTCCAGAAAGTTATCGAGCGGGCGACCGCACCCGAGCCTGGGGACCGCTTCTCCGATGCCCTACAGCTCCGCGACGCCCTGCGGATGACCCCGGAATTGCGAGACCTCCGGTCTCCGACCGTAACCCAGTGGGTTGTTAAGCCCGACGCGACCCGCGCGGATGTCCTCAGCGAGCCGGAAGAATAGGACGACCGTCGTCCCGTCGTACGCCGTAGCCGCCCAGGGACGGTTCCAGCAGGTCAAAGGCCTGATCGGCCGCCGCCGCCAGCGCCTGGCAGATCTCATCGCGCGGCTCGCCCGCCAGGACGCGCCTGCTGCCTTCCTCGAACAGCACCCGGTGGACCGACGCGAGCAGCGCCGCCACGATCCGCTGCCGCGGGTCGTCCACGCCGGTCTCGGCGGCGATGGCGTTGGCCAGGGCCTGTTCGCGCAGGTGCTCGATCTCGCGGCCTCGGCTGGTGAGTACGTGGCTGTCGCGGACCATCTCGGCGAACGTCTCGGTGGGCACGCCTAGGGTCACGTCGCCCACGGCGATCCGCTCGGCGTAGTCCCGGCGGATCGCCGTGAGCAGGCTCTCGCCGGGCGCGCGGGTGGCGACGGCCTCGGCCAGGCTGGCGATGATCAGCTCGGCCCGGTCGAAGACCAGGTCCTCCTTGCGCGGAAAGTAGTTCGTCACGGTCATCTTCGACACCCCGGCCGCGTCGGCGACCTGGGAGATCGTCACGGCGTCAAAGCCCTGGGCCTCGAACATCGTCATCGCGACACCGGAGATGACCTGCCGGGCTTCCTGCTTCCGGCGCTCCCGCAATCCTGTGCTCACCCTGTCACGCTAGCACAAAATTATGCTGGACCGAAAATTATGTTTGACATAAATTTATGTCGGACCTAGATTTGGGTCATGACTACCGAGAAGCAGGCGTCCGGCTACGGCTGGCGGGCCGTCGCCGTTGTGCTGGTCGGGGCGTTCATGGCCCTGTTGGACACCACGATCGTGACCGTGGCGCTGCCGTCGATCCGCACCGGTCTGCACGCCTCGCCGGCCAGCCTGGAGTGGATCGTGTCGGGCTACGCCCTCGCCTACGGACTGGTGCTGGTTCCCGCTGGCCGCGTCGGCGACCGGATCGGGCACAAGCGGCAGTTCATCGCCGGGCTCGCGCTGTTCACGCTGGCCAGCGTGGCCTGTGGGCTATCGCGCACGGCCGGAGAGATCATCGCCGCGCGGGTGGTGCAAGGCGTCGGGGCCGGGGTGTTCTACCCGGCGATATCCGCCACGATCCAGCTCTCGTTCACCGGTCCGCAGCGATCAAAGGCGTTCGGGACGCTGGGCGCGGTGATCGGCGTGTCAACGGCGCTCGGGCCGGTGCTCGGCGGCCTGATCATCCAGGCGGCGGGGACGGCCGACGGCTGGCGGTGGGTGTTCCTGGTCAACCTGCTGATCGGCGCGATCGAGTTGCCGCTGGCCGTCTGGGTGCTGCCGCTCCCGGTGGCGCGTGCTCGGCGGGGGATCGATCCGGCCGGTCTTGGACTGCTCACCGCGGGCCTGTTGCTGCTGCTGATACCGCTGATCGAGGGACAGCCGGACGGGTGGCCCGCCTGGACCTACCTATCTCTCGGTGCGTCCGTGCCGGTACTTGTCCTGCTCGCGGTGTGGGAGGTGCGCACGGACCGGCGCGGCGGTGACGCGCTACTCAAACCGGCGCTGTTCGCGCGATCCTCGTTCGCCGCGGGCGCGGTCTTCGCGATCGTGTTCTTCGCGGGATTCACCAGCGTGTTCTTCACGCTGTCGATGCTGTGGCAGATCGGGCTCGGCCGCAGCGCGCTGGCGAGCGGGCTGGTCGTGACGCCGTTCGCGCTCGGCAGCCTGGCCGGGGCGGCGAGCAGTGCCAAGCTGTCGGCGCGGCTGGGCCGCAAGGTCCTGATCATCGGCTGTCTGCTCGTCGGCGTCGGCCTCGCGGGAGTCGTCGCCGCGATCCATCTCACCGCGCCACACCCGGGCGGATGGGAACTGGCGGGCCCGCTGCTGGTGGCGGGCCTCGGCAGCGGCATGGTGATCGCGCCCAACCAGGATTTCGTGATGGCGCACGTGCCACGCCAGGAGGCCGGTACCGCCGGCGCGACGCTTACCACCGCGCAGCGGATGGGCAGCGCGATCGGTATCGCGGTGATCGGCACCGTCCTGTTCGGGACGATCAGCATCCACCCGGGCCCGGACGCCCTGGCCACGGCCTACGCCCACAGCGCTCAGCTCGCCATGCTAGCCAGCGTGGCCTTCGTCCTCGTCGCGCTCCTGCTGGTGCTCGCCCTCCCGCGGCAGGCCCCCGCCCGTCGCTGAGCCCGCCGCCCGACCGAAGCCCGAAGTGATCATGGTGGGTGCTGCACTACCAAGAAAAGAGTGTGGGTAATGCGGCACCGACCACAATCGCCGGGCACGACCGCAGGGCGAGATGACGTGAATGTCCGGTTTTCGAATCCCCTTGGATTTCAGAAATGCAAAAGAAAACCTCCCCCGGGTATTCCATAAACCACCCGGGGGTATTTCGTTGACCATTCTTAAATGGCGTGCGATCCTGAAACCTCGGTAGGTTACCGATGGGAGTGCATGATGGAAAACAGTGGGCGGTTTACCCGGCTCGCACTGCTGTGCGGTCAGTGCAGTTGCGGCTGCCCCGAATTGCTCATCGACCACGAGGCTTCGCCGGAGCGGCGGATCGTCATCACCGATGATTTCGGCCAGAAGGTGGAGATGAGCGCGGACCAGTTTCAGGTGCTCGTCGAGGAGGCGCGTTCCGGGCGCCTCGACGACGCCGTCGCCGCGCTGATCGTCGGCTGAGTCCTGGCTGCCGGGGCGAGCCGAGCTTGCCCCGGCAGTCGCGCATCACCGGTAACCGAGATCAGGAACGGACGAGGCGGGCGATCGCTTCTGAGGCCTCGCGGACCTTGTCGGTCGCATCGTCACCCCCCTCGGCGACGGCTTGCCTGACGCAGTGGCCGATGTGCTCCTCCAGGAGACCGAGGGCCACCGACTGCAGTGCCCTGGTCGCGGCCGAGACCTGGGTGAGGATGTCGATACAGTACTGGTCCTCTTCGATCATCCGCTGCAGGCCGCGGACCTGCCCCTCGATGCGTCGTAGCCGCCTGAGGTAGTTGTCCCTGTCGTGGGTGTAACCGTGCATGTTGCCCCTCCGTCATGTGGCCTGACTTGAAGTTGTGCCGCTGCAGCCGGAGGCTGTTCGACACGACGAACACCGAGGACAAAGTCATCGCGGCCGAGGCGACGACCGGGTTGAGGAAGCCGAGCGCGGCGAGCGGAATCGCCGCGACGTTGTACCCGAACGCCCACCCGAGGTTGCGCCGGATGGTGCGGAACGTGGCGCGCGACAGCGTGATCGCATTCGCGACGACCCCCAGGTCATCACTGAGCAGGATCAGGTCGGCGGCGCAGATGGCGACATCGGTACCTGACCCGAGCGCCAGCCCGAGGTCGGCCGCGGCGAGCGCCGGGGCGTCGTTAATACCGTCGCCCACCATCGCCACCTGGCGCCCGGTGCCTTGGATCCCGGTGATAACGGCGGCCTTGGCGGCCGGCAACGTCCCGGCGATGACCTCGTCGATGCCGACCTCCGCCGCGACGGCGCGGGCAGTGGCCTCGTTGTCGCCAGTAAGCAGGATCGGGTGCAGCCCGAGCCCGCGGAGCGCGGCGACGGCCGCGGCCGCCGACGGCTTGATCGTGTCCGCGACCGCGACCACGCCGCGAGCCTCGCCGTCCCAGCCGATCAGCACCGTGGTCCGGCCGGAGCGCTCCCACTCCTGGCACTGCTCATCCAGGTCGGCGGGCACGGCCATCCCGTGCTCGGCGAACAGCTTCGCTCGCCCGACCAGCACCTCGCGGCCGTCGACGATCCCGCGGGCGCCGAGCCCCGGCAGCGCCTTGAAGTCCGCGGCCCGCGGCAGCGGACCGGCGTCGGCGGTGGCGGCCGCGCTGATCGCCGCGGCAACAGCGTGCTCGGATGCCTGCTCCACCGCGCCCGCGTACCGCAGCAGTTCGGCGCGGGTGACGCCATCGCCTGGCCGCACATCAGCCAGCGACATCCGGCCGGTGGTAACGGTGCCGGTCTTGTCGAGAACGATCACCTCGACCGCCCGGGAGGATTCCAGGGCCTGATAGCCCTTGATGAACACCCCGAGCCGTGCGCCGCGGCCGCACGCCGCGACCAGCGCGGCCGGAGTCGCCAGGCCCAGCGCACACGGGCACGCGATGATCAGCACGGCGAGCCCCGCGCTGACCGCGTTCCCCGCTGGCGCGCCAGCCAGCAACCACCCAAACAAAGTAAATACAGCGCCGGCCATAACGGCGGGGACGAATATCCCGCAGACCCGGTTGGCTACCCGCTGGATGGCCGCCTTGTCCGCCTGCGCCCGCTCGACCAGCTTGATCAGATGCGAGAGCTGGGTATCGGATCCGACCCGCACCGCCCGGACCACGAGTCGTCCGGTGAGCGCGATGGTGCCGCCAATGACGCTGTCGCCCTCGCCCGCATCGCCTGGGACGGATTCCCCGGTCATCATGCTGCGATCGACGGCGGTCTGGCCGAACAGCACTTCCCCGTCCGCCGCTATGGTCTCACCCGGCCGGACGACGAACATGTCGCCGGGACGCAGGTCGTTAGCCGGGACCAGCCGCTCGGTCCCGTCCGGGGTGAGCAGGCACACGTCCCTGGCACCTGCCGAGGCCAGGTCGCGCATGGCCTCCCCGGAGATGCGCCTGGCCCGGGCCTCGTACAGCCGTCCCGCCAGCAAGAACGTGGTGACCGTGGCCGCGGTCTCCAGGTAGATACCGCCGCCGGAGCCATGGATCAGCAGCCGCCAGAAGGTCTCGGTCCGTTGTCCGCGGTCGAGGACGAACATCGCGTAGATCGACCAGCCGCAGGACGCGAGGATGCCCAGCGAGACCAGCGTGTCCATCGAGAACGTGCCGTGCCGGGCGTTCTTGAGCGCGGCCCGGTGGAATGGCCAGGCGCACCACAATGCCACTGGCGCCGCGCAACCTATCAGCAGCCACTGCCAGCCTGCGAACCGCAGCGACGGGAGCAGCGACAGCATCAGCGACAGGTCGGTCAGCGGAACGAAGAAGATCAGCGCGACGATCAGCCGGCGACGCAGGTACGTGGCGTATGCCGCCGCGTCCTGCCCGTCCGGGGCTCGCTCGGGCTCGGTAGCCGAATATCCGGCTTTCTCGACCTCGGCGATGACATCCGAGACCGGCATGGCGACCGGTGCTGTGACCCGCGCGGTCGCCGTCGCGTAGTTCACGGCAGCGGTCACGTCGGGCAGCTTGCTGATCTTCTTCTCGATCCTGGCCGCGCACGCCGCGCAGGTCATTCCCTCGATCGACAGCTCGATCTCCCGGACGGCGGCGTTGCCCGGCGGCGCGCTCGGGGGACTGGTCAGCGTCACGCGACGGTCTCCTTAGCTGTCCCTCGCGGTGACGTGTCGCGCGACGCCTGCCCGGCCGTCTCGTGCTTGGCGTACGGCGACGGCGGGACGCGTCCCCAGCCAGCGGTCGGACCCATGGCCACCGCGCCGACGGTGCTGTCTCGTCCGGCGGTCCGCGCCTGCCAGAACAGCAACGCCGCCCCAGCCACGGCGATCAAGTGCTGAGCCTCGTCGGCGCCGATCGTCTGGCCGCCGATCAAGTCGATGATGGCGGTGCCGACCAGGCCCGTCGCCGCCACCGCGCACGGCCAGGCGAGCCCGGCCGACAGCTTCGGCCGCACCGCGCCGACGATAAAGGCGACGGCCAGCGCCAGGTCGAACGATCCGAGTTCATGCGCGGCATGGGTACCGGCGTCGTGGTCGTGCCCCAGGATGAGCAATGGAATGGTGATAGCCATCTGGGCCAGTGCCACGACAACCAAACCGATTCTCTGCACCAGGCTCCGACGGCTGGCCGAGGTGGGGGGATTTGCGGCCAGCACCCGGGGCACCAGATCATGGTCAAGGAAGGAACTGCCAAGCCTTGCGCGCCTGGTCAGTACGTGGGCCCGTTCCTGCCATGATCGGCAGCCAGCACAGCCGGCGAGGTGGGCGTCAACCTCCTCCGGCGCCGCGCCTGGGTCTTCACCGTCGATCAAAGCCGAGATGGCCTCGCGGGCCTCATAGCAGTCCATGACCCAGTAGTGCGCCAGTGCGCCCGGAAAGTTCCCGGCATCCTGAAGATTTTTCTTGAAATACCCTGCCCGGGTTTATCTAATACCCGGAGGGGGTTTTATCGTGTGTGATTGACCCGACATTTATCCCCTTTTCGGTCACAACTATTGCGTCGCCAGTAACGACCCTTCTATCGTTCTAGAGGGCAATTCCAGCAGCCATAGGAGGAGAGGGACGGGGATGAGTGATATGACCGTCGCCGGAGGTCGGCTCGCGCGGCGGCGCGAACCAGGCGCCGCTGCGGTTGCCGGTGCGAAATCCTTTGACCTACGGCGGGCTCTCCAGCTCGTCCTGGCCGGGATCTGGCTGCTCGATGGTCTGCTGCAGTACCAGCCGTTCATGTTCACCAAGGCGTTCGGCCAGATGCTCGCCGCGACGGGGCCCGGCAACCCTGGTGTCATCGCCCGCCCGATCACCTGGGACGCGACACTCGTCGAACACCACGCTGTGGCGCTGAACGCGATCTTCGCCACGATCCAGCTCCTGCTGGGACTTAGCATCGCGTTCCGGTCGACCGTCAAGATCGGCCTCGGCGCGTCGGTCGCTTGGTCGCTCGCGGTGTGGTGGCTCGGTGAGGGACTCGGCGGAGTGCTGAACGGAACTGCGGACCCGGTCAACGGCGCTCCCGGCGCGGTAATCCTCTACGCGCTGCTCGCGGTGCTGCTGTGGCCGGCCGACCGTACCGGGGATGCGCCGTTCACCGCCGCGCGGGCGGTGGGCGCGGAGATAGCGCGGGCGCTGTGGCTGGTGCTGTGGCTGAGCTTTGCCTGGTTCGCCCTGCTGCCCGCGAACCGGGCGCCGCAGGCACTCCACGACATGATCGCGAGCAACGAAAGCGGCGAGCCCGGCTGGCTGGCCGCCATCGAGCGGAACGCGGCCGCACTCGTCGCCCACCAGGGACTCGCAGCCTCGATCGTGCTCGCGGTGGCGTTCGTGATCATCGCCGCCGGGGTGTACCTGCCGCGTCCGGTGGCCAGAGCGACCCTGGTACTGGCCTTGGTCGTGACCGTGGTGATCTGGGTGGTCGGGGAGGCGCTCGGGATGATACTCGCCGGAGGGGCGACCGACCCCAACACCGGGCCGCTACTCGCTCTGCTGGTGCTCGCTTACTGGCCGGTGACGGCCATGGGAAGGAACGCGGCCTCATGACGCCAGCCTGGGTCCTGGACATATTCGCCGCCGTCATGCTCGCCGTCGCGGCGGTCAGCGCGGCCCGGCTGGTCGCGGAATGGCCGTGGCGTCGTGAAGCGCATCCCGACGTCGACGTCGCGCACCTGCTCATGGGAATCTCGATGGCGGGAATGCTCGCCGCGGGCCTTCGAACCCTGCCGGATACCCTCTGGGAAGTCATCTTCGGCGTTCTCACCGCCTGGTTCGTCGGGCAGGTGGCACGTGATGCCCGGGCCGCGGGCGTCCGGGCCCTCGCGGGCGGGCACTGCGCTCCGCATATGGTGCACAGCGCGGCGATGCTCTACATGTACCTGGCCCTCGTGACAGCGGCTGGCTCCGGATCCGGGATGAGCGGCATGGGCGGGGCGGCGACGCAGTCGCTCAGCTATCCCACCCTCGCCTTCGCCTTCGGGCTGATCCTGGCCGGCTATAGCGTGTGGGACCTAGACCAGCTTTCCGGCAGGCGCTACAGCTTCGCCAGCGCCACCACCGCGGTCGCCAGCCCGGCCCTGGCCGGCATACCAGCGGGAGCCGCGTCCGCTGCTGTTTCCGGCCCGGGTACCCCTTCCGATGCCCCGGTCGGCGATGAGCCATCCCCTCCGGAGGAGAACGGCCGGAACGATGCCCGCAGGCTGCTGCTGTCTCCGGAAACAGCGGTAATCTGCCGGATGGCCATGGGTGTCACCATGGCCTTCATGCTGTTCATCATGATCTGACCGAACGTAAATCGGGTCACATCTCTGCGGTGCCGCCGCTCGTGTGGTCCTGGTCGTCCCGCAGCATGGCATCGAGATCGGTACGTGCCCGGGCCACGCGGGAACGCACCGTCCCGACCGGGCAGTCACAGATCTCCGCGACCTCGGCGTAGCTGCAGCCGAGCATCTGCGTGAGCACGAAGGCAGTGCGACGATCCTCGTCAAGCGCGGCGAGCAGCAGGAGCAGATCCACCCGCGCCATGGAATCGGCCGGATCGGCGCCAGCCAGTTCCGCGAGTGCGGGGACGGTGACGACGCCTTTGTCCCGCTGCCGGGTCTTGATCTCCGCGGCGCAGACTCGCCGGGCGATGGTGAGCAGCCACACCCGCAGTGGGGCCTCGCCGCGGAAGCCGCGCAGCGCGGGCACGGCACGCAGGTAGGTCTCTTGCGTCAGGTCATCGGCGGAGCCCGGGTCGACGAGGTGCGCGCACAGCCGCCATACGTCGCGCTGAGTGGCCCGGATCACCTCGGCGAGCGCCGCCCGGTCACCGCGCGCGGCGGTCCGCGCGAGGGCGCTCAACTCGTCCACGATCGCTACTTTACTACAGTAAGTAGTAGAAAGTCTCCGCCCACGCGATGCAGGGTCATAGGGGGCCGCGGCCTAGGCACTCGAGCTTCCACCTCACCATGATCTGTCCTTCCGGGCGCGAACCCGGATTACATTTCGCTCATGTTCGAGGACCGGCTGTTCCGCCACGAAACGCCTTCAGTGCAAAGATAGGTTCTGATCAAGGCCAGTTACTACGACTTGTAGTTGTACGCTAGCTATGAGCTTGTGGTGCGGCGGAGAGAAAGGACAGCGCGCGTGAGCCCAGCGGCGAAACTGTGCGGCTTCCTGGTACTGCTGGCGGTGATCTTCGCCGGGGCCTACGGGGCCGGAGCGCGACTCGGGCCGGTCAGCACCACACCGTCCGGTGGTTCCGGATCCATGAACATGGGCGGTCATTCCTCAGTCGCCCCGGCGCGGAACGGGCGGCCATGAGCGATACGGCGAGTACCGATGTCGACGTGCGGGCCGAGCTGCTGGTGGGCGGGATGAGCTGCGGGTCGTGCGCGGCCCGGATAGAGCGCCGGCTGAACCGGCTGGACGGTGTGCGGGCGAGCGTCAACTACGCCACCGGGCGCGCCTACTTCACCAGCGTCGGTGGGCGTGATCTCGCCGAACTGGCGGGCGTGATCCAGTCCTGCGGATATACCGCCGAGCTCCCGGCGCCACCGGCGGACGAGCAGCGGATCGACCCGGCGATCCGGGAACTGGGCTGGCGAGTCGTGGTCTGCGTCCCGCTGGCCCTGGCCGTGATCGCGCTGGCGATGGTCCCGGCGGCGCAATTCAACGGCTGGCAATGGCTGAGCCTGCTGCTGGCCGGGCCGGTGGCGGTGTGGGGCGCCTGGCCGCTGCACAAGACAGCGTGGACCGGGCTCGGCCATGGCGCGGCGACGATGGACACGCTGGTCAGTCTCGCGGTGGCCGTCTCGTTCGGCTGGTCGCTATATGAGCTGCTGTTCGGCGGGGCCGGGATGACGGGAATGCGGATGTCCTTCGCGTTCACCTTCACCTTCACCTCGGTCAGCGGGCACCCGCTGTACCTGGAGGTGGCCGCCGGGGTGACGGCCGCGGTCTTGACCGGACGCTATCTGGAGGCGCGGGCCAGGAACCGTTCTGGGTCGGCGCTCAGCGCGCTAGCCCAGCTCGCGGCGAAGAACGTGGCCGTACTGCGCGATGGCGCCGAGCATCGGATACCGGTTGGCGAGCTGATACCTGGTGACCGGTTCGTGGTACGGCCGGGCGAGAAGATCGCCGTTGACGGAGTGGTCGTCGAGGGCAGCTCCGCGATTGACGCATCCCTGGTCACCGGGGAGTCCATGCCCGCCGAGGTCGGGCCGGGGGACGAGGTCACCGGCGCGACCTTGAACATGAGCGGTCGGCTGGTGATCCGCGCCGTTCGGGTGGGCGGCGACACACTGCTCGCACAGATCACCCGGCTGGTCAGCGAGGCGCAAAGCTCCAAGACCGCTGCCCAGCGGCTAGCCGACCGGGTGGCCGCGGTCTTCGTGCCCTGCGTGATCAGTCTCGCCGTCGCCACCCTGGGCTTCTGGCTGGGGGCCGGGTTGTCCGGCGCTTCGGCGGGCAGCGCGGCCGTCGCGGTGCTGGTGGTCGCGTGTCCCTGCGCGCTTGGCCTGGCGACACCCACCGCGCTGCTGGCGGCGGTCGGCCGCGGCGCCCAGCTCGGCATCCTGATCAAGAGCGCACACGCGCTGGAGGCGGCCCGCGGGATCCGGGTCGTCGTCCTGGACAAGACCGGCACGATGACCACCGGCAGGATGACCTTGCATGCCGTCACCACCGCCTCGGGGATCACCGAGGCCGAGGCACTGCTGCTGGCTGGATCGGTCGAGGACGGGTCCGAGCACCCGGTCGGCCAGGCCATCGCCCGCGAGGCTGGCGCCCGGCTCGGCGGCCTGGAACCGGTAACCGGCTTCGTTAACCTGCCGGGCGTGGGAGTGCGGGGCACGGTTCAGGGCCGCTCGGTCGCGGTCGGCAGTCCCACCATGTTCGCGGCTGTTCCCGCCGAACTGCGCGACGCAGTGGCGGCTGCCGAGGAGGCCGGGCAAACCGTCGTTATGGTCGGCTGGGATGAACTGGCACGCGCGGTACTGGCGGTCGGCGATGTACCACGGCCGGGCGGACCTGCCGCGATCGCGCGGTTGCATCAACTGGGCTTGCGTACCGTGCTGCTCACCGGTGACAGCGAGCGCGCCGCCATGACGGTGGCCGCGCGGCTCGGTATACCGGCAGCCGATGTATTCGCGCAGGTGCGGCCGGACGGCAAGGCCGATGTCATCCGGCGGCTGCAGGCCGACGGTCTCGCGGTGGCGATGACGGGTGATGGGGTCAACGACGCGGCCGCCGTCGCCCAGGCTGACCTCGGCATGGCCGTCGGCACGGGCACCGACGCCGCTATCGGCGCCGCCGATCTCACCTTGGTCAGGGGAGACCCGGAGAGCGTCGCGGATGCCGTGCAGCTGGCCCGCGCCACGGTCGCGGTCATCAGGGCCAATCTCGGCTGGGCCTTCGGGTACAACGTGATCGCGATCCCGCTGGCCGCGCTCGGTTATCTCAATCCGCTGTTCGCCGGGATCGCGATGTCCGTCAGTTCCCTGCTGGTGACCTCCAACAGCCTGCGGCTGCGTCGTTTCCGCCCGGGATCGCAGCGGTGAGCGACTGGCTGCGCGACCTCGTACGCTCCGCCGCGGGGCCGGTGATCTGCGCGGTGGTCCTGATCGGGCTGCTGTCAGCCTGGGTCAGCGCCGGCGGCGTCTCGCGGATCCGCATTCAGGTGCCGCTGGCCGCGGTGCCGATGCGTGGCTACACGGCCGCCATCGCGGACACGACGAAGACGGCGAGTACGTATCTGACGGTCAGGAACCTGGCCAGCACGCCGGACGAACTGCTCTCGGTCCGCAGCCCCGACGCCCGGCGCGTCATGCTGATCCGGCTCCCGGGGCAGAAGCCACTGGCGGGCCTGATCATCCCCGCCCACGGCACTATCACGCTGAGCCCGCTCGGCGACAACGCGGTCCTGGTGGACCCGGTGGCGTACGAGTCCAAGGGCAGCGTCCCGCTGACCCTGGTGTTTCGTAACGCCGGGCAGGTCACCGTCGACGCGACGGTGACGGCGCCGGGTACCCCGTGACTCATTCCTTCGGCAAGTACTGAGTGACCTGCGGAGTGAACTGGGTGAGGTCGTAGATGCCCAGGTTCTGCTCGATCCCCGCGACCCGGCCGGTCATCGCCGTGAACTCGTCGGTGCCGAACTGCTCGCGCTCCAGATCGGCGAAGTGCTGGCCAAGGTCGGTGAGTTCGGTCGGGGACAGCAGTTGCCGGTAGGCCGGGAACACCACGGTGTCCTCGCGTGCCTCATGCGGTTCATACATCCGGACGAAGGCCTGCATGGCCGCGGCGAGGTCGGCGAGTGCCGCCCGGCTGGCCACCCCCTTAGCGGTCGCCTGCGCGAGAATGAACTGGGTGATGACCCGCCCGCGGGCATGCTGAACCAGCAGGGTGTCGACGGTGCTGGTGAGCTGCTGGGCATGCAGCAGCCGGGGGAAGACATAGCCTTCCTCCAGTCCCTCGTGGAACCCCTCGATGAAGTCGTGGATGATCAGCGCCGCGCCTTGCAGGTCCGCGGCGGTCACCGGATGCCCGGCCAGTATCTGGCTGGTCATCTCCCGGTAGCACAGCAGGACCCGCTTCAGGACGCCGTGTTCTCGCATCAGGTCATCATCGGGCTGGACCACGGCGGAAGGGACCGTCGTGGCAGCGGATGCCCCGGTTCCGGTCCCGGTAACCGCCCACGCGGTACCCGTCCCGGCGACGCCGATGGCCAGGCCGCCGCCCAGCAATACGGCCCGGCGGCCAGGGCGCAGCGTCGTCATGGCTGGGGTACCTCCGGCTGGCCAGAGGTGCTTAGCACGTACCACACGCCGCCGTTGAGGTCGATGCTCTGCCCGGTCGCCTGTCCTGGCTGGATATCACCGCTGTAGGTATACAGCGGCCAGCCGTCATAGGTGGCGACGCGGCCGCCGGAGGGATCGGGATCGCTGCCCAGGAGAGACGCCCGCACGCCCGGCCCGGCCACCAGCGTCGCTCCCGAGGGGACCATCAGCGGCGGCCACGTTCCCGCGCACGTGCCGGTGCACGTCACGGCCCGGCGGTTATCGGGCTGGAACATGTACAGCGCGTATCCCTTGCTGGTCACCAGCACCGTGCCCAGGCCGGAGATCGAACTGGCCATGACCTCGACCCGCTGACCGCTGGCGGCTCGTGTCCCGCTCGCCGTCTTGGCCGACGCGCCGCTGCACCCGGACACCAGCAGAACCGTGCCGGCCGCCACGAGCGCGAGTATAGTTGCTCGCCACCGGGCGGGACCCGTCCTGTCGTGCCGCCACATCGCCTGTCGCCTCCGTACGATCCACTGTAAATCCTACAGTGTGTAGTAGTAGGCTGACGGTACCAGCCCGGAGTGCGGGCCGGGATGACATTTTCATCATCATCCGTCCCCTCAAACCGGTTCCGGAGATCTCCGGTTTACGGTGTTACCACTCGGGGTGTGCGGGCCAGCGTGTCATGGAGGATGACGGAGCGCAATGCCTGGGATGAACAGTGGCCTGAACGTCAACGACCCCACGGTGGTCGCGGCCTTCCACGCGGCGTTGCTGCATCAAGGGCTGTTCGCCCTGCTGATCTTCGCGTTGCTCTCGATCGTCTGGGTCGCCGTGCGGGACCACACCCGCAGTCCGGCGCTGGACGTAGCGCCTGAGCCAGCCGGACGTCAGGCGTTGCGGATCGGTTTCGGGCTGCTATGGGTGCTCGACGGACTGCTTCAGGTGCAGCCGGATATGGCGGTCGGCCTCCCGTCGCAGGTCATTGAGCCCACCGCGTCCAGTTCCCCGCTGTGGGTGCAGCATCTGGACAACTGGGCGGGCACCACCTGGTCGTATCACCCGGTCCAGGCGGGCGCGGCCACGGTGTGGATCCAGATCGGGATCGGGCTCTGGCTGCTGGCCGCGCCGCGCGGCTCGTTGTCCCGGCTGGCCGCGGCGGTCAGCGTGGGCTGGGGCCTAGTGGTCTGGGTGTTCGGCGAAGCGCTCGGCGGTATCTTCGCCCCGGGCCTGACCTGGCTGACCGGTGCCCCGGGCTCGGCGCTGGTCTACTGCGTAGCTGGCGCGCTCCTCGTGCTGCCGGACCGGTGGTGGCGGACGCCGCGGCTGGGCCGCGCGGTGCTGGCCGGATATGGCCTGTTCCTGGTCGGGATGGCCGTCCTGCAGGCCTGGCCCGGGCGCGGGTTCTGGGGTACTTCGAACGGACAGCAAGACACTCTCACCGGCATGATCCAGTCGATGGCGCAGACATCGCAGCCGCAGTTCATCGCTCACCTGGTGTCCGGCTTCGGCACGTTCGTCGGCCGTGACGGGTCCGCGGTCAACCTTGTCGCGGTGATCATGCTCGCGGGCATCGGCCTGGCTTTCCTGTCCGGTCGGCGGGCCATTATCCGGCCGGCGCTGATCGCGTATGCCGCACTGTGCCTGGTGGTCTGGGTGCTGATCCAGGACCTCGGTTTCTTCGGCGGGCTAGGCACCGATCCGAACAGCATGATCCCGCTGGTCCTGCTGGCCTGGGGCGGCTACCTGGCGCTCACCCCCGTACCGGCCACCGCTCAAGTCGCGGCCGAGGAGCCGTTGGCGGCCGAGGAGCCGGCCGACGAACTGGCCAGCACGGGCTGGCGGGGCGTCCTCAATCCGGCCACGCTGCAGCGAACGCTAGCGGCCGCCAGCTTCGGGACGATGGTCTCGGTCGGTGCCATCGGCGTCCTCATCCTCGGTACCGCGCCGATGGCCGAGGCCCAGGCGACCCCGGCCGCCAGCAACATTCTCGCCCTGGCCCTCGACGGCCCGGCCGCCCCGGTCGACCTGCCGGCTCCTGGCTTCACCCTTACCGACCAGAATGGCCGTCAGGTGACATTGGCCAGCCTGCGCGGCAAGGTAATCCTGCTTACCTTCCTCGACCCGGTGTGCGTCACCGACTGCCCGCTGATCGCCCAGGAATTCCGGCAGGCCGGGCAGCTTCTTGGCGCCGACACGAGCCGGGTCGAACTGGTCGCCATCAACGTCAACCCGCTGTACTACGAGTCCGCCTACACTCAGGCGTTCGACCGGCAAGAGGGACTGACCACCGTGGCTAACTGGCTGTACCTGACCAGCAGCCCGGCCACGCTTCGCGCGCTCTACCACGCGTACGGCGTCCCGGCGGAGACGCTGCCCGCCGGAGCAATGCTCGGGCACAACGACATCGCCTTCGTCATCGATCAGTCCGGTGAGATACGCGAGACCCTGGACATGGATCCCGGGCCGGGAACCGCGGCCACCCAGTCGTCGTTCTCGACGTTGCTGGCGCAGGCCGCGATCCAGACCCTGAAGGCGTCATGACCGCGCCTGGGCGTATGGCGGCGCTGCTGGGCACCGCGATCCTCGCGGCCGGGTGCGGCAGCGCAACGATACGGACGCAGGCGCAGGCGACACCCGCGACCCCCGCGGTAGCGCTGACCCTCAGCACCGCCGAGACCTCAGCGGACGGTACGTGGGCGACGGTCCCGATGGGCGCGACCGGGCCGAACCTGTTCTGGCAGCTCTTCCGGCTGCCCGCGACCGGCGGCAGCTGGTCACTGCAGACCCCTCCGGACATCGCGACCAACGGCGCTCTGGTGCTGGCTCCGCGACAGGGAACGCTTGTCACCGGGATACGTCCCAGCCTCGACCTGACCTACTCGCCGGTCACGGTCACCACCGACGACGGGCAGGCCTGGACCACCCTCCCGCCGGACGATGGCCTAGCGAACGTCCCCGACGCCCTCGCCGCCGCACCCGACGGCCACCTGATAACCCTCGACACCGACCAGCAGATCAGCGTGCTCAGTCCCGGCGGCGCCAGCTGGACCACGCTGACCAGCCAGCACGCCCTCGCCGCCCGTGGCTGCGGCCTGACCGAGCTCACCGCCGTGGCCTACACGAGCAGCGGGACACCGCTGGCCGGCGGCGCCTGTGATCAGGCCGGTGTCGCCGGCGTCTTCGCGTATACCTCGGGAGCATGGCAGCTGACCGGTCCCGGGATCCCGGCCTCGCTCGCTGGGCAGCGCATCCGGGTCATCCGGCTCACCAGGACTGGCAGCACCGACACGGCAGTGCTGGAGGCGGGCACCGGCAGCGTCTTCGCGGCCTGGTCCAGTGACAACGCGAGCCACTGGACCATGTCACCCGTGCTCAAGCTCGGCGCAGCCCAGCCGGTATCGGTGTCCCTCGGGAGCGAAGGCGCGATAGCCGTCGCCCTTTCCAGTAACCGAGGGCAACTACTTACCGGCAGCGGAGCGTCCTGGCAGCCGCTGCCCGTCCTCCCGCTCGGACGGGCCGTCACCTTGGCCCTGACCGCCTCCGGTACCACCGAGGCGCTCGCCGCCGACGGCAGCACCCTGACCGTCTACAAGCACACCACTGGCTCGGCTAGCTGGGTAAAAACCCAGGTCATCAACGTGCCGATCCAGTACGGCTCCTCCAGCTGACGTTCCCAGCGGACGCGTCGGTCATCAACCCGGCCGTCCTGGGCGTGTCGAGGTGCTCGCGTGCCCGATTGCTCGAACTGTCCGTAGAATCTGCTGCTATAGCAGCAGATTCTACGGACAGTTGTTCGACTTGATGGGGCATTCGGGACATAGTGGTCATTGCTCGGTTCGTATCGGCGTCGTCCTGCCCGAATAGCTGCGGCTGCCGGGCAAAAAGGGCAACTCGCCGCCGGCGTGACGTGCCGGTGGCGGTCAAGTTGCTGCTAACCACCTCGTCCGCTTGCGGTTCTGTCATGCCACCAGTATGTTAGTCACTAATATGTTAGTAACTAACATCATGGAGGCTGAGATGCGGGCAGGACGATGGTGGATGCTGGGCGTGACGTGTCTGTCGGTGATCGTCGTGAACCTGGACCTGACGATCTTGAACATCGCGCTGCCCGCCATCTCGGCGGCGCTGCATGCCGGAACTGGCGACCTGCAATGGCTGGTGGACGCCTACTCGCTGGTCTTCGCCGGGGTCATGCTGCCCGCCGGGATGGCGGGGGACCGGCTCGGCCGCAAGCGGTTGCTGCTAGCCGGGCTGGCGGTGTTCCTGGCGGCGTCGCTTTGGTGCGCGCTGTCGGTCTCCGCCGCGGAACTGATCGCGGCGCGAGCGCTGATGGGGCTCGGCGCCGGGATCGTCTTCCCGCTGTCCCTGGCGGTCGTCTCGGCGGCGTTCGGAGATGACGAGCGCCCCGCGGCCATCGGCATCCTGACCGCGGCGATCGCGCTCGCCCTGCCGCTCGGGCCGGTGCTCGGCGGCCTGTTGCTGCAGCACTTCTCCTGGCATTCGGTGTTCTGGATCAATGTGCCGGCCGCCGGCCTGGCCCTGGTCGCCGGAGCCGTCCTGATGCCCGAGTCGCGCAACCCCGGCGCGCCACGGCTGGACGTCCCGGGCGCACTGCTGTCCACCGGGGCGGTTACCTGCCTGGTCTGGGCCAGCATCAACTGGGGGCACAGCATCAACGGACCGGAACACGGCTGGACGGCGGCGTCGACCTGCCTGCTGCTGGCCGGATCGGCGGTGCTGCTCGTCGCCTTCGGCATCCGTGAACGGCGCTCGGCGAACCCGGTCATCGACCCGGCGCTGTTCCGGGACAAGCGGTTCACCTGGGGTACGGTCGCCACCGTCGCCGTCTCGGTGGCGCTGTACGGCATCTTGTTCGTATTGCCGCAGTACCTGCAAAGCGTCCTCGGCGACGACCCGTTCAACGCCGCGTTGCGGCTGTTGCCGCTGATGGGCGGACTGCTCGTCGCGGGCGGAGCGGCCAGTCCGGCCGTGCGTGCGACGAGCACCAGGCTGACCGTGGTCGCCGGGCTGGCGTTGCTGGCCCTTGGGCTGGCGGTGCTGAGCCAGGTCCACCTGGCCACGGGTTACGCCGTCGTGGCTACCGGGCTGGCGCTGTGCGGGCTCGGCACCGGCGCTTCCATCGGCGCCGCGATGAACACGGTCATGGCCGCCGCGGGCGGTGACGAGGCCGGGATCGGTGCCTCGGTGAACAGCGCGATTCGCAATACCGGCGGGGCGATCACCGTCGCCGTGCTGGGCAGCGTCCTGTCTGGCACCTACGCCCGCGATCTCGGGCCCGCGCTCGCTGCCTTGCCGGCCAGGGATGCCGCCACCGCGCGGGCTTCCATTACCCAGGCCGTGCAGGTCGCCAGCCGGCTGCCCTCCGGCGGTTCCGCCCTGCGGGCCGCGGCGGGAACCGCGTTCCTGCACGGCATGAGCACCGTCATGCTCAGCTGCGCCGCGGTAGCGGTCGCCGCCATCCTCAGCAGCCTGCGGTATCTGCCCGGGCGGAGCGCCCCCAGCGACATGTCCGCCCAGCGGGCCCCCGCGAGCACGAGCAGGGACACAAGTACGCGACGATGACCTTTGTGACCGAACACGAACCAGACTGGCGGCAGCGCAAGAAGAACGCGACCCGCGATCGCATCCGCGACAGCGCGCTGCGGCTGTTCCGCGAGCAGGGATACGACGCCACCACCGTGGAGCAGATCGCCGCCGCGGCCGGCGTCTCGCACATGACGTTCTTTCGGTACTTTCCCACCAAGGAGGACGTGGCCTTGTCCGACGGCTACGACCCGCTGATCGCCAGCCAGATCGCGCGGACTCCGGCTAGCTGGCCCGTCATCCGCCGGATCCGTGAGGTGCTGCTCGAGGGACTCAGGCAGGTCTACGACACCGAACGCGACACCATGCTCGCGCAGAACCGGCTCATCGTCGCCACTCCTGCGCTCCGCGAGCGGCTATGGGCCGACCAGATCACCACCCAGCAACTCATCCTTCAAGCGCTGGGCACCGACCACCGCCCGTCCTTCCAGGACCGGGTCACCGTGGCTGCCTGCCTGGCCGCGGCCACCACCGCCATCCTCACCTGGGTCGAGAACGATGGCACCCCCGAACTGCCCGACCTGATCGAGCAGGCCTTCGACACCCTGGCCTTATGCGCTATTGCTCGGGTGCTGTCGCCGCTGGCGCTTCGGCTAGCCCGGCGAACAGCTCGGCGTAGTCGTAGGCGTGCTCGGGCTTCGCGCGCACCGCCGCGTCGATCATCGCGGCGTCCTCGCCGACGAGGATCCGCCAGGCTCCCGATCGCACGCCGTCGAGGATGATGGTCGCGGCTTCGGCCGCGCTGAGCGGCGCCTTGTCGCGGAAGTCAGTGTTCGCCCGCACGAGCATCTGGCGCAGCTCATCGACCGGTGCGCCCTCGGCAAAGACGCCGGCCCGGATCAGATCGGCGCGGGCGCTGGGCGGGATCAGCTCTTCCACCTGGGCGTCGCTCATGTCCTCGGGCGCGGGCAGGCCACGGGCGCGCAGGCTATTGACGATGATGTCGGTGCCCACGTGCCCGGGCAGCACCAGGGCGACCCGGACCTGGGGCGCGTTGACGCGCAGGTCCTCGATAAGCGCCTCGGTGAAGCCCCGCACCGCGAACTTGGCCGTGCTGTAGGCGGAATTCGGTCCGCCCGGGCCCAGTGACGCCCAGAAGCCGTTCACGCTGCTGGTGTTGACCAGCACGCCGTCACCGCTCGCGATGAGGGCCGGCAGGAACACGCGGGCGCAGTTGTACACGCCCTGCCAGTCAACGGCGAACGTGCGCTCCCAGACCTCCCGAGGGCTGGTGACGAAGCTCTCCCCGCCACCGATACCAGCGTTGCTGAAAACCAGGTCGAACATGGTCGCTGGCGTGCTGTTCGAGCAGCTCATCACGGAACAGCAGGACCTGGGCCTCGTCGGAGACATCACAGGCACGGCTGGTAACCCGGACGCCGACTGGCGCGCCCGCCCACGCCGTGGACGCGGTCACCGCGACCGTGTCCTCGTTCAGGTCGCAGGTCGCGACCGAGCACCCCTGCGCCGCCAGCTGACGGACAAGCTCGCGGCCCATTCCGGAGCCGCCACCGGTCACCACCGCGAGCTTGCCCGTGAATGAGTCCACAGCCATGATGATTACCTGTCGTGCCAGCGCGCGTCAACGGTCCAGGGTGCCTGTAGCTCGACGACCCGCCGGGTCGCGTAGTTCATCTCCGCGACGGTCAGGCGGATCCGGTGCCACACTCCGTGGAGCCGCCCCCGGCGAGCGAAGGTGCCCATCTCTGTCGTCCTGGGCTGAGTTACCTGGTGGGTAAGTTGTGCCGACATTGTCTCGTCCTATCTGCTGAGAACTGGCCGGGTTCCCCGGCCCTCAGCCACAGGTTCGCCCGCCAAGCCAGGTCCGCGGCAGGGGTCGAATTACCCCTCTTGACGCCAGTCCAGGGCGGGGGTGGAATCACCCATACCCTTAAACCAGGCCGACGCCGAGGGCGAGGCGGGTGAGGTCGGCGCGACGCCGGCACCCGGTCTTGTCGCGGATGCGGTCCAGGTGCGAGCCGACCGTGCGCACGCTGATATACAGCTGGGCCGCGATCTGAGCGTCGGTATGCCCCCGGGCGACCAGGGTGATCAGCTCCCGTTCCCTGGGGCTGAGCCGTTCCGCGCCCGGTGGCGCGGTTGGCGGTTGCGGGTCCGCGGCGGTGAGGATGAGGGCGTACTCGGCCGCGGTGGCCAGGCTCATCGCTTTCCCGCGTTCCTCGGCCGTTCGCGACTGAGCAGGACCGAGCGTCCGACGGGCTTCACCCAGGGATCCCTGCCGCTGGAACCAGCCCTCCGGCACACCCGGGTGCGACGGGACCGAGAACCCATCGCGCCCCTGGATCACGACCACCGCTGCCCATATCGTGACGGCCTCGGCGCAGCGCCCGGTCCAGGCGCACAGGTAGCCGCAGCAGTCCAGGTCGTCGATCAGCCGTGCTCGTGAGCCGGTCCGCAAGGCGGTCTGGAGCCCCTCCCGTAGGTGCGCGGCGGCGGCGTCGAAACGCTCCGAGTTCAGGTCGAGAACCACCATCTTCTCCAGCAGGTTCCCGAGGCTCCACAGGTCGCCCGCCTCCCGGGCACCGGCCAGCCCCGCCGCACAGACCCGCTCGGCACCGGTCGCGTCGCCCGCGTTGATCAGCACGGTCGTCAGGATGTGATCGCACACCCGGGCCGTCGGGCCATGCTGGCCGGTCGTGAGCCGCTCGGCCAGCTGGGCCATCGCCGCGGCCCCTACCCGGTCGTCGACGGCGCAGGCGACCAGGCCGAGGACCGCCAGGGACAACGCCTCGGCAAGCGGGTGATCACCCGTGCGGGCGACGGCCAGGGAACGACGGGCGTCCTCGGCCGCCTCGGCGATCCGGCCCATGGTCAGCAACGTAGCCGACCGGCCGCACAGGCACCTGGTCACGAGCGGGACCGGACCCTGGTCTCCGATAGCCTCGCGAACCGCGGTGAAGTGGCGCAGCGCCCCGGCCGGATCAGCCGAATCCAGCGACGCCTGCCCGAGCCAGCTGTGCCCGGTGCACCACGCGTCACTGCCCGCGGCGGCGCGGTCGACGATCTCCCGCAGCAGACCCAGCTGACCCGCCATCCGGCCCCGGGCCCGCCACCACCAGGTCAGCGCGACCGCCAGCCGCGACGCCACGGCCGCATCATGCTCCATGGCCCAGTCCAGCGCCTGACGGGTCGTGGCGTCCTCGGCATCGAGCCACCGGGCAGCGGCCACCTCGTCGATCTCAACCGTCAGCCCCGCCAACGCGGTCTCGGCCACACCCAGCGCGTACCCGGCCAGCGCGGCGGTCACGACCTCGCCCTCGCCGACCTCGGCTAGCAACCCCGCCCCGTAGGCCCGCAGCGTCTCCAGCATCACATACCGGACCCGGCCATCCGGACCAGCCCGCGGCGGGACCAGCAACGAGCAATCCACTAGGTGCAGCACGGCCGAGCTAGCCCCAGCCCCCGCGACCGCTTCGGCCCCGTCCAGCGTGAACGGCCCGGGGAATACCGACAGCGCGCGGAATACCCGCCGCTCGTGTTCAGCCAGCAGCTGGTAACTCCACTCCACGGTGGCCGCCAGCGACCGGTGCCGGCCCGGTGCCAGCCGGTCCCCGGAATCCAGCAGGGTGAACCGGTCATCGATCCGGTCCAGCAACTGCGCCACGCCCAGCGCCTCGACCCGCGCCGCCGCGAGCTCAATCGCCAGCGGCATCCCGTCCAGCCGCGCCATCAGCCGTGCCACCACCGGCGCGGTCTGGTCGTCGAGCGCGAAACTCGCGTCCGCCCCGCGGGCCCGGTCCGTGAATAGCGCCACCGCCTCCGACCCGTCAGGATCCGCCGGGTTACCAGGATCCGGCAGGGTCAGCGGCGCCAGCCGGTACCGCGCTTCCCCAGGCACCCGCAATGGTTCCCGGCTCGTGGCCAGCACCCGCAGATCATCGGCGCCGAGTAGCAGCTTGCCGCACAGCTCCGCCGCCGCGTCGATCACGTGCTCGCAGTTGTCCAGCACCAGCAGCAGCTGCCGCCGGGCCAGCGCGTGTACCAGCCCGTCGGCCACAGCCCCCGCCCGCAGGTCACGGATCCCCAGCGCCGCCGCCACCGCGGTCGCCACCTGCGCCGGATCCCGCACCACGGCCAGCTCGGCCAGCCACACTCCGTCAGCGAACCGGTCGGCCACCAGTTTCGCCACCTCGCCGGATAGCCGCGTCTTTCCGGCGCCGCCAGGTCCGGTCACCGTCACCAGCCGGTACTGGCCTAGCCGGTCGGCGATCTCGTTCACTGCCGCGGCGCGGCCCACGAAGCTGGTCAGCGCGGCCGGAAAGCCGCGCACGCTTCCCGCCGCATCGGCCACCGCAGACCGCTCCACAATGGTCACCATAACCCGTGGGCCTCCTTAGCGGGGCTTGCGCGCGAGAGCCTCCACCCGCGCGATCTGTTCGGCGTAGAACGCGTTGCCCGCGCGCACGAAGTCGCGTACCGCGGTCAGCTGATCCTCGGTGAACCGGTCGAAGAGCGGAGCCGCCATGGCCGCGAACGGCTGGTAGATCTCCCAGCCGCGGCCACGGGCGAGCTCAGTCAGTTCCACGAGCACCCGCCGTCGGTCGTCGGGATCGCGTACCCGCCGGACGTATCCCGACTTCTCCAGCCGGTCGAGCATCGCCGTGACGGCGCCCGTGGTCAGGCCCGTCACCTGGGAGATATCACCAGCAGACTGCCTGCCGCGCAGATCCAGCAGGTCGAGGCAGCGCAGGTCGGTGCGGTTAACGCCGAGGTAGGCGGCCACCGCGTCGTGAAACCGGTCGTAGGCGATCTGCTGTTCGCGGACCTCCTCGGCTAGCTCGGTGCTGAGCTGTCCTCTTGACACAGAAGAACCTCGAGATATAACGTGAAGATGTCTCAATCTTCAAGATAATCAATTCTTAAGGTAATTCTATCCCGGAGGAGATCACCATGAACACCATCGCCGTCCGCGCGGACGGCCTCGTCAAGATGTTCGGCGACAGGCTGGTCCTGGACGGACTCGGCTTCGAGGCCGCCGAGGGCACTGTGCTCGGACTGCTTGGCCCGAACGGCGCGGGCAAGACCACCGCGGTCCGCATCCTCGCCACCTTGCTGGCACCCGACAGCGGGCATGCCGAAGTGCTCGGCCACGATGTGCGCCGCGACCCGCGGGCGGTCCGGCGGCTGATCGGGCTGACCGGCCAGTACGCCGCCGTTGACGACCTGCTATCCGCGCGGGAGAACCTGCGTATGATCGGCCGGCTGCTCGGCCTCGGGCCGGCCGCGGCCAAGGCGCGGGCGGCTGAGCTGCTGGCCGCCTTCGGTTTGACAGAACACGCCGGAACCCAGGTGCGGTCGTACTCCGGTGGCATGCGCCGGCGTCTCGACCTCGCCGCCAGCCTCGTCGGTGATCCGCGCGTGCTGTTCCTCGACGAGCCCACCACCGGCCTGGATGTGGCCAGCCGCGGCCAGCTCTGGGAGTTGATCGGACGGCTTGCCGACGCCGGGACGACGGTACTGCTGACCACCCAGTACCTCGAGGAAGCCGACCGCCTGGCGAGCCGGATCGTGGTCATCGACCACGGCCGGGTCGTCGCCGAAGGCACACCGGAAGAGCTCAAGCGGCTCTCCGGCGGGCAGGTGATCGAGGTACGGCCAGCCAAGGACTCCGACCTCCCCGAGGTCAGCCGGATCCTGTCGGGTGTCGCGGGAGTGCCGGCGGTTACCCGGGGCGATGCCGTCATGGTCCCGGTCACCGATCCTGACGCGCTCGGCGCGGTCGTGCACCGGCTGAGCGCCGAGCGCATTTCCGTCACTCAGGCGGGCTTGCGGCTGCCGAGCATGGATGAGGCGTTCCTGCACATCACGAACGAGGAGGCGTTCCGGTGAGCTCATTGGCTCAGACGGCGGTACTTACCCGACGGAATCTGCTGCACGTATGGTCGGACCCGCAGCAACTCGTCGGCATGACGATCCAGCCGTTGATGTTCCTGCTGCTGTTCGTGTACGTCTTCGGTGGCGCGATCGCCGGGTCCAGCCGTGCCTACATTCAGTTCGTGCTGCCCGGCTTGGTGGTACAAGGCGTCACGTTCTGGGCGATGCAGACCGCGGTCGGGCTGAACACCGACTTCCAGCGTGGGCTCATCGACCGGTTCCGTTCGCTACCGATCGCCCGTAGCGCGGTGGTGGCCGGCCGGATTCTCGCCGACGTGCTGCGGACCGGCTGGGGAACGGTGATCACCGTCGCCGGCGGAATGGTCTTCGGGTTCCGGCTGCACACCAGCGTGGCCGCCGGGTTCGCCGCGTTCGGCCTGATCCTCGCCTGGGGCTTCGCGCTCAGCTGGCTGATGGCCTTCCTCGGTGTGGCGCTGCGCAGCGCCGAGACCGTGCAGACCGTCGGGTTCCTGCTGGTGATGCCGCTGGGCTTCGCCAGCTCGATATTCGCGCCCGCCTCATCGATGCCTGGCTGGCTGCAGGCGTTCGTCAAGGTGAACCCGGTAACCGTGATAACCGACGCGGCGCGCGGCCTGATGCTGGGCGGTCCGGTCGCGCGGCCGATGCTGGAGTCGGCGGCCTGGCTGGCGGGGATCACCGCGGTGAGCTGGACGCTTGCCGTCCAGCGCTATCGAACTCGCTCCTAGGCCATAACGCCGGGTCCCGCTGCCTTATCGATCGTCCAGCCAGATATCGAGGTCCAGGTTGAGCGATTCGAGGCGTTCAGCGCGTACCCCCACCTCCTGCGGGTTGCGCCTGATCAGCGCGGCGAGGATAGCGGCGCAGAGCGCGAAGATACCGGCGTAGGAGTCGAACATGCTGACTCCGTCGATGGTCGTCGCGAAGACAAAGTCCGACTCGGCCAGCTCGGGCGGCGGCCGCTCGTCGGTGAACACCGCGACCGTGGCCCCGCTCGACCTGGCCGCCTTGACCAACTTCACGGTGTGCTTGGTGGCTCGGCGCGGTTCGAAGACGACGACCACGTCTCCGGGCGCGAGGTCGAGCAGCTGGTCGGCCAGCGTGTCGTCCATTCGGAGCAGCTGGACCCGGGGGCGGAGCTGGATCAGCTGGATCGCGAAGTAGCGCGCGACCACGCCGGCCTTCTTGGAGCCAGCGACGTAGACTCGCCCGCGCCGTGACTGGTCAAGACACTCCACGAGTTCTTCGAGCTTCCCCCGGTCGGTGAGTTCGGCGGTGCGACGGAGATTGCTGATCTCGAGGTCGAAAACCTGCGCCAGCACCGCCGCTGCCCGCTCGGGCAGGCCGGCCTGGGCCAGCAGGCGCTGGCTTGGCGAGGAGAGCTTGGCCCGTAGCGCATGCCGGAGATCGCCTTGCATCTCCGCGAAGTCCTGGTAGCCGAGCTTCGTGGCCAGGCGCGAGACCGTTGCCGGGCTCGTACCGGCCTTCTCCGCGATCGCCTGGGCAGTGAGCAGCGCCGATTCTGGATAGCTGTCCAGGATCACGCTGGCTATCCGGTCTTCTGAGCGTGTCAGTGGCGTGGTTCGCAGCCGGATCTCGGGGGTGGGCCCTCCGGAGGTGTGCACGGCGTCTTCTCCAGTCTCTCCAGTCTCTCCAGTGTCCGGGGTACTCAGCCATACGTCTCTTCCACCGAGGCCGCCGCGAGGACCGTGACGATCGGGGCAGGTGACGCGTCGCCCCCTCCATGTCCGCCGAAATCAGCGCTTTCATGAAGCGGGCTTGTCCGTCAGCGGCTCCGCGGCGTACTCGGCCGGACTGTCCTGCTGCGTGGCGCTGGACCCGATCTGCTGGAGAACGCTTCGCCGAGCGAGCTTGAGCCAGATGTAGCTCACGCAAGCCAGCGCGACAATCCCGCAGAAGACGAACAGCCAGATGTCGGCCGGGAACGGCAGCAGCGGGTTGAAGGATACGTAGATCCCGTAGCCGAGCGCGGCGGCGCCCACGAAGCCGGCGATGGTGAGGTCCAGTCGCTTCACCCCGAACTTGTGGATGACGGAAATGCCGACGAAAAGCCCCGCACCGATGTACATCGCTCCCGCGCCGTACCCGGCCAGGCTGCCGAAGTTACCGTAGGCATTGTCTACGCTCGCGTGCAGGGCGAACACGATCACGAGCGGCACGAAGCACCACGCGCCCATGAAGATGGTCGCGCCGACTGGAGTCTTGTGCTTGGCGCTCACCGTGCCGAGGAAGCTCGGCAGCAGCCCTTCCCGGCTGAGCGTGAGGAAGAACCTCGCGCCTCCCGCATAAGCGGCGATCATGACGGAGAAGATGCCGACGATCACCCCTAGGCTGACGATGTACCCCAGCCAGTTGACTCCCGCGATGCTGGCGACCTGCGCCAGCGGGTTGGCGCTCGTCCCCACGTTGTGGGATGTCCCGGCGAACCCGAGGAAGATCACGTAAGAGCAGAACACGAAGAACAAGCCGGCCAGCCCGACGCTCGCGACGAGCGACGCGGGGATCGCCCGCCGCGGGTTGCGCGCCTCCCGGCCGTAGACGGTGCAGGACTCAAAGCCGTTGAAAGCGAAGATCGTCAAGGTGCCACCCAGGAGGATGGTGTGGAAGGACAGGCCGTGCAACGTCAGTTCGTTGTGGTTGAATACGCCGCCGGGATGGGTTGCCAGCACGATGATCATCAGCAGCGTGATGAGGGCCACTGAGGTCATCTCCAGGATGAGCATCAGCCGGGTCGACAACCTGATGTCGTAGTAGGTGAAGAGCCCGGGCACCACGGCGAAGACCAAGCAGATGATCAGAGCCATCCACGTGTTGTCGGGGAGACCGAACAACGGAAGCGCGAGGTAGGCCCCAAGGAAGACCGCGGCCTGGAACATCACGGCGGGCAAGGCGGCCGCTACCGCGAGGCCTTCGACCCAGGCCACGGCCAAGCCCGACCCCGGGTTCACCACGCGAGCCAGCAGCGCGTAGAGCCCACCGGTCGTCGTGGCCCGTTTCGCGAGGTAAGACAGTGTGCTGCTTATGCACAGCAGTGCGACGGTAGCCAGACCCCACACGAGCCATGATCCGGCGCCGCTGGTGGCGAACACGAGTGCCGAGATGGCGCCGACGGCCGCGCTCGGCCCCATGTCGGCGATGGACTGAGCAAACACGTCAAAGAGCGAGAGGACGCCCTTGCGCAGATGGGGCTGATCCACCCGATCCGCGTCATCCTGTGAAGGTCCGACCGTCGCCATCATCATCCTCCTGCTCCTGGCCGATTTCGGTGATGATAGCTAGCATTCATTTCATCAGGCAATGGTGAAAGTTAACTTTCAGTATCGGATCTAGCGAACGGACCGGCCCGAGTGCCCCCAGGTCACCGAACCCGGCCCATGATCCGCCGATCCACGGGCCAGAAGGAGCGAGCCAAGATAACGGAGGCGTAGCGCCTCAGGGTTGCCCGTTTGACCTTCGGGAATCTCGCGACGACCGGCCGGAAGCTTGCCCGATATGCCCGAGCCTGCGGGGCCGCCCGACGGCCCGGGCAGGCCTGCCGGCAAGACAGTGGAAACCAGCTATCGCGGGGCGACGGCAAGTTACCACCATCCTGTCTTCGGTACTCGCAGCCACCGGTGCAGGTGACCCGACCTCGTCGCCAGCACCTCGTGAGCAATCGGAGGTTAAACGGCAAGCAGGGAGGGAGCATCCGCTATCTCTGGGCAAGCGACCAGCGAGACCAGCAGGGGCCGCGCGTGACCGGCTAGGGGCGGATCACGCCGTCCTCTAGTTCGAGTACCTCGTCGGCGATGCCGATCAGCGCCGGGTCGTGCGTCGCCACTAGCGCGGTCACCCCTTCGGAGCGGACCACCGAGCGCAGCAGCCGCATGATCTGCTTGCCGGTCTCCGAGTCGAGCTGGGCGGTCGGCTCGTCGGCCAGCAGCAGGGCGGGCCGCACGGCCAGGGCACGGGCGATCGCGACCCGCTGCTGCTGGCCGCCGGACAGCTCGCCCGGCCGCTGCCTGGTGTGCTCCGACAGCCCGACCAGCTCCAGCATCAGCCGGACCCGTTCCTCCCGCTGCGCGGGCGGCATCCGCTGGATCCGCAACGGCAGGCCCACGTTCTCCGCGGCCGACAGCACCGGGATCAGGCCGAACGCCTGGAAGATGTAGGCCACCGCGGACTGCCGCAGGACGAGCAGTTCGCGCGGCGACATCCCGGTAACCTCGCGGTCGTTCACCACCACCGAGCCGGAGTCTGGGGTGTCGAGTCCGCCGACGACGTTCAGCAGCGTGGTCTTGCCCGATCCCGAGCGGCCGCGCAGCGCGACGAGCGTGCCGGCCCGGACGGTGAAGGACACGCCGCGCAGCGCGCGGGCGGCGGCCGGACCGCTGCCGTACGTCCGGACGATGTCCTTCGTCCGCACCATCTCGGTCACGACTCACCTCGCACATCGTCGGGCCAGACGCCGATGTGGTCCGGCTCAGCCTGAAGCCGCACCCGGTCCCGCATGCCGAGCGCGTCGGTCATCTCCACCGGGAGCTGCAGCCGGCCGGCCCGGTCGAGCACCGCGTACTCCACCCCCGGGTGCTCGTCGGACTCGCGCAGCGTCTCGGTGGCGGTGCGGCCGTCCCGTATCCGCACCACCCGCCGCACCATCCCCGACACCGAGGGGTCGTGCGTGACAACGAGCACGGTTACCCCGAGCTCGGTATTGGCCGTCCGCAACGCGTCGAAGACCGAGGCCGCCGTATCGCTGTCCAGCTCACCGGTCGGCTCGTCAGCCAGCACCACCTCCGGCCGGTTTGCCAGGGCCACCGCGATCGCGGCGCGCTGCTGCTCGCCGCCGGACATCTGGTCGGGCAGGCGCGGCGCGCAGTGCGCCACTTCGAGTGCCTCGAGGAGTTCCTCGGCGCGCCGCCGCCGGTCCCGCGACCGCATGCCCGCCAGCCGCATCGGCAACGCCACGTTCTGCGCCGCGGACAGGTAAGGGAGCAGGTTGCGCGAGGTCTGCTGCCAGATGAACCCGACCACCCGCCGCCGGTAACCGAGCCGGGCCCGCGCGTTCATCGAGCCGAGGTCGTTCCCGGCGACGCGGACCAGGCCCGCGGTCGGCGCGTCCAGCCCGGCCAGGATGTTCATCAGCGTCGACTTGCCGCTGCCCGACGCCCCGACGAGCGCGGTGAGCTCGCCTGGCCGTATCACCAGGTCGAGCCCTTGGAGCGCCTGGACCTCGATGCCCTCGGCCTGGTAAATCCGCACCAGCCGGTCGCACACGATGACCGCGCCGTCCCCGTAACCGGTTGTCATGGAACTCATCCTCCTGTCCGCAAACGCGGGCCGATATCCCGCTGCCGGGCCCCGGCGGCGGTAGCCGCGGCGGCGAGCAGCACGAGCGCCGCGAGCGGCACGACGTACGCGGTGGCATCCGGCGTCACCATCACCGATGCGGTGGACCCGGTGAACACCGAAAGGTTGAGCGCGGGAGCGAGAATCCGCGGCAACGCGATCGTGGTCACCCCGGCCGCTACCGCCGCGGCCAGCAGGCCGGGCGCCAGCTCCCCGGCGATCAACGCGATCCGCTGCCTGGCGGTGAGCCCCATCGCCGCGAGCCGGGCCAGCGTGTACTCGCGATCAGCGGCGCCATACGCCAGTTCGCAGCCAAGCGCCGCGATGGCGAGCAACGCCGCCGCGATGACGGCCAGCAGGAACATGACATCCGCGCCGCGTTGCAGCGGCGCGTCGGCCAGCCCGTTCAAGACGTCGCTGCGCGCGGTGACGGTCGCCCCGGGGACCCTGCTCGCCACCAGGGATCGCAGGGCCAGGGTGTCAATGCCACCGCCGTTAAGCAGCAGGATATTTGGCTGGACGGCGGCGGGATCCCTGAGTGCGGCGAGGTTCACGATGATGAACGCGGCGTTGCCTGGCAGCGCTGGTGTCTGCGTTACGGTGCCCGCGACGTGGATGGTCAGGCTGGGCAGCCCGAGGCTATTCTGCAATGTGCCCGAGTCACCGCCGAGATCGGACGAAACCTGCGGCGATACGATGGCGCCGCCGGCGGCGGTGAGTTTGGCCGCGCTGATCTGCGGCCAGCCCGGCGAGCTGGCGGTGAACGCCGCGTACGATGCCGGGTCCACCGCCACGACCGTGGCATCCTCGTTGCCTGGCAGCGCCCAGCTCGTCGTCCACACCGCCGTCTGGTGCTGGACGCCGGGCACCGCGGTGATGGCGGCGCGCGCCGACGGAGTGAACCAGGCCGACTGCTGTGCGACGATCGCGTCGTCGGCACCGGTGGTCTGCCATGACACGGCGACCTCGCCCCTGGTGATCGCGTCGCGGACCATGCCGCCGAAGGCGAACACGGTCAGCGTGAGCACCACCGCGAACGCGGTGAGCGTAGCGGGCCGTGCCGCGCGGGCGAGCGCGATCAGCATCGGGGCGCCGGCGCGACGGCTGGCCAGCCTTCTGACGACGCCAACCGCTAGCGGGGTCAGCCAGGTCACGATAACGATCACCGGGATCGCGACCAGCACTGGAGCGGCGCTCGCGAGTGGGTTGACGCCGCTGACGTCGGCGGGACTGCGCCGGTAGACGATCAGCCCGGCGACCGCCGCCAACGTCAGCGTGACCTCGGCGACGATCCGGCGGGCGCGACCGCGGCGAGCCACCACTCGCCGCGTCAGCAAGATCGCCGCGACGGCCGGGGTCACGAGGGCGACGAGCAGCACGATGCCCGCCAGTACCCATCCGGCGCTCGGGGTCTGCCCGGCCCCGCTGGTGACCGCGACGGCGATCGCCGCTCCGGCCACCGCCGCGGGCACGCAGCCGAGCGCGACACCCCGTACCGCGATCCACCCGACCTGCCACGCGGACGCCCCCCGTGCGCGCAACACGGTGAGCTCGTCCCGGCGGCGCGCCGCCAGCAACCGCGCGGCCAGCAGCAGCACGGCCGCGGCGGCGACGGTCAGGCTGACAAAAAGCAGCCAGGACAGGTTCTCGGTCGCGGTCTCGGTCGTCAGGTAGTCCGTCAGCGCGCCGGTGAGGTTCTCGGTGAGCGAGACCGCCTGCGTGGCGGGGGCGAGGCCGGAACGCAGGCTGGGCGCTTGCGCGGTCGCGGTGCCCAGCTCGCTGGCCAGGCCGGACACCTGCTGCGCGCCGACGTCGCTCAGGTCCAGCGGAAATGACCAGCTCAGCTGCGGTGACTGGGAGCCGAGCGTTGCCTGAAGCCGCAGCGCCTCGGCGTCGTTAGTGAGCATCCCGGTGTCCCACCAGCTTCTAGTGGGGGTGGTGACGAGCGCGGGTTCGGCGACCATGGAATCGGCGGTCCAGAAAGTGCTGTTCTGCCCGATCAGCTGGACGATGCCGGTCACCAGCACCGAGACGCTGCCGGTCACCGTGTCCGCCGACAGCTCCGAGCCGGAATGGAGGCCGAGCAGCGCGGCGGTCTGCCGCGTGGCCACGACCTGGAGGAGCGTGCCACCGGTGGTGCCGGGGTACGAGCCGCTGACCAGCCTGGTGAAGCTCGACAGGCCGGTGCGGTAGGCGACCTCCAGCCTGGGCGGGACGCTCGATCCGGATGGCGTCGCCTTGGCGGGCACCGGGGATCCGATGCCGGTGAGCTTGGTCGTCAGGCCCGCCCAGCCCTGCGATAGCGGAGCGACGGGCAGTCCATCGGCCACCAGATCGTCGCGGAGCTGCGCGGAGGACTCCTTGAACTGGGCGGGAGTCAGGCTGATGGCGTACTGCCCGGTGGTCGGGTCGCTCAGCCCGCTGAGGAACTGACTCAAGTCCGCCTGGCCGCTGATCGCGGTGTTAACGGCGGGCTGCGCCGCCAGCGTTTGGTGCAACGCCTGCGACCTGGAAGCGAGATCCGCGCGTGGTCCGGCGACCGCGAGGAACGCACAGGAACCCACGAGCACGGCGAACGCTGCGCGGATCACGTTCCCGCCTCCGCGGCGCGAAGTTCGGCGGCCGGATCCGGTCGCCGCGCCAGGGCGGCCCCGGCGACCAGGGTGGGCGCGATGGCGATCACCAGGGCGAGCGGCACCGAATAGGCCAGGTTCAGCATCGTGACCGGCGGTGGCACTGGCGTGGCGGCGGTGGTGGTGAGGGTCACCGCCGGGACCAGCAGCCGGGCGAGTACCGCGCCGAGCACCAGGCCGAGCGCGGCGGACGGCAGGCTCAGCATGAGCTTTTCCAGGCAGAGCTGCCACGCCGTCGTCTGCGGGCCGACACCTAGCGCCGCCAGCAGCGCGCTCTCCGCGCGCCGTTGCCTGATGCTGGTGGCGATCGAGACAGCGAACCCCGCTATGGCCAGCAGGGCAGCGGTCGCGGCGGTCGCGAGCAGTGCTTGCTGCGGCGCGAGGGATACCGGGTCCTGGGTGATCGCGTCGGCCAGCGCGGTCCGCGAGGTGATCACCGTCCCGGCGGGCAGAGCGTCGGCGACCGCCGACGCGGCCGACGCGTCGTCTCGGCTGGTCAGCCACCATTCGGTGACCGGCACCGGCGTGCCCGCCTGGGTGGCCAGGTACTCCTGCAGCGCGGGCAGGTCCACGATGAGCGCGCCACCCGAAGCGCTGACGGTCGGGAACTCGGTGGCCGTGGCGCCGATCTCGACGGGCACCTGAATGCCGTTGACCGTAACCTCCTGAGTCGAACCGATGTGCAGCGAGTTCGCATGCAGGTAGCTGGTCGTGGCGATCGCCGGGATGGCCGCGAGCGTATCCGGTCTGGCCGCGGTCAGCTGGATCTGGCCCTGGAGGGCCTGGTAGATGACCCCCGTGATGGAGCCGGAGGAAGTGTACCCAACCGAGGCTTCCTGGCCGTACCCGGCGTCGAAGGCCAGCTTGCCGTTCCCGAATGTGACGGTGGTTGGTTCGCCGTGCGCGGTGACCTGGTTCTGCGTCTGGACGAGGCTGGCTAGCTCGGGCGAACTCACCACCGCCGACCAGGAGCCAAGCGTGCTGCCGTCGGCCGTGACCACCAGATGCGCCTTAGGCTCGCTCCTGACCGGGAGCGTGTAGGTGGCCGAGATGGCGATCAGCTTGGCGTCGCTCATGCCCGTCGGCACGATGATCTGGTGGGTTCGCCCGTCAGCCGGGAGGGTGCCCGCTCCGAACTGGTAGGCGTTGCCTTGGGTGTCCATGACGGTCACGGCGAGGTCAACCGGGGTGAGGTTCCCGGTGAGCGTCGCGGCCAGCGTGAGCTGCGGACCGGACAGCGTGATCCCCGGGACGCTCGCCGGGGTGATCTTGCCGAACACCCCGCTGGCGACCTCGCCCGCGCGGGTCAGCACCACCTTAGGCGCCTGGGTCGCGTTGATCGCCAGGACGCCGCTGGTGGTCAGGACCGACGCCGCCATCGCGTGTGTGACGCCGGGCACCCTGGTGACGCCGGCGGCCTGAGCGGGGGTCGGCTGGATGGGGGAGTCGGCCCGCAGGTCCGAGCCCGCGGTGAACGCCGCCTGATCGGCCGCCGAACGCGCCCAGCTCGCGTGCTGGCTGAGCGCGAGTGTCCCGCTCGCCGCGGCCAGCACGATGAGCAGGGCGGGACCGCCCTGCCTGACCGGCTGCCTGGCGAACTGCCAGCTGGCCAGCGCCGCGACCAGGCCGCGTCCCCGGGCGGCGAGCCGTTCCCCGGCTTTCGCGGCGGCCGGCAGCAGCCGCAGCATGAGCACGGCACCTCCGGCGAGCGCGAGCGCCGGTGCCAGCACCAGAACGGGATCGGTGCCGGTGGCCGGTGATGCCGAGTACCGGCGAAGCTGCCAGCCAGCGAGCACCGCGAGCGCGATCAGGGCGATGTCCAGGCCGGCCCGGCTGACACCGGCCAGCGCGGCCTGGCGCCCGCGGGTGGTCCGCACCGTACCCGGCATGACCACGCGAAACACCGGGATCAGTAGCAGCAGCACGCAGACCAGCGCGGTCCCGCCGGCCGCGGTCAGCGCGTCGCCAAGCGTCGCGGTGCCAATGCCCGGCATGCCAAGGTTGGCGGCGCGCAGTGCCCCGGCGCTGGCGAGCAGGTCGGCCAGCCAGATGCCCGCGATACCTCCGGCGACGGCCGCGGCCGCACATAGCGGAACGACCTCGATCGCGGTCAGCCTGGCCAGCTGCGTGCGGGTAGCTCCCCGCGCGCCGAGCAACGCCACCTCGGACTCGCGCTGGCTGGCCAGCAGCCGGGCCACGGCGATCAGCGCGGCGGCCGCCAGCAGCAGCAACTGGACGGCTCCGATTCCGAGCAGCGACCTGGCCACCGACAAGTCGCTGGCGGTGCCGCTGAGCACGCTGGGCAGGCTGGTGGTGAGGTCCAGGCCGCCGAGCAGTGAGTTGTTCGATATCGACCCCGACAGCGCGGACACGCTGGCCGCGATCGTGGCCATGTCCCGGCTGCCCAGCGCCGCCATGTCCGGCTGCGCGACCCACGATCCCGACGCGTACGCTAGCCGGGAGGCGAACGCCGCCGAACTGACCACCAGCGGCCCGTAACTGGTGAAACCACCGGTCGTGGACGAACCCGACGCGGAGATCGTGTTGAGGTTCCAGTAAGCATCGCCGTTATGGTCGCGGGGGGCGAACAGCCCGCTGATACGGAACGCTTCGAGCTTGCCGTTGTTCCGGTCTTTCAGCCGCAGCAGGTCTCCGGTCGTCACGTGCAGCAGCGCCGCGGCGGCCTGCGGGAGCGCGGTCTGGATGGGCTGGCCGTCGCTCGGCGCGGTGGGCCAGGCGCCGCTGACCAGCACGGCGTGGCTCGTGACGTCGGACAGCGCCGCGGCTTCGAGTATCGGGGTGGTGGAATCCGCGGGTGCCCTCGGAAGCTCGCCGGGGACCAGCCCGAGCGGATCGGACCACTCGCCGCGCACCACCGACACCGGCGCGCCGTCCAGCGCCTGGCTGACCGCCTGGATAAGGGCGGTATTTACGGCGGCGAACTCGCCGGGGTCCACGTTCCCGCTGAAGACCAGTTCGGTTCCCTGGGCGCTGGCCAGGTCATGCCGGGTCGCCAGCGGCAGCGCCTGCGCGCTGAAGATCACCAGCGCGCTCGCGAAGGCGGCCGCCAGCAGGGTTATCAGCGTGGCGGCCGAGAGGATCACCCCGTAAGCCCGGACTCGCCGGATGGCGAACGATTCAGGCCGTGACTCACCCCGACCCGACCCCGTTCTCATGCCCGCCAGGATTTCGTATCGAGCCCATGAACAGCAAGTCGTTCCGTTATGCGTCTTATAACCTTTTCGTCCCATCGGGCCGCGTCCCCAGCGATGGGCCATCGCTAGCGTTCTCGCGCCAGCGATGGGCCATCGCTGGGACGCCGTTCCGGCGGGCACGCGGGGCGGCCGCGAATAATCCACCAGAATGTTCGCCGGGATGAAGCCAGGAAGAGAGCGATTTGATCTCTGTACCTACTAGTAGGTACAGTCCTTGGATGGACACGAGAGAGCGGCTGATCGAGAGCACACGGGAACTGCTCTGGGATCGCGGCTACGTGGGCATGAGCCCGAAGGCGATCCAGGAGCGGTCGGGCGCCGGACAGGGGTCCATGTACCACCACTTCCACGGCAAACGGGACCTGGCCCTCGCCGCCATCGAGCGAAACGCGGCGGACCTGGTGAACCGGGCGGAGGCGGATCTCGCGGGTCCGGGGACGGCGGCCGAGCGAGTCACCAGGTTCCTGCGGCGCGAGCGCGCGGCGTTGCGCGGCTGCCCGGTCGGGCATCTGACCATGGACCCCGACGTGATGGCCGACCCGGACTTGCTGCGGCCGGTGCAGCAGGCCTTCACCGCGGTCCGCGACCAGCTGGCTCGCGTCCTCGAAGAGGGCCGCGGGAACGGCGAGCTTGACGCCTTTCTTGACCCGGTGACCACGGCAGCCGCACTGGTCGCTGTGCTGCAGGGCGGCTACGTGCTCGCTCGCGCGTCCGGCTCAGAGGACGACTACACGCAAGCCGTAGACGGTGCTCTCGGACTGCTGAGGAGTTACATATGACCAGAACGGCGCTACTGGCTCACCCGCTGCACACCAATCCCGACCGGGTGGAGGCGTACCGGGTGGAGCTTCCGCCGGGAACGCCGGCCGGCCCGCACCTTCATGCGGGCCCGGTCACCGGGTACGTGGAAAGCGGCCTGATCGCGTTCGAGCGGGACGGCCAGCCCGTGCGTGAGCTCCGTCCCGGAGACGTGTTCTTCGAGCCAGCCGGAGAAACCATCCATCGTTTTGACAACTTGTCTGACACCGAGCCGGCGACCTTCATCGCCTTCTACCTGCTCACCGGCGACCAGCCGTTGATCCAGCCCATCAGCTAAGGAGCATCCCCATGCCTTTCGTTCGTATTGACGCGCTGCGCGCCGGCCAGGCCAAGCTCGACGCGCTCGGCCGGGCGGTCCATGAGGCTCTCATCGACGCGATCGGGATCCCGACTGACGACCTGTTCCAGGTGCTGACCAGCCACGACGGCACCACGGGAACGTTCCGCTATGACCCGGACTACCTCGGCGTGCACCGCGACGACGGCATCGTGTACGTCGATGTCACCATGCGGGCGGGCCGGACCGACGAGCAGAAGAAGGCGCTGTACGCCAAGATCGCGGAGCTGGCCAGCAAGTACGCCGAGGTGGAACCGCGGAACGTTTTCGTCACCATTCACGAGAACCAGTTCGCGGACTGGTCGTTCGGTGACGGCATCGCGCAGTACCTGGAGCGCGACTGAATGCGGGTGACGCGCCGATCTCCCCGGTCGGCTCGGAAGTGATCATGGTGGGTGCTGCACTAGCCACACTCTTTTCTGGTCAGTGTCACACCGACCGGAAACGGCACAGTTGGCTGGTGTTAGGCTCGCGCTGAAACAGTCGTTTCAGTGCGAGGAGGCGCGAGATGGGCGTCAGCATCCGCCGGCTGGGAGAGCCAGGCGACCTGGGCTGGGTCGTGATGGCTCACGGCGAGTTCTATGCCAGGGAATTCGGCTGGGACACCAGCTTCGAGGCACTGGTCGCGAAGATCGTCGCGAACTACGCAGCCGACCATAACGACGATCGCGAATCGGCCTGGATAGCTGAGCTCGACCAGGTACGAGTGGGGTGCGTGTTCTGTGTCGCGGCGGACGAGCAGACCGCGCAGTTGCGCATCCTGCTGGTCGATCCCAGCGCCCGGGGGCACGGGCTCGGCGCGCGGCTGGTCGACGAGTGCCTGAGCTTCGCCCGGGAAGCCGGCTACAAGCGGATGAAGCTGTGGACCAACGACCCGCTGGTCGCTGCCCGGCACATCTATCTGTCGCGTGGGTTCACCCTGACCGAGTCGGAGCCGCACCGTAGTTTCGGCGCCGACCTGATCGGCCAGGTGTACGAGCTCGACCTATGAGGTCGACCGCCCTGTCGCTGATGGTGTCCGGCGCCGACGGCTCGCTGTTCCTGCTCACCGCCGCGCCCGCGGCCGTCATGCTGGCCGTGGCCTTCCTGCTGCCCCGGCCGGAACGCCAGCAGCCCAAGGCACCGCAGCCGAGCGGCAACGTACTGCGGCTGCCGGGCGTGCCGCTCGCCGCCGTGGCCAGCGTGGTCGTCGGGGCCGGTGTGTACGCGCTGCAGGTCATGGCCGGTCTCACGCTCGTCGGTGCGGCGCACCTGAGTGTGCTCGACGCCGGGCTGCTGCTGTCCCCGGCGTCATTGCTCGCCGCGTTCTGCGCGCTGCGGGTCGGGCGACTTCGGCGGGCACGGGCCACCGGACTCGCCTGCGCGGGCGGGGGAGTACTGCTGCTCGTTGGAACGGGCTGCGCCGTTATGGCCGGAAAAGGAGGCGCCATCGCGGGGGCGGCGCTTGGCTTGGTCGGGCTGGGTGTGGCGGCGACGTGTGTGAGCACCGCCGCCGTACTGGCGGCGGGTGCGGCGGTCGGGCGGGTTTCGTCGATCAGCCAGGTCACGCGGCAGGCGGGTGGCGCGGCCGGAGCGGTGATCGCTGGCGCCGCGGTCGGGCTCTCGCTGGACCGCGGGTGGTTCGTGCTCACCGGTCTCGCGGGCCTCATCGTGATCCTCGGCGGGATGCTCGCCCGGCCACCTGGGAGAATTCCGGGGTGACCGATTCCGCGCGCAAGCACGAACTGCTGGAAGCCGCCTACGAATACGTGCTTGGCACCGGGCTCGCGGACATGTCGCTGCGGCCGCTGGCCAAGGAGATCGGGTCCAGTCCGCGGGTGCTGCTGTTCTTGTTCGGGTCCAAGGAGGACTTGATCCGCGCGCTGCTCGCGCGGGCGCGGGAGGAGGAGTTGGCGTATCTCGGGCAGTTGCGGGCCGGGGACGGCCTGGCGGTGACGGGCCGGGACGTCTGGGCCTGGCTGGCGGCGCCGTCGCATCGCGCGCTGCTCTCGCTGTGGGTCGAGGGGTACGCGCGGTCGCTGCTCGGCGAGCCCGGGCCATGGGCGGACTTCGGCCGGGACACGGTGTGCGACTGGCTGGACCTGCTCGCGCGGCGGCAGGCTCCGGACGGTGCCGACGCGGAGACCGAGCGGACGCTGCTGCTGGCGGTGCTGCGCGGCGCGCTGCTCGACCTGCTCGCCACCGGCGACACCGACCGGGTAACCCGCGCCGTCGAGCGTCACCTGGCCCGCCTTTTACCTGGTCAGTGCGGCACCAACAATCAAAGAGTGTGGGTAATGCAGCACCGACCAGGAAAGGCCCGCTAGCGGGGCGGGGGAATTAACCCGGTTTGCGGGCGATGCCGTGGTGGCCGAAGCTGACGGTTTTCGCGCCGGGGTCGGTGTTTGGCAGCCATTCTGTGCCCGAGACGAGGCCGGGGCCGATGAGCTCGAGGCCGGTGAAGAAGCGGGCGACATCGGCGTGGCTGCGGAGCGTGAGGTTCATGGGCGACGACTGGTTGTATCGCTGCGACGTCTCGCCCGACACCTCGGGTTCGATATCGCCGGCGCCGTGGGCGATGACCAGGAAGCTTCCTGGCGCGACAGCGTCGGTGAGGCGTCGCACGATCCCGTACGGGTCATCGGCGTCGGTGACGAAGTGCAGGACCTGGAACATGAGGACGGCGATCGGCTGGGAGAAATCCAGGGTTTGCGCGGCCCCGGCCACGATTGTGTCCACATCCCGCAGATCCGCCTGCAGGTAATTCACCTGTCCCTCGGGGGAGCTGCGCAGCAGTGAGCGGGCGTGCAGGATGACCTGCGGGTCGTTGTCTACGTAGACGATCCTGGATGAGGGCGCGGCTCGCTGGGCGACTTCGTGGGTGTTGTCGGCGGTGGGGAGCCCGGATCCGATGTCGAGGAACTGCCGGATGCCGTATTCGGTCGCCAGCAGGGTGACCGCACGGGCCAGGAACTGCCGGGTCAGCCTGGCCACCACGGCGACGTACGGAACGACCTCCCGCACTTGGTCCCCGACGGCGCGGTCCGCGGCGAAGTGGTCCTTCCCGCCGATCCAGTAGTTCCAGATCCTGGCCGAGCTGGGGGTCTTAGCGTCGAAGCCCGGCAGGTCGTGTTCTTCCGCCACTCGGACACTCTAGGCGATTGCCGCCTAATCGGGCTTTCGCGCGATGCCGTTGTAACCGAATATGACCTCGCTGGAACCCGGATCGGTATCGGGCAGCCATTCGGTGCCCGATACCAGCCCGGGATCGATGAGCTCCAGCCCGTCGAAGAGCCGGGCGGCTCCGCAGTGTGATGCTCGCGAGTGACAGCTGGTTGTACCGTTGCGTCGTCCCGTCGGCGAGGTCCTGCATGGGATCGCTCGGACCGTGCACCAGCGCCTGCCCGGCGGGGCCAAGTAGTTTATGCGAATCGGTCCTCGATTCTGGCTGGTGCCGCGCTGACCATGAAAGAGTGCGGGTGGTGTCACACCAACGAGGAAAGGTCCGATGCGACAATCGGTCCATGTATGAGACGCCAGAGGAAATCGATCGACTTCAGGACCTCCTTGACCGCAGCGCCGCGGGGGCCGGACCGCACCTGAGCGACATCATCACCAGCGAGCGGAGGCTGACGGCCGAGCAGGTCGGCGAGAAACTCCAGGGCATGCGGTTGCTGGCGCTGGCCACGGTGACCGCTGACGGGCGGCCGCTGGTCGGCCCGGTCGACGGGTACTTCCTGCACGGTTCCTGGTACTTCGGCTCGGGACGGAACTCGGTGCGCATGCGGCACCTCGCCGCCCGCCCGGCGGTCAGCGCCACCTACCTGCCGGGCGAGGAACTCGCCGTCACCGTGCACGGCCGGGCAGAGCTGTTCGAGCTGAAAGACCCGGCGTACGGCTACTTCCGGCAGGCGATGCTCGACCACTACCTGCCGTTGCAGGGCCCGGCGTTCGAGACCTGGCTGGACGGGTCAGATTCGGTGTGCGCACGGATTGTCGCCGAGAAGATGTTCACCTTCAGCCTCGGAGACTGAAGTCAGGGCCGGGCGTCGCGGGCTAGCAGAGCGGCCTGGACGCGGCTGGCGCAGCCCAGCTTGGCGAGGATGCGGCTGACGTAGGTCTTGGTGCTCGCCTCGGTTATCCGCAGGTGGCTGGCTATCGAGGCGTTGGGCAGGCCTTCGGCGAGCAGCGACATGACCTGGGACTCGCGGGGGCTGAGTGCGGCTAGCCGAGCTGCCGCGGCCTGTCCGCGGGCGATGTCGGCCTGCGGGATCATGTCCAGGACGAGCCGGGTGACCTGCGGGGATAGGTACGCGTGTCCCGCATGAGCGGCCCTGATCGCGCGAATCAGCTCGTCGGGGGCGCAGCTTTTAAGTACGAAGCCGGCCGCGCCCGCCCGGATCGCGCCCTGCGCGTTGGGCTCGGTGCCGAACGATGTCAGCATCACGGCTCGGGTATGTGGGAGGTGGCGGTGGATCTCCCCCACCGCCGACAGCCCGTCGAGGACCGGCATCCTGATGTCGATGAGCGCGACGTCAGGTCGGCACGCGAGCGCGGCGTCGACGGCCGCCCGGCCATCTTCGGCCTCGGCGGTGACCACGATGTCCGCTTCCGATTCCAGCACGGTGCGGATTCCCGCCCTGACAAGAGGCTCATCGTCGGCGATCAGCACGTTGATCATGTCAGTGCGCTCCTAGCAGGACGGCGGCGGGCAGGATGACGAGCAGCAAGATGCCCACGGCCAGCCCTAGGTCGGCTGCTGGCCGCCGGGCCGATGCGGAGGGCAGGACGGCGCGCAGCCGGAACCGGTCGCTGGTTACCTCGTGGACCAGGCTGCCGCCCGCCTGCCGCAGCCGCCGGTCCAGATCCGCCAGACCGGAGCCGGGAATGTACGTACGGCGGTCGGCCGGGTTGACCACCTCGAGCAGGAGTCCCGCCGCCTCCCACGCGAAGGTGACGCTGACAGCTGCGCCGGGCGCGTGTCTGGCCGCATTCGTGAGGCCCTCCTCGATGACCCGGTAGGCCGTCTCGTCGGCCTGCGGTTGCAGCGCCCGCGGTGTGCCGCGCGAGGAGGCTGTGACCAGCACTCCAGCGGCACGGAACTCCTCGATGAGTGGCCACGCCGCGGCCAATCCGCGGACTCGCGGACCGTCGTTTCGCAGCACGCCAAGGACCTCGTGGAGCTCGGTGACAGAGCCGCGGATAGCGGCCGCGAGCTGCGTGACGGCGGCATGCTGCGGCTCGGGAAGGCCGGACACCTCAAGTGCCGCCGCCTGAACCGCGGCGAGACTCAGCTGTCGGCCCAGAGAGTCGTGCATCTCGCGGGCGATCCCCAGCCGTTCGCGCAGCCCCGCCTGCTCGGCCGCCTTCCGCTGCACCGTCACGTACCGGCCCGCCAGCAGCGGGAGCATGGCAAATACCAGGTACGCAGCTATGAACCCGCCCGCGGCGGACAGACCGGCTGGTCGGATGGCGAACAGCGTCGCGGGCACGCATAGCGCCCCGGCGGCGACCGCCGCCGTCCACCGTGACGGCAACGCGGCCCGCCCGGCGCCGTAACAAGCGCACAGCAGCACGGCGCAGGCCGCGGCGAACAGATAACCGGACACGACAAGCAGGCTACGTTGTTTACTTTCGCCGGCAGCAAGGACTGCTTTCGGGGGCAGACGGCCAGCGCCGCCGTCCGTAACGTGCGGTTGGTGAACCGGTTCTGTCACGTGGTCGCCGCCGAGCTAACCAAGATCCGTACCGTCAGGTCCACGAAATGGGCGCTGCTGCTCACGCTGCTGATCTGCGCCTGCCTGGGCTACGCCATCAGCCTCAGCCTGCGCCTCAGCTTCCCGCGGCTGCCGCCACAGCAACGCCGTGACTTCGACCCGCTGTTCGCTACCTTCTACAGCCTCGGGATCGGGCAGCTGGCCATCGTCGTGTTCGGCGTGACCGTGACCGGCAGCGAGTACTCGACCGGGACGATCGTGCCATCACTGACGACCGTGCCGCGCCGCGGCCTGTTCTACGCCGCGAAGCTGACAGCGGGACTGCTCGTCGCGGCGGGCACCGCACTGGTCACGGTAACGGCCACGTTCCTCGCGGCGCAGCAGGCCCTCGGCCCGCACCGTGCCTCGCCCGGTGCTCCCGGCACCGGGCAGGCCGCCCTCGGCGCCTGCCTGTACCTGACCCTTATCTGCGCCCTCGCCATGGGGCTCGCCACGATCTTGCGGAGCACGGCGCTGACTCTCGCCATCATGATGCCGCTGCTGTTCCTCGACTCCCAGGGCCTCGGGAACGTCCCGGGCCTGCAGAGACTCATCGACTACCTGCCCGACCAGGCCGGCTCGGTCATCATGCACCTGAGCGAACCGGGCGGAGGTCACTTCAGTCGCCCCTTCGGTCCCTGGACCGGAATGGCCATCATGGCGGCCTGGGCGGTTGCCGCCCTTACCGGCGGCTACCTAGTGCTGGCCCGCACCGACGTCACCCAAGCAGCCGGGCGCGGGAGGCCGGGTCGGTCGCGACATCGCTAATGGTCCAGGCGAGGGCGAGCGCGGCGTCGGCGATGAGCTGGTCGGCGCTCGGTCCGGCGCAGGCGGCGGCGAAGGCCGGCTGGTGGTTAACGGCCCCATCGGCAGCTATCTTCAGCAGCGGGTGGATCGCCGGGATCACCTGCGAGACGTTGCCCATGTCGGTGGATCCGGCCGCGCGCTCGGGTCCGTCAGATGCGGGCGGAACGTGACCAACCAGCCGCGCGTTGGCCGCGAAGGCGGCCGCGAGTTCCGGGTCGTGGCGCATGTGGGAGTAGACCGGAGCCGCTTGGCGGATCTCCGTCGAGCAACCGGTCGCCAGGCCTCCCGCTTGCAGGCAGGCCTCGACCCGGGGGAGCAGTGTCCGCAGCCCGTCGAGGGTGCCTGACCGTACGGTCAAGGTGAGCTCGGTGTTGTCAGGGACGATGTTCGCCGCGCTGCCGCCCCGGCTCACGAAGCCGTGGATGCGGTCGGAACCGGTGATGTGCTGGCGGAGCAGGCCGATGCCCACCTGGGCGACGGTAATCGCGTCGGCCGCGTTGACGCCGCGCTCGGGCCACGCGGCGGCGTGGGCGGCCCGGCCCTGATAGCTGACCGTCAGCGGCGACGCCGCCGGGTAAAACGGCTCGAAGGAGTCGCGTGCCGCCGGATGGGCCATGACGGCCGCGTGGACACCGTCGAACGCGCCGCGCTCAAGCATCAGGGCCTTGCCGCCGCCTGCTTCCTCGGCGGGTGTGCCGAGCACCCGCAACGTTATCCCGAGGTCGTCGGCGACCGGAGCGAGCGCGCGGGCGGCCAGGCAAGCGGTCGCCGCGATGATGTTGTGCCCGCAGGCATGCCCGATGTCGGGCAGCGCGTCGTACTCCGCGCAGATCGCGATGGTCAGCGGTCCCGAGCCGACGGTGGCCATCAGTGCGGTCGGCAAGTCGCAGATTCCGGAACGTACCTCGAGCCCGCCCGCTGCCAGCTCTTCGGCGACCCACCGGGACGCCAGCTGTTCGGAGAATCCGAGCTCGGGTGAGGCGTGGATCCGGTGGCTGAGCTCGATGCCGCGGCTGTGCCCGGATGCGACGCCAGTCTTGACGGCATCCCTGGGCGTCATCGCTTGACCTCGGTGAGCTGGTACACGTCGTCGCGCCTGCGGCGCAGCACGGGCATGTCCTGGCGCAGCCGGTCCTGGCGGGCCGCGTCGATGGGGGCCAGGATGAACCCGGGTTCATCGGGTGCGCAAGCGAGTACGATGCCCCACGGATCGACGATCAGGCTGCGCCCGAAGTAGCTCACGCCACGGCCGTCGATGCCGACCTGGTTGGCCGCTACGACGTAGCACTGGTTCTCGATGGCCCGGGTCCGCAGCAAGGTTTCCCAGTGATCGCGGCCGGTCCGCTCGCGGAACGCCGACGGGATGGTCAGTATGCGGCTGCCGGCCAGCGCCTGGATTCGGAAGATCTCCGGAAACCGCAGGTCATAGCAGGTAGCGACGCCGAGTTTCAGGCCGTCAAGCTCGGCGGTCACGATGCGGTCGCCTGGGGTGATCCGCCGCGACTCGCTGGCCTGCTCGACGCCGTCAAGCTCGACGTCGAACAGGTGCAGCTTGCGGTAGCTGGCCGCGAGCCCGCCGGATGAGGTGAAGACGGTCACTGTGTTGTGCAGGCGCTGCGAGTCGTCGGCCGAGCGTTCCCAGCACGACCCGGCGACCAGCGTCACGCCAAATCGGGCGGCGAACTCGCTGAACAGCTGCGAGGCCTGTCCGGGGATTGGCTCAGCTACCTCATCCACGCCCTCGGCGGGACCCAGGTAGTCGGTGTATTCCGGCAGCACGATCAGCCCCGCGCCGGCCCGGGCGGCGGACTCGGCGATGGAGAGCGCCGTTTTGATATTCTCGGTTTTGCCGGCACGTGAGTTGAGCTGTACGGCGGCGGCGAGCATGTCTAACTCACCTCCCCGCGTGCTGCGGTCGTCGGCAGGCCGGTCGTGGTGGCTATCGCCGCGATCGAATGCTGCTGCTGAAGAGCTAGCTGCCGCTGGTGCGAGCGCAGGATGTGCTTGCGCGTCTCCTCGGCAACGCGATCAGGGTCACGGCTGCGCAACGCGGCGAGGAGATGGCTGTGCCTAGGCGTCTGCGTCTGGTCGTGCAGCTGCTCGTGGGCGGTGTACCACAGGCGCAGCGAGCCGCAGTTGAGGTTGCTGACTGCCTCGGCGAGGAACCGGTTGCCGCTGCCCTCCGCGATCGCTAGGTGCAGGGCATGATCAGATTCGACCGCCTCGTAGATCTTGCCGTTAGCGATGAATTCCTCTATCTGCAGGGAGATCGTGTCCAGCCGGTCTAGCTGGGCGTCGGTAATGGTTGTCGCCGCGATCCGGCTGGCGGGTTCCTCGAGGATGATCCGGGTCTGAAAGAGGTGCGTCAGCTCATTGGCGGATACACCGCGCACGAACGGCGTCGAATGCGTTGGCCAGGTGGCGAACTGCTCGCGGGTAAGCCGTTTGAGCGCCTCTCGCAGCGGCGTGCGGCTGAGCTGGTAGCGAAGCTGCAGTGCATTCTCATCGAGTGGCTCATTGGGCCCGATTTCCCCGGTCACGATCGCCCGGCGCAGCACCTGGTAAGCGGCGTCGGTTTTCGTTTTCGGCACGTCATGTACCACTCCGAGGTCTCCTTGTGCGATGGTCATGACTGATTAGCCTCCCGTGCCGCCCTGCGCGGAATGAGCATGATCGCAAGGACCATGACCAGGCCGTAGATTATCTGATCAACGGGACCAAGGATGGTGAGTGATATGAGGTGCAGGTACTCAAGAGCGGCGGAGACGCCGACCAGCAGAACGGGCCCCACGACGTAGCCGATCTTCCCGATCGCCTGGCCGAGACCTAGCATCGCGACGATCAGTGCGAGAGTCGGCAGGTCGAAGGTGTCTGGCGAGACGAACCCGGAGTAAACCACGTAGAGCGCGCCCGCGACTCCGGCGCCCGCGCCGGAGACCACAACCGCGGAGGTGCGCATCGTGGTCGGATTGATGCCGAAGCTGATCGCGCCGTTTTCGCTGTCACGCACCGCTTCGAGGTTGAGCCCCCAGCGGCTTCGTATCAGCCATAGCGTCGCGGCCAGGACGATCACGGCCACGCACAGCGTGAATATCGCCACCGTGCCCGGTGCGGCCAGTTGCAGCGGGCCGAGGGTGGCTATCGGGATTCCGACAAGACCTTCGGAAAGCCCGAGGAAACTCAGGTTGTTCAGGGCCGCGATGAACGCGACCGCGAATCCGAGCGACGTGACAGTGAAGTACTCTTCGCGTACCCGTAGTGACAGTGCCGCGATGGGAACGGAAAACAGGGCGGCGGCGATCGCGGCTATCAGCATCAGGCCGAAAATGTCGGTGAAACCCGTGTGCAGCATGACAAGCGCTGTCGCGTACGCGCCGACGCCGAATAGCGCCGCGTGTCCCATTGACAGCAGCCCGGCCCGGCCGGCCACAAGGTCGTAGCTGCACACCAGAACGATATAGACGCCCGCCAGGGTGAGTTGACTCAGCCAGAAATTCATTAGATCAGCTCGTAAAGTTGCTCAAGTGACGTCTGCTGTCCGGGCACCACTTCTGTTTCGTGCGTGATCCGTCCCTGCCGCAGTACGTAGTACCGCTCGACGAGCGCGAGCGCCACCGGCAGGTTCTGCTCCACGATCACCACGGTGGTGCCGGAGGCGTGCAGTTCGCTCAGCTTGCCCATGACGATGTCCACAGCGACGGGCGATAGCCCGAGCGATGGCTCGTCCACCAGCAGGACGTCCGGCTCGGGCAGCAGCGCTCGCGCGAGCGCGACCTGACGGCGTTCCCCGCCGGACAGCGCCCCGCCTCGGCGGTCGAGGATGCGCCCGACGGTGGGCAGCAGTTCGCAGACCGCCCCGATCCGTTTGTCGGCGCTGCGCCACGCGTTCTTGTCGTTCCACAGTCCGACCATCAGGTTCTCGCGGACGCTGAGGTGCTCGAAGACCATCTCTTCCTGCGGGACGAGGCGGATCACCGGCCGCTCGGCCATCTCATCGCCGGAAGTCACGCGTACCGTGCCCGAGCGCAGCGGGAGCGAGCCGGCCAGCGCGCGGAGCAGGGTGGTTTTGCCGGCCCCGTTGTGCCCGAATATGCCGAGGATCTCGCCGGACCTGACAGCGGCGTCCACGTCGAAGAGCACGGTTCGCGATCCGTATCCCGCCCGCAGCGACTCAATGACGATCGGCATAGTTACCGCGCTCCCGTACCGAAGAAGACCTCGGCCAGCTTCGCGTCGGACATCAGCTCGGCCGGCGGGCCGGACGCGATGATCTTTCCCTCGGCCATCAGGTGGACGACGGCCGCGTATCCGGCCATGATCTGCATGTTGTGCTCCACCAGGCACACCACGGCACCCGCCGCGGCGAGCTCGCGGGCGATGCCGAGCACCGGCTCGATCTCCTCGCGGCTAAGCCCCGCCGCGGGCTCGTCGAGCAGCACGGCGCTGGGTGAGCTGCCGTACAACCGGGCCAGGGACAGTGCCTTGCGCTGGCCGAAAGCGAGCTCGCCTGGCATCCGCCCGGCCATTTTCTCCAGCCCGGCCTGGGCGAGCGCCGCCTCGATCTGCTCGGCGCTGCCGCGCCGTCCGAGCGCGACCTTGAGGTTGTCGCGCACGGTGAGCTGCTCGAACAGCTCGAGGTTCTGGAAGCTCCTGGTCAGCCCGGTCCGGAACCGTCGCCAGGGCGGCATTCTCGTGAGGTCAAGGCCCCGCAGCAGGATCTGCCCGCTGTCTGGCTTGACCACCCCGCTGATGACGTTCAGCAGCGTGGACTTGCCGCAGCCGTTCGGGCCGATGAGACCGGTGATCTCACCGCCCCGCATGTCGACGCTGATGCCGCGGTGGACCTGATTGCCGCCGAAGGACGTCCACAGGTCGCGGCATTGCAGGCCCGAGGCGTCCTCGGCTTGCGAGGAGGTCAACGCACCACCTCATAACGGGCGGTCGCGCTGCCGGCCACTAGCGCGCCGCTACGGAAAACCGCCTCGATGTTCTCCGGTGACCGGATGGCGGTGATGTCGGAGGCGGGGTCCCCGTCCACGACGAGCAGGTCGGCGAGCTTGCCGGGCGCCAGGGAACCCGTCTCGTCCTGCCAGCCGATGACGGAGGCCGACCCGAGCGTTCCCGCTCGCAGCGCTTCCATCGGCGTGAACCCGGCCTCGACCAGCAGCTCGAGCTCCAGGCTGAAGTCCAGGCAGTAGCCGCCCGCGTCCGAGCCCGCGGCGATGGGGACCCCAGCCTCGCGCGCGCGGCGCAGCCCGGCCCGGTGCGGTTCGCGCAGTTCTAGCGCGCGGGCCCGGCGGGACTCGTTGCCCAGCGTCTCGTGCCAGCGGTAGACGGCCAGCGTCGGCACCAGCCAGGTGCCGCGCGCCGCCATCGCCTCGATGCACTCGTCATCGAGCAGCGCGCCGTGCTCGACCGAGTCGACTCCCGCCTCGATCGCCATCAGCAGCCCCGGCCCGCCGATGGCGTGACACGCGACGCGGACTCCGGCGGTGTGCGCCTCGTCGACCGCCGCCAGTACCTCGTCGCGGTCGAACAGCTGCCGGCGCGGATGCACGCGGGGCGAGCTGACCCCGCCACTGGTGGCGATCTTGATGAAGTCGGCGCCCGCGCGGATGACCTCGCGCACCTTGGCACGGACCGCCTCGGGACCGTCGCAGACCGGCGAGGGGATGCTGCTCAGCGTCGGTGATGCGATGCCCTGGGTGGTCACCGGGTCGATCAGCCCGTCGGTGGGGGAGATGATCGTCACGCTGGTCGCGATCCGCGGCCCGTCGATCAGCCCGTCCGCCACGGCGTCGCGCAACCCGGCGTCGAGGCCGCCGCAGTCCCGGACTCCGGTGCACCCGGCGTTCAGCACCTCCCGCATCGAGCTGACCGTGCGCGCCACCAGGTAGGGGATGGTGAAGCCACGGTTCTCGAGCAGGTTCTGGCCCCAGATGGCCAGGTGGATATGCGCGTCGATCAGGCCGGGCAGCACGGTCTTGCCGGTGGCGTCGATCCGCACCACATCGTCGGGGAAACCGTCGGCGGGCCCGACCGCGGTGATGCGGTCGCCGTCGACCAGGATCGAGGTGCCTTCCCGCGCGGACGGGCTCTCGCCGTCGATCACGCGGGCGTTCACCAGGGCAAATCTCGTCATTTCTTCCTGTCCTGAGCAGAGAGAGCGGTTACGCGGCGCAGCAGCAGTACGGCCGGCGATCCGCCGACGGCCTCGGCGTCCCGGCCCGGCATGAGGCCGTTCGGCATCACCAGCAGCATCAGCACCAGCACGCCAAAGGCCAGAGCCGTGTTCCAGCTGCCGGGTATCCACAGATCCGGGACCGTGGACAGGATGCCGAGCGCCAGCCCGCCGGCCGCCGCGCTCCAGATCGAGCCGGTGCCGCCGACCGCCATGGCGATGTACACCGAGACGGTCCAGTCCAGCCCGCCCGCGGGTGCGATCGGGACGGTGAACGAGCTCAGCACCGCCGCGATGCCGGCGAGCAGGGAGCCGATTACGAAGATGACCGGCGCGTACCTGCGGTAACTGATCCCGAGGTCGGCGGCCAGCTGCTTATTTCGCTCGAGTGCGCGAAGCAGCAAGCCGGTCCTGGTGTGCCGGCGGTACCAGGCCAGGACGCCGATGGTGATCAGCGCCAGTGCCGTGGCGACCATATCGGCCACCCGCAGCGTCACGGGGCCGAGGTGGATCGCGCCGTTGGCGAGCTCCCCAGGCCACGCGACGCTGCGTGCCGTGCTGCCGAACCCGAGCGTCATCGCGTTTTCCGCGATGATCAAGACGCCGAAGGAGGCGATGACGAAGCCGAGCGCCGGAATGCGGCGGCGTTCCAGCGGCCGGTAGACGGCCTCGTAAATCAGCCAGCCCGCGACGGCCGACGTCACCAGCGCGGCCGGGACGATGAAGCCGAGCGGCGCGGCGGTGGAGACGGTGAGCAGCACGTACGAAGCGAGGACGAAGACCGCACCGTGGGCGAAGTGCAGGATGCCGGTGAACCGGACGATGAGCGCTAGCCCCACCGCGCCGATCGCGTACACGGCGCCAAGCCCGATGCCGATGGATAGCAGCGACAGGAACTCGCCGAACATCCGGATGTCCTCCTCTCCTCGCTTCGCTCGCGCCTAGCCACCGATGGACTGGACCAGCGTCGACGTACCCGATCCGGTTAGCTGGTAGATCGCGAGCGGCAGGTTCGTCGTCCCGTCGGCGGAGATGGTGAGTGTGCCGCCGATGATTGTCGCGGGTGAGATGGCGTGCAGCTCCGACTGGAGGCTCTTGCTGTCCACGGACTTGTGAGCCTGCGTCAGCGCGTGCACCGCCTCGCCGATCAAGATGACGGCATTGGCGTAGTTGACGATGTAGGACGTTGGCTGCACCTTCGGGTCGATCGTGGCCCAGGCCTTGGAGAAGTCGGTGGTGGCCCAGTTGTCGGTCTTCAGGTTGAACTGCTGGTCGACCAGGAGTGTGCCCGCGACTCCGCTCAGGCTCATCACCTGCGGGACGTCGAGCGCGTTGAATCCGAGGAAGGTCTGGTTCAGTCCCGCGCTGCGGAACTGCTTGAAGATCGGCGCGTACTGGACGATGCCAACGCTGTCCGCGAGGTAGATGGCGTCCGGATGATGGGGCGCGATCAGGGCAGCCTGCGCGGAGAAGTTGGTCAGGTCGGGAGAGACGCTGAGGTCCGTCACCACCGTGCCGCCGGCTGCCGCCACCGCGCTCTTGACCTGCGCGTCGAGGGTGTTGCCGAGCTCGTCGGTCGTGTGGATGATGGCGATTCGCGTCAGCTTCTTGGTATTGACCGCGTAGGGGATCAGCGGCGCCACCTGCTGGTTGGCCAGCGGCGCCAGGTTGATGATGGCGCCCGAGGAGTCCGCGAGTGCGGGGTCGACGGCGCTGCCGTTGATCAGCGGGATGCCGTAGCGCTTAGCGATCGGCACCGCCGCCAGTCCGGGCGCGGTTCCCGAGCTCAGCACAACCTCGGCGTTGTCCACTGAGGCCAGCGCCGTCATCGCGGTGGTTGCTCCCTGGGCGGTGTTCTGGCTGTCTTCCTGGACGGTCTTCAGCGTGAACGCCGTCCCGTATCGATCCTTGACGACCTGTGTCCCGGCCTGGACGGCCTTGTTGAACAGGGCGCCGTAGGACGCGGCCGGGCCGCTGTACGGAAACAGCAGGCCCACGGTCACTGTCGGGCTACCGGAGCTCGCGGATGCGCCCCCGCCGCCGCCTGACGAGCACGCGGACACCGCGGCTAGCAGCGCGGCCGTGCCGAGTACGGCGCCAGCACGGAGCTTCTGAGTGGTTCTTCTTCCTGCACCTCGTCGCATGGTCCCTCCAGCGCGATGGGCGGCCGTCCACCTGCGGACGAGCGGTTTCAGCGACCATATATTTTAAATATATTTAAAGCAACACCTGTAACAGGAAACTTACAAACCACTCCGGCGCGGGGCCGTGCCCGGAGGGTGAACGGCGTCGGCATACCACGCCCGGATCCGTCCATCTGGGGAGTGACGCGGCGCCATGCCGCGGGCTAACTACCGTCCGAATTCGACTTGAGGATGAGATGAGCGAATCATTTTCACCCTCCAGGAGGTAGCACAGTCCAGTACCGGGACCCTACCTTGGAGGCCTTGCATCAGATCGGCAACCGGAGGTAGGTGACCATCTCCAGCCTGGCGATTACCTCCTCAATACTGTCCGCGCTGAACGCTATGCCGACCACTGTCGCGGTCGGTGTGCTGTGCGCTGCCGTCGTCGTGGAGATCGTCGTTTTGCCAGCGGTGATCCTGCCCGGAGGGACGGTTACCTTTCTGGCGGGGGCGCTGATCGGGACAGGGCGCCAGGAGTTCGCGGTCGCGGTTCCGGTCGCGGCCGCGGTAATCGGAGGTGACCAGCTGGCTTACTTCAGCGGGGCCGCGGTGACCGGCTGGTGGCATCGCCGTCGGCCTGACCGGGACCGCCGGGCGGTCCGGAGCGGGCCTCTTGCGGCATGGTTCGCCGCGGCCATGCCGTCACTGGCCGCGGCCGCCGGGCTGCGTTACCGGCCGTTCGCCGTCCGGGCACTCGCGATGCGCCTGCCCTGGCTCACCGCCGCGCTCACTGCCGGCGCGCTGGCCACCGACTCCATCGAGCGTTTTGGGCACATACTCGGAGTGATCAGCGTCATTGTCGGCGGCTTCGTCGTCGTCGGATTTCTGGCGGCCCGTCATCGGCCGGGTCTGGCGCGGGCACTGGCAAGAAGAGCTATGAGACGGCGGTTACCACGTGGTGAACCGAGCATGGGATTCGGTGTTGTCCGTCGACGAGTTCGCCGTGATCAGGAGTGTCGGCTTCGAGCCGGCCGGCCAGGTGTTCGGGGCGGCTGTGTACTACCTGGCCACCGTGGCCGGAGTCAGCTGTCCGGGAACGGCGGCCGGAAGTTACCCGCTGCCCACGGCCCGGGGATACTCGGGACCAGCTGAGAAGCTCGCGCAGAGTCTGCATGAGGGACGGCGGACAGTGATCGACCGGATGACCGGCGAGTGCGCGGATCTCGGCGGCCACGGCGTCGTCGGCGCGGCCCTGGAAGTGACGGAAATTCCCGCGACCAGGCTCACCTCCGCCGCGATCAAGTTCACCGTGACCGGAACGGCGGTGCGGGCCACCGGCTGCCCGCCGCTGGCCCGTCCGTTCAGCTCCGACCTATCCGGTCCGGACTTCGCCAAGCTGATCATGGCCGGCTGGGCACCGGCCGGGATCGCGCTGGGCATCTCGGTAGCCGGGCTGCACGACGACCTGGTGACGACCAGCTCCGGCCCGTGGGGAACGGCAAACGCCGAGGTTCCGGCCTACACCAACCTGATGACCCGGGTGCGGCAAGATGCCCGCGATCGCCTGGACCAATCAGTACGTGAGCTGGGCGCTGACGGCGTCGTCGTGTCCAGCATGAGCTTGCGCGTCCAAAGCGAACGTTGCCTCGCTGGTATGGCCGCTGCGGATCATTTCGCTGAGGCCGTCGTCACGGGCAGCGCGGTAACGCAGTTCGCTATCCGGGACAACACAGCCTCGCCGCTGGCCCTCGCCGCCCTGCATCTTGACGCGGGCACGCGTCAGAGCAAACGAGGGGGTTAACCCCCAGGCCGGAAATGGGCGACAGCCCGCTGCCGCTCGGCGCTCGCGCTCGGAGTCGTAAGGATCGCCTCGGCCTCGATCTCGACGAGCCAGGCCGGGTCGAGCAGGCCCGCGACGATCACCGCTGTCGCGGCGGGCCTGATCGCGGCGAACACCTCACCGTGGGCGCGGGCGACCTCCTGCCAGTGCGCGGCGTCGGTCAGGTATATCCGGGTTCGTACCACGTCCTCGTAGCGGGCACCGGCCTTCGTCAGCGCCTCGCCGATCAGGTCGAGGCACACCTTCGCCTGGTCGTAGGCGGCCGCCGGCGGCGGCGAGCCGTCGGCCGGCACCGGTGCGGTCCCGGCGACGACCACGCGGTCACCGGCCCGGACCGCGCGGGAGAAACCAAAGACCGGCTCGTACGGCGAATGCCCGCTGATCAGCTCACGTTCCATGAGGTCCATTGTCGGGCAGGGCGAAGAAGCGCAGCGCCATCGGCCGGGCGTCTTCCGGTACGCCGTCGCGGGCGTCGCGCGTGTGCCCGTACTTCCGCAGCAGTTCCATGTACTCGTCGAAGAACGCCAGCAACTCGTCCTTGGTCATGTACCCGCCCCAGCGGGAGCCCTGAACCCACCCGTCTGGGCCATCGAACTCGGTCTCCGCCGCGATCGCGAGCTCGATGTCGGCGCTGAGCTGCCCGGCTCGGAACATGCTCAGTGCCGCTTGCTCCTGGGGCGTTCTGTCCGCGGGCGCCGCGGGACGGTGATCCATGGGCTCAACGCGCCACCAGCGCTCGCGGCCGGCCGAGCGCTCGGGCATCTCCTCGATCAGGTGCTGATCAGCGAGCTTGCGCAGGTGATAGCTGGTCGTCCCGGTGGACTCGCCGATCGCCTTCGCGACGCTCGTCGAGTTCGCTTCACCGTGCTCGCCGATGTGCGCGAGGATGCGCCGCCGGACGGGATTGGTCAGCGTCTGGTAGAGCGCGGTGCGCTCAGCGCTGGTCGGCGGGTTCGGTCCCGGGCGCTGCCGTGGCGTGGCCATGGCAGCAGCATACCGCAGAGACTCTTTGCAGAATTCATTTGCAAAGAGTCTCTGCAATGTCGTAGCGTGGCGCACGAACCCCTTAACGGAAGGAGCGATCATGTTGCTTACCTCGGGTCGGCACCCCGTGACCGGCCGGGCACGCCGCTGGATCGCGACGGTGGTCATCGTGTCAGCGGTCGTCCTGCTGCCCTGGATCGGTTACCTGGCCGTCAGCTTGCCGCCGAGCGCCAGTGCCCGGCACTGGCCGGTGGTATGGGCTGGCCTGGATGCCGCCGAGGCTGCCGGTCTCGCCGCGACGGGCTGGCTGGCGCTGCGGCGAGACCGGCGCGCCGCGTTCTGCGCGGCCTCGACCGCGACCATGCTCGTGCTGGACGCCTGGTTCGACGTCTGCACCTCGGCGGCCGGACAGTCCTATGCGTTCGCGCTGATCGATGTGGTCATTGAGGTGGCCGAGGCCGCCGCCTGCGTGGTCGTCGGCTGGCTGGTGTGGTGCAACCGATGAACAGGAAGCTCATCGCCGGGGCAGGCGCCGCCGCCGCCGCTGGCCTGGCCGCCTGGTGGTTCACCGATTCGGCGCCGTACCCGTACGCGCAGCGTGCGCTGCTCGACCTGCCGCTGCCGTTTCTCACTAATCGAAGGCTGGACGCGCTGCTCGCCGTCAGGGGAGGGGAGCGGGTGCTGGAGATCGGTCCAGGCACCGGGCTCCAGGCGCTGCACGTCGCGGCGCAGCTCGGCGCCTGTGGGCGGCTCGACATCGTGGACATCCAGCAGGCCATGCTTGACCACGTGATGCGGCGGGCCTGCGGCGCAGGCCTGGACGGTGTGATCCGTCCCGCGCAAGCCGACGCCCGTGAGCTGCCGTTCGACGACGGCGCCTTCGATGCCGTTTACCTGGTCACCGCGCTCGGTGAGATCCCGGATCCGCTCGCCGTGCTCCACGAGGCTCGCCGGGTGCTCAAATCAGGGGGCCGGCTCGTCGTGGGGGAGTTCTTCGACCGGCATTTCGTCTCGCTGGTCAGCCTGTTGCGCCAGGCCAACGCCGCGGACCTGGAACTCGCGGCGACGCTCGGCCCGCCGTTCGCCTACTTCGCCCGCCTTCGCCCCGCATGATCCAGCGGCTTGCGTGCTGCGCCCGTGTTGACGTGGAGCGTTGTCGGTACATAGGACTCGTCGGGGATTTAGTTGTGGTTTCGGGTGTGCCGCATCTGTGCGGTGGCGCTGGAGGTGCCCGGGGTATCGCGGCGAGGGATCCGGCCGCCCGACGGCCCGGGCAGGCTTGCCGGCAAGACAGTGGAAACCAGCTATCGCGGGGAGACGGCAAGTTACCACCATCCTGTCTTCGGTACTCGCAGCCACCGGTGCAGGTGACCCGACCTCGTCGCTAGCGCCTCGTGAGCAATCAGAGGTTAAACGGCAAGCGCTGAGGTGCTACGGCTCCGCCATATCCGGGAGGCGGCCCCGCCGAACCACAACTAAATCCCCGACGAGCCGATATGACTGAGAAAGCTCCACGGTAACGTGGGCGGGTGGTTCCGTGATGCCGGAGCCACCCGCCGCGGGGCCGGAAGTCATCAGGCAAGACCCGCCGTACCGCGCGTCGGCCGTAGGATCGGCGACGGGGGAATCATGACGACACCTAATGGTGCGCCCGCCGCGCACGCGAGCGAACTGCGCAAGACCTACGGGGTAGGCCAGGCGGCGGTGCATGCTCTGGTCGGCGTCAACGTGACCTTCGAGCGCGGCCGCTTCACAGCTGTCATGGGCCCGTCGGGCTCGGGCAAGTCGACGCTCATGCACTGCATGGCGGGCCTGGATCGCCCGACGTCCGGCCAGGCGTTCGTCGGCGGGCAGGACATCGGCAAGCTGGACGACAACGGGCTCACCAAGCTGCGCCGTGACCGGATCGGCTTCGTCTTCCAGTCCTTCAACCTGGTGCCGACGCTGACCGCGGCCGAGAACATCACGCTGCCGGTAGACCTGGCCTCCGGGAAGGTCGATCAGGAGTGGTTTGACCAGCTCGTGGACAGCTCAACCTGGGGGACCGGCTGAATCACCGCCCTGGCCAGTTGTCGGGCGGCCAGCAGCAGCGGGTCGCGTGCGCGCGGGCGCTCATCACGAGGCCGGACCTGATCTTCGCCGACGAGCCCACGGGCAACCTGGACTCCAACGCCTCCGCTGAGCTGCTGGCTTCCTCAAGAAATCGGTCGCCGAAATCGGCCAGTCGATCGTCATGGTGACCCACGATCCGCGTGGCGCCGCCTACGCGGACCGAGTGGTCTTCCTGGCCGACGGCGCCGTGGTGGGCGAACTCGATGACCCCAACGCTGATCGGTGCTGGAACGCATGCGAACCCTAGGCGCCTGGACCATGCGCAACGTCACGATCAAGGGCCTGCTGGCGCATAAACTCCGGCTGCTGCTCACCGCGCTCGCGATCATCCTCGGCGTGACGTTCATCTCCGGTACGTTCGTCCTTACCGACACCCTGCACAGCACGTTCTCCGGGCTGTTCGGCAACATCTACTCCAAGATCGACTTCCAGGTCCGCGGCGTCGCGCAGTTCGGCACGAATTCGGCGAACGCGGTTCGCGATCCGATCCCGGAAAGCCTGCTGGCGAAGGTCCAAGCGGTTCCCGGCGTCGAGACCGCCGACGGGACGGTGGAAGGCTACGCGCAGTTCGTGGCGCCGGACGGCAAGGCGATCGAGACCGGCGGCGCGCCCACCCTCGGCATCAACTACAACGACGATCCGCAGATCTCGGTGCTGCGCATCATCGCAGGCGGCCCGCCCGTCCACGGACAACGACGTCCTCATGGACGAAGGGACGGCGCAGAAGTACGGCTTCACGGTGGGCCAGCAGCGTCCGCATCCTGTTCGCCGGTCCGTCGCGCACCTTCACCATCACCGGCATCGCCGAGTTCGGGAGCGGCCAGCAACCTGGCCGGCGCGACCCTGGCCGGTTTCACTCTGCCGACCGCGCAAGACGTCCTCCAGGAACCGGGCGTGCTGGACGCCATCAACGTGGTGACCACGCCAGGCGCCGACCAGCCCGCCGTCCAGAGGGACATCGCGAACGAGTCCTCCCGCCGGGGGTGCAGGTGGTCACCGGTCAGACGGTTATCGAAGAGAACGCGAACGCCATCGATCAGGCGCTGTCGTTCTTCAACACGGCGCTGCTGATCTTCGCCTTCATCTCGCTGTTTGTCGGCGCGTTTACCATCTACAACACGTTCTCGATCATCGTCGGGCAGCGGACCCGCGAACTGGCCCTGCTGCGGGCAGTCGGCGCCAGCCGCCGTCAGGTGTTCCGCTCGGTGCTCTCCGAGGCGGCCATCGTGGGGTTCGTCTCGCAGCGCGGCCGGCATCGGGCTCGGCGTGCTAGCCGCCATCGGACTCAAGGCGCTGATCAGCGGCTTCGGCATCAGCCTGCCCGCGGGGCCGCTCACGTTCGAGCCGCGCACGGTCATCGTCGGACTCGTCGTGGGGACGGGAGTGACGGTCGCCGCCGCGATCGGCCCGGCCCGCAACGCGGTGCGCATCCCGCCGGTGGCCGCACTCAGCGACCGCCCGGCTGAGGCCGCGGTCTCACTGAAACGGCTGTTCATCTGGGGCGCGGTCTGGCCGTCGCCGGCGCGGTCCTGCTGGCCGTCGGCCTGAGTGCCCCATCTGTCGCACTGGTCGGGATCGGCGCGATCTGCCTGTTCGTCGGCGTCGCCATGCTCGCCCCATCCCTCGCGCGGCCGCTGTCCGGAGCGATCGGCCGCCCGCTCGCCGGCCTGCTCGGAGAGCCGGGAAAACTCGGCCGGGCGAACTCGATGCGCAGCCCGCGGCGCACCGCGCAGACCGCCGCCGCGCTGATGGTCGGGCTCGCCCTGGTCTCCGCGATGGCGGTGTTCGGCGCGTCGGTGTCCCGGTCGGCCACCAGCAGCGTCGACCAGGCGATCAGCGCCGACCTGATCCTGACCGCTTACCGGCGCGCAGGGCGGATTCAGTCAGCAGGTACCCCAGGTGGCGGCGGCCGCCCCAGGCGTCACGGCGGAAACGACCGTCTACCAGGGCGAGTTCGAGGTCCGGGGGTTGCTGCAGACCCTCACGGCTGTCTCCACGCAGCACCTGTCCAGCACGCTGATCCTGCGTATGACTTCCGGCGCCCCCGCCGCCCTGGATGCCGGGGACCTGCTTATCGACTCGACGACCGCGTCGAACGACCATCTGTCCGTTGGTGACACCGTCCCGGTCCGCTTCGCCAAGACCGGTCCCACCACCCTGCGGATCGGCGGCATCTATCAGGCCAACGCCCTCATCGGCAGTTACCTGGTCAGCGATGCCGTCTTTCAGGCTCACTACTACTCCCGTCACACCCCGACCGCGGTCCTGCTGACGACCACCGGCAATGAGACCGCGGTGCAGAACGCGCTGGCCGCCTACCCCAACGTGCAGGTGCAGACCAGAGCCCAGTTCGAGCAGTCGCAGGCAGCCAGCGTCAACCAGCTCCTCGGCCTGGTTTACGCCCTGCTGGCCCTGGCGGTGCTCATCGCCCTCATCGGCATCGTGAACACGCTCATGCTGTCGGTGATCGAGCGCACCCGTGAGATCGGGCTGCTGCGGGCGGTCGGCATGCGCCGTCGTCAGGTCCGGTCGATGGTTCGCTCCGAGGCGGTGATCCTCGCCGTCTTCGGCGCGGTCATCGGGATCGTCATCGGCACCCTGATGGGCCTCGCACTCGTCGCCACGCTGCGCCAGCAGGGCATCACCGACACCGTCGTCCCGGTGTCCAATCTGGTGATCTTCCTCGTGCTCGCTGCCTTGCTCGGGCTGGTGGCGGCTGGCTGGCCCGCTCGCCGCGCCGCCAGGCTCGACGTGCTCGCCGCCATCGCCACCGAGTAGCAATTTTTAACTCTGGACCATAACGACGAGTCCCATGCCTACGGACACCAGCCGTTCTTCGCGGCCGGGCGGCGGAGATATACATTTCGGGCGTCGCTGGCCATACTGGTCTCGTCTGGCCTTGGAGGGTCGCGATGAATGGCAAGGACAAACTGTCACCTGTCCGGGTAGCTGAGCGGCTCCAGGGCAGCGCCCTGGTCAGCATGTTCTTCGCTAAGTCCCGGGTCCGGCCGAAGCCGACCCCGGTACCAGTGCCGGCGCCTCCGGGAGACGACGTTTTCCGCAGGAGAGCAGGCTCAGTTGAGCTGATCTTGTCGTACGCCGGCGCGTCGCGGAGGAATTTCTGCCGGGATGCGGCCGTCGCCCTTGTCAGGTCGTTGTTCTGGCTGATTTTTCCCGCTGCCCTCTCGTTCCCGATCATGGCCGCGGTCTGGGCGTCGGCGGGTTACGTGTCAGCGGTTTCCCTTCTTGTCTGGGGTACCGTCGGCCTGTTGATCTTCGTGGCCCTGACGCTCCAGGAGTGGCCCCGCATCCTGCGGATCAGTTTCGCTCCGGCGACCGGCCCGATGAAGGTCCGTGTCGTGCGATGGTGGTGGACCAGGCGAATAAAGGTCAGCGCGCTGTCGGCGATCACGATCGTTGAGTACCGGTACAGGGCGCGCTATGAGAATGCCGGCGGTGACACGCAGCGTGAGACCATATCGCGCCTGCCCTATCGCATCGATGCCATCCTGCACCGAGCCGACGGGGGTTCGCGGATCGTCCGGGGCGAGGGCCACCGGGGGTGGCGACCGGACCCCCGGGGCATGTACGGCCCACTCGGTGATCTGCTCGCGCCCGTCGGCCTGACGATTGACCGGCAAGTCAAATGGACGCGGGAACCGGCGGCGCGCAGGAGTCGATACTTCTCTCCCGGATCCGGCGGGGCTAATGGCCTCGGCGGAGGCTTCTGACACGCGCAAGAGCCGGATACTGGCGAGAGGATTCGCGTGGAACCAGCCGAGGTTGCGTGACAGTCTGATGTCATGAATGCCCGGGTGAGCAGTTCCGTGATGGTCGGGCGGGACGAGCAGCTGGCCGCGGTGGAGCGGGCCTTCGGCCAGGCAGGTGAGGGTTCACCGGGCATCGTGCTGATGGCGGGCGAGGCCGGGGCCGGGAAGACCCGGCTGATCGGGGAGTTCACCGCCAGGTGTTCGCCAGAGGCGACGGTGCTTACCGGCGGGTGTGTCGACCTGGGCGGTAGCAGCTTGGCGTTCGCGCCGTTCACGGCCGCGCTGCGCGGGCTTACGCGGCAGATCGGTGCCGACGGCGTGGCCGCGCTGATGCCCGGCGGCTTGCCCGGGCAGCTCGCTCGGCTGCTGCCGGGCGTGGCCTGGCCAGATGGTTCGGGGCCAGCCGGCTCGAGGCCGGCCGGTGATGGCACCGGTAAGGCCTAGCCGACGCCCCGTCACCGGTCGGCGCCGCGGAGGCCGCCGGGGGTCTGCGCCGGCTCCTGAGCAGGATCGGGGCAGACGTCCTGGACATCGAGTTCGCCGTCCCCCGCGCGTTCGCCCAGTTCGGTCCGGACGGCCAGCTCACCGACCCGGAACTGGACCGCCAGCTTCGCGTGGTGGCCGACGCGCTAGCCGCGGCCGGAGCCGTCCAGCAGAAGGCAGCTTGATACCTGGGGAGCGGGGCTGTCCCCGAACGCCGGGCCCGTTCGTCAGATAGGCAAAACGGCGAGAGGAGCATCTCATGCAGTACGCACTGCTGGTCTACCGGCGGCCAGACGATTTCGACGGGCTCAGCGAACAGGAGCAGACCGAGGCCGAACAGCAGTACTGGAAGCTGCGGACCGAGCCGGGAGTCACTGAGGGCGCGGGCCTGCAGGTGCCGGAGACCGCGACGACCCTCCGGATGGAAAACGGGAAAGCGCTGGTTACCGACGGGCCGTTCGCCGACACGAAGGAGTTCTTCGCCGGCTACTACGTCCTCGAGGCACCGGACCTGGACGCGGCGCTGGAAGTCGCCGGCCGCATCCCCGCGGTCCGGCTGGGCGGGGCGATCGAGATCCGTCCAGTCATGGTGCAGTCCTGATCGAGGAGATCTTCCGCGAGCACTGGGGTAGGGTACTCGCTTCGCTGATAGGCACCCTCGGCGACCTTGATCTGGCCGAGGAAGCCGTCGCGGAGGCGTTCGCGGTCGCGGCGCAGCGCTGGCCGGAGACTGGGGTGCCGGACAATCCTGCCGGGTGGCTGGTGACGACGGCGCGCCGCAAGGCGATCGACCGGCTGCGCCGTGACCGGGTGCTCGCGGACAAGCTCCGCCTACTCGAGGCAAGCCAGCGAGGGGAGGAAACTCCGGTGGCGACGTTTCCCGACGAGCGGCTTGAGCTCATCTTCCTGTGCTGCCACCCGGCGCTGGCGCCGGAGGCTCAGGTCGCTTTGACGCTGCGCGCCGTCGCTGGCCTGTCCACCGGGCAGATCGCCCGCGCGTTCCTGGTACCCGAGCAGACGATGAAACGCCGTCTCACCAGGGCGAAGACGAAGATCGCGGCGGCCGGAATCCCGTTCCGGGTACCACCGGAGCGGATGCTGTCGGAACGGGTGGCCGCCGCTCTCGTCGTTATGTACCTAATTTTCAATGAAGGGTACGGCGGTGCACCGGATCTCGCGGCGGAGGCGATCTGGCTGGTGCGGGTGCTGGCGGAGTTGCTGCCGGGGGAGCCGGAGGTGCGCGGGCTGCTGGCGCTGATGCTGCTGCATGAGGCGCGCCGGGCGGCGCGGGTGCGCGGCGAGGACCTCGTCCTGCTGCCCGACCAGGACCGGATGCTGTGGGACTGGGGGCGGATCGACGAGGCCCGCATCCTGCTTGGGAGGTCGGCTGGGGCTGGTCGGCCGGCGAAGCAGGGTCCGTACATGATCCAGGCCGTCATCGCCGCGCTGCAGATTGAGGAGCCGGTCGACTGGCCACGGATCGCGACGCTGTACGAGCGGCTCGCCGAGCTGACCGACTCGCCGGTGGCGCGGCTCAACGGGGCGGTCGCCATCGCCGAGACCGCCGGGCCAGAGGCGGCGCTCGCCGTCGTCGACCAGCTTGACCTGGGTGGATACCAGTACTGGCACTCCACGCGCGGCGAACTGCTGCGCCGCCTCGGCCGCACCGCCGACGCGCGCGCCGAGTACGAGCGCGCCCTCGGGCTGGCGACCAGCATCCCGGAACGTCGTTACCTGGAACGTCGCATCAGGGGATGATGGTCACCTTGACGGGTCCCAGTACCCGGCAATATGCCTATTTTTCGGGGCTACGGTGCGCGTCGCTGTGCAGCACGCGCTCTTCCGGCTGGGGCATCTGGGGCTCAGGCGATGCAAGCTCCACGCGAGGCTGATGTTCTCCGCCCGGCGCACTCGGCGGACCCAGCGATGGGCCATCGATGGTGCTATTCCGCTATCGATGGCCCATCGCTGGGGCTGGTGCCGCGGACCGGACCCGCATAGCTGACCGGTATACGGCTTTTGCCGCGCGCGGCTCGCGGGTCCGACACGCCGCAAACTCACGTTGCCCAGGGCGTATCACGGAACAACCACGACCTTGACCGGGTCGCCGTCGCGTTCTCGCACGATACGGAACGCCTCGGCGATGTCATCGAGCGGCACATGATGGGTGACCATCTCGGCGCCGCGCAGTCTGCCGGCCGCAGCCAGGGATACCGCGCGCTTGACGTTGTTGCCGCCTTCGCCGCGTGAGGTAAAGATCGAGATGTCCTTGCGGACCACGGCGCTCAGGTCGAACGTCACCCTCTCGGGGTAGAAGGCGACGACGACGATCCTGCCGCCGCGTTTGGTGGCCTCGGCGCAGTACTGCGGCGCGGCAAGCGCGCCTGAACACTCGATGGTCCAGTCGGCCCCGACCCCGCCGGTGAGATCGAGGATCGCCTGGACCGGATCGGTCTCCGCGACGTTGATCACGTGGTCGGCGCCGAGGCGCTTGCCCAGCTCAAGCCGGGATGGCCGGGTACCCGCCAGGATGACCTGGCCCGCGCCGAGCGCCTTAAGCACCTGCACGGTGGTGAGCCCGACCGGACCCGGCCCGAACACGGCGACGTTCAGCCCCGCGACGTACCCGCCGGCCACATCGATTGCGTACAGGCCGGTGCCCGCAGTGGTAATGAGCACCGCGTCTTCCCAGGTCAGCTCGGGCGGCAGCCGGTACAGCGCGCTCACGTGGTGTACCGCGTACTCGGCGAAGCCGCCGTTGGCGGACATGCCGCTGGCCCGGTGCCCCTTCGCGGTGTTCCCGTAATTGAGGCACGCGGTGTACCGGCCAGTCAGGCAGTTATCGCATCGGCCGCACCCGCTGTGTGCCTCGATGCACACCCGGTCGCCCGGCGCGAACTCGTCCACCGCGGCGCCCACCGCCGCCACGGTCCCCGCCCATTCGTGCCCAGGGGTCAGCTCCGGCGGTGTCAGCGGGAAATGGCCGTCGAGGATCTTCAGGTCGGTTCCGCAGGTGCCGCACATCGCCACCCGGACCAGCACTTCGTCCGGTCCTGGCGGGGGGATGGGCCGTTCGACGACCCGGATGTCCCCGGGTTTGTATAGCACCGCCGCGCGCATCAGGCACCGATCTTATTGATCACCGCGGTGATCGGGCCGGTGTCCACCAGCGAGGACTCCGGCGGTTCGGGACCGGACAGGATCTTGTACTGCTTCATGGTGGCGATGGTGGCGGTGATGACCGAGGCGGACAGCCCGCTGTCGACCGGGAACACCGCTTCATCGGTGACCAGCACGTTGTAGGCCTTCCCGATCAACGACGTGCTGTATCCGGTGCTGGCCGCGACGATCTTTACGGTCGCGGCCTTGTTGGCGTACATGAAGCGATGCGCCAGCGTGATCGCGGTGAGGAACTTCTCGGCGGTGGACTGGTTGGAGGCCAGCCATGACTTGGACACCACGTACGCGCCGTAGAAATAGTCCGGGTGCGCGCTGGCCAGGTTGACCAGCACGTGCAGCTTGCTGTCCTTGCTCAGCACCTTGAGCACCTGCTCCTCCTGCAGCACTGCGGACTGGACCGTCCCGGTCAGCAGTTCGGAGACGTAGGCGGACGACGAGGACGGCACGTAGATGACGTCGGACGTGGTCAGGCCCGCGCCCTCGATGATCATCCGGGTCATCACCTCGCGGAACGCGCCGACCTGCTGGATGCCGAGCCGCTTGCCGCGCAGCTGGGCCGGCGAGGCGATGCTGTCCGGGGTCACCATGGACACGGTCAGTTTGTTGGCGTAGGAACCGATGATCTGCACCGCGGCGCCCTGGGACGCGGCGTTGACCACCGGCTCGATGCTGCTCGCGCCGATGTCGAGCGAGCCGCCGATGACGCCTTGCACCACCGGGACACCGGAGCTGAGGTTGTCGACGTGAACGTCGAGCCCTTCCTTGGCGAAATAGCCCTCCGCCTGGGCTACCGCGACATCGGAGTTCGCGAAACTCGGCGTCGAGTTCGGCAGGCCGATCGTGATGCTGACGGGCTGAGTCGGGGCCGGGGTGGTACTGCTCGGGCTGCTACCGCATGCCGCCATCGCGGCGATGACGAGTGCTATCCATGCCGGGGACATCCATACCGGGGGATGGCGCATTCTGGTCGCATCTCCTTTTGTTACGTGGTCTTCCGCCATCTGGCCAGCCGTCGCTCGCCCCACTCCAGGAGGACGGTCGCCACGACGCCGATGAGAGCGATGGTCACGACGGGCACCCACATGCGTGCCGTCTCGAAGTCGTTCTCGCTGGTGGATATGAGGTCACCGAGCCCGGACAGCGCGGTGTAGAACTCGGCGACGATCACGCCGATCAGCGCCCGGCCGATCGCCTGCCGCAGGCCGGTCACGACGTACGGCAGAGCGGACGGCAAAATGAGGTCCGCCCACATGCGTCTCTCGCTGGAGCAGAAGCTGGTGGCCACCTCGATGAGTTCGGGGTCGACTTCCCGCACGCCGCGATCGGTGTTGATGAACACCGGGAAGAAGACGAAGAGGAAGACCACCACGGCCCGCGAGGTGAGGCCGAAACCGAACCAGAGCACGATCACCGGTATGAGCGCTACCACCGGGGTGGCGTACAGCGCGCTGAACGGCCAGTCGAGCACCGCGGCGATGATCTGGCTGCGGCCGGCCGCGAGGCCAAACAGCATCCCGGCGACGGCGCCCGTCGAGAAGCCGGCGCCGAGCTCGGCCATGCTGGTGCCGAGCGCGCGCGGCAGGGTTCCGTCCTTGATCATGTCGATCGCGGCGGTGAAGATGGCGCTCGGATACGACAGCAGGATCGGTTCGCTTCTGCCGCACAGCTGCCACGCGCCGAGCAGCACGATGACGGAGGCAAACCGCAGCGTCCACCGCTTGGCCGGCGTCAGCGGCCGGCGCGACCGGCGGGCACGCGCCGCGGGTGGCCGCCTCGCGGCGGTCGTCGCGGTCATGTCCGCGCCGCGCTGGCCGACTGGCCGGTGAGGGCGTTCCACAGCAGCTGGCGCAACCTCGGGTAGTCCCGGTGGCTTCGGATGTCTTGGCTTCTTCGAGGTCGTGGGAGGTCGATCGGTAGCTCGAACGCGATGCGGCCCGGAGGCCCCGCGATCACGACGACACGATCGGCCATCAGGATCGCCTCATCGATGTCATGGGTGACGAGCACCGCCGTCGTGCTGGCGTTGCTGTCCCAGAGCCGGAGCACCTCGTTTTGCAATGTCTCGCGAGTGATCGCGTCGACGGCGCTGAACGGCTCGTCGAGCAGCAGCAATTCGGGCTCGATCGCGAGAGCGCGCGCGATGCCCACACGTTGCTTCATACCGCCGGATAGCTGCGCCGGGTAATAATCGGCGACGGTCTTGAGGTTAAGCGTGCTCAGCAGCTTGTCGATTCGTCCCGGGTCTGTCTTTCCCTGCACACGCAGCGCATATGCCACATTAGCCCGTACCGTCTTCCACGGGAAAAGACCGAAATGCTGAAACACCATCGCCGCGCGCGGAGACGGCGCCGTGACTGGCGCTCCCGACAGGGTGACATTACCCGACGTGACCGGGATCAGGCCCGCGATGGTCCGGAGCAGGGTGGTCTTCCCGCCGCCAGAAGTGCCGATAACACAGAGAAACTCGTGCTCGGAAACCGTCAGGCTGACATCGTCGAGGATGAGAGAGTCACCCAGCGTGACGGACACGCCGTCGAGAACCAGATGAGTTGGCATGTCATCTTTTCTACGGATAAAACGGGCGTCCCCCGATCATTTATAAGCCGCTTTTCCTTCACGCGTCAATGGCCCTTAAATTCACGACAGCCACACGTTCAACTCCAGCCCGAAAAGGCGCTGTTGCCAGCAGGTTGCCACCCCCCATGGATGGCCCATCGCTGGGCCTATCGCGCCAGCGATGGGCCATCGCTGGTGTGATATTCGGCTGAAGGACGGTGTGATATTCGGCTGAAGGGCAAGGTATGCGAGGGCCGCGCCCGCTATCTGTAGGCGGAGGCGAGGAATTCCCGGTACACACCGAACGCGGGCTTGGGCACGTAATCGTCGGTCATCAAGCCGAACTGGCAGAACAGGCTGGGCAACGCCGAGCACGCGTCCCGGAGCGAGTGATGGATGTACCCGGTGATGTTGAGTTCGCCGGCGTTGCGGGAGATGACTTCGAGGACAGTCCCGAGAACCTCCGCTTGCCGTTCAGGAGTTCTTCCGGGACCGGTCGGCCATCCGTGCTCGGTGATGATCAGCGGGAGGTGCCCGAGACCGGTGGCAACCAGTATCTCGCGACGGTGCGCGGACAGAAGGTCCTCAACGACCCGGTCTAGCCGAGGACCAGGCAGCGGGCGGAACACGTCGGGGAAGAAGTCGAGGCCGATGTAGTCGAGGTCGTCGATGAAACGTTGACCTCCGTGGCCAGTTAGTTCGGCCAGGAAACCTGCCGCGGGCCCGAACAGCGGAGTCGTGTTCACCCCGACCCGAAGTCCACGGAGTCCGCGGCGCAGCGCGTGGGACTTGGCGGCCGACACCCCGGCGACGATGGCGTCGCTGACCTTCGGGTACCAGCCGTCCAGGAGAGGGCTGTCCGTGACGTTCGGTTCCTCGCCGATCTGCAGTGTCGAGATGGCCGTGCCATAACGATCGATCAGGTCCTCAAGGAACCCGACGTAGCCATCGACGTCACCATCGAGAGAGTGATACGAGGCGACCAGGTCCAGCCCGCGGTCCGGACCCAGGCAACGCTCGAACCCAACCGGCGCCGAGAGCAGGCTGCCGCCCGGGTCGCCGAAAATACGATAGGCCCGCACGATCAGCGGACGGGAACCCCGTAGTTCGTCGAGCGCGGCATTGATCGCCTCTGGATCGTCGGGCGGTCCGGCGTGTTCTCCCGTGAAGCCGCCGGGATAGACGCCGAACGTGAACTCGTCATTCATCGGAACCTCCTGAGCAGTCGAGCGGCCAGTCGAGTGGCCAGGCGAGCTGACCGGTCTCGATCTGATCGATCGCGCCGAGGATCCAGGATCGCTCGGCGCGCGTCATGTGGATGGCGTACTCGGCCTCAATGACGAACAACTGCGGTACCGGTGCTCGCGCCAGCCGTTCCTCGTCCTCGGCGATCAGCGCCGAGAGCTTTTCTGCCCGTTCCCTGAGCGCCTCCGCGGCGCCGCGAGGTCCGAGGACGCCGATGTGGCTGACCGCGCCCAGGAACTCGGAGAACTCCTGGCCGGGCGTGCGTATCTGCTGATCCAGTCGCCGGATCAGCTCTTGGCGGCCGGCAACTGTCAACGCGAAGGGGGTCCGCGCCGGGCGGCCGCCGGTTTGCTCCGGCGAGCCTGGCGTGATCCACCCGGCGCGCTCCATCGCCTCGACGGTGTTGTAGATCGAGCCGCGGTTCACCGGAACGCCTCGTTCACGCAGCATGCTGGTGAGCTGATACGTGTGCATCGGGCGCTCAAGCAGTGCGCCGAGCGCGGCCAAGACCATCGGGTTAGCTAGAGAGTCGCGAGGCATAGCAGAACTCTATCATCAGATTTCTGCTAAAAAATTTGACCAAATTTCAAATTTGGTCATAATATGAACTCATGACTCGAACAGAACGCGGGTCCCAGGCCAGGCGGGCGCGCGCGGACCGGATCCTCGACGCCGCGGCGGACCTGCTGCTGCGGCACGGGTACCGGCGGGTGAGCATCGACGATGTCGCCGCCGAGGCGGCCGTCGGCAAGGGCACCATCTACCTGCACTGGAAGACACGGGAAGCGCTGTTCTGGGCGGCGCTGCAGCGGGAGACCATGCGGCTGCTCGAAGACCTGGTCCGGCGGCTCGGCGAGAATCCCGCGCTGGCGCTGCCCGACCGGCTGATGCCCGCGATCTACGCCGACGTTTCCAGAAAACCGCTGGTCCGAGCGCTGCTGGTGAACGACGCCGAGATACTGGGCGCGCTCGCCGCCGACCAGGAAGTGGCCGCCGCCCAGCGCGAGTTCGCCGGCAACCCGGATTACCTCGAGATGCTGGCCGCGCATGGGCTGCTGCGCGACGGTCTGACCCCGGCGAAGGCCGGGAGGATCCTCGGCCGGGTGATGGCCGGGTTTTTCACGCAGGCCGCTGGCGACGATGACGATGACGCTGACGACCTAGCGGACATTCTTTCGCGCACCTTGATGACCGAGCCGCCGTACCCGACAGACGCGGTCAACGAACTCAGCAACGACGTCACCGCCCTGTTCCAGGGCATCATCGCGGTCCAGCGACAGCAGCTAGAGCGCGCTTACTGAAGAAGTCCCCCAAGCCGGAGTCCGCCAAGACATTCGCCCGGCCCGGGGGACCACCGATCGGCGATAGGAGCCAATCAATGGCACAGCTTACGCGCGGGCGCTGGTGGGCGCTCGCGGCAGTCGCGGCGAGCTTTCTCGTCGTCGGCCTGGACAGTTACATCGTGGTCACCGCGCTGCCGACGTTCTCGGCGAAACTTGGCGCGTCAACCAGCCAGCTGCAGTGGATCACCGCCGCCTACACCCTGGCCGCCGCCGCGGTCATGCTGCCGGTCGGCCAGTTCGGCGACAAACTCGGCCGCCGGAAGGTGCTGCTCGCCGGGATAGCCCTGTTCGGCGTGTCGTCCGTCGTCGCTAGCCAGGTGACCACGGCAACGCAGCTCATCGTGATGCGGGCGATCATGGGCGCCGGGGGAGCGGTGATCCTGCCGATGGGCCAGGCGATCATCCCGTTCTTGTTCCCGGACGAACAAGATCGGCGCAAGGCCGTGTCGGTGACGACCATTGTCGCCTTGGTCTCGCTGCCGCTTGGGCCGCTGCTCGGCGGCTGGATGCTCAGCCACGTCGCCTGGGGCTGGATCTTCCTCATCAACGCGCCGGTCAGCGCGCTGGCGTTGCTGGGAGTCTGGCGCTTCGTGCCGGAAAGCAGCGACCCAGCCAATCCGAGGCTCGACTGGCCAAGCGCGGTACTGTCGGCCGTCGGCATCACCGGCGTGATCTACGCCATCATCGAGGAACCCACCTGCGGTTGGAACGCGGCCGTCCTCGGCAGCCTCGCAGCCGGTGCCGTGCTGCTCGTCGTCTTCGCCCTCCGGCAGCGAGGGCTCACCGCACCGCTGGCCGACCTCCGCTTGTTCAGGGACAGGATGTTCGGCTGGGGCACGATCGCGTTCGGCGTTCTCAGTTTCGCGCAGACCGGCGTGCTATTCGTGCTCACCCCGTACCTGCAGAGCGTGCAGGGCACCGACGCGCAGGGGACCGGGCTGCGATTGCTGCCGATGATCGCGGGCCTGATCGGCGCGGCCGCCTGCGGCAACCCCCTGGGAACCAGGCTCGGCGTCAGGTTCGTCATCCCGGCGGGCCTGGTGCTGAGCGCGGCCGGGCTGGTGATTCTCACCCAAGCGCCGGCGGGCGGGGGTTACGGCATCGTGGCGCTCGCCCTGGTGGTGTTCGGCGCCGGAAACGGGCTCGGGCTGCCGCTGGCCGCCGACGCCGTGCTGGGAGCGCTCGCACCGCGCCAGCAGGGAATGGGCAACGCGTTGTCCCGGACGGTGCAGCGGGTGGGCATCGCCCTCGGCACCGCGGTACTCGGTTCGGTGCTCAACAGCTCTTACCGCGACGGCGCCCCGGCCGCTGTCAGGTCAAGCATCTCGGCCGCCCGTGCACTGACCGGGCCCGCGGCCCGCTCATTGCTGCACGCCGCTAGCGTCGCCTACACCCACGGCATGGCGGTCGCCGCCGTTGTGTGCGCCGTGGTGCTCGTCATAACCGCGGCGGCCTGCGTGGCCTTCCTGCCGTCCAAGACCGCCGAGACGGCCAACCAGCGCGAGTGACCCAGCCGCGATCCCGGACCGCGACGCGTCCACGCTGCCGAGCGCCGCCGACGTGATAGCCGGGACGACGATGCCCAGACCGAGTCCGGTCAGCGACAGCCCGGCCAGCAGAACACCGAAACCGCCGTCCGCGGCGAGCATGACGACGCAGCCGGCCGTCATGATCGCCGCGCCCGACGCCATGCCGGCCCGAGCCCAAGAACGCCCGGCCACCACGTTGCCCGCCATGATCGCGGCCATTACCGGAACGAACGCCAGGCCCGTAGCGAGCGGGGAATACCCCCGGTCGCGCTGCAGGACCACGCTGACCACGAAGATCAGCCCGTAGAACGCCACGTTGACCGCGAAACCGGCAGCCACGCTCACCGTGAACCCACGCCGCCGGAACAGAGCCGGGGACGGTTAAACGCCGGACGAAGTAACTTGAGGCTCACTCCACGTCGCTGAGGATGCGCTGCATGCTCTCCAGCTTCTCCCGCAGGTCGCCCAGTTGGACGCTCACGTCGGTGAGCCGCAGGTCGGTGTGCTCCTGCGCGGTGATCGCCATGTCCGACAGCCGCCGGAACTCATCCGCGAGCACCCGGTACTCCTTGCTGGCGGTCAGCTCGGCGCGCGCCGGGTGCGACCGGTGCCTGCTGAAGATGAAGGCCAGCAGCACGACCGCGATCGAAACGACGATTAGCGTCGTAATTCCATCGGGATTCATGCCGACACCTCTTCCGCGTCGTCGCGCAGGGTCCGCGCCGCGACCGCGATGGTCTGCGGCGTGAGCTCCAGCGTGAACGGCGTGACCTCGTAGTACTTCATCGCCTTCCCGTCCTCCGAAACCTCAATGGACGCCGCCACCAGCCCGGCGGCTTCGAGCTTGCGCAGGTGGACCTGGAGCAGCGCGCGGCTGATGCCGAGTTCCCTGGCCAGCTGGCTGACGTAGTTGCGCTCGCCGGTGAGAGCGGCCACCACGCGCAGCCGGTGCGGGTTCGCCAGCGTCGCCAGCACACGTAGTAGTTCGTCCCCAGTCATTGGCCTCCTTTGCACCTGCTATAAAAAATTAGCACGTGCTTGGATGGGAAGCAACTCGCGGACGATCACAACGCGATGCCGAACTCGCGGAGCGCGTTCCGGCCGGCGATCCGGGTGATCGCCTCGGGGTTAAGCGCGGTACCGGCGAGCTGGTCGCCCAGTGTGCCCGCCGCCATGTCGAACGGATAGTCGGTGCCGTACATGACCCGGCCCGCCCCGACCAGGTCGACGAGGAAGCGCAGCGGCGCGGGCGCGTGCGTGATGGTGTCGTAGCGGAACCGTTCCAGGTACGCCGATGGCGGCAGCTTGCACCCCGCGGCCTCCGGGCGGACCCGGTGCCCGTGGTCCAGCCTGCCGATCTGGTACGGCAGGTACCCGCCGCCGTGCATCAGCACCAGCCGGAGCGACGGCAGCTCATCCAGCGTGCCGGAGAAGATCAGCCGCGCCGCGCTGAGCGCCGTGGCGACCGGGTTGCCGACCAGGTCGGTCAGGCAGAATTCGTCGGTGCCCGTGTAGTAGGGGTGCAGGATCAGTGGCACGCCGAGCCGCTGCGCGGTCTGCAGCACCGGGCGGAACTTCGGCAGGTCGAGCGCCTCGCCCTCGATCTCGGGTCCGATCTGGGCGCCGCGCATGCCGAGCCTGGTCACCGCGCGCTCAAGCTCGGCCGCGGCGGCCTCCGGCTCTTGCATCGGGAGCGTGGCCACCGCGGTCAGCCGCCCGCCGGAGCCAGCGACATATTCCGCGAGCGAGTCATTGGCTTCTCCGCAGAACGTCGCTCCGCCGGTCTCCCAGTACATGAAAAATGTCGGCGCGATGGACACGATCGCGTGGTCGATCCGCCGGTCCTCCATCGCGGCCAGCCGTGACGGCAGGTCATAGCAGGAAAGATGCAGCGGATACCGCGAGCCCTGCGGGTGAACCACCTCGTTATCGACGAGCCGCACCCCGCCGTGCCCGATCAGCTCGCGCGGGATGAAATGCGTGTGAATGTCAATGGTGATCAACGTTGAGTCCCCTCCCGTGTTCAATCATTTACGGAAACGTGCGTGCTGTCGATGGCCGCGACGGTTGACGAAAACTAGAACCTGTTCTAGTTTCTGGGGACTGGCGCTCCCGGGAACCGCGTCGACCCCCTATCGGCACCGCACCCACCGGAGCGTTCGTCATGCCTGAAAACACTCATCCCACCCGCCGCCAGGTACTCACCGGCGGCGCCGTCGCCGGCGCCGGACTGCTCTTCGGGGCCGGCGCGTTCTCGCCGGGCCGCGCTAGAGCCAGCAGCCTGCCGGTCGCCGGCACCTACGACGTGGTGGTCGTCGGAGCCGGCGCCGCCGGGATGACCGCGGCGCTGACCGCGGCCAAGCTCGGGCTATCCGTGGTCGTGCTCGAGAAGGCCGACGTGTTCGGCGGATCGCTGGCCAGATCGGGCTCCGGCGTCTGGATCCCAAACAACTCCGTGATCCTCGACGCGGGCGTCCCCGACACCCCGGCGCTGGCCGCCGAGTACCTCGCCGCCGTGGCCGATGGTGGTTCGACGGCGGCCAAACAGGCCGCGTTCCTGTCCAACGGTCCGTCGATGCTCAACTTCGTGATGGCCAACAGCCCGCTGAAGTACCAGTGGATGCAGGGCTACAGCGACTACTACTGCCTGCTGCCGGGCTCGATGCGCAACGGGCGGTCCGTCGAGCCGTCCATGATCAACGGAAACATTCTCGGCTCGCAGCTGGCGAACCTGCGGGCGCCGTACATGGCCGTCCCGTCCGGCCTGGTCGTCTACGACGCGGACTATAAGTGGATCCAGATCGCCGCGGTGAACGCCTACGGCACCGAGGTCGAGGCCGAGTGCCTAGCCGCCGGCACCGAGGCCGCGCTGCTCGGGGAGACACCGCTCACCATGGGCCAGGCGTCGGCGGCCGGGCTGCGCGCTGGCCTGCTCAGCGCGGGCGTTCCGGTCTGGCTGAGCGCCCCGCTGGAGAGCCTCAACGTGACCAGCGGGACGGTCAGCGGGGTGGTGGCCACGGTCAACGGCGTATCGTCGTTGATCAACGCGACCGGCGGCGTCATCATCGCGGCCGGCGGGTTCGAGCACAACCTCACGATGCGGACGCAGTATCTGCCCTCGCCCACTAGCACGTCGTGGACCCTCGGCGCGGACACCAACACCGGCGACGGCATCCAGGCGGGTCTCGCCGTCGGAGCGGCGGTCGCGCTGATGGACCAGGCCTGGTGGGGTCCGGTGCTAGCGACCCCGGACCAGCCGTACTTCTGCCTGGCCGAGCGCACCGAGCCCGGCGGGCTGATCGTCAACCAGGCGGGGCAGCGGTTCGTCGACGAGGCCGCGCCGTACGGCGATGTCGTGAACGCGATGTACAACCAGAACGCGACCTCGCCGGACATTCCCTGCTGGCTGATCGTCGACCAGAACTACCGCGACCGGTACCTGTTCGACGAGACCCTGCCAACGCTGCCGCTGCCGTCGTCCTGGTACAGCGCCGGGACGGTGTACTCCTCGGAGACGATCGCCGGGCTAGCGAACGCGATCGGCGTGCCCGCCGACAACCTGGAGGCCACCATCACCCGGTTCAACGGCTTCGCCGCGACCGGCGTGGACTCCGACTTCAACCGGGGCGTCAACTTCTACGACCACTACTACACCGACCCCGCGATCACCCCGAACTCGTGCCTCGCGCCGCTGTGGCTGCCGCCGTACTACGCGTTCCAGATGCAGCCCGGTGACCTAGGCACCAAGGGCGGCCTGGTCACCGACGCGAATGCCCGGGTGCTCGACGGCAACGGAGATGTCATCCCCGGCCTGTACGCGGCGGGCAACTCCAGCGCGGCCGTCATGGGCTATTCCTACGCGGGCGCCGGCGCCACGATCGGCCCCGCGATGACCTTCGGCTACGTCGCGGCGAATACCATCGCGAGCAGCTAACCGGCCTGACATTAGGCCGCTGACCTGCGATTTATCGGGTCCGGCTGGTTGCCGACGGGTCGTCCGGCTGGCGAGTCGGGCGGCCCGTCCTCGTGTCTCCGTCCGCGGGCGGCTGCGCCGCACCGTCGCCGGCCTGCACCGGGTAGGCCGTATCGCGGCTGACGTAGTAATTGCCCAGCAGGGCGTATATCGCCATCTTGCCCCGCGCGGGCGGCGGGAGAACCGACGCGGATGTCAGTTTCCCCAGCGTTTCCAGGTTGTCCTCGGGACCAGGGAAATGCGCCAGCCGCCAGGACGCCGCCCGCTGGACGAAGTCCCTTGCCGTCTCCAGCGCGGGGACTGTTCCGGGCACGCCCATATCCAGCCGGAACGAGCGTTTTTCGGCGCCCTCCTCCTTTGTCTGGACTATCACACGGACGACTCCGCGCCTTTTCGCCAGGCTCATCGGCTTCCTCGGCTGGGCCCCGAGCACCAACGCCCATTGCCAGCGAACCTGCCCGATGAGGATCTTGCCCTTTCTGCGCTGCGCGGCACGGGCCATGCTGATCCCACTAGCAGCCATGGCAACAAGGGCGCTGGCGCCGCTGTGCCCCACGTATGTCTTGCCCTTGTCGTAATTCCGCACCACGATCACGAGGCGGGCGTCTGTAAAGTAGGCGCGGCCGTCGATGCCGATCAGCCTGACAAGCCGTCTGGCGCCGCCAGGCAGCATCTCGTACTCACCGACGTTTTTTATCGGTATCGACCGCACGCGGTCCAGACCTCCGTCGCCCTCCTCCAGTTCGAAGGGCAAACCGGACGGATCTTCGAAGGGCAAGCCGGACGGGACCGGGTAGAGGTCCCCGCCTTCGCCGGAGTCGCCTATCTCGCGGACTTGCAGAATCATGCCGCTCCTCCGCTCGCTGAGAAGATCTGCCGCCGAACTGGTGAACACTTTCCAGGCCGATTATGTCATCCCAGCGGGCGACCGCCAGTCCTTCGCTGGCGGGCGGCTTCGTACAGCACGACCGTGGCCGCGGCGGCGGCGTTCAGGGAGCTGGCCGCACCGGTGATCGGTATCCGGGCCATGACGTCGCAGGCCTCCCGCCAGCCCGAGCTGAGCCCGGTGGTCTCGTTGCCGATGACGAGCAGCACCGGGCCGGTGAGGTCGACATCGGTGATGCCGGCCTCACCCTTCTCATCGGTCCCGACGATCGTGACGCCGCTGGCCCAGCTCAAGACCTCGGCCGGGCCAGGCTGCCGAACGACCGGGATGGCGAACAGCGAACCGGTCGAGGCGCGGACGGATTTCGGGTCGTAGGGGTCCGCCGCGTGCCCGGTAACGATCAGCCCCCGTGCGCCAAACGCGTCGGCCGATCGCACCAGCGTGCCAACATTCCCCGGGCTGGACATTCTGTCAGCCACGACGATCAGACCAGCGGAGATCCGGGACAGGTCGTCGGCGGGGATGGCCGCGACCGCGATCAGTTCCGGCGCGTCCTCGTCCTTCTCCGACAACTCGCGCAGCAAGTCAGGCGCCATCGCCACCTGCTCGGCGGTCGCGGAGTCCAGGATGCCGCGGGCCCACGCCGACAGTGGCCTGCTCATGTCGTAGATCAGCGTCCGCACTGGCCAGCCGTACTCCACCGCCAGGGTGATCGGCCGGACGCCGTGTACCAGGAACTCTCCGGCCCGGTGCCGTTTGGTCCGGTTGGTCAGCAGCGCCTGCCACTGCTGGAACGCGGCGTTGCGCGCGGTGATCTTCACCTGGTCAGCCTACGAGCCAGGAAGCCCTCGACTGCGCTGGCGCACACGGCTCGGCTCCCTGAGATAGCGGAGTCTCCGCACCTTCAGCATGGCATCCAGCAACCAGACAAGACAGTGGAAACCAGCCGTCGGCTCACGACGGGTAGTTTCCGTTATCTTGCCGGGCAGGCCAGTCCGGCCCCGCAGGCCACACCTATGAAAAAGGCGGGCCCCGCCGGGAACCCGCCTTTCTCAGAAAAACGAACCGCGTCAGGCGGTCATCCGCTCGTGAACCTCGAGCTGGTGCACAACCCGCTCCTCGGTCGCCTCGTGCGTCGCGAGGTCGGCGAGGGCGAACACCCCGACCGCGATCGCGTCGGCGAACACCAGCCAGGTCAGCGTCGCACCGCTGAAAACCAGCGCCGCGACCAGTGACCAGAGCGCGACTAGCGCGATCAGGCCGTGTCCGATCCGGTTGCTGGTCAGGTGCGACACCGCCGCGCTGGTGGCGGCGATGACCGCGATTCCGGTAGACACGCCGAACGCCGTCCAGCCGGCCACACCGGCCGACCATGCCATCGACGCGACCACGAGGAACGCGGCACCGAGGAAGAACAGGTTATCCAGGATGAACCGTGTGCTGAGCTTCATGACGAGACACCTCCGTGTTGATCACGGCGGGTCGTCCGGGTGCCGGTCGGCGCCCGTGGCGGCTCGTCGGGGACCGGTATGGTTCCCGGTCACCGTGTTTCGTCAACCACCACGGAGAAACATGTATGCCCAGACATTCCGCCGACCATGACATCGGAGTCAGCTAAGCCTGAATTCATCCCTTGGTCTGATACCTCGATTCAACCCTTGGGCTGATGACGTCCGGCCCGGTCTCGTCGTAGCGTCGCGGGTAATGGGGGCTGCGGACGATTCGGAGGCCTGGAAATGGAACGACGCACGGCACTAAAGGCACTGGCTGCGTTGCCGCTGATTTCTCGTTTCGCTATCTCGGGGAATGCCAGCTCCGGAGGTGCCGGTGCGGGGCGGGCGCCCCGGTGGGTCCGCCCCGGCGAGCCAGGCTGGCCAGACCCGGCGGAGTGGGCGGCGCTAAGCGAGAGCGTGGGCGGGCGCTTGGTAGCGGTGCAGTCCCCGTTCACCGTGTGTGAACCCGACGCCAACGCGACCGCGTGCGTGAACCTGTTCCAGAACCTGCTGGATCCGTACTACATCGATCAAAGCGTCGGCCTGACCCAGACGCTCGGCTGGACCGATGCGTGGACCTCGCAGCCGAGCGTGTACGCGGTGCTGGCCAGCAGCAGCGCCGACGTCGCCGCCGCGGTGAACTTCGCGCGCGAGAACCGGGTCCGCCTCGTCGTGAAGGGCGGCGGTCACAGCTACATCGGGGCCTCGAACGCGGCGGATTCGCTGCTCATCTGGACCAGGCCGAATATGCAGGCCATCGAGCTCCTCGACAGTTTCGTGCCCCAGGGCGCCCCCGCCCAGACCGAGCCCGAGACAGCGGTGAACGTGGGCGCCGGCGCGATCTGGATGGATGCCTACAACGCCGTCACCACCATCGGTGGCCGCTATGTACAGGGCGGTGGCTGCACGACCGTCGGTGTCCCAGGACTGGCCCAAGGCGGTGGGTTCGGCAGCTTCTCCAAGAACTTCGGCACCGCCGGGTCGAACCTGCTGGAGGCGGAGATCGTCACCGCGGACGGGACAGTACGCGTGGTGAACGCGTTCCAGGAACCGGACCTGTTCTGGGCACTCAAGGGCGGTGGCGGCGGGACCTTCGGCGTCGTCACTCGGGTGACGCTGCGCACCCATGAGCTTCCCAACTACCTCGGCGCGGTTACCGGGGAGATCACCGCCGCGTCCGACGCCGCCTATCGGACGCTGGTCGAGCAGGTGATCTCGTTCTACCGCGAGAACCTGTTCAACCCGAACTGGGGAGAGCAGATCTCTTTCGGGCACGGAAACAAGATCACCATCGCCATGGACTTCCAGGGGCTCGACACGGCGCAAGCCGAGCAGACCTGGGCTCCGTTGGTCGACTGGGTCAATGCCCAGCCTGACGACTACACGTTCACGACAGCGCTGTCGGCGGGAGCGCTTCCGGCCCAGTACTTCTGGGATGCGGCCGTGTTCGAGGAGTACGCTCCCACCGCGATCATCCCCGACCCCCTCCCTGGCGCCCCCGCGGACTATTTCTACTGGCCGGGGGACAAAGACGAGGTGGGGCAGTGGCTGCACGCCTACCAGTCGACCTGGCTGTCACAGGAGTTGCTCACCCCGGAACGCTCGCCGGCTCTGGTCAACGCACTCATCCACGCCAGCCAGCTCTGGCAGGTCACCTGGCACTGCAACAAGGGCCTGGCCGGGGCGCCCGCGAACGCCCTGGGCTGGACGGCGGACACCCCGATGAACCCGGCGGTGCTTGACGCCTTCGCGCTGGCGATCACCGGGGACAACGAGCAGTCGGTCTATCCGGGCATCGCCAACCACGAACCGGACCTCGCCGAGGGGCGGCTGGAGGCCGCGATTGTCGCCGACGCCATGGCACCGCTCAAGGCGCTCAGGGAGCGGCCCGCCTCCTACATGTGGGAAACCAACTTCTTCGAGGAAGACTGGCAGACCGCGTTCTGGGGGGAGCACTACGCGCGTCTGTTGCGGGTGAAGGAACGCTACGATCCCACTGGTGTTTTCGTCATTCACCACGGCGTCGGTACTGAGATCTAGCGTCGGTACTGGGACCTAGCCAAGCCCGAGGGACTTCCGGATGCGGTCGACGAGCAGGTCCTCGCCCTTGAGGGTGGCGGTCTCGCTGGCGCCGAGGATCCCGACGTCCGGCCGGTAGGTGACGCCGCCCTTGGGGCCCAGCGGCAGGGCGATCGCGTCCGGCGCGGCGGCGTACTCCGCGAACGTCGTCCCGTCCCTCGATCAGCGCCCTGATGTTAGCGGCCACCACCTCGGCGTGCTGCCCGGCCGCCCTGGCCAGCTTCAGCTCGGGCAGCGAGGTGATGTCGCCGATGGCGAACACGTTCTGGTACCCGGGGACGCTCAACCGCGGCGTGACGTCCACGAACCCGCCGTCGAGGTAATCGGTCGCTGGCGCCGCGCCGTAACAGGCGAACCAGATGTCCGCCGCGACCGGCATCGTGAACGGCGCGAACACGCCCGGCGGAGACGGCGGCACCCCGTCGAGCGTTGTTCCGAGCCGGAGCTGAATGCCGAGCTCGGACAGCTGAGAGCGCAACTCCGCCCGGAAGTCCTCGGGGAACCGTCCCGACACCAGCTCGGGCGCCGGATCGACGATCGTCACCTCCTTCTCAGGAAAGGCCGTCTTGATCTCCCCGGCGAACTCCAGCCCGACCGGCCCGGCGCCAAGCAGCAGCACCCGTCCGGAGCGGGCAAGCTCCTGGTGGGTCGCGAGCAGCTTGTCCCGCCCGGCGGTGGCGTCGAGCACGTCGATCTTGGCCGGGTAGCGGTGCGCCGATCCGGTGGCCAGCACGATGAAGTCGCCGGCCGCGAACCCTCCGGACGCCAGCGAGACACCCGGCGCCGAAACGCCGGTGATCCGGTCCCGCCGGACCCGGCCATGGGAAAGCAGCATGTCATAGGGCATGAAGATGTGGTCCGCCCAGGACGGGTCGGTCACCGCGCGCAGCGTCGCCACGTTATGCACGAACGTGTCCCGTGGCTCGATGACCACGACGTCGGCAACGTCGTCCAGGGCGCGCGCCACGGCGGTCCCGCCGTAACCACCGCCCGCGATAATCACAGTTGCTGTCATGGCTCAACCCTGGCGGCCTGCCAGAACGGCAGGAAGGCCGCGCTGAGGGTGGTAGCGACAGGGACACCGTCACGGGCCGACCGGGGTACTACCGTGGTAGCCATGAGTGACAACGAGCTCGGCGCGCTGCTGCGTCAGGGGCGCGAGGCCCTGGCACCAGCGGCGGCCGGTCTCCCGGCCGGGCCGCGCCGCCGCGCGAAGGGCCTGCGCCGGGCCGAGGTCGCCATGCTGGCCGGGGTCAGCGTGGAGTATCTGACCAGGCTCGAGCAGGGTCGCGACCGGCACCCGTCGCCACCGGTGCTCGCCGCGCTCGCCGACGCGCTCCAGCTCACGATGAGCCAGCGAGTCCGGCTGTACTACCTGGCCAAGGCGTCCTCCGCCGGTTTCAACTGCCGGGGCAACGTCCCGCTGGGCAAGACCGTGCGGCCCACCGTCCAGGCGGTGCTCGACGGCCTCGAACCCGCGCCCGCGGTGCTGCTGAACCGGCTGTCGGACATCCTCGCCTTCACCCCGGGTTACCAGCGGCTGATGCCCGCCGGGTTGCTGGCGGACGGGAACCTCGCCAGGTACGTCTTCACCAGCCCGGACGCCCGCGAGTTCTTTCCCGACTGGGAGCACGTGGCCGACGAGCAGGTCGCGGCGATCAAGCGCGGCCCGTTCCGCGCCGACCCGCACGTGGCCGCGTTCGCCGATGAGCTGACGGTCAGCGCCGGAGACGAGTTCACCCGCCGGGCCGCCACCGTGCCCGGCCTGCCCAAGCCAACCGGCGTCATCCGGATGCTGCACCCGAAGGCCGGGAACCTGCGCCTGGCCCAGGAGACGCTCGACCTGTCCGACGACGACCAGCGGCTCGTCGTCTACCTGCCCGCGGACGACACAACATCCGACGCGCTCGGCCGGCTCACCCGCCGCCGCCCACTCGGCCTCGTCTCCGGATGAGCACGCCCGTCGCCGAGGCGGACATCACCGCGGGCTTGGTGCGCGGGCTGCTGGCCGACCAGCATCCCGACCTCGCTGACCTGCCGGTCGAGCCGCTGGCCCATGGGTGGGACAACGCGTCGTTCTGGATAGGTAAAACGCTGATCGCCCGGCTGCCGCGCCGCGCCGTGGCCGCCGCGCTGGTGGAGCACGAACAGCGCTGGCTTCCCGGGCTCGCCCCGCACCTGCCGCTGCCCGTCCCGGCCCCGGCCCGCACGGGCCGGCCAGCGCTCGGCTACCCCTGGCCGTGGAGCATCGTGCCGTACCTGCCCGGCCGCGCCGCCGTAAATTCTTCCCTTGACCATAACGACGCAGCCAGCTCCCTCGGTGCCTTCCTCGCCGCCCTGCACGCGCCCGCCCCGCCGGACGCGCCGGCCAACCCGTTCCGCGGCATCCCGCTGGCCGCCCGTCGGGAGAATGACCTGCGAAACCTGGCCGCCGCCGGTGGCCTGGTCGATCGCGAGGCGGCGTTGCGGGTGCAGCAGGACGCGCTGGACGCGAAGCCCTGGGACGGCCCGCCGGTGTGGCTGCACGGCGATCTGCACCCGGCGAACATCCTTGTTGACCAGGGCAGGATCAGCGGCGTGATCGACTTCGGCGACCTGACCTCGGGTGACCCGGCCACCGACCTGTCGGTGGCCTGGATGCTGGGGGTCGATTTCCGGGATGCCTACGGGCGGGCCAGCGACGAGGACCTGTGGCGGCGGGCGAGGGGCTGGGCGCTCGCGTTCGGCCTGGTGTTCAGCGCTCATTCGGCGGACAACCCGGTGATGGCGTCAATCGGCCGCCGCACGCTAGCTTCGCTACGCGTCTCGTCGGCATAGCGCTAGCCCGCCCGCGGTAAGCGCCGCGGCGGCCCAGAGGGTGACGACTCCGAGGGCCGGCCAGGGGGACAGCGGCAGGGCGCGCAGCCCCGTCGTGGCCTGCAGGTCCTGCCCTGCCAGCAGCGGGCTGATCTGCTCCAGGCGCCGCACCAGAGTGTGGTCGGAGACCGCGGTGATCAGGACCGGGAACAGGAACAGCAGCCCAAGGACCACCCCGGCCGCCACCGCGGAATCACGCACCACCGCCGTCACGCCCAGGCTGAGCACCGCGATCAGCGTGAGATACACCACCGAGCAGAACGCGGCTCGCCAGTCCGCCGCACCGAACCAGTGACCCGGCAAGATGAGCCAGCCCGCGAGCAGGCAGCCGCCGACGGCGGTGGCCGACGCGGCGGCCACCGGCCCGGCCAGTACCAGCGCCTTGGCGGCCAGCAGTTCCAGCCGCCGTGGCACCGCGGTCAGCGAGACCGTGATCATTCCGGTCGTGTACTCTCCGCCAATCGCCAGCACGCCGGTGACGGCGGCGATCACCTGGCCGAGGTAAATCCCGGTGAGGCTGAGCTTCGCCGGGTCCTGGCCGCTGGCCGCCGCGATCGTCGCCAGGCTGACCCCGACGGTGGCGACGACCAGGCCGGCCAGTAGCCAGACGGTACTTGGGTCGGACCAGGTCTTCGCCCATTCGGCGCGCAGCGTGTTTCTCACGCGTCCCTCCGGTTCAGCAGGATCCAGGCGAGAGCGAGCGCGGCCGCCGTCCAGGCACACAGCACCGCGAAGCCGCCCCAGGGCGGCAGCGGCCAGTACCCGTAGGCGGGCGCGTATACGTCGGAGACCTGCGGATACTGGATCACGGTCTGCTGCACCGCGAACCCCGCCGCCGGGGTGAGGCGTGTCAGCCAGTCCGCGACGCTCAGCGGCACGACCGGAGCGGTGACCGCGAGCAGGTACGGCACGACGATCAGCGCCACCACGGCCGAAACGGCGGCGACGCCGCGTCGCGCGATGACACCGATCGCGACCGCGAGCACCGCGCACAGCGCCAGCACCGCCGCGGTGCCGGCGATCACCCTGATCTCGGTCAGCGCCGATATCGGCGGCAGGTAGACACCGTTTTCGCGTAGCCGACGCTGACCGATCAATACCACGATCGTGGCGCCCAGGAGCCCGGCGACGAACGCGACCGTCCCGATCACGGTTGCCTTGGCGGCCAGCAGCCGTCCTCGGCTCGGGCAGGCCGCGAGCGTGACCCAGATCAGCCCGCGCCGGTACTCAGCGGCGACGAACATCGCCCCGATGACCGCCAGGATGATCAGCGTGACGAACCCGCCGCCCAGAGTGTTCGCCAGCGTCACGCCGGACCCGGAAGGTCCGGAGGTCGCGGGCCCGATGTCACCAGAACCGCTGATCGTGAACCGGTCATCGGACCTGGTGTAGCCGGCCGCGGGTCCGGCGGCGGGGCCGGAGTAGCCGCCGACGCTCTTGCCGGTGAGGCTGGCATCCGGCCAGCTCATCGACAAGTCGCCGAAGATCGCCGTGGACTGGCTGAGGTTGCCGTTGATGCCCGCCACTCCCAGCATGGTCTGGGTGTACTGCGGCGACGTGACGAACATGCCGCCTTCCACGGTTCGGGACAGCCCCGGGAGGGTTAGCGTGCCGACCTTCGTCCAGGTCGTCCCGTTGGCCGACGCGTAACCGGTGAACGCTTCGCCGGAGCGCACCAGGCGCAGCCACGCGGCGTTCAGCGACGGCCCGGCGATGTCCCCGGTGAAGTCGTCCTGCATCCGCACTCCGTGGGATCCGGTGATCATGATCGCCACGTACGCCGAACCCTGGGTCAGGCTCTCCTTGAGGATGAGCCCGGCCTTCGCCCACGGCACGCTCACTCGCTCGGCGGTCGTCTTCGGGGTGTTGACGTCGCTGGTCAGCGATGAGACCCCCGCGGTGATCGTTCCGTCGCCGGAGAGCCTGGAACCGACCAGGTAGAAGCTGTCGTTCACCGCTTCGCCGCCCGGTCCGAGCACCGGCGTGCAGGCGCTGACGTCACAGGAACCGATCGGCATGTTGGCGAGACCGAGGCCGGCCAGCGCGGCCAGCCCGACCAGCGTGGCGATCACCCACCCTCGGACGGTGCGGAACTTCAGCCACTCCGCCGCGATCATCGTGTCCCCCGCTCTGCCTGCCCGGGGGGACGACCCCCCGGAACCCCCCGGTAGTCAACTGCGTTCCTGGTCAGCTCGAGATAGGCCGCCTCAAGGGACGGCCAGCGGGCCAGCACCTCGGACACCGTGGCGTCGGCGATCACCTTGCCCCGGCCCACCACGATCACGTGGTCGGCGGTGTCTTGCATCTCGTTCATCAGATGGCTGGACACCAGCACCGTGCGGTCCTCGGTGGCCAGCGCGCGAAGGAACCCGCGGAGCCAGACGATCCCCTCGGGGTCCATCCCGTTGAACGGCTCGTCGAACATCAGGATCTTCGGGTCACCGAGCAGCGCGGCGGCGATGCCGAGCCGCTGCCGCATCCCGAGCGAGAAACCGCCGGCCTTTCCGCCGGGAGACGCTTTCAAGCCCGGTTAGCTCAAGTACTTCGTCGGCGCGGCTTAGCGGCAACGCCTGGGACTTGGCCAGCCAGCGCAGGTGGTTGCGCGCCGAGCGTCCCGGCTGCAGGGCACCCGCGTCGAGCAGCGACCCGACGTGCCGCAGTGGGTGTTCCAGCGAACGGTACGGTTTTCCTTTCACTAGCGCGGTACCGGAGTCGGCGCGGTCCAGGCCCAGGATGACGCGCATCGTGGTGGACTTGCCCGCGCCGTTTGGCCCGGCGAAACCAGTGACGTGGCCGGGGGAGGCGGTAAACGTCATATCGTCAAGCGCCAGGGTGTCGCCGTAACGCTTGCGCAAGCTAGTGACTTCGATCATGCACACCGTTGTACGCAGCAGCCGGTGTCAGCACGGTGCGCCCCGTTGACACCTGGCTGACACCGGTGCTCAGGAGCCTTCCGGCCGCTCCCGGCGGAGCATGTAGGTATCCATGATCCAGCCGTGGCGTTCGCGCAGCTTGGCGCGGGTCTCGGTGATCTGCGCGGCGACTTCCGTCAGCGGCCCGGAGATCAGCACCTCGTCGGGCATGCTGAGGTAGGCGCCCCAGTAAACCGAAAGACCGGGTTCGTCGAACTCGGCGGCGGTGAACCCGCGGTCCAGCATGACCACCGCGGAGTCCAGTCCCGCTGGCAGGCCGTCGGCGATCTGCCGGGCCGGGGTGATGTGGATGGGCTCGCCGGTCCGGTTCAGCGGGACGCGGTGTGCCGCCGCGAGCGCCTGCACGCTGGTCACCCCCGGTATCACCGTGCAGGTGAAGGAGACGGTGCCGAGCGCGAGTACGTGGTTGATGATGCGCAGCGTCGAGTCATACACGGATGGGTCGCCCCAGACCAGGAACGCACCGACGCCGTCCTGGCCAAGCTCGGCGTCGATCGCCCGCGCGATGAGCTCGGCGCGGGCCTGGTGCCAGTCCCGCACCGCGCCTCGATAGCCGTCTGTCGTTAGTGACCCGGAGCGGTCGCGGGGCGGCTCAGGAATGTCCACGACGCGGTACCGAGGCTGTTGACTGTGTTGGCCCTCAACTACGTGCCGGCGCAGGATCTCGTCCCGGGCCGCGTTGAGCCCGGATTTGGCGTCCCCCTTATCGATACGGAAGAACACGTCCACCCGGTTCAGGGCCTGCACGGCCTGGACGGTGATCTGGTCCGGGTGGCCGGGTCCCATGCCTATGACGAGCAGTTCGCGCATCCGCCCAGTGTTTCCTAGTTTCCCAACAGCACAGTGTCTCGCACTACGCTTTGCCGGTGCGTGTCCTCATCCTCGGCGGAACCGGCGAGGCGCGGGAACTGGCCGCCCAACTCGTGGCGGCGGGCACCGACGTGCTGTCCTCGCTGGCGGGCCGGGTGCGCCAGCCACGGCTTCCCGACGGCCCGGGACGCGTCGGCGGGTTTGGCGGGGCGGACGGACTGGCGGCCTTCCTGGAGGAAGCAGGCATCACTCATGTGATTGACGCGACCCACCCGTTCGCCGGCGCCATCACCGAGAACGCGGCTCGGGCCGCCCTGAACGCGGGCGTGCCTAGGCTGGTGCTGCGCCGTCCCGAATGGGAGCCCGACCCCTCCTGGCAGACGGCCGAAGACGTTCGCCAGGCCGCCGAGGCGGTCCGGGCCTGGCCAGGCGACGGGGTGTTCCTCACCACGGGCCGCCGTGACCTGGACGCCTTCGCCGCCGACGACGGTCACCGGTTCCTGGTCCGAACCGTCGATCCGCCTTCAGGGTCCGTGCCCCGCAGTATGACGCTGATCCTGGATCGCGGCCCGTACACGGTCGAGGGGGAGTCCGCGCTGCTGCGCGACCATCGAATCGGGCTGCTGGTGGCGAAGAACAGCGGCGGACCGGCGACCGTCGCGAAGCTCCGGGCCGCGCGGGACCTGGGGGTCCAGGTCGTCATGGTGCGGCGCCCGCCGCTGCCGCCCGGGAGCACCGTCGTGCCGACCGCCGCGGCGGCGCTGGGCTGGGTCAACGGTCAGCTGTGATCCGGTTGCGCAGGCTGCTGCCGACGTAGAAGTTCCAGGCCGGGGAACAGCTATCGAAGCACTCCTGCTGAGGGACCAGGCCGACGTGGGTGAAGCGCATTTCGGCGCCGTCGGCGGTCGGTCGTGAAGCTGATGGTGAGGTTGTCATCGTTCATTTCGGGTCTCCGATCTCGGTTTCGATGGCGTTCTTGACGGCGGCTAGCTGGCCGTCCCACGCGCCGGCGGCGGTGTCGAGCCAGCGGGCGGCCAGCCGCAGCGGCTCCGGCCGTAGCCGGTAGCGGACCTCCCGGCCTGTCTTCTGCGAGTCGACGAGGGCCGCGCTGGCCAGCGTGGCTAGGTGCTTGGCCACCGCCTGGCGGGTGATAGCCAGGTCCTCGGCGATGGTGGTCGCGGTAGCGACTCCTCGTGCGGCCAGGACGCCGATCACCTGGCGGCGGCTTGGGTCCGCCAGGGCGACGAACACGGCCGCGATGGTGCCCGGGGCAGGGTCGCGGCTCACGAGTTCTCTGCGTATGCCCTGATGACACCGAGCTCGATCTCCCAGCCTTCCGAGTTCCCCTCGTAGGCGCGTCGCCGGGCACGCTCGTCTACCGCCGCAGCCGCGAAGCCGCTCTCCACCACCGAGAGCCGGGTCCCGCCGGGTTCTGGGGTCAAGGTGAGGCTAACGCGGGTGTACAGGAGCTGGTCTTCCGGCACATCGATCCGTCGTCCTTCCGCGCCGCTGACCATCCAGCGGAAGCTCGCGGCGCGCGGCGGGTCGACTGCAAGCCGCTCCACCAGGAAGTCACCGTGTTCGGGATGGTGCACGATCGCCTGGTCCTCGGTGATCCGCTCGATGAGGCTCAGATTGAGCGCGCTGCCGTCGTTGATCCACCAGCCCGGGATCGAGACGACATCCCACACCTTCTCGGCCGGTGCCGCGATGAGGACGTCTCGCTCGATGGTGTCGCTGACATTGCTGACGGCCATGTCTGGTTCCCTCCGCTGGCTTCCGGTGCATGTGCAACCCCAGCATTGCACATTATATCCAAATACGCAACCCTAGGGTTGCGTATTTGGCCGGTGCGAGGCAAGCCCGAGCCTGTCCGCGAATGCCGAGATCTCCGCCCGCTGCGCGGCCAGGTCAGCTGAGGTGGTGCCCACCACTAGCCGTGTCACCCCGTCCCGAGCGCGGGATTCGACGTCGGCGGCGGTCATGTCGATGGATCCCCAGCGGGTGTACTCCAGCGCATCCGGATCGCGGCCGGCTTCAGCGGCGGCCGCCCGCATGAGCTCTAGCTGGCTGGCGCGCTCGGCCGGGGTGAGCCGGCCTCCAGGGAAGTAACCGTCGCCCCGGCGGCCGGCCCGGCGGGCGGCGGCATTGCTCGACCCGCCAACATGCACCGGGAGCGTCCTGGCCTGCCATGGCTTGGGGAAGCTGCACAGGCTCGTGAAGGAGAAGAACTCTCCGTCGAAGCTGACCCCGCTCTCGTCCCCTGACCACAACAGGCGCAAAACGTCGATCGCCTCGTCGCCGCGGCGTCCGCGCGAGGCGAAGTCAACGTCCAGTGCCGCCGCCTCACCAGGCAAGGTGCCCAGGCCAATGGTCAGCAGGCGCATCCGGCCACCGGAGAGCACATCGATGGTCGCGAGCCGCTTGGCGAGCAGCACTGGGTGGTGATACGGCAGCAGGAGCACCGCTGTTCCGAGCAGGATCCGCTCGGTGGCAGCCGCTACGAAGCTCAGGCACTCAAGTGGATCGGCGACCGCGAGCGACGGCGGGAATTCGAAGCCGCCTGTCGTCGCGCCCGGATACAGGGCGATGTGCTCAGGAACATAAAAAGACTCGAAGCCGCACTCCTCGGCGTGCCTGGCGACCGCGGCCATGGTGCCGGGGTCACCGCCGTGATAGGCGGTGTTGTAGCTGATTCCGAACTTCACAGCGCCTCCGTGCCAGGGATAGGCTGCCCAAGCCGAAGGGCGAGGCAATCGTCGCCGTCACCGTCCTCACAGACCTCGACCAGGAGCCGCAGCCGGCAGCGCAGCAGGCTGAGCTCCGCGATCTGCTTCTGGGTCTGGTCAAGCTTGGCCATGGCCGCCCGGACAATATCGCCGGTCTCAGCCGGGCTGAGCAGATCCCGTATCTCGCTCAGCGTGAACCCCAGTTGCCGCGCCCGGCGGATAAAGGTCAGCCTGCGCTGGTCAGCCTTGGAGTACTCGCGGTAACCGGAGCCTTGCCGTTCGGGCAACGGCAGCAGTCCCTTGCGCTGATAAAAACGCACGGTCTCGACGCCAACTCCCTCCGCGGCGGCCAGTTTACCGATAGTCAGTCCAGCCATGATCCACAAGCTAGCGCCCGTACCACGGTACGGAGTCAACCTCAGGCGGAGGCCTGGGCCTGTTCGATCAGCATTCGCGCAGCGGGACTCAAGACCGGCGGGCTCCAGGCGAATTCGAGCCGAGAGCTGAGCTGGGGGTCGGTGATGGACAGGGAGCGTAGCGCCGGGCCCGCGGTTGAGGCCGGGATGATCGCGATGCCGAGGCCGCGTTCGGCGAGCCGCGCGACCATCGGCAGCGCGCTGGCTTCGAACGCGATTGTGGGGGTGAAGCCGACGGCGGCGCAGCCGGCGTCGAGGGCGGCCCTGACACCGGTGCCCGGCGGCAGGCAGATCAATGGCTGACCATCGAGTGCCCGAAGCGGGAGGATCGCGCTGGTCGCGAGTGGATGCTCAGGAGAGACCGCGGCGACGAGCGGTTCGTCAGTGATCGTCGTGGTTTCCAACCCGGGTACCGGATCGCCGCCCGTCCCGATGAGCGCCAGGTCGCATCTGCCCTCCCGCAGGTCCGTGATGAGCTGGCTGGAGGTGTCCTCAGACAGGGTGATGGAGATGCCCGGGTGCTTGTCGTGGAACGCGGCGAGCACGTCGGTGAGGACGGGTAGCGAGCATCCGCTCACCATGCCGACCTTGACCTGCCCGCGGACCAACCCGGCTAGCTCGTCCACCGCCAGCCGCGCATCCGCGACGGCTCGCAGTGCCGCCCTCGCGAAGGGCAGGACGGCGGCGCCAGCCTCGGTGAGGCGCGCCGGGCGTCCCGAGCGGTCTAGCAGCGGCTGCCCGAGCTCCGCTTCCAGCCTGCGGATCTGCGCGCTGATACCCGGCTGCGCGACATGCACCCGAGCGGCCGCCCGGGTGAAGCTGGCCTCCTCGGCCACCGCGACGAAGTACTCGAGCTGACGCAATTCCATAACTGTCAATTATAAGCTCTATAGCAAATATGTATTTCACTTATGAAATGGGAGTGGCGATAATGGAGATGTGCCGACTTTCGTGCTGGTGCCTGGCAGCCACCACGGCGGCTGGAGCTTCGAACCCCTGACCCGCCGCCCCCGGCGGGAGTATGTGTACGCGGCCGGCTGGGCAGAAGGCCCGTTCGGACCGGTCGCCGAGCGACTCAGGCACGACTCAGCGTGGAACGTGCACACCCTGCGGTCCGGGCACAACCTGATGCGGGACGTGCCCGACGAGCTGTTTCGCATCGTGGCCGGGGCGGGTGCCCGGTGACCGGCCTGGACCAGCTGCTCGACCCGGAATTTGACCGGTCAGCGCTGATTGTGATCGATATGCAGAACGACTTCGCCGACACCGGCACCAGCCCGGTCGCCGGGACGAATGACGTCGCGCCGGTGATCGCCAGGCTCGCGGCCGCATACCGGTCGGTGCGGCATTATCCGCACTCTTGGACAATGCCAGGAACTTAAGAAAGCCGTGGCAGTGGTCAGGACTGCTGTTCTCTCCGGTCACAGGGCTCCGGGCGGGATGTGCGGCAGTGCGGCCGCGACATGGTACTGAGCCGTCTGTGATAAAGCGGCGCTCCGGGCGGCGGCCCGCAGCGAGCAGCCCGTTCCGTCCGGCAATGCCCGGAGCCGAGGTCGGGGCATTCCGGGCTGCGGTCATGACCATGGCGTCGCCCGCCCGAAGGGCGAGAGCTTTCTTAAGTTCCTGCCATTGCACTCTTGGATGGGTAGGGCGGCACCCACCAGAAACGGCACACGCGGGCGGTGCACCTAGTCGTGCTAGCCGTACCTGAGGACACTGGCTGCCACGATCGATCTCGCGGCGGCCGGAGCGCAGCATCGAGGTATGGACACAAACATAGTTACCGATGGCGGTTACAACGTCGCCATTATGAACGACAATCACATCATGACCGGCTCGACCCCGTCGCCGTGGTGGCGCATCCTGTGGGCGCCCTTCACCAGGCGCGTCTGGGCCGAACTCGGCTACACGCTCGTCAGCTTCCCGATCGCCATCGCCGGCGTCGTGTACACGGCGGTCACGCTGGAGCACGGGATGCTGTGGGCACTATCGGCACCTGGCATGCGCAGGCTCGCTGGGGCCAATCGCGTCGTCGCACGCAGACTACTCGGCGAGGACATCCCGGCCCCGCCAGGGCTAGGGCTCAGGCCGGCCTTGAAGGTGCGGACTCCGGACGGCCCGCGCCTCGCCGCCGTCGCCCAGGATGCTAGCGGCAAGGCGCGGGTGTGGGAGACCAAGCCAGGAGTGACGATCATGGACCTGCCGCCGTCCCGGATCGCCGAGCTGGCCGCCGAGACGGGCATCACGATCGACGGCATTCAGCCGATGAGCGAGGCACGCAAGTGGTGGATTACACGGACACGAGACTTGGTCGCCTGGCGGGCGCGTGCCTATTTCGCGATCAAGCTACCGCTCGCCCTGGCCGGACTCGTCATGGCCGCGGGCTGCTGGTTGGGCGGCGTGTTCTGCTTGGCCTTCCCGATCTGGTGGGCGTTCGCGCCCCAGTTCCGCGTCATGCCCCTGGGTCCCGCGATCTCGGCCTACCCGATCACTGCGGGCCTGCTGCTGATCGCGGCTCCATGGCTGCTCCACGGCGTCACCGAGGCCGACCGTCGGCTGATGTGGGGCCTGCTCGGCCCCAGCACTCCCGCCGAGCGGATCCGTGCCCTCGAAGAGAGCCGGGCGCACGCGGTGGACGACACCGCGGCGAGGCTTCGCGGCATCGAGCGGGATCTGCACGACGGCACCCAGGCGCAGCTCGTGGCCCTGGGCATGAAGCTGGGCTTGGCCAGAGAGAAGCTCGATGACGACACCCAGCCCGACCTGGCGCGCGTCACCCAGCTAGTCGACGACGCCCACCGCGGCGTCATCGAGGCGATCGCCGACCTGCGGACACTGGCCCGTGGCATTCATCCGCCCGTGCTGGACAATGGTCTCGCGGACGCGCTGGCCACGCTCGCGGAACGCAGCGCGGTCCCCGTCGAGCTGGTCATCGACATCCCGGAGCGGCCATCGGACGCGATTGAGACGATCGCCTACTTCTCCGCCGCCGAGCTGCTCACCAACGTGGCCAAGCACAGCGGTGCCCGGCACGCCACCGTCGAAGCGGTGCATGTCCTCGGCCTGCTACGGATCCGTGTCACCGATGACGGCCACGGCGGCGCCCGCTCGGTCGCTGGCGGGGGTTTGCGGGGGCTCGCGGACCGTGTCCGTACCGTTGATGGCCGCCTAGAGGTCGACAGCCCCAGCGGCGGCCCGACGACGATCACCGTCGAACTGCCCTCCCACGCCTGAGACAGGGACAGCATGCGCATCGTTATCGCCGAGGACGCCGCCGTGATCAGGGCGGGACTCACCGAAATCCTCACCGACCGCGGACACGAGATCGTGGCCGCGGTCGGTGACGCGGAGGCACTGAGGGACGCGGTTCTGCGCCCAGAAGCCGGACGTCGCGATCATCGACGTGCGGATGCCGCCCAGCCACACCGACGAAGGGCTGCGCGCCGCGATCGCGATCCGCCGTGAGCACCCCGACGTCGGCATCCTGGTGTTTTCCCAGTACATCGAGACCCGCTACGCCGCGGAGCTGCTCGCCACCCGATCCGGCGGAGTCGGCTATCTGCTCAAGGACCGGGTCGCCAATGTCGCCGAGTTCACTGACGCGATCGCCCGGGTCGCGGCCGGCGGCACCGCCTTCGACCCCGAGGTCGTCAGCGGCCTGCTCAACGCTAGTCGTCACGCCAGCGCCCTCTCGACCCTCACCACGCGTGAGCAAGACGTCCTCGCCCTGATGGCCGAAGGCCGGTCCAACGGCGCCATCGCCGAACGCCTCGTGGTCTCCGAGCGCGCCGTCGAAAAGCACATCAGCAACATCTTCAGCAGGCTTGGCCTGCCGCCGTCCGACTCCGACCACCGCCGCGTCCTCGCCGTCCTCGCCTATCTCGGCCCGTGACACCCGGCTGACACCGAGGCTGTGGCACTGTGGGGGCATGAGGGTGCTTGTCGTCGAGGATTTCGAAGTGCTGGCCCAGGCCATCGCGAAGGGGCTCCGCCACGAGGGCATGGCGGTGGACGTCGCGGCCGACGGCGGTGACGCTCTTGAGCAGATCACCTGCACGCGATACGACGTGGTGGTGCTTGACCGGGATCTGCCCGTGCTGCATGGCGACGAGGTGTGCCGCCAGATCGTGGCGGACGGCTCCGGGAGCAGGGTGCTGATGCTCACCGCCGCCAGCACGGTCGCCGACCGGGTGGACGGGCTTGGTATCGGCGCGGACGATTATCTGCCGAAACCCTTCGACTTCGCCGAGCTGGTGGCCCGGGTGCGGGCGCTGGCGCGGCGCTCGGCCCCGGTGGTCCCGCCGGTGCTGTCCCGAGGGGGCCTATCGGTTGACCCCGCTCGCCGGGTGGCGGTGCGCGACGGCCGGCGACTGGACCTGAGCCCGAAGGAGTTCGCTGTGCTCGAGTGCCTGCTGGCGGCGGGAGGCAGGATGGTCTCCGCCGAGGAACTGCTGGAACGGGTCTGGGACTCAGCGGCCGACCCGTTCACCACGGCGGTGAAGTCCACGATCCGGCGGCTGCGGCTCAAGCTCGGTGACCCGCCGGTGATCGAGACGGTTCGTGAGGGCGGCTACCGGATCGGTGCGGCATGACCGTCCGGCTGCGGTTCGCGCTGCTGTACGCCGGCGCGTTCCTGCTGTCGGGTCTGCTGGTCCTGACCGTGGCGTTCGCCTCGGTGGAGCAAGTCCAGCACGTCGGCGGCGGGCCCGTCAGGACATTCCATCCCAGCGTGTACGCCAACGTGTCGGCGATACAGGTCGCGGTCGGTCTGGGTGTGCTGGTCGTGCTGTCGGTCGGGCTCGGCTGGTTGCTGGCTGCCCGGCTGCTCCGGCCGCTGCGAGCCATCACTCAGACCGCCAGGGACATCTCCGCCAGCAACCTGAGCAGGCGGCTGCCGCTGGGCCGCCGCGACGACGAGTTCAGCAAGCTCGGCGAGACGCTTAACGGGCTGTTCGAGCGGCTGCAGGACTCGTTCGCCGCGCAGCGGCACTTTGTCGCCAACGCGTCGCACGAGCTGCGGACTCCGCTGACGGCGGAGCGGACCCTGCTGCAGGTGGCGCTGGCGGATCCGGACGCGCCCGCACCGGTGCTGCGGGAGGCATGCGAGCAGGTGCTCGCACTCGGACTGCGCACCGAGCGGCTCATCGACGGTCTGCTCACGCTCGCGACGGGGGAGCGAGGCGTCCAGCGCCGCGAACCGCTCGACCTGGCTGCCATCGCCGCCAAAGTCACCGAGGGCCACGCCAACACGGTCCGGCTGAACCTCGATCTCAAGCGGGCACCGGCCTCTGGTGATCCTTCGCTGGCGGAGAGCCTGATCGCGAACCTGGTCGGCAACGCGATCCAGTACAACGTGCCCGGCGGATGGGTCGCGGTCCGCACCGGCCAGCGCGATGGCCGCCCGGTGCTCTGGGTCAGCAACAGCGGCCCGGTGGTGCCCGCCGAAGAGGTCGGCCGACTCTTCGAGCCGTTCCAGCGGCTCGGCGCCAGCCGCGTCCACGGCCGTGGCGACGGGCACGGACTCGGCCTGGCGATCGTCGGTGCCATCGCCGACGCGCACGGCGCGACGGTCAGTGCTCGGCCCCGCGACACCGGAGGCCTCGACGTCGAGGTGAGCTTCCCCGGGGTGTTAGGCACCGTTCCGAATCAAGCGGCGTCAGCCGCATCTCGCCGCCCGGGCGGGCTGGCTTCAACAGCATCGATGTGGCGTTGCTGCCGTCCCTGGGGCCGAGGGGAGTGTGGTGGGTGCTGCACTACCCGGCAAAGAGCCTGGGTAGTGCAGCACCGACCATAATTGCCGGGCATGGTGGCGGGGGGAAATGGCGCATATATTCGATTTGTGAACCTGCGGCGGGACTGCGAGCGCGGAGTGAACCACATCCAGGACCCGACAGCCCTGCGTCGCGAGCCGCGCGACAGCCTCCTTAGCCCTATGTTTCGAGCACGGTGGGCGTCGTGGCGTGGCTGGCCGTCTCGAACGCTTCCCACATCAAGGCGTACTTCCCGCCGGTGGCCAGCAGGTCATCGTGCGGCCCGGTCTCGATGATCCTGCCCCCGTCGAGAACGACGATGCGGTCCGCGGCCCGGGCCGTCTGCAGCCGGTGGGCGATCACGATCGTTGTCCGGCCATGGGAGACGCGCTGCATCGCCGCGGCCACCCGGGCCTCGGTGGCGAGGTCGAGGTTGGACGTGGCCTCGTCCAGCAGGAGCAGGACCGGGTCGACCAGTTCGGCCCGGGCCAGCGCGATCAGCTGGCGCTGCCCAGCGGACAGCGACCTGCCCCGTTCGGCCAGCTCGGCCACGTAACCACCGGGCAGCGCGGCGATGAAGTCGTGGGCGCCGACCGCCCGTGCCGCTGCCTCGACCTCAGCGTCGCTGGCGCTGGGCCGCCCGTAGGCGATGTTGTCGCGAACCGAGCCGGTGAACAGGAACGCCTCCTGCGGCACGTAACCGAGCTGGCGGCGGAACGACAGCAAGTCGAGCGCGCGGAGGTCGTGGCCGTCGACACGGATGGCACCCTCGCTGGGATCGTAGAACCGGGCCACCAGCTTCATGATCGTCGACTTGCCCGCCCCGGTCTCCCCGACGAGCGCGACCGTCTCGCCAGCCGCGATGCGCAGGCTGATGCCGCGCAGCGCCTCGGGCGGCTTGGCCGCCAGCGCGTCGTCGCTCTGCAGACGCCGGACGTCCTGCGGGCCGCGCCGTTCCGGAGCGCTGCCGCGCTGGCGGGGGGCGGTCGGGTAGGCGAAGCGCACGTCGTCGATGACCACCTCGCCGGAGAGCCTGCCCGTATCTTGCGGATGTTCGGGATTGGGGGTAAGGGTGTCGATCTGCATGAGGTCGGCGATACGGTTCACCGAGATCCGGGTCTGCTGCCACGCGTCGAAGACCTGCGAGAGCTGCTGGATGGGGGAGAAGAACAGGTCGATGTAGAGGATGAACGCGATCAGCGCGCCCGAGGTCAGGTGACCCGACGCGATCATCCCGGCCCCCACCCCCAGGACAATGGCGTCGGCAGCGCTCGACAGGAACTGCACGAACGGGAAGTACGTGGCCACCAGCCGCTGGGCCGAGAGCCGGGAGACGAGATACTGGCGGCCGAGCCGGTGATACTGGGCCATGGTGGCTTTTTCGTGGACGAAGGCCTGGGCTTCGCGCACCCCGGAGAGGCTCTCCTGGAAGTCGGCGTTGACGATGGCGATCCGTTCCCTGGCCGTGTCGTAGAGTACGACGGCCCGCCGCCGGTACAGCACGGTCGCGATGGCGAGCGGGACGACGACCGTGAGGGTAGCGGCCCCCAGTTCGAGGTTCAGCACGAGCAGCGCGATGCCCACACCGACGAAGGTGACCAGCGCGACCAGAGCGGACAGCACGCCGTTCTCGATCAGCGACTCGAACTGGTCGACGTCGGTGGTCATCCGGGTCATGATCCGGCCGGCCATCTCGCTCTCGTAGTAGTCGAGGGATAGCCGCTGCAGCTGAGCCCAGATCCGGATCCGCAGCGACAGCATGATGCGCTGAGCGGCCTTGCCGGTCACGAACGTGTCGCCGAACTCGTCGATCATGTCGGCCAGGGCCACCGCCAGGTAGATGCCGGACGCGGCGAACAGCGCGGCCTCGGATCCGGCCGTCACGCCGTTGTTGATGCCGCTCTTGACCAGGTACGGTCCGGCCAGCGAGGCGAGCGCGTCAAGGACGACCAGGAGCAGGCCGAGCAGCAGCGGGCGGCGAAATTCCGACAGCAGCCGCCCCAGGCTGAACGAGGGGTCCCGGCGCGACTCGGTCTCGAGATCGATGACCGGGCTGTCGCGGACCGGCTTGAGCGCGGCCACCCGGCGCAACAGCTCGGGGGTCGGCGCCAGGTTGTTGCGCCAGCCGCCCCCGCCGCCGCCGAGCCCTGGCCCCAGGCTGGCCGCGCCAACCGGGCCCGCACCACTACGGGCACCGGTGCGGCCCCGGCCGGGCTGGCGCGTCCCAGTCCACGCCGAATCGGTCGTGCCGTCGGCCGAAAGGGTGGCCAGCGCCTCGATCCCGCCGTCGGCCGCGTCCTCATCGAGCCCGGTGAGCAACGTCCGGTACAGCGCGCTGCGCTCCATCAGCTCGTCGTGGGTACCGGCATCGACGACCTGGCCGTCGTCCACGACCACGATCTGGTCCGCCAGGTGCAGGGTCGAGCGGCGGTGCGCGACGAGGATCGTGGTCCGTCGGGCCATCACCTCGCGCAGGGCGTCGTGGATGGCCTCCTCGGTGGTGGCGTCCACCGCGCTGGTGGCGTCGTCCAGGATCAGGATCCGGGGGTCATACAGCAGCGCCCGGGCCAGGGCCACTCGCTGACGCTGCCCGCCCGACAGGCTCAGGCCCCGTTCGCCCACCATGGTGTCGTAGCCGCGCGGCAGGCCCAGGATGAAATCGTGGGCGCCCGCAGCACGCGCCGCGGCTTCGATGTCGGCGTCGGTCGCGTCCGGACGCCCGTAGGCGATGTTGTCCCGCACCGACTCGGAGAACAGGAAGCTCTCTTCGAACGCGATGCCGATCTGGCTGCGCAGCGAGTGCAAGGTCACGCCCCGCACGTCGTGGCCATCGACGAACACGGCGCCCTGTTGCGGGTCGTAGATGCGTGACACCAGCGCCACCGCGGTCGACTTGCCGCTTCCGCTCGGACCGACGAGGGCGACGCGCGACCCGGCCGGGATGTGCAAATCGAAGCCGTGCAGTACCGGAGCGCCCTGGCCGTAGCCGAAGTGGATGTCGGAGAAGGTGACCTCGCCGCGGAGACTGGGCAGTTCGACCGCGTTGGGCGCGTTGGCGATGGCGGGGCGCAGGTCGATGAGCTGGAAGATACGCTCCACCCCGGCCCGAGCCTGCTGGGCGATGGTGAGGACACCGGCCAGCCGCTGGGCGGGGGCGACGAGCTGGGTGACGTACGTGGAGAAGGCCAGGAACGTGCCCAGCGTGATCTCGTGGTGCAATGCCATCCAGCCACCGAAGGCGAGGATGGCGACCTGCCCGAAGACCGGGATGGCCTGCAGGATCGGCTGGTAGCGAGCCTGCAGGCGCACCGCGCGCATCTGCGAGCCGTAAACGGCGCGCGACGCCTCGGTTACCCGTTCGAGTTCCTGCCGCTCCTGGCCGAAGGCCTTGACGACCCGCACGCCGTTGAGGTCCTCGTCGACGATCTGGACGACGTCGCCCTCGCGCTGCTGGCCATCCCAGGTGGCCGGAAACACCTTCCAGCGCATCCGGTAAGAGACGACGAGCACCAGCGGCACGATGACCAGGCTGACGATGGCCAGCAACGGGCACAGGACCAG
>CAVUOU010000049.1:0-22851 GCA_963743085.1 uncultured Actinomycetota bacterium
CGCCCATGCGGAAAATGCTGCGGAGGAGGACATTGTTGGCGGACTGCGAGCCGGAACCGTTCACGGTGGCAATCTGTATGGAGAAATCGTTGACGATCTGCTCACTACCACTGGCAGGGCCCGACGTTGGCTGGCTCTGCACAACAAGATCACTGGTGGACATGTAAAAATGCATTCCTTCCATGTTTGGGGATATTTTTCATCAGTACATCCACGAAAATTTCAGGCCACCAGACTCTCATGGCAAGTCCTTTGATCTGGCATTCGTGTTGTGCTTGCAGGACTGGGGCCATCACCACGGAATCTCGATACACCGTTGTGCCACTCTTACGATTGTATTCCAGAGACGCTCGAAGCAGACCTCGAGCGCAGTTTTCGTAGTGTCTCAGTTTGAATTTAACAGCCCAATAAGTTCTTCGACGCTCCAAACATGATCGGCGATTCCGGCTTCCATCGCGGGGGTGACGCGGAGCGTTTGGTGGATCGCGGCAGAAGTTGTAATGCGTGTAGATGCAGCGCGACCGCATGTGCCCGTGGTTCTCGATCTTCTTTGAGAACGCATTGGTAAGTCGGGTAAAGCGCCGCATGGACATCCGCATGGTGAGGTTCTGGCGCTCCACAAACGACGTGCTGATGTGCATCGGGTCGGTGAGCCAGACAGCACTGCGGTCTGCGCAGCCGATGCAATCGCCAGGGCTGTAACGCGGTCGAAGGCATCGTTGCCGTAGATCTTTATGAGCATCGCATAGTCCACGTCCATCCCGAACGCACCTTCGACCGCTTCTGCATAGGCCCGGTGGCCGTCAGTGGTGATTTGGATACGGGCCGCGACCCGCGACGCAACATCCTCCATAAAAACCTTTGCCCACCCGCTCCGCGACTGCCGAGCAGGTACGATACGATCAGCTTGGTATCAGCGTCGATTGCCGTCCACGTCCACACATCCCCCAGCGCCTTGCCATCTGCTCTTCGGAGACACGTTCTTTTGCTTCGCGCCGACGAAGGCCCAGATTTCATCGCACTGGACGCGACGTACTCGGAGATTGCGAACGTGGGAATGATGATAGGCAGCACAAGCGCAGCCCAAATCTTCCAGCAGTCTCAATACCGTGTGCTTTCCGACTCCGAGCATTCGGCAAGTTGCATTGATGGAATTTCCTTCTACCAGTGCACTTACGATTTGGGCTTGTTTGTTGGTCGAAAGGCGATTCATGACGCCTTTATATTACGTGACCGCTCACGTATATGTCAAGAAGAAAATGCGCTTGACTTTCGTGACCGCTCACGTATAATAAAACCCAATGGCAACAAAGCGCAAAAACCCGTATGCTGTTGCGCTAGGCCGCAAGGGTGGTCGTGTCGGCGGCCCTGCGCGAGCAGCCAACATGACCCCCGAACAGAGAACTGAGAGCGCAAGGAACGCCGTTTTCGGCGCGATGGTGAAGGAAGTTCAACAAGTGCAGCGCCGCTGACCGAACAGGTGCATGCCGTGTCCGTGAACATCCACGGACACGAACAGGAGAGTCCGATGTCTGAGCGGAGAGTTAAAATGCCATTCCCAACTCCATCCAGTCCACTGAAAGACGGTTTTGAAGTAGGCGTCAAGGAATCTACGGAACGCTGGTCCGAGGTCACATTGGAGGACGGTTCTGTTTTGCGTCTCAAACCCACTGTGCTGTCTGCCGTTCGGATTGATGGCGAATACGATCCAGAAGGCAATCCAATGTATGCCGTCAAAGCTGGACAAATATTGGTCATTACCTCAGCTCCCGACGGTTTGCGCAGGCCAACGTCCGAAAAGGTACATTGACCATGAAGGCAAGACGCATTCCAACTTCAACGAAGATTGCTGTTTCGCTTTTGCTCACGTCTGTAACATGGCTCTACCCTGCAAATCTAGCAGAAGAGAACGCGCAGACACTTTGCAGTACCCCTGCTGCAACTTATCGTTCCAGCGAATACAAAGTGATTCTTGATCCCGCCGCGAAACGCTGGATGAAATTCCAGGACCTAAACAGGGAATGGAAAAAGGAACGGGGTGCTTCCTCATCCATCACTAAGGCGTTAATGGCACCGTCCTACCAAGCGATTATTGGAATGGGGGAACCCGCTGTTGCTCTGATATTGGCTCAACTCAGAGTAGAGGGGGATGATCCCGATCAATGGTTCTGGGCGCTGGAATGTATTACAGGCGAAAATCCAATTAAGCCAGAGGATCAGGGCGATTCCGTGAAAGATGGCCCAAGCGTGGCTGGCTTGGGATACAGAAAACAATGCCGGGTAGTTGGCCGCCAAATGATTTTCCTTTCCTCGATAACTCGAATTGCCGAGAAACTAGCCCTTTCAAACGCAGATACAACTGTATCGCGTGGGCAGCTGGAGACACTTCACGCAAGTGGTGGCCTGACTTCGCTCAGCAGGGGCACTGGCCAGATGGAATTGTGCGCGAGGAGACAATCTCTGCTTTTGTACAGGCATACGAAACACTTGGCTATAAACTTTGCTTTGATGGGAGGCTAGAAACTGGGATTGAGAAAATCGCAATTTACGGAATAGAAATTCCAGGTCAAGGAATTGAGCCTACCCACGCTGCGCGGCAGCTTGAAAATGGGGAATGGACAAGCAAACTAGGAGACTTCGAGGATATTTCTCATACGACTCTCGATGCTTTGAATGGCCCCGTCTATGGCCGCATGATTTGCTGCGTCTCTCGTCCCAGACGGAATGAATAACATCATTTGCCCTCAGTAGCCTCTCTGACGATCCGCACAGCGGCCTGACTGAAGTCCTCGCGGGTCTTACGCTTTTTTGAGGGCTTCTTTGGCTTTGGCATGACTTTATTTTTCTTTGTCATGCCCTCAGTTTACCGCCGCCGCGCAGCCTGTGGATTTTCAAACTGAGACACTACCCAGTTTTCCAAACCTGCCGTATCTGAAAAATACACAATCCGGAAACATGGGCTGCAAAAAAGGACCGAAATGCAAAACCGGTGCAATACTACCGAACAATGCGGCATAAATTTGTCATATTGATTCGCACGAATGCCTGTGCTTTGCGGGCTTTGATGAGGTGCTTGAGTTTGCGCGGCACCTGGTATTTGTCGGTGTAGTGGGTGTGGTCACAGCTCTTGCGGGCGATCGGGGCGAGTTTCACCCGCAGGCTGGCCAGGAACTCCTGGGCGGCCCGCTGGTCGTGCTCGCTCCCCGGCCCGGTCATCCCGTCCGGGGCTAGTCCCGGCCCGTCGCGGTCACCTCCCCCGGTGCGGTACATGTTCGGGTTCCACCGGTGCTGGCCCGGCGCGCACCCGTGTGCCACTGCTTCCTTGGTCTGCGGGTCGATCAGGGTCACGCACCACCGGGTCTTGGGGTGGGCGGACGCTGCCTGCACCAGGTCGGTGAGGGTCTCGGGGTCGACGGGTCCGTAGCCGGGGATCTCGCCGGGGGCACTGGACCAGCCGAACGGGGTGCCCACCGGGACCAGCAGGTTGATCACGGCCTCGAAGGGAGCATCCTGCCCGCCCAGCTTCCCGCTTCCGCCGCCGACGGGTCCGTTCGGGTCTTCCGGCTCCCGGCGGGTGCCGCCGTCGCCGTCCTGGTCGTCGTCGCCACTGGCGGGGTCCTCGGCCTCGTCCGGTTCTTCCCACGGCCAGTCTGACCCGTCGCCGGATGCTCCTGGCTCCGGGGCGGCCCATTCGCCGGGGTCCTCGGTGATCTCGGGAAGCAGGGTGATGGGGTCGTTTCCACTCGTGAGGGCCAGGTAGACCGCGACCCGCAACTGCTCCAGCGTGCCGGACGCTCCGGCCGCCTTCAGGGCCCGGGCGCGGGAGTCGATGTGCTGCCAGGACCGCAGCACCGCCTGGGTGGGCAGGTCCCGGCCGCACAGGGCGGCGGTCCCGGACATCTCCTGGAACTTCTCGATGCGGGCCTTCTTGGCGGCTTCGTTGCGCCGGGCCTTGGCCGCTTCGGGGTCGAGCATCAGCACGACCCTGGCCGCCATCGCCCGCAGCTGGCCTGGGGTCAGGCCGGGCGCCGCGGAGGCGAGGATCTCATCGGCCTCGGCGGCGGTCTCGTCGCTCAGGCACATCGTGGCGTCGGTGATGATCTTCATCTGGTATTCGCTGATCAGCCCGTCCCACAGTGCCTGGCTGCACTTCGCCAGCCGCCGCTCGGCGTCCTCGCACCGGGTCATCCGGTCCTCAGCCTGGTTGCTGTTGACCACCAGCTCCGGGGCCAGGTCATCCTGGGCGAACAGCGTGTACCCGGCCCGCCCGGCCCGGTCGGGATCGGACTCCCGCTGCCGCCGGGCGTACTCCGCGATCGCGCGCTGCTGGATCGCCGCCGCCCGCCCGGCCAGCGCCCGGGACCTGCCCACCAGGCCGAGCAGCGCGTTGTCTGACAGCTCGGCCAGCTGCTCGCAGGCGGTCTCGGCCATCGCCGCCAGCACCGCACCCGGCTCCATGCTGTCCAGCGGCTCGCCCTGCGCGAAGCTTCCGGGGTCGGTCGCCGGCCGGGTCATCCGTCTGCGCGAGGGAGAACACGCACTCCTGGCGCGGCTCCGACTCGGTGACCTCGCCCGCCTCCACCGCGGCGGCGAACCGGTCCGCGTACTCCGCTAGGTCAAAGTCATCGATGGCGGTCATCCGGTTCACCTCCCGCAGCTATCGGATCTTTATTCGATAGCCTCATCGTAGCACATTCAGCGGCGTGTAGCACATGGATTGCCCAGGGGTAACGCGCCGGGTCGAAGGCGCCGTTTCAGGTCAGTGCTGCACTAGCCAGACTCTTATATGGGCAGTGCCGCACCGACCAGAATCCCGCCCGCTTAGACGGAAGAGGACCGAGCTGGGCAGCCGGGGCGGTGCCCTTCGCTCATTACCGATCCGCACTCGGGGCAGACGATGTGTGCCCAGCAGGCAGCGTCACCGGCTTCGGGCTCGGCCGCCGCTTCCAGCAGTTCAGCTAGGACCGTCGCCTGTGAGTGCTGAACATCCTTGGTCGCGGTCAGCAGCGTTAGCGGTCCCTGGGACGCCAGCGCGCGCAGCTGGCCTAGTGCCTGCTGAGCCGGGGAGCTGGTCAACTCAGCGATGTAGCGCCCCCGGAACTCGTCGAACTTCGCCGGGTCGTGCCCGTACCAGGTCCGCAGCTCGGCGGACGGAGCGACGTCGCGCGGCCAATCGTCCAGGGCGGCGGCCTCCTTGCGCAGGCCGCGTGGCCACAACCGGTCCACCAGGATCCGCGCACCGTCGGCGGCCTCCGGATCCTCGTAGACTCGTCGGACGTGGATAACGAGTCTCATGGGCGCAGCATAATGTCGTCGTGAGCCAGCGAGACGACCCCGGCTACCTGCGCGACGTCCAGTACCGCACGGACGCCAACCTCACCGCCCGCCAGTCGATCTACGCCTATCAGCGTCCTGCCATCGACTTGGCCGCCCGCGTTCTGGATCTCGCGGACATCGGCGCGGACTCGACGGTCATCGACATCGGCTGCGGAAACGGGGCCTACCTGGCGGAGCTGAGCCGCCGCGATCACCGTGGCAGGTCGCTGGGTGTCGACATGTCGATGGGGATGCTGGCCGCCGCGAGGTCCCGCGCGCCGCTGGCCACGCTGCTGGCGGGCGACGCCGCCGCGTTGCCGGTGGCTGACGAAACCGCGGACCTGGCGATGGCCAACCACATGCTGTACCACGTTCGGGAGCCGGAGGCGGCGATCGCGGAACTGCGCCGGGTCACCCGGCCGGGCGGCCAAGTCACCGTCGTCCTCAACGGCGCGGACCACCTCCGCGAGCTGAACGCGATCGTCGCCGACGCTTACCGTGCGGCCGGCCTCAGCGTGCCCCCGCTCGAACAGCTCCGCCTCGACGAGGCCGGGCCGATGCTCCGCCGGGTCTTCTCCTCGGTGACCAGGCACGAGTTCACCAGCACCCTGTGTGTCCCGGGCCCGGAGCCGGTGCTGGACTACGTTCGGAGCATGATCGCCGCGGATCTCGCCGCCGACCTTCCCGCCATGGTCCGCGACAGGCTGCCGGACGACTTCACGATCACCGCGAACGCGGGGGTGCTGGTCTGCACTCGCTGATCCCGTTGCTGGTGAATGCGGCACTGCCCAGCCAAGAGTCCGGGTAACGCCGCACAGACCAGCAACCAAGCAGCCCAGCGACGCCCGGCTGGCCGCGGCGGATCTGCTCGCTCAGTCGCTTCATTGACGGGAACGTGGTTTCATCAGACCGTGGCCAGCGAATCTGATGATGCGCTCAGAGTCTCGGACTCGGAGCGCGACGTGGTACTGAAGTCCCTCGGCGAGCATGCGGCGGCCGGGCGGCTGACGCTGGACGAGCTCGAGGAGCGCGCCGGCCAGACGCTCACCGCCAAGACGCGGGGCGAGCTCGCGGCGATCACCACCGACCTCCCAAGCTCCGCCGGAGCGGAGGTACAGCCAGCGCGCGTCCGGAAACCGGTCCGCTGGATGGTCGCGATCCTGGGCGGCTCACACCGGCGGGGACGGTTCCGCGCGTCCGAGCAGCTCAACTCGCTCTCGATCCTGGGCGGCGACGAGATCGACCTGCGCGACGCGGAGATCGAAGGGGGCGAGCTGACCCTCACGATGATCTCGTTCCTGGGCGGGAGCAACGTCTACGTTCCGGACAGCGTGGAGGTCGAGACTGGTGGTGTCTCGATCCTGGGCGGCTGCGATGACCATGGTTCGGCGCGACCTCGGCCGGGTGCTCCGCTGATCAGGATCCGCATGTTCAACCTGCTCGGCGGCGTGAACATCTACCGGCTGCCGCCGGAGGCGCGCGGCCTGCCGCTGGCGAAGGTGCGCAGGCTCACCAGTGGCCGCGGGCAGATTGACATCGAGGAGCTCATGGAGCGGCACGTGGACCGGGCCCAACGACACGTCGAACGGCACATACAGCACGCGCAACGCCGCGTCGAGCGGCATCAGCGCCGCTGGGGCGACTTAGCTACTGGACTTACGGGGTCGTAGCGCGCGAACCAGCCAGAAGGCCGTCACGCTTTGCAGGACGCCCAGCACCAGGGTGAACACCACACCGACCGCCGCGTAAGGCGGCAGGCCAGCCAGCGCGGCGACCACCCGGGCAGTAGCGCCAGCGGGCGAGTTGTCCACCAGCGCCGGAAGCCATAGCGAGACACCCCAGCCGACGGCGACCGCGGCGACCGCCCACAGCAGCGCGCGCCCCGCACGCCACGAGATCAGTCCGGCCGCCGCACCGGCCAGGAACGGAAACCACCACAGCCCAAGCCACGCGGCGAGCCCGATCACGGCCGCGGCGAGCACACAGCTCGCGAGCCAGACGCCAGCACCAGCGCGAAACCGCTCAGCCATTGAGCCGCCACCTCGCCGTGCCTGGACCAGCCGCGACCGAGCCGGCCGCCGGCACCGGCAGGTATCGGCCGTCCCACCACAGTGGTATCTGGTTCGCGTACCACGGCGAGGCGGGGTTCTCGCTCTGCCCGCCCGGGTAGATGCCGACCGCGGATACTCCGGACACCGACAGCGTGGCGATCATCCGCCAGCTCGGACCAGATGACGACGTGAGGTCACCATCGGCGGCGTCGGGAGTGAACGCGTCCCCGCTTGACCCCGCGGGCCCGTACCCGAGGCCGCCTGCCCCGGACAGCGCGGGGAACGTCCGGGAGTGCAGCCGGTCCCATGCCCAGGCCGACGGGTCGGATCCGAGCTTGGCCGATAGCTGATCTATCGCGGACTGGAGCGCCGATCGCATGACCGACGAGGCCGTCTGTCCGGTGCCGAACGCGGGGTTCGACGGGTCGCTCAACGTCCACGCCTCCAAGTCCTCGTCCAGGCTCGCCATGAGCGCCGGGTTAAGGCCCAGGCCGGTTACGTCCTTGCCTACTGGCACCTTGGATTTGGCCCACCAGGGCTGGAACACGTCGGACAGGTACTGGGTCCAGAACGTCCACCAGACCGAGGCGGCAGCGGAGTCGGCCGTCATCGTGTCATTCCAGCCGCTCAGCAGCCGAGCCACGGATCTGTCGGCCGGAATTCCGGAGATGCTGCGGATAAGTTGCGGCACCACGCGAGCGGCGAGCTGGTCCTTCACGCTGTTCTGGATGGCGGAGAAGCTGTCCCCGGCGCTCAGCAGCTGGCCGATCGTGTCGGCTCGGTAGCCGGGGTCGAAGAAGTCAGAGCTGGTCCCGATGTAGTACGGGTAGGCCGCGGTGACCTGGCGCTGGTTGGCGGTCACCACCCGGTGATCGGACGGGTCGTACACCTGCGGAACGGCGGCGTAGGGAATCACTCCGGTGACGTCGCACGCCCCCGTTCCGCTCATCGGCAGCCAGGGCTGGCACTTGGCGTTCACCTGCGGAAAGTAGCCCGCGGTGATCGCACCGATGTTGCCGTGGACATCGGCGTAGACGAAGTTCTGCGACGGCGCGTACCAGTTCGCCAGTGCCGCCTTGAACTGCTGGAAATCGCTCGCCTCGTTGACCTGCAACATCACCGGCAGGTCCGGAGACGGCACATTGCCCATCCAGTCCACCGACGTGGTCTGGCCAGCCTGGGTGAGAACCGGCCCGTGGACGGTAATGTCCACGTTCAGTTGTACCGTCGACGCACCGCGCACCGGGATGCTGTAATGCACCACGGTCATCTTCCGCCACGCTCCGTCCCAGTAGTACTGGTCGCCGCGGGTGTCCTCGGTGTAAAACATCGTCGCCTGGTTCTGCCCGTCGGTCAGGCTCCAGGCGATGTTCGCGTTGTGCCCGATCAAGATGCCCGGCAGCCCGGGCACGCTGACTCCGGTCACGTCGTAGCCAGGTGCCGCGACGGCGATTTGGTACCACACCGACGGGAGCGTCTGCGGCAGGTGCGGGTCGCCCGCGAGTTCGGCCGTCGTGCCGGTGGTGGTGGCCCAGGCGTTGCTGTCGGGGTAGATATGCCGGACCAGAGTAGGCTCGCCGAGGATCGCCTCGGCCGCGGTCACCGACGTGGCTGTTGTGGCCCCGGTGCTCGTGGTGACCTGGGTGGGGTTGGCGCTTACCGTGCTGGCGGCGCCGGGTGCCGGGGGTGTGATGCCGAGGTAGCGGTACGGACCGGGATCGTAGGGTGCCTGAGCGTTCTTGGCGATGACCGGGAACCAGTCCATGGTGCGGGCCGCGCCAAGCGAGTGTTCCAGCACCGCATAATCGAGCGGCGACGTCGTGTAGTCGAGTTCCTGGGTGAGAATGCCTTGGACGACCAGGCTGTCGACCGGTGTCCAGGTACCCGGGTACACCCCCGCCAGGGTGAACGTGGCGGGCCACTGACCGCTCCGCCTGAGCTGGGCCAGGTCGGCGTTCACGCCTTGCGCGTAGGCCTCGAGGGCCCGGGCAGCTTGACTGTCCTTAGGCATCTGGGCCCATTCGAGCTGCGCGGTACGTAGCAGGCCAAGGCGCAACTCGAACTCATCCGACGACACGTCCGCCGGACCAGCCAACTGGGCCAGCCGCCCCTCCCCCAGCCGCCGTTCCTCGTCCATCTCGGTGAGCCGGAACCGTGCCTCGACGTAGCCCATGGCTTCGAACGCGTCATGCTTGCTGCCGGCGTTTATCGACGCGGTGCCCTGCGCCGTGAAGCTAACCGTGGCCGGCTGGTTCAGTCCTGACAGGCTGAGGGTCTGGCTGGTTACCGGCTTACCGCCGTCAGCGCTGGTCCACACGCCCTTACCTGGGTCAAAGGCCGGGCCGAGCGCGGGGATCGTGCCGTAACCGAAGCCGAGCACCCCCATGACGACTACGCACGCGATGACCGCCGCCACCACGTTGATGATCCGGCGGGAGCTGGCGAGGCGGAGCATAGGTTACCTGTATCACTCGTACCGTCACATTGGGGATATTTCGCGCCCAATTTCTAAGTCCAAGTACTAGGCTTCTGTGGTGATCCTGGCGGAAAGGTACCAGCTCGCCCAGTCTCTTGGGCAAGGCGGCATGGGCTCGGTCTGGCGCGCGACTGATCTCGTGCTCGACCGTGAAGTCGCGATCAAGATGGTGTCCGACGAGGCATCCATGCGCCGGTTCCGGCGCGAGGCGGTCGTGCTGGCCCGGCTCACTAATCCACGGGTAGCGCGGCTCTATGACTACTGCGAGAGCGGCGGCACGGCGTTCCTGGTGATGGAATACCTGGCTGGCCCATCGCTCGCCACCGTGCCACCACTGGCTCCCCCACAGGCGGCGGAGGTTGTCGCGGAGACAGCCGAAGGGGTGCACGCGGTGCACCAAGCGGGCATCGTGCACCGGGACATCAAGCCAGCCAACATCATTCTCACGACGCAGGGCGCTCGCCTGGTGGACTTCGGGCTCGCCACCGGGTCGGGCGATGACCGGGTCACCGAGACCGGATCGATCGCCGGAACCGCGCCCTACCTGGCACCGGAACGCGCCGCTGGGTATCCGGCATCGGTCGCCTCCGACATCTACGCGCTCGGCATCGTGCTGTATGAGGTCCTGACCGGCCGGCCGCCGTTCGCGTCAGGGGACCCGATGCGGACGATCGACGCGCACCTGCACGCGGCCGTGCCGCCGCTGCCGTGGCAGGTGCCGGAACCGCTGGCCCTCGCCTGCCTGCGCGCGCTGTCAAAGGACCCGGCGCAGCGTCCCGCTTCAGCGCTGGAGTTCGCCCGTCAGCTGCGGTCCGCCGCACCTTCGGCGCCCGTCAGCCAGACCGCCGTGTACGAGCAGCCGGCCAACCAGACCGCCGTGTACACACCGGACGCGTTCGGCCCCGGGCCCGACGCTGTTGGCGGGTACCGCGCGCGGCGACGGTGGCCGCTGGCGGCCGCGGCGTTGGCGGGCGCGGCGGTCGCTATAGCGGCGGTCGCGCTGCTCTACCACCCAGGGGGCGGCTCGCCCGCGAGCGCGGACATCGCGGCCCGCGGTGCCAAAACCCAGCACACCGCGTCCCAGGACAGCACCGCCGCGGCGCACCCTTCTCAGGCAGCGACGCCGGCCGCCATTCCCGGAGCGTCGGCGTCGTTCGCCGCGACCTTGAACAGCACCGGAATCTCTTCGCAGTCTGCCCCGTCGGTAGCCAACTTCGACGGGCTCGGCTTCTCGTTTCAGGAAGAGGCCCTGGCCGCCGCCGGGTACAGCCCGGGCGCCCAGGTCTCGGTCGACGGCATCCCGTTCACCTGGCCGTCGGGCGCGCCGGACAACACCGTCGCCATGGGGCAGACCTTCATGATCACTGGTACCGGCACGGAGCTAGCCTTCCTCGGCGCTTCCGCCTACGGCACTCCGCACGGCATCGGCGGCGCCGCGACTATTCACTACACCGACGGTTCGATCCAGGCGTTCCAGCTGGTCATCGACGACTGGGATCAATCCACCGCCACCGCGGGCCTTGATCAGGTCGCGGTCACCACCAACGTGGCCGACAACCCGTCCGGCGTGGCGCAGCGGCCCTCCACCGTGTACTTCGAGTCCGTCGCGCTGGAGCCCGGTAAGACCGTCGAGGCGGTGACTCTGCCGGTCACCGCGATGCCCGCGGCGAACGTGTCGTCACTGCACATCTTCGCGGTCTCCATCGGCAGCTAGGGCTGGAAGCGTTCCGCGAGCTTGTCCATGAGGGCGTCGAGCCGCTCGTCGGTCACCTGCCGCGCCGGGTCCGCGAGGTACCAGGAACCGATCTCGTGCGCGCCTCGCTCGAACGGGATCACCGCTCGCCAGCCGGGCACGACACTACGGATCTTCGAGTTGTCGAACACCATCGAGTGCGCCTTGTCGCCGATCAGCCCAGCGCCCCACTCCGGATCGGCCTCCGCGATCACGTCCGACGGCACATGCACGATGCCGGGCTCGACGCCAAGCGGCGCGGCCAGCGCGTACGCGATCTGATCCCAGGTGAGCACGTCATCGGAGGTGATGTGGAAGACATCCCCGACGGTGCGCGGATGCCCGAGCAGCGGGACGAAGGCACGCGCGAAGTCGGTGTTATGCGTCAGCGTCCACAGCGATGTCCCGTCGCCATGCACGATCACCGGCTTGCCCGCGAGCATCCGGCCGAGCATCGTCCAGCCGCCGTCGAACGGCACCAGCGTCCGGTCGTAGGTGTGTGACGGCCGCACGATCGTCGCCGGGAAACCGTCCTCGCGGTACGCCCGGGTGAGCATGTCCTCGCAGGCGATCTTGTCCCGCGAGTACTGCCAGTACGGATTGCGCAACGGCGTCGACTCGGTGACCGGTACCCGGGCCGGCGGCGTCTGGTACGCCGACGCGGAGCTGATGAACACGTACTGCCCGGTCCGGCCGGTGAAAAGCTCGATGTCCCGGCGCACCTGGCCAGGTGTGAACGCGACCCAGTTCACCACCGCGTCGTAGTCACCGAGCGCGGGCACGTCACCGCCGTTGATGTCGCCGCGATGGTGCGTGACACCGGGCGGCAGCGGCCGCGCGGCCGACTGTCCCCGGTTCAGCACGTGCAGGTCGATGCCGGATTCGGTGGCTAGCTGACTACACGCGGAGCTGATGACACCGCTACCGCCAATGAACAGCACACGAAGATCACTCACAGCACGAATCTACCTGCCAATCCAGTGCGATTCGAGGTTGCGGACCAGCGCGTCACTGAGGTGGCAGCGGGCCTGCTCGATGGCGAACGCCGCCATGTACTGGCGAAACACGTCGACGGGCTCTTGGCCGATCCGCATGACCCTCCGGTTGGCGGTGGCGTTCACCAGGCCGGAGTCGGTGAGGTCGTGTATCCGTTTATCGAGGGCCTGGTCCGCGTCGCCCGGCTCGATCACCTCGTCGACCAGCGCGGCGGCATCCGGCTCGCCCGCGATCCACTCCCGCCCGGAGAAGATCGCCTGCCGGGCGGCGCGGTCGCCAACGAACCTGGGCAGCCGCAGATCCGAGGCACCGGGAATAATGCCTTCCTTACGGGCAGGCAGGAAGAACCGGGCACCGCGTTCGGCGATCACGTGATCGACCACGTGCGTGAGCTGGCACGCCCCGCCGACCGCGAAGCGCTCAACCACCGCGATCCACAGCTTTTCCGTGGTGTCTTCTGGATCATTAGCATCGCCAGTGAGGCCGCGGAAGATCTTGTGCACGTATCCGAGGTCACGGTCGAGGAAGAACTGGTAGTCCAGCCGCCCCTCGTACAAGTCGGTGAGGTTGAGCCCGGCGCCGAACACCCGGGTCCCGGGGTACTTGGGATGGTCGACCACTCCGCCCCGGAAGACGCCGACCTCGATCCGCGGGTCGAGCAGGATGACGTCGACGGCGGCTTCGGTCTGCCGGAGGGTACCGCAGTCTTCGGCATTCAGGTGACGAGGGTTGCGGAGTTCCAGGATGCCCGCCTTGCCCTGCCGGGTCACGGTGACCGGTCCGAGGTCGAGCGTGTCGCGTGTCTGGAACTCGTTTAGGAGGCCGGCCGATTCTTCTAGCGGGCGGAGCATGGCCCCGATCAGGTGCGTGCCCGCGTCTTGGAGCCCGAGGATGTGCGAGGCGAACAGGCCCTGGGCGAGCTCGACGCCCTGCTTGTCCTTGAGCGGCCGGGCGCGTTCGGCGGCCAGCTGTTCCTGCGTCGGCACCAGGCCGGGAACCTCTGTCGCGGCCGCTTGCAGGAGGTCTCCCAGCCGGAGTGCCCGCGTGCGTCCGCTGGTCAGCCGATCGTACAGTTGACCCGCGTGCGCCCTGAGGAAATCGTCCCGCGCCTGGTACGACTCGATCGAAACCACAGTGTCCACACACCCGATTTAACACCCCGGCGGACCGACTCTCCTAGGCGGGAGCGGTGCGGTCGGCGGCGGCCATGTCGAGCAGTTCCGCCGCGTGCGCCTGGCCGAATTCCGAGTCCTCGAGCCCGGCGAGCATCCGGGACAGCTCGCGGACGCGCGCCATCTGCTCCAACCGGACCACACCGGAGGAGGTGATCCGGCCGTCGCTGGCCTTCTGCACCACGAGATGGTTGTCGGCGAACGCCGCTACCTGCGGCAGGTGAGTGACGACGATGACCTGGGCCTGGCGGGCCAGCCGGGAGAGCCTGCGCCCGATCTCCACCGCGGCCTTACCGCCGACACCCGCGTCCACCTCGTCGAACACGAACGTGGGGACCGGATCGGCTCCGGCGAACACCACCTCGATGGCGAGCATAACCCGGGACAGCTCACCGCCGGAGGCGCCCTTGTGCAGCGGCAGCGCGGGCGCGCCCGGATGCGGCGCGAGCCTGATCTCCACATCGTCGCTGCCGTGCGGCCCCGGCTCCGGCAGCGGCGCGAGCACCGCGGTGATCTTGGCGTGCGGCATAGCCAGCGCGGTCAGTTCGCCGCTCACGTCGGCGGCGAACTGCTCGGCGGCCGCCGAACGCAGTTCGGTGAGCCGCCCGGCCAGCAATGTCACCTCGCCCGCGAGTGACGCCTCTTGCTCGGTGAGCGAGGCGATCGTATCGTCGTCCGAGTCCAGCTCGGCTAGCCGCGCCGCGGCCCGCTTGCCCCATTCGAGCACGGCCGCGATGTCACCGCCGGGCACCGGCAGCAGGGCGCCGCCGGGGAGCACGCCCGTGCCGTAGGCGCGCACCAGGCGCATCAGCGCGGCGCGGCGTTCTTGCACCGCGGCCAGTCGCGCGGGATCAGCGTCGACGGACTGCACGTAGGACGCGATCTCGGTGGCGACGTCGGAGACCAGATACGCGGCTTCGGACAGCCGGTCGGCCAGGCCCGCGAGAACCTCGTCGAAGGCCCGTACGCCCTCCAGCGCCGAACGCGCGTGCCCGAGCATGGAGATCGCGTCCGCGGTCTCGATGGCACTGGATGTCGGATCGCCGAGCAGCGCCTCGTGCGCGGTGGTGGCGGCGGCGTGCAGCGTGTCGGAGTTCGCCAGCCGCTCCTCCTCGGCGCGCAGCGTGACGTCTTCGTCCGCGACCGGCTCGAGCTTTTCTATCTCTTCGGCCCCGCGGCGCAGCGCGTCCGCCTCGGCGACCCGGACGGCGGCTTCTGACCGCAGTGTCGCGAGCTCTTCGCGAACCTTCCGGTGCTGGTTGTACGTCCGCTGGTAGTCAACGAGCACGGCGGAAAGCTCAGCGCCCGCGTACCGGTCGAGCGCCTCGCGCTGCCGGCCGGGCTTGAGCAGTTGCTGCTGGTCGGCCTGTCCGTGCACCGCGACCAGGTCATCGGCGAGGTATTGCAGCAGCGACACCGGCACCGTCCGGCCGCCGGCGTACGCGCGTGATCTGCCCTCGGCCGACACCGAACGGCTCAGCACTACGGTGTCGTCGTCGAGGTCTCCCCCGGCCTCCTCGACCTGGTGTGCCACGTTCCCGTCGGGATCGACGCTCAGCCGGCCCTCGACGATGGCCTTCTCCGCACCCGGCCGCACCCGCGCGGGGTCGGCCCGTCCGCCGAATAGCAGGCCGAGGCCAGTGACGACCATCGTTTTGCCCGCTCCAGTCTCGCCGGTGAGCGCGGTGAAGCCGGGAGAAAGTTCGAGCACCGCGTCATCGATGACGCCAAGACCGGTGATGCGGACCTCTTCAAGCATGACCGCCCGTGCTCTCCTTCCCGGCCCTGCCCCGCCAGCCCTCGACGGGCAGCCTGAACTTCGCCACCAAGCGGTCGGTGAACAACCCCCCGCTGACCCGCGCCAGCAGCACCGGGTGCGAGCCTCGGCGAACCTCGACTCGCGCGCCTGGCGGCAGGTCTACCCTACGCCGCCCATCGCACCACATAACGGCATCTGTGGTGTCCGGAGTAAGTTCGGCCGCGACCACCGAACGCGGCGACACGACCAACGGCGGCGCGAACAGCGCGTGCGCCGCGATCGGCACCAGCAGCAATGCCTCCACCTCCGGCCACACCACCGGTCCGCCCGCGGAGAACGCGTACGCGGTGGATCCAGTCGGCGTCGCGAACACCACTCCGTCGCCCGCCCAGCGCGACAGCGGCCTGCCGTCCACCTCGATGATCAGCTCGACCATCCGTTCCCGCGCGACCTTCTCGACGGTCGCCTCGTTCAGCGCCCACGCGGTGCCAAGCGTCGTCCCGTTACGGCGTGCGGTGATGTCGATCGTCATCCTCGTCTCGACCGTGTACCGCTGCTCGATGACCTGCCCGATCGTGTAGTCCAGGCTATCGGGCTCCGCCTCGGCGAGGAAGCCGACGTGCCCGAGATTCACCCCGACCAGCGGCGTTCCCGCTGGACGCGCGATCTCCGCCGCGCGCAGCAGCGTGCCGTCGCCGCCGAGCACGATGACGAGTTCCGCGCCGCGCGCCGCGTCCGGGCCCTCCGCGACGACCTCGGTGTCCTCGTCGGCGAGTTCCGCGGCCTCGGTGTCGATGACGCGCACCGCGATGCCAGCCTTGGTGAGCTGCGCGATCGCCTGCCGCGCGCTGAGCACGGCGTCTTCCTTCGCGGAGTGGGCGAGCACGAGCATCGTGCGGTCGACCGAAGTCACGACGGTCCCTCCTCAATCGCCTGCCGCACGAGTTCGTCGTCGAGCGGCGGGGCCCCACGGCGGAGCCACGTGAAATACTCCACATTTCCCGCAGGCCCCGGGAGCGGACTAGCGGTTATTCCCTGAACTCCCAGGTTTAGCGCCTCGGCCGCCTCACAAACCTCATGGATAGCATCGGCCCGGGCTTGCGGATCACGGACCACACCACCCGCCCCCACACGTTGCTTTCCGACTTCGAACTGAGGTTTTACCATCAAAACGAAGTCGGCGTCGGCCGTCGCGCAACCGACGAGCGCCGGCAGGACCAGTGTCAGCGAGATGAACGACAAGTCCGCGACGACGAGTTCCGGCGGGGGCGCGACCTGCTCGGGGGTGAGCGCGCGCACGTTCACCCGGTCGAGCACGGTGACCCGCGGATCGGTGCGCAGCGACCAGGCGAGCTGCCCGTAGCCGACGTCGGCCGCGACGACATGGGCCGCGCCCGCACGCAGCAGAACGTCGGTGAATCCCCCTGTCGATGCGCCCGCGTCAAGGCAGCGCCGCCCGGCAACCCCCACGTCACCAAATTTCTCCAGTGCGCCGGCCAGCTTAAACGCGCCCCGCGAGACGTAGCCAGGGTCTTCCGTGTCGTCGACCACGACGATCGGCGCGTCCCTGCCCACCTGAGTCGCGGGTTTGCCGGCGGTCTGCCCGGACACCGCGACACGCCCGGCCGCGATCAGTTCCGCAGCCTGCTCACGTGACCGCGCCATCCCTCTGCGGACCAGCTCCGTATCGAGCCTGGACCGTACCGTCACCGAGGCTGACCCCCGCCAGGCTGGTCACCTAGCTCGCCGAGTATCTCACGGAGCCGGTCATGCACAGCTTCGAGGATAGCCGGGTGCTCGTCCAACGGCGCGGCGGGCAGTCCCGCGAGCGCCGCCACCGCATGATCGACGCGCGGGTCGCCTGGTTCGCTATCCATAAGATCTGATTGTCCTCCGGGTACAGTTACTGTCCGCGAGTACGGTACCGTCCACCACCGAGCGAGGCATCCATGACCGACACCCTTGGCCCGAAGGCCGAGCAATGCCGTGAGGCACTACAGAAGCTGGCTGCCAGGCTTAACGAGCTCAGCCCAGGCGAACGGGCCGACTACTTCGGCAACCGGACGATGAGCTGCGCCATTCCCGATCTGAACGTGACGTTCCGCACTCGCCTGGGCACCGAAGGTGCCGCTGAGGTTCGGGAACAGACCCCGGACGACCCGCCAGCCGACATCCGGATCACCGCGTCCAGCGACGACGTGCTGTCGCTGTCGGAGTCCCCGATGAACATCGCGCGGATGTGGCTGGCGGGCAAAGTGAAGATCGAGGCCAGCATGAAGGACCTCTTCCGGCTCCGCAGGCTGCTGTGACCTCGCGCCCGCCACGCCTTTCCTGGCCAGTCCCTTATGGCGCTGCGCACCACCGGCTATTTTTCGGGTCAGTGCGACACCGCCCATACTCTTGTCTTCGCGGTGTCACACTCACCATAATCCGGTGAGGCCGGGACGGTAGCGACCCCGCACCAGCAGCAACAGGGCTCCCAGCAGCAATAGCGCGCCGATGACGATCGCCGCGCTGTAGCCGATCAGCTTGGCCACCGAGTGATGCACGGCCTTGATGGTCCCGGGCACCGGTCCCGTCGCCAGCCGGGAACCCGGCCCGACACCGGCGGGCGAACTGCTCTCCTTGACCAGCGTGGAGGCCGCCTGCAGCGCCCCGTACGGATCGATAAGCCCGAACCCGATCGTGGTGTTGTAACCGCCGCTCGGGTGGTAACTGGCCGAGGTCGCCAGCGCGCGTTCGGCCTGCCCGGGGGTCAGGTTCGGGTAGAGCGACTTCATCAGCGCGACCGTCCCGGCGACGACCGCGGCGGCGGTCCCCGTCCCGTCGATCCCCCACCCGTTCGCATCTGTGATCGTGTTTCCCGGTCCCGTGACGACGATCGCGTTGTTCTGGCTTGATACCTCGTTGTCGTATGGCGCCGTACCCCCGGCCAGCCGCGTGGCGGCCACCCCGATGACGCCAGGCAGGCCCGCGGGGTAGGCGTAGCTCGCCGGCTGGGAGTCGTAGTCCTCCTCCCCCGCCACGATGATGACCTTCCTCGCGATAGCGGCGGCCACCGCCGACCGCAACTGCGGCGTCGGCGCGTCCTGCGAGTCGTTGTTTATGAAGATCACCTGGGCGCCGTGCTTGACCGCGTAATCGATACCCTGGGTGGTAAGGCTTTCGTAGTTGTTCCCGCTGTCGAACGTGCTGGCTCCGGGCTCGTTTTCCTCCGGGTAGGCCCGGATGGACAGGATGCTCGCGTCCGGGGCCACTCCAACCGCGGTGAGTGGCTGCGACCCCGTCGGCCCGCTGCTCGCGATGATCGATGCCACGACCGTCCCGTACTCCTGCGACAACGGGATCCTCGGCGTGTAGGCGTAATCCGGTCCGGTGGTCACCCGGCCTGCCAGGCCATCCTCGGATGGGTCCACCCCGGTGGATACCAAGGCCACGGTGACACCGCTGCCGGTGCTGAGTGTCTGTGCCTTCTGGATGTTGGCGAAGAGCTGATCCAGCGCGCCCGACGGCAAGCTGGAGGCTTGGCTCGGTTGCGCCGACGCCCCGGCGGCGGTTAGCACCGTGAACGCACCCGCGGCGGCCACCGCGATGACCGCGCGCGCCGCCCGGCCTAGCATGCGATGTACCGGTTCGAGCAGGGCTTGGCTGGTGCGCTGAACGCTTGTGCTAGGTAAGTCATAACGCCGGTTCCCAGATCCTCCGTGGCGGTCTCGCCCGCGCCCGTCTCGACGGTGGTCGTCCGGCCGTCGGCGTAACCAACGGTGTAGAAAAACACGTAAGGACCGCCAAAATTGGACCCGAACATCTCCCGGGCGGCGTCGGTGAAAGCGGCGGACGCGGTGCCAGGGAAGGCCACGGCGCGGACTCCTGCTGTGTTGTTGCTGCCGAACGTGTCATACGCCTGCTGCGCCGCACCCGGACTGCGCAGCACGGCGACGCCGACAGTGGCGAGTACGGTGCCGGAGGGGTCTACGTAGGTCGCGCGCAGCATGGTCTCGCAGCCCGCCTTGGCGAGTGCCTGGGCGACGGCCGCGTCGGCGGAACTCGCGCACGAGGCGGGCGACGCGATGCCGACTAGGGTCGCGGTCTCGCTGGCCCCGGCGGCCGTGACATAGCCGACCGTACGCGGGAAGATCTGGCCGGCGGTCAGCCGCTGCCACAGCGACGCTTGTTCCTGGTGGCCCGCCGCGGTGGCCTCGGCCGGCGTCGCGTACCTGGTCAGTTCCTTGTCGAGCGCGGTCGCTCCGCCCGCCGTCCCGCCAAGGCCGAGGATGATCAGCACCGCGATCGCGGTCACCCGGCGCCACCGTCTCGGCCGCGCGACGCCGGTCGTCCCAGTGCCGGTAACCCCAGTGCCGGTAACCCCAGTGCCGGTAACCCCAGTGCCGGTAACCCCAGTGCCGGTAATCCCAGTGCCGGTAATCCCCGCATCGGCCGCATCGGCGACCGTGACATCGGCCGCATCGGGCGCATCGGCCGCATCCGGCCTACCATCCGTCTCTGCTGCCCCGGGCACCTCTGCCCCGTCTGCAGGTGCCCCCGCCTCCTGCGCCGCCCCCGGCTCAGGTTCTAGTTCGGGCTCCGCCGTCGTTGCGGGCAACGACTCGGGACCCTCCCCCGTCTGTGACATGTGCTGTTGTCCTAGGTTCGAGGAATATGCAAGCCCCAAGATGATTTCATGCGCTTTGTCGCTGATCAACGCATTCGCATCACGGTTGGGACGCGCTAGCGATGACCCATCGCTGGCGCAATAGGCCCAGCGATGGGTCATCGATGGCGGCGCTAAGCGGCCTACGCGGAGATCACCAGCCTCGGGTGAACCATGAGCCTCAGGTGCCCGGTCCATTGCCGCCGGCCGGGGCGCCAAGCGCCTGGCCGGTTAGGGGTATGGGTAGGGGGCGTCGCTGCGGCTGGCCCGGCGGTCACGCGCGACGCGGACGGCCCAGGTGATCAGCAGGATCAGCGCCACCAGGAAGCCCAGGGCCGCGATGCCCGCCACGGCGGCGTAGCCGCGGATCCGGGCCCCGTCCCGGTGCGTGACCTGGATGGCGTGCGGCGTCCCGGTGCTGAGCATGGCGGTCGCGGCCATTCCGGTCTGCGTCGGCGTGACCGCGAGCTTCGCCGCCGCGGCCAGCGCCGCCGACGCGTCGACCTCGCCGAAACCGACGCTCGGGCTGTAGCCGCCGCCCGGCCGGTTGGTGGTGGAGGTGACCAGCGCCTGTTCGACCAGCGCCGGGGACAGGCTCGGGTACCTCGACCTGATCAGCGCGGCGACTCCGGATACAAATGCCGCGGCCGGGCTGGTGCCGTCAGCCTGGATATATTCGCCGCCCGGGCCCGCGCCGACGACGTTCACGCCGGGCGCCGAGAGGACGACCGAGGCATTGTTATCGGAGAACGATGCCCTGGTCCCGTTGGTGTTCACCGCCGCGACCGCGATCACCCCGGTGAACGACGCGGGGTAATCGTAGGGGGTGTAAGCGCTGCCGGAGGATCCGCTGTTCCCGGCCGAGGCGACCACCACGACGTCGTGAGCGACCGCGTAAGCGATCGCGGTACGCAGGCTGCGGATCGGGGTAGTGCTGCCGAGCGACATGTTGATCACCCGGACGCCGTGGTTCACCGCGTAGTCGATGCCATCGGCCACCGAGTTCTGGTACTTCGGACTGGACTCGAACACCGACAACCCTGGCTCGGTGTCGTCGAGTATGACCCGGACCGAGAGGATCTTGGCATCCGGCGCGACACCGAGCATGCCCTCGGAGTCCCCTGGACCGCTGCCGTGCCCGGCGATCAGTGAGGAGATATAGGTCCCATGCAGGTCCGGCGGCTGGTAGCCGGCTGGGTCCGCCCCGACCGTGTAGTCGGGACCTGTCGTCACCGAGCCGGTGAGGTCCGGATCCGTCGCGTCGGCTCCGGTGTCCAGAACGCCGACCGTCACTCCCGCGCCCTTGCTCAGCTGCCAGGCGGCCGGCACGTCGATCTGACCCAGTTGGGTCATGTCGAGCCCGCGGACCTCCTGCGCGACAGACTGCGCGATCGCCGCGTGCGCGCTGGCCGCGGGAAAACCGGCCACCGCGCATGCCAGCAGCGTCAGCGTGCCCGCGACGACCGCGCTCCGGCGGCGGGTCAGCACGTCCACTCCGCGGTGTCCTGGCAGTTCACGATCTCGGGAAGGTTCAGCGGCGTGACCACGGCGGCCACGATCTGGGGCGCGGGCGCGAACACCGATGACCGTTGTTCCTTGGTTGCGTCCGCCGGACGGCCGTCAGCGTAACCCGCGACGACGAGCACGACATAGGGTCCGGTCTTCTGCGCGTTGGCCAGCTGCCTGGCCGCATCGCCGAACCGCGCCGACGCCGTGCCCGTCAATGCCAGCGTGTTCAAGCCAGTGGCGGGAAACCCGCTGGCCGGCAGCCGGGAGTAGAACGCCGACGCCTCGCTAGTCGTCGGGAACGCCAGCACGCCGACCGTGTAAACGGCGCCGCCAAGCGCGTCGACGTAGCTGGCCCGCACCGCGCCGCGGCATCGGTAGCGAGCAGTCAGCGCGGTCAGCGTCTGGTCGACTGCCGCTGCGCACGTGGTGGCGGGACTGATGCCGAGCCTGGTCGCCTTTTCCTGGGTGAGCAGGCTGGTGCTGTAGCCGATGCTGGTGGGAAAGAGAGTGCCCACGCTGACCCGCTGCCAGCGTTGCGCCAGGCCTGTCGCGGCGGCGGCCGACAATTCGGCCTGGGTCGGCTTGCGAGTGGCCTCGGCGTGGGAGATGCCACCGGTTACCACGGCCACGGCGGCGAACACCACCATGAGCACCGCCGTCACGGTAATCCGCTTCGCGTACCGATGTCGCGGCGGGGCCGGCGGCGGTGGTAGCGGAGGAGGCACGTAGCCAACGGGAAACGGGTCCGGGGGCAGCTCATGGTCCGGCCACTCCGCACCCGACATATCCGCCATATGACGATCCTAGGCCCACGAATGTCACTGTGTCGTCCGGAAAGGTTACGGCTTGAGCGACCATGTCCCCCAGATCCAGCCCGGTCGTGAGAGACCACGGCGCATCGGGGAAAATAGACAGCATGGGTGACCTGATCTTGCTACGGCATGGCCAGACGGAGTGGAGCCAGGCCGGTAAGCACACGGGGCGGACAGACATCCCGCTGACGCCACATGGCGAAGAGTGCGCCGCCGAGCTAGCGCCGATACTGGCGAAACGCAACATCACCGCGGTGATTACCAGCCCCGCCCAGCGCGCGGTTCGCACCGCACAGCTGGCCGGGCTCACCGGCGGTCAGACCGATCCCGACCTGTGGGAGTGGGACTACGGCGGTAGCAATACGCTGAACCAGCAG
>CAVUOU010000050.1:0-77706 GCA_963743085.1 uncultured Actinomycetota bacterium
GCGGGGCGGCGCGGGGCGCCCGGACAGGGCAGTGACCACGGGAATCCGGGTGACGGCGCGCGCCGGGCGTGTCGCGGCCAGCCAGGTTGTGACGACCGCCAGGACCATGGCCGCCAGGATCACCACCCAGGGGAGCTGGAACGTGCCGATGAGATGGTGCGACGCCTGTTCGACGTGGGGTCGGTAGGCGATCCACGCCACCAGGCCTAGTGCCGCGCCTACGGCGGTGCCGACCACCCCGACGACGAGCCCGTTGGCCTGGACCACCAAGCCGATGTTCTTGTCGGTGGCTCCCAGGGCGCCGAGCATGCCGACGGACCGCATGCGGCGCTGGGCCAGGACGGTGAAGCCTCCTACCGCCACGAGGCCGATGAGAAGCATGCCGAGGGTGGCAATAAGGATCACGAAGATCTCGGGATTGAAGCCGCCGTTCAGGGTGTTGGGCGGGGTCTGTACGTTCAGCTGCTTGAGAGAGGCGAACTGGGCGTTGGACGCGTCGAACAACAACGTCACCTGGCCGGAGGCGTCCGGCTGTCCCGGCGTTATCAGGGCGAACTCGTCGAGCAGGTTCTGGGGGTTCTGCACGATGCCGACCACGTGCCGCGTCACACCCGCGTCATGCCAGACACTTCCCACGTGGAGCCCGAAGGCCGAAGCGACGCCAGCGGTGACGGCCACCTCGCCGGTCTTGCGGGGAAAGCGACCGCTGACCACACCCAACATGGCCTTGCCGTAGGTGCCGCCGGGGTTCTGGGCCCGGAGCTCGTAGGTGGCGATCGACCCGGGGATCGGGAGCGTCGTGTTCTCGATGACGTCGACCGGACCGACCTTCTGCTCGAGCGCGGCGATGGTCGACGCCAACTTGGGGTCTGAGGCCGGCAGTTGGACCATGGCGTCGGCGGTGCCGAAGCCGGTCTTGGCCGGCGTAGGGGTATTGACGGCCACGCCCGCGCCCACCACCGTGATGGCCACCGCCACGATGACGAGGGCGAGGACGAGCAACTGCTGGCGCCACTCCCGGACGAACAGCCGCCATGCCCACCGCACCACGGCTCGGCGTGCGGGCACGCCTCCGTCGCCCGAGCCCAGGTCGACGGGCGGTCGATCCAGAGTGATCGTCATTGGCCCGGGACGCGCTCGAACAGCGCTTCAGGGCCCGACTGCGGAGCAGTCTCGTCCACGATCGAGCCGTCGCGGATGAACACGACGCGGTCGGCCCACGAGGCCAGTTGGGCGTCGTGGGTGACGACCACCGCGGCCAGGCCCCGGTGGCAGGCGCCCAGGACGAGGCGCATGACGGCCTCGCCGTTGACCGAGTCCAAGCGCGCCCGACGGTTCGTCGGCCAGAAGGAGCTTTCGCTCACCGATGACAGCCCGGGCGATGGCCACCCGCTGGCGCTCGCCCCCGGACAGCAGGTCGGGGAAGTGGTGGCCCGGTCGGCCAGGCCCAGCTCCTCGAGCACATTCGTGCCCAGCGGCCTGCGCCTTGCGAGCCGACAAGCCGTCGAGCTCCAGGGGCAGCGCCACGTTCTCCGCCGCGGTGAGGCCGGCGAGCAGGTTGAAGTCCTGGAAGACATAGCCGATCGACCGGCGCCGAAGCCGGGCCTTGTCGTTACGCGACATGCCGGCCAGAGAGCGCCCGGCGACGAGCACATCTCCGGCGCTGGCATCCTCCAGGCTGCCGGCGATGGTGAGCAACGTGCTCTTCCCCGACCCGCTCGGACCCATCACGGCCACGAGCCCGCCCGCCTCGACGGAGAGATCGATATGGCGCAGGGCATGCACCTCGGTCGCCCCCTGGCCGTAGACCTTGGATACCTGGCGTAGCTCCAGGACACTCATTGCCTCACTCCTACTCTGCGCCGCAACCGTGGGATGGCTGCGGGCGCTGTTCCGAGCGGCGCCAGCGAGGCCCGCTTCAAGCGACCGTCGGCTGTGTCGAGCCACCGCACCACCGCGTCCAGCCGGTAGAGCTCGGCGTCGACCACCAACGCGAAATTGACGTCGAAGTCCGCTTCGTCCTCCTTGAGATGGGTCCACTGCTGCATGACTTGCACCACGTAGCGCCGGTGCACCTGGATGACCTCGTGCACGTCGACACCGGGCACCCTCAGGGCCACGAGCACCTTGATCACGAGCTCGTCGCGAGGGGGCAGGCTGAGGTCGGGTGGGGTGTGCAGCCACTTCGAAAGCTCGTCGTTGCCGCCGGCGGTGATCCGGAAGGCCTTCTGGGTCCCGCCGTCGTCGCTGTCGTCAGGGTCTTCGGACTCGATGAGGCCGTCCCGCTCGAGGCGCTGGAGGGTCGTGTACACCTGGCCGACGTTGAGCGGCCACACCTCTCCGGTACGGGCCTCGAATTCCTGGCGGAGCTGGAGCCCATACTTGGGACCGTCGCTGAGCAGGGCGAGTAGGGCGTGGCGGACGCTCACGGGGCACTCTCTAGAAGTAGCATACTGAGTATTCTACTCACGTCTTAACTCCGTACACAAGGGCTTTTGACCGAAGTATGCCTACGGAGACCGTCCCCGGGAATAGGGGATGACCCTGAGGGAACCCCCAAGGGCGCCGAGCACCGGCTACTGAAAAGGAGAAGCGCTGATCTCGAGATCGACGGGGTCAGGCTGTGGTGAAGGCGGTGGGGATGTCGAAGTACTCCATGTACGGCGCGAAGGACGCCCGCACGGCCGACTCGGTGAGGCCGAACTGCTCGAGGTCGAAGGAATGCTGGCCGAACCGGCCCGGGGGGTGAGTGTCCGCCCAGTTCCGGACCGCCGCATCGGTCGCTGGCGTGAACGGAATTCCCAGGTGATCGTACGCGTCGTGCAAGGCGCCGACTTGGTCGGTCTGCAGGTCACCGAAGGAGATGTCGGCAAATCGTTCGTCACCGAATTCGTCGCGGAAGTCCACGGCCCGGCGCACAGCCTCAGGTCCAGGCAGCCACGGACGTCGCCCCCAGCTCGGCTGTCGTCACGATCGCTGGTCCAGCTTCGGATGTAGTGGACGAGATCGCACACAGAGCCGAGCACCGCGGCCGGATCCCGGTGGCTCCAGAATGTCGCATCCGGATACGCACGATAGGGTCGTCCAGCGAGAACAGGTGGACCGGGGTCTTGAAATGCCACAAGTGGGGTGGACAGTGCCACTGGAGAAGTTGCGCGACGCGCCGGTGGTAGGCGTAGGTCGAAGCCATGTCGCACTCGAGCACCCATGACGTGTACGTCGGTATGTGGGCGCTGCCGTCGAAGTGGAAGGTCCTCGAAGCTCATCCCCATCAGGTCCTGGCATTCCGACGCTGCGGTGGCCTCGGCGTTGTAGAGCTGACGCATCCGGGGGAACATCTCGTACATCATGGCCGTGCTCGCCTCCGCCTCGGCGATGCGGGGGTCGCTGTATTGCGTGGCCGCCTCAGGCGGGGGACGGATAACGACTCCCACATACGGAGGAACCGAATTTGGGGATCGGCGGAGAGGAGTTGACTCAGGGCGGTGGTTCCGGTGCGGGGCAGGCCCACCACGAAGAGCGGACCCTCGGACTTCCTCGTCGGCGATCTCCGGGTGCAGCCGGTACGTGTCCTCGACGCCGAGTAGCGACGTCAGCAGATTGGTCAGCTGCGCCGTGATGATGGCCTCGCCGATCGGCGTGAGTTCCGCCTCGCGTCGGGAGTCGATCAGCCGTTCCAATCCCTCGCGATGGCCCCCGTCGCCAAAATCGGAGAGACCCGTCCGCTTCCATCGCCGCGGCCTCCAGGCCGTCGGGCGTGAGCATCATCGAGGCTGACGCGGGCCACGCTCCTGCGCCGGGCGGCCACCGTACGGGCTCGTTCCTTCCGGCGTGACGACCGCGGTGTCGGGCAGCAGCGCGGGGCGGATCTGATCGAACTTCACCGTCCGCGTGGCCGGCACCGGTGCTGAACCGCACCTCACGTACCGCATGATCATGGGGCCTTCAGAGTGGCCGGCCCTGTTCTGTTGTTTGTCCTCTTGCTTCGTTCAGTTACGTATTGTTGCCTGCCCACCGAGCCGCGCGCAACAGTGTCCGCCCGAGATGGCGGCGTTCCCTGGAAGGACCTTCACCGGTGACCCTTCTTTATTCTGAGCCAGAACGAGGGTTGGCCGATGCCCTGACCGACCTGCTCTCCCGGCGGTGCCAGACCGGCGACGTGCTCAATGGCCGGGTAGGCCCGGAGCTGTGGCACGCCGTCGGCACCGAGATCGGCTGCGCCGGCCTGCTCATCCCGGAGTCGCTCGGCGGCGCGGAAGCCTCGTTCCGTGAGGCCGCGGTGGCCGCCGAGCAGCTTGGCGGGTTCGTCGCCCCGGTGCCGTTCATCGGGAGCGCGATCGTGGCCACGACCGCGTTGATCAACATCGTCAAGCCCGATGACCTGATCAAGGGGCTCGCCGACGGCACCTTCACCGCCACGCTCGCCGTCCCGTACGTGACGGGCCCGGGCGCGCCGTTCCCCGGGGATGCCCGGATCAGCGGCTCGCGCTCCGGCGACGATGCGGGCGTGACCCGGCTCAGTGGCACCGTGCGCGGGGTGGCCGACGCGCTGGTCGCCGACGTGCTGCTGGTTCCGGCCGAGGGCGTGCCGCGCGGGCTGTACGTCGTCGAGACGTCCGCGCCCGGCGTCAAGGTAACGCCGGTGACCTCGCTGGACATGACCCGCCAGCTCGTCGACATCACTCTCGATGGGGCGCCCGGACGGGTGATCGCGTCGGGGACGGACGCGGAGCGCGCCATCGACGCCGCGCTGTCGGCCGGTGCGGCCGCGGTGGCGGCCGAACAGCTCGGACTGGCCCAGCGCTGCCTGGACATGACGGTCAGCTATGTCAAGGAGCGCCACCAGTTCGGCCGCCCGGTGGGCTCGTTCCAGGCCCTCAAGCACCGGCTCGCCGACGTGTGGGTGGCGGTGACCCAGGCACGCGCGGCGTCCCGTTACGCGGCGGACTGCCTGGCATCCGGGAGCGAGGACGCAGCGGTCGCCGTCGCGCTCGCCAAGTCGTACTGCTCGGAGACCGCCGTGCACGCGGCCCAGGAATGCGTGCAGCTCCATGGTGGCATCGGCTTCACCTGGGAACACCCCGCCCATATGTACCTGAAGCGCGCGAAAGCCACCTCCCTCGCCTACGGCACCCCCGCCGCCCACCGCTCCCGCCTAGCGACCCTAGCCAACCTCCCGGGCCCCGAATAACCCAGCAGCCCCAGCCCCCACGCCCCAGCAGCCCCAGCCCCCACGCCCCAGCACCCCCGCACCCCCGCACGCCCCAACAGCCCGCGCCCCCCCGGCGCCGTTTCTGGCAGTGCGGCGTTGCCCGTCAAAGAGTCGGGGCAGCGCCACATCGCTCAGGAACGGCGGGGGCGGGCGGCGCCCGGAATGCGGGGGGCGCGGGGTCGGTTGGGGATTGGCGTGACTTCTCTTGACGGCAAAGTGGTGCTGGTTACCGGAGCGACCGACGGGCTTGGCCGGGCGCTGGTGGTCGAACTCGCGCGCGACGGCGCGACCGTGCTCGTGCACGGGCGGGAGGCCAACCGGATCTCGGATACGGTCGCCGACATTCACGCGGAAACCGGTAGCGACCGGGTACGCACCTACCAGGCGGACCTCGCGGATCTTGCCCAGGTGCGCGCGCTGGCCGAACAGGTGCTCGCCAGTGAGCCGAGGCTGGACGTGCTGGTGAACAACGCGGGGATCGGGGGGGACGTGCCGGGCGGGGGAGTGCGGCAGGAGAGCGCCGACGGGTACGAGCTGCGGTTCGCGGTGAACTATCTGGCTGGATACGCGCTGACCGAGCGGCTGCTGCCGCTGCTCGAGTCCTCCGCGCCGTCCAGGATCGTGAACGTCAGCTCACTCGGCCAGCAGGCGATCGACTTCGGCGACGTGATGCTGACCCGCGGCTACAGCGGCACTCGCGCCTACTGCCAGTCCAAGCTCGCGCAGATCCTGTACACGGTTGACCTGGCTGAGCGGCTCGAAGGATCCGGCGTCACGGTCAACGCGCTGCACCCGGCGACCTACATGCCAACCAAGATCGTGCCCTCGCCGATCAGCACGGTCGCCGAGGGTGTCGAAGCCACGATGCACCTCATCGCCGGCGATGACGTGGGCACCGGCCAGTTCTACAACGGCTTGCGCGTGGGTCGGCCCGACCGTCAGTCCGCGGATCCCAAGGCCCGCCACGAACTCCGCGGCCTCTCCGCCCGTCTCACGGACGTCGCGGTCGGCTAGGACTGCGGGTCCCGCTTCACCGGCTCGTCGTGGCTGGCGGTGCGCTGGCCGGGGAACGGCGGCGCCTCGGATGGCTGGCGCGTGCTGGTCACCGGCCTTGGACGCTGGACCGGCAGCACCTGAGACGGCACCCGCGGGCGAGAAGTCCACCGCTGACGTAGTTGCCTGACCTCCTCGTCGGTGAGCGTCGCCGGAGCGTCACGGTTGGGCGCCACGCTCCGGCCGCCCTCGGCGATGTGCATGCCCCCAATCACGGGGCCGGTCATTCTCTGTTCCCGCGTGATCCTGCGTCGCTGGCCGCGCGGGGCGAACACCTCCACCGCGATCAGCCAGAAGGCCAGGAGCGGTACGACGACGATAATGATTGCCCAGGTCGCGGCAGCGGATGCGATCATGGCTTCTCCCCCAGAAGTAACGATCTTCCCAGCGAGCCATACCCGTTTCATCTACGTCTATGGGGCCATGTGACTCCGGTCACAGCCAAGGATGGTGTTTCTGAGCAAACCTTGCGGCTGCTTTCAGGAAGCGAGCGGACCATCAGCGGTAACAGTGGCCGCGAATGGCGGGAGACGCCATGTACAAGCTCACCGGCGTAACGAAGAATTATCCACGCGGCAGAACCACCATCGAGGCCCTCCGAGGGATCGACCTGGTGATCGAGGACCGGGAGTGGCTCGCGATCCGGGGACCGACCGGGCACGGCAAGTCCACCCTGCTGCAGATCCTCGGCGGCTTGGACCGGCCGACCTCGGGGACGGTTGAGTTCGACGGAATCGACCTCGCCACCATGCGGGAAAGCGCGGTGACGGAGGTCCGGGCACGATCGTTTGGCTTCATCTTTCAGACGTTCAACCTGATACCCACGCTTACCGCGCAGGAGAACGTGGAGACGGCGATTGTGCCACTTCATGTGCACGCCCGCGAGCGCCGGGACCGGGCCGCACGCGCGCTCGCCGACGTGGGTCTCGAAGACCGGAAGAACCATCTGCCGAGCGAGTTGTCCGGCGGGCAGCAGCAGCGGGTGGCGATCGCGCGTGCGCTGGTGAAGGAGCCGAAGGTACTGCTGGCCGACGAGCCCACCGGAAACCTGGACGAGGACACCCGCGACGAGCTGATGGCCCTGCTTGACGGGCTCTGGCGTAGTCGGGAGATCACCATGGTGATGGTCACCCACGACAGTGTGGTGGCTCGCCGGGCGCAGCGGATCGGCGTGCTGCGCCGCGGCAAGATCAGCTTCACCCGGCAGAACGACGCCGAAAAGATCGAGGTCCCCGAAGACGAGGACCAAACGGGAACCGGTGCGTCTCCCGCAAGGTCGTGAAGCCGTTTACGTTCATGTACGGGCAGCGTCCATGGCCGCCAGGACTGACTCTGCTCCACATCTACGTGGTGGTGGACCTGGGGGCCAACCCCGAACTCGCGGCGCTGATCAAGGGATGCCGGGATGCGACCCGCGATTACCCGCTTAGCCACGTCGGCGACGACTGGTTCCACATCACCATGTGCCAGATCGACTTGCCCGCCGGCCAGGTCACCCGGTCTGAGCGCGAGGCGCTGGCGACGGAACTGCGAGGCCGTCTGCACGAGGTCCCGCCGTTCACCGTCATGGTCGGCAGCGCATTCAGTTGCGCGTCGGGTGTGATTTTTGATGTGGGACCAGACGAGCCGCTGAACGACCTGCGCGCCCACGTAGCCGCAGCGGTGGAGGCGGTGCGCGGCGCGGACGAGGCCGGGCTCGATACCTCTGTGCTGCATTTGACAGAGTCGTACGCGCTCGCCGATGCCGATTCTGATCAGGTCCAGCGGCGGCTTTGGGGGGTCCGGCCTAGTCACGTGCCGCTGCTGGTGGATGCGGTGGAACTGGTGGACGTGGCCGCCGGGCTGGAGACGAAGACGATCACGTGGCAACAGGTGGCACGCGTCCGGCTGGGTGACACAGCCCGGCGCGGAACCGAAGACCTGGATTTCGGAGACAAATAACTAGCATCTGTCAGATCTTCTGCCCGTTCGACCAGTGAACCTAGTGTCTCGTGAGCGAGATGCCTTGGCGGTCGGCCCGAAGGGATCGCCCGGAAGATAACGGATCCGTAGCACGTCCCTGACGTGCGCAGATTCCATCATCACGGTTCCCGGCCGGGTCACCCTGGGATGACCAGCACAGCCTTCCGAGTAAGAGAACTCCGCTCACGCAGCACTAGCAGCCTTCGGCAGGGGCAGCGACCCCCACTCCGCTTGGAGGTTGGGAAGTGTCCCGTCGCCAGGTCAGCCAGTATCGCGCTACTGGCGTCATAGTTGCGGTGCTTTCCTGTTTCACAAGAGAGGCAGGTGCCCGGGAGACCGGGCACCTGCCGACAAGTTGGCTAGTGGATGATCAGCCAGAGTATGAAGCCGACTGGGGCGTTCATGCTTATGACGATCAGGCAAAGGCGGATGGTGCGGGGCCAGTCTTCGAGGGCGGCTCCCACCGTCCGCCATTTGCCAGCCGACGACGTGTCGTCAGGCACTGACGGAGCACGCCGACCAGGCGGCATGCTGGACTCCCTTCTCGCGTTGGCATGTGGTCTAACGGGAAGGACGTGGAAGCCGGATCTCCGGCTTCCACGTCCTTCCCTTTTATGACGCGTAAGTCCCGACGCTATGACGCCTCGAGCGCGTCCCGTTTACCGTCGCTCCCGGTCAAGTCGCACCGCACCGGGTGTTCGGTATCTATGCACAGCGACACACACGTGGCGGCCATGAAGTCCTCGGACGGCTCTCAACGATCGCGACAGAAAACAGCGTCATAGGACGGGGCGTGCTGGGTCTATTGCAGTGAAGGACTGCGATCGTGGGAGACACTCGTGCCAAGCTCACTGCCAGACGTCCCGTATGAGGCAAGCGACCTCGAGCTCATCGCGGCCAGCCGCGCTGGTGACAGCACCGCGTACGCGACGCTGTACCAGCGGCACGCCGCCTCGGCGTACGGGCTTGCCCGCAGCTTGCTTCGCGGGCAAGAGGATGCCGATGACGCGGTGGCCGAGGCGTTCGCCCGGGTACTCGCTCAGCTGCGCCGCGGCGGCGGCCCGAGCGGCGCCTTCCGCGCGTACCTGCTGACCACGGTGCGCCGCGTCGCGTATGACCGGTTCCGCACGGAGCAGCGGCAGGTGGCCAGCGGAGACCTCACCGAGTTCGACCGTGGGGAGCCGTTCGTGGATCCCGCCATAGCCGGGCTTGAGCGTCGTACTGTGGCGCGCGCCTATTTTTCGTTGCCAGAACGATGGCGCGCAGTCCTCTGGCACACCGCGGTTGAAGGTGCGCGGCAGGCCGAGATCGCCGAACTCCTCGGCGTCACCCCTAATGGCGCCGCGGCACTGGCCTACCGGGCCCGGGAGGGGCTCCGCCAGGCATACCTGCAGGCGCACCTGACGGGGACGGTCCGGCAAGAATGCCGCCTGGTGGCGGCCAGGCTCGGTGCGTACGTCCGTAACGGCCTCTCCAAACGCGAGGCCGCTGAGGTCGAGGCGCACGTCGAGGACTGCGCGGACTGCCGGACGGCGTGCGCCGAGCTATCCGACGTGGATGGTGGGATACTGAGCATCATCGCCCCGATCATCCTTGGTCCGGCGGCTGCGGCGCTGGCGGCTAAGGGCAGCCTGCTCGGCTGGCTGGGCGCACGGACTCTGTGGTTCCGGCACGCGCTTAAGCACCTGCTGCAGGCGGCGATCGGTACTTGTGCCTAGCCGGACTCGTTGCTGGTGTCGCGTGCGCGCTTACCGGCACGATCGTTCCGGCGCTTCCCCCGCATGCGCGTGTGGCCCCAATAGCCGTCTCCGCAGACCACCCGGACTCCGCTAGGAGAGGCAAGAGCGTGCCTCCAACTGCCGCCCGGTCCCGCCGCGGAATCACCAACCGATGATCAATGTGGCCGTTCCCCGTCTCCTGGAAATTGACCTCTGATCTTGATTGCGGGCAGCATCTCATCGGGCTGTTGGTGTGCCGGGCTCAGAGAGCTGCGGCGCCCCATCTCCCAGGATCGAGGACGTTGGGATCGGGGACCTAATCCGGGGGTTCCCGGTGTCCGGCCCAAGTCCGGGGCACATGGACGGGCGCGACCGAGGCGATCGGGCGCTCAATAGGGTTCAGCGAGGGACCCCTTGTCAGTATTAGGAAACTTCCCTAATTATTAGGGGTGCCGGGTAATGCGGCGTCGGACCGGATCCAGGGCGGCCAACATGAACCACAGGTTCCATCCCCTAGCTAAGCTCGCGCGTCTCCGTTGGGTTCCGTACACGGCTGTGGCCATCGGGCTCTTCGCGCTGACCGCCAGCACCACCACGGGCGCGGTGACCGTGAGGACCAGCGCCGCAGCCGCCACGGCACCCGCCCTCGACGTCGTGCCGAAGCCGGTGTCGGCGACGATCGGCAGCGGCCGACTTCACCCTCACCCGGCGCGCCCGGATCGTCGCGGCACCGGGAGCCGGACGCCGCGGCCGAACTGGCCGTCGCCGGTGACCTGGCCGCCTACCTGCGCCCGGCGACCGGTTACCGGCTGCCCGCCGTGATCGGCACGCCGCGCCCGGGGACATCGTGCTGAAGATCGGCGATCCCGGCGACGCTCAAGCCCGTCGACCGGGCCGAGGGTTATCAGCTCATCACCACGCATCCGGCGTGCCACGATCGAGGCGCCGGCCGCGCACGGGCTCTACAACGGCATCCAGACGTTCCGCCAGCTGCTGCCGCGCGTGGATCAGCAGCCCGACGGTCGTGCCGGGGCCATGGACCACGCCGGTGGTCACCATCACCGACTACCCGCGCTACTCCTACCGCGGCGTGCTGCTCGACATCGCCCGGCACTACGAGCCTCCGTCGGCGGTCGAGAAGCTGATCGGCCAGGTCGCCGCGTACAAGATCAACGTGCTGCACCTGCACCTCAGCGACGACCAGGGCTTCCGGCTGGCGATCAACGGCTTCCCGAGGCTGACCCGCATCGGCAGCCGCGGCTCGGTCGGGCACCGGCGGCAGGCCGGTGGACCCCGGCGGGTTCTGGACCCAGGCGCAGTACAAGGCCGTCGTCGCCGATGCCGCCGCGCACTTCATCACGGTGGTGCCCGAGGTCGACTCCCCCGGCCACAACAACGCGATCATCATGTCCGAGTACAACGACACCGGCAATCCCGCGCTGCCCGCCAACCCGCACGGCATCGACTGCGGCCAGTACAACCCGCCGCACTGGGACTACACCGAGGACGTCGGCTACAGCGCGCTGTGCCCGGGCAGCCCGGACACCTGGGCGATCATGACGGCGATCATCGACCAGCTCACCGCGCTGACCCCCGGCCCCTACTACGACCTCGGCGGTGACGAGGTGCCGACCTCGCTGCTCAGCGCGCCGCAAGTACGCCGCCGTTCGTCAACAAGGAAGCAGGCATCGTCACCGGGCACGGCAAGACGGTCATGGGCTGGGCGGACATCGCCGGCACAGGGCACCACGCCGCCGGCCGGCTCGGTCGCCGAGTACTGGCAGCCCGCCGGGGGCAGCTCGCCGGGCACCGATCACCGGCCGGGAGGCGGTGGCCAAGCACATGAAGATCGTGATGGCACCGGCGAACCACACCTACCTCGACCAGAAGTACATCGTCACCGCGCCGGTCCAGCGTGCCGCCCTCGCTGGGCATGAACTGGGCCTGCCCGACGGGCTGCGACGTCTCCAGCGCCTACAACTGGAACCCCGGCGCGTTCGTCACCGGCGTCACCGACCGGAACGTGATCGGCGTGGAAGGCGACATGTGGGGCGAGACCGTCGCGACCATGAGCAACGTCGACTACATGGTGTTCCCGCGGCTGCTCGCGCTGGCGGAGGTCGCCTGGTCGCCGGCCGCGCAGCGGACCGCGACCAGCCCCGCCTACCACGACTTCCTGCAGCGCCTCGCCGCGCAGGGCGCCCGGCTCCAGGCGGCCGGGGTGAACTTCTACCCGTCCACCGAGGTGCCCTGGCCGCTGGCCGTCATCGGGACCACGCTGACCGCCAACGCCCACGGCCAGGTCGACGGCACCGGTCGCCACGCTGTCGGCACCGGGCTTCCCGACCAGCACGCTCACCATGTGCGACTCCTCGCTCGGCATCGGGTGCACGATCAAGTGGGGCGACGGCAGCACCACGACCGGCGACGTGACCGGCACGAACGCCACCGACACCCAGGTGAACAGCCTGTACACGATCTTCGGCATGCACACCTACGCCCATCCCGGCACCTACCACGGCGTGGTCACGTCAGCGCCGAGCAACGCGACACCGGTCACTGCCGACTTCACCGCGACCTGGCCATAGACCAATGCCGCGTTACGATTTGCGCAGGTGACCGGTGGTCTGACTTCAGCCATCTTGGCCTGCCGGGAAAGCAGGGCTCGTCGGGCCGGGGGCCCTGACTAAGTGGGACTAAGAGGCGTTCCTCGACGATGAAGTCGTGGCCCGCCTGGGTCGGCATGACCCGTTTGCCCTCGCCCGCTAGCCGTATGCGTTGCTCCAGCCGCGATTCGGTCCAGGTCATGCAGGCGATCTTCCCACGACCAGGTCGCCGGATCTGGGGACACTTTTGGGGACAGATTCGCGCTCGCGGGTGCTGATTGCAGCTTCTCGCCGACTTGATAGCCCCGCTCTGATCAGGATTCCGGGGCGCGGCAAAAATCCGTTATGGTGCGAGTCGAGGGGGCCCAGGCAGACATCCATCAAGACTCCTAGACGTTCAGCGGACGCGCGGGGTCGAAAGGAAGCGCACGTGGTCCAGGTCGGCCAGATCATGGAGAACCCAGCCAGCGGGGAACGATTCGTGTGGCGGGCTACCGCCGCCTCCACCGGAGGGGAGTACTGCGAGTTCGACCTGTTTCTCGCCCCCCGGGCGAAGATCGCGGCCGCGCACCGGCATCCCTCACAGCTCGAGACGTTTTCGGTGGTGAGCGGAACGCTGGAGATGAAAATCGCCGGGCAGCAGAGGATGTTTTCGGTGGGAGAAGAAGCCGCGGTGCCGGCGACCGCGGCGCATGCCCTGGGCAATCCGGGCGACGAGCCTACACACGCCATCGTGCGGATCACCCCCTCGTACCAGCTCGAGGAGTTCTTCGAGGCGTTCTGCCGGATCGCCAACGGCGGGGAGCTCAACAAGCGCGGGCTGCCGAAGAACCCGCTGCAGTTCGCCGTGCTGGCCGACCAGCACCGCGCCGAGCTGCAGCTCCCGTCTCCGCTCGCCCAGGCGGTACTCGGACCGGCATCGCGGGTACTCGCGGTCATCGGCCGGGCAGCTGGCTACCGGCCAGACGGGACCCGGGCGGCGAAGGCGAAGTAGGCGGCCATCGTCAACGCCATGCCACTGCTGAGCCGATAGGAGCGCGATGCCTGCCCGATTCCAGCTCGTCATTGACTGCAAGGACCCCGAGCCGCTTGCCCGCTTCTGGGCGGCGGCTCTGGGATACGTGCTTGAGCCGCCTCCCGAGGGGTTCGCTACCTGGGACGACTGGCGGCGCTACATCGGGTTTCCCGACAGTGAGCTGGGAATCGGCGCGGACAGCATCATCGATCCCCGCGGTGACGGTCCCCGCGTCTGGTTTCATGTGATGCCGGACGCCAAGGTGGTCAAGAACCGCCTCCATCTCGACATCCACGCCAGCACCGACGGCCCGTACGCCAGCAGCATCCGGGATATTCCGCTTGAGGTCCGCAAGCAGCGAGTCGACGCCGAGGCCAGGCGGCTGACGGATCTCGGGGCCACGCTCACCGGAGTCTTGAGCACCGACGGCCTCGATCACTACGCGGTGGGGATGAAGGATCCCGAGGGCAACGAGTTCGACATCAACTGACACCTTCGCCCGCCGCTGCACCGGCGAAGTCTGAGATCGGGCCGGTCAGCACGGTCTTGGCGCTGCGCAGGATCAGGGGGTTCGTGACGCTAAGGAACATTGCCGCGACCGCAATATCAATGGCGGTGAGGTGCTATAGGGTCCGTCGGGTGACGCTGCATCATGTCGAGCTATGGGTACCGGATCTGGGTCGAGCCGTCGAGAGCTGGGGCTGGCTGCTGAACGAACTCGGGTACCAGCTGTACCAGGACTGGCCGAATGGCCGGAGCTGGCGGCCGGCCAACGGAGAGACGTACATCGTCGTAGAGCGGTCGCCTGACCTGTCGGGGGATAAGCATGACCGCAAGGCGCCTGGGCTCAACCATCTCGCGTTCAGCGTGGGTGACCAGACCCGGGTGGACGAGCTGACCTTGAGCGCGCCCGCGCACGGGTGGCGGCTGATGTTCGCCGACCGACACCCGTATGCGGGCGGACCCGAGCACTACGCCGCTTACCTTGAGGACTCCGACGGCTACGAGGTCGAGCTCGTCGCCTAGATCCCGGGGTAGGACGGGAACGTGCCGCGTGCACCCGGTCCCAGTGCCGCCATACCTGGGCGAGCGCGTCGGCGGGCAGAGGTGAGGCGGACAGCCAGATCCTGGTCGCGATCGGGGTATAGCTTGTGTTACCCGCTGAAGTGATGCGCGCGGAGTCTTGACGTCGGCGGCTCTTCCGCACGATCGTACCCATACGACCGCCATGCGGACATTTGTACGAAAAATGAATGGAGTCTTGTCGATGACGACATCGCCGAACGGGGAACCAGTAGTCGAGACCGACGTGCTCGTGGTCGGGTCCGGACCAGCGGGCGCGTCGGCTGCGCTGTTCCTGGCGACCTACGGGACCGACGCGCTGCTGATCACCAAGTACGGACGGCTGTCCGACAGTCCCCGGGCGCACATCACGAACCAGCGGACCATGGAAGCCATGCGTGACATGGGCATCGAGGACCGGCTCATGCGCGAGGCGACTCCGTGGGAGTACATGGGCAACACGACGTTCTGCACCAGCCTGGCGGGCGAGGAACTGGGCCGCATTCCGTCCTGGGGGACGGACACGGCCCGGCACGCCAACTATGAACTGGCAAGCCCGTGCACGATGCTGGACGCTCCGCAGACGATCACGGAGCCGATTCTCGTCAAGGCGGCGCAGGAGCGCGGCGCGCGGATCCGCTTCGACTCCGAGTACCTTTCGCACACTCAGGATGAGACCGGCGTGACGTCTAGCGTCAGGGACCGGCTGACGGGCGCCACCTACGCCGTCCGGTCCAAGTACCTGATCGGCGCCGACGGCGCGCGCAGCGCCGTCGCCGCCGACCTCGGCCTGCCCTTGGAAGGGCCGGGGGCCGTCGGCGGGTCGATGAGCATCGTCTTCGAGGCTGACCTGTCCCGGTTCGTGGCGCACCGCCCGTCGGTCCTGTACTGGATGCTGCAGCCCGGCGCGGAGCGCGAGGGCGTCGGCCTCGGCGTGCTGCGGATGATCAAGCCGTGGCATGAGTGGATGCTGATGTGGGGCTATGAGGTGGCAGCCGGGCCGCCGGAGTTCACCGACGAGTTCATCCGCGAGCTGGCAGTGAACCTGGTCGGCACCGATGACTTCGAGATGCGAGTCAAGTCCGCATCTCCGTGGACGGTAAACCACCAGTACGCGACCACGATCTCCCGGGGCCGGGTGTTTTGCGCGGGGGACGCGATCCACCGGCACCCGCCGACGAACGGCCTTGGCTCCAATACCTCGATCCAGGACTCCTACAACCTTGCGTGGAAGCTCGCGCTCGTCGTCGCCGGAACGGCGGCGCCGTCTCTGCTCGACTCCTACGACGCCGAGCGCGGGCCGATCGCCCGGCAGATCGTCGAGCGGGCCAACCAGTCCATCGCCGATACCGGCAAGATCCTCACTGCGCTTGACCTGTCCGACACGACCGACGTCGCCCGGCTCGAGGGACAGCTGGCCAAGCGCAAGGACCCTGGTCCCAAGGGCGAGAAGATGCGCACCGCTCTCCGCGAGGCGATCGCGTACAAGGCTTACGAGTTCGACGCGCACGGCGTCGAGCACAACCAGCGCTACTCCTCAGCCGCCGTGGTGCCCGATGGCACCCCGATGCCGGAGTACCGGCAGGATCCCGAACTGTACGCACAGGCCACGACGTGGCCGGGCGCCAAGCTGCCGCACACGTGGGTAACCAGGGAAGGGCGCCGGGTCTCCACGCTCGACCTCGCCGGGCATGGCGAGTTCGCCCTGGTGACCGGCATCGGCGGCAAGGCCTGGCTGGACGCCGCAGCCGAGCTTGGTCATCACCTCGGGATCGCGATCACGCCGGTCTCGATCGGCCCCGGCGAGGAGTACGAGGATCCCTACGGCACCTGGGCGGAGCTGCGCGAAATCGAGGACGGGGGAGTGCTGCTCGTCCGGCCCGACCTCTACATCGCGGCTCGCCGCCTGACCGCCCCGTCCTCATCCGGCCAGGCCCGCGACTGGCTCGCCGCCGCGCTAGAAAAGATACTGGGCCGGGCGGCCTCTTAAAACGAGGGCGGCGGGCCGCTTCAGGTGGCCGATGTCGCCGTGCCGCTGCCAGCGCCGGGCGAGGTGCTTGTTGGGGTGAAGGCCTGCGGCGTCTGCTTCAGTGACATCAAAGTCGTTCAGCGGCATTTCACCATGACAACTATCGAGCCTCGGCTTAGTTGTGCCGTTAGATCGCGGTGCTTCGTCGTTCGATGAGGATGGCGTCGCGCCCGTAGTCGTGGTGTCGGCCGATGCGCTGGCGGGTGCCGATGACGCGGAAGCCGGCCGCGAGGTGCAGGGCCAGGCTGGCCGCGGGCCCGGGCCCGGGGGTGGACGTAGACCGAATGCTCGACGACCCCGCGGTAGAACTGGCGGGCCGATACGGGAGAGGGCGGCGACGGTGGTGCTGTCGAGGGCGGCGCAGCGGTGGCCGGGGAGCCGGGCGGCGTCGAACTCGGGCCAGGCGGGCGCGTGGGTCTCGAAGCGTTGCCCTCGTCCATGCCTGCCTGGTAGATGGCGAGCACGCCGTCGGCGTGCGCGGCTATCTCGATCGGCATGTGGTCAGCTGATCGCGGCCCGTCCGGTGTCCAGCGCGGTGATTGGGTCCCCGAGCACGTCGGCCAGTGCCCGCAGCGCGGCCGGGCATAGCGCGTAGTAGGCCCAGACGCCGCGCTTGTCGCGGCTGAAGATCCCGGCATCGACGAGGATTTTCAGGTGGTGGGAGATGGTCGGCTGGGTCAGCCCCAGAGGCTCGGTCAGGTCGCAGACGCACGCCTCGCCGCCTTCATGCGCCGCGACCATCGATACCAGCCGCAGCCGGGTGGGATCGGCCAGTGCTTTGAGCAGGTGGGCGAGGTCGGCGGCCTGGCTGGCGGTGATCGGTTCGCGCAGCAGCGGCGCGCAGCACGTTTCAGCCACCGGAAGCTCCTGGCGGGTCTCTGATGCGGGTGTCGTGCTCACGCCGCCAAGTATGCCAGCAGACATTGACAGGTGTCTATGCGTGCGCCAGTCTAGACATAGACGATCATCTATCCCTGGAGTGGTCATGAGCGAAAGCACCACCGACCTGCGCGAAGAAGTCCGCACCAAGTACGCCGCTGCTGCCCGCGCGGTCCTGGAGGTCACACCCTCCGAAGGCGGGTGCTGCGGCCCGGCCGCCGATCCCCGCTGCGGTCCCGCGGCGGACGCCGCCGAGGCGGCAGGCGGGTTCAGCCATTCCCTGTACCGCGACGGCGAGACGGACGGGCTGCCTGATGAGGCCGTCCTGGCCAGCCTCGGCTGTGGTAATCCCCTGGCTGTCGCCGACCTGCACGCGGGTGAGCGGGTCCTGGACCTGGGATCGGGCGGCGGCATCGACGTGCTGCTGTCCGCCCGGCGGGTTGGCCCGTCAGGGTTCGCCTACGGCGTGGACATGACTGATGAGATGCTCCAGCTTGCCCGCGCCAACGCGGATAAAGCCGGGGCGGCCAACGTGGAGTTCCTCAAGGGCCAGATCGAGGCTGTTCCGCTGCCGGACGCCTCGGTCGATGTGGTGATCTCCAACTGCGTGATCAACCTGTCGACCGACAAACCCGCGGTCCTGGCCGAGATGTTCCGGGTCCTGGTGCCGGGCGGCCGGATCGGCATCTCCGATGTCGTCGCCGAAGACCACCTGGCGCCCGACGACCGGGCAGCGGCCGGATCCTACGTCGGCTGCATCGCCGGGGCGCTGTCTCGCGCCGAGTACCTCGACGGGCTGGCCGCCGCCGGGTTCACCGATGCCTCGGTGACGTTCACCCATGAGGCCGCGCCCGCCATACACTCGACGATCATCCGCGCCACTAAGCCCGCCAGCGCATGACCCGCCGGGCCGGGCGGCCGCTGCTCGCCGAGTTCGCCGGCGCTGCCCTGCTGGTCGCCGTCGTCACCGGGTCCGGCATCGCCGCCACCCGGCTGACCGGCGACGGGGCGCTGCGGCTGCTGGTCAGCGAAACGGTAGCCACGGCCGGGCTGCTGCTGCTCATCATCCACCCCGCGCGCCCCGGCCCGGCCGTCCGCGAGGACCGGGCCGCGCAGCTCACCGGCTGACAGGAATTACCGCCATGACCGGCATTCCCGAAGTCCTGTTCGTCTGCGTCCACAACGCTGGACGGTCCCAGATGGCCGCCGCCCTGCTCGATCATGAGGCCGCCGGGCGGGTCCGGGTGACCTCGGCGGGGTCCCAGCCCGCCAGCCAGCTCAACCCTGCCGTCGTCGCCGCCATGGCCGAGATCGGCCTCGACATCTCCCGCGAGCACCCTAAGCCGCTCACCACCGGCAACGTGCAGGCTGCCGATGTCGTGATCACCATGGGATGCGGTGACACCTGCCCGGTCTTTCCCGGCAAGCGCTACCTCGACTGGGACCTTCCCGACCCCGCCGGACTGGACCTCGCCGCCGTCCGGCCGATCCGCGACCAGATCCGTGCGCTGGTCGCTGGGCTGCTCGCTGGCCTCACCCAGCCGCAAGCACACCACGACCAGCCGTGAGCGCCCGGCCATCCCGGCGGGCCGCCCATAGCACCGCAGAGCACTCATCGGGGCTGGTCACGGTTGTTTCTATGCAAGTGCGGCAGCGGTCCGCCGGCCAGGGCGATGATCACCCCGATGGCCGCGGCGGACACCAGGGTGAGCACCACGCCGCGACGCAGCCCGAGCAGGAGCACGGCGGCTCCTGAGGCCCGGTGCGCACGGACATATAGCGGACGGCGGCGTCCCGGAATCGCGCCTCGGAACGTATCATCGCAAGTCAGCGGCTTACCGCCCGGACGGAGGGATAGGTTGTAAAGCCGCCGCTTTCTGCGCCTGGTTCGAACCGCCATTTAGCAGGTGATACTCGCGCTGTGAGAGTTGTGCCATTAGTTCACCCGTGTGGTGCTGAGAGTGTCGTGACGCGGTGTGAGGCACCCCTCGCGCAGTAGGCATGGCGGCACCAGCCAGACAGTCAGTCGGCATAGCCACAACAAGATCGCCGGATCGTCGCGTCTCGCCAGCGCTCCCACCAACGCGGACCGGACCTCCCCGTCTTCGTCGGCCGGACGGGCGAGCAGTGGTGCAGTGACCTCTGGTGCCTCCTGGTACGCCAGCGCCTCCGCCGCGTAGCGCGTCCGGTCATCCCCATCGGTCAGGAGTGGTTACGTTCGCCAAGGCAGCAGGTTTGCATGTTGCGTGGCTTACGGTGGACGGGGTCGTCGTTTTCGGGCATTGTCGAGGTTAGGTAACCGCTGACATTAGGACGTCCGTGACAACCATCTATGATGTCGCCCGCGTGGCCGGCGTCTCGACCGCCACCGTGTCCCGCGTGCTGCGCGGCTCCGACCTCGTGCGCGCCGATACGCGCCAGCGGGTGCTCGGCGTCATCGAGGCGCTCGGCTTCATCCCCGATGCCTCGGCGCGCGGCCTTAGCTGGGGGCGGAAGGGCATCATCGCCTTGGTGGGCCTGAACCGCGGTACCGACGAGATCGACATCGAGCGCAGCAGCCTGATGTTCATCGACCAGATCGTGCACGCGGCCGAGCAGGTGCTGCGCGGGACCGAGTACTCCCTGCTGCTGACGTTCGGTGTCCGCGGGGAGCAGTTCGACAAGCGCATACGCGCCCTCGCCGCTAAGGCCGACGGGCTGCTGCTCGCCGAGGGGATCCTGGATCCGGGAGAGCTGCGGTCCCTGACCGCGCAGGTGCCCGTGGTCGTCATCGCCGGAAGCCCCGGCCAGACCGTGGCCGACGCCTACCTCAGCGACAACGCCGGCGGCATGACGGCGCTGGCAACGCACCTGACCGGGCAGCATCGGTACCGCAGGCTCTGCCTCGTGGCCGGCCCGAAGGACGCGCCGGACGCCGTGGCGCGGCAGGCGGCGTTCGAGCAGGCCGTCGCGGCCACCCCGGACGGCGGCATCGACCAGGTCATCTACGGGGACTTCTCGGAGGACAGCGGCGTCGCGGCCGCCCGGGTCCTGCTCGGCCGCACGGCCCTTCCGCAGGCGGTGGCGTGCGCGAACGACCAGATGGCGATCGGCGTGGTGCGCGAGCTGCAGCGGGCGGGCGTCCGAGTCCCGGCGGACGTGGCGGTGACCGGGTTCGACGACCTGTACCCCAGCCGGATCATCGACCCGCCGCTGACGACGGTCGGCCAGCCGATCCACGAGCTCGGCAGCCGCGCGACGCACCGCCTCATCGCCAGGATCGCCAGCCCGGGCCTAGCCCCACGGGCCGAGGTCCTGCCCACCCAGGTCGTCATCCGCACTTCCTGCGGCTGCCCGCCACGGGAGGACTAGAACGGGCGGCCCGGAGCCGGGCCGCCACGGAACCGGAGGAGCGCCCGCATCCGCAACCACGGTCCCGGTGCGCTACTTACCGCGGGAGGCCCGGGCAGGTTGACACGGTGCGCGAGCCCGTGCTCCTGGGCGCGGGTGCTCATCCGGTCGTGAGGTGAAGACCTTAGTGCGGGTGAACAGCCCGTATCGCGCCAGGCTTGAATCCGGCGAGACGGCACTCGAAGTGACCTATTGACAGCGGTTACATGCCTATCTAGTGTCCGCGGCAAAGGTGGTATGTAACCGCTGACATTTCGACATCCGGGTGCGCCGCGCCGAGAACTCAGCCTGCGCGCCGGTACCCCCGGGTGCCTGGACTGCGAGCGGCGCGCTGTTGCGGCACTACGCCTGCAACGGCACCCGGGCCGGGCATTCAGCCTGGGCCAGAAGTAAGCCGGGAAGCTCGCCCGGCCAGCTATCAGAGGAAGAACAGTAGTCAAAGGAGACCATGATGAGACACTTGCCCGGTCTGCGGCTGCCCGCGCTCGTGCGCGGTTGGCCCGGCCGATCCCGGTCCCGGTCCCGTCCCAGAGACCACGTGGCCATTGCGGTGGCGGCGTTGTTCGCCCTGGTGCTGACGGGCGCGAACGCCGCGGGCTCGGCGGCCCATGCCGCCACCGAGGGTCCCTACGGCGGGACCGCGGCGGCGGTGCCCGGCACCGTGTACGCGGAGAACTACGACACCGGCGGCCAGGGCGTGGCCTACAACGTCACCTCGGTGAACGGCACCGACAACGGTTACCGTTCCGACGGGGTGGACCTGGAGACCACCACCGACACCGGCGGCCCCGCCAATGACCTGGGCTGGACGGCGGCCGGGCAGTGGTTCAAGTACACCGTCAACGTCGCGACGGCGGGCACGTACACGGTCGGCCTGCGGCTGGCCGCGCCGGACGCGGTCACCGACGCCCTGCACATCGCCAACAGCGCCGGCACCAACCTGAGCGGCGACGTGAACGTCCCGGCCACCGGCGGGTGGCAGACCTGGGCCACCGACATCGCGACCGTCACCTTGCCCGCCGGCACCCAGACCCTGACGGTGGACCAGGACAACGCCGGCTGGAACATCAACTTCCTCGCCTTCGGCTTGAACACCTCGACCGGCGGCGGGGAAGCCCCCTACGGCGGGACGGCGGCGGCGATTCCGGGCAACGTGCTGGCGGAGAACTATGACACCGGCGGCCAGGGCGTGGCCTACAACGTCACCTCGGTGAACGGCACCGACAACGGTTACCGTTCCGACGGGGTGGACCTGGAGACCACCACCGACACCGGCGGAGGTGCCAATGACCTGGGCTGGACGGCGGCCGGGCAGTGGTTCAAGTACACCGTCAACGTCGCGACGGCGGGCACGTACACGGTCGGCCTGCGGCTGGCCGCGCCGGACGCGGTCACCGACGCCCTGCACATCGCCAACAGCGCCGGCACCAACCTGAGCGGCGACGTCACCGCCCCGGCCACCGGCGGCTACCAGGACTGGACCACCGTCACCGCCACCGTCACCCTGCCCGCCGGGGTGCAGACCCTGACCGTGGACCAGGACAACGCCGGCTGGAACATCAACTACCTGGCCTTCGCCACGGCATCGAGCAGCGGCGGCGGTTACGGCGGCTTCCCCACCGCGTTCTGGGGTGACACCGCCAGCATCCCGACCACGTCCAACGCCATCGAGTTCGACTTCGTCAACGCCACCAACGGCGCGTACCCCGACAGCGAGGTCTACTGGGATGTCAACGGTGTCGAGGAGTCGATCGCCCAATCGCCGTACTACTCGATGGCCTCGTGCGACTCCTGCCGGATCTACTTCTACGTTGGATCGGCCGACAGCGACTACAACGACTTCATCGAGCTGAACTCGTCAGGCACAACGATCAACGCCGACACCTCACGCGTCGACGCGTTCGGGCTGCCGCTGGCGATCCACCTGCACAACTCCGACGGCACCGACACCGTGGTCGGGGAGGACGACCAGGTATTCTCCGAGAGCCGGTCGGCCTTGTTCACCCAGTTCGAGGACTCGGTGCCCGCGCCGTTCCAGCAACTGGCCACCGTGGATGCGCCCTACAGCATCCCCTCGCCCACCGATGACGCGGCCTTCCAGCCGGGCGGAGCGGACGCGGGCTACATGACCGGGTACGCGGCCTCGCTGGGAGACACCGAGACCACGCAGGAGGTCTTCGGGTGCCAGGGCGGGGGAACCCCGGCCCTCAACGGCAACGCGAGCCTGTGCGCGGGGCTGAACCGCTGCGTGGCGCAGTTCTCGGCGACGGTGCAGGACACGCCGTCCGACTACTACCAGAACGCCCCGTGCAACTACTACTCCGCGTTCTGGCACTCAGTCGCCGTCAACGGTCTTGCGTACGGCTTCGCCTACGACGACGACAACGGCCAGTCCTCCGATTTCAATAGCACCGACGCGCAGTATGTGCAGGTAGCGATCGGCTTTTAACCCAGGTCGCAGGGAACTGCCCGCTGGCGGCTGAATCCGGCCTGCGGGACCGCTGCGGCCGGCAGGCTCCCGGGGCCGTCAGCTCACTGCCGGTGCTCCCGCCGCGCCATCTGGCGCGGCGGGAGCACCGGGCAGGGTGACACGGTGCGCGCACCCGTGCTCCTGGGCGCGGGTGCTCATCCGGTCGTGAGGTGAAGACCTTAGTGCGGGTGAACAGCCTGTATCGCGCCAGGCTCGAATCCGGCGAGACGGCACTCGAAGTGACCTATTGACAGCGGTTACATGTATATCTAGTGTCCGCAGCATAGACGGTATGTAACCGCTGACATTTGAACATCCGGGTGCGCCGCGCCGAGAACTCAGGCCTGCGCGCCGGTACCCCCGGGTGCCTGGACTGCGCGGTATGCCGTTGCGGCAGTACCGCTGCAACGGCACCCGGGCCGGGCATTCAGCCTGGGCCGGAAGTAAGCCGGGAAGCTCGCCCGGCCAGCTATCAGAGGAAGAACAGTAGTCAAAGGAGACCATGATGAGACACTTGCCCGGTCTGCGGCTGCCCGCGCTCGTGCGCGGTTGGCGCGACCGGTCCCGGTCCCGACCCCGTTGGTGCGTCGGGCTCACAACCAGGACAGGGAAGCCTTACATGATCAGCCAACTTAGGGGTCTGATCTGGCCCGGTGGCCAGCCAGAGGCTGGTGAAGGCCGCGGCGGACGTCGCCTCCGGAGGCGAGCTCGCCTCCTGCTGTGCGGCGTCGCCTCGGCAGCCATCGTCCTCGGCTTCGGGCCTGTCGCGGCCACGGCGGCAGTCACGGCGGCGGCCGCGGCGGCCGCGCCAGCCGCCGCACCTCCGACTGGAGGAAGCCTGGGCTCGAACGTTATCGTCTTCACCCCCAGCGAGTCGGCGGCCTCGATCGCGGCCGAGGCCAACGCGATCGCCGCCACGCAGGACACCAACCAGTTCGGCACGGCGCGGTACGCGTTCCTGTTCGAGCCGGGCACCTACGGGTCGGCGGCCGCGCCGCTTGACTTCCAGGTCGGCTACTACACCAGCGTGATCGGCCTCGGCCAGAACCCGAGCCAGGTCGTCATCAACGGCACCATCGACTCCTGGAACCAGTGTGTCGGCACCGCCTGCAACTCGTTTGACAACTTCTGGCGCTCGATCACGAACCTGACGATCAACGTGATGGGGCTCACCGGCTGCCAGGCCGGGGACATGTTCTGGGCGGTCTCCCAGGACTCACCGCTGCGGCGAGTCCAGATCAACGGCAACCTGTCCCTCATGGACTACTGCGACGGCGGCCCTGGCGACGCCAGCGGCGGGTACATCGGCGACTCCGTTTTCACCGGCGGCGTCCTCGGCAACTACTCGCAGCAGCAGTGGTTCACACAGGACAGCGACATCGACAGCTACACCAACGGCGTGTGGAACGCGGTCTTCTGCGGCGACCCGGGCGCCCCCGCGCAGAGCTTCACGAGTACCTCGGGCGACACCGGGGGAACCGAGCCGTACACCACCCTGGCCACCTGCCCGGCATCCGAGCAGGAGCCTTACCTGTACGGCTCGCCAGGCGCCTACAGCATCTTCGTGCCGTCGCTGCAGACCAACTCCTCCGGCCCGACCTGGGTCGGCGGGAACACGCCAGGGACATCCCTGTCGCTCAACACGTTCTACGTCGCAACGCCCTCCAGCAGCGTCGCCACCATCCAAGCCGCACTGACGGCCGGGGACAACCTGCTGTTCACCCCCGGCGTCTACAACATCATCTCGGGCCTCGACGTGACCAAGGCGGACACCAAGATCATCGGAATCGGCTTCCCCACCCTGCTTTCCTCCGGCGGCGATGTCCCGATAACCGTGGCTGACGTGAACGGGGTCAACCTTTCGGGCCTGATCATCGACGCCGGGGCGGTCAGCTCGCCGACGCTGCTCCAGCTCGGCGTCGCGGGCTCGACCGTGAGCCACGCCACCGACCCGGTCACGGTCGACGACCTCAACATCCGCATCGGCGGCGCGGAGGCCGGCACGGCCGCGACGGCCATGATCGACGACAGCAACAACTCCATCATCAACAACGCGTGGATCTGGCGGGCTGACCACGGCGCCGGCGCCGGGTCGTGGACCGGCGACGAGAGCAACACCGGGCTCATCGTGAACGGCAACGACGTGCTCGCGACCGGGCTCGCCGTGGAGCACTTCCAGAAGCAGGAAGTGATCTGGAACGGCCAGGGCGGAGAGGACATCTTCTTCCAGAACGAAAATCCCTACGAAGTGCCTAACCAGGCGGCCTGGATGGAGACCCCGACCCAGGACGGCTACCCGGCCTTCTACATACCCAGCACCGTGACAACATTCCAGGGCTACGGGATGGGCAGCTACAGCTACTTCGACCAGGGAGTGGCGATAGAGAACGCGGAGGCGTTCCAGGCACCCGACGTCTCGGGCGTCCAGTTCCACGACCTCATGACGGTCTTCCTCAACGGCTCCGGTGGCATCGAATCGGTGATCAACGGCGTTGGCGCGCCGGTGAGCCCGGCATTCGCCTCGCAAAATAGCGATGTCGTGACCTATCCCTGAGCTAGACCAGCAGTGCCCCGGCAGGGCGGCGCACGCCGCCCACGAACGCCGACCCCGCGGCGCATGCCGGCCGACGGAAATCTGAGCAGCCGAACAATGCGCTGCAAAAGCACGGCGGCGCGCCGCCCCGATACACGGGCGGCGCGCTACCCGCTCGGCTACGCCGTCGAGCGCGGCCACCTCGCATTCCCTGCGATTTGTCATAATGCGTGTGTGTGCGACGAGCGGTTTTCGGTCCTGTGGTTGTGCGACTGATGCCCGGCGCACTAGATTCACGGACCCGGGCGCAGATCGAAAAATACCTGGCCGACGCCCTCGGGGTGATTCAGCGTAAGGCCCTGTACAGCGCAAGCGTGGACTGGGACGCCGTTCACGCCGAGGCCCGTGAGACCGCGACGCGGACCCGGAGCTATGCCGGCACGCACCGGTTGCTGTACCGGGCATTGAAGCAGGCGGGCGGCGAGCACAGTCACATGGCGCTGTCGTATCGTCTTCCCGGCGCCATGGAGCGGGCGGCGGCGGACGGTGCCGGGACAACACCGGCGGACGGTGCCGGATCCCCGCCGCTTCCGGAGGGCATGCTCATCGAAGGCGCGGCATATCTGAGCTTGCCGCACCTGTCCAGGAGGTCCGGTGGTCCGCTGCTGGCGCAGCGCTACGCCACCGTGGGCAATCGCCTGGCCGGCAGGCTCGCCATGACCCAGCCACGCGGCTGGATCGTGGACCTGCGGCAGAACACCGGAGGCAACATGTGGCCGATGATCGCCGCCGTCGCCGGACTGCTGGACCGCGGGATCCTCGGCCACTTTCTCCTGCCTGACGGCCAGAGACAGGCGTGGTGCCTCAACCGGCGGCATATCAGCCTGGGACGCAAGCCGCTGGCTCGCGTCTCAGGCCGCCCGCGCCGCCGGGACGAGGCCCCGCTCGCGGTCCTCATCTCCGCCCGTACGGCGAGCGCCGCTGAAGCGGCCCTGGTTGCCCTCCAGGCGCAGGAGCGGACGCGGACCTTCGGCACCGCGACCGCCGGGATGACGACCGGCAACATCACTCACGTCCTGCCCGACGGAACACGGCTCATGATCAGCACGTGTCATTACGCTGACTCGGCCGGCCAGCTGATCAGCGGCTCGATCCAGCCCGACGAACCGGCCGACCCCAGCAACGACGACGACGCGCTGACGCGGGCCCTCGCCTGGATCGCTGGGGACGGACGGTCTTCCGCCGCACCGTGAACCTCATGGGCTGACCGGGGCCCGCGGCCGCGTGATCCCAATGCCAGGAAGTTAAGGGACGTCCAACCTGGACGTGCGCGGCGCCAGGGCCTCGTGATCGTGGGCTGGAACGACCAGTATCTGGTCGTTCCAGCCCACGATAATGACCGCAGCCCGGAATGCCTCAACCTCAGGTTCCGGCAGTTCCTGATGGAATGGGCTGTTCGCTGCGGGCCGCCGCCGGGAACGCTGCTCTAGCACAGACGGCTGAGTGCCACGCGGCAGCTCCCGCCGTCACGCATCCCGCTCGAAGCCTTGTGACCAGGAAGAACAGTAGTCCTGGCCACTGTCACGGCTCTCTAAACTTCCTGGCATTGCGCGTGATCCGGCCTAATCCTGTGCAGGCCGGGCTGGTCTTGACGAGGTTTGTTCCCATGCCCACGTGGGTTCCGAAGTCGGCTCCGATGTGCAAGGCGTCGCCGTGCGGGATGAGGGCGGGGTGGATCACCAGCAGGGGGAGGTCCGCCGGATAGCTGCTGGAAATGATGGTGGGGATGTAGGTGACGATCTGGGGCGGCTTGGCCTGAGGGTGCTCGTAAAAGTACCGGTAATAGGGCCAATCGGGCTGGCATGCCGGGACGCTCTGGTTGAGGAACGTGACGACGGCCGGCACGCCGTCGGCGCGCAGTCGCGCCTGCAGGCCGGCCGGGTTCTTCAGTTCGCGGATCGTGACGTCGATGAGCCCGCCGGGTTCCTTGGTCACGGTCCAGGCGGTGAGCTGCGCGGTGTTGTGCGGCTGCCCGGTCGCCGGGCTGCTGGCGGGGGCGGCGAGCATGGTTACGGCCAGTGCGGTGGCGGCGAGGCCGGCGCTGAGCCCGGCGCCGGCCGCGATGCGGCGGCGGGTCCGCAGCGTCTGGGCGCGGCGGGTGATGTCTGGTTCCGGGACGGTCATGTGCGTGTCCTGGACGGCGTCGCGGACGAGGGTGGCCAGGTCGTTGTCGTTCATCGGGTGTGCTCCTTGATCGTGAGGTCGTCGCGCAGGGCGGCCAGGGCGCGGGACAGGTGCGATTTCACGGTGCCCGGGGAGATGCCGAGGGTCCCGGCGGTGGTGTCGGTGTCCAGGTCGAGGAAGAGCCGGAGCGCCACGACCTGCCGCTGGCGTTCGGGGAGCCGCCGGACAGCGGCGATGATCGCGGGGTCGGCTGGGTCGGTGTCGTGCCAGGCCGGCGTCGGCTGGCTGATCGAGCAGCACCTCGCGGCGGCGGCTGCGCCAGCGGTCGGTGTGCAGGTTCAGCGCGGTGCGGACCACCCAGGCCCTCGGGTTCGGGTGGCGGGCGACCTTGCGCCAGGACGCGCAGGCCCGGGCAAACGCCTCCGCCACCAGGTCCTGGGCCAGTTCCCGGTCCCCGGTGCTGATGACAACGGTGCGCAGGCAGTCGTCTTTGGCGTCCCGGTAGAAGTTCGCGAAGTCAGGTGTCACACCGGTTCAACGTCTGAGCCGGTGCCGGCGGTTTACCTGGATCCGCACCCGCCTTCCCGGCTGACTGGAGACCAGTGTCGATTACCTCGCGGGTAATCGACAGCCACGCAGCTAGCGGGAATGCTGGTTACTGTGCAGTTTCCCAACCAGTCGGCAGATCCCATCGCGCAGGGTTCTGTGACTCATGTAGGTGAGGTACTCGCGCCCAACGCCGTCGTCGGCCGATTGCTCGAACTGTCCGTAGAATCTGCTGCTATAGCAGCAGATTCTACGGACAGTTGTTCGACTCGATGGGGCATTCGGGACATAGCGGTCATTGCCCGGTTCGTATCGGCGTCGTCCCGAGGAATCTGGCGCATCGTAGCCATCTCGGGCCTGCGACATGCCACAGAGGCATCTTGTTTCCAGACGCGCCCATAGCACCTAGAGTGGCCCACCGCTGGGGCGGGGCGCCTCCCAGGCAACGTCCTATTACTACGTTGCCTAGCGCCATGATCGCCTCGGCCTGAGAACGCAAGAACTGCGCCCAATCCGGCCGGCACGCCAGGGCGGGGTCAATGCCATGCCTTTTCAAGGTCTCTCAGACCGTCGAGGGCGCGACGGCGACGCCGAGCCCGGCCAGTGCGCCGTGGCGTGAGCGCGAGACGAACGTGAGCAGTGCGGCGAACAGCGCCCGGTCGGTCCACATCAGCCTCGGCCATGGCGACTTCGTCGTCCGTGCACGGGTGCCGGCCGGCGAACATCAGCCGGCACCCGTACCCGAGCACTACGAGGTCGGGCTCGTCGCCGCGCCGCCGGTAAAGCACTGAACTGACAGCCGCAGGTCCCGCGACGAACGGCCGATGCGCAGGGTGAACTCGCCGCCCGGCCATACCCAGTCGCCCGCGTCGGGGTCGAACCTCGCGAACGAGCGGCGGGGGATCACGAGATGGGCCACCGCCGTTATGGCCGGCTGGGCGGTTACCGCGGTGAAGGCGGCCAGCGTGCGCAACGGGCGGCCGGCCATCGCGGCGGGTGGCTCGAGGTAGGCCTGGATGACCTCGCGGCCGGCGCGCGGGCCGGTGTTGCGGACCACCACGTCCACCTCGACGTCACCGTCGGCGCTGGTCACGGTGGCCGACTCGTACTCCCAGGTGGTGTAGCCGAGCCCGTGGCCGAACGCGAAGTGCGGCTCGATCCCGGCCCGGTCATAGCCCCGGTAGCCAACCAGCAGCCGCTCGGCATAACGCAGCTGGCCGGCGGCCGGCGTCGCGTGCAGCACCGGAGAATCGGCCTCGGCCCGCGGGATGGTCACCGGCAGCCGCCCGCCGGGTTCCGCGCGGCCGGTGAGCACGTCGGCGAGCGCGTCGCCCATCGACTGCCCGGCCAGCCAGGCGTAGCCGACGGCGGCCACCTCGTCGGCCCACGGCAGCAGCACCGGCATGCCCGCGTTCACCACGACGACCGTGCGGTCGTTGACCTCGGCGACCCGTCGGATGAGCTCATCCTGACGGCCGGGGAGCGCCAGGCCGGGCCGGTCGAAGCCCTCGCTCTCGGTCGCCGGTCCCGACCCGACGACCACGACGGCGACGTCCGCGTCGCGGGCGGCGGCCACCGCGCCGGCGAGCATCGCGTCGGCGTCGGGTTCGGGGACAACGCCCAGCCTGATCGCGACCGGCCCCTGCGCCCAGTTCTCCGGCAGCAGCTCGATCCCGATCTCGGCCTCGTGCCCGGCGCGCAGTTCGACGACGGCCCGGACCTCGCCGGGACGCACCATGACCTCCACCGGGTCGGCGGGGATCGGCGTGTCGCCGGACGCCACCAGGGTCTCGTCGACGGTCAGCTTGAGGTGCCCGACGCCGCCGGCGCCGATCACGTGCCGTCCGGAAATCTTGGGCCGGTACCTGGTGCGCAGGGTGATCGTGCCCTGGCCGCCCCAGCCGATGCCGTCGGGCAGCCCGTCCCACCAGGTGAACATCGTGGCGGTGCGGTGCTCGGCCGCGAGCAGCTCACCGGCGGGGGAGCGGAACTCGATCCTCGTCCCCGGCTCGTGCGTTTCCGGGTCGGTGAGCGATACCGGCGGCGGCTGCGGGACGATCGTCCAGGTCACGCAGCCGGGAGCGACGGTGACCGCGCCCGGGAACCGCTCGCTCAGCGCCTCGGCCGGGGTGGAGACCGACACCGGGGGGACGGTGGCGCTGCCGCCGCCCTGGGTGACCGGGTCCACCGCGTTCGGCCCGATCACCGCGAGCGTGCCCGCCGTTTCCAACGGCAGGACGCCGTCATTTTTCAGTAGGCAAAACGCCGCGGCCGCGGCGTCCCGCAGCAGCGCCGGGCTGGCTAGTGCTGGGCTGGCTAGTGCTGGGCTGGCTAGTGCTGGGCTGGCTGGTTCGGGGCGCCGCGGCTCGCCGTCGGGGACGCCGAGCGCGCCAACCCGGCTGGCCAGCCGCAGCAGTCGCAGCGCCTTGTCGTCCACGTCGGCCTCGCTGACCTGGCCATCGCGGACCGCGGCGGCCAGCTTGGGGCCCCACGGGCCGTCCGGTCCCGGCATCGCCAGGTCCAGGCCTGCCCGCGCGGTCGGCACGGTCGAGCGCGCCGCGTGCCAGTCCGACAGGGCGACGCCGTCGAAGCCCCACTGGCGCTTGAGCACGGTGGTGAGCAGGTGAAACTGCTCGGTCATCGAGGCGCCGTTGACCGAGTTGTAGCCGGTCATCACCAGTTCGGCGTGGCCGCGTACGACCGCGGCCTCGAACGGGAGCAGGTAGATCTCGTGCAGCACGTCCTCGTCGATCAGCGCGTCGTAGGTCCAGCGCTGGGTCTCGGAGTCGTTGCCGACGAAGTGCTTGACGGCGGCGGCGACGCCCGCGGCTTGCAGGCCGGTGACGAACGCGACGGCCGCGTTCGCGACGAGCACCGGATCCTCGCCGAAGCTCTCGAAGCCGCGGCCACCAAGCGGCGTGCGCATGATGTTGATGGTGGGGGCGAGCAGGACGTCGATGCCCTTGCTGCGTGCCTCGGTGCCGAGCGCCCGCGCGACCTCGGCGATCAGCTCGGGGTTCCAGGTCGCGCCGAGCGCCGACGGGCAGGGCAGGCTCGCGGACGGGTTGCGCTCGTCCAGCGTGACGCCGCGCACGCCGGCCGGGCCGTCGGAGAAGGCCATCGCGCGCAGGCCGATCTGCGGCAGCGCGGCCGTGTGCCAGTTGTCGGTGCCGGTGAGCAGCCGGATCTTGTCGTCCAGGGACAGGGCGGTGAGCAGGTCCTCCGGCCCGCCGGCCCGGCCGCTAGCGCGGCCGGGCACGACGTCCGGGTTATCGAGTTGGCTCATATCGCGGTTAAGACACCGGCTTAAGGTGCAGGATCACGTACTCGATCTCGCTCGGGTTCGGGCCGGGGTCGGAGTACGGGTTAGACGAGGTCGGCCAGCCGGTGTAGTCCTTGGTGGACCACTCGGCCCACGACGCGCCGTACAGCAGCGGGATCGCCGGGACCTGGGTTGACATGATGCCCTCGAGAGTGTTCAGCGCGTTCTGCTGGGTGGTGGCGTCGGTGCTGCTGGTGTAGTCGTTCAGCGCCGTCTGCGCGGCCGGGCTGTCGAACCGGCCGTAGTCCCCGCCGGCCGCCTGGCCGACCTTGGCGCTGGTGTTGTAATCCATCCAGTTGTCGAACAGGAAGTACGGAGTCGGGCCCTGGTTCGACCAGTGCAGCATCGCGTCGAACGTCCCGTCGGCGGCGTCGTTGGCCCAGCTGGTCGGCTGGCCCACGCCATCGACCGTGGTGTCGAAGCCCAGCTGGTTGAGCTGCTTCACGACGAGCTGCGCGTCGGTGTAGTAGTCGCTGTAAGCGACCGGGTCCTCGATGGAGAACTTGATCGGCTGGCCGTTCTTCTCCCACAGGCCGCCGGTCTTGGCGTAACCGTCGGACTGCAGGATCGACGCGACCTTGGCGGCGCTGCCGGTGGCCGGCAGGTCGTTGGCGTACTGCGAGGCCAGCAGCGATTGCTGAGTCGGCAGCAGCAGGCCGCTGGAGGACGTGGCCGGCAGCTCGTAGCCGGTCTCGCCCTGGGTGGACAGCTGCTGGCGGTCGATGCCGTAGCTGATCGCCTGGCGTACCTTCGGGTCGTTCAGCGGAGCCTTGGTCACGTTCAGCCACAGCGTAACGACGTTGTTCGAGCTCATGTAGGGCGCGCTGCTCTCCCACACATGGTTGGTCGACGGATCGGAGGCGACGAACACGTTCTGCACGTTGCTGATGTCGTTGCCCGCCCAGTCGATCTCCCCCGAGGTCAGGGCCGACTGCGCGGCGGTGTTGCTGGTGTAGGACGGGAAGTCGACCTCGGGTACGTTGACCGCGGACTTGTTCCAGTACAGCGGGTTGGCCTTGAACTCCACGCCCTGCGGGGTGAACTTGTCCAGCACGTACGGGCCGGCGCTGACCGGGCTGGCGTCGGTGTAGGTGGCCGGATCGGACACCTTGCTCCAGACGTGCTGGGCCACGATCGACTGGGTGCCGATCAGGAACAGGTTGGCCACTTCGGGCTGCGCGAAGGTGAGGACCACCGTGTTCGGCCCCGAGGTGGTCGCGCTGACCGGAGCGGGTGTGCCGGTCTGGGACAGCGCCGGGTTGGACTTGATCAGGTTGAAGGTGAACGCCACGTCGGCCGCGCTGAACGCCTGCCCGTCGCTCCACTTCACGCCGGACCTGGTGGTGACGGTGAGGGTCTTGCCGTTGTTGGACCAGCTGTAGCCGGTGCCGAGCAGGTCCGACGGCGCCGCGGTCGGCTGGAGGGTGTCGAAGAAGAACAGCGGCTCGTAGTACAGGTCGGTGGAGTGCAGGATGGTGCCGGACGAGGTTGCCGAGAACGGGTTGAAGTTCTGGGTGATCGGCGACTGGGCGGTTGACTCTACTACTAGGGGTTTGCCGGCGGTGGCCCCGGTCGTTTTGCTGGGACTAGCCGAGCTGCTGCAGGCGGCGACGGCGAGGACTGCCGCCACGACGACGCCGCCGAGGGCTCTTGCCTTTATGTTTCTGTGACTCATTGCTTTAAACTCCGTTGTGCCCGGCCGGCTCATCGCCGGCCCGTGAATGAATGACCGTGTCGGGGTCTTGTCATGTGCGGTGCTGCGTGGTCGGCCGGGTCTCCCGGCCCGGGCTTATGCTCCTTTCTGATCGTCTTTGTCGTGGAGCCAGCAGTGGCTGGCATGGCTCTGTCCCGCCGGCCAACCGGCCCCGACCGACCTCCCGGGGCCGATCTCGAAGGCGGGCGGGACCCGCTCCGAGCAGACCGGCATCGCGAACGGGCAGCGCGGGTGGAAGCGGCAGCCGGTGGGCGGGGTCACCAGACTCGGCGGCGAGCCGCGGCTTTGCAGTGCGGGCGGTTCAACCCGGTCGGGATCGGGGGCCGCCGCCAGCAGCAGCTGGGTGTAGGGGTGCTGCGGGCGGTCGGTAACCACCGTGGCGGGGCCCGACTCGACGATGCGGCCCGCGTACATGACGCAGACCTCATCGGCCAGGTAGCGGGCGGAGGCGATGTCGTGCGTGACGTACAAGATGGCGAGCCGCTCACGTTCCCGCAGGTCAGCGAGCAGGTTGAGCACTCCGAGCCGGATAGACACGTCCAGCATGGAGACCGGCTCGTCGGCCAGCAGGACCTTGGGCCGGACGGCGAGCGCCCGGGCGATCGCGACCCGCTGCCGCTGCCCGCCGGACAGCTCGTGCGGGTACTTGGCGGCGGAATCGGCGGGCAGCGAGACGCGGCCGAGCAGTTCCTTGATGGTGCTGGTGTCGCCGCCGTGCAGCTTGAGCGGCCGCGCCAGGTGGTATTCGACGGTGTGCACCGGGTTCAGCGAGGAGAACGGGTCCTGCAGCACCATCTGCACGGTTTTGGCGTACTCCCGCCGGGACCCGTGCACCGGGTCGCCGTTGAGCAGCACCTCGCCGTCGGTCGGCGGGATGAGCCTGGCCAGCGTCCGGGCCAGCGTGGACTTGCCGGATCCGCTCTCCCCGACCACCGCGGTGATGAGGCCGGCCCCCAGCGCCAGCGAGACGCCGTCCACGGCGTGCACCACCGACCGGTGGCCGGCCCGGTGGACCGGGTAGTGCTTGGTCAGCTGGTCGGCTTCGAGCACCGCGGTCATGGTGTTTCTCCCTGGGGGGCGAGGGCGGCCGGGACCGGCTCGGTGGACGACGGGTCGTGCAGCCAGCACGCCACCGTGCGATTCTCGCCCCGTGGTGCGGCCAGCAGCGGCACGTCGGTGCGGCACCGGTCCATGGCGTACGAGCAGCGCGGATGGAACGAGCACCCGCCAGGAGGCTCGCGCAGGTCGGGCGGCGAGCCGGGGATGCCGGTCATGTGCTCACGCGGGCCGTGCAGTGGCGGGAACGAACCGAGCAGCCCGAGGGTGTACGGATGCCGGGGAGACCGGAACAGCCGCTCCGCCCCGGCCCGCTCCACGATCCGGCCGCCGTACATGATCGAGATCGAGTCGGCGATCTCGATGAGCAGCGACAGGTCGTGGGTGATGAACAGCACGGCGAAGCCAAGCCGGTCCCGCAGCTCGGTGAGCTCCTCGAGGATCTCCCGCTGGGTCACCACGTCGAGCGCGGTCGTCGGCTCGTCCATGATCACGATCCGCGGCTCGAGCGCGAGCGCCATCGCGATCATCACCCGCTGCCGCATCCCGCCGGACAGCTCATGCGGGTAGGCCCGCAGCCGGTCGGCGTTGATGCCGACCATGGCCAGCAGTTCGGCCGCCCGTTCCCGCCGCGCGTGCCGGTCGGCGCCCGGCCGGGAGGTCGGTCGGGGCTGGTTGGTCGGGGGGGACTGGTGTGCCCGCAGCACGTCGGTGAGCTGGGCGCCGACGGACATCACCGGGTTCAGCGCGTGCATCGCCGACTGCATCACGACCGCGATCCGCGACCAGCGCAGCCGCCGCAGCTCCGCCTCGCTCGCCGCCAGTATGTCGGTGCCCTCGAAGGTGACGCTGCCGCCGGTGATCACGCCGGGTGCGCGCAGCAGCCGGGTGAACGCGTAGGCCAGCGTGGACTTGCCGCTGCCGCTCTCGCCTGCCAGGCCAAGCACCTCGCCGGGGCGGAGCGTGAGGTCCGCGTCGAGCACGGCGTGCACCGCGTCCGGTCCGACGCCGTAGTCCACGCATAGCCCGCGCACCTCGAGCAGCGGCTCGCCGGTGGCCGTCGCGGTCGCGACCGGCAGGCTGTTGGCGGCGGTCATGAGTTCACCTCCGCCGGGACTGGCGCCGGGGCCGGAGCTGGCCGGCTGACCGGGGTGAGCCCGAGCCGGAACCGCCGGGGGATACCGGCCTTCCGCGCCACCTTGCGGGTCAGGCCCGCCGCTCGCAGCCGCGGGTTGATGAACTCGTCGATGCCGAAGTTGAGCAGCGCCAGCGACGTGCCGAGCAGCGCCACTGCCAGGCCCGGCGGGATGAACCACCACCATTCGTGGCTCTGCGCGGCCGACGACTGCTGCGCCCAGAACAGCATGGTGCCCCAGGACCAGTGCGCGGCGTCGATCAGCCCGAGGAACGCCAGCGAGGTGTAGACCCCGATGCCGTAGATGACGGTGAACAGGAACGACGACGCGATGATCGGGACCAGGCTCGGCAGGATCTCGAACCCGATGATCCGCCACGACCGTTCCCCGATGAGCTGGGCCGACTCGACGAAATCCTGCTTGCGCAGCGTCAGCGTCTGCACCCGCAGCACCCTGGCTCCCCACCCCCAGCCGGTGATCGCGATGATCAGCGAGATCAGAACGTCGTTGGCCGATGAGGACGAGGACAGGAACCCGGTCAGCACGATCAACAGCGGCAACGCGGGCAACACGAGAAACACGTTGGTCAACGCTGACAGCAGGTCGTCCGCGAGGCCGCCGAAGTAGCCGGCGCTGACCCCGATCACCACCGCCAGCACGGTCGCGACCGCGCCCGCGGTGAACGCCACGATCATCGTGGACCGCGCGCCGACGAGCAGCTGGGACAGGACGTCCTGCTGCAGCTGGGTGGTGCCCAGCCAGTCCTTGGCCGACGGTGGCTGGGGGATCCCGGAGGTGGTGCTGAGCGACGCCGACGGGTTGTGCGGCGCCAGCACCGAGCCGAAGATCGCCAGCACCACGAAGATGCCGAGGAGGATCAGGCCGATGATGATCTTGGGTGACTTCGGAATGCGAAGGCTACGCATCGGCTCAGCCCTCCTGACGGACGCGCGGGTCGAGCAGCACGTAGACGAAATCCGCGATCAGATTCGCCGACAGCACGGCGAAGGTAATGATCAGGAACACGCCCTGCAGCAGCGGGAAGTCGCGGTTCTCCACGGCCTGCTGCAGGATGTAGCCGATACCGGGGTAGGAGAAGACGATCTCGGTCAGCAGCGCGCCGGAGACCACGAACCCGATGGCCAGCGAGAACCCCGCGACGCTCGGCAGGATCGCGTTCCGCGCGGCGTAACCGACCACGCGGCGTTTGGGCAGCCCCTTGGCTTGGGCCACCAGCACGTAATCCTCGTCCATCGTGGTCACCATCACGTTGCGCATGCCGACCACCCAGCCGGCCGCCGACGCGAGCACGATGGTCAGCGCGGGCAGCACGGCGTGATCGAGCACATTGGAGATGAACGGCCAGTTCAGGCCGGGTGTCACCGCGACCTGATCGTAGGCGCCGATGGCCGGCAGCCAGTGCAGGTCGGTGGCCAGCCAGGCTGACAGCAAGATCGCGATGAAGAAGTACGGCGCCGCCTGGAAGAACGTCAGCGCGGGAAGCAGGTTGTCCAGCCAGCTACCGCGCCGCCAGGCGACCAGCACCCCCAGCAGCGTGCCGAGCGTGAAGCTGATGAGCGTGGCCACGCCGACCATCCCGACCGTCCACCACAATCCGGTCGCGATCACCGTGGTGACCTTCGCCGGGAACTGACTGGTGGAGATGCCCAGGTTGCCGTGCAGCAGGTTGTTCCAGTAGTGCAGGTACTGCGACCAGGCGGATGAGTTGGTGGATAGCCCGTACTCCTGCTGCAGGCCCTTGATCAACGCCGGTGTCACCTGGGTGCCCTGCAGCCGGGCCAGCACCGAGGACAGCGCGTTGCCCGGCATCAGCCGCGGAATGAAGAAGTCCAGGGTGATGGCGATAATGCCGGTCACGATGTAGAAGCCCGTTCGCCGGGCAAGGGTTAGCATCTCACGCTCCAGGGGTGGTTTCGCAGCCGCAGCTTTCCCGCCGGATCAGCCGCGCGGGCAAGACGACATCGCGTTCGGGTGGCTGCTTGCGCCCGATCATCGCGTAGAGCACCTCGAAGGCCGTCCCGCCGAGTTCGCCGATGGGCTGGCGGACGGTGGTCAGCCGGGGGTGCAGGTGCCGGGCCATCGGGATGTCGTCGAATCCGGTGACGGCCACCTCGCCTGGTACGTCGATCCGGTGGCGGCGCAGCACGTACATCACGCCGAGCGCCGTCTGGTCGTTGGCGCAGACCATCGCCCGCGGCAGCGGCTTTCCGCTATCGAGCAGCCGCTGGGTCACCGCCGCGCCGCCGGCCGCGTAGTAGTTACCTTGCCAGTCAGGACCGGAGTGCAGGACGGCGCCTGCTTCCGCCGTGAGTGCCGCCAGCGCTTCCTGCCGGGCCTGGCTGTCCGGGCTGTCGCCGTAACCACCCAGGTAGCCGAGGGTGCGGTAGCCGTGGTCGTGCAGCAGGTGGTGGGCCAGGTCCCTGATGCCCGCGCCGTTGTCGCTGCGGACGTTCGCGGTGGTCGGGGTGGCCACCCCGGCGATCGTCACCACCGGAAACTTCCGGGAGAGTTCGCCTAGCTGGTCAGGGTCGAGCAATCGGTCGTGCAGTATCAGCCCGTCGGTCTTGCGGGCCAGCGCGGTGATCCGGGTGCCGGGATCGTAGTCGTCGACGTCGACGGAACGCACCAGCAGGTCGAACCCGCGAAGCTGCGCCGCGCGCTCGATGCCGCGGTTCAGCATGTCGGTGAACTGCAGGCTCTCCGCCTCGTCGGCGAACGCGCCCTCGGTATCGCCGTCCAGCGTGCCGGCCGCCCGCGGCCGCCGGACGACGATCCCGATGACCTCCTTGAGCCGCGCGGACAGCGCGCGGGCGGCGCCGTCCGGTATGAAGCCCAGCTCGGCGACCGCGCGTTCCACCCGGTCCTTGGTTTCCTGGCGGGGGTTGCGCTGGCCGTTGAGCACCCGGGACACCGAGGCGATCGAGACGCCGGCCACCCGGGCCACGTCGTAGATCGTCGGGGGCGCGGCCGCTTCGTTGTCCGCGTCGTCTGGTGTCACCAGGGGTGCCTCCGCATCGAGACTCATGGCATCGGTAAGCGCTTACCGCAACGGCTGAAAATTTGGGCCCGAAAATCTCCGGACCCTTGGTAAGCGCTTTCCCGCCTTGACTTGCCAGCAGCGTACGCCGGCGAGCGCCGCCAACTCAAGGCCGAATGTCGTTACTGTTACATGAATGTGACGACATTCCGCCCAGTGGCATGGTGAGCACCCGCCGTTGCCGCGCCGTAGCGGCCGACCGATTTGATACGGTATAACCCGGTTGCTCCGACCCCCGCTTCCGCCCCTGCGTTCGAGCGATCATGGTGAGTGCTGCACTACCCAGAAAAGAGTATGGGTAATGCAGCACCGACCAGAATCGTCGGGCGCGGCAGCCGGGTGAGGTCCGGTTCGTGAACCCTCCGCGAGCCCGTCGGCACGGAGTGAATACGGAAAGCGCCAATCAGGTGTCGGCTACATGACTGTCACACGCGTTACCGGCGGCGTAACAATCGGGAAACCCAGCCGAAACCCATGCATGGGAAATATTGACCGTTCCATTAAAACAGGAGCGGCCCGGGGCGGCCACGCAGGCACACACGACCAGCAGCAACCCCCGAGAGGCCCCTTCATAGGTAGCCCCCCTGGAGGAGCGAATAACGTGTCTCCCTACTCTAGTTGGCTGAACGCCGGGGATAACTCCTGGCAGATGACAGCCGCGACGCTCGTCGGGCTAATGTCGATCCCAGCCCTGGCCGTGCTTTATGGCGGTCTCGTGCAAAAGAAGTGGGCGATGAACACCATGATGATGGTGTTCTCCGCCTTCGGCCTGACGCTCATCACCTGGCTGCTGTGGGCCTTCAAGATGGGCTTCGGCACGCCGTTGATCAGCAGCTTCGTCGGTGACCCGCGCACCGTCCTCGGTCAGGCCGCCGAGCAGGGCCAAGCCAGCATCCCGTTGCTGAATGGCTTGATGCCGAAGTTCCACTTCCCCGAATCGAGCCTGGTGTACTTCCAGTTCGTGTTCGCGGCGATCACCCCGATCCTGTTCATCGGTTCGGTGCTCGGCCGGATCAGCTTCAAGGTCTGGCTGGTCTTCGTGCCGCTGTGGATCACCTTCGCCTACGCGGTCAACGCGTTCCTGCTCTGGGGCGGCGGTTACTGGGCGCAGAAGGGCGCGCTGGACTTCTCCGGCGGTTACGTCATCCACCTCGCGGCCGGCGTCTCCGGCTTCACCGCGGCGGCGGTTATCGGACCGCGGCTCAAGCGGGACCGTGAGCGGGCCATCCCGAACAACCTGATGTTCGTCGCGGTCGGTGTCGGAATCCTGTGGCTCGGCTGGAACGGCTTCAACGGCGGTGACCCGTACTTCGCCAGCAACGACGCCTCGGCCGCGGTGATCAACACCAACCTCGCCACCGCGGTCGCCATGATGACCTGGATCATCATGGACATGCTGTGGTCCAAGGAGAAGAAGCCGACCTTCCTGGGCGGCGTCAACGGCATGATCTGCGGTCTGGTCGGCATCACGCCGGCGGCAGGTTACGTCAACGGACTCGGCGCGATCGTCATCGGCCTCGTCTGCTCCGGCATCGTCTGGGTCGCCTGGTACTACCTGCCGAAGTACGTGTGGCCGTTCAACAAGGTCGACGATGCGCTCGGAGTGGTCTACACCCACGGCATAGCCGGGCTCACCGGAGGTTTGCTGGTCGGATTGCTAGCCGATCCGAAGATGATCGAGTACCTCGGTCTCGGCAGCAACTCGAGCGTCAGCGGCGCGGGCCTGTTCTACGGGCACCCGAAGCAGTTGCTGACCCAGTTCCTCGCCGCGCTGACGGTCATCGTCTGGGATGCCTTCGTGACCTTCGCGATCCTGATGGTCATCAAGTACGTGTTCCGGATGAAGCTGCGGATGGACGACGAGATGCTCGAGATCGGCGACGTCGCGATCCACGGCGAGGAGGTGTACCCGTCCGACGAGCTGGTCAGCGTCGCGTCGTCGATCGCCGACGAGACCTCGGCGAAGCCATCGGATAAGGCCAAGGTCGAGAGCTAGATCGTGCTGAGCGCCGGCGGCTTGCGGCAGCCGCCGGCGCTCAGCCATGCCCGCGCTCAGCCATGCCCCCGGAATGCTTCTTCGAGCCACCACGCGCCGCGCGTCGAGGTGATCTTGGCGTCGATCACCAGCGGCCGGTCGCCGTCCCACCCGCGCACCGCGTCCAGATCGGAAACCGAGCGCACCGTGACTGCCTGGCAGCCGAACCCCCGGCCGATCGCGGCGATATCCGCGGGCGGGAACCGCACGGTATCCAGCGGGTACCCCTCCGGCCCGAAATGGTGCACCTCGGCGCCGTAAGCCTCGTCGTCATACACCACGATGGCCATCCGCAGCCCCAGCCGCACCACGGTTTCCAGCTCGGCGATGCCCATCAGCGCGCCGCCGTCGCCGAGCGCGGCGACCGTGAGCCGGTCTGGCCGCGCGATGGCCGCGCCGATCGCCGACGCCAGCCCGAGCCCGATGGACTGGAACGCCTGGGTGAACACGAAACCGGCGGCGTCGGGCACGTCGAGGAACATTGCCGGGTAGCCCATGAAGTTGCCGGAGTCGGTCACCACGGTCCGCTGCGCCGGGAAGATGTCATCTAGCGCGATGGTCAGCGTCCGCGGGTCGATCCGCTCGCCATCGCTCTCATCCTCGTAGGAGACGTCCCGCCATCTTTCTTTGACCATAACGGCGTGACTCACTCCACCGAGTTCCCCAGCCAGCCCCTCAGCGGTCAAGGCGACGTCGCCGGTGATCCCGAGCTGAACCGGCCGGTGCGCTCCGATGGCCGCCGGGTCGTCATCGACCTGGACAACGGCGGCCCCGGGGGAGATGAGGGTGCCGTGGCGAGTGGTCCACGCGTTCAGCGAGCAGCCCCATGCCACGATCACGTCGGCGGCACTGACGCGTTCGGCGGCCAGCGGCGTCGCGAACCCGCCGCTGACGTCCAGGTCACGGTCGTCGCCGCGGAACAGTCCCTTGGCCGCGGCCGAGGTGGCGAGCAGCGCGCCGCAGCCGTCGGCCGCCCGCCGCAGCGCCTCACGCGCGCCGCGGGCGCCGCGGCCCGCGATGAAGACCGGCTGCCGGGCCTCGCGCAGCAGGTCCGCGAGTTCCCGGATGGCGTCCGGTGACGGAGCGGGCGGGCGGACCGGGGGAGTGGTGGTGGGGGCGGGGGAGTCACATTCGTCGTTATGGACATCTAGGGGCAGGCCGAGGATGACGGTGCGGCGGCGGGCGGCGATCAGCCGGGCGCGGCGAGTGTCGCCGACCGCGGTCGCGGCGGAGCGCAGCCCGACGTACTCCGCGCCGACGGCGGCGGCCAGGCCCGCGACGTCCACGTGGAAGTTGGACCGGGTGTCGCGGACCTGCGCGGCCACCGCGATCAGCGGCGTGCGGCTCTTGGCCGCCTCGGTGATCCCGGTGAGCGCGTTGGTGAGGCCGGGGCCCTGGTGCAGCGACAGAACTCCGATGCGGCCGGTGGTGCGCGCCCAGGCGTCGGCCATCACGGCGGCGCCGCCCTCGTGCCGGGCCGGGCAGAACCGCGCCCCGGCCGCGATGAGTGCGTTGGTGACGTGGAAGTTGCCACTGCCGACCACGCCAAAAACGGTGTCAGCCTCCAGCGCGCGCCCAACGGCGTCGGTGACCCGCATGGTCAGCGTTCCACCAGGGCCAGGACGCGGCACGGTGAGCCGGAGCCCGACACGATGGGCAGCGGCGCCGCGATGATGATCGCGCCCTGGGCCGGGAGCCGGTCCAGGTTGCGGAGCTGGGTGAGACCGTACTTGCCCGCGCCGAGCAGCGCCGAGTGGCAGGGAAACGGCGGGTCGAACGAGTGCGCCGCGCCCGCGTCGGTGCCGACGGTCTCCACGCCGAGGCCGAGGATCGGCCGGGACGCGAGCCAGGCGGCGCACTCGACGCTGATGCCTGGGGTGTGCGGGCCGGTCTCGTTGGCATTGAGGAACCGTTCCTGGTCATCAGAACGCGTGTCCCAGCCCGTGCGGTACAGCAGCCAGCCGCCGTCGGGCAGCGGTCCGTTGGCTTTTTCCCAGTCTTTGACGTGCTCGACCGTCAGCAGGAAGTCGGGGTCGGTGGCGGCGTGGGCGCTGAAGTCGAGCACGGCGGCCGGGGCGATCAGCTTCTCCGGCGGGACCTGCGAGACATCCTCGCCGCCGGAGCCGGTCACCCAGTGCACCGGGGCGTCGAAGTGGGTGCCGCTGTGCTCGCCGGTGGAGATGTCGTTCCAGTACCAGGCGGGACCGCGGTTGTCGTAACGCGAGATCTCGGTGAGGCTGAAGGGCTTGGTGTTAGCGAATGGTGGCGGGAGCTGGATGATGGGCGTCTGGCTGGATAGCGGAGCGGTGAGATCGATCACGTCAAGGGCGGCCAGTTGGTCGAGAAGGGGCATGCCGTCTAGCTTTTCGCATCCAGCCGGGGTGGGCTACCCCCATACCGAAGTGGTCTACTAGATGTATGACCAGCCCGCTTGTCACGACTAAAACCCTGGTCACGCAGGACGGCGTGCCGATCGACGCAGTGCATCTGCCGGGGTCAGCAGAACTGGCGATCGTGATGGCACACGGGTTCACGCTGTCGTGGCAGCGGCCGCCGGTGTGGCGCGTCGCGCAGCGGTTCCGGCAGCGCGCCGGCGTGATCACCTTCGACTTCCGCGGCCACGGCCGGTCCGGCGGCATGTCCACGCTTGGCGACCTGGAGGTCTACGACATGGACGTGGCGGTACGTTACGCCCGGTCCCTGGGGTATGAGCGGGTCGCCGCGGTGGGATTCTCGATGGGCTCGTCGGTGGTGCTGCGGCACGCGGCGCTGCTCGGCGGGGTGGACTCGGTCGTCTCGGTGAGCGGCCCTGGGCGGTGGTATTACCGGGGGACGCTGCCGATGCGGCGGCTGCACTGGGCGGTCGAACGCCGCCTCGGGCGGGCTGTCACCCGGGGGTTCCTGCATACCCGGGTCGCGCCCAACGGGTGGGATCCGGTTCCCATGCCGCCCGCCGAAGCCGCCGCGATGATCTCCCCGGTTCCGTTGCTGATCGTGCACGGGGACGCCGATCATTACTTCCCGGTGGAGCACCCGCATCAGCTGTTCGAGGCGGCCCGCGATCCGCGCGAGCTGTGGATCGTCCCGGGCATGGGTCACGCCGAGTCGGGCAGCCCCGATGACCTATCCGACCGGATCGCCGCCTGGGTGGCCAGCCAGACACCGGCCACCGCCCCGTAGCCTCACGTCCCTGGGGTGGTCGGCGTTGTGGCCAGCAGCCGTGCTGATCGGATCGCATGAGCTGCGCTAAATGAGTATCCATGGCGCAGAGCCGTCGGTGAACGTTTCTGCGTTACCTGATACTGATCTATTACCGGCACAAGCTGCGGAGTTATTCTTCGGCGATTTGCCGCGGATCGAGTTTTCCTACTTGATTTGATTCCTGCCCTCATCAGTCCGGCAAGACAGCGCATCACATTGTGGGGCCACGCCGGTGCCGGCCGATCCGCACCATCGACGCGGGCCCGATCGGTGGATAAACTTACGGTGCCCTTGGATTCGCGCCGGCCGCCCGGCTGACCGACCCCGGTTGGACGCATTGATTCAGTGGCTGGGAGCAGTCTCGTGCGGGATATCTTGCTGGAGCGCGAATTCGAGGTGCGCGCTTTGGAGTCCTCACTCACCGATCTTGGGCTCGGACGCGGAGGCATCGTCGTGCTGGAGGCCACCGCCGGCCTGGGCAAGACAGCGCTGATCCGTTATGTGCGCGGCCGCGCGCTGGCCCAGGGGTTCGAAGTATTGTCGGCCCGTGGCGCCGAGCTGGAGACGGACTTTACCTTCGGAGTGGTCAGACAGCTATTCGAGTCAGTGCTTCCCCGGCGTGGTCCGGAGCGGGAAAGGCTGTTCACCGGCGCCGCGAAGGCGACAGAGAGCCTGTTCGCAGCAGACGCACCGGGCGCCCCTGAGAGGTCAGGCTCCCTGCACATTCTGCTAAACGGCCTGTACTGGCTGCTGGTCAACCTGGCCGAAACGGCGTCCGCGGTCGTGCTCGTCGACGACATGCAATGGGTCGACCCGCCGTCGGCGCGGTTTCTGGGCTTCCTGGCGCGGCGGGTGGACTCTGTCGCGGTCACCGTCATTGTCAGCAGCAGGGCGAGCAGCCGCCGGCACGACGAATCTCTCGACGAGATCCTGACAGCCGGCGACGCGACGCTGCTCGAACCGAAGGGCCTGAGCAAGTCGGCGGTCGCGGACCTGGTCCGGCGCACGTTCGGCCGGAACGGGGACGACGAGTTCTGCGCGGCCTGCCACTCCGCCACGGCGGGAAATCCGCTCTTCCTCCAGGAACTGCTGCGGATCCTGACCGCCGACGGCACACGCCCCGAGGCCGCGGCCGCGGCCGCCGCGCGGGCGTCGGGACCGGATGCCGTACGCCGCCACGTCATCGCCCGGCTGCGGCGCTGGCCGGAGAGTGTGCGAAGCGTCGCCCGGGCCGTCGCGGTGCTAGGCGATGACACGGATCTCGCACTGGCCGCGCGCCAATGCGATCTGCCGGTGCCGGTGGCCGCGGCGGCGGCGGAGCAACTCGCCCGCGACGGGATGTTCGAGCGAGCCGATCCCCCAGCGTTCGTACACGCCGTCGTCCGCGACGTCGTGTACTCCCTCATTCCGCACGCCGACCGCGGCGCCCAGCACGAGCGGGCGGCAGCGGTGCTACAGGAAACAGGGCAGCCGGTTGCCCGCGTCGCCTCTCACCTGCTGCGCACCGCCCCCGCCGCGAACCCGGACCGCATCGCTGTGCTGCTCGCGGCCGCCGATCAGGCGAGGAAGCGGGGTTCACCTGGAGGTGCCGCTGTATACCTGCTGCGGGCGCGCAACGAACCGCCGCCGCCCGAGCTGCGTTCCGAAGTGAGCAGGCTGCTGGGCAACTGCCAGGCGCACCACCTGGCTTTGGCCGACGCGGAACGGCACCTGCGGGAAGCTCTGTCCTTCGCCGACTCACCGGCGCAGCGGGCGCTGTGCGCCTACAGCCTCGCCCGGTTCCGCAGCGCCTGCGGCGTGCCGGGTGAGGCGGTCGACCTGCTGGCCCAGGCCATGAGGGATCTGCCCGCCGATCTCAGCAGAGGTCAGGGAACTGCTCAGGGCGCCGATCTGCCGGCGGAGCTCGAGGCGGAACTCATCGGAGTCGCCCGCGCCGATCTGGGGCGGCGCGCCGAGCTGCTCGCTCACCTGGATTCTTTCCGGCGCAGGCCGGCCGCGTCGGCCGCGGTCGCCGACGCTCAGCTATCGGTGGAGGCGATGTTCGCCGGCGAGCCGGCCGACGCCGTTGCCACACTGGCCCTCAGGGCACTGGCCGGCTCGCGGCTTCCCCCGGACAGGTCGGCGATCTGGGCGGCGATTCACTCCCTCATCGTGGCGGACCGGCTCGACGAGGCCGAGAGCACCCTGAACGAGGCGCTGGAGACAGCCATCCAGAGAGGTCTGATGTTCCCAACGGGGGTGGTCAGAAGCTACTCCGCCAGGCTCGCGTACCTGCGCGGCGATCTGGCCCAGGCCAGGGAACACCTCGAGGTCGGCATTGAGGGGGTGCTCGCGCCCAATGGGGCGCTGCCTGTGCTGCAAGCGACGCAGGTCGATCTGCTGGTGGAGGACGGCAGGCTGGCGGAGGCCAACGCCGTCGTGCAGAGCGGTTCGCTGTCCGGCGCCAGGGAGCCGGACACCTTCTGGCAACTGTGGCTGCTGAGCGCGCGCGCCGGCCTCCATAGGGCACAAGGCAGTGCCACCGCGGCGCTCGCGGACGCGATGACCTGCGAACGGTTGTACCGGCGCTGGGGCGCCGACTGCATGCTGGATGTGCCCTGGCGTCTCCAGGCAGCGGACGCCTATCGCCGGCTGGATGAACACGATCGGGCCGTCGCCCTGACCGCCGAACATCTGCGGCTGGCCCGTGCGTTCGGGGTGCCCCGGTACACAGCCGTCGCGCTGCGCACCGCCGCGACGCTCGCGGGAACCGCCGAAGAGGCCACCCGCCTGCTGCAGGAGGCCGTCGGCCTGCTCCAGGACTCCCCGGCCCGGCTCGAACTGGCCCGTACACTCGAACGGCTGGGCCAGGCCCTGCTCGACGGCGGAAACGGCAAGGCGGGCCTGGACGCCGTCCGGCGTTCGGCCGAGCTGGCCGCCGAATGCCACGCGTCCGTGATGGCCGAGCGCTTGCGGGCGCTGCTCGTCGGAAGCGGCGGACGGCTGCCCCTGGCGCCCACCGGAGTGCGCGCGTTCACCCCGTCGGAGCGGCAGGTCGCCCAGCTGGTCGCCACTGGCCTGACCAACCGCCAGATCGCCGAGCGCCTGTTCCTCAGCGAGAAAACCATCGAAGCGCACCTGAGCCGGGCCTACCGCAAACTGGGTGTCCGGTCGCGGACGCAGCTCGCCGTCCACCTGGCCGCCGTCGCCAGCGGCTAGCGCCGATACTGTCGTGGCGCTGCCGCTTGATCAAGTGAACGCACCGCTGACTCCATGGAATTCCATGGTGACGCTCGTCACCTGGGACAGATCCAGATCCGGGTTGTTGTTGGGATCGATGGTGATGATCCAGGAGGTAAACGGCCCCACCGCCGCGATCAGCGTCGGCTGGCCGACGTCGACGGTGAACGCCGTGTCCTGGAAAATCTTGCCGTCCTTGGTCGCGTAGATGAAGTTCTCGGTCAGCGGATTGTGGGAGAAAGTGAAGACTGTGCCGTCCGCCTTGACGATATTCTCCTTCCCGCTGTGGGTGATGGTGACGTGCAGCTCTCCGCTACTGGTCGTGGCTCCATTCACCCAGGCGCGTACCCGGCTGATGCGGATGTTGGACATCCCCACGAAGGGTGTGCTGTTCGGCTTGGACCTGGTGACGTAGCTGTTAGTCAGGTCGACGATCAGCGTTTTGACTTTGGGCGCCTTGCGGAAAATCTCCACCGCCGGGCCGGTGATCGAGTACATCAGGCCGGGGTCGTCGTCCTTGGCGGGGAAAGGCTGGCCCTTGCCGATGTCTCCGACGGCAGTGCTGTACTGTCCGCTGAAGTTGTTGCTGGCCTGCGTGAGCACCTCGCTATTCAGCTCCGGCGGCGTATTGCCCGCGAAGGTCACGCTGAACGGATCGCTGTCGGTCAGGGCCCAGAAACGGTAGGCGCGCCCGGTCAGGTCCATCAGCCGCAGGACGTTGTCCCGGGCTTGGTAGTACCCCTGGGAGATGAACGCGCACATCGCCACATTGTCCGCGGCCAGGCCCTCGATCACCTGGTCGGTCAGCTCCGCCCGCCGGTCCTCGATCTGCTGCTGGTTCATCTGATACTGGGCGACCAGATTCACGCACGCGTTGTACTCCAGGATCTTGGAGTTGCGTGCGGTGACGGCGCCCACGTAGTCCCTGAGCGCCTCCACCAGATCCACCACACCCTGAGGTGAGGTCGGGAACTGCCCGTAGAGGCTGGTCAGGTACTGCATCATCTGGCTGGCGTCCGCGATGAGCATCCCCGCGCCCGGATCGTCCGGCGAGATGGTGCCGTCATCCAGCTCCTGATAGCCCGTGCTGATCGAGCTCATGTCGTTCTGGACGCTGAGAACCTGGTCCAGCAGCAGGTCCTTGCGAACAGGGGTGCCGTCGGCGTCGGTGACCGTGGTGGCCGCGGTGTAGCCGATCTGCGCGCCCTGGGCTATCCACATCAGCGCGGATTCCGGGGCGAAGGCGAGCTGCCCTAGCGCGGGCAGCAGGGCTGACCACTGCAGGTTGAGTTTCTCGCCGATCTGCTCCTCGAAAGTTTTGAATTCCGAGTTGAGGGCATCGAGCATGGCGGGAAGCGCCTGTTGGTAGCAGTCGATGGCGGTGACGTCTTGCTCCATGAGGTTCTTGAGGTCGTCGATGTCCGCTGTGAACGCCGCCGCGTTGGACGAGATGGCCGCCCACGACTGCGTGACCTGTGCGTCGGTGATGGTCTGCTGGGCGAGCGCCGTGAAATAGTCGTGGTAGGCGGTCTCGATGGTCGTGAAGGATCCGAGCAGCGACCCGAACCCTTTCAACAAGACACTCAGGCTGCTCATGGGAACGTAGTCGTGCGCGTAGCCGAAATAGTCCTTGCCGGTCGAGATCTGGTTGAGCAGCGCGGCGGCCTGCCCATGCAGCGCCGCCAGGGAGGCGACCGAGTTCACGGCGCCGAAGTCGGCTTCGCCGGCGGCGTAGAACTGCGCCAGCGGGCTGTCCGTTGTCAGATTGGTGAACGGCGCGGTGCGCTGCAGGATGCGGTTGAGCAGCACGGTTACGTCCTGCACCGAGGCGGGATCGGCCACGGGGTCGGCCACCCAGTACGCGAGTCTCGCCTTGGCCATGGCCATCGCGACCTGGGCCGGGTGGATCGAGAAGGCCGGCTCAATCATGGAGGGGTCCGCGAGCTGACCGGTGGCTTCCACGTCTCGCGTCCCGGCGGTGCCGCGCGCACCGTTGCTTCCGTCGGGATCGCCCCGACCGTAGGTTCCCGGCGCGCCTCCCGAGATGTTCACCGAGTTCACGAATCCCGCGGCCCACGCCTGGGCCAGGTTGTACACCTCGGTCAGCGCGTACTTGACGCCCCCGCAGAACACGGTTGCGCCTGCTGTGGGCGACAGCGCGCCGTCGTCGAGCGACTGTTTGATGTCACTCCACGGCGTGCTGGCCGGCCAGGTGCCGACCAGTGCCGCCAGGTCGGCCCGTGCGGCGGCCATGCCTTTGCCGGTACTCGCCTCGGCGAGTATGGATTGCAGTTGTACGACCCAGCGGAGTGCGGGGTGGGAGACCCGTGCTGTAACGGCGCCGCTGTCGCCGCCTGTTCCCCCATTGCCGCCGGGGCCCTGGGGGTTGCCGGGACCGGGGCCGCCGCTTCCCCCCTGCCCGCCCATCGCGTGAATGACCGGCGGGGGTAGCGCAGTGTTCGGGTCGAAGTCTTCAAGGTAGAGCGCCAGGCTGCCGGCCGGGCTGCCTGGTCCGCCGTCTCCTCCCTCGGTCTGGCCTGGCGTAGGCGTAGCGTCGGCACCGGGCCGGCCGGACACGTCGAGTTTCACGGTGGTACCAGCGCCGGTCAGGAGGTGGGCACCCAGGACCAGGTTGTCGGCCTTGAGGCCCGTCAGCACGATCTCTTCCGCGAATAGTCCGAGGCTTGAGCTCCCGCTGGCGGTACTCCAGTCGTCCGACAGACTCTGCGCTGTGCCGCCGCCGACGATGGTCTGATCCAGCACGCTGACGATCACCGTCTTCTGCGCGGGCTTCTCGCCGATCGTCACGGTCTGGATGCGCTCCTCGGCCTGGCTGAGCAGCTCGGCGGCGTCTGTTGGAGTGCTGTCGGTAACGCCGGGGCTCTCGGCACGCACAGCGTGCCGCCGCGCTCTATTCGGCGCACTCATCGGTCGCCGCCGCCGTCCGGGAAGACCTCGCCAGCGCGCTGCTGCGCGTCCTTGTTCGCCTTGGTCTGGGCGCTCTCGGCGTCCTTCGCCGCAGCGTCGTTAAGATCCTTATCCGTGGTGGCGTTGTCGAGATCGTTCTGTGCGTCCTCTTGCGCCCGTTTTTCCTGAGCGATCTCATCGCTGAGCTTCTTAGCCCGGTCCCGCAGATCGCTGTCGTCGGGTTTGTCCTTCAGCTCGTCTTGCACCTGTTTCAGGGCATCGCTCATGTCGTTAATCTCCGTTGTGGTCTGGCTGATCGTCTGACTGGAATCGGCGATGCTCGTCTGGATCTCATCCGCGCGCTGTTCGCAGAAATGCGTCACCGATTCGGCGACCTTGGCCTCCATGAGGTCCCGCAGGAGGCTCTGGCTCTCGGGGGGCGCGGTGAATATCGCGTCCACTAGGGGGTCGGTGGTGTTCATGCCCACTAGCTGCTCCGCCAGATCTTCGCTGCCGGCGGCTGTGACCAGGTCGCCGAACTGAGGTGTGCTGGCGGCATCGGCGAGCACGATATCGCTGATGCCTGACTCGATCTCGGCCCGGAGGGCGGGAGTGTCCACTTGGGCGACCAGATCGGGCACGCTCGTGGTACTAAGGTCCTCACCCAGGGCCGCCGTGACCTCGTCCTCGACGGTTTGGACCACGCTCCTTTGGACGAGGTCCCAGTCATACGGCAGCGACTGCGCTGCCGCGTCGGCAGCGTCGAAGGGCGGAAGCAGCGGTGTCGTCTCCGGATCAGGCTCGGTCATGGTGGCCGGGTTGATACTCGGCCATACGGGTGACACCCGGTCAGCCGGCTCGGTACCTTCAACCACCGGGTCACCGGTGTAGTTCTGCTCGACAGACGTGTTCTCGCCCTGCTTGATCAGCTCGTCGTACGCCGCTGGACTGGACAGGGCCTGATCGGTGACCTCGTTGTCTGTGATTGTGGCGACCGTGTCACCACCTGTCATGAGGCGCAGTTGGAGCATCACTCTTCCTGCGGTCCTGTCCAAGGCGAGGGCATATCCCGTGTCCAGCGAGAGCCGGGGGTCGCGCTCCTTGACCCGATCTTCGAACCAGGTGCGCACGTCTGGGTCCAGCAAGCTGACTGCTGCCTTCGCTGGGAATTGGCGGGCGATCTCACCTCCGTAGCCGAGTTCGGAGTAGAGAGTCGCCCGCCGGAACAGCGTCTTGAAAAGGAATGTCGCGAACGAGTCGCTGATGACGTTGGCACCGTCGACCGGGTTATCGCCCAGGTGGATGGAGATGTTGACCACAAACCTGTCCGCGCCCTCCTCTGCGCTGGGAAGGGTCATGGTCGTCCAGGGCACAACACCGTCCTGGGAGTGGACTCCGGTCGTCGCCATCAACGCGGTGAACAGGTCGGAGCCATCCACGCTAGAACGGCCGGTGGCCTCGGCCTTCACATAAGAGTTATCGCCGATCTTGTACATTGTGCCGGCGGGAGAGGTCGCCAGCCCTCCGTTGAATTTGAGGACCTCGGGGTAAAGGCTGATCATGTCGTCGTTCGGGCCCTGCTGGGCGGCGCGCCGGTCGCTGCGCACCAGTTTGAGATACAGGTCATTCGAGAGCCCCACGCACATTCCGGGGAATGCCTGGGTGTAGTAGTTCAGGACACCAGGATTGGTCACATGCGCGGCGGGGTTGGGATGCGCATCGAAGCTGATATTGATGTGGCAGTGCCCGGAGTCGGTCAGGCTTAGGAAATTCTGGGTGTAGACCGCGCTGACCGCCGCAGGGCTCGTGAGATCAGGCAGCTGAGAGTGCGCCGCCCACGCGGATTTGACGAGAGGCAGCACGGTGTCGTGCAGCGCGGCAGCAAAGCCTTGCGGCTGGCTGCCGGCGAACTGGCGCAGCTTCGTGGTCAGGTCGCTGGCGTCGGCGGCCGACTTGCCGTTGAGCAGGCCGCGCGCGAAGTCCGGAAAAGCCGGGCCCGCGGTCATGGACTTGGGTGCGACTCCGCGCACATTCCATCCGATGACCTTGGAGATTTGTCCGGCAACCAGGGTTACCGGGGCGCCTAGATAGCGGAAATAGACGTTGACGGGCATTGCGGTGATTCCTCCGAGGTATAGGTGGCCGGACGACGTGAAGCGTGGCGGCCGTATCAGCAGCAGCCGCGCCGGACGGGGCGGGGAGCGTCAGACGCGGCGCCGACGGCCGAGGGACTCTGCGCCGGGGGGACGCTGAGACTGCCGACCAGCAGCAGGTCCCCGGGCACACGGGCACCGGCCGTCGCGTCGATGGTGAACGACTGACTGGACGGGAAGAGCAGGTTGCCCACGGCGAAGGTGTGCAGGCTCCCGAAGTTCAGGCTCAGGGCGGGAGGCGGGAACTGCTCCATCTGGCTTTTGACCTCGCCTCCGATAAAAGATCCGACGCCGAAACTGTCGTTCCCTCCGGCGTCGGCGGAGATGACATAGTCGCTTGCGGGATCTTCGAGGTCCACACGGATGGTTCCATCGGAGCTCGTGGCGATGACCGCAGTCGGCGGACTCGCCGGCAGTGCAACGCTTACCGTGAGATCGCCAGCGCCGCCGCCTCCATCTTGGATCGAGGAGAAAATCCAACTGACCTTCTGCTGGTAGGCGAACGACAGACCGGCCGTCGCGTCGTCGAACCTCACCATGTAGGGGCACGTGGCGAAGTCGATGGTGAGTTCCGGGGTGATCGTGACCGTCCCCCAGCTATCCACCTCGTATGAGGGGTCGTAGTTGAGCGCCGCGCGCTCCAGTGCGAGCTCGGCCGTGATGCCGCTGGGGCTGGAGAGCGCGGAGGCGAAGGAGACCGAGCCCTGTGCGGCGAGGACAGGGTACAGATAGCAGGTCTCGATCAGCGGCCTGGAGAAGATCATCGACATGGTGTGGTCCGCGGGTACCAGCGGCATCGCCGTGCCGCCCACCTTGAACGGCGCGATGGTCACGTCCCCCTGCGGAGCACCGGAGTTCGTCGTCTGGATGTAGAGGCTGAGTACGTCGGCCTGCATGTCGAAGATGAAGCTCTTGGCGGCGAGCGAGACATCCGGCACCGCGGTCTGGCCGTCGGCCGCGTGCACGGCGGATGCTTGCGGATCGGCGCGGACGGTGGTCAGCGCGTAGTCAATCTCGTTGACGCCGGTCTGGAAATAGCTCTGGATCTGTGTCGTCATCAACGACCAGGTGGCGGGCGGCGTGGGGCTGACGTAATAGCCGGGGGCATTGCCGGCTCCCATGAAGTGCAGCACGATGTGGGCCTGATCGGTCGACGCCCCGAACGTCACCACTCCTCCGGTGGTCGTGATGCTGCCGTCGCCGTGCATGGCAGCCACACCGACCGACGCGATGAGGCTGTATCCCGACGGCAGGGTCAACTTGTTCGTGTAGGTCGCGGGAATCCCATCGCCGCAGGTATCGCAGTTCGCGACCACGTAGCAGTATGCCGTCTCGATCGGCATGGTGAACACGCACAGATCCGACCCGTCCGTGGTGAAGGAGATGGTCGGTGCTCCGAGAGTGACATCGAAATACAGCACCAGCGGTTTACCGTCGAGAGGATCGGAGCTCGGCACGCAGAGCACCGGCAGTTCGGTGACCAGCTTCCCGGCGGTGTGGCTGGCGGCAAGTACGTCGTTCAACGCACCCGCGCTGTAGGACGCGACAACGTCCCAGTTGTTCGTCGGGGTTTGCTGGCTCAAGGCAGCGACGAGATCGTCGAGCGCCGGTGGGGTCGACGGTGCGATACCCACATCAGCAGACATGTCAGCTCCGATCAGGAAAGAGAACACCAGGAATCTGGTAGAAGTGTCATCCGCGACCGAAGGAGGTCGCGTGATGAACGATACGAAGGTGCACGCCGACTGGAATCAGGGAAATCCCTCGTCCCTGTCCCTACAATTCGACGAGTAACCGGCTCTTCGACATCACGCACGGTCGTTTCGATGAAAGAAAAGAACCGCGGTAGCTATGGACGACAGGGCCGCGATCCACGTACGCCACACGCGACCGCGGGAGACTGGCCGGCGCTGCGCGGCTCGTGAGGCTCGGGCCATCGCCGAGGCCGCTGGACTGCCGTATACCGAGGACCGGTGTCTTGCCATCGAACAGCGCCGCCCCGGCCTGGAAGCACCGGCTCGCTGAGTTACTTGGCTACCGGGAAGACCAGGGACGCGAGCATGGCGAATAGCGGACGGCCCGGCGGGCGGGGTAGTTCGGATTTGCCGATGAACTCGAACGCCGTCCCGTCGCGTAGCTCGGCCGGGGTGCAGATCGACTGAGCGCGGAACGTGATAGTCCAGCTCGGCTCGCTGACGCAGGCTCGCACGCCGATCCGGTCCGCGTAGACAATCACGCCCACGGCGTCGCCCCACCCCAGTGAGCTGACGTTGAGCACGATCGGGCGGCCCTGGCTGGCCGCCGCCAGCACGGCGACGTCGTGCGGTATCGCCGGGTCTCCGTAGTACTGGCCCGGTCCGTACGGCTCCGAGCGCAACGGAACCACACCCGCGGCGATCGCGGCGGCCACGGTCATGGCGGCCAGCACGGGAATCACCAGCCGTGCCCCCGCGCGCTGGATCTGTTCGACCGCGCCAGCGGCTCCCACGAGCAGCGCGAGCAACGGGACCGACCAGTAGAAGTAGCCTTCGTACGCGGTGTAAATCTCGTCTATGCCGCGCCACGCGTAGTACATGAACAGCACGGTCATCAGCGCGACCATGGCCAGCGACCAGAGCAGGAAGCGACGCTGCTCCTGGTCGCGGCAGCTCAGGGCGAGCCAGCAGGCCAGCGCGGTCACCAGGAAGCCACCGACGGCGGCGACCACCACCTCCGGCGGGTGCCCGCCGCGGGCCGGCTCTCCCGGCCACCAGAACTGCAGCATGTAGTCAACCGCCACGGCCACCGTGTGATGCAGGGTGTGGCCCGCCCGCGTCCCGTAGGTGAAATACTTCGGCAGCTCGCCCGGCCAGTTGATGATCGTATTGACGGCGATGGGCAGCGCGAATACGACCGCGATCGCCAGACCGGCCAGCCAGGACCGTCGATCCTCGCGGAACGCCACCCGCGGATCTCGCCAGTGCGGGGCGAGCAGTCCGGCCAGCGCCGTCACCGTCACGATGGGCGCGAAGAACAGGAATTCCGCCTGCCCGTGGATGCACAGCCCGGCGGCGAGGCACAACAATGGCACCAATGCCGTCCGGCCCGCCGCCACCGCCGCCGCGCTGACCAAGAGCAGCAGCGCCGGGCTGAAATAGACGTATGGCATCCAGTTGGAGTTGACGGTGAGCGGGTGCAGAACCGTGAACGCGAGCACGGTACCGAGGCAGGCGACCGCCACGGCCGTTCCGCCGTATCGGGCGAACACCGAGATGACGGTGGCCAGCAGTGCCGCGTTCAGCAGCAGGATGGCGAGAAGCTGCCCGTTCCAGGGAGTGGGGACCACGTGCGTGACGTCGTGAAACAGCCATTCGCCCCAGGCCTCTATATACAGGAACGCTGGACCGGGGTGGTAAAAGCCGAGCCGTGAATAGTTGCCGGTGAGCAACTGGAAATGCTTGGCTTGAAGCACCGCGATCGAGTCCGCGCCGAAGTCTGAGTCTTCGTAAACTCTCGTTGTGAACAGGTAGGCGTTGTGGGCCACCAGCACAGCGCCGATTACCGCGAAACAGGCCAGCCAGGACAGGACGCGGGGCGGCGGGCGGTGCAGACCGAGGACTTGGCGTGCCTGCCGCAGGTGCCCAGCCAGTTGAGTTCGTTCGCTTACGATCATCGGGGAAGCCTCCGCTGACGGTCCAATCCCGGTCGGAAGACTATAGATTTTCGCGCCGACCGGCAGGTTCTTGTGTCACATCAGCACCAGACCGATATCGCGCTGATCGCCGGGGACTGTCCGTAGAATCTGCTGCTATAGCGGCACATTCTACGGACGTTTATTCGAGACACGTCCCTGATTCGAGCCGGCTGACCGGGGTAGGGATTCTCGGGGGGCTAACGATGACTGAGTCAGCGCAGTTGCGGGCGGTGAATCCGGCCGCGAACCCGTACCTTTCCGGGCGCTTCGCTGCGGTTGACCGGGAAACGGAAGCTGATGACCTGCCATCTCACCCAGCCTTCCCGCTCGGTGATCATGGTGAGTGCTGCACTACCCGCATTCTTGTCTGGGTAAGGCGACACTCACCATGATCATTTGGACTCAGCGGCCCATGCCGGCCATTACGCCGCGGACGAAGTGCCGCTGGAGGGCGGCGTAGATGATCAGGCAGGGGACCGCGGTGATGACCACGCTCGCGTCCAGGATCCCCCAGTGGATGCTGCCGAGCGTCCCGGTGAGCAGGGTGGTGAGGATGACCGGGAGGGTGTATTTGGGCTCGTCGGACAGCAGGATGAGAACGATGAAGAACTCGTTCCACGCGGCAAAGAAGGCGAACAGTCCGGCGGTGATCATCCCGGCCCTGGCCAGCGGCAACGCGAGCCGCAGGCTGCGCCAGATGCCGGCGCCGTCGACCGCCGCGGCCTCCCATAGGTCCTGCGGGATCGCCGCGAAGGAGTTCTGGATCACGAAGGTGGCGAAGGGCAGCTGGAACGTCGAGATCACCAGCACGACGCCAACCAGGGAGTTCGTCAGCGAGAGCTTCATCAAGATGGTGTACATGGGCACCATCAGCACCTGGAACGGCACCATGATCGCGGCCAGCATGACCAGGAAGACCACCCGCGAGCCGCGGAACGGGTACCTGGCGAAGCCGTAGGCGGCCAGCCCGGCGATGACCACGGTGCAGATGACGGTGGCTACCGAGATGATCACGCTGTTCAGGAAGAACGTGTCGATGCCATAGCCCTCGATGCTCAGCGAGGTGTAGTTGCCAAGTGTGGGGTGGTGCGGGAGGTAGCTGGGCGGGCTCTGGATCGCATCGGCCGGTGACTTGAGGCTGTCGATCAGGCCGAAGATCAGCGGCGACGCGAACAGCAGTGCGATGCAGGCGGCCACTACGTACCAGGTGCCGAGTCGCAGCGTGCGGATTCGCATCAGGTCTCTCCCCTCTTGGGCAGCAAGGACAGCTCGAGTGCGGTGATGATCAGCACCAGGGCGAGCAGCGCGACGGATATCGCGGACGCGTAGCCGAGATTGCCCTGGATGAACGCGGTGTCGTAGATCCGGTACACGACGGTGATGGTGCTGTCGTCCGGCGCGCCGCCGGTCATGATGTAGAACTGGTCGAACGACAGGAACCCGGCGAGGGCCACGAAAACGGTGGCCAGCACGATGCTGCGCCGCATCAGCGGCAGCTTGATGCTCCACATCACCCGGACCCGGCCCGCCCCGTCGATCCTGGCCGCCTCGTCGAGCTCGGCGGGCACCGACTGCAGCCCGTTGATCAAGACGATCATCGCGAAGCCCGCCAGCTTCCAGACCGTCACGATCACCACCATCAGCAGCGCCAGGGCGGACGTGTCGAGCCAGTTGACGCCCTGGTGCACGATGTGCACGTCGACGAGGATCCGGTCGAAGATCCCGGTGTTGGAGTCGAGCAGCGACAGCCACAGGTAGCTCGCGGTGGCGAAGCCGATGGTGACCGGCCCGATGATCGCGGCGCGCATCACTCCGACACCGGGCCGGGAGTGCTGCAGGAACGACGCGAGCAGCAGCCCCACGAAGAACACCAACGGCACGATGACGACGGTGAAGATCGCGGTGAAGGCAAACGCGTGCCGCACGCTGCTGTCGTCGAAGAGCGTCCGGTAGTTGGACAGCCCGATGAAGTTGTGCGTGCCAAGGATGGGCCAGTTGTTCAGCGACATCCATCCGTCGAACCCGAGCGGGACCACGAAGAGCCCGATGATGAGGACAGCCGCCGGCGCGATCAGCAGCACGCCGGTCAGCTGGCGACGGTGCCGCCGCCTCATATCGCTCGCTCCTCGCCGTCGCCGCCCGGGTCGGGGACACGATCAACCATCAACCGCTACCACCCATGAGCTGGGCGGCGCTGGACTGCGAGGACTGCATCGCGGACGAGATGCTGCCGGTGCCGAACACGGCGTTCTGGATCAGCTGCCCGAACGGACCGGTGTTGTCGAACAGCACGGTCGAGGCCTTGGTCGACCGCGGCGTGTGCCCGACGTTGAGCGCCGACGCGAACACCGCCTGCCGTGGATCCTGCTTGGCGTAGGTCTCGTCGGCGATGTCGGTACGCGCGGGCATGACGCCGAGCGACGACAGCATCTGCTCGCCGGTGGTGGCGAACCACAGCAGCGCGGTCTTCGCGCCCGACTGGGCGTACTTGGTGATCGCGAGGTCGTCGCCGCCCACGTAGGAGGCGTGCGCGGAGCCATCGGTGCTCGGCACTAGCTCAACGCCGAAGTTCACGTTCTTGTACTGGTTCTTCAGCACAGAATACGGATATGTGCCTTGAACGAACATGCCGATCGTTCCGCTGTAGAACAGGCCGAACTGATTCGTGCCGTTCTCGGTCTTAGCGCTGGGTGCCACGACGCCGCTCTGCCACATCTCCTTGAGGTAACTGAGGGTGTTCTCGAGCGCCGTGTTCGGGTAAAGCGTCGGGGTGCCGACGGCACTGTTCTCCGTGAGAATACTACCGCCGTCCGCCCAGACATAAGGCAGCATGGTAAACGCCATGCAGCCAGCGCAGGCGCCGGAGAAGAAGTAGCCGTAATCCTTGCCGCCGAGCGCCCTGATCTTCTTGGCGTCGGACAGGATTTGCGCCCAGTTCTGTGGCGGGTCGTTGGGGTTCAGGCCCGCTTTGGAGAAAAGCGTCTTGTTCCAGTAAAGGACGGACACGTCCGCGGTGAACGGAATGGCGTAGACATTACCGTTGTAACTTCCCTGGCTCAGGTGTGCCGGGCTGAAGTACTTCTTGTATGACAGTCCGTTCACCAGCGAGGTGAGGTTCTGGTACCACCCGGTCGGGGTGAACGTCGCGATCGTACCGATCTCGGTGGATACCAGATCGGGACCGCTTCCGCTGTTGGCGGCCAGCGTGTACTTCTGCACAAGCTCGGCGTCCGGGACCAGGGTCAGCTGGATCTTCAGCGTCTTGTGCGAAGCGTTGAACGCCTTGACGAGTTGGGGGAGGAACCCCGCGTCGTCGGCCCTGGCCCACATCTGGAGTGTCTCGTTGCCGCCCTTACCGCTGGAACTGGTGCCACCAGATCCGCAGGCCGCGCACACCCCGATGAGTGCCACGGCGCATGCCGCCACCGATATCTTTCTTCGCCATATCCTGTGCTTCATAGCTATTTCCTCCCATCATTGCGAGAACCTGACTTCAGATAATCGACGTCTGATCCAAGTCGTGATAAACCCGGTAAGGAACGCTCTCTGGAACGTCGTAGAGCGGTCTGAACGGCCCGGTTTCCATGCGGGCAGTACCGGGCGCGCCCGGATCGAAGATCAGCGCGTCGTTCTTACGGACCAGGAAGTTATCCCATACATTCATTTCGTGCGGTACCGGCGCGCTGAATGGCGCGGACCACGACGCGTCCTGCGCCAGCACCACCGGCCCGTACGCCATGGCCACCCGGTTCGGGTGGAACCGGTCGACCGGAATGGCGCGAAGACCGTATTCGAACCGCAGCTTCACCGTGTCACCTGAGTTCCAGGTGCGGCGTATCGCCACCCACCGCTCCGCCTCGGCTACCCGTTCGGCCGGTGCGTCGTTGACCGCGACGGCGACCGAGTCCGCCCAGCCCGGAATGCGGATCCGGAGGGTGAACTCGTGCGGCTGCTCGGTGCTGACCTTCAGCACCGACTCGTTGCCCTCAGGCAGGTCGCTGCGCTGCTCCACCGTCACCGTCCGCTCGCCCGTCCGCCAGGTCACCCGCGAGGAGATGAACAGCGACACGGCGAGGCCGTCGGGCGAGGCCTGGTAGATGAGATCAGGGATGTTCGAGACGGCCTGCACGTAGGTCCCCGAGCAGCACGGCCACTGCTCCCAGTACGGCAGCTTCCGCGCCCAGCCGAGCCGGTAGTCGGCGTAGTAGGGAGACAGCCCGTCCGGCCGCACTGGCGCGACCGCGTCCAGGCCGTTGTACAGCATGGTTTCCGCCCACCGCAGGAAGCGTGCCTCCCCGGTCCCGGCCATCAGCTTGCCGGTCAGCTTGAACACCGCCCAGGTCCCGCAGACGATCTCGGCGGTGTCGTTGCGCACCTCCAGCGCCCGCCCGAGCGTCCCGTCGTCGGGCACGGTCAGCTCGCAGGGACCGTAACCGCCGGTCGCGTAGCACTGGGTCTGGGTGAACCAGTCGTGCGCGTTGCGCAAGATGGTCAGGTACTTGGGGTCGTGGTAGACATCGTGCACCGCGGCCGCGCTGGCCAGCGTGTTGACGTGGCTGTAGGCGTGCAGCCAGACCGGGACGTTCCACGGCTTGCCTTCGGCCGGGCCAGTAAGGAACCGGTCCCAGTAGGCGTCGTAGTGCCACTGCCGGGCGAACTCGGCGAGCGCGTCGTCGCCGGTGATCAGAAAGGCGCGGTACAGGTTCTCCGGCAGCGTGTACCACTCGGGCGTGAAGGCAGGCCCGGCCCCGCCGAAGTCATTGGCCGTCGGCACCCGGCGAGTGAGGTCGAAGGTGTCCGCCCTGATGATCTTCGACAGCAGATCGAGCGCCGGCTGGTAGCCCGCGTACACCGCGGTGTCCACCAGGCCGCAGACCAGTTTCTCCCAGCCGTAGATGCCCATCCCGGTCTTGCCGCTGCCCGGCAGCGTCTCCGCGTAGCCGTCCACCAGCTCGACCGCGCGGGCGGCGAGGCTGGGGTCGCCGAGCACCTTCGACAGCCGGGCCAGGCCGCTGACCCACTGGCCGAACGTCGGTTCGCTGGTCTGGCTTGACCAGCCGCCGAGCCCGGGGCCGGGGGCGGGCAGCCCGGCGCGCTCCCGGAACCCCTTGAGCACGCTGTCGACCGGTAGCCCGCCGTAGGTTTCCGCGGCGTTGCTCAGCCGGTCCGCCATCCGGCCCGCGGTGAGCTGGACGCCCCCCGTGTAGCCGAGCCCGGTGAGCGGTCCGGCGGAGGACTCAATCGGCAGTGTGGTCTTCACATCGCTCCTTTGATTCCGGCTTCAACAAGCGTGAAAGAGCTGGCGGGAAGCTCAAGGACGAGCGTGGTCTCGGCTGGCTCCGCGGTACCCGTGGCCAGGTCCGCTTCCTGCACGCCTGCCACCGGTGCCTGCCGCGTCGTCCCCGTCGCGCAGCGCAGCCTGGCGGGCCCGGCGAAGCCGCCGTGGGCCAGGGTGATCTCGGCCCGCTCCGGTTGCTCGGACCTGTTCACCAGCGTGAGCGCCAGCCGGTCACGTCCAGCGCTGACCGTGGCGGTGGCGTCGACCAGGCTGAACGGCCCAAGGTCATCGATCCGGTGCGGCCAGTCGCTGAGCCGCTCGGCGGGCGCCTCGACGACGGGCCCGGAGACGAACGCGTCCACCGCCAGCTCCAGATGGCCCTGCGCGTGCAACAGGAACGGGTAGTAGATCGGCTGCACCACCGCGGCGTCCGGCGTGGTGACGATGGGCGCGATCGCGTTGACCATCTGGGCCAGGTTGGCCATCGTCACCCAGGCGCAATTGCGCACGAAGATGTTCAGGTAGGCCCCGACCGCGAGCGCGTCGGAGAATACGTACCGCTCCTCAAGCGCCCCGGTCCGCTCCCTGAACCAGACGTTCCACTCGTCGTACACCAGACGCGGCGCGCGCGCCAGCCGCTGGGTGTAGGCCGCCCGGCGCAGCAGCGCCGACGCCGTGGCGATCGCCCGCTCGGCGGCGTGCGGTGAGAGAACGTTCGTCCAGTAATCCCGTGATCCGGTGTACAGGTGCACCGAGTGCAGGTCGACCAGCGACGCCAGCCCATCGATGACCTCGACGTCCCAGTCGGTCCAGCCGAGTTCGCCGCAGGACACCAGCCGGGCGGCCGGGTCGATCATCTTGATCGCCCGCGCCCAGCGGGTCGCCTCGGCCACGTACTCAGCGGCCGAAAGCGCTCCCACCTGCCAGTCACCGTAGATCTCGTTACCCAGCCCCCACCAGTGCACCGCCTGCGGGTCGTCGTGCCCGTTGCGGCGCCGCTGGTCAGCCCAGTAGGTGCCGCGCCGCGAGTTGCAGTACTCGACCCAGGCCAGCGCCTCCTCGAGGCCGCCGCTGCCCATGTTGAGGCAGATGTACGGTTCGGCGCCCAGCTCAGCGCAGTACTCGATGTACTCGTCGGTGCCGAAGCGGTTGGAGTCGGTACCGCCCCAGGCCAGTTCGGGCCGGACCGGCCTGGAGTCTTTCGGCCCGATGCCGTCCTGCCAGTGATAGTTCGAGACGAAGTTGCCGCCCGGCCAGCGCAGCACGCTCAGCCGCAGGTCCTTCAGCAGCGCGAGCACGTCACCCCGGAACCCGCGTTCGTCACTCAGCGCTGAACCTTCGTCGTACAGCCCGCCGTAGATGCACCGCCCGAGGTGCTCGACGAAGCCGCCGAAAATCCGGCGGTCGACGGTGCCGAGGACCCGGCGCGGGTCCACCGCGATGCCGGTCGTAGCCGATCCCATCCGGCCACGGTAGGAGCCCCCCGGTGCGCCACGGAATGCGCGATCGCGGACACATGATGGGAAAACCGCGTCAGTTCAGGCGCGAAAAACACATCGATTAATTCCTTGGGCCTGAGCACTATCCTGATATACGCTGACGATTCACATGTGGTCCCCGTTTGCAGGCGATGACGCCAGGGGAGGGTGTCATGTCGAAACCTGAACTACGAGCCCCGGCCTTCGAGTTCCGGGGCGTGCCCCGCGTGATCGATCTCGGGTACGTACAGAACGTTCCCGGGCACGCGACGAGACTGCTCGATTTCTCTGTGCTCGGCATCGTCACCTCCGGCCAGGTGGGCATCGAGACCGGCTCGGCGACGATGACGGTGGAAGCCGGCAGTTACTATCTGCTGCCGGCTCTGGTCCCGCACCAAGGCCATGGCACGTCCCGCTTCGACGTTGTCTTCTTCCACTTCCTGCCGAGCGAGCCGGCCCGCAACGGCATGCCGGCCGTCGAACTGCCGCTTACCGGGCCGACATCTCCGCTGGTTGACTACTTCCCGCTGTTCCGGCTGCTGGAGAGCCAGTACCGGACCGGCCTGCTCGACGGCGACGAGCTCGGCATGCAGCTGCTGGCCATCGCTGGCCAGTTCGCGGTACTGCACCGGCGCCGGCCGACGACGCCCGCGGACACGGCGAGCGCGGTAGCCAAGAGCGTGCTTGAGCTGCTGCATACCGAGTACCCGGCGGAGCTCAGCGGCGCCGCCATCTCCGCCCGTCTCGGTTACAGCTACGCCTACCTGGAGCGGGTGTTCCGCGCCGCCTACGACCGCAGCATCCACCAGGAGCTGCTGCGCACCCGCATCCAGGCGGCGGCGCACGGGCTCCAGATGGGCAAGACCATCAAGGACATCGCCCGCGAGGTCGGCTTCAGCGACTACTACTACTTCCTCAAGGCGTTCAAGCGGGTGACCGGGGTCTCTCCCGGCGCGTTCCAGGCCTCGTACCGTTCCCGGGACGGCCGCCATCTGGAGCGAACCGGCCGCTCGGGCGAGTCGTTATTCCTGCGGGCGACTGCCCTCGGGTAGTGAGCGAACGTTCGATCGTTTCAAATCCCCTAAACGCATCTAAGGGATCAAAAAATACATTGTTTGGCTAAAAAACCACCTATATCGTGGCCGAACGTTCGCTCATAAAAACGCAGGTCAGGAGGCAGGCATGGTGCGACGCTACGTATCGATTAAAGACGTTGCCGCCCGCGCCGGGGTCAGCTTCCAGACCGCCAGCAAAGTGCTCAACGGCGGCAACGTCCGGGTCGCTCCGGGCACCGCCGCGCGGATCGTGGCCGCCGCCGAGAGCCTGGGCTACCAGCCCAACACCGTCGCCAGGAGCCTGGTGCAGCACAGCACCGCGACCATCGGCCTGGTGGCAGGAGACATCACTGACGGAGCGCTGGCGAGGTTCGTCGCGGCGGCCGAGCGGACCGCTCGGCGGCACGGCAACGCCTTCGTGGTCGGCAACCTCGGCGACCGGGAGGAAGACGGCGCGGCGGTGGTCCGGATGCTCATCGAGCGACGGGTTGACGGCCTCATCGTGGCGGCACCGCAGTTGGAAGGCGACCCAGAGGTGGCCGACACGCTGCGCCGTTACGTTCCGGCGGTGAGCCTGTATCACGTGCCTGGCGGCGGCGTGCAACTCGTCGGCTCCAATCATCGCGAGGGCGCCAGGATCGCGACCAGGCACCTGATCGGGCTCGGCCACACCTCGATCGGGACCATCACCGGCCCGTTCCGCCGCCAGGTTGTCCGCAGCCGCCTGCACGGCTACGAGGACGCGCTGCGTGACGCGGGGATCGAGCCGGACGAGGACCTCACCGTGGAATCGGACTGGACGCCGGCCTCCGCGCAAGCAGCCACCCGGCTGCTGCTCATGCGGAACCCGGGGCTGACGGCCGTCTTCGTGCACAGCGACGCGATGGCCATCGGGGTACTCAGCGCGCTGGCCGCGGCCGGGCGGCGGGTACCCGCCGACATCGCCGTGGTCAGTTGCGACGACATGCCGTTCGCGCAGTTCCTGGTCCCGGCCATCACCTCGCTGCGGGTCCCGTTCGAGGAAACCGGCGAGCAGTCCGTCGAGTTGCTGCTCGGCAGCATCGCCGGACAGCCCCCTCCTGAGCGGGCGACGCGGCTGCCGGTCGAGCTCATCGTGCGTGACTCCTGCGGGGCCAAGGCCGCGGCGGCATTACTAACGGCACAACACGAGAAGCAGGAGTGGAAGATGAAGATACTCAGGCGTGGCCTCCCCGCTTTCGGGGCGGTGGCGCTCGCCATTGCGGCGCTGGCCGCGTGCTCATCGGGCTCGGGTTCCGGTTCCGGTAGCTCGGGCACCGTCACGCTTCAGTTCTGGGTGCGGTCGGACATCGAGACGATCGCCAAGCAGATGGTGAGCGAATTCAACTCGACACACAAGAACATCAAGGTCGACCTGACCGTTACGCCTGACACCTACGAGGTGGAGAAGCTCGGGACCGCGATCGCCAGCGGCAACGCGCCGGACGTGGTGGCGCTGAACGACATCGACGTCCCGCAGTTCGCCACCGAAGGGCAGCTGGAGAACATCACCACGCAGGTCAAGGCGCTGTCGTACTACAAGGCGCTGAGCCCGGGCCAGCTCTCGCTGGGAACGTACCAGGGCGCGCTCTACGGGGTGCCGTTCGACGCCGACCTGTCGGTGCTGGACTACAACAAGACGCTGTTCAAAGACGCGGGCCTGAACCCGAACGACCCGCCGACCAACTGGGCGCAGCTGATCTCCGATTCCAAGAAGATCACCGCGCTCGGGCACGGCGACTACGGATTCGACTTCCAGGGCGACTGCTCGGGGTGCTTCACGTTCACCGGGCTGCCGTTCATCTGGGCGGCGGGCGGCTCGATCATGCCGGCGAACGGCAACCATGCCACGCTCACCACGTCGCCTGGCGTGACCGACGCGCTGAACCTGTACAAGACGCTGTGGGACGACAAGGTGACGCCTCCGGCCGACCAGGGCGCGACCGGCGCGACCTGGGGCGCAGCCTTCGAGGCCGGGAAGATCGGGATCGAGCCGTTCGACGCCGGCCTGGCGCTCGGTGCGCAGAAGGACGGCGTGAACGTCGGCATCGCGCCGATCCCCGGCCCGAATGGCGGCGAGTCCACCTTCGCCGGCGGCGACGACCTGGTGGTGCTCAAGAACACCGCGCACGCGGCGGCGGCCTGGACGTTCGCCACCTGGGCGCTTGGGGCCGGGCCGCAGACGATCATCGCGGCCAACGGGTACAGCCCGGTGCGCAGCGACCTCGTGACGCCGGCGTTCAAGAGCAAGTACCCGCTGATCGCGGCGTCACTGGCGACGCTGCCTTACGGGAACGACCCGGTGTCGGCCAAGTTTGAGTCGCTCACCGCGCCGTCCTCGCCGTGGATCTCGATGTGGGAGACCGCGATCTTCCGCGGCAACGTCACTGGAGCCGAGCAGACGGCGGAACAGGCGTTCAACTCGACCCTCTCGGGTTAACCAGCGGGCGGCCCGGCCCTGTGGCCCCCAGGGGCCGGGCCGCCTCCACCCCGAACCGACCACCCTTAGGGAGAGGAATGCGGACCCTGGCATCGCGGCTGCTGCCGCGCGGCAGGCGAAGGACAGGCATCCTGCTGGTCACCCCCACGATGCTGGTGGTGATCGCGTTCTTCGTCATACCGCTGATCATCATGCTCTGGATGTCCCTGGAGTCGTGGCCGCTGCTGGGGACGCACTCGTTCGCGGGGCTGACGAACTACCGGCACGCGTTCACCGACCCCCAGTTCCTGCACAGCCTGGAGTTCACCGCCATCTACGCGGCGATCGTCACGCCGATGGTGTTCCTGTGCGGGTATCTGCTCGCGGTGCTGGTGCGGCGGGCACGACGTGGCGTTGGCGTGCTGCGCACGATCTACTTCCTGCCGGTGGTCATCGGCATGGCGACCGCGGGCTACATGTTCATCCTGGAGTTCGACCCGCAGCTCGGCGTGTACTCGAAGATCCTCAACGGGCTCGGCATCACCCACAACCCGGTCGGCTGGCTGACCAGCCCGGCCAGCGCGCTGCTGTCTATCTCGGTCATGGTGACGTGGAAGACGGCCGGCTTCGGGATGCTGATCCTGATGGCCGCCATGCAGGGCATCCCGGCCGACGTCTACGAGGCGGCGCAGGTCGACGGGGCCGGCTGGCTGGCCAGGGAGCTGCGGATCACGGTGCCGCTGATCCGGCGGGCGATCGCGCTGGTGCTGATCTTCACGCTGGTCGGGGCCTTCCTCGCGTTCGACCAGTTCTTCGTGCTCACCCAGGGCGGTCCTGAGGGTGCGACGACGACGGCGATTTTCTACATCTACCAGACCGGCTTCGACAGCTTCCAGCTCGGCTATGCCGCGGCGCTGTCGGTGATCATGCTCGTGATCCTGCTGTTCATGACCACCACGCAGCTGTTCCTGCTGCGTGACAACACGGAACTGTGAGACTCAGATGAACCTCTCGGCCGCGCCGACGCCAGGTGCTATCGGCGCGCTTCGGCCACTGGCCAGCGGCTCGGTGACGCTGCGCGGCGGCTTGCTCGGCGAGCGTGCCGCGATCAACACGGCGGTCTCGCTGCCGCACGGCTATGCCATGCTCGGGCAGCGCGGCGCGCTCGATTACCTGCGCCGGGCGGCGCGGGCCAGCGGCGGGCGGTGGCCACCACCTCCGGTCAGGGACGGCCACGTCGAGAAGATCTACGACTCCGACATCTACAAGTGGCTGGAGGCGGTGGCCTGGTCGTGGCCCGGGGTGACCGAACCGGTGGCGGCTGGCTACGACGATGTGGTCCGGTTGCTTGAGGCCGCGCGCAGGCCGGACGGCTATCTGCACTCGTGGACCCAGGTCAACGACCCGGGAGGAGGGCTGCGGAACTGGGCGAACGGCGGTGAGCCGTACTGCTGGGGGCACCTGATCCAAGCGGGCATCGCCGGACAGCGTTCGGCGGGTCGGGAAGATCTGCTCGGCATCGCGGCCGGCGTCGCCGACTACCTGGTCAGGTCGGATGCCCGGGCGCCGGATGGCACGCCGGTGGTCCCGTCGCACCCAGGCATCGAGACCGCGCTAGCAGAGCTGTACCGGACTACCGGTAAGGGTGACTACCTGGAACTCGCCGGGACCTTCCTCGACCGGCGCGGGTACGGCTCGATCGGCGGCTGGGCGTACGGGCCCAGATACTTCCGCGACGACGTGCCGGTGCGGTCGGCCCGGACGGCGAGCGGGCACGCGGTCATGGCGCTGTACCTGATGGCGGGCATGATCGACGTCGCCGTCGAGACCGGCGACGCAGAGCTGCTCGAGGCCGCGAGCGCGCAGTGGGCGGACATGGTGGCGCGGCGGATGTACCTGACCGGCGGCGTCGGCTCACGGCACTACGAGGAGGGTTTCGGCGACGGCTTCGAGCTGCCGCCGGACCGGGCGTACTGCGAGACCTGCGCCGCGGTGGCGGCGGTGATGGCCGGCTGGCGGCTGCAGCTGGCCACCGGCGACGAGCGGATCGCGGACGTCATCGAGCGGGTCATCTTCAACGCGTTGCTGGTCGGCGTTTCGCTGGCTGGCGACACCTTCAGCTACGTGAATCCGCTGCACGTCAGGCCTGGCCACCTGGGCGGGGTGAACGAGACCGCGGGCACGCCGCGGGCGCCGTGGTTCGAGTGCGCGTGCTGCCCGCCTAACCTGATGCGGCTGCTGGCCACGATCGGCGAGTGCGTCGCGTCCACGTCGGCGGACGGCGTGCACCTGCACCAGTACGCCAGTGCCACCATCGAGGCGCCGTATGACGACGGATACCAGCGGTCACTGGAGGTAACGACCGGGTACCCGTGGTCGGGATCGGTGACAATCGACGTGACGTCGGGCGGGCAACGGGAATGGGAACTCGTCGCGCGGGTGCCGTCGTGGTCGCCGTCGGCGCGGGTCGAGGTCCGGTCCGGCGGCGTTGTACAGTCCTTCGCGGCGGACGGGTCCGGCGTGATCCGGATCCGGCGGCGCTGGTCGCGCGAGACCGTGGCGGTCACGTTCGGCCTGCGGCCGCGGGCCGTCATAGCCGACCGGCGGCTCGACGCGGTGCGGGATTGTGTGGCCTACCAGCGCGGCCCGGTCGTGTACTGCCTTGAGCGGCCGCCCGGCACGGCGGATCTGGTCGCGGTCAGCCCAGACGGGTCGGCCGAGGAGCGCGAGGTGGATCTCGCGGTGCCCTCGGTGACCGGGATGTCGGCAACTGGGCTGTCGGCGACCGAGCTGGAGGTCCAGGGCTGGGAATTCACCGGCGAGGACGACGACTGGCCGTACCGGGAGCTGGGCAGCGAATCCGGCGGCCGGTGGCGGCCGATACGGCCCGTGCTGGTGCCGTACTTCGCGTGGGGGAATGGCGACGCCCGGGCGATGCGGGTCTGGCTGCCGGTCCGGCACGAGGCCGACCGTGGCTAGTCTTCCCGCCGGTTCTCGCGGCCGCTGGCGGTCTCGGACGGCGGTGGCCGCGTACTGGATCACCGGCGGGCTGATCGCGGTGCTGTTCGTGTTTCCGCTGATCTGGACGCTGATCCGCTCACTGCAGACGTCGAAGGTGTTTCTCGGCGCCCCGACCTGGGGATCGCTTATCCACCTAACATTCAGCGATTACAGCAATTTGCTTAACGTCGGGACCGGGATCCTCCGGTACGCGCTGAACAGCCTGCTGGTCGGCATCGCGTCGGCGATTGTCACGGTCATCCTCGCGACGATGGCGGGATACGCGTTCGCTCGGTTCAGCTTCCCGCTCAAACGCACCGCGTTCATCCTGATCCTGGCGGTTTTCATGGTGCCGTTCCAGTCGCTGCTCGCGCCGCTGATGTACGTGCTCAGGACGATCCACCTGGACAACTCGTTGTACGGGCTGGCCGCGATCTACATCACGTTCCAGCTCCCGCTGAGCGTGTTCATCATGCGGAACTCGTTCTCGCAGATCCCGCGTGCTCTTGAGGAGGCGGCCATCCTGGATGGCGCCTCGCCGTTCGGCGTCCTCAGGCACGTCATGTGGAAGCTGGTGTTTCCGGGCACCGTGACGGTCGCCCTGTTCACCTTCCTGTTCTCCTGGAACGAGTTCCTCGCGTCGCTGACGTTCATCACCACGAACACCCGCTACACACTGCCGGTGGCGCTAGTGAACGTGGAACTTGGAACGTTTGGGCAGGTCAACTACGGCGTCCTGGAGGCCGGGGCGGTGCTCGCGATGATCCCCTGTCTGGTGCTGTTCTTGTTCCTGCAGCGTTACTACGTGCGCGGCCTGCTGGCCGGGTCGACCAAGGGGTGAACTCGGGCACGTCCCGCGAGTACACCGACTGGACGTCGGCGGCGGACTCCCTCAGGCCCTCGGCATCGGCGTACGGGGCGTGACGGATTCCTCTGTCGCTGCCCGCCTTACACGGTGTACTTGGTGGGGCGGACGATCCTGGTTCTTCCTGAGGGTCCGGTCCACCGGGTTTCGCTGGGGCTGGTCTTTTCCACCCTCCAGTCGCGGTTTTGTTTGAGCCGGTGCGAGTGTCTGCAGGCGGGCTCCTGCCGGCTTATAATAACATATATGGCGATGGATGGTCGTTATACCGGCAGATGGCCATGATGGATGGCTGCGGTGCGGTGCCTGATCTACGTCCGGATCAGCATGGACGAGAAGCACGACGAGCATGGCGTGACCAACCAGATGGCCAAGCTGGAGCAGAAGGCCAACGAGCGGGGCTGGACGGTGGTGTACCGGCTCTCGGATAACGACATCGGTGTGACCCGCAAGGATCCGACCAAGCCGGGCAAGTACCGGCCGGGTTATGAGGAAGCGATGCGGCTGGTCGACGCGGGCGCGGTGGATGCGGTGCTGTGCTTTAAGTGGGACCGGTTCATCCGCGAGCCGCTGGACCTGGAGTACCTGATCCCGCGATTCGACAAGGCCGGGGTGCGGTTCGCCGAGGTAGAAGGGAGCATCGACCTGGGCACCGACTCCGGGCCGGCTGCACGCCCGGATCCTGATCGCGGTGGCGAAGGCCGAGCAGGAGCGCAAGGCCGAGCGGCAGAAGCTGGCAAACGAGCAGGCCGCGATCAACGGCAAGCGCTTCCTCGGCTGCCCGCGCCCCTTCGGCTACCAGGATGATCACATCACCGCTCATGTGACCGAGGGTCCGGCGGTCGCAGAGGCGTGCGCAGCGATGCTGGGCGGGAGCACGCTCAGCGGGGTGATGCGGGAGTGGACCAGGCTCGGCCTGGAGCCGCCGCAACGGTCGAATCGGGGGACCACGCAGTGGAGCCGGACGAGTATCCGGACGATCTTGCTGAACCCGCGTATCGCGGGCCTGTCGGCCTACCACAGGGAGATCGTCGGGCAGGGCCAGTGGGAATCGCTGGTGAGCGAGGAGACCTGGCGGGCGGTCAAGGGCATCCTGGAAGACCCAGCACGGAGCGTGCCGCACGGGGTACGCACCCTGCTCGGCGGGCTGGCGGTGTGCCCATGCGGGACCGTGGTCGCCGGGACGCCGTCGCATTCGGGACGGCGCGTCTACCGGTGCACCCAGGCCAAGCGCAACCGCGCCTACGCCGGCACGCATGTGGCCCGGCAGGCGGTGCAGGTGGAGGAGTTCATCGAGAAACTCGTCGTAGCGCGGCTGTCCCGCTCCGACGCCGCCGACCTGGTGGCCGTCGAGGAGACCGGCATCGACGTGGCAGCACTGCGGGAGGAGGCGACGGCGATCCGCCGCAACCTGGAAGAGATGGCCGCCGACCGTGCCGTGGGCCTGATCACCCGGCCGCAGATGCTCGCCGCTACCGAGCGGGGCAACGTCCGGCTGGAGGAGATCGGGGCCGAACTGGATGACGCGCGGCCGGGAGAACGTGCTCGCCCCGCTGGTCGCGGCCGAGAATGCCGCCCAGGTGTGGGAGGAACTGGACCTGTCCCGCAAGCGTGCCGTGATCAAGATGCTGATGAGCATCACGCTGCACTCGCCAGGACGCGGTGCACGCGGCCCGTTCGACCCGTCCACGGTCACTGTCACCTGGAAGCAGCCGGACGCGGCCTGATGCCCGCCATGATTGCCCGTCCCCGATGCCAAGGGTCCTTATCTTGTTCACCTGCGGTGCGGACGGCGGAGCAGGAGCGCGAGAGTGTCCCGCTGCTGACCGGTCAGCGGCGGAGCGGCATCGACTAGCTCCTGGACGCACGCATCGAGGTCTGCTTCGTCACGCCGGGCAGTTGGCGACCTGCCGGTGCCGGGGGGCGGGTGGCGGGCGGCTCCGGGCAGGTGGCTGAGTCTGTGTCCGCGCAGCGCTGGTGCGTCCTCGTGCCGCCTTGCTGAATGCGCTGCCGGTTGCCCATAATCCGAAGCTATCCGTGCTCCGGGAATGCCAGGGACGGTCACGCGGTAATGGCGGACGATACGGCACAATCCGGCACGCTTGTGACCCAAGAAACTTCTGAGAAAACCCCGGTAATGGCCGTGACCAGCCATTACAGGTAAGAGTGTCCGCCTGTTTGTGTTAACACAAACCGCGCTAATCGAATCATTTGTCTTCTCGGCACCACTGCCCATCACTCAGCCTCACCACACAGCCACCCGAGGGTGGCCGCGGGGTGCGTCTCGCTGTACTGCCTGCTTACGGAGTCCTTACAAGATACGGGAGTGGCCGCTCGGGATGACGGTGACCGGTGCGAGCTCACCCGCCGTTCCGGACGCGTGCGGCACCGAAGGGCACGGCCGCCGTTCACTGCCGGGTCGTTTACGCACTATTCCGCCGCTCCGTGAACGGACCTTAGCCACCGGAAGCAAGATGTGTGCGTAACCCCGGGTTTACGTATTGACCGGGCGCGGTCACTGCATAAACTGGCACCGGGCACTGCCCCGGAATAACCTCGCCGCGTCAATTTGCGGCGAGGGGAAACAGGGCTGCCGGGAGAGAAGCGGGGAGCGGACCGATGACGGACACGATCAGCAGCACGGGGGCAGGCGACGGGTACCGGCAGGGGCGGCGGGCACGGGGGCAGGCTCCGCGTACCCGCCGGGTGGAGTTCACGCTGACCGACGAGGAGTACGCGGTCGTGACGACGGCGGCGCGGCGGGCGGGCCTGGCCCGGGCCGCGTACGCCGCCACGGCCGCGATGGCCGCAGCCGACGGGGGGCCTGTCGGCGATCGGGAACTGTACCGGCAGACGCTGATCGAGTTGATGCGCGCGGCCGGGCTGGTCCGCCGCATCGCGCCAACCTGCACCAGGCGGTCACGACGCTGAACGCCACTGGGCAGCCAGCCGGGGACCTGCCCGGGTACGCCGCCGGGATCATCCGCCGCGCCGACCACATCGACGAGGTAGCCGAGGCCGTGCGCAAGGCGCTGCCGTGACGGTCGCGGTGACGGCGGAGACGACCGCGTGATCGGGAAGATCAGCGTCCCGCGCGGGGAGCACGTCGAACCGCTGCTGTACTACCTGTTCGGTCCCGGCCGCCATGAGGAACATACCGATCCGCATGTCATCGCGGGGTGGCGCCACCCCGCCGCGCTGGAGCCGCCGCTGCGCGCCGACGGCAAACGCGACTTCACCACGCTGGCCGGGCTGCTCAAGCAGCCGCAGGCCGCGCTGGGGACCGGGGATACGCCCGGCCGGTGTGGCACTGCGCGATGCGCGCCGCACCCGAGGACCGGATGCTGTCCGACGATGAGTGGGCGCGCATCGCGCACGAGGTGATGCACCGCACCGGCCTGGCCCCCTACGGGCAGGACGACGACGGCCGTGCGCTGGATCGCCGTCCGGCACGGCCCTGACCACATTCACCTCGTGGCGATGCTGACCCGCCAGGACGGCGGCAAGCCCAGCCTGTCCCACGAGCGGTACAAGGTCCGCGCCGCCTGCCTCGCCGCCGAGCAGCGCTACGGGCTGCGCTCCACCGCCCCGGCCGACCGCACCGCCGCCCGCCGCCCGACCCGCGCCGAGACCGAGAAGGCCGCCCGCCGCCGCCTGGAGGAGGCCCCGCGGGTCACGCTGCGCCGCCAGGTCACCACCGCCGCCGCGTCCGCGAGCCAGCGAGCAGGAGTTCTTCGCCCGCCTCGGCCAGGCGCGGCGTCCTGGTACGCAAGCGGTTCAGCGTCACGGACCCCGGCCAGGTCACCGGGTACGCGGTCGCGCTGCCCGGCGACACCGCCAGGGACGGCGGGCCCGGTCTGGTACGGCGGCGGGAAGCTCGCCCCCGATCTGACCTGGCCCAAGCTGCGCCAGCGGTGGACACCGCCCCGGACCGCGCCCGGCCGCGAACCCTGAACCTGACCGCCGCCGAGCGGAACGCGATCTGGGACCACGCCGCCCGCGTGACTGCCGATGCCGCCGCGCAGATCCGCCACCTGGCCGGGACGAACCCGGCTGCCGCCGCCGATGCCGCCTGGGCCACCTCCGACACCCTGCACGTGGCCGCCGCCATGCTCGGCAGCTGCATCCTGCGCCAGGCCGCCGACGCCTACGACCGCGCCGCCCGCGCACCGTTCGGCCGCATCCCGCCGCCCACCCCGGCCGGGAACCAGCTCCGCCAGGCCGCCCGGCTCCTGCAGCGTTCGCCCACCTGACCGGCGACCGGTCGCTGGCCCCGGTCGTGCTGATCACCCGGCTGGCCGCACTCGCCGAAGCCGTCGCGGAACTGCGCGACGCCCAGCAGCACGCCGCCCAGGCCGCCGCCGCCCAGGCCGCCGCCGAACACCTGCACGCCGCCGCCCGCCCGGCACCCGCACCCCGGCCCCGCACAGCCCCGCCCACCCGCACCGCCGCCCAGACTCGCCGCGCTATCCTTCCCGAAACCATTCAAACCCGGCAAACAGCCGCTCGCACCCGGACAGCCCGGCCCCACCCCGCCACCACCACGCCGGCCGCCACCGCCACGGCCACGCGGCCCCGGCCGCTAACGTTCCGAAGGTGCGCAGCACCGATGACGGGCGGGGCATGCAACAGAAGCTGTCCGTTTCCGGTGCCATACGCCGGGGCTGGAGCGCCACCCGAGGGACGCGGCAAAGGGCAACGGATGAGACCACTGATAGTGCCAGGCTTCGCACTTTGCGCCGCTGGCGGGGTGCGACGCAGACTGAGCTAGCAGATCTGGCCGGTGTCCCGGCCTCCTTCGTGTCAATGGCCGAGCACCGGGGCGCGAGTGCCTGACCGGCGCTCGCATGTTGCCGCCTTCGCATCGGCGCTGAAGGTCTCGGAGGCTGATCTAGCCGGCGGCCCGTATCTCACCTCACCCGAAGTCGGTGGTGCATGTAGAACAGTTCCTCCTTGCGGATCAGGATCTTTGGCTACAGGGGTAAGGCGAGTCCGGCCTTGGGGGCCGGGCCGCGGATACGTCGTGTGGTGTCTCCTTGCCGGGTCGCGTCAGGCGTCTGACGCGCTGCTGGCGAGCTGCGCTGTCACCCGGTTCAGGTAGGCGCGGGCGTGATGACTGTCGGGGAGATGGAGTTCTTGCTGGATGGCTTCTGCCTTGTCCGTACAGGCGCGGGCCTGGCCGGTGTTCCCGGCGCGGATGTGGGCTTCGGCCTGGGCGGTGAGCAGTTCGGAGAGGTGGAGCGGGTGGTCTTCTGCTTCCAGCATCGGCTGGGCTTGGTCCAGCAGGTCCAGGACCGCGCTGATGCTGGTGCCGGCGGGGTCGGCCAGGCGGGTGACGGCGATCGCGTACCTGGTGCGGGCCGCGTGGTAGCGCTCGCCCAGGCCGTCGAAGATGGTCAGCGACGTGGTGAGGTGGGTGTCGGCTTCCCGGTAGTCGCCGCGTCCGGCGTGGGCGCGGCCGAGCTGGCGTTCCAGGAGCGCGACGGCGCGCTGATGCTCGGTGACCCGCCGCCAGCAGGCCAGGCCTCGCGTGTAGTGCTCGATGGCCTCGTCAAAGTTCTCGGCGGCGAGGGCGGCGTTGCCGCGCTGCTCGCGGGCGCTGCCTTCGCCAGCCCGGTCGCCGTTGAGCCAGGCAGTGCGGATCGCGTAGTCCGCGACTCGACGGCGGCGGTCAGGTCGCGGGCGGCGACGTGGCAGGCGGCCAGCCGGGAGGCGGCCCACGCTTCGGCGCGGGCATCCCCGCACGCGAGGGCCGCGGTGAGGGACCGATCGCAGATGGTGCGCCAGGCGGCATGGTTCTGGTGATGGCTGCACCACCCCCAGGTCACATCGCAGAACTGCCACGGCCAGGTGGTCCAGCTTCAGATGGGCGGCGAGCTGCTGGGCGGCCAGCAGGCTGGGCAGCTCGGTGTCGAACCAGGCCAGTGCTTCGGCGGGGCCGGGGTAGGCGGGCGGGCATCGGACCGGTAGCCCGAACGCGGCGGCGATCCGCAGCCGGCCCGGCAGGATCACCAGGTCCGCAGCAGCCGCGGCGTGCAGGTAGAAGTCGATGACCCGGTGCCATGGCGGCGGTCCGTTCGTCGTCGCTGTCGGTGTGCTCGGCGAGGTGCCGGGCGTGCTCGCGCATGACGTCGTGCTGTGCCCACCGGCCCGGTGCCGTCTCCTTCAGGAGGCTGACGCTGACAAGCTGGTCGATCAGTTCGTCGGCGTCGCCGGTGTCTGGTGTCCAGGAGGGCGGCGGCTGAGTGGGCGGTGAAGTCCGGGCCGGGGTGCAGGGCCAGCAGCCGCCAGGCGCGGGCGGCGGGCGGGTCGAGAGCGTCGTAGCTGGTGTCCATGGCGGAGGTTACGCATCCTTCCTGATCATCGATGAGTCGCAGCCGGTGCCGCGTGGCGGCCAGTTCCCTGGTCACCTGCGTGATGGCCAGGTGCGGGCGGGCTGCCAGGCGGGCGGCAGCGGTGCGGATAGCCAGCGGCCACAGGCCGCAGTACCGGGCCAGTTCCGCAAGCTCGTCGGGTGCTGTCTGGGGCCGGGCGATGATCCGCCCGGCCAGGTCGGCTGCGGCCGGGGAGTCGAGCGGGCCGAGCCGGACCAGCCGGGCGCCGTCGCGGGCGACCAGGCTGGACATCTGGATAGCGGCTGGTCACCACGACCAGTCCCGCGCCGGGCAGCAGCGCCCGGACCTGCCCGGCGTCGGCGGCGTCGTCGGCGAGCACCCCGACCGGACGTGCGGCGGTCAGCGACCGCCACAGGGCCGCTGCTTCCCCGGGGTCGGCAGGAACAGCCGGCGGGTGCACGCCAAGGGCACGCAGCCACCGGGCGCGCACCACATCGGAGGCTGCCGGGCTGCCTGGTCCGAACGCGCCCAGGGCGGCGAACAGCAGCCCGCCCGGAATACAGCGCCGCGGCCTGGTGCAGGCTGCGCCCGGCGAGGGCGGTCTTCCCGGCCCCGCCTGGCCCGCAGATCACCACGAGCCGGCACGACCCCGGAGCAGCGGCTTCGGTGGCGAGCTGCCCGACGACGGCCGCCGGTTCGGTCCGGTCGACGAACGGGCACCGGGGACGGCGGGAGCTGGCGGGGCGGGGCGGGACCGCCGAGGCTCGCGGATGCAGGTGGACGTCACCTTGGATGACCGGGCCGGAAAAGTCCCGGCCCTGGAGTACCGGGCCATGTCCGGGCCGGCAACGGAGTTGACGGCACTGCCATCGCGCGGACAGGTCACCGGGATCGGGGGTGGTCATGTCGCCGGATCGGGCGGGGTGGCGCCGATGGTGATCCCGCCCGACACGTTGCCCGCCTGAATCACTGGCCCGGTCACCTGGCCGGTGACCTGGTTCACGGTCCGGTTCCCGGCCGTGAGCAGTGCCTGGGTTCCGGTCAGCCAGTCCTCCAGCTCGGAGGCGAACGCCGGGTCGGTTCCGGCCCGCCCGGCCAGCAGCCCGGCCAGGCTGCTGGCACCGGCGG
>CAVUOU010000051.1:0-384239 GCA_963743085.1 uncultured Actinomycetota bacterium
CAGTCATCGTGGGCGCGGTCCGTACCGCGATCGGCAAGCGCAACGGCCAGCTGGCGGGCGTTCACCCGATCGACGCGTCGGCCCATGTCCTGCGGGCCCTTATGCAGCGCTGTCAGGTCGATCCGGCGCAGGTCGATGACGTCATCTGGGGTTGCGTGCAGCAAGTGGGCGAGCAGTCGCTCAACATCGGCCGCAACGCGGTACTGTCCGCCGGCTGGCCGGAATCGGTGCCCGCGACGACGGTCGATCGTCAGTGCGGCTCGTCCCAGCAGAGCGTGCACTTCGCCGCGGCCGGCGTGATAGCGGGCTACTACAACCTGGTCGTCGCGGGCGGTGTCGAGACGATGTCGCGTATCCCGATGGGAGCGACGATCGTTGACGGCCTGGGCGTCCCGACCACCGACGCGATCGCGGCGCGGTACGGACCCGACGGCTTCAACCAGGGCATCGGCGCGGAGATGATGGCCCAGCGGTGGGGGCTGGCCCGCTCCCAGCTGGACGAATATTCCCTTAGCTCGCACGAAAAGGCGGCCGGCGCCATCAAGCGCGGCGACTTCGAGGACGAGATCGCGCCGTTCCCGCTCCCGGACGGGTCCGCCTTCGGCGTGGACGAGGGCGTCCGGGCCGACACCACGCTGGAGCGGATCGGGCAGCTCCGGCCCTCGTTCAAGCCGGACGGCGTGATCCACGCGGGCAACGCGTCGCAGATCAGCGATGGTGCTTCGGCCGTCCTCATCACGACCTCGCAGCGGGCGGCCGAGCTCGGGCTGACCCCCCTGGTCCGTATCCACACCGCCGTGCTGGCCGGGGACAACCCGGTCATGATGCTGGGCGCGCCGATCCCGGCGACGCACAAGGCACTGGCCAAGGCCGGTCTCGGCATCGAGGACATCGGCGCCTTTGAGGTCAACGAGGCCTTCGCGCCGGTGCCGCTGGCCTGGCTTATCGAGACCAGTGCCGACGAGAAGCGGCTCAACGTGAATGGCGGCGCGATCGCGCTGGGGCACCCGCTGGGAGCGTCGGGAACCCGCCTTATGACGACGCTCGTCCACCACATGCGGCGCAACGGCGTGCGGTACGGGCTGCAGACGATGTGCGAAGGCGGCGGGCTGGCCAACGCGCACATCCTTGAACTGATCGAATAGCGCCGCCCCGCCGCCTGTGGGTACCGCCGCACCGCCCGGTCATCCAGCCCGGCGTCTCGCCAGCGCCGGCCAATTCCCCGGCCGGCGTGCCATCCAGTAACGAGTCAGGATGGTGGTAACTAGCCGTCGTGCGCCGACGGCTAGTTACCGTTATTGCCGGCAGCCCAGTCCGCACCGTCGGGCGACACCGCAGGCTGGGGCATATCGGGCAAGTTGCCGACTGGTCGTCGCGAGACTCCGGCAACCCCGGGATTACTCGAACTCCGGAGTGGCGAAGGAGCGACGTAACCCGCCGATAATCTCCCAAATCGGTCAGCCGTAGCGGCGCTGCCGCCCCGCCGACCCGGGCCCTCGCCGCCAGCCGCCGGCCTGGCTAACGACGCCAGCTGCTCGGTGACCAGCTCTATATCCGCGCTGTAGGGCTGGTCGGTATAGAACTGCCGTGACCACCGGCGGAATCGCGCGTAGTGCTCCTCCTCGCCGCCAGCGAACGGAGGGTGCTCGATGTACCGCTGGTTTTCCCAGATGGCGAAGTCGTTGCGGATCTGGCCCTTCTGGAATTCGATCATCCGGGCGGCCAGGTTGGCCGGATCGGGGTGGCTCGCCGCCTCGCGGCTGCAGGTGAGCGTGGTGAACATCTGTGAATGCTCGCGGTCGACGGGCGTCGTGGCCGTGAGCTGATTGGTGATGAAGTCTTCCAGCACGAAGCGGGCATTGGACAGGCCCAGACCCCAGGCCTCGCTCTGGATCTCCCCGGTGACCGCGCCGTTAGGGGTCATCCAGGTCGACTTCTTGCCGTGGCCGAAGACGAACCTGGTCCTGGTGTGCAGGTAGTGCCCGTTTTCTCGCCACAGCATCGGCCTGCCGGGCTGACCGGAGCCGTGCACCCACATGAAGTGGTAGTAGTCCGGTGTGTTCTCGACCGGAGACTGCGGGATGATCTTGCGGATGCCGACGTGATCGTGCGTGATCGGGTAGTTGTGCTCTTCGTCGGCGAACTCCCGGATGCCCGGCCACTCCCAGAATGGCTCGCGGCCGAAGGCGTCATACCAGGTGACGATGAGTCCGCAGATCTCCCGAATTGGCCGCTGCCCAAGCCGGACCCGCCTGGTCTCGCCCGGCGCGTACGGAATCTCGGCCAGCGTACCGTCGGTTGACCACTGCCAGCCATGGAAGGGGCACTCGATGCAGTCGCCCTTGACCTTTCCGCCGTATCCGAGGTGCGCACCCAGATGCTGGCAGTAGGCGTCGAGCAGAGCCGCCTCGCCATCTTCGGTCCGGAACAGCACCAGATCCTGGTCGAAATACCGCACGGGCCGCACGTCCCCGGGGGCCAGTTCCGACGAGTACCCGATCTGGTACCAGCCGGTCGGGAACGTGTCGTAGGGCCAGTCCTTCACGTGGTCTCCTGCAATCGAAGTGACTTTACCAACTAACTGGTTGATATAACATCATATCCTCGACCGCCGCGTCAACCGCCCTTTGACAGGCTTGCACCGGGTAGGTATGTTATCAGCCATCCGGTTGGCTAAGGACAGGCGGAGGCCGGGCATTATGAGCGAGAAGACGCTGCGATCCCGCCGTGACGGGCACGTCCTGTTCGTCGAGCTGTACCGGCCTGATCGGCTGAACGCCCTCGACTGGGCGATGCGGACGGAACTCGAGCAGTTGTGGACGGCGGTCTCGGCCGAGCGCGACCTCCGGGTGGTCGTCCTCACCGGCGCCGGACGAGGATTCTGCGCGGGAGCCGATGTCGGCGATCTGGCCGGGCCCCGCCGTCCTTACGGCGAGGACGTCGACGCCGAGCTGTCCTTCCTGCCCGGATCGCACCTGGACGTTCCCGTCATCGTCGCGGTCAACGGGGTCTGCGCCGGCGGCGGGCTGCACTTCGTGGCCGACGCTGATCTCGCCATCGCCAGCCAGACGGCCACGTTCACCGATCCGCACGTCTCCGTGGGCCAGGTCAGCGCGCTAGAGCCGACCTCGCTGGCATTCAGGGTTCCAGTGCCGCGGCTGCTCAGGCTGGCCCTCCTGGGCTCCAGCGAGCGGCTGACCGCCGCCGAGGCATTGACGGCTGGCCTGGTCACCGAGGTGGTCGCGCCGGAGCGACTGGCGGACCGGGCCGCCGAGCTGGCCAGCATGATCGCCGCGAATTCACCCGCCGCCGTGGCCGCTACCCGGCGCGCGCTGCGATCGCTTGAGCGGCACCTGCTGCATGACGCCATGGTCGAGGGGTGGGCGGCGGTTCAGCGTCACTGGGCGCATCCCGACGCCACCGAGGGACCCAGCGCCTTTGCCGAGCGCCGCCCGCCAGCCTGGCAGGACATCACCGCGACAACGCCGTCCGCGCGAGGTGGCGGCTGATAACCAGCCGCTGGATCTGGTTGGTGCCCTCGAAGATCTGCATGACCTTCGCCTCGCGCATGAAGCGCTCAACCTCATAGTCGCGGGTGTAGCCGTTCCCGCCGAGCACCTGCACCGCATCGGTGGTCACCTTCATCGCGTTATCGGTAGCGACCAGTTTGGCGGTGCTCGCTTGCTGGCTGTAGGGCAGGCCGGCGTCCCGGCGACGGGCGGCATCCAGGAGCGTCGCGCGGGCGCTGTCCACCGCGACGGCCATATCGGCGAGCAAGAACGCCAGGCCCTGGTGCTCTATGATCGGCCGGCCGAACGTCTCGCGCTGCCCCGCGTAGGCGACCGCCGCGTCCAGCGCGGCCTGGGCCAGCCCGGTCGCGCAGGCGGCGATGCCCAGCCGCCCGCCATCGAGCGCGCTGAACGCGATGCGCAGCCCATCGCCGGGCTCGCCGATCAGCGCGCCGGCCGGGAGACGGACCTCGTCCAGATGGACGCTGGCGGTGGTCGACCCGGTGAGGCCCATCTTGTGCTCGGGGGCGCCGAAGGCCAGCCCCGGGGTGCTAGCCGGAACGAAAAAGCAGGAAATCCCCGCATCCGTTCGAGCGAAGATGTTGTAGAAATCCGCCTCGCCGCCGTGGGTGACCCAGGCCTTGGTCCCGGTGAGCACCCAGTCGCCGTCGTCAGACCGGCGGGCGGTGGTGGAGATGGCCGCCGGGTCGGACCCGGCCTGCGGTTCCGACAGGCAATAGGCCCCCAGCAGCTCACCGCCCAGGACGCGGGGCAGCCATTCCCGGCGCTGCTCCTCACGGCCGAACGCGAAGATCGGGTAACACGCGAGTGAGTGCACGCTGACGCCGACGGCGACGCTGGCCCAGCAGGCCGCTATCTCCTCGAGGACCTGCAGGTAGATCTCGTAAGGTACGCCGCCCCCGCCCGCTTCTTCCGGGTAGGTGAGCGAAAGCAGCCCGGCCCGCCCGAGCAGGCGCATGATGTCCCGCGGAAAACGCGACGCGGCCTCGAATTCGGCCGCCCGTGGTTTCAGTTCGCGTTCAGTGATCAGCTGGACCGTCTCGAGCAGTGCTGCGTGCTCACTGTTGACGATAATTCGATCGACCACATTCATCCCGGTTGCTAGTGGCGGCGACGGCTGCTGTATGATACCAACCATCTAGTTAGGAACGAAACTCGTGTCGGCAGGAAGGAATGCTTTGCCACGACCATCTCGGCAAGCTGATGTACGCGCCACGGCGGCACGGCTTTTTCGCGAGTACGGCTATAGTTCGGCCACGATGGACCTGATAGCCGATGAGGTCGGCCTTAATAAGGGGACGTTGTACCACTATTACCCGTCAAAGAGCGCGATCTTGTTCGAGTTGCTCTCGGATCAGGTGGATGCCTCCCTGGCGCTTATCGATCAGGTGCCGTCCGACGGAACCGCTACCGAGCGGATGCGGCGACTGGTGGAACTGCTGGTCAACCACGTAGCGAGCAAGCATGACGAGATTGTCTTGTTCTTCCAGGAGATTCCCTGGATCGAGAAGCATCTGCCGCCGGAGCAGGCGACCGATCTGCGGCGCCGCGTCAGGCGGTATGAGCATTTCACCAAGCAACTGCTGACCAGCGGCGTGCGATCGGGTGAGTTCCGCCCCATGGACGTCGGCATGGTCATGTACTCGATTATCGGCATCATGGCGTATGTACCGGGCTGGTTCCGGGACTCGACCGGGAAGGCCCAGGCGACGCTGGTACGTGAGCTGACCGAGTTCGTCATGCAGGGCATCACCCGGCAGCATGATGAGCCTGGATCCGACGCCGGCATCACGCCCCGCCGTCGCGGCTCGCCGCAGCTGGTGCCGGATAACTGAGGGACGCGCGTCTCGCCGTTTTGATACCCGCCATCAAGCCCGCCAATTGTGGTCGGTGCTGCAGTGTCCAGGCTCTTTGCCCCATTAGTGCGGCACCCACCACAATCCCCTGGACCCAGGGACGGCAGCAACGGCCGGCGCAACCGGGCGATACCGCGCCAACTGGTCAGTCGCGGCGACACGGACGCTGTTCCGGAACGCCGCCTGACGCGGTCAGGCAGCTGCCCGCGGCGCGAGCCAACGACACCGATGCCCCATCTATGCCGCCAGGACGACAGCTACGCCACATCGATGCTGTTGAAGCCAGCCCCCCAGAAGACGCCTACCGGGCAAAACGCGCACCCCCGCCGCCCCCCGTGAGCTAAATCGCGTCACTTCCTGCGAACACTTTCTAAGTGCGAGGGGGCTCCTCGCCAGGCCCGGGCGGCGAGGTTTCCGGTGCGCCAGCGGAACGCCAGTGAAACACCAGTGGCTGCTGCTTACATGAGGGACCTGAGTCAGCTTGTCTTTGACACGGAAGATAAAGAAAGGTCTAGAGGTACATGATGATGCGTAGGCTCACGATCGTGGCAGCGCTGACGTTCACCGCCGTACTTGCGGCTATCCAGGGAGCGGGCACGTTCAACACTGCAAGCGGAAGTGTTAGTACTACCGGAGCAACCCCGCAGTGCTTTGCCTGCGTCTGTGCGGTTGCGGGAGCCGAGTGTGAGTGAGATGTCGCGCCGGCAGGCCCGTCCGAGGCTCCCGAACCGGATATCCGTGTTATTTCTCCCCAGTGTCATGTCCGGTGATTCTGGTTGGTGCCGCACTGCCGCACTCTTGTCTGGGCGGGGACGCTGTTCTCAGCGTTCCCGCCCAGACATAGCATCCGGCAACGCTGGAGAGATCACCCACAGCACTCGTACGGTTCCGCTTGACTCACCCGCCCAGAACGAGTGTGCCGAACTCGGCGGGAACGTGAACGCGTCACCGGCGCCGAGACGGAACTGTTCCCCAGTCACCTCGATGACCAGCTCCCCGGCGAGTATGAGGACGAATTCCACGTCAGCTGGCAGCGAGTAGGGCTCCTCGCCGCTGCCGCCGCCGGGTTCGATTTCGCTCAGGATGGCTTGGACCCGCTTCTCGCCGGATGGTGTGAGCAGGTACTCCCGCATCCGTTCGCCGCCGAAATTGATCGGCGGATACTCACCGGACCTGATCAGCTCGCCCTTGGACTCGGAGAACAGCGAGCCAACCGAGATCCCGAGGGTCCCGCACAGCCGGATGAGGGAGGCCACAGAAAGGCTGGCCAGGTCCCGCTCCACCTTGGACAGGTAGCCCTTGGTCAGGCCGCTCGCCTCGGCGACCTCGGCCACGGTCTTGCGCGCGGCGAGCCGGGACGCGCGCAGCGAAGAACCGATGTGCGGCGACTGGTCTGATCCGCCCGCACTTGCCTGGCTCTCCCGCCGCTGTTCAGCTTGCATCTCTCAGGGATACCTGATGCTCAGCACAGGAAACAAGTGTTGACTCCTATGAAACAAAGCGGCAGTATCGTCGCAAGCCAGCACCAGTCCCAGGAGGCGGCATGGCGACGGACTCCAGCACGCAGCAGACCAGCACAGACGCCGGCGGGGCAGTGCTGCGCCAGATCGAATTGCACTCCATTGACTGGATCCCGGACCCCGAACGGCACGGCAAGAACTGGCAGCAGGCCATGCTGTGGTTCCTCGGGAACTTCCAGTACTTCACGATCCCGATCGGCTTCGTCGGCCCCGCGCTCGGGCTGTCTCTCGGCTGGTCGATACTGGCCGGGACCCTGGGTATCGCGTTCGGGACGCTGTTCATGGCCTTCCACGCCACCCAAGGGCCAGTGTTCGGCTTGCCGCAGATGATCCAGACCCGTGCGCAGTTCGGCTACCGGGGTGTGGTGGTCGCGCTGTTCGCGGTGCTGTTCACCTACATGGCGTTCAACGTCGCGGACCAGGTGCTGATGAGCACCGGCCTGCACGGTGCGTTCGGCTGGAGCACCGGGTTCGTCGCGGTGGCCACCGCCGTGATCGCGACGCTACTGGCCATCTTCGGGTACGACTGGGTGCACCGGGTCTTCCGGTTCCTGCTGGTGATCTCGCTGCCGTGCTACTTGATCATCTCGGTCGCGATCCTCCTGGGGAAGGCCGGCGGCACCGCCCCGGCCCATCCCGGCGGCTTCGTGTTCGCCGCCTTCATGAGCCAGTTCACCACGGCCGCCGCGTACAACATCACCTACGCCCCCTACGTCTCGGACTACTCGCGGTACATGCCGAGGAAGACCTCACCGCGCGGGATCGTCGCCGCGGTGTTCTTCGGCGCGTCGGGTTCGGCGGTCTGGCTGATCGCGCTAGGCGCCTGGATGGCGACCAGGATGGGTACCACCAACGGACTGGTCGGACTGCTGCAGGTGGGGGACAAGGTCGCGGCGCCGCTCGGGTCGGTGACCGCGGTGCTGTCCGCCACCGCGCTGCTGGCCACCATGGGGATGAACGCGTACGGCGGCATGCTGTGCGTGCTGACCGGCGTCGACTCCTTCAGAAAGATAAAGACCAGCCGGCTATGGCGGGCGGCGGTCGTGGTGGCGCTCGCGGTGGTCTGGTACATCCTCGGCCTGCTGTGGAGTTCGCAGAGCGCCGTCGGCGCCGTGCTCGACTCGCTCACTCTGATGCTGTACTTGCTGGTGCCGTGGACCGCACTCAACCTCGTCGACTTCTTCTTCGTCCGGCGCGGTCATTACGCGATCACCGACATCTTCCGTCCCGACGGCGTGTACCACCGGTGGGGCTGGCGCGGCCTGACCGCTTACTTCGTCGGCTTCGCAGCGGAGATCCCGTTCATGGTGCTGCCGCCGATCGCCGGGCTGTCCTACACCGGCCCGGTCCCGGCGCACCTGACCCACGGAGTCGACTACTCCTGGGTGGCCGGCCTCGTCATCTCGGGTGTCCTGTACTGGGTGCTATCCCGCTCACTCGACACCTCGGCCGAGCGCGCCGCGATCGAGGCGAGCGAACAAGAACTCCAAGAAATCGACGCGGCCGTTGCGACGTAACCGCCCCTCTTAAGTGGCGTGCGTACGTTGTCACGCTCGCCGCCGCAGTTTTAGAGTTCTGGCCGTCCATAACGACGCATTCCATCGAACCGGGCCAGGGAGATCACCTAACGCGGTGGAGGGTCCGGCGGGTAGCAATTGCGGCAGGGCATGAGGCCATCGTGTTGTGCGTCGGGAAGTGGGACAGATCGTGGCGTTGAGACCTGCCTGCCGTTTTCCCGGGCCTTACGGAAGCCCGCCTCGAGCGCGTCGCAGTCCGGTGCCTGGTGGTAGGTGCTGCCGAAGCGCGTGCGCCAAACGCTATCGGCCAGGCCCGGCGATTGCTCCGCTGTTATCACCGCAGTGAGGTCCGCTACCGGGAGCCGGTCAGCAAGTGCGGTGAAACAGCCTTCCTTGCCCCAAGTGTCGCGGTTCCCAATAACGATCAGGCGGCGCCGGGCCCGGCTCACCGCGACGTTCAGCAGGTTGGGCGTCTTGGTCGCGAAGCCACGGGCACCGGGCTTGCGCGGATCACCGCCGAGGATGAGGATCACAGCGTCGGCTTCCTTGCCCTGCATGGTGTGCACCGTGCCGACCCACGACTCTCGGTCGCTCTTCATGACGGATGGGAACACCTCGGCATAGATCTCCCGAGCATTCTCCGCGACAGTGCGGAACGGGCTGAGTACCCGGATATCGGCCGCGGCAACTCCCGATGATCCCAAGCCGGTGAGCACCTCTCGCAGCACATCACCCTCTGCCGGGATCCAGTGGCCACTCGCGTCACTGGACCGGACATCGATCCAGCCGTCGGTGCCTGGATATGAATCCCGATCCGGTGTCCCGAACACCATCAATCCGTCGTACGCGATCGTGTTGCTGATGTCGAACATAGGGCGATCGCACCGGCGGTGCACGCGCAACGGGGTGCCGACCCAGACCGGCTTGCCCTCGCTTACGGACGGCAACCAGGTGCCATACCGTGCGTGCTGATCCGCGATCTGCTGCACCGAGGTGCGGCTGGGGGCCCACTCTTCGGTGACGCCGAACCCGGTCAGCAGCGCCTGCTGTCCGCCCCAGGGAAGAGTGACGACCGGTTCAAGCTGCAGTGGGTCGCCGACGATCACCGCCCGGCGGCTACGCCACAGCGCACCCACCGCGTTCTGCGGGGTTGCCTGGCCAGCTTCATCGATGAGCAGCCAGCCGAGACTTTCTGGCCCCAGATCATCGAATAGTCGGCCGAAGGAAGCGAAGGTGCTGGAAACCACCGGCACTACAAGGAAAAACGTCTGCCAGGCGGCGAGCCTCGCCTCCGGCTCCGGATGCCCGCCTCCGGCCAGAATGGCGCACATGGCGTTCAGGTTCTTCCAGAAGCGATCGGCCGTGCGGAGGATGACGGCTTTGTGCAACTGCAGTGCGGCAAGGAACAGTTCCGTGCGTGCCCGGGCCAACTCTTCGTCGCCCCACGGCGCGGATTTCTCCCGTTGCACGGTGAGATCGGGATCCGTCGTTATGGCAAATTCCGGGATATGCCTGCCCCAGCGTCGGCGTGCGGCGGTCAGTTCGTCCGACAGAGCCTGGATCTCCGCGTTGCGGCGTTCCAGCTTGCGGCGTGCCAAGCCCACGCGCGGCCAGCTTGCCGACTCCGCGTCCAGCGCCGCGACTGCGCGGTCCGCCTGGGCTGCGGGCAAGCGGGCCAGCGCGTTGGCGGCGCGCATACGTTCGTCGGCCAGAAAGTTGACTTTGTTCAGGGCAGCCGTGAAGGTCTGGACGGCGGTGTGCCAATCAGGAGGTACGGTCTGGCCTAGGGCACCGCGCATCGACTTCCACCAGAAGCGATCCACGAACTCCGCGCGGTTCTTGCGGTTGCCCAGGCGCGCCGCGATCATCGCCCACGCGCCCTCCCCGTGGACAGTGGCGGCGGTTTCGCGGAAGTAATCCAGCGATTCAGCTTCGCGCTGGAAGTCCTCTCCGACCGCTTTCGCGCCGGGGATCTCGGTAGTGACATTCTCTACCGCGCCATTGTTCGACGACGCGACGACGATCTCCGCGCCGGTGACCTGGGGAGCGGGGACCCAGATCTGATGCGTCACCGATGGCGTGGACCAGTCGTAGTAGCGCCCGGTGGACACATCGGCCGGCCTGCTCAGCCTGGCGAGCTCGATCGCCCGGTCGACTACGATCGCGGCGATCAGGTCGCGCAGCATCGTGGTCTTGCCCGTGCCCGGGGGACCGTTCACAGCGAACAGCCCCGGCCCGGCAGCGAGTGCCTCGTTGACCGCGAACTGCTGGCTGAATACCAGTGGCAGGCCGGGGTCTGTTACCCAGCGGCCGCGAGGTGTGCTGCTTGGCGTGAGGCCCGCGAGTACCGCGTCCGGCGCTAGCCGCACGTCTATTCGTGTGTTTTCGGCGATGCTGAGGTACTGCTTCAGGGGGCGACTGGTGCGCCCCGCCCGAACCGCGGTGGCAACGGCCGCGAGATCATCGACGATGAAGCTGTTCAGGAACGACGTGTCGGGCTCCTCGGACTCCGCGCGGGAGGCGGCAATCTGGTAGCTCTTCACGCGTACGTCTGCCGGAGCAAGCACCTCGGCGACGCCGAGTTGTCGGGCCAGTGATCTGATGAAGCGATGCAGCTCATCCTGGGAGATCGCGCCGAGGTCTAGGCGCTGGTGGTCTTCCTTGTCATCACCGTCATCCCGGAGCGCGGACTGGACGGCGCGGCTCGCCGCTCCGCCGGCAATCGCGCCACCCACCGCGGCGAGCGGACCGCCAAGAATCGACAAGGCGGTGGTGACGATCGCAGTCAATCCACCGGAGACGCCGTCAGGAATGGTCTGCTTCAGTGCTTTCGCTAGCAGCCGTAGAGGAGAATTGCCGAGATCGTCGGGGAACTCAGTTGGGCTTCCGGCGAGCGGCGAGTGTCCACGGGCCAGTTGTCCGCACGCCCAGGCGCACGCGGACAGCGCGTGGGAACCCTCAACGAGATGGCCGGTGGCGTCGATGGTGCAGGCGAACAGCGCCGACTGGCCGCGGGTGACGGTTTCGGGCCGGTCGTCGCCGTAGCTGCTGACGAGGACATCCCGGACCTTGCTGAGGTCGTAGAGGCCGCCGAAGACCTGATGCCGCCAGACCTTGCCCGGTCTCGGGGGTGTGTCACGTTCCCAGGGGAGGAGCTCGCCTGGCTTGTAGTTCTTGGTGAGCTTGTCGGTGCCGGGGAGCTGCTGCGGGCTGAAGATCTCGACTGCTTGCCAGAAGCGGACGATGCCGGATGGGTTGTCGGATACGAGTCACCACCGCCTCATGGGGGAGTCGTGCGGGAGCGCTGTGTAACCAATGCTACATGTTATTAACGTATTGCACTCGCTAGGAGACGTACAGTACGTATACATCATGTTCCTTAACTACTGTCGCTTGATGACGGTGAGACTGCCTGACTGCTCGGTCAGGCTTCCGTAGGAGACCAGTTGATCAACCATCGAGTCCATTCGGAGGCGGATGTCTTGGCCGCGCCGCGTCCAGCCGAACAACCGGGACACGCGCGTGGTGAGTTCGTCGCGGCTGATCCCCGCGGCATCGTCCGTAAGCGAGAGCAGTGCTTGGGCGAGTTCTACTGGATGAATCTGCTCGACGTCGCGTTTGCAGGCCTGGGTGGGGGTCCGGACCCGGAACGGGATATCGCCGGTCATATTCAAGAAGTCGGCTGCCCTCACCGCATCGTTGATCCAGGACGGCATGGCTGCAACGGTCGCGGTGCGGTACGGCTCCGTCCAGCGCGGCGTGACGTCGAATGTCTCTCGTTCAGTCTCGATGACCGGACGGGTCGGCTCCGGCGTTTCGCTACCCAGAAGGCCGGTAATTGGTGCGGCGACCGCTTCCTCGATAGCGGCGCGAAGCCGCACTTCCTCACCGTGCCGGTAGCGGTACCAGGCGGTACCCCAGATCCGGTGCAGCCGCCACCCGAGGTCGCGCAGGACATGTTCCCGCAGCCGGTCCCGGTCACGTGCCGCCCGTGACGAGTGGTACATGTAGCCGTCGCATTCGACGCCGAGTGCGTAGGCGCCCGAGTGCTCCGGATGCCGGATACCGATGTCGATGCGGTACCCGGCGGTGCCAACCTGCGGGACGACGTTGTATCCCCAAGACCGGATCACCGTGATCACTGACTCTTCGAACGGCGACTCCGCGTCGCCACCGGGGCCGGTCTCTAGCGCCAGCGCGGCCGCGCCACGGGCAGCGCTGGGCGCAACGCCCGCGGTGGCCAGGCGCGCCGAACTGCTCCGGCTCGCACGTCGTTCTGGATGGCGCCTGCTCTTCGCGTCGAGGTCACGCTCCGCAAGCGTGGTGCCCAATCCGTCAAGGGACGCCCTGCTCAGGTGCCGAACCGTCGCAGGGCGTGGAGATGAACGTTCCTGGGATCACGGGGGTCAGTGATGGATGATGCCGACCAGGAGAGCCGCTATGAACCACTCGAACCGAACCCGAACCTGAACCCGTGCCGAATCCGTACTGGCCCAGGTCGTCTCATCTAACTGCGGAAACTGCCTGCTGGTTCACGATCGCCCCAATCTGCAAGGGGGTGCACCAGATCCGGCGGTCGGCATCCATTCTGCACGTGCTGGGAAGGACGATGAACGCCGCGGCCGGGATGGCCGGTCGGTCACCAGGTTCCCGGGCTTCCTTTTGCCTGAGCCGGTTGGTTCAGGCGGGGTACTGGCGGGGCTGGTTCGTGTAGTGCCGCCCGCTGGGGGCGGTCCATTGCCGGAAGCCCGGGGCGATTTGCTTGACTTGCCAGCTAGGCTTCTGCTTGATCTGGTGGTCGTGTTCGTCGACCATTGCTCCGTTGCACATACAGGTCCATCCGCCCGATTCGAACGGCTGGGCGTGCTCGTAGTCGCATTTTCGGGCGGGCCGGGCGCAGCCGGGGCGGGCGCAGGTGCCGTCCCGGATTTCGGTGAGGTGCCGGAGCAGGTTGCCGGGGTCATGCTGCTGGGTGCGGTAGGTGTGGTCGCAGTCGAAGATGGCGACCGGGTACAGGGTGAACGCTCTGGCCTGGTCTTGCGGGAAGATGATCCGCACTGTCCCGGCGTCGTCCGCTTTCGCCCGGTTGCTCCGCTGGTTCGCGGGTGGACATCCGTGCGAGGTGACCCAGCCCTGGTCGTTCACGAGGGACAGGTGCCATTCGGTCTGGTTTCCGGCGCTGGCTGTGGCGGTGGCGAGCTGGCGGACCAGGGCTGGGTCGATGGCGCCGAGCGCGGCGGCCTCGCCCGGATTGTCCGCCAGGCCTAGCACGGTCAAAAGCGGCAGGATCCATTCTGGGGCGGTCAGGTGCACCCGCTTGGGCGCTGCTGCGTCGGTCCCGGTGTCGTCGGCGAGCGGGTTGCGGCCAGCGAGCTTATCGGCGAAAGCCCGGGCGCGTAGCTTGTCCATCCCCCCGGTCATCCCTGACTTTTTGTAAGCTTCGGCACGTTCCTGGACCGCGGCCTCGGCGTCCATCGCGTCGGCCGGGTTTAGTCCGGAAGCCTGAATCGCCATCGTGCCTTCTGGCTCCCGCCAGGACGCGATCTTCGCGTTCCGTTCCGATTCTGTCCGGCGTTTTTCCGCCGCGTCTGGGTCGGCGGTGATACTGGCTCGCTCGGTAAGCTTGCGCAGTTCGCCTGGGGTCTTGCCCTTGAACGAGCCCCCGGCCTGCATCAAGGTGAGTTTTTCGGCGTTCCACGCCGCTTCGTTGTCCAGCGGCCGGGTGACCTCGGCCATGATCGAGGCCTTCGTGTAGTCGACGTCGCCGGTGTCCAGCGCGGCGGCGGTGGCGGTCAGCCGGGTGGCCAGCGTGACTGCCAGGTTCACCAGCTTGTCGGTGGCGGGCTTGGACGTGCCCAGTGCCATCGCGGCTTCCTCGCTGACGCTTTCGTCCCATCCGGTCGGCACCTCCGGTGCGATGTCGGCCGGTCCGGTGACGGTGCCGAGCGCTGCGATGCCCCGCCGGCGCACCAGTTCGGTCACCGTGGCCAGCTTCTGTGAGCAGGCCCAGGACTCGACCGCCGCCCACCGGCCCAGCGCCCCGGTGAGCTGGTCATCGTCCAGCTCTCGGTACCGGCGGTCCGCTCCGGCCGCATCGGTCAAGATCCCCGCCAGCTTCGCCGACGGGCGGGCCAGGTCCAGGGTCCCGCTCTGGGAGAACCCGCTGTAGTCTGCCATGCTCCCGTTCACCCGCTTCCCGGTCTGGGGTAGCCGGCGTCTCTTCCTGCCGGGTCTCCCGTTATCGATCCTATATTCGAATACTATCACAAGCGATCTTGATATCGAACTCAGGATTGATTGCGGTGGGCACATTGATTGTGGTGGGCGCGGGCAAGAATCCGGATATTGCACCACGGCCTCGGTGGACGAAAACATGACAAAAGCCAGCAGAGAGTGGATGTCACGAACCTAGAACCCGAAGGTGTCCACGGTTCAACCGTCGGCCACGTGCATCCCGGCGGATGCCCGTCTTGGCCACAACTCACTCGACTACTGTCGAGCTGTCCTTGAATACATTGGATCTCCCTGAGGTGTGCGGCCACGCCGGTGCATCGCCTGCTGGAGGCCAGGCAGAGTGCTGTCAGATCAGGGGACGCGCGCTGCGTCGTTCTGTGTGATGAAGGAATGGTGTTGCGCGGCGGGAGCGTGGTGTCCGGCAGGGCCGCGTGCGGCCGCCGATGGAGGAACTCTTCTGGTGGCCCGCTCTACGCCGTCCCTCTCAGAGGTGGGCTAGGTCCGCGGGCGGTAGCACCTATGAGCGGGCACCAGCGGCAGATTTCATGACTTTACGTACTTGTGTTGTTACACTAATGCAGCGTAAGGCGCGCGTGGGAGGCAGGTCATGGGGCTGATCAGCGGCGACCCAGAGCATCTTGCTCACGCGGCGGCGGCTTTGAAGCCGGTCACGGAGAGCATCAGCGCGCAGGCTGTCGTCATCAATTCGGCGGGTGATCAGGCCGCTGCAGCTGCGGATCAAACGGTGGTGTCGTCGGCTATCACGCAGCTCGCTCACGCGTTCGCGCGCGCAGCGGACGACACCGGAGTGATCATCGGACATCTCGGTGAGGTCGCCGAGATTTCCTCATCGAACCTGCGCCGGGCGGGTGGGACGTGACGGCCGGATTGCTTCGGGCGCCTCCTGGTGATGCAGCCGAATTGCGTGCCGCAGCGGCGCGGTTCGGTGCGATTGCTGAAGCTCATTACCAGGACCTCAGCGCGTTCCAGGCGCATGTCCGGACGGCGCTGAACGGATGGACAGGTGCGGTCGCTGAGCAGTACGCGGTTGCCGCCGGGCAGACATGTACCCGGTTCACCGGGCTCTGCAACGCCTTGAAAGACGCGCAGCTGGCACTCAACAAGTACGCGACAGCGGTTGAAGAGGCTCAGTATCAGGCCGCTAGGCTCACCACCCCGCCTGAGCTGGTCGGTGTGATGCCGTCGGAGGAGAGTCTTACTGGTGGCTCGTCGGTGCTAGTCGAGCAGAAGTACGGCGACATCCTCGACGGGTTGGATGCCGATGCACGCAGTTGCGCGACCACTCTGTACCGGGCCGAAGCCGAACTGGGCGCATCCTGCCCGGATGTGCTGACAGCCCGGCAACTGCTGAACTTCGTGCGGCAGGTGGGCGGAAAGTTGACCAGCCCTCAAGCGGTAGACGTCTACGGGCTGGTCATGTCCGGCTACGCGCTATGGGATCTAGCCGAGCACGGGAAAGAGGGCTCGGAAACGGGAGCCGAAATCGCCAAGGCATCCCAGACAGTTGACATTTCTGAGACAGCCGAGAAGCTTTTGGCCCGGTACGGCGGGGACTCTGCGCTGCTATCGGCGTGGGCCAAACTCTCCGCCGGAGCGAACGCGGGAAAGCTGGAGGTCGTCGCCACATCTGGCCGGACTGGATCCAGCTTGCTGGCGGGCCTTCTGCATGCCGGGCAGATCGGGATTAACGACCAGGGCGCGCACGCTGCCCCACCCGCGAGCGCGTGGGAAGCGTTCACCGACGCGGCCCGCCAGGTCGTCCGTCCTCGGCGTAGCTGCGGCCGTGCTCAGCATTGGGCTCGGCTTGTATTCGGCCGTTGATCCCGCTCACAAGAAAGGGTGGGAGAGTACAGGGGACCGGATGGCGGGTGGCGCTTCCGCCCTGGGCGGCAGCGGCGCAGTCCTGAGCTGGGCCATCCGTGCCGAGCTAGTGGATTGGGATGTGCCCTATCTCGATGTGGCCACCGCCGTTCTCCTCATCGGGGCGGCGGCGTGGACGGCCGGTGAATTCGGCTATGACGAGGTTGCTGACCACTGGCGCGGAACTGTGCACGGCTTGGACACTGCGCGGCACTGGGTAGCGCACACGGCAGACGACGTGCTGCAGGCTCCATCCGAGGTCAAGGGCATGGTGGAGAAGGCGACGGACCCGTTTGACTGGTGACACCTCGACCGGGGTCGTTCCGGTGATCGCGCTGACCGACGAAGAGCTCTGCGCCCTGGATGGCGGTCCTAGCGTCGGCCAAGTCGCGCCCCTGCCGTGGCTGAACGCACAGGATGAAGCTGCTCGCGACCTCGCCTGTGAGGTCGCCATCCGGGGGCTGACCGCTCGGAGCCTGATCGTCGCCGCAGTCTCGGCGAGCGGTGCTGCTGGGTACGAGCTTGACCATGATCTGAAGACCACGTTGGACATCCGCCGGTCCTCACGGTCGATCGTGGTTGCCCAGCGGCAATCCAGCGCGGGCAGCCTCACCAGCGTGCTTTATCTCCGCGACGAGGGAGTCCTCGAAGAAGTCGTCAGCCCCGGCGGGCTGCATGCGTTCAGCATCCTGCCGTGCACGATCGCCGCGACAAGGCTGGCCGCGCTCTCAGACCTGGCCGGAGCGGCACGCGATAACGCGGCCAGCCAGCCGCGGACGCTCTCACTGGCGAGCATCGCGACCGGCACCCCCATCGATGGCGGTGGGACGGTTCGCTCTGTCACCGTCGTCGGGCACATCGGACGCGATAATGCTGGCCAGCCTAGTGACCGCCGAGCCGCCGTATACGCGCTCGCTGACCGAGTGCTGATAACTGAGCCTGTCCCGTCCAGCGACCATGCCGAAGCTATGCTTCTCATCACAGAGGTAAGCCCCGGGCAGCTCATCCAGCGGATGAATGAGCTCCTCTCCACGCCGGCAGGAGCTCACTCATGACGGTCGCTCCGCCACCGGAACTCCGGCCCGTGCTATGGACGCGCGGCGATGCGGGACGGGTCCTGTACACCAACCATCATCTGCGGCTAAACGGTCGCGGCTTGCTCGCGGTACTCGCGTTCTTCCTGGTTGTCGCGCTGATCACGGTGCTGCCGGCGGTGCTCACTTCTGGTGTTAGCGTGGGCGTTCCCATCATCGTGGTGCTCGTTGTCGCTGGCGTCGCGTGGGGTGCCGCCGTGTCCGCGGTGCGGGTGAGGATCTGCGAACGTGCGCTGGTCATGGACAGCCCGTTCTTGAAGAGAAGATCGTTCGTGGTGCCATATGCGACGCTCGATCCCAACAGCGTCATTCTCCACTCACCCCAATCTCATGCGTGGTACCCGTATCGGTTGCGCAATTCTGGGCAGGGCAAGTGGCCGGATCCGGCGATGAATGGATACATCGCTGTGACCCAGGCCATAGGCAGGCTCACCTCGGCGAATCCGCTCAACGTCCGGGCAGCATCATGGATCCACTATGCGGTGTCCTTCCGTGGGCTTCACCCGGTGCTCGCCAGTCCCTATTACCGGGCTAAGGGCCAGACTCGCAGGGTCGGCGTCCGGCTATCACCGCGGCTGCTCGCCCTGATGGAGACGTGGGCAGTCGTCCGGGGCATCCCGCAATATCGGCATGCTGTCGCGTACCGCGATTACCCAGTAATCCGGTGGATCATCAGCACCGACCATCCGGAGCGATTGCTCCGCGCACTTGAGCAGGCGATGATCAGCGCCGGCTTCCCTGGTGCGGCCGGGATGACCGACCGCGTGGTATCTCATCCGTATGCCAGCAAACCCCGGGTTATCCCCGACGACCCAGCTGTCTGGTAAATGAGCCGGTCTTGCCCTGCCGGGTGCAGCGGCACGGAGGTCTGCTGGTCGACGTTCCGCGCGACCAGGTTCATTGTCGGGTAAATTGTGGCGAATTTAATTTCGAATTAATGCATCGAACAGTGTCGACCCTCTTGAATCGATAATCAAACAAACGTATGACCCTAATAGCGATAAGGAGGGTTGTCATTCGAAACGAGTCCGGAGATTCAGCTGGATAAGCCAGCGTCGTTATGGACATCGTGGTAGGGCTACGGTGGGCGAGCGACGGTGAGCGGTCAGTCCTGCGGCCCGTCGTAGCGGGCGACGCCGACCATCCCCCAGTAGTTCTCAGGGTCGCTAGGAACGTCGTCGGGGGAATCTGGTCGCCATTGGGGTATCCAGACCAGGCCGGGGTCGAGGAAGGTGAAGCCGTCGCACAGGCGTGCGATTTCGTCCCGGGTCCGGAAGCGAAGCTGCGCGGTGGAGCGGCTGTTGTAGACGTTCTCGAATGAGGAGGCCAGCGCTGGCCGCTCGTCCTGGCAGTTGTGGCAGATGACGAGGTAGCTTCCGGGGGCGAGCGCGCTGCGCAAGGTGGCGAGAATGTCCGCGGCCTCGGCGTCGTCGGGGACGAAGTGCAGCACCGCGACCAAGAGCACGGCGACGGGCTGGCTGAAGTCGAGCAGCAGCTGGGTTTCCGGGTCGGAGAGAATCTTGTCTGGTTCGCGCAGGTCGGCCTTGATGATGGTGGCGTCCGGGTCGCCGGCCAGCATGAGCCGGCTGTGGGCCACGGCGATATCGTCGTTGTCCACGTAGACCACGCGTGATCCGGGGGTAATGTCCTGGGCGACCTGGTGCACGTTGTTCTCGGTGGGGATACCCGAGCCGATGTCGAGGAACTGCCGGATGCCGGCCTGGCCGGCCAGGAACCGCACTGCGCGGCCGAGGAAGGCCCGGTTGGCTCGCACGGCAGTGCGGAAATTAGGGTCGAGGGCGATGATGGTACGAGCGAGATCGCGGTCAGCCTGGAAGTTGTGGTTACCGCCCAGCCAGTAGTCGTAAACGCGAGCGATGTTCGCCTTGCTGGTGTCGGTTTCCGGCGGCACCCAGCTTGGCTCTGCGGTCATCGGATCTCCGTCCTGCCAGTGCACCACATGGTGAACTTAGCGTAGCGTCGGTTCGTCGTTTTGCGTGACTAGTGGCGATACGGTCGTTAAAGTGGCCTTTTCTGCTCTGTGTGGTCCACTTCTGCTCTGTGTGGTCCACTTCTGCTCTGTGTGGTCCACGGGAAGGATGACCGGGACGGTGACCGGGCTGAGAAGCCGAGGTACAGATGCCGGATAATCTTGACACTGCGGCAGGCGCCTACGGGCTCGCCGCGGTGGAGGCGGAACTTAGATTGCGCGGCAGCCTGGACCTTGCCGAGACCGCTCGCCTCGTCTTGGATGCCACTGTCCCGGGTTTCGCCGATGCGGTGGCCGTGTTCGCGTCGGAGCCGCTGATCAGGGCAGGGGAGCCCGTGCGTTCCGGCGACGATTGCAAGGTCGCGGCCCGCAGGCTCGGAACCCGGCTCGCTCACGAGGACCGGCTGATGACGCAGGCGGCTTTCCCGACCGGGGAAGTAATCGCCTTCGAGGCCGACTCGCCGTATGACCGATGCGTGCGTGGCGGCGAACCGGTCGTCTTCTCCCGGCCGGGCAGCCAGACCCTGGAATGGGTAAGTCTGGTAGGCCGGGAGATGATGTCCCGTTATGACTGGTACCTGGCCGTGCCGGCGGTCTCCGGCGGCGAGACCGCCGGGTTCCTCGCGTTCGCCCGTACCTCCCATTCCACGGCCTTCAGCGACGCCGATATCTCCACGGCCAGCCGGCTCGCGGCTGGCACGGGGACTGGCATCGTCAACTCCCTGACGCTGCTACGGCAGCGGTCTATCGCCGAGGCGCTGCAGCAAAGCCTCGTTGCCGCCGAGCCCGCGGTGCCCGCGGGAATCGAGGTTGCTGCCCGGTGCCTGCCCGCCGCCGGGCAGATTGTCGGCGGCGATTGGTACGACATCCTCGATCTGCCCGCAGGCAGATGCGGCCTCATCGTCGGCGATGTCATGGGTCACGGGCCCGAGGCCGCTGCGGCGATGGCGCAGCTGCGCGCCGCGGCCCACGCCCTGGCGCAGCTGGATCTCGAACCAGCCGATCTGCTCAGCCACCTGGACCGGACGACTGTAACACTCCGGCGGCCCGTGCTGGCCACCTGTGTGTACGCGGTCATCGACCCGGCTAACCAGTCCTGCACCCTGGCCGCGGCGGGCCACCTTCCTCCCGTACTGGCAATGCCGGACGGCGACACGCGGGTGCCTGACCTGCCGAGCGGACAGTCGCTCGGGCTGGGTGCGGCGGTCTACGGCCAGGCGCGCATCAAGCTCCCGTCTGGTGCTGTCATCGCCTTGTACACCGACGGGCTGGTGGAAACTCGCACCCGCTCGTTCGATCAGGGAATCAGCGCACTGCGCGCCGTCCTGGACTGCCGGCACGGCCGACTGGAGACGGCATGCGACACACTTATCGAGTCGCTCGCTGAACGCTCTGAAGACGACGTCACTGTCGTGCTCGCACGCATCCCGTAACCCACGGGCAACCGGCGACGTCCGGAATCCGGTTATACGACGGGCCCCGCGGCACTCCACGGAAAGTCGATCCAGCGATCGGTGCGGCGCCATACGTACTCGCATTTGATGAGCGAGCCCGGCTTCTCGTACACGACGGCCGAACGCACCTCGGCGACGTGGTCCTTGATGAACTCATGCACGAGCTCGATCGTCTTGCCGGTGTCCGCCACGTCGTCGGCGATCAGCACGCGTTTGTCGGAGAAGTCGACGGCCGATGGCACCGGCGGGAGCACCACCGGCATGTCCAGCGTGGTCCCGATGCCGTCGTAGAACTCGACGTTCATCACGTCCAGGTTCTTGACCGCCAGCGCGTACCCGAGCGCCCCGGCCGTGAACAGCCCGCCCCGCGCGATCGCCAGGATCAGGTCTGGCCGGTAGCCATCCGCGGCAATGGTCCGGGCGAGTTCACGTGAGGCCTCACCGAACGCTTGCCAGGTCAGGACTTCACGCTCGTCACTCATGCCGAGAATCTATCGGCACCAGCCGCACAGCCGGACAGAGACCTACGCCCCGCGTCGTACTCCGGCACCCTCCCGTATCCACGCCGAGCAGCCAGAAGTCGCTCCCGTCGCGGGACGACAAGGCCTTGTTATGCCGACAGCATTGATCCCATGGGCTCGAACCAAGGAGAACGTTATGCATAGCATGATCAACCGCTTGCACGATGGCGGGCGCGGCACCGGAATCACGCTCCGCGCCTTCCGTCTCAACGCGGCGCTGAATCACATCATGTTCACTGGGCGCCGCGGCCGCGTGTACGACCGGATAGTCCTCCTGAGCGGAGTGCAACCGGGCGAGACGGTCCTGGACGTCGGATCGAGCAGCGGATATCTCACCCGTCGGCTGGCGGTCGTCGCCGGGCCAGAGGGCCACGTCACCGGAGTCGACCCGGCCGAGCCGGCCATCGAATACGCGCGACGGCACGCACGCCCAGGCATGACATTCACCGTGGGCATCGTGCAAGACCTCAACCTGCCGGACTCATCGTTCGATGTCGTCACCTGCACGCTGGCGATGCACCATATCCCCGCGGGCCAACGTCAGGCCGCGGTGGCTGAGATGTACCGGGTGACCAGGCCTGGGGGCCGGTTGCTGATCGCGGACATGGGATCGCTGCTGCATTCCGGTGAACAGCCGACCGCCCCGTTGGTGGACCTCGCCACCACGGCTGGGTACCAGGTCGAGTCCACCGGCAAATTGCCGCTGCTGCGCTACCTGGTGGCGATTCGCCCGCGGAGCGTCCCCGGGGCAGGCCCCGACCGTCTCCACGTCGCGTGAGCCTACGATCCACCGAACGGTCCGCGCCCGCCGCCACCGCGGCGCCGACGCCAGAACGAGAGCCCTAGTCCCAGCACCACAATAGGCACGGCGATGTACCACGGGGCCGTGGAGTGGACCGCCGCCCCGGCGACGGCCGGCGTGGCCAGTCCAGCCCAGCCACCCGTCGTTATGGTCGCGGAAATCATGTCAGGCCCCTTTCGGTGAGGGTGATGCGGGTCGAATCCCCATGCCGGCGATCTTCCCGTCGCTGCTGAACCGCACGATGCCCTTCGCGTCGCCGGCCTCGAAGTGCAGCGGGACATCGACCACGGCGTCGTCGGCCACCCGGCGGGCGAACGGCTCGCCGATGCGTTCCAGGCGGCCGAACATCCCGGCCATGCGGGCCCACCCGCTGGACAGAATGCCGGGATCATGGCGTGCGCGCATCACGTCATCGAGTTCGTCGAGGATGTCCTGCCAGCGGCCCTGGTTGTGCCAGTCGAAGATGGCCACCGCTCGGTCCGCCGCATCAGGGGGGACGTCGCGACTCATCGGTCCGCCAGTACGCGGGTCGATGGGATGTCCGAACCGCTGGAAGGCGGCCTGCCTGGTCGTGCCCAGTACCTCACCGATGTCTCTCCAGCTCTGTCCGGCCGCCCGGGCGCGGTCAACGGCCGCCTGCAACGCGGTCTCCGCCGCGACCGACAGTTCCCGCGCCGCGGCCACCGCGCCGTATGGCGCGGAAGGAAGGTTCAGCTCATCCGCGAGGTGGCGTGCCGCATCAACGGCCCGAGCGGCCACCAGATCATCTGGGCTGGACTTGTTATCCGTTATGTCAAGGTACTCATGACGAAGATCAGGTGTCAACTGTGACTTTACGTAGCGCGCACGCTCGCGTCGCGCCGCACTTCGGCACCTCGCATCGCAGTACAGGCGTTGACGGCCCTTACCTGCCTGTGGAGGTAGCATGCGTCCGCAAGCCTGGCACACTCCCGGCGTAGGGATATCGGCCACGATCACCACCTTCGATCATTTCCGTGCGCTCTCATGGTGTCACGTAATTCTAAATCGTGTCGCCATGAGACGCACGGAAATGGGCGGGCAAGTACTAACTGAAGAGGGCAAGCGAGTGCGCCCTGGCGGCCGCCTCGGTGCGGGTGGTGACTTCAAGCTTGCCGAGGATGTTGGAGACGTGCACGCTGGCGGTCTTCGGAGAGATGAACAGCTGCTCGGCGATCTCCCGGTTGCTGCGCCCGTCGGCGACCAAGCGCAGCACCTCGTACTCGCGGTCGGTGAGGCCGAGGGGATGGCCGGGAACGTCGCGAGAAGAAGCCAGTGAGACGCCGAGGCGACGGGCGAGGGCAGCGATCGCCTCGTTGAGCGGACGGGCGCCGAGGGATTCGGCAAGCCGAACGGCCCGGCGGAGCCGTTCGGCGGCCGCGTCGCGGCCCGCAGCGGTGCCGGCCAGCGTCGCGCCCGCCGCCGTCGCGCCCGCCAGCAGGGCGCGGGCGGTGTCGTAGGGCTGGTGCAGGTCGGACCAGGCGGCGGCCGCGGCGTCCCAGGCCTCAAGAGACGGGGTGTCGACCGCGGTGAACGAGAGCTGGAATGCACGCTGTACCGGGCCGAAGACGTCGATCTTCTCCGCCAGCGTCCGGGTCCGCTCCGCGAGCCCGTGGTGGCCAGCACCGCGGTCGGCTGCTTCCGCGGCGACCTCTCGCGCGGCGACGACGACCGGCCACGCATACCTGGTGATCGCGCTCGTGAGGTCATGCCGGTCGAGTGCTTGTGCCGCGAAATCGGCGGCCGCGGCGGGGCCGTCCAGGGCCCGCCGCGTCTGGATCTCAAGCAAGGCCAGCACGAGATGGTGCTGATCTTCGAACCGGGCGCTGGACAGCGTGTCGCGGATGGCGGCCACCAGCTGCTGCGCGAGCTCGAGATCACCGCGGCCCAGCGCGATCAGCACCTGGGTCGTGAAGAGCCCTCGGTGGGTCATGACGGGTGGGGCGAGCCGGACCGCTCGTTTCGTAACCTCGTTGGCTTCGTCCCAGCGTCCGAGCGCGTAGAGCGGCTCCGCGAGGTTAATGGTGAGGAACGTGCCGTCCGTGCGGGCACGGTCGGCGCGTTCCGCGTCGCCGGCCCCCTGGCGGGCAACCTCGGCGGCGCGCTCGTAGAGACCGGCGCCGCACAGCAGGTGGGACTCGTGGATCGCGACGCGCAGCAGCGTGCGGGGTGCTTCAGCGCGGCGGGCGGCCGCGCGGGCCTCGTCGAGCAGCGCGAACGCTTCGCTGCCGTCGACGGCCAGGCCGGCCGGGTGCGATTCGCCCATCGCGATGGTGATCAGGGCCTCGGCTTCGCTGGTGAGGTCACCGGTCTGGCGGGCATAGTTGAGGGCTTCCTCGGCCCACAGACGGAACTGCGGTCCATCGCGTCTGGTGCCGCATTTCGCGGCCGACAGCAGGATCTTGGACCGGGCCGCCGATGGCTCATCGGAGGGCAGCATCCGCAGCGCCGCGTCCGGGTCGCTCGGCTGGCCCAAGCGATGGCTGAACTTCTGCTGAAGGTCCATGAGCAGCGCGGCGCGGAGCGGTTCCGCCGTGGGGTCGAGTTCCGCGAGCGCGGCTTTGCTGAACGCCAGGCCGCGCTGGTCTTCGACCGCGGCGTAAGCCGCGTCCGCGGCTTCCTCCAGCACCCTGATGTGGTCGACGCCGATGCGATCGGCGGCGTCTGGAACCTGATCCCAGAGTTCAAGAACCCGGGTGAGCAGGGTGATGCGCTCGGCGTAGGCGACGGCGCAGCCGGCCTTAGCCGCTGCCTGCCAGGCACTGGTCAGCGCCCAGGTGGTGTTGTGCGCGGCGTTCCAGTGGTGCGCTTTCTCGACCTCCGCGCGGCCGGGTGCGACGAGATCGGGGTTCGTGTCGATGGCCTCGGCGAACTGCGCGTGAATCCGGCCGTGCTCACCGGGGAGCAGGTCCTCGTGCACCGCCTCGCGGATCAGCGCGTGCCGGAAGGCGTAGCCGTCATGCGTGGTGACCAGGACGTTCGCGGCGACCGCCTTGCGGATTGCCTCGATCAGGTCCGCGCCTTTCGTGACTTCGGCGAGGAGCTCGTGGCTGACCTCGCCGGAGGCGGCGCTGGCGATCCGCAGCACGTGCTGGGTGTCGTCAGGTAGCCGGGCAATGGCGGCCAGCAGCAGGTCGCGCAGCGAGTCGGGGACGTCGCAATTGCTATCCGGGCAGCCCATGAGCTCCTCGGTGAACAGCGGGTTACCCTCGGTCCGGGTGTAGAGCGCGTCGGCGCGCCTCGGGTCCGGCGCGATGCCCAGGATCGCGGTCGCCAGCTCGTCGGCCTGGTCGCGGCTGAGCCGGGGGAGATCCATGCGCTCCACCCAGCCGATGCGGCCAAGCTCGGCCAGCAGCGGCCGGAGCGGATGCGCGCGGTGCATCTCGTCGGAGCGGTAGGTAATCAGGATGAGCGTGTTCGGCAGCGACCGCTGGTAGCGGATCAGGAAGGTGATGAGGTCCCGGCTGGACCGGTCCGCCCAGTGCGCGTCCTCGACGACGAGGATGAGCAGCTTGCGGGCCGCCAGCTTCTCGAAGAGGGTGAGGAACGCTTCGAAGAGGCGGGCTCGCGCCTCGGCGGGATCGGTCTCCCGAGGCTGGGTTGCCGGGGCGAGTTCTGGTAGCAGCCGGGCCAGCTCCCGGGTGACCTGGTCGCCGATATCGAGGCCGGCCGCGTCGCCCGAACGCGCGAAGCCGCGGAGCATCGCCGTGAACGGCCCGAAGTGCAGCCCGTCGGCCCCGAGTTCGATGCAGGGCCCGGTGAGCACGATGGCGTCGGCCTTGGCGGTGAACTCGCTGACCAGGCGCGTTTTACCGACACCAGCCTCGCCGCCGATGAGAATGGTGGCAGGCTCGCTGGCGGCGGCCCCGAGGGCGTCCTCCAGCGAGCGCGTCTGCTCGTCCCGGCCGACCAGAACCGGGCTCGTTCGGCGCTTGCTCATCTCTGTGTTCAGCATGCCACGGGAGTCTGACATTCCAGGAACCCAACACGAAAGGCCTCAGTGGCCGAGCGCCGTCTCCACGACCTTGATGATCACCAGGATCATCGCGATCAGCAGGTACAGCCGCAGCGCGGTCAGCCCCGCCTTGCGGCCGCCGGAGATCGCCGGAGCGGTTAGCCGGTTCAGCGGCGGCATCCGCCAGTTGTTCCGGTCCTCGAACTCGGGGTCCGCCACTGGCAGTTCCGCGCGCCGCCGCCGCACGAGCAGCACCGCCCCGAACACCGCCGACACCGCCGCGCACACGATCGTGATGTCCACGATCTGGCCCGAGGTGATCGCCGGGAACAGCACCGAGGCGGTCAGGATGACCGACAGCGTGATCAGGATCGCGATGACGGTCGAGGTGAAGATGTTCGTCGGCCGCCGGTTCACCCACGGGCCGAGCACCGCCCGGTCGTTGCACAACAGCAGCAGGAACACCGTCGCACTGGGCAGCAGCACGCCGGCCAGCACCTGGACGCCCTCGATCAGCAGCCCGAGCGGCGAACCGGGGATCAGCACGATCGTTGCCGCCAGGCCGATCAGCAGCGTGTAGATCGCGTAGAAGCCCTTCGCCTGCTTGATGCCGCGGTGCAGCGAGTGGTTCAGCCCGAGCACGTCGCCGACCGCGTACGCGGTGGACAGCGACACCGCGAAGGCGCCGATGATCGAGGCGTCGAGCAGCGCGATCGCGAAGATGATCCCGGCGACCCGGCCAGAATAGGCGGCGATTCCGTGGGCCAGGCCCGCGGCGTCGGTGAATCCGCCGTGCCCGCCGAACGCGGCCGCCGCCACGCCCATCAGCGCGGCGCCGCCGATGACCACGATGACGATGCCGATGCACAGGTCGGTCTTCTCGTACTTCATGAACCGCGGCGTGATCCGCTTGTCGATCACGTAGGACTGCTGGAAGAACAGCTGCCACGGGGCGACGGTGGTGCCGACGATCCCGATGACCAGCAGCATCACGGTCGCCATCTGCCCGGACCCGCCGGGCAGTCCGGGCACCAGGAAGCCGTGCGTCATCGAGGACGTCGATGGGTGAACCATCACGAACAGCGGGATGAGCAGCAGCGATCCGAGGCAGAACGTCACCGCGATCCGCTCGAACCGGCGGAACGACCCGGTGAAGGCGGAGGCGATGATCACCACGGCGGCCAGCGCGACCGCGATCACCTTGGGCACGCCGAGGTAGCTGGCGGCCAGCGTGATCCCGATGAACTCGGTGACCAGGGTCAGCGCGTTCAGGATGAACAGGTCGATGACGGAGAACGCGCCCCAGAACTTGCCGAACCGCTCCAGGATCAGCCGCGCGTGCCCGACGCCGGTGACGGCACCCAGACGGAGCACCATCTCCTGGTTGACGTACAGTACCGGGACCAGGAGCAGGAGTGTCCACAGCAGCCGGGTGCCGTAGTTCTGCCCGGCCTGGCCGTAGGTGGAGAAAGCACCGGCGTCGTTGTCGCCGACCATCACGATAAGGCCCGGGCCCACGATGGCCAGCAGCGTCTTGAGTCGCGCAGAAATGGTGGAGCGGACGGCGTTGTCGTCAGCACGGATGGTGCCGAGAGCGCCGCGGATGTCGCCGACGTGAGCATCGTCGAGTACTGCCGTTGTCTTGGTGGTTGCGGTGGCCATAGTTGAACACCCCTTTCACGCTTTTCACTCAAGCGGGATTGGGGGCACGCGCCGTTAAGCGCACACGACCTTAAAATGGCGTCGGCGCGTCAGCTTGTGCCCGGGGAAACAAAGGAAAGCAACGGATAGGGCCAACTTCGGCCCGGACTATCAGAGTCCATCGCGCGCCTCCCTTCTTCCGCGGTACACACGGCACCTAAGCACAAAGCGACACCAGGCGAGAGACAGCCATCGGGCGATAGCACCTCTCTCGTTAGAGCTTTGGCACTCCACGGCGTAGCGCTCCGTCACCGAAGCATCGCGCAGCCACTTGGCCTCACCCCTTAAGCCGGGGAGAGGTGTCCTGATCCGGGGCGTCTCTCGACGTTTGGGATCAGTGGCCTGTGTCCGTGAAGACGCCTCACCGAACGAGGTGTCCCGTTTTGACTAACTCAGCATGCCCTGAAGCCATTCCCGCTGTCAACTCGAGGGCTGTTCCCAGCGAGGCCTCAGCTCCACAGGTCGCCGCTGACACTAGACGGACCGGCCATCTTGGATGACCCGGTGCCGACGGTGGGCAGACGCCCGGTGTACAGCAAAGTGACCATCGTGTACCGGCGCTCGGCCGGATGCCCGGAGACCGTCGTGCCGCCCCACAGGATGACCCGGATCGGGTAGCTGTTGAACCGGCCCTGGGCGCAGTTCGGGGTGCAGTTATTCACAACCTGATTCCCCGTCGCGGTGGCGTACCCCGGGTCCCAAGCGGTCCAGTGCAGCTTGGTGAGAGTGTCGTTGCCGTCGGCGCAGGCGAGTTCGAAGGTCCCCGGCCGGACAACCGGCTTGTTCAGGCAGTTGAGCGCGACATAGCGGACAATCGCGTGGTGCCTGGCGGGGCGCGCATCCCGCCGATGCGAGTCCGCGGCCGCGTCGGAGGCGGCGATCGAACTCACCGTGGAGGTCACGAAGCGCACTGCCTTGTTGAGGCCGAACTCTGGCAGGCCGGGTCCGTGGCCGAACGCGAGCGCGGGGAGTGCCACCGCTGGCACGACGGCCGATGTCAAGACGCGAGATCGCATGCTTTTCCCTTACAGCTAGAAGGCAATTACTCACGTAGCGTAGTTGTTTGAATACGCATTGTCGACCCTGTTCGGAGACCCGTACGGCAAGACCCTGTTCGGAGACCGGTACGGCAAGATGGGGCGGGTGGGAGGCAACGACGGCGCGACCGGGCGCGAGTCCCTGCAGGCGGCGGCTGGCGAGCCGCCCGGCAGGTCCGGGATATCCAGCGGGCGCTGGTTATCCGGCTGGCGCAGTGCGACGGCACTGGGGCGGCGTGCTTCGCGTAGCGCGACGTCGCGGATTACGCGGCGACCTGCCGCAAGAAGGTGGCGTTCGACTGGCTGGTCTTGTCCAGCAGGAGTTCCAGCGCCTGCTGCGGCTCCAGCCCGGAGATGGCGCGCCGCACCTTGGTGACCGCGCTGTGCTCGGCGTTGCCCATGAGCAGGTCGTCGCGCCGGGTGCCAGAGGCTCCCGCGTCGACCGCGGGGAAGATCCGCTTCTCGGCCAGATCGCGGCGGAGGCGGAGTTCCATGTTCCCGGTGCCCTTGAACTCCTCGAAGAGGTAGTCATCGAGCCGGGAACCGGTGTCCACCAGGGTGGTGGACAAGATGGTCAGGGAGCCGCCCTCCTCGATGTTGCGCGCAGCGCCGAGGAAGTGGCGGGGGTACTGGAGCGCGGACGCCGCCAGGCCGCCGCTGAGAGTCTTGCCGTTCGAGGGGGCCGCGAGGTTGTAGGCCCGGCCGAGCCGGGTCAGGGAGTCGAGCAGCACGACCACGTCGCGGCCGAGTTCGACGAGCCGCTTGGCGTGCTCGATGGCTAGCTCGGCGACCCGGATGTGGTCGTCGGCGGGCTGATCGAAGGTGGAGTAGATGACCTCGCCGTGCACGCTGCGGCTCAGGTCGGTGACCTCTTCTGGTCGTTCCCCGACCAGCACCATCATCAGGTGCACGTCGGGATTGGTGGTCGCGATCGCCTGGGCGATGGTCTTCAGTATGGTCGTCTTGCCGGCCTTTGGCGGCGCGACGATCAGCCCGCGCGCGCCCTTGCCGACCGGAGCGATCAGGTCGATGATCCGCGCGGTGGGGGAGTCGCTGCCGTCCTCAAGCCGGAATCGTTCGTCCGGGTAGACCGGCGTCAGGTCGTCAAAGTTCGGGCGGTGCCTGGCAACGTCGGGGGACAGGCCGTTGATCGTGGTGATGCGCAAGGAGTTGCCCTCGCGTTCGCCCTCGATCTCGTCTCCGCGCCGGAGAGCGGCGGAACGTATCTGGTTGCCGTTCAACGGGATGTCGCTGGATGATCGGGTGTAGTCGGCCACGCGCACAAAGCCACGTCCGCCGTTGATGTCCGCGATTCCGCGGAAGTGTGTGTTTGAAGTCAAGGTGAAGATTCCCTTCATGGGATTTGGATTGGCGGCAAACGGCGCGCTGCTGTGAATTGCGCGCATGCCAAAAAGAGGAAGTGGCGCTTCGCTAGAGCCACAGAAAAAACGTGTGGAAGTCCGCTGGTCAGGAAGACTGTCCGGAGGCTGAGCTGAGAATCCGGGAGTTACCGCGCCACGTTACTAGCAGTATCAAGTCGCTAACGCTAGGCTTCAGCCTCATCATCGCGAGAACCGCGATCTATGATTCACCGTACGCTAAAACACGGCGCCTTGCAAGTTAATTCCCCGTCCATTCTCAACGCCCCCATGAAGCCCGCACCCAGAAGGCCCGATCCGAACCCCAGCGATGGGCCATCGATAGCGCTCCAGCCCCAGCAATGGGCCATCGACGGCCCTGTAGAAGACTCGCTGGCAACACCCAGGGTGATGGAACGCACACGATGGGTATGCACAACCCGTGAGTAACGAAGGTATGGACGCTATGGTCATCTTCGGGGCCACCGGCGATCTCGCGAAACTAGAGACATTTCCGGCGCTGGTCGACCTGGTGGCCAGGGACGTGCTGCACCAGCCGGTGATCGGCGTGGGCAAGAGCGGCTGGACCCGAACCGAGTTCAAGGAGTATGCAACAAAGTCGCTCAAGCTGAACAAGATCGACCCGGCCAGCGAGCCCGCCAAGCGCATGCTGAGCCTGCTCGACTACATCGACGGCGACCTCGGCGACCCGGCCACCTACGCCACGATAGACCAGAAGCTCGGCAAGGCGCGCAAGATCCTCTACTACCTCGAGGTCCCGCCCAGCCTGTTCGCCAGGGTCGCCGAGGGCATCCAATCGGTGAACCGGGCCACGAACGCGCGGGTCATGGTGGAGAAGCCGTTCGGCCACGACCTGGCGAGCGCCAAAGAGCTCAACAAAACCATGCACCAGTTCTTCCCCGAGGAAGACATCTACCGGGTGGATCACTGGCTGGCCCTTGACCCGGTGGACAACCTCATGTTCGTCCGCTTCGGCAACTCGATACTCGAGCCGCTGCTGAACCGCACGTACGTCAAGGAAGTCCAGATCACGATGGCCGAGGCGTTCGACGTCGCCGATCGAGGCGCGTTCTACGACCAGACCGGCGCGATTCGCGACGTCGTGCAGAACCACATGCTCCAGATCCTGTCATCCGTACTCGCCGACCCGCCGAGCGGCACCAACCTCGACTCCTGGCGAACCAGCAAGGCGCAGGTCATCGGAGCGCTGCGTCCGCTCACCCAGGCGAAGACGGTCAAGGGCCAGTACCAGGGGTACCGCTCGGTCAAAGGCGTCAAAAAAGACTCCCGCACCGAGACGTTCGCGGCGCTCCGGCTGACGTGCGATTCCTGGCGCTGGTCCGGGGTGCCGTTGCTGATCCGCGCGGGCAAGTGCCTGCCGGTCACCGCCACCGAGGTGAGCATCCTGTTCCGCAAGCCCCCGATGGACCCCTACAACCTCGGGCTGAAGGAAGTCGACAACCGGGTGGTGTTCCGCGTCTACCCGGAGAACCGCGTCACGCTCACGCTCTGCGGCAAGAAGCCGGGCAACGGCTGGGAACCGGCGCCGCAGGATCTCGTGTTCAGCGAACGACCGGGCGAGGACATGCGTCCGTACGACCGATTGATCGGCGGCGCGCTCAAGGGCGAGCACTGGCTGTTCGCCAAGCAGGAGAGTGTCGAAGCGGCCTGGCGCGTGGTGGATCCGGTGCTGGACGACGGCCCGGTTTATCCCTGCAAAAAGGGAACGTGGGGCCCCATTGAGGCGGATAACCTGCTGCTTTCCGGTGAAGCCTGGCACAATCCTGGTTAAGGCTTGCTACCGTTGCCTGGGGATTCAGGGATGAAAGGGGCCAACGGGGCACCGTGGTACAGGTGGTGGGCGCACTCATCAGAGACAGCCGGAACCGGGTGTACGCGCAACGTCGTTCTGGCAGTCGCAAGCTGTTGCCGGGGATCTGGGACGTCGTCGGCGGGCACGTTGAACCGGGCGAAACGCTCGAGCAAGCTCTTGCCCGCGAGATCGAGGAGGAGACCGGCTGGCGGCTGCGCCGCATCGAGTCGGTGGTCAGGGAATGGGACTGGACCATCGACGGGGTAACCCGTCACGAGACGGACTACCTGGTCGAGGTCGACGGTGACCTCGCGAACCCGCGGCTTGAGGAGGGCATGCACGACGCCAACTCCTGGGTCGGCCCGGACACCCTCGAGCTGATGATGGTCGGACGCACCGACGGCGACCGCAGGCTGCGCGACATCGTGGCCGAGACGGTCCGCACCCGGCTGACCTCCCGGCTGCGGCTGGTCCCGATGGGCCGCGCCAACGCCGGTGACCTGTGGCGAGTGCACCAAGACGAAGCGATCGCCGCCTGGTACTGGGGCCGGCTCACCGCGTCCCAGGCCCTGGCCCGCGCCGAGCGGGCGGACAAAGGCTGGGAACGCGACGGAGTCGACAAGTGGCTGGCCTACGACCGCGAGTCGGGGCAGCTTGTCGGCCGTGGCGGGGTGTCGCTGACGTTCGTCGACGGGGCGGACCGGTACGAGGTTGGCTGGGCGGTGCTCGGCGCGCAGCAGGGCAACCTGTACGCGACCGAGATCGGCGCCACCGGCCTGGAGTACGCGTTCACCAACTGCCGCGCCCCCGAGGTCGTCGCCTTCACCGAGCCGCATAACACCCGCTCGCGCGCGGTCATGGAACGCCTCGGGATGCGCTACTCCAGGGACATCAGCCACGATGGTCACCCATTCGTGCTGTACGAGCTCACCAGCGACGAGTACCGTGCACTCAGCGCCAGAAAATTCAGTGGCGGAACAACCTGACCCCGGTGTGCACGAGCTCGATCCCGAACTCGCGGCAAGCCGCCTGAACGTCGGGCGTCCGCGTCGACCCGCCCGGCTCGACGATGCACCGGACGCCGTATTCGTGGGCCACGTCGACGTTGTCGCGGAACGGCAGGAACCCGTCTGACACCAGCGTGACACCGTCCAGCGGCGCGACCGGGAGCTCCGCCGCCCGCTGGATCAGCTCGTTCAGCCGATCCTGCCTGCGTCGTTTTGGGGCAAAGGCTGGTTCTCGCGCGGCGGGGTCGCGGCGTCGCCACCAGACCTCCGCCTTCTCCCCGGCTAGTCGCGTGCAGTCCACCCGGGACTGCTGGCCGGCGGCGACCCCGATCGTCATGCCGTCCCGGACGAACGCCACCGAGTTCGATTGCGTGTAGCGCAGCGCGATCATGCCAAGCGTCGCGTCCGCGGACAGCTCGGGCAGTGGCCGCGCGTCCCGCTCCTGCTCAAACACCACCCCGAACACTTCCCGCCGTTCCCATGCAGGCGGTTCGTACTCAGGATTAACTTCGATTACGCAAAACGTCGCATGCTTCTTCCTCGCGAGCATCTCAGCCGTCCCGGGCGCGAAACCCGGCGCGATGATCCCGTCGGCGATCACCCCGCGCACGAAGGTGGCCAGCTCCTCGTCGACCGGCTCGGAGACCGCGATCATGTCGCCAAACGACGATTTCGGATCGCAATCGCGCGCCCGCACGTATGCGCTGGTGAGCGGCCCGACGTTGCCGGTACCCAGGTTCCAGGAGCGGCGCGCCGTTCCGTCCAGGTCACCGGCGAGAGCGACGCCGGCCGGGGAGACGTGCTTGAACGATGCCGCGACCGGCGCGCCGAGAGCCCGTGACGCCTCGCGGACCAGTTGCCACGCGCCCAGCGCGTCCAGGATGTTGATGTAAGACGGCGTTCCGCCCCGCACGGTCAGCGGCCCCGTGTCGGTCAACCTCGCGGCCTGGTGCGGATTCGTCCCGTATCGCAGATCCATGTGTTCTCCTCAGCGCTCAGTGCTTGCCAAAGCACTCTGCTGCCAAGGAGCACCCAGGCGTCCGATGCTCCGCTACGCGCTTCCCGGTGGTAATCCACCCAACGCCAGTCGCGATGTCTCGATCGTCAGCCGGCCCCTGGATTCCGCGCGCACGCCGCACCTGGTATAGTGAAGGTTGTTGCAAAGCGCGCAATTTCTGTGTTTCTCTCGCTTTCTTCAACGGGTCAGCGCCTTGGTGAATTCCGGGTAATGGGCGTGACTTTTCTCCTCTTTCTATGCGGCGATATAAGCCGCATACTCGTGCTTCGTGAGAAAGCGTGACCTAGGGCTAATCCGGCGCCCCGCCTTCCGGAACATCTTCCTCGCCCGCGCTGTGTCGCTGCTCGGGACGTCGATGGCGCCCGTGGCGCTGGCCTTCGCGGTCCTTGGCGAGCCTGGCGGCTCGGCCGCGCGGCTCGGGATAGTGATGGCCGGGCGATCGGTCGCGCAAGTGGTGTTCCTGCTCTTCGGCGGCGCGCTGGCTGACCGCTTTCCCAGGTACCGGATCATGGTGAGTTCTGATCTGCTGGCATTCGCCGCGCAGGCGAGCGTTGCCGCGCTATTCATCACCGGCACTCCGCCGCTGGCCCTGCTGGTCGCGCTCTCGGCGATCAATGGCGCCGCGAACGCTTTGTTCATTCCTGCCTCGCGCGGCCTGGTGCCGGAAATCGTGGAAGCGTCGCAGTTGCAGTCCGCTAACGCGCTTATCCGGCTATCGGAGAATTCCGCCAGGCTGCTGGGTGCCGCGATCTCCGGCGCGATCATCGTCGCCGTGGGCGCTGGCTGGGCCATCGGGGTCGACGCCGCGACGTTCGGCGTCTCGGCGGTGTTCGTGCTGACCTCGGGCGCGCCGCGGACCGGACGGGGCGGGCGGCGCTCGATGCTGCTGCGGGAGCTTCGCGAGGGCTGGAACGAGTTCAGGTCACGGCGCTGGGTGTGGGTGGCCGTCAGCCAGTTCGCGCTGGTCAACCTGTGTTTCGGGCCGTGCGTCTACATCCTCGGTCCGGTCGTCGCGAAACAGCATTGGGGAGGGGCGCTCGGCTGGTCAGTGGTCGTCACGGCCAACGCCATCGGGCTGGTATTCGGCAGCTTCGTCGCCATGCGACTGCGCCCCGCGCACCCGCTTCTGGTCGCCACCATCGCGACGTTCGGGTTCCTGCCGCCGTTCTTCTTGCTCGCGGTGCACGCCCCGGTGTGGCTGGTCGCGGTCGCAATGTTGATCAACGGGATCAGCGTGGACGTATATGAGGTGCTGTGGATAACGGCGCTCCAAGAGAACATTCCCGAAGACAGACTGTCCCGGGTGAATTCCTACGACGCGCTGGGGTCCTTCGTGCTCGGGCCGCTGGGCCTGCTGGCCGTCGGGCCCATCGCCGCGGTGGCCGGGATCGGCACCACGCTAGCCGCCGCCGGCATCCTGGTAGCGGCCGGGAACGTGTTCGCGCTGTCTAACCGATCCGTCCGCGAACTCCGTTCAGGCACTCCTGCCCCGCCCTGAGAGCGCGACCATCGCCGCGGCGGCCGGCGGGAATCGGACGTGGCGTCCGGCGGCGCGCTAGGGCTACGGTGGTCGCGTGGTCATCGATGCTCACTTGCACCTGTGGGACACGTCGCGACATCGCTACGACTGGCTGCGCCGCCCGGGGAATGAGTCCATCAACCGGACGTTCGCGTTCGAGGACTTCGCTGAGCGCGCCGCGGCCGCGGGTGTCGATCGCGCGGTGCTCGTCCAGGCCGGCGACGATGCCGTCGACACCGAGGCGATGTTCGAGGTGGCGGACACCCATGACGAGATCGCCGGAGTCGTCGGATGGATTCCGCTCGATCGTCCTGACGAGGCCGAGGCGGCCCTTGACCGGCTACGCGCGCGGCCGAAGTTCGCCGGGATACGCAACCTGACCCACGACCAGCCCGACGCCGACTGGCTGCTGCGCCCTTCGGTGGGTGAGAGCCTGGCGCTGCTCGAGCGGTATGACGTGCCATTCGACGTGATCGCGGTGCTGCCCAGGCACCTGGAGCACGTGCCGGTGCTGTCGGAGCGCTACCCGCGGCTGCGGATGGTCCTCGATCACCTGGGGCATCCGCCGCTCAACGGCGATGACTGGGAACCGTGGCGGACCCTGATCACCAAGGTGGCGGCCAACCCCCTGGTGCACGCGAAGCTCTCCGGGCTCTATCCGGTGTCGCGGGCGCGGCCATTCGTGGAGTTCGCGCTGGAACTGTTCGGGCCGGAGCGTCTCATGTTCGGCAGCGACTGGCCGGTCGCGGAACTCGCCGGCGGCTACCAGCCGGTGGCCGGAACGCTGCTCGAGATCATCGGCGAATTGCCGGCCGCGTCGCGCGACGCCATCCTCACCGGAACCGCCAGCGCCTTGTACACCCTCTGATCCGTAGCTACAACACACGCCTGTACCAACAGTCCTGCTGTGTCTCGTCACCCAGGCCGCCCGGTTGCCCTGACTCAGCCACTTTCCGGGTTGCTTTTTTACTGGAGCCACGTAATGGTGGGGAAAGTGGCATTTGGCCAACTAGGGCATTCGAGGGCATGAGCAGTAGTCCCGAGTCGGCGTCCGGCAGCCGTCAGGCAGTTCGGAAACCGGGCGCGAGCGAGGTTGAGCGTGGCTTCCGGCCGGACATCCAGGGCCTGCGCGCGATCGCCGTCTCGCTGGTCGTCGTCTACCACTTGTACCCGTCCGCGCTGCCGGGCGGGTACGCGGGCGTTGATGTCTTCTTCGTCATCTCCGGGTTCCTCATCACTGGTCACCTGTGGCGCACCTGCCAGGAGGCCGGGCGGCTGAGCCTGGCCGAGTTCTGGGGCCGCCGGGCCCGGCGGCTGCTCCCGGCGGCCGCCCTGGTGCTCGCCGTCACCTGGGGCCTGTCGTACTGGGTGCTGCCATCATCTGAGCTGGCGACCACCGCGCGGCAGATCCGGGCCAGTGCGCTGTACTACCAGAACTGGCAACTGGCCAGCAACGCGGTCAACTACCTGGAGCAACACGCCGCGGCAACCCCGGTGCAGCATTACTGGTCGCTGTCGGTGGAGGAGCAGTTCTACCTCGTCTGGCCGCTGCTGTTCCTCGTCGCGCTGTTCATCGGGCGGCGCGCCGACGGCCCGGCGCGCCGGACCACGCTGGCGCACCGGATCGTGTTCACGCTGACCGCCGGCGTGGTCGCCGCCTCGCTCGGGTACTCGGTCCACGAGTCCTCGGCCGACCCGGCGCAGGCGTACTTCGTCACGACCACCCGGATGTGGGAGCTGGGCCTTGGCGGCCTGCTGGCGCTGCTGCCCGCCAGCGTCACCGAGCGGGTAGCCAGGCACGGCTGGCTCGGCTGGGCGGGGCTGGCCATGATCGTCGCGTCGCAGTTCGTCCTGAACGGATCGACCCCGTACCCCGGCTGGATCGCGCTGCTGCCTGTGGGCGGCACGCTCGCGCTGATCGCCGGGGGGTCGGCGGCGGGGCGCTGGTCCCCGTGGCGGCTGACGTCGGCGCGGCCGATGGTGTTCCTCGGCGGCATCTCCTACTCGCTGTACCTGTGGCACTGGCCGCTTATCGTCTGCTGGACCGCGTGGCGCGGAGCGAGCCCCGGCGTGCTCGCCGGGCTGCTCCTGATCGCCGTCTCGGTCATCCTCGCCTGGCTGACCAAGATCACCGTCGAGGACCGGGTCCGGCTGGCCCCCTTCTTCGTCCGCCACAGGTGGCGGTCGGTAGCGACGGCGCTGGCCGCCGTGGTCCCGGTCGCCCTGGTGACGGCGTTCCTCGTCACCCAGCCGGGCCCGTGGAACGGCAGGCTGGAACCTAGTTCCCCGGTCGCCCAGCCGGGCCCGTCGCACGGCAGGCCGGAACCCAGTCCGGAACCCAGGCTGGAACCCAGTTACCCTGGCGCGGCGGCACTCGCCGACAACCTCACGAGCCTTCCGGCGGCGCCGGTCCTGCCGCCCCCCGACCAGGTGGGCCTGCCCGGCTACTGGGCGCAGGGCTGCCTGGATATCGACCCCAGCGGTGCGGTGAAGACGTGTTACTACGGTGACACGAAGCACCCAACGCTCAAGATCGCCCTGGTAGGCGACTCGGTAGCGGGCAACTGGTGGGCCCCGCTGGACCAGATCGCCATCCAGTGGCACTGGGAGCTCATCACCGAGTTGCGCGGCATCTGCCCGTGGACGGCCACCTGGATCTACGACCCGATGTGGCGGGGCGGGGACCCAGGGTGCCATCAGTGGGGCATCAACGTGCTGCATGACCTGATCACGACGATCCGCCCGAACGTGGTGATCACCTCAGAGCTGGGCAGCATTACCTCCCTGGCGCACCCCGCCAATAGCCCGCAGGCCAGCAAGGACGTGGGGACCGGGATGGCTCCGTACTGGCGGCAGCTTCAGGCGCACGGGATCGGGGTGATCGCGATCCAGGAGACACCCGAAATAGGAGTGAACGGTCCGGCTTGTGTTTCCAAGTATGGTCCGTCCTCGCCGAAGTGCTCCGCTCCCAGGGGCGAGGCTGATGTCCCCGGGCAGCCCATCAGCTACGCCGAACAGGCCGTGGGCGGGATCGTTCCGGTCATCTACATGAACTCGCTGATCTGCGAGCCCACCAGGTGCACCGCGGTGGTCGGCAATGTCCTGGTCTACTTCGACGACGATCACCTGACACAGGCCTACGCGCTGACCCTCACCCCGTACCTGAGCGCGAAGCTGATGGTGGCGCTGGCGAAGGTCCTCCCGGCCACGGAGCAGGCAGCCGCGGGGTAAGGCGCGGTTGCCTCTTCCGGGGCATGCGGACGCCCCTGCTGCTGTACGAGACGACTAAAGGCCGATTCCGCGTTCGGAATCGGCCTTTACGTTGCGCGCTCGGAGGCACTCGAACCCCCAGCCTGCTGATCCGTAGTCAGCTGGTCAAGCGCCGCGGCCACCCCCGCGCGCTTAGCCGGAATTCCCGTGAGGGCCAGTCCCATCTCGACGCCACACAGCGCTCCCATCAGCTCAAGGTCGCCGAGATTGCCCAGGTGCCCGATGCGAAACACCCGTCCGGCGAGCTTGCCGAGGCCGTTGCCGAGCGACATGTTGTACCGGTCGAGTATCAGCGCCCGTAGCGCGTCCGGGTCATGTCCACCGGGAACCAGCACGGCCGTGACCGTGTCCGAGTACGCGGATTCGTCGCGGCAGACCAGTTCGAGTCCCCAGCCGCGAACCGCGGCCCGGGTGGTGGCGGCGTGCCTGCGGTGCCGGGCGACGACGTTGTCCTGTCCCTCCTCGTCGAGCATCGTCAGTGCCTCCCGCAAGCCGAACAGCAGGTTCGTCGGGGGAGTGTAGGGAAACGAACCGGTGCGGGCCGCGCCGAGCACCGGCTCCCAGTCCCAGTAGCTGCGCGGCAGCCGGGCGGTACGCGATGCCGCGATGGCCCGTTCGCTGACCGCGTTCAGTCCGATGCCCGGTGGCAGCATCATGCCCTTCTGCGAGCCCCAGACGGTCACGTCCACGCCCCAGGAGTCGTGCTGGTACTGGACCGAGCCAAGCGAGGAGACGGCGTCGACGATGAGCAGGGCCGGGTGACGTGCGGCGTCGATCGCTTCCCGGATCGCGGGGATGTCGGAGACGACACCGGTGGAGGTCTCGTTGTGTACGACCGTCACCGCGCGGATCCGCCGCTGCCCGTCGGCGCCGAGGATGGCGCGCACCTGCTCGACCGGCACCGGGTGCCGCCAGTCGCCGGGCACGAACTCCACGTCGAGTCCGAGCTTGCGCGCCATCCCCGCCCACTGAGTCGCGAAATACCCGGTCTCGAAGCCCAGGATGGCGTCACCGGGGGAGAGCGTGTTGACCAGCGCCGCCTCCCACCCGCCCGAGCCCGACGAGGGATACAGCGCCACCGGCCGAGATGTCCCCGCCAGTTCGGCGACCCCGGCCAGCACCTCCCGCGCCAGCGCCGCGAACTCCGGTCCACGATGGTCAATAGTCGGCGCCGTCATCGCCCGGAGCACCCGCTCAGGAACATTAGTCGGCCCCGGAAGCTGCAAAAAGTGACGTCCCGGACGATAGCTCATACCTCAATTATCCCATCAAACCCGGACAAAGCCCACGGTGAGCGATCGCTCAGCGCGTCCGGACCGGCGCGTCCCCAATCCCCGACCGCCTCGGTCCAAAGCCCAACCGCCCCCGACCATAATCACCCCGCTCCCGCTGTACCCGCGACAACCGAAACGTGCCCCGAGCCGCTGTCAAACCAGTTACATATCCCCGCAATACGGTCCGCAATTGGCCGAGCGGCGTGAGCCCCAAGCGGGCGTCGATGACTCATCGCTGCCGCTGCCGCAGCCGCCGTTGCCGCCGCCAGCGGCAGCGGATCAGAGGGGGCCGAGTAGCGCGATTAGCTCGCTGACCTGGTACGCGGTCGGGAAGTCCGGGGCCGCGTAGCGAAGGGTGCGGCCGTCCGCGAGTTCCATCCCCGGCACCAGCAACGCGTGCTCGGCCATGCGGGTTCTGAGCACCTCGACCTCCAGCACGACCGGCCCGTCGAAACGCAGCGGCTTGACCGACTCGCGATCGGTGAGTGCCTTCGGCACTTCCTGCTCGATCCTGTCGCAGGCCTCGTCGGGATGAAGCAGCGCGGCGGCGCGGGCCCCCAGCGCATGCTTAACCACCACGGAACGCATCCCCGGTGCCACGTCGGCCGCCTCCGCCGCGACGCTATCGTCTCCGGCCACGAGTACCGCCGGGACGCCGAAGTGGGCCGCCAGTGCGGTGTTCAGCCCGAGTTCGCCGAGTGAGCGCCCGTTACAGCGCACGTCGGCGATGACCCCGCCGGAAATGGTGTGCGCCATTACCGAACGCGCCGTGCCCGCCTTACCGTGATAGCCGATGAACACCACGGCGTCGATGTCCGTGTCCAGGCCAGACACCATGCCCCACGGTTTCGGCGTGCCGCGCAGCAGTTCGGCGCGACGGTCCAATCGCTCGGGCAGCAGATTCCTGAAGGCAGCGTGCGCCTCGGTGACCAGTACCTGAGCATCCGCGTCGTAGCCGAATACCCCGCGGACCGCGGCGTTAGCCTCGGCGGTAAGCAGGACGCGATTACGTTCGTACTCGGCGTGGCCGGGGCTGATGTCGTCGGCATCGACCACCCCGGCGATCCCCTCCATGTCGACCGAGACAAGAACCCGCATGCCCGACCCGCCTTCCTCTATGGGACAAAACCCCGCATCCAGCAGCATACGGACCCCATGGATGGCCCATCGCAGGCCGGATAACGCCAGCGGTGGGCCATCGCTGGGCCTAGGGGAAGCGGGCCACCGGCGGGGGCCGGAGAGGCTTAGGCGCAAAAAAGTTAACGGGCCGAGGTAGTAGTGCAGGGCTTCGCGGAGGGTGGGCTGGATGCGCCGGGCGTCGAACTCGAGTAGCGCGGCCTCCGCGACCATGCCGATCCACAGCCGGGCGCTCTCCAGCGGATGTGGCCAGCCCAGCACGGCGAAATGCGGTTCGCACATCTTGGCGACCTGGTCATTGCGCGACCGGACCTCGTGCGCGATCGCCGGGACGGCCCGCGCCTCAAGCAGCAGCGCCCGGACCCCGCGGGATTTGAGACAGCTGTCCAGGTAAGCGTCGGCGGTCGCCCAGAGCCACTCCCGGCCAGCGGGTAGTACGGTGGACGCGCGCAGTGTCTGGGACAGGATTCGGTCGTGGAAGGTCCGGTGCAGAGCCAGCAAGTAGCCCGAGCGATCCCCGAAATGATGAAAGAAACTCCCCTTGGCGACGCCAGCCTCCTCAACCACACGGTTAACGCTCATCCCTCCGATCCCAGTGGACTCGGAGAGCCGCAGGCCAGCCTCGATCATGGCGTCACGGGTGTGCTGCGCCCGCTCGCTTCGGGAGGTCACAACGGGAGCGTATCCCGGAAGATCATCGCCGCGTAAAGCGTTAGGTCAAGCGGATGTTTATCCTCTAGTCTTCCCGCCGGTATGAATGAGTCACTCACCTTGCCCCAAGCCACCCGAACGCTGCTCCAGGAGCGCCTGGCTGGTCTCATGCTGTCCGATTCCAGGTCGATCGGGCGCCGCCTGGCCGCGAACAGAGATCTCGCGCAGGTTGAGGCGGCCATCACCCGCGCGGAGGAACGCGTCCAACGCCGCCGCGCCAGCGTGCCCGTCATCAGCTACCCGCCCGAGTTGCCGGTCACCCAGCGCAAGGACGAGATCAGGGACGCGATCCGCGACCACCAGGTCGTCATCGTCGCGGGGGAGACCGGCTCGGGCAAGACCACCCAGATACCGAAGATCTGCCTCGAACTCGGCCGTGGCGTAAAAGGGCAGATCGGCCACACCCAGCCGCGCAGGCTCGCCGCCCGCACGGTCGCGGAGCGGATAGCCGAGGAACTCGGGATAACGCTGGGCGACGCCATCGGCTACAAGGTCAGGTTCACCGACAAGGCCAGCGACCGGACCCTGGTCAAGCTGATGACCGACGGCATCCTGCTGGCCGAGATCGCCCGCGACCGTGACCTGCTCAGGTACGACACGCTGATCATCGACGAGGCGCACGAACGCAGCCTCAACGTCGATTTCATCCTCGGATACCTCCGCCAGCTCTTGCCGCGGCGCCCGGACCTGAAGGTGATCATCACCTCGGCCACCATCGATCCGGAGCGGTTCGCCAATGCCTTCGCGGTGCCTCCAAGCACGGGCGCACCCATCGTCGAGGTGTCGGGCCGCACCTACCCGGTCGAGGTCAGGTATCGTCCGATTGAAGACGATCAGGACCAGAGCCAGGCGATAGCGGGCGCGATAGCCGAGCTATCGAAAGCGGGACCGGGGGACATCCTGGTCTTCCTGAGCGGCGAACGCGAGATCCGCGACACCGCGGACTCTCTCAAAGACACCAAGGGCATAGACGTCCTGCCGCTGTACGCGCGGCTGGCCACCGCCGAGCAGCACAAGGTCTTCCACCCCGCCAGCAGCCGCAGACGGGTCATCCTCGCGACCAACGTCGCCGAGACATCGCTCACCGTCCCGGGGATCCGCTACGTGATCGACCCGGGGATGGCGCGGATCTCCCGGTTCAGCTTCCGCACCAAGGTGCAGCGGCTGCCGATCGAGCCGATCTCGCAGGCCAGCGCCAATCAGCGCAAGGGCCGCTGTGGCCGCGTCGCCGACGGCATCTGCATCCGGCTCTACTCCGAGGACGACTTCAACGACCGCCCCGAGTACACCGACCCGGAGATCCTGCGCACCAACCTGGCGTCCGTCATCCTGCAACTCGCCGCCGCGGGCCTCGGCGAGGTACGCGCCTTCCCGTTCATCGACCCGCCCGACGCGCGCGCCATCGCCGACGGCACCCGGCTGCTCGAAGAACTCAACGCGCTGAAGACCGGCCGCCTGACCGATATCGGGCGCCGGCTCTCCCGGCTGCCCGTTGACCCGCGGATCGGCCGGATGATCCTGGAAGGCGACCGCAACGGCTGCTCACGGGAAATGCTCATCGTCGCGTCGGCGCTGTCCATCATGGACCCCCGCGAACGCCCCGCGGAAGAACAGCAGCAGGCCGACCAATCGCACCGCCGTTTCGCCGAGGAAGACTCGGACTTCGCCGCCTACCTGAAACTGTGGGACTACCTCGCCGACCGGCAAAAGGAACTGTCCAACAGCGCGTTCCGCCGGATGTGCCGCGCGGAGTACCTAAATTACTTGCGAGTAAGGGAATGGCAAGACCTGCACGGCCAGCTCCAATCGCTCGCGTCTGACCTTGGACTCACCGTAAATTCCTCTAGTCCAGAACGGCGTCGGCTGCATCAATCGCTTCTTGCCGGATTGCTCTCCCAGATTGGGATGCGAATCGAGGCGGATCAGGCCCGCAAGGGAGGACGCCGGCCGCTGACCGAGTACCTGGGGGCGCGGAACGCGCGTTTCGCGATCTTCCCGGGGTCGTCACTGGCACGGAAACCGCCGGACTGGGTGGTCGCCGCGGAACTCGTCGAGACCTCCCGGCTGTGGGGCCGCGTCGTCGCCAGGATCGATCCGGACTGGATCGAGCCGCTGGCTGGGCACCTGGTGCGCAGGTCCTACAGCGAACCGCACTGGGAGAAGAAACGCGGCGCGGTGATGGCCACCGAGAAGGTCACGCTCTACGGGGTGCCGATCGTCGCCGACCGCAAGATCAACTTCGGGCAGATCGACCCGGAGTTGTCCCGTGAGCTGTTCATCAGGCACGCCCTGGTGCAAGGGGAGTGGGACACTCGGCACCGGTTCTACGCGCAGAACCAGCGGCTGCTCGCCGAAGCGGAGGAACTGGAGCAGCGGGCCCGGCGCCGCGGCCTGGTCGCCGACGAGGACTCGCTGTGGGCGTTCTACGACGCCCGCATCCCCGCGGACGTGACGTCGGTCCGGCACTTCGATACTTGGTGGAAGAAGGCACGGCACGACACGCCTGACCTGCTGACGCTCACCGACGCCGACCTGTTCAGCGGCCCGGCCGATGACGTCGACGCCATCTTCGGCCTGCAGAGCGCCTACCCCGACGTGTGGACGTCGTCGTCGCCGTCACAGCCCGCGCTGCCGCTGTCGTACGCGTTCGATCCTGGCACCGACAAGGACGGCGTAACCGTCGACATCGACGTGAAGACGCTCAACCAGGCGAGAGCCGAGCTGTTCTCCTGGCAGGTGCCCGGGCTGCGCGCCGAGCTTGTCACCGAGCTGATCAGGTCGCTGCCCAAGCAAACGCGGCGGGAAATCGGCCCGGCGCCTGACGCGGCCCGCGAGGTGCTGGCCGAGATCGGCGCGGAGCCGCCGGATGCGGACATCCGCGAGGTGCTCGGCCAGACGCTGCGACGGTTGCGCGGCGTGGACATACCGTTCGACGCGTGGGACACGACCCGGCTGCCCACGCACCTGCGGATCACGTTCCGGGTGACCGACGGCGACCGGGTGCTCGCCACCGGGAAGGACCTCGTCGAACTGCAGCACAAGCTTCGGCCGAAGGTGCGCGCCACGCTGTCCTCCGCCGCGTCCGCGCTGACCAGGAAGGGATTGACCTCCTGGGACTTCGGCTCGCTGCCGAAGGTATTCACCGAGGGTGAGGTCAAGGCGTACCCGGCGCTCGTCGACGCGGGCAGTTCGGTCGACATCCGGCTGTTCGAGACACAGCGGGCGGCGGACGCCGCGATGCTGGCGGGCACTCGCCGTCTGATCTTGCTCAACGTCCCGTCTCCGGTGAAGCAGATCGCCGGGTCGCTGCCGGTCCAGTCGAAGCTGACGCTGAGCGCTAACCCGCACGGTTCGGCGGCCGCGCTGATGGCCGACTGCGTCAGCTGCGCGGCGGACAAGCTGATCGCGGAGGCTGGGGGTCCCACGTGGGACGGCGAGGGATTCGCCAAGCTCCGGGACGCCGTGCGCGCCGGACTTCGCGAACTGACGGCGGAAACGGTGCGCAGGGCAGAGACCACCCTTCGTTATGGTCAGGAAATAGAAGTACGGCTGGAACGCCTTCGCGCCGCTGTGCTCGAACCCGCGGTGGCCGACATCCGGCATCAGCTGTCCGGATTGATCTTCAAGGGGTATCTCACCGCGATTGGTTACGGTCGGCTGCCGGACCTGGTCCGGTACCTGCAGGCGATCGAGCGGCGACTGGACAAACTGCCGGAGAACCCGGCCCGTGACGCCCAGCTGATGGCCACCGTGCACCGCTGCGAGGACGCGCTTGAGCAGGCTCGCGGCAGGCTATCGGTCGGACGGCGGGACAGTCTGCGCGACATCGGCTGGATGATCGAGGAGCTGCGGGTGAGCTTGTTCGCGCAGACGATCGGCACGCCCGTCCCGGTATCCGAACGCCGCATCCTGACCGCGCTGGACCGCACCTGATGCCTAGCCCGGCCAGCCCAGTATTCGAAACTACCTTCCCGAACAATGCGAATGGCAACGTGTTGCCGGCGCGTCGTTCGATCGATGGGTAACGTCAAGTGCTACTTTTCCGTTAGATGGAGCACAAAGGTGCGCCAGGCGAGGTGCGGACAGCACCGGGAGCAAGAGGAGAGTGGCGATCGTGATCGGATCACCCCCCGTTCGGCGCAGGCTCATCGGAGCCGCTCTGCGCCGGTATCGCGAGAACATCGGCTTTCCGCTGGACACCGCGGCCAGCATCCTCGAATGCGACCGCTCGAAGATCAGCCGGATCGAGACCGGGCAGCGCGGCATCCGGGCCAGGGAACTCCGCGAGCTGCTGACCGAGTACGGCGTGCGCGAACCCGAACAGGAAACGCTGCTGGCCATCGCCCAGACCGGTCGCCAGCGCGGCGGATGGTGGCGGTCCTACGCCGACCTGCTGCCGGAGTCCGTGCAGGACTACATCCTGATGGAGTCGGTCGCCACGCAGGCACTGGCCTACGAACCGCAGCGGATCCCCGAACTGCTGCAGACCGCCAACTACGCCGCGGCGGCCTACGCGGCCGACCCGGCCGGATGGCCCGGCGGCGACCGGGAACGCCTCGTCGAGGTCATCCTGACCAGGCAGGAGGCGCTGCGTGAGCGGGCGCTGTGCCTGGAAACGGTCATCGGCGAGGCGGCGCTGCACCAGGTCGTGGGCGGGCCCGACGTCATGCGGTCCCAGCTGCGTCGGCTGGCGGCCATCGCCGACACCCCAGGGGCGGTCACCATCCAGGTGCTGCCGTTCAGCGCCGGGGCGCAGGCCGCGGCCACCAGTGGTCCGCTCAGCATCCTCCGGTTCGAGAAGGCGTCGGCGCTAGGAGTGGTGCGGCTCGCCTCGCTGGACGGCGGCGTCTGCGTGCAGGAGGCGGATGAGGTCGCACGGTACATCCGGGCGTTCACGCAGCTGCAGGCCGCGGCCCGGCCCCCAGCGGCTTCGGCGAGCCTGCTGCGCGACATGGTCAGGGACTGACCGCCCGTTACGGTGGGGTACCCGGTCTCAGTTGCCGGGTGCCCCACCGTCCGTCATGTCTGGCTCATCTGACCTGTCGACGCTCGAGCGCCGGGGCTGCGGCATGTTGCGCAGCGGGTAGGCGAGCCGCTTGGTGACTACCTCAAGCTTGGCGATGATCTCCTGGATGTCACGGACCTGCCGGCTTGGTCCCCGATCGCTGGCTACGCGCTCGCGGATCCCCTCGTCGTGCGCACTCGCACCTGACACCGGGTTGCCGGATTTCATCGCCGAAGTCTCCTGCTGAAGTATGGAAGAAGGAGTAAATCCATCGTAGTACGAATTCATGGGGAATGTCGGGTGATGCTGAAGGTAAGGATGATACCTGCCCTGTGTAGACCTCCGCTAGCTTATACGCAACTCGTTGCCATGCGCTACCCGGGACATCTTGCGAGGTGATAATCCCCATCCGTACTGGTCAGGGAGGCCATTGGTGAAATGCGAACGTTTGCATTGGGATGCTTTGAGCACTTGCACCCATTTGATGGTCCGTGCCTATGCACGTGCATATGCATCGCCTATTTGGGGTGCCGGGCGGGGCGGTGGCCCTGGGTGCGGATGAGACGTTCCATTTCGCTGGGATCCAGTGCCGGCACCGGGAGCGGGGTGGTGCCGGCCCGTTCCGGCCGGAGCGCGTCGAGGATGAGCGCGAGGTAGCGGCGCCAGATGTCCGGGCGGATCTCCCCGGCGTACTGGGCGACGAGCGACAGCATCAGGGCCAGAAACGGGATATCCGTGGGGGCGAAGTCGTCGCGCACCTGGCCGGCCGCCTGCGCGCGTTCGACGACCCGGGTCACCACCGGGCGCATCCGCTCCTTGGCCAGGGACACCTGGTCCGAGCCGTAGGTGCCGAACATCATCATCTGCCGTACCCCGAGATCACCGGAATAGGTCTCGGTGAGCTGGTACAGGAAGGTCGCCAGGCCATCCCACGGATCGGGCGCGTTATACGCCTCCTCCGCGGCCGCGACTACCAGCCCGATCTGGTTGGTGAACAACTCCGCGATGAGCGATTCCTTGTCGGGGAACCGCCGGTACACCGTGCCGACGCCGACTCCGGCCTCGCGGGCCACGTCGTCGAGGGACGCGTCGAGTCCTCGGGCGGTGAACACCCGCTCCGCCGCCTTGAGTATCCGCTCCCGGTTGCGCTGCGCGTCGCGGCGCAGCGGCCGCCGTGTCACGTTTTGCTCCTGGGGCTCGTCATCCATGCGGAACATCCTCCCTAAGCGGAGAACGTATCTCCGCTCTGTTAGGATAACCGGAGATAAATCCTCCAGATATGCGAATCCTCCGGGTACGAGGACGGGTGGTGGGCTCATGTCCATGGCAGAGCCGGCGGAGACGCCGGATCCACGACGCTGGCTAATCCTGGTGATCATCGGGGTGGCGCAGCTGATGGTCGTGCTCGACATGACGATCATGAACATCGCGCTGCCGTCGGCGCAGCACGCGCTGGCGTTCTCCAACGTGGACAGGCAATGGATCGTGACGGCCTACGCGCTGGCGTTCGGCAGCCTGCTGCTGTTCTGCGGGCGGCTGGCTGACCTGCTCGGGCGCAAGGTCACCTTCCTCATCGGGCTCGCGGGTTTCGCCGGGTCATCGGCCGTCGGCGGCGCGGCCGTGAGCTTCTCCATGCTGGTCAGCGCCCGCGCGTGCCAGGGTGCCTTCGGCGCCGTGCTGGCACCATCGGCCTTGTCACTGCTCACCACGACGTTCACCGATCCGAAGGAACGCGGCAAGGCGTTCGCGGTCTTCGGCGCGCTGGCGGGCGGTGGCGGCGCGGTCGGCCTGTTGCTCGGCGGCGTGCTCACCGAGTACCTGGACTGGCGCTGGTGCCTGTACGTGAACCTGTTCTTCGCCGGGATCGCGCTGATCGGCGGCAGCGTGCTGATCAAAAGGCAGCGTCGCGAGGCGGGGTCGCGGCTCGACGTGCCGGGTGTGCTCGCCGTCTCCGGCGGGATGTTCTGCCTGGTGTACGGCCTGTCCAACGCGGCGTCGCACGGCTGGGGCGCACTGTCCACCTACGGGTTCCTGGTGGCCGGAGCCGTGCTGCTCGTGCTGTTCGCGTTCTGGCAGTCCAAGGCCCCGGACCCGCTGCTGCCGCCCAGGCTCATCCTGGACCGCAACCGCGCCGGGGCGTACCTGTCGATCCTGGTGGTCGGCGCCGGCATGTTCGGCATCTTCCTGTTTCTCGTCTACTACCTGCAGACCACGCTCGGTTACTCGCCGGTGGTCACCGGGGTAGCGGTGCTGCCGATGGTCGCCTGCATCGTCATCGGGTCGAACCTGGCCAACATCGTGCTGCTGCCCAGGCTGGGTCCCAAGCCGATCATCCCGGCCGCCATGCTGCTGGCCGCGATCGGCATGGCCTGGCTGACCAGGATCGGGCCGCACTCCAGCTACGTGGGCTACGTGCTGGGCCCGCTGATGCTGGCCGGCTTCGGCCTCGGCAACATCTTCCCGACCGCGATCAACACGGGCACCTTCGGAGTCGACCGGAGGGACGCGGGCGTCGCCTCGGCGAGCGTCAACACCGGGCAGCAGCTCGGCGGGTCCATCGGCACCGCCCTGCTGAACACGATGGCCACCAGCGCCGCCGCGAGCTACCTCGCCTCCCACCTGCACGGGCGGCCCACCCCGGCGCTGATGCAGCAGGCCCTGGTGCACGGGTACAGCACGGCGTTCTGGTGGTCGGCGGGCATCTTCACCGGAGGTGCCGTGGTCAGCGGCCTGCTGCTGCGCCGCGGCCCGCTGTTCAAGCGTGGAGCGGAGGCCGACCACGCCGAGCCCGCGGTCGTCGCCTGACCTGGTCTTCCGTCGGGCGTCCAGGGGTCCTGACACCGAGTGCCGTAAGGGCTATCCTGTCCCGGTGGAATTCACTGACGTTATAAAGCGGCGCCGTATGGTGCGCGCCTTTACCAACGAACCTCTTCCGGAAGGCACGACCGACCGGTTGCTGCGGGCGGCGAACCGGGCGCCCTCGGCGGGGTTCAGCCAGGGTCAGGCCTACCTAGTCCTGGAGGGTGCCGAGCAGACCGGGAAACTGTGGGCGATCGTATTCGACGACGATTTCACCGACGACGGGACCTTCGCCAAGTTGCCGAACGCCCCGCTGGTCATCGTCCCGCTGGCCAACAAGGACATCTACCTCGACCGGTACGCCGAGAAGGACAAGGGCTGGACCGACCGGGACGAGGCCCACTGGCCGGTGCCGTACTGGTACATCGACACCGGGATGGCCGCGCTGCTGATGCTGCTCGAGTCGGTCGACGAGGATCTTGGCGCGCTGTTCTTCGGTATCCAGCCTGAGGACATGGACGAGTTCCGGACCGCGTTCAACGTCCCGCAGGAGTGGACGCCGATCGGCGCGGTCGCCGTCGGCCACCCGGACCTCCCCAAGGACCCCGGCGGCTCCGGCACCTCCCGCCCCCGCAAGTCACTGGAAGACCTAGTCCACCGCGCCACCTGGTAACCCGCCGCCGCACCGCCCAGGCCCGTTTCCGGGCGGTGCGGCGCCCGTTTCCGGGCGGTGCGGCGCCTGTTTTGCCGCCGTGTCCCAGCCGCCGTGTGTCCCGAGGGGCCAGTGTGACTGGTGTGGCCACACAGGACCTTCTACACCGCTGTCGATGGGTCATTGCCGGGGCTATTCCCCCGGCAATGACCCATCGACGGGCTTGTAGAAGCACCGCGACTTGGACATTTGAGTCACGTGAGCCTCACCCCTAACTGCGGGCTACTTCGCCTCGGTGAGGTTGTAGACGGTGGTGCCGTCGACGGTCTCGGACTTGAAGTGGGCCGCGACCCACTTGGCGATCGCCGACGATCCGGTGCCGCCGCCGAAGCTCTCGCTGTCGCTGCCGATGTAGTAGTGGATCTCGTGCTTGGCCACCATGGCCTCGAACTCGGCGAGCGTCGGGGCCGGGTCGGTGCCGTTGAATCCGCCGATCGCCATCACCGCGTCGCCGCCGGTCGCGAGTTCCAGTGGAGCGGCCTCCTGGGATCCCTCGGTCGCCGCGACCCACTTGTAATCGGCGGCGTCCTTTTCCAGCAGTTTCACCAGCGCGCTGCTCACCGAAGTCTCGCCGGACAGCCCGCCCATGCCGCCGCTCATGCTGCCCGCCGACCCGCCGCCGTGAGTACGGCCGCCGACCGCTCCGCCACCGAAGCCGCCGCGCGTCCCGCTCGGCCGCGTTCCGGTCCCCAGCGACCCGGTCCCAGCCGAGCCCGAGGGCGCCGACCCGCCGCCACCGGTCCGCCCGCCAGCAGTCCCGCCACCGGTCGGCCCGCCGCCAGTCCCGTGCCCAGCGAAGCCGCCGCCGCCAGGAGCTCCGCCGAAGCTGGAGGCCGACGCGGGGCCCGCGGACGGGATCGATCCGGTGTGCGTGCTGTTCACCGTGTCCAGCGTGTACGCGACTGGCCCGCCGAGCCCGGCGATGACCGCGAGGCCGACCCCGATGGCGGTGACCACGACACCACGCCGCTGCCAACCGCCCGTCAGCAGCACCCAGCCGGCGCAGAGGATGCCCGCGACCAGCACCAGCCAGCGCAGCCACGGCAGCCAGTCCGGCGTCCGGTCCAGCAGTACGAACGCCCAGATGCCGGTGACCAGCACCGCCGCGGCCACAGCAAAGCGACCGGCCCAGCCCAGGCCGCGCTGCCACAGCGGGCGGCGCCCACCCCGATCAGGGCGGCGATGGCGGGGGCGAGCGCCACCATGTAATACGGGTGGATGATGCCCTGCATATAGCTGAACGTCGCGCCGGTGATCAGCAGCCAGCCGCCCCACAACAGCGCGAACGCCCGGGTGCGCGACGTGCGCGGCGCGCGCCGCGACACCCATAGCAGCGCCGCGAGCGCGATCAGCGCCGCCGGGAGCAGCCAGCTGATCTGCCCGCCAAACTCGGAGTGGAACAACCGGAAGACACCCGTGGCCCCGCCCGTGTTGCCTAGGCCACCCGTCTCGGACCCATCCAGCCGGCCGAGGCCGTTGTAACCGAAGGCGAGTTCCAGGATGTTGTTATCGGTCGACCCGCCGAAGTACGGCCGGTCGGCCGCGGGCACCAGCTCGGCGATCGCCACCCACCAGCCGGCGCCGGCGATCACCCCGCCCAGCCCAGCCAGCGTCTGCCAGATCCGCCGCCGCAGCCGCCCCGGGCCCGCCCACAGGTACGCGAGCGCGAAACCGGGCAGCACCAGGAAGGCCTGCAGCATCTTGGCCAGGAACGCGAACCCGATGAGCACCCCGCATAGCACGAGCCACCGGGTCTTGCCCTTCTCGATCGCGATCGTCACCGCGCAGGCGGCGGCCGTCATCAGCAGGACGAGCAGCGCGTCCGGGTTGTTGAACCGGAACATCAGCGCCGCGACCGGAGTCAGCGCGAGCACCACGCCAGCGGCGAGCCCGGCCGACGGGCCGAACCACCGGCGCACCGCCGCGTACAGCAACCCGACGGACGCGACGCCCTCCAGCGCCTGCGGCACCAGCATTGACCAGGTATTGAAGCCGAAGATCCGTCCGGAGAGCTCCATGACCCACAACGAGGCGGGTGTCTTGTCCACGGTGATGAAGCTGGACGAGTCGAAGGACCCGAAGAAGAACGCCTTCCAGCTCTTCGTCCCGGCCTGCACGGCGGCGGCGTAGAAGTCGTTGGCGTACCCGTTGCGGCTGAGATCCCACAGGTAGAGCAGGGCCGTGATGGCCAGCACGGCCAGCAGGGACGGACGCGCCCACCGCGGGTCGGTCGACGGCCCGCGTACCAGCCGGCGCAGCCGGCCGCCGGGCGGTGAGGCCGCGGTCGCGTGACGGGGGAGTGCGGTTGTGGTCATGGAACGCTCCTGTAGGCGGGCTGGGACGGATCGCGGCGCAGCGACGGCACCGGAGCTAGCCCCTCGGCGACCGCGGGGGCATCGAAGACCCAGCTGCGGTAGAGGACGAATCGCAGCGCGGTCGCGGCGAGGCTGGCGACGATCAGCACCACCACCTCGAGGCCGCGCCCAGGCGACGTGACCAGGGCGTGCAGCATGGCGAGCGCCCCCGCGCTGAGCGCGAGCCCGAGCCCGAAAGCGATCAGGCCGCGGGCCTGGTGCCGCGCCGCGCCACCGCGTCCCTTGATCCCGAACGTGACGCGCCGGTTGGCCGCGGTGTTGCCGACCGCGGTGATCAGCAGCGCGACCGCGTTGGCCGCCTGGGCCGGCGCCCAGGTCCGCAGCAGCAGGTACAAGAGGACATAGAGCGCCGTGCTCAGCAGGCCGATCACGGCGAATCGCGCGACCTGCACCGAGAGCGCGGGACGACGCAGTGACGTCGCCCGCAACACCGGGACCTTGATCGTGCCCCGCGACAGCCCGGCGCGCAGCCGGACAACCCCGCGCAGGTCCGCGAGCGCGGTGCCCACGATGTCCACCCGCGAGTCGGTATCGTCGATCCAGTCGACGGGGATCTCGTGGATGCGCAGCCCGGCGCGTTCGGCCATGACGAGCAGTTCGGTGTCGAAGAACCAGGCGTTGTCGGCGACCAGCGGCAGCAGCGCGCGGGCCGCCTCGGCGCGGATGGCCTTGAACCCGCATTGCGCGTCGGAGAACCCGGCGGCCAGCGTGGTTCGCAGCAGCATGTTGTAGCAGCGCGAGATGAGTTCCCGTTTGGGACCGCGGATCACCCGGGCACCACGCCCCAGCCGGGAACCGATGGCCAGGTCGCTGTGCCCGGACAGCAGTGGCGCGACGAGGGGGAGTAGCGCGTTCAGGTCTGTCGACAGATCGACATCCATGTACGCGAACACCTCGGCGTCGCTGCGCTCCCACAGCGATCGCAGCGCCCGCCCGCGGCCCGGCTGGTCCAGGTGCGCGGCACTGACCTCGGCGAACTCGGCCTGGAGCGCGCACGCGATGAGCCAGGTCCCGTCGGTGCTCCCGTTGTCGGCGATCGTGACCCGGGCGGTGAACGGGAAACTCTCCCGCAAGTACGTCACAAGACGCCGGACGCTGGGATCGAGGTCATGTTCCTCGTTCCGCACCGGCACCACAATTTCCACTTGGGGGATCATGGCAGCGAGTCTGCGTGCTCACCTTCAGCAACAACTACACCACTGGTCTGCCCCGTCTCTGAACCTCCTGAAAGCTGAAAGCCTCAGAGGCAGCGCAGAAGCAACCCCCAGATCGCCCGCGTGGTGGCCCCCATGGATGTCCCACCGCTGGCGCTATACCCCCAGCGGTGGGACATCCATGGGGTCTGGGAGAGGGCCGGGCTAAGTGCCCCTCAGCATTCGCCGTCCGGCGCGCTGCCGCGCCGCCGGAACATCGGCCCCCGGCATGCCGGTCAGCGTGATGGTGAACCTCGTCATCCCCGGGCGGCTGGTGACCGTGATGCAGCCCTTGTGCGCCGCGATCACGGCGTCCACGATGGCCAGGCCGAGCCCGGTCGAGGAACCGTCGCTGTGCGTCCTGGCGGTGTCGGCCCTGGTGAAGCGCTCGAAGAGCTCGGGGAGCAGTTCCGGCGGCACGCCCGGCCCGTCGTCGGTCACGCTGACCTCGACCAGCGGTGACGGCGGGAGGTCGCCGCGCCGCACGTAGGCGGCCCCGTCGGCGGCCGCCGCGGCGACGGCCGGGTCCATCGTCAGCCGCAGGCTGATCGTGGTCCCCGCCGGGGTGTGCCGCCCCGCGTTGCTGAGCAGGTTGGCGACCACCTGATGCAGCCGCATGGCGTCCCCCGGCGCCTGGACCGGGTCATCTGGCAGCTCAAGCGTCCAGCGGTGATCGGGCCTGGCCACCTGGGCATCGCTTATCGCGTCGATGGCCAGCCGGGACAGATCCACCGGCTCGCTGGCCAGCGGACGGCCCGCGTCCAGCCTGGCCAGCAGCAGCAGGTCGTCGACGAGCACACTCATCCGCGCCGACTCCGCCTCGACGCGGCGCAACGCGTGGGTTACATCGTCCGGCACCGGCCCGGGATGCCGCAGCGCCAGCTCCGCGTACCCGCGGATCGACGACAGCGGGGTGCGCAGCTCGTGGCTCGCGTCGGCGGCGAACCGGCGCAGCCGGGCCTCGCTGGCCGCGCGTCTGGCCAGCGTCGCCTGGATGTGACCGAGCATCCGGTTGAACGCCGTGCCGACCCGGCCCGCCTCGGTGTCCGGGTCGGTGTCGGGCACCCCGGCGGGCAGTTCCACCTCGCCGGACTCCAGCGGCAGGTCGGCTACCTGGGTGGCGGTGGAGGCGACCCGCTCCAGCGGGCGCAGCGACAGCCGGACCAGCAACGTGCCGAGCACCCCGGCCAGCAGCAGCACCACGGCGGACACGATGAGGCTGGTGATCGCGACGTTGCTCAGCGTCCGGTTCATCAGGGTCATCGGCAGCCCGGTGATCAGGGTGGCGCCGTCCTGGCCGAGCACCGCCGTCAGCCGGTAATCGGCGCCGAGCGAGGGCAGGTCCCTGGTGTACGTCGACAGCGAATCTCCGGCCGGCGGCAGCGACTCAGCGGACAGCGCCTTGAGCGTGCCCTGGTCGGCGGCCGTCAGCTTGATCTGCACGGTTTTCGCGCCGCTGGTGGTGTCCTGCACCACCCCGGCGCTGGTGAACACCCCGTGGGCCAGCCGCGCGCCGAACGTCTTGTCGCCCAGCCCCGGGCAAACCCGCGAATCCGGCGCGGAACCAGAACCGGGCGCCGCGATCAGCCCGGTCGTGTGATTGCGATGACCGTGGTCAGGCGGCGGTGAGGAGTTCCGTTCCGCGCAGGATGCCCAGACGCTGGTGTCCGACTGGAGCTGCGCGTCCAGCGAGTTCGATACCGAGCTCCGCGTAACGAAGTACGCCGTCACGCTCACCGTGGCACACGCGAGGGCGAGCAGCACGACCAGGCCCGCGATGACCCGGCCACGCAGGCTGCGGAGCTTGAGGCGTCGCCACCCCGCCGGACGACGCGACATTACCCGGCCGGCTTGAGCACGTACCCGACGCCGCGGACGGTGTGGATCAGCGGCTCACGGCCGGCGTCGATCTTCTTCCGCAGATAGCTGATGTACAGCTCCACGACGTGCGCTTGCCCGCCGAAATCGTAGTTCCACACCCGGTCGAGTATCTGCGCCTTGGACAGCACGCGGCGCGGGTTGCGCATCAGGAAACGGAGCAACTCGAACTCGGTGGCGGTCAGGTCGATGAGCTCGCCCGCGCGGCGCACCTCACGCGCGTCCTCGTCCATCGTCAGATCGCCCACCGCCAGCGAGCCCTCGCTGGTGGTCCTGGCCAGGTTCGCGCGGCGCAGCAGCCCCCGCAGCCGGGCGAGCACCTCCTCGAGGCTGAACGGCTTGGTGACATAGTCATCGCCGCCAGCGGTCAGCCCGGCCACCCGGTCCTCGACCGCGTTGCGCGCGGTAAGGAATAGCACGCACACTTCGGGAATGTCCGATCGCATGCGGCGCATTACCTCAACGCCATCGAAATCGGGAAGCATGATGTCCAGCACCACGGCGTCAGGCTTGAATTCGCGAGCCCCGCGTACCGCCTCGGCGCCGGTGCCAGCGGTGCGGACGCTCCAGCCCTCATACCGCAGGACGCTCGCGAGCAGCTCAGCGAGGCTGGGCTCGTCATCAACCACTAGCACCCGGACCGGGCTTCCGTCCGAGTGCTGCGTTCCTGCCTTTACGCCAGAATTGTCAGGCATGTTCCTGCTCAATCATTAAATCGGTTCGGCTGTCTTTATTCTTAACGCTGTACCCGCTGGCACCGTTACTGGCCGCGATGAGCGGCCGCAGGTCGTATTAAGAATGACTACCAACCGGCTGGAGAAGGTCCGAACCGCCTGTGAGTATCCTCTGAATCAGGATTTCAGCAGCCGCCCGAGCTTCGATCCGCTGCTCGCCGTACGCGCGCCAGCGCTGGTCAGCGCTTTACCAGCCGCGTCCATAACGGCGGTTTCCGAGTCCATCGACTCCACCTCGATCTCCCGCCAGACCAGGGGAGGACGAGGTGAACCGTCCCGGGTCGCCGTCACCGTGTCGTCGGCGATCTCCGCCAACGGAGAGCCTGTCGTGGAGCGGAGCACCAGAACGCGCCGTTTTGTCGAAAGGGTAGCGATGGGGGCGAGGGGAGTGCCTGCGGTGATGTCCCCGACCAGTGCGGACAGTCGCGCGGGTACCTCGTCGCCGAGCGGCTCCTGGTACTCGCGCCGGCTTCCTGGCCGCCCGGCGGGCAGCTTCAGGTGCCAGCCGGCGTCGGTGCCGCCGGTGCGGCGTCGCAGCGTGACCGAATGGGCGGCGAGCAGCAGGTCAGAGGTGTCGTAGTAAACGGCGGTCAGCTGATGGATCTCCGGTCCGGTGACGGCGGCGACGCCGGGCACCGCGGACAGGTCGGGCAGCGTGAAGCCGGGGTCGACGTCGAATTTGCGCTCGATCTCCAGATGATCCGCCATGCCGTCAGCCTACGGCCCGCCCGGTGTCCACTAGGCTGCCGGGGGTGAACACTAGCGTGGCAGCTGGCCCGGCGGCGAAGCGCCGGCAACGGGACAATGGTCAGATCTGGCTGATCGCGGGGGCGGTAGTCGCGGCGGTCTCGGCGCTGGTGTACCTGATCGCGCTGGCGTCGCACCCGTGGGATGACATGCTCAAGGGGTTCGACCTGCAGGTGTACACCGAGGGCGGGCATCTCGCGCTGCATAACGCCGCCGACCTGTACACCTGGCACTGGCCTGGGCACCCCGGCATCCAGTACACCTACACGCCGTTCGCGTCGCTGCTGTTCGCGGTGGCGTCGGTGCTGCCGTTCCATGTGCTGATGGCCGGCATGGTGCTGCTCGGCTTCGCGAGCCTCGGCGCCACGGTGTGGATCGCGTTCCGGTCGCTGGGGCTGCGCTCGCAGTCGCTGCTCGGTGCGGCGCTGCTGCTCGGCGGGGTGGCGCTGTGGCTGGAACCGGTGCAGCGGGCGTTGTTCCTCGGTCAGGTGGAGCTGGCGCTGATGGCGCTGATCGTCTGGGACCTGTGCCAGGACGACCGGCGCTGGTGGAAGGGCGTCGGCACCGGCCTGGCCGCCGCCATCAAGCTGGTCCCGCTGCTGCTCATCGTGTACCTCTTGTTTACCCGCAAGTTCCGGGCCGCGGCGGTGGTGGCCGGGACGTTCGTGGTCACCATCCTGATCGGGTTCGCGTTCCTGCCGCACGAGTCGGCGAAATTCTGGCAGCCCAGCTACTTCCTCAACGCGAGCCGCACCGGGTTCGTCGGTACCACCGCGAACCAGTCGCTGCGCGGCCTGATCACCCGGCTGGCGGGCAGCGTGCACGCCGGGGGAGACATCTGGCTGCCGGTGGCGGCCGTGGTGACGCTGGCCGGGCTGGCGGCGGCGGCCGTGCTGTACCGGCGGGGCCGTCAGTTCGAGGGCCTGATGGCGGCGTACCTGACCCTGCTGCTGGCCTCACCGATCAGCTGGGACCACCACTGGGTGTGGGTGGCCCCGTTCCTGGCGATCGGGATCACCTACGCGTGGCGCGCCCGGACCGCGCTCTCCCAGGTCGGCTGGCTAGCGGGCACGGTGGTGCTCGCCGCGATCTTCGGCGCGTGGCCGAAGTTCTGGACGACCCCGGTGCAGGTACTGCAGGGCGGGCTGCTCTGGTACGCGCCGAGCTCGTCGTTCCCAAGCGGCGACAACCCGCATTACGTCGAATACCACTGGCACGGGCTGCAGCTCATCGCCGGGAACCTGTTCGTGCTGGCGGGCTGCGCCCTGTTCGTCTTCGTGCTAGGAGTCGCGCTTAAAGAGCTGTCCCAGGGACGTCGAGCGCTCGGTCACCGGCGTGAAGTTGTCGGTAAACCAGATCCACAGGGGTGACGGGTTCGGTTCCTGTGTCCAGGGGATGCGCTTGTCGCTGTTGTTGGACACCCACACGTACTCGGCCTTGCCGAGGATGTCCTTCCAGCCCTGGATGACCTTCGGCATCTCCATCGCGCCGCCCTGGTTGCTGACGCCGCCGGACAGCACGAGCGTGGTGGCCAGCGAGTCCATGACGTCCGGGCAGCCGGGCGTGCTGGAGGTGAACCGGTCGGAGGAGATCGTCAGCGAGACCTCGTCGGTGACGACGCAGGCGCCCGCCGGGATGTACGCCGAGATCGGCGCCGTGGTCCCGACGCTGACCCCGCCGAGCTCGTAACCTTCGAAGAGGCCGATCAGCACGACCACGGTGCCGGCCGCGTACACGATGCGGCGCTGCAGCCCGTGCCTGCCCGCCAGCAGGCCCGCGGCGCAGCCGACGGTGATCGCGGCCCACGGCGCGGCCCACGCCGGGTAGTGGTAGAAGAACGCCGAGTAGTACAGCATCGCGATCGAGGCCAGGCCGGTGGTGGCCAGCGCGAACCAGTCGAGCATCGACGGCCTGCGTGGATTCCACAGGTAGGCGACCGCGATGATCGCCACGATGATCGCGGCGATCACAAACGACAGGAACCCGGCGCCGGACGAGGAGGTGTACGCCGTCGAGTCGCTGGCGAACATCGAGGTCGAGCCCGGGTGCAGGTCGAGCCGTCCGTGATCGTTCAGCAGGTCGATGAGCCCGGTCAGGTGCGCCAGCCGCAGCGACAGCGGCACCGAGGTGCCAGTCCTGGTCGCCTGGTACTGCAGCGTGCTGCGCAGGAACGTGACCGGCGTGCTGACCGCGAACGGCGCCACGATGACTCCGAACCCCACGACCAGCCCGGCGATGTAGGCGCGCACCCTCTTGGCGCGGTCCGGCTTCACCAGCAGGCAGCACGCCAGCAGGACCGCCGCCGGGGCGATCGCCCAGTATTTGATGGACCCGGCCGCGCCGATCGCCACGCCCGCCCACAGCAGGCTCACCGGCTTCCTGAGGTGCCCGCGGCGGAACGCGGCGGTCACCCCGATCAGCACCACCAGGTTCATCCACGGTTCGAGCAGCAGTGTGTGCGCGGCGGTGATGTCGTCCGGGTAGATCGCGAGGAGGCCGCAAGTGACGAGGGTGACCAGCGCGCCACGGTAGCGGACCAGGTTCCCGGCGAGCGGGACGCAGGCGGTGGAGGCGAGGGCGGTCATCACCCTGGCCACCCCCAGGCCAGCCGCGCTCGACGCGGTGAGCTTCGCGATGATCGCCGCGGGCACCGCGATCAGGATGATGCCGGGCGGCTGCACGTACGCGTAGTTGTGGTAAGGCAGCTGGCCCTGCAGCAGCCGGATGGCCGAACCCAGGTACACCCCGTCGTCATACTCGTTGACGTTGGTGAGGAAGCCGGGCCTGGTCAGCGTGAAGAGCCGGATGGCGAGCGCCAGCAGCGTGCCGGCCGCGATGGCCTTGCCGGCTGGGGTCGCCCAGTACGCTCGCGCCCGGGCGCGCAGCCCCACTGACGGTCGTGACTGCCCGGCCGATGTGGAATCGGGCGAGCTAACGACCTCACTCGGTGTGCTGGGATTCCCACTCACGGGCGGAGATTAGCAGGCATAGGGGTGCTCCGTACAATTCGTCAGGCTTCGCTTGGCGAATGTTCATCGACAACGCTGAGCGCGGTCACTCGCAAGCTTGAGTGACCGCAGCCCAGCGTAGCGGAGTAGCCCGCCGCCTTTCACGTAACCCCGGCTCGCGCCGGCGTCGTTGTCAGGAGGTGGTCGTCAGGAGGTCGTCGTCACCGGCTCGGTCGGAGCGGGCTCCTCGACCGTGGTGACCGGCACGGTCCGGCCAGGAACCGCGGACAGCCGGCCGATGGCCGTGCCGGCGAGGAACACGACCACCACACCGAGGCCGGTGTAGAACCCGAGCTGTTCTCCCACCCGGAGGCTTGTGTGGGTGCCGATCGGTGACCCGCCCATGGCCACGCCGTGGTTCCACAGCGGGGACAGCACGGTGCCGAGGGCGAACCAGGCGCCGGCCGCCGCGGCGAGCCAGGCGCCGAACATGGCCTGGAGCCGGTGGGAACTGGCGATCAGGAGGAGGCCGCCAAGGAACACAGCGGCGCCGGGCAGGATTTCCAGCCACAGCCGCTGCGTGTTATAGGTCCAGGTGACATCCGGTGTGTACGCGTAGTGAAAGTAGGGGCCGATGAAGGCGATCAGGCCTCCCCAGACTCCCAGCAGCAGAAGAAGAAAGCCGCTGAGCAGACCGCGGCTTCGGGAAATTCGCACGGTAATACTCCCTTGCCCGTAGGACAATTATGGAGTCCCCACTACCCGGCGAATTGTTAGTTAACCACCCGATTTTAAAGCCTCGAGCCCCGTTTGCGTTTACAGGCTGCGGAACTCCGGCGACCGGCGCAGCGCGTCGGCCACCCGGCGCCTGGTGCTGCCGCCGAGCAACGGCAGGCCACCCCTGACCAGGAAGACGGTCGCGCCCGGTACGTGCCTGATTGACACGGTCGCGCCGCCGGTGCCGCGCCGCACGCTGACCCGCCCGCCTCCACCGGGTTTGACGGTATATCCGCCGGTGAGGCGCTGGGTGAGAACGGACATCAGCTCGGTTTGGGTGACGCCCTTGCGCGGGACCCTGACCTTGGACATGGAAGGCAGGTTACCTTCGAGTCGGCTGGGAACGCGACGCTTGCTGACAGGGTCTTAACAGCCCAGCCAGGCCCTCGGCTCCGAAACCACCTCACCGGCGGCGTCGCCGCGTATCCCGCGTTTCCCCCGGCTGGCGCACCTGGGACTCATGTGGCGCAAGGTTCACGCGAGGCTGATGTTCTCCGCCCGGCGCACTCGCCAACCCCAGCGATGGGTCATCGATAGCGGAATTCCGCTATCGATGACCCATCGCTGGGCCGCGAACCGAGCCGCGAACCGGGCCCGCGTAGCTGGCCGGTATGCGGGTTTTGCCCCGGTGTGCGGCTTGCGGGTGCGACCCACCGCAGACACGATGCCCTAGTGCGCGAGCCAGGCGGCGGTGCCGGGCGGCAGTTCGCCGCGCAGCCGCAACACGTCCGCGACGGGTGTCTCGCTGGCCAGCAGCACCTCGCGGTGCGGCGGCACCGGCAGCGGGCGGGTTCCGAGATTAGCCGCGAACGTGAAGCCGGGCTCGCGCGTGAAAGCCAGCAGATCGCCGGTGCCGCCGTCGGCCCAGGTCATGGTCCCGGCCCCGAGAGCGGGCAGTTCATGGCGCAGCCGCAGCGCCGACCGGTACAGCGACAGGAACGAGCCGGGGTCCTCGCGCTGCACCGCGACGCTGAGCCCGGGCCAACTGGCGGGCTGGGGGAGCCAGGCCTCCTCGTCGCGGCGGCGCTCCCAGGGCAGCGGCACCCGGCACCCGTCCCGGCCGAGCACCTGGCCGCCGGTCCGGCGGAACGTGGGGTCGGTCCGCCGGTCCGGGGCGATGCCCCGCACCTCCGGCAGGCCGAGTTCCTCGCCTTGGTAGATGTAGGCCGATCCGGGCAGCGCGAGCAGCAGCAGCGCGGCGGCCCTGGCGTGCCGCACCCCATACCTGGTGACCGGTCGCGTCACGTCGTGGTTGCCGAACACCCAGGGGTCGCGTTCCCCGCCGGACAGCGCCTGCACCGCGTTCACCGCGTCGCGCAGTGGCCCTGCCGACCAGGGCGCGCTGACCAGTTCGAAGTTGAACACCTGTGGGAGCCGGCCTGGTGCGAGGTAGGGAGTGAGCGTGGCCGGCGAGTCGGCCCACACCTCGCCGACGGCGGTCCGGTTGCCGGGGTAGGAGTCCAGGATCGCTCGCCACGACGCGTACAGCTTCTGCAGTTCCGGCCGGTGGTAGTAGGCCGACGGGCGATTGGATTGCTCGGGGTCGTCCAGGTCGGGTAGCGCCGGATCCTTGAACAGGCCATGCGCCACGTCGATCCGCAGCCCGGCGACGCCGCGATCCAGCCAGAACCTGATCACGTCCTCGAAGAACGCGCGTACCAGCGAGTTGCGCCAGTTCCAGTCGGGCTGGCCGGTGTCAAATAGGTGCAGATACCACTGCCCGTCGGGTACCTGGGTCCAGGCCGGCCCGCCGAACATCGACCGCCAGTTGTTCGGCCTGTCGCGGAAGATGAACCAATCGCGTTCCTCGCTGCCTGGAGCGGCGGCCAGCGCGGCCTTGAACCTGGGGTGCTGCACCGAACAGTGGTTGGGCACCAGGTCGACGATCACCCGGATGCCGAGGGTGCCGCAGTCCCGCACCAGCGCGTCGAAGTCCGCCAGTGTCCCCAGCCGCGGATCGACATCGGTGTAGTCAGCGACGTCGTACCCGCCGTCGGCGAGCGGCGACGGGTAGAACGGCGTGAGCCAGATCGCGTCGACCCCCAGCCCAGCCAGGTACTCAAGTCGCGACCGCAACCCGGGCAGGTCACCGATCCCGTCACCGTCGCCGTCCGCGAAACTCCGAGGATAGACCTCATAGACGACCGCGTCTTCCCACCACAGGCTCATGCGCGCCACTGTACGGCTGATGGAACACTAAGTGTGGCCGGGGTGTTGTCCGGGGCATGATCGACGAGCGATTCACCAGTCTCCTCGCCGCGCGGCGCGGTGGGGTTCTCGCTACGCTGCGTAAGGACGGGCGGCCGCAGCTGTCCAATGTCTCCTACGCCTGGTTCCCCGCGGACCAGCTCATCAAGGTCTCGGTCACCGATGACCGGGCCAAGGTCAAGAACATCCGTCGCGACCCACGGGTCAGCTTCCATGTAACGAGCGATGATTTCTGGTCTTATGTGGTTGTCGATGGGGTAGCTGAGCTGTCGCCGGTGGCAAGTGAGCCGGGAGACGACACCGTGGAGGAACTCGTGGCGCTATACCGCACGATCCAGGGCGAACACCCGGACTGGGATGACTACCGCGCGGCTATGGTGCGCGATAAGCGCCTGGTACTGCGGATCATGCCGCAGCACGGCTACGGGATAGTTCGGGACGTAGGCTGAGCGGGTGCTAGCTGATGCCTTCGGGCGAGTAGCCACCGACCTGCGCGTGTCGCTGACCGACCGCTGCAATCTGCGGTGCGACTACTGCATGCCGCCCGAAGGTCTTGAGTGGCTGCCCAAGCCGGAACTACTCACCGACGACGAGGTGATCCGGCTGATCCGGGTCGGAGTCGAGCGGCTGGGCATCACCGAGGTGCGGTTCACCGGCGGTGAGCCACTGCTGCGCCGTGGCTTGGCTGGCATCGTGCAGCGCACGGCAGCGCTCGCTCCGCGCCCGGAGATCTCGCTGACCACCAACGCGATCGGCTTGGACAAGACCGCGGCGGCCCTGCACGCCGCGGGTCTCAACCGGATTAACGTCTCGCTGGACACGCTGCGGCCCGAGGTGTTCCGCAAGCTGGCCCGCCGTGACCGGCTCCCTGACGTGCTTGGCGGGCTGGCGGCCGCGGCCAAGGCCGGTCTCACCCCGGTGAAGGTGAACACCGTCTTGATGCGCGGTCTGAACGACCCCGAGCCGGTCTCTCTGCTGCGCTATTGCCTCGATCACGGCTATGAGCTGCGGTTCATCGAGCAGATGCCGCTGGACGCCCAGCACGGCTGGAAGCGCAGCGAGATGATCACCGCGCAGGAGATACTCGCGGCGCTGTCGCGGGAATTCACACTCACACCGGACGACCCCCAGCAGCGTGGCTCCGCGCCGGCCGAGGCGTACCTAGTCGATGGTGGCCCGGCGCGGGTTGGCGTGATCGCGAGCGTGACCCGCCCGTTCTGCGGATCGTGCGACCGGGTGCGGCTGACCGCCGATGGCCAGGTGCGCAACTGCCTGTTCGCCCGCACCGAGTCTGATCTGCGCGGACCGCTGCGCGACGGAGCCAGCGACCAGGAACTGGCGGAACGCTGGATCGCCGCTGTCTCGGCCAAGCTGCCTGGCCACGGGATCGACGACCCCACGTTCCTGCAGCCCGACCGGCCGATGTCGGCCATCGGCGGATGACCTTCGACGTTCTGATCTTGTCCGGCGGCACGGCCCGGCGGCTTGGCGGGATCGACAAGCCGGGCTTGGTGATCGGCGGCCGTCCGCTGCTGGAGACGGCGATCGCCGCCGGGCGCGAGGCGGGCGCGGCGCGCGTTGTGGTCGTCGGCCCGTCGCGGGGGAGCGCGGACCGCGTCGTTCGCGAAGAGCCACCGGGAAGCGGCCCGCTACCCGCGCTGCGCCGCGGGCTCGCGGAGATCACCAGCGACTGGGTGGCGCTGCTAGCCGCCGACCTGCCCTTCGTCCGCGCCCAGCACCTGACCGAGTTGCTAGCGGCGGCGCGCGGCGCGGGCGCGGTACTCACCGACGACGAGGATCGTGCGCAGTGGCTGGTGAGCTGCTGGCACACCGCCACCCTCCGCACCGCCCTGGCGGCCTACCCCGGCGACTCGCTCCGCGGCCTGCTCGGTCCGCTCGCCCCGGTTGGCGTCTGCCCCGCCGACGAAGCCTGGCTGGACTGCGACACCCCCGCCGACGTAACCCGAGCCCGCCAGTCTCCGCTCGCGTCCGGCCCCCGCCAGTCTCCGCTCGCGTCCGGCCCCCGCCAGTCTCCGCCCGGGTCCCAAGCCCCAGCGCCTCCCGAGCCTTAGCCCGCGACAAACCACCCCATACCCACCACCAAGCACCGGCCGCCGGCCGCCCGGCACCCCATGGATGTCCCAGCGCTGGCGTGATAGGCCCAGCGCTGGGACATCCATGGGGTGCACCTCCAGCCCGCGCCGTCGCCGTACATGGGTCGCGGTTGAGCAAGGGTGGCGTAACACCGGTAATGATCAATAAGACCGCAGCTCACCGGCGAGTTTTCGTCAATCAGGGTGGCGGATCTGTGGCGAAACTTTTCCGCTCCGGCCGGACGTCCGCTCTTCGCGATGCGGGCTGAATGTGGCGCAGACGGTGGCCAGCGCACGGTCGATGTCGGCGAGCGCACCGAGGAACTCGCCACGCCGGTCAGGCTTTCCGATGACGGGCCCCGAGGCTGGACATGCCGCCGCGGTGGCCGCCCGGTAGCCGGTGCCTGGACGCCGGCCGATGGCGCGCCGCGCGGCGATGATGTTGGCGGCGACCGCTTGGTTCAGCTGCCTCACGCACGGGTCGGCCGTGGCCGTGCGGTCGGCTGCCGCGGCGCTGACGAGGGTGCCCACCGAGCGCACGGAGTGCTCGATCGCGTCGACGGCGTCAGCCAGCTCAGGGGTGCCGGCATGCAGCCGCGACAGCAGGAACCGATGCGCCCGCAGCGTTGGCGCGATCTGCGCGAGCCCGGCGACGGCACGCTGGAACGAGATCTGGTCCCGCCGCAGCGCGGCCGGATCGTGCCAGTCGGCCGCCAGCACCCCGCCGAGCGCGGCGAGCGCGTCAGCGGTGCGGCGGCGAGCAACGTCCCTGGTGCGGATCGGGAGGATCAGCCAGGAGGCGGCGATGCCCAGGGCCGCGCCGACGGCGATGCCCTCCAGCCGGGTATCGAGCAGGCCGCCGACGGACTGGCCGAACCAGCCGTAGAGCAGGGACAGGACGGCGGTGACACAGGCCGCCCACCAGACGTAGCTGAACTCGCGCAGCCAGGTCGCCACCGCCAGCGCGGCGAACATCAGGGCGACCGACGCGTCGGCATGTGGCCCGAACGTCCCCGCGATCGCGGTGGCGACCACCGTCCCCGCGGCCGCGCCCGCGCCGCGTAGCGCGCCCTTGAGGACGACATCGCCGCGGTTCCTGGCGCCGCTGCACACGATGAAGGCGGTCAGCACCGTCCATGTCCAATGACCGGGCCATAGTGTCCGGCCGATGACGAACGCCGCGGCCAGGGCCACGCCCAGCTGCACCGCCATCCGCGTGCTCGCCAGGACGCGCCTGCGGGCCGCGTCGCTCGCCTGAGAGGCGGCCCCGGGCACCCCGCGAGGCGGTGGTGCGAAGCCGGTGGCGGCGGCGAGCAGTTGGAAGATCGTGACCCAGCACCAGGCGATGAGCGCGATGGTGACCACCCACAGCGTTCCGGGGCCCGGTAGCGATGACGGGGGCATGATGAGCACCGCGACCAGCGGAGCCACGATAAGCATTCCCGCCCTGCTGGCCCGTCGGCCGAAACGGCGGACCCAGATGGAAGCGAACATGGCGGCCACGAACAACGTGTCACCAGCGTCGGGGTGCACCGGGATCAGCCGGCTGATCCCGGATGCCGCCAGCGCGGCGGCGGGCAGCACCAGCACGCCAGCGATCCGGTCGGGCAGATCGGCGGCACGCTGGATGCGAGCAGTGGTCATCGCCAGCACGATCGCCAGGATCACGATGTCCACGTGCAGGCCCGCCAGGTGCTCCAGCAGCAGAGCGGACCCGTAGGTGGCGAGCACCGCGGCCATCGCGGCGGCTGCCCGCCGCAGCTCACCGAGCCCGGGATCGAAGTGTGCTACCCGGGGCCACATGTTAGAGATGTTAGACATTGCTTACTATCTACCTCGGCATTCGCCAGCATCGACGGGTTTTGACTCATCTATATAGTAAGCATTATCTTAATAATATGTCAGGTGCGGAGGAAGCTCAGACGGGTGCGCAGCCGGCCGCGGAGATTCGGCAGGGAGTCACCCGCCTTGCCCGTCGGCTCCGCAGCGAGCGTCCGCCCGGAGGGCTCAGCAGCAGCAAGCTCAGCGTGCTCAGCTACCTGCTGCGAACCGGCCCGGCCACCGCCAGCGAGGTCGCCGCCGCTGATCACCAGCAGCCGCAATCGCTCACCCGGGTGTTCGCCTCGCTGGAGCAAGAGCGACTGATCATCAGGACCCGCGATGATCGCGACCGGCGTCAGTCGCTGCTGTCGATCACCGAAGCCGGGCACGAGGCGCTCCGCCGGGACATGATCCAACGCGACGACTGGCTGGCCGGCGCGCTGACCGGGCTAACCGAGACCGAATGTGAGTTGCTGCGGCTCGCGGCGCGGCTGATGGACCGCATCGCCGCGGTGCGCCTGGTCTTACGATGGCGCAAGGGTGGCATAACGCCTGCAACGGCCGGTAAATCCGCTGCTGAACTGCTCGCGGCGCGCGAGAACGGCGCAGGCTCGGTGCTCACCGACGGCGCGGGCCGCGCGCAGTGCCTGTTGAGCTGCTGGCGCACCGCCACACTGCGCACCGCCTCGGAGTCCTATCCGGGCACTCGCTGGGCGGCCTGCTAGACCCGCTAGCCTCGGCCAGGATCCGCCCCGCGGACGAAGCCTGGCTCGACTGCGACACCCCCGCCGACGTCGACCGAGCCGCCAGTCCAGCTAGCCCGAGAGGGCTGTGAAGGCTCAACCGAGGGTGCGGCCACGGTGGATGAGTCGGCAGTGGGTCAAAAATGTCCTTCGTATGGCGGGTTTGCGCGGCCGACCGCGGAAAGGTATGCGTTTTATGTTTCCCACGGAGGTGCAGCGCTTGTGCGGACGGGCGGTGTGGTGTCCGGCAGGTATCCGGCCGCTGTATGGCTGGGATGCGCGCTTGAGGCGAAATCGGTGGAGCTGGCGGAGGCGGGCTCTAAGCAGGGAGCAGCGGGGATGTTCTGGCTGTCAGCGATGCCGTGGTCTGGCGGGTTGTGCTTGCGCTTTCGGAACCGTCGCCATAGCGCCGCCGACCCGCATATAAGCACGGCCAACGTGCCGAGAGTGATGAACGCACCAGCGGTAGCGCTGAGGGCGCCGTGGGAATTTTTGCCCGCGATGCTATCGAGGATAACGCCGATAAGAACTACAACACAGGAAATGACAAGGCCGGAAATCGGCCAGCCTCGTGGCCCCCGTTGGCGTGCTCGTTCAGCGGGTCGCCGGTGGGCACCGTCCAACCGTTCGCCGTTTCGCTGGAGGGAACCAGTTCGCTGTTTAGTTCGCTCTTGTGCTGTTTGCTCTTGGAGTTCTGCTTGCTTTAGTGCCGCTTGCGTCCGCCACGCGTGTTGTTCGGCCGAGTGCCGCTGTCGCTGCAGGGCACGTGTTTTCTTTTGCTCGGCGCGCAGCTGGGTGCCGGCGCAGGTGACGGCTGCGGATTTGGTGCGGTGGTTGTGATGACAGCGGAAGTCGACTTCTCTCCCATCGGGTGTCATAGTGTGTCCGGTGGCGTGCCAACTGGGCTGGCTCCTGCGTTTGCTGCTGGTTGAGGTTGAAACCCAGACTGGACCAACTCGTACGCCAATTCGCATGGCTCTCCCGTGGTTTGCTTCGCCCGTTGAGACCTCACTTGCCGCTCTACTGGTCTATTGGACGCGCTGGTCGGCGCGGGAGTTTACGTTTACTCAGGCAGCCTTGTCTCCCTGCTATATGTCCGAGTTGTCTGGAGTCTCTCCCCTTAACTGTCGTCGCGAGTATGTGCCGTTCACGCGATTAGAACCGCGTGAACGGAACATACTCGCGGTCCGGGACACCGCTCGCCTGCCAGGTATGCGTTAGATGTCACCGAATGCGCTATCTGAGCAAAGTTAAACCACATCCTGGAACGGACGCTATGCATCTAACCGGGCAATCGTCACCAAGATCCACAGCGTGTCCTAGCGGAAGAAGGCACGGGAGCGAGCTCCGAGTCCGCGCAGGCCGGATCCGGGCCCCAGCGATGGGCCATCGCTGGCGCCAGAACCCCAGCGATGGCCCATCGCGGACGGGATAGGGAGCTGGCGCAGGGGTGGCGTAACGGTTGTAGCGGTTGATGAACCCACAGGTCAGGAGCAACTTTTCGTAAATCTTGGTGGCGTATCTGTGGCGATATTTTCCCTTTCCGATCGGACATGTAGCCTGCTCACATGCCCGCCTTGACCAACGAAGCCGACACGCCCGGCGAACCCCGTGAACCCGACGCACCAGGGGAGCCGCCGAACGTGCTGGCCGATGGCCGTCGGCTGCGCGCCGACCGCGCTCGGCAGGTCGCCGACGTGCTGCGCCGCCAGGTGCTGGCTGGCGCCTATAGCGTGCTGCCGAACGAGGACGCGCTCGGCCGGGAGTTCGGGGTATCCCGCAACACCGTGCGCGACGCGCTCGCGGCGCTGGTGGCCGAGGGCCTGGTCAGCCGGGTCCAGGGCATCGGGACGGTAGTGACGGGGGAGCGGCGCTACCCGCACGCGCTGTCCCGGCTATCCGGCCTGGCCGAGGAACTACGCGAGCATGGCGCCGTCGTCAACGAGGTACGCGTGGCCGGGCTCGTCACCGCGCCGCCGTTGATCGCCACCCGCCTCGGCCAGGCTGAGGTTGTCTACATCGAACGACTTCGTCAGGCTGAACGGCGCGCCGCTATCCCTTGACCTCACCTATCTCACCCGCGAGGTCGGCGAGGCGGTGCGGGCCGATGACCTGGCGGGAACCGACATCTTCACGCTCATCGAGCGGCACGCGGGCCAGCCACTGTCCGGTGGCTCGCTCACCGTCGAGGCGGTAAACGCCGATCCGCACACCGCCGCGCTGCTCGGGGTCGCGCCCGGCAGCTGCCCTACTGGCCGTGGAGCGGCTCGCTTGCCTGGCCGACGGGACACCCGTCGACTACGAGTACATCCGGATCCGCGGTGACCGGCTCATGCTGAGCGGCGAACTCCGGCGACACTCGGAGGACTGATTCCATGCCCCTGGTACCCAACCGGGCCGACGTGCCGGTGACGATCGATGAGTCGCTGTGCATCGACGGCTGCACCCTGTGCGTCGACATCTGCCCGCTGGACTCGCTCGCCATCCACCCAGAGACCGGCAAGGCGTACATGCACGTCGACGAGTGCTGGTACTGCGGGCCGTGCGCGGCCCGCTGCCCGTCCGGCGCGGTCACCGTCAACATCCCCTACCTGCTGCGATGAGCGCCCGGTCTGACCTGCGACGTCGCCGTGGTCGGCGGCGGCACCGCGGGCACCATGGCGGCCATCACCGCGGCCGAACACGGCGCCGACGTCCTGCTGCTCGACAAGGCACACGTCCGGCACTCCGGCGCGCTGGCGATGGGCATGGACGGGGTGAACAACGCCGTCATCCCAGGCCGCGCCACCCCCGAGGACTACGTAGCGGAGATCACCCGTGCCAACGACGGCATCGTCAACCAGGAGACGATCTGGCAGACCGCCAGCCGCGGCTTCGACATGGTGCAGCGCCTGGAACGGTACGGGGTGAAGTTCGCCAAGGACGCGTTTGGCGACTACGACGTGCGCCGGGTGCACCGGTCTGGCTCCTACGTGCTGCCGATGCCCGAGGGCAAGGACGTCAAGAAGGTGCTGTACCGCGTGCTGCGGCAGCGGTCCATCAGGGAGCGGGTGCGGATCGAGAACCGGGTCATGCCGGTCCGGGTGCTCACCGACGTGGACGGGCGCGCCGTGCGGAATCGCCGGGTTCAACACCCGTACCGGCGAGTTCGTGACCGTGGCCGCCGGGTCGGTGATCCTGGCGACCGGCGCGTGCGGCAGGCTCGGGCTGCCCGCCAGCGGCTACCTATACGGCACCTACGAGAACCCGACCAACGCCGGCGACGGGCACGCGATGGCCTACCACGCGGGCGCCGAGCTGTCCGGGCTCGAGTGCTTCCAGATCAACCCGCTGATCAAGGACTACAACGGGCCGGCCTGCGCGTACGTGGCCAACCCGTTCGGCGGCTACCAGGTGAACCACGAGGGCAGCCGGTTCGTCGACTGCGACTACTGGTCCGGGCAGATGATGGCCGAGGTCGCGCGGGAGATCGCGTCGGCGCGCGGGCCCATCTACCTGAAGCTCACCCACCTGCCGACGGAGACGCTGTCCGAGCTCGAAGGCATCCTGCACACCACCGAACGGCCGACCCGAGGCACCTTCCACGCGGGCCGCGGCCACGACTACCGCACGCACGACGTGGAGATGCACATCTCCGAGATCGGGCTCTGCGGCGGGCACTCCTCCTCGGGCGTGTGGGTCGACGAGAACGCGCGCACCACCGTGCCCGGCCTGTACGCGGCGGGCGACCTCGCCTGCGTGCCGCACAACTACATGATCGGCGCGTTCGTGTTCGGCGACCTGGCGGGCGCCGACGCCGCCGATGCCGGCGCCGCGGGCCGGCGCGGAACTGCCGCGCCGACCAGATCGAAGCGGCGCGGGAACTGATCTACCGCCCGCTGAACAATCCCGACGGGCCGCCGCAGCAACAGGTGGAGTTCAAGCTCCGTCGTTTTGTCAACGACTACGTCGCACCGCCGAAGACGGCGGCAAAGCTGCGAATCGCCCTCGAGACCTTCGAGCGGATGAAGGGCGAGATCGCGGCGATGGGCGCGCGGACGCCGCACGAGCTGATGCGGTGCGCGGAGGTCACGTTCATCAGGGACTGCGCGGAGCTGGCGGCCAGGGCGTCCCTGGTGCGGACCGAGTCCCGCTGGGGCCTGTACCACGACCGCGCCGACCTCCCGGAGCGCGACGACGATGAATGGTTCTGGCACCTGAACGTCCGGCGTGGTCCCGACGGCACCCCAGAATTCGTCAAGCGCGCCGTCACCCCGTACCGGGTCCCAGTCCCCGAGTTCACCGTCCCCGTCCGCGAGCACTCCTCGGTCACCATCGGCGACCCCATCGGCGCGGCGGGCCCGTCGCTCACCGCGCGGGGGGACGCGGCCGCGAGAATGTCGAGTTCTGGCGGTCCCGACCGCGTGAATGGCACATCCTCGCGATCGGACCGCGTGGTGGAGGTGCTGCGGCTCACCGAGACCGAGACCGAGGTGGAGGCCGCGGTGTTCGAGCCGTACCTGAACGATCCCGACGCCCGGGTACGGCGGGCGGCGGTCGCGTCGCTGGCCGAGGCCGCGCCCGCCGGAACCGGAGGGCTGCTGGTGCGTGCGTGCGGGGACGAGCACGGCACGGTCCGGCACCCGGCGGCCGCCGCGCTGCGCGAGCTGACGGAGATCCTGCCGTTCGAGAACGCGGGGTTCCGCGGCTCGCTCGCCGAGGCCGCCCGCGGCACCGATCCGGTTGTCCGCTCAGCGTTGCTCGACGTGATCCGGCAGGGCCGTGCCGGTGACGCGGCCCTGTATGCCGCCGCGCTCGCTGACCCCGACCGCCGGGTCCGAGTCAGCGCCGTCCGCGGCCTAGTCTCCGTAGGCGCCGACACCCCGGAAGCGGTGACCGCCACGTTGGTCGGCGCCGCCGCCGACCCGTCCCGCGACGTGCGCATCGCCGTAGCCGAGGGCATCTCCGCCCTCGCAGGCACCGGGTCACTCACGGGCACCGAGTCACTCGCAGGCACCACGTCACTCACGGGCATCGCGGCGGCGGATGTGCTCGCCGGGCTCGCTGCGGACGGCGACCCGCTGGTACGAGCGGCGGCGCTCAAGGCGGTCGGCGCGCTCGGCTGCCCGCCACCACTGGACGCCCTCGCCATCGCGGCGCTAGCCGACACCGCCTGGCAGGTCCGCGCCGGTGCGGCCGAGGGACTAGGTGGCGCCGCCACCGCAGAAGCCATCGCCGCCCTAGCCAGCGCCGCCACCGATCCGCACGCGGATGTACGCAAAGCGGCGGTGATTGCCCTGGCTAACCGGTCAGCAACCCCGGAAGCCGCCAGCGCCCTAGCCGCCGCGGCCGACGACACCGACGCCGACGTGCGGGCCTACGCCCGGCACGCCGCCGCAGCCTCCTCCTAAGACAACGCGAAGACCAGGCCCCAGAGGTTGTCGCATGACTCGCGATGTTCCGGGTCGCTCCGGGCTTCAACAGCATCGATGTGGCGTTGGTGCTGTCCCGGCGGCATGAATACGGCATCGATGTCGTTGGCTCGCGCTGCGGCGGGCACCTGATCGCGGCAGACGCGTCAGGCAGCGTCCCGGACCAGTGTCCGTGCCGCCGCGGCTGGCCGGTTTGATGGGGTATCGCCCGGTTGCGCCGACCGTTGCTGGCGCCCCGAAGCCCGAGGGGATTGCGGTGGGTGCTGCATTGCCCGGCAAAGAGCCTTGGTAATGCAGCACCCACCATAATCGCCGGGCCAGGCGGCGGGAGGAAATGGCGCGTATGTTCGGTTTGCGGACCTCCGGAGGGTCCTCATTGTGGGGAGTGTCGCGGGCGGTGCTACCAAAAGAGCCCCATCGGTGGCCCATCGCTGGCGGGATCGCCCCAGCGATGGGCCACCGACGGCGGCCGCTGCGGGCCGCAGCGGGCCACCGACGTCAGCAGCGAGCCGCCGCACCAGGCGGCCGACGGCCGCACCAGCCACCCTCAGAGCTGCACGTTCTCCAGCACGCCGAGGGCGTCGGGGACCAGCACCGCGACCGAGTAGTAGGCGGAGACCAGGTAGGACATGATGGCCTGCTCATCGATCCCGGTCAGCCGCACTGACAGGCCGGGCTCGTACTCGTCGGGGATGCCGGTCTGGTGCAGCCCGACCACTCCCTGGTCGTCGTCTCCGGTACGCAGCACCAGGATCGAGGTCGTCCCTGTAGACGACACCGGGATCTTGTCGCACGGCAGGATCGGCACGCCGCGCCACGCCGGTACTGTGCGGCCCTCGAATACCAAAGGCTCCGGGTACAGCGAACGCGCGGTACACGCGCGCCCGAAGGCGGCTATCGCCCGCGGGTGCGCCAGGAAGAACCGTGACTTGCGCCGCCTCGTGAGCAGCTCGTCCAGGTCATCCGGCGTCGGCGTTCCGGACAGCGTATGAATCCGCTGGCCAGGGTCGGCGCTGGCCAGCAGCCCGATGTCCGGGTTGTTGATGAGTTCATCCTCCTGTCGTTCGCGTAGTGCCTCGATGGTGAGCCGGAGCTGCTGGTCGACCTGGTTCATCGGCGAGCTGTACAGGTCAGCGACCCGGGAGTGCACCTGGAGCACGGTCTGCGCGACATGCAGTTCGTATTCGACCGGCGCGGGATCGTAGTCGGCGAAGGTGCCCGGCAGCCCAGCCTCGCCCGAGTGGCCGGAAGCGACGTCGATCACCGCCTCGCCCTTGCCGTTCACCGGCGGCACCGATGGCGCCGGCGGAAGCCGCCCGAGCGGCAGTTCCAGCGTGGTCACCGCGGTAAGCGCGGTAGCCGGTCCGGCCACCGCCGCGCCCTCGGCGACGACGGCGACCGTGGCGGCGTGCCCGTACTTACCGGACTTCGTACTGGCTGCCTTGCCAGAAACGATCAGCACCAGAGAGTCGTCGCCGATCGGTGATCCTGACGAGTACTCATGCTGCGTGAACGCGGAGGCCAGCGACGACAGCTCATCTTCGCCGACGAGAGAGAACGCGGCCAGCGACCGTAGCGATGACGGAACGACGCGGGCGCGGCTCCCCTCCAGCGTGAAGAACACGGTGCCGTCCGCAGCCCGGTCGACCCGCCGCCGGTTCACCCGGTACGCGCCACCGGACACCTGCACCCAGGGCAGCGACCGCAGCAGCCAGCGCGGCGTGATGCCCTGAGCGTGCGGGACGGTCTTGTGCGTGGTGGCCAGGTTGCGCGCGGCGGCGGTGCCGAGTGACCGCCGCCGCTCCTGCGTAACCTGGGCCATCAGTGCCCGATCTCGACGTTCTCCAGCACGCCGAGCGCGTCGGGGACCAGGACCGCGGCCGAGTAGTAGGCGGAGACCAGGTAGGAGATGATCGCCTGCTCGTCGATGCCCATGAACCGCACGGACAGGCCGGGCTGGTACTCGTCGGGGATGCCGGTCTGGTGCAGGCCGACCACGCCCCGGTTCTCCTCGCCGGTCCGCATCAGCAGGATCGAGCTGGTGCTGTGGTTGGTCACCGGGATCTTGTTGCACGGGAAGATCGGGATGCCGCGCCAGGCGGGCACCGAGTTGCCGCCGAGACCGGGCCGGGCTGCGGGTACACGCCGCGCTTGGTGCACTCCCGGCCGAACGCCGCGATGGTCCGCGGGTGGGCGAGGAAGAACTCGGGGTTCTTCCACACGCGTGGCCAGCAGCTCGTCCATGTCGTCGGGGGTGGGCGGGCCGGTCCGGGTGTGCAGTGCGCTGGGAGAGGTCGGCGTTGTGCAGCAGGCCGATGTCGGGGTTGTTGATGAGCTCGTGCTCCTGGCGCTCGCGCAGGGCCTCGATGGTCAGGCGCAGCTGGTGCTCGACCTGGTTCATCGGGTCGTTGTACAGGTCGGCGACGCGGGAGTGCACCTGCAGCACGGTCTGCGCGACGTGCAGCTCGTACTCCCGCGGCGAGAGCTCGTAGTCGGCGAACGTGCCGGGCAGGTCGTCCTCGCCCTCGTGGCCGGAGGCGATCTCGATCTCCGCCTCGCCGTGCGGCGTTGAGCGGGCCGTGCCCGTTGCTGCGACTCCGCCAGCTGCTCGCGCAGCGGCGCCGACTGGCGGGCCAGCCGCTTGCAAGTCCGCTTGCGTCAGCGACGAAGGCGATGCACCGACGTGAGCGGTGGTCGCCGTGAACGTCCCAGGTCGCCGGGGTCGCCCTCGCCGATCAGGATCTGCTCGCCGACGTGCTCGCCGTCGGCGAGCGTGCCGAGGTTGGCCTCGTGGCCGTACTTGCCGGTGCCCGGTATGGCTGACCTTGCCGTGCGCGATCAGGATGAGCTGGTCGGCGGGATGCCCGGCCTCGGCGATCACCTCGCCCTGCCGGTACTCCTGCTGGGTGAACGCGCCCGCCAACGCGGCCAGCGCCGCGTCGTCGCCCAGCGCGGCCAGCGGCTTGATCTCGCGCAGCGTCGGCGGGATGAGCCGGATGTCGTCGCCCGTTACGGAGAAGCTCACCCGGCCGCTGCCGACCGGGTAGCTGACAGCCGGCGGTTAACCCGGTAGATACCGCCGGACACCTGAACCCAGGGCAGCATTCGCAGCAGCCACCGGGAGGTGATCGCCTTGCATCTGCGGCACGGATTTGGTAGTGGTCGCGAGGTTGCGCGCCGCCGCCGTGCTTATAGAACGCTGGCCATTGCCGTTTGAAGATCCGTTGCCCGGCTGGTCAGTAGTAGTCAGAGTAGTTTCGTTGGTCTCGGTCACGAAGGAACACCGCCGATCAAGTGAGGGATGGGCCTGTGTCGCCGATCTGTGATCGAGCGTAAAGATGTGACTACTCAGGGTCAATATGTCGTTACAGTAAGAGAAACCTGCCGCTCAGGTTACGGCGAGCAGTCGGCGCTTGATCGCCGCAGGTGCGAAGCTCGCCTCGATGCTGGCCCGGGCGAGCGCCTGGAGCTGAGCCGAGGTGAACCCGAAGATATCGCGGACCCTGCGGTACTCCTCAAGCAGCGAGGTGCCGAACATCGGTGGATCATCACTGCCCAGCACCACCGGCACGCCCGCGGCCAGCAGCACCGGCAGCGGGTGCTCGGCCAGCGCGGGGACGACGCCGGTCGCCACGTTGCTCGACGGGCATACCTCCAGCGTGATCCGGTCCGTCCGCAGCCGGTCCATCAGCCGGGGATCACTGGCGGCGGCGATGCCGTGGCCGATCCGCTCGGCGCCCAGTTCATCAAGCGCGGCCCAGATCTCATCCGGCCCCACGGTTTCCCCGGCATGCGGGACACTGTGCAGCCCGGCCGCCCGCGCGGCGCCGAACTCGTCGCGGAAATCGGCTCGCCGCACCCCCGCCTCCGGGCCGCCCAGCCCGAAGCCGGTCATCGTGGCGGGCGGATGCCCCAACGCGGCCTCCAGGGTGAGACGGGCGCCCTCCTTGCCGTCGCCCGTCGAGATGTCATACACCCAGGCGAGTTCCACGCCGAGATCGCGGGCGACCTTCGTCCCCTGGTCGAGCGCCTGCGCCAGCTCACCGAAGTCGATCCCGGCCCGCAAATGCGTGACAGGAGTCACGGTGACCTCGGCATACCCGGTTCCCTGGGCGCGCATATCCGCCGCCAGGCCCGCCACCAAGGTGACGATGTCCTCCGGCGTACGGACCAGCCGGCTGACCGCCGTGTATACCCGCAGGAAATGCGGAAAGTCGGAGAACGCGTAGAATTCGCGCAGCCTGGCGATATCGGCGGGAACGCCGGATTCTGGATGGCTAGCGGCGAGATTCGCGACCGTGTGCGGCGCGGCCGAACCGACCAGATGAACGTGCAGGTCGGCCTTTGCTAGCGCTATGAGCTCGTCTTTCATCGGTATCATGGATAGCACAACACGATCACGGGAGCTCGGGCTGACCGGGCTGAGAGGGCGGCTAACGCGCCGCCGACCGTCGGAACCTGGACCGGATAATGCCGGCGTAGGGAGTCAAGCCATGATCACGGTCGCTGGCGACAAGCATTCTGAAGCACCACTGACTCTCGATGAGCCGGTGCCGCAGCCGCTCAGCCTGATCGACCAGTTCGGCCTGTGGGGCAACCTCGGCGTCAGCCTGCTCGGCTTCACCGGCGCGATCTTTGTGCTCCAGCCCGACGGGGCCGGCACGCCGGTGCTGAGCCTGGCCGCCGCGTTCACCGCCATCGTCGCCGGGACGCTGCTGGGCACGCTACCGGTCGCGCTCACCGCCACCCAGGGCGCCCGCACTGGCGCGCCCGCCATGGTGCTGCTGCGCGGCCTGTTCGGCGCCCGGCTGTCGTACCTCCCGACGTTGCTGAACATCACCCAGTGCCTCGGCTGGGGCGTCTTCGAACTGGTGACGATCGCGACCGCCGCGCACACCGTCGCCCCGGCGCTGCCGAAGACCGGGTACGTGCTCATCGCCGGCGTCGCGACCGGCCTGCTGACGATCCGTCCGCTCGGAGCGATCCGCGTGCTCCGGAGGTATGCGGCCACCGCCGTTATGGTGGTCATGGTGTACTTGCTGGTGCAGATGGCGCGGCAGCCGCTTCCAGCGCTCAGCCACGGCACCTGGAGCGGGTTCTGGGCGGCGACGGACACGGTGGTCGCGGTGGCGATCTCCTGGGTGCCGCTCGCCGCCGACTACACGCGGCACTCCCGCACCCCGGGGCGCGCGTTCACCGGGGCGCTGGCCGGGTACAGCGCGACGCAGGTGCTCTGTTACGTGATCGGGCTGCTCGCGCTGGTCACGGTGGCCCACGACGACGTGAACCGCATCTACGGCGCGTTCATCGCGCTCCCGGTCGGGACGCTGGCCTTCGCCGTCCTGGCCGCCCGCGAGCTCGACCAGTCGTTCGCGAACGTGTACTCCACCGCCGTGTCCACGCAGAACCTGCGCCCGCGGTGGGACCGCCGCATCCTCGCCGGGGCCATCACGGTGATCACCACGGCGGGCGCGCTGTGGCTGAACATCGCCGACTACGAGAACTTCCTCGACCTGCTCGGCTCGGTGTTCGTGCCGATGTCCGCGGTGCTGATCGCCGACTACTTCGTGATCCGCCGCGGCCGCTGGGACACCTCGGAGCGGGCCAGCACCCGGTGGCTGATGCTGCTCCCGTGGGCGGCGGGGTTCGTGATGTACCAGCTCATCAACCCCGGCTACATCGGCTGGTGGGTCACGATGTGGGCGAAAACCGCCCGGCTGCTGCACTTCACCACGGAAAGCTGGATGTCGGCGTCGCTGCTCTCGTTCGCCGTCGCGGGCGCGATCACGCTGCTGGCGGGGGCGCCCAGCCTGGTCCGCGGCCGGAATGCGCCAGCGCCCGGTCCAGAACCGGCGCGTCCTCGCTGACCGGTACGGGGTCGGCGAAGCCGTCGTACTGGCGGTACAGCTCGGCGTGCTGGTCGACGGTGGCCAGCACCAGTTTGGCCAGGCCGGGGGAGCAGCGGACCGGCTGTCCGGTGGCCGCCGCCACGTCCCAGCCGTGCACGATCATCTCCTTGATCAGCATGGCGGCGATCTCGGCGGCGGGCATGCTAGCACCGCCCAGGTCGATCTCGCCCTCCCAGACCTCCGGGTCCCGCCACGCGGCGACCGCCTTGTCGAGTTGCGCGGCGTAGCCATCGGCCCAGTCTGGCTCGGCCGCGAAGTCGCGTTTGGTCAGCTCCTCGGGTATCGGCACCCGCTGGGCCCGGCACTCCAGGCCATACGAGGTGTACAGCACCCAGTGATTGACCAGCGCCGCGACGTCCCACTGCGCGCACGGCGTTGCCTCGCCGAGCTGGTCGGGCCGCACTCCGCGGGCGATCCTGGCCGCTTCCGCGGCTGCTTCGGTAAGATATTCGATCATGACGGGGACGCTACCGCCGGACCGCCCGCCCGGTCTTGAAGAAACGCGACCACGGGGCGTGCTCCGGCCGACTCCGGTTGACGCGCTCAGGATGCTGACGCCCGCGCCGGAGGTGGCGCGGTTCGTGGAGTTCTACTGGTGGGTCCGCTGGGAGCGACAGTCCGAGGCGAAGGTGCTCGCCCACCCGAACGTGCACCTGGTCTTCGAGGAGCCGGAGCCGCTCGTCTACGGCGTCGACCGGGGCTTGTTCACCAGGAAGCTGGAGGGCACCGGCCAGGTGCTGGGCGTCAAGTTCCGCCCCGGATGGTTCCGGCCGTTCAGCGACGGCCCCGTCTCGCGCCTCGCCGACCGCCGGGTTCCCGCCGCCGGCTTTTTTCCAGGGGTCCATAACGACGCGATCTGGTCCTCCGGTGACCCCGCACCGGCCGCCGACGAGTTCTTGCTGCCCCGGCTGCCCGCGCCCGACCCGCTGTCCGCCGAGGCGGAGGCCATCGTGGGCTGGATTACCGGGGCGGCCGAGACGTTCCGGGTAGCCGAGGTGGCACGCGAGTTCGGCATCTCGCTACGGAGCCTGCAGCGGCTGTTCGCCGAGTACGTGGGCGCCAGCCCCAAATGGGTGCTGCGCCGCGCCCGGCTGCACGAGGCCGCGGCGCGGGCCGATTCCGGTGCCGTTGACTGGGCCGCGCTCGCCGCCGAGCTTGGTTACGCGGACCAGGCGCATTTCGTTCGCGATTTCACCGGCGCGGTCGGTGTGCCGCCCAGCCGGTACGTTGTCCAGAGTGATCAACGTTGACGGGTATCTCCGCAGGCTGGGCGTTCCCGATCCGGGTGCGCCGAGCCCTGAGTCGCTGCGCGTCCTGCTCGCCGCCCATGTTGAGCGGATCGCCTACGAGGTGCTCGACATCCACCTCGGCCGGGTGGTCCCGATCGACGCGGCCCACTCGGCGGAGCGGGTGCTGCGCGGCCGTGGCGGCTACTGCTACACGCTGAACGGGGCGTTCTCCGTACTGCTAAGCTCCCTCGGCTACCAGACGGAGTGGCACCGCTGCGGCGTGCAGCACGTCGGCGAGGACGCCCCGCCCGGCCCGGTTCGCGCCAACCACCTGGCGCTCGTGGTGCGCGGTCTGCCGTCGCCGGACAGCCCCTCGGGTGACTGGCTGGCCGATGTCGGCCTTGGTGACGGGCTGCACGAGCCGCTGCCGTTGCGTCCGGGGACGTACCAGCAGGGGCCGTTCACGTACCGGCTGCGGCCGTCGGAGGTGACGCCGGGCGGCTGGCGCTTCGACCACGACCCGGCGGGCTCGTTCGCCGGGCTTGACTGGGAGACGCGGATCGCTTCCGTCGCCGATTTCCAGGCCCGGCATGAGTACCTGTCGACGTCACCCGAGTCCGGCTTCGTCCGTACCTGTGTCACCCAGCGTCGCGACGCGACCGGCGTGGACTCCTTGCGCGGCTGCGTGCTGCACCGCGTCGGCTCCGCTGCCGAGCCGCGGGTGCTCGACACTCCGGCCGAGTGGTTCGGCGCTCTCGACGACATCTTCGCCCTGCCATTGACCGACCTGACCCCGGCCGAACGCGACCACCTCTGGCGCCGCGTCATCGCCTCTCACGAGGCGTGGCTGGCCGCCCAGTCCCGCTAGCCGCTGGCAGTTCCAGTTGCGCACGTAGCCCCAGGTGATCGGAGACGACCTGCTCGCCGCTGAACAGGACCTCGGCGGATTCCGCCTTGATCCCGCCCGCGGTCAAGATGAAATCGATAGTGTGCGGCGTCGCCCCGGCCGGAAGGTACTCCGCGCGGAACGTCGGAGGGCAGTTCCCCCCGAACGCGTCCTCCAGTCCGGTGTGCTGGATGAACTCGCCGAACAGGTCGCTGTCCCGGTCGATGTTGAAGTCCCCGCAGACAACCATCGGGGCGACTGTACTGGCGGCTGTACTGGCGGTAACCCGGGTGAGTGCGGTGAGCTGGGCGGCGTGGATCGGGTAGAACCGGTTGGCCGCCGACCAGTCGCCGTCCCGGTTCGCCGTCGGATGAGTGTTGATGACCGACACGGCGGGATCCGCTAGCCGAGTTACCAAGACCCCCTTCAGCCGGGCCGCGCGCCGGGCCAGCGCCGGGATCCCGGGCGCCGCGGGCAGGACTCCGAAACGGCGGTAGGCCGTCGAGATCACCGGCCGCCGCGAAAAGGTCACCACGTCACCGGCGAGGCCGGCCAGCGTGCGCCGGTAGCTGACGGGCCGGAATGACCGCATCCGCCGGGATAGCTGAGCCAGGTGATAGTAGGTCTGAACCTCCTGGAAGCAGACCACATCAGCGTCGCTCGCCTCGAAAAATGCCCCGATCGCCCGGAGGCGAGCCGTCAGTCGTGACCCGGTCAGCGGGACGCCCCTGATGTTCATCGAGCCAACGGTTATCCGGGTCATCGATGTTCGGGGGCGTCGGCGATGCGTTCCATCAGGTGCCCGGCCTGGAGCAAGATGCGCTGTTCCTCGGGGGAGAGCAGTTCGTTCATGCTCCCCAGCAGCCACTCGTGACTGGTCCTGCGGATGTCCTCGACGACCTGCTTGCCCTGCTGCGTCAACTCGATGAAGGCCTTCCGCCCGTCGGCCGGGTCGGGGCGGCGGACCACCAGCGCGCCGGACTCGAGCACGCGGAGCGCCGCCGCGACGTTGGAGGTGGTCATCTGGAGCCCGGCGGCCAGTTCGCTGGGCCGGGGCACGTCGGGGGAGCGGTCAAGCGCGCCTAGCACCTGGAGCGCCTGGACGGGGAGGCCCTCGATGGGCGGCTGCTCGCGGCGCACCCGCCGGTACAGCTTCTTGACCTGCTGTTGCAGCCGGTAGGCGTCCTCCTCCCGCATGTGGCTATCGTACGTAGCCACGTCAATGGCGGTAGGACGGGCCGTGCGAGTCGTCGCAGTGCAGATCGTCGGCCGGTGTTCTGGCCACGTGGTCGACCTGCAGCGTGGTGTGCGTGATGCCGTACTGCTGGGCCAGTACCGACTCCAGGTCGGCGCGGACCGCGTGGCAGTCCTCGCCGACGCTGACCAGGACATGGGCGGACGCGGCGGTTGAGCCCGAGGTGATCTCCCAGATATGCAGGTCGTGGAGCTCAGACACATGGGGCCGATCGGCCAGTGCGGCGCCGACGGTCGCCGGGTCGAGGCGGGAGGGCGCTGCCTCGAGGAAGATCCGTCCGCTGTCGCGCAGCAGGCCAAGGCCGGCCCGCATCATGAGCAGAACGACGACCAGCGTGGCGATGGCGTCCGCCCGGTTGAAACCGGTGAGGAGCACGATGAGGCCGGCGATCGCCGTCGCGGCGAACGAGTACAGATCCGTGAGGATGTGAGCGAACGCCCCGGCGATGTTCAGGTTCTGGCGTCCGCCCGCCCGGGCGATCATGAGAGTCGCCAGCAGATTGACCACGACCCCGGTGAGGGCGATTATCAGCACGATCCCGCCGTGGACGTTCGGCGGTGCGATGAGCCAGGCGGATGGCCTCATAGGCCAGCCAGATGCCGAGCAGCACCAGCGTGATGCCGTTGGCCTGCGCGGACAGGATCTCGGCTCGCTTGAGGCCGAAGGTGTAGCCACCGTGCGGCGGCTTAGCGCTGAGCCGCATGGTGATCAGCACCAAGGCGATGGCGGCAGCGTCGGTCAGCATGTGCGCGGCGTCGGAGATCAGCGCCAGCGAGTGCGCCGCCAGACCGGCCGCGATCTCACCGCACATGTAGGCGACGATCAGCCCGAGCGCGCCCGCCAGCCACCGCGGGTTGGCCGCCTCGTGCCCATGGTGATGGTCGTGGCCCATTCGCACCTCCCTCCACCTGCAGGGTAACTCGTGAGGGTGTAGACAATAGAGGGTGAGCACCCTCGAAGACTGGACAGCGGCCGTCTGCGCAGATCTGGGCCTTAACCCCGAAGACGTCAACGTGACGGTCGTGCTCGACCTAGCCAGGGACGTAGCCCACGGCGTAGCCCGCCCAGCCGCCCCGCTGACCGCCTACCTAGCCGGCATAGCGGTCGGCCGCGGCATGCCCCCCGCCGACGCAGCCGCCCGAGTAACCCACCTAGCCACCACCTGGTCCCCCGCCGAGTAGCGCCCCCCGCCGCCGCCCGCGCGCCCCGGCAGCGCCCCGTGCCGCCCCGCCCGCGCCCCGTGCCCCGCCGCCCGCGAGGCCGCGGCCGCCGCGCGGCAGCGGACCGTTCCTGGGCGGTGTGGCCCTGCCTAGCAAAGAATGTGGGCAGGGCCACACCGCTCAGAAACGGCTCGCCCGGGCCGGTGACCCATCGCGCTCATGAACACCATCAGCACCAGCGGTAGCACTCGCCGCTGGCCGCCGGGTGCCGGGCGCCCCCGGCCCCAGCCCGCCGCCCCCCGCGACCTGGAAATCCGGTTGGGGTGCGGCGGACCGGTCGGTAGTCTGCCGTGCTGTGGCAGACGACTGGCGAGAGCTGAACCTGGCCAACTGGAACGAACCGGGTCCCGATCCATCTGGCGAGCGACTTCTACGATGTCGAGGGCTTCCGGGTGACGCAGGACGCCCTGCGGGAGTTCGAAATCGCTGAGGTCGGTGACGTGGCCGGCAAAACCTGCTCCACCTGCAGTGCCACATCGGGCTGGACAGCCTGTCCTGGGCCCGTCGCGGCGCTCAAGTGACCGGCCTGGACTTCTCGGCCCCGGCCATTGACGCGGCCCGTGATATCGCCGCGAGCATCGGTGTGGACGCGGAGTTCGTGACGGCCGACGTCTACGACGCGGCCATCGTGCTCGCGGGCCGCTCCTTCAACATCGTCTACACCGGCATCGGCGCGCTGTACTGGCTGCCTGACATCCCCCGCTGGGCCCAGGTGGCGGCGATTCTGGTAAAGCCCGGGGGTTTTCTGTACCTCGTGGAGGGGCACCCGATCTCGCTCATGCTGGACTACGAGACCGGCACGACCGTCGATCAGGACTACTTCGACACCAGCGGCCAGGTCTATGACTCCCCGCACAGCTACACCGGTGATGACGCTGTGCTCGGGCACAACCGGACCGTGCAGTTCCTGCACCCCCTCGGCGAGGTGGTATCCGCGCTGGCCGCGGCGGGCCTGCGGATCGAGTTCCTGCACGAGCAGGACTTCGCGGTGTTCGGCGCGTTCCGGTCACTCGAGGAGCGAGAGAACCGGGAATTTCACGTCCCTTCGGGCCAGCCACGCGTCCCGCTGATGTACTCACTGCGTGCGTCCCGCCCGTCATAACGAGTCATTTTCGGAAAAAACAGGGATGCGATACATCCCGAGTCGCTAACGTGCCTGTCTGGAACGCGAGGCGTGACGATCATGGCGGATCGTCCGCCGCGCGGGTGAACGCGCTGGCGTCGGCCGGCCCGCGTCGCCGTAAGACGCCGGATGGTGACGGATTACCTCACTCTTACGGGAAGCTCTGCATCTGGAGGGGGACGGGTGCCTTCCCGTACAAAGTGAGTAAACCGGTTCCTCCCCGACCACACGTAGGGATGATTGATGACTGAAGGATCCCGGCAGGACAGGCACGCCTCACGGCGCGTAGTGCTCCTGGGAGTGGGGGTGGCCGGCGTCGGAGCATTGGCCGGCTGCAGCACGGCGTTCGTACCGTTCGACGCGGGCGAGGACGGGAAGCCCGCGGACAACGCCGGCGTAGTGGCAACGGAGTCACACGATGCTGGCGCCGGGGTAAGCAGCAGCCCCAGTGCGAGTGCGAGTGCCAGTCCGTCAGCGTCCAAGACCAAAGCGGCGAAGACGACCGCGTCGGGCGATGGTTCCCCCGCCAACGGGACACTGCTCGGCGACGTATCCGAGATACCGGTTGGCGAGGGCAAGATCTTCGCCGCGGAGAAGGTTGTGGTCACCCAGCCGACGCCGGGCACGTACAAGGCGTTCAGCGCCGTCTGCACGCATCTGGGCTGCATCCTGGACCAGGTAGAGAACGGGAACATCTACTGCCCGTGCCACGGCGCGATCTTCAGTGTCAGCAACGGCGCGGCGGTCGCCGGACCGACGACCATCGCACTTCCCGCTGAGAAGATCACCGTGACCGACGGGAAGATCACCCTGGAGTAGGACTCACCGAGCCCGACGCCCCGGTCAATGGCAAGATGGCGGGGTGGGCTCTCTCATGCTGCTGGACACCGCGTCCCTGTACTACCGCGCGTTCTACGGGATGCCGGAAACCGTCACCGCGCCCGATGGCACGCCGGTCAACGCCGTCCGGGGCCTCCTGGACACTATCGGTCGGCTGGTGCGCGATCGCCAGCCCAGCAGGCTCATAGCCTGCCTGGACGCGGACTGGCGGCCCGAGTTCCGGGTGGCCGCCATCCCTTCCTACAAGGCGCACCGCGCCGAACCTGACGGAACCGAGGAGACGCCACCAGGACTCGCCGTACAGATACCGCTTATTACCGAGGTACTTAACGCCGCGGGCATAGCCCTCGCGGAAGCCGCCGGCTACGAGGCCGACGACGTGATCGGCACGCTAGCCGCGAAAGACCAAGGCCCGGTTGATGTGGTCACGGGGGACCGGGACCTGTTCCAGGTTGTCGACGATTCCCGGCAGGTCCGGGTGATCTACACGCTTCGCGGGCTGGCTAAGGCCGAGACGATCGACGAGGCCACGGTGGCCGAGAAATATCACATCCCGGGCGGCACCTATGCCGACTTCGCGGTGCTGCGTGGTGACCCGAGCGACGGGCTTCCCGGCGTTCCCGGCGTGGGGGAGAAGACCGCCGCGACGCTGATAACCCAGTTCGGCAATCTGGCCGAGCTAACTCGCGCGCTGGACCTGGGCCATGGCGGTTTCCCGTCCGGTACCCGCAAGAAGCTGGAAGCCGCCCGCGACTACCTCGCGGTCGCGCCCTCCGTCGTCCTGGTGGCCACCGACGTGCCGCTGGCTCCGATGAACAGTGACCTGCCGCTTAAGCCCGATAAGGAGCGGCTGGCCGAGCTCGGCGAGGCGCTCGGCCTCGGTTCGTCGCTCACCCGTTTCCTCTCCGCCGTCACTTGACCTGGATGGCCAGCAGGCAGGTGTCATCGCCCGGATTCGGTCCGGCGGCCATGATCACGGCGGAGGCGGCCGCCTCCGGGTCCGGCTGGCCCACCGCGGCGCCGAACGCCCGCAGCGCGCCTGCCTCGAGCAGCAGGTCGCGGCGCTCGAACAGCCCGTCGGTGTAGAGCAGCACGATGTCTGATGGCCGCAGGGTGGTGACCGCCGTCTCGTAGCCCGCGGCGGGCACGCCCAGCAGGACACCGGCTGGCCGCCTCATCGCGGAGACGGTGCCGTCCCGGATCAGGACCGGCGGCGGATGCCCGGCCTGCGCCCAGCTGAACGTCCGGGTCTCCGGGTCGAAGTACCCGGCCAGCGCCGACGCGGTGTGCTCGGCCCCGAACGCCTGGACGATGCCGCTCAGCCAGTCGAGCAGCCGGTCGGCGGGCTCGCCGGTCATCGCCAGGGTGTCGAGAGCGCGGGACAGGCGCAGCATGCGGGGCGCGACCACGGGGCCGTGCCCCGCCACATCGCCGATGGCGATCAGCACCCGCCCGTCCGGCAGCGGGCTCGCCAGGTACCAGTCGCCGCCCGCGCCGGACGAGCCGCCGGCCGCCTGATAGCGCACGGCGATTCGCATGCCGGGCAGCTCCGCGATCTCGGCGGGATCGGGCAGTGAGCGACGGCCGCGCGCCCCGTCGTTATGGCGACTTGGCTTGGGTGATTGGTCGTGGCGCGGCCGTGGCACCCTGGCTCGCGCGGAAGCGGGCAAGTGCAGGGTCCGGCCGTCACCGGGACATGATGAACTAGACATGGAGAGGGGCCATATCTGCTCGCTGGCGGTGATCTATGGTCCACCTAGGGTTATACATGCAGGTGCCAGTTGTCTAGTGCGCGTTATCCGGACAAAGGGGATGTAACCGATGAATTCAGAGCTGTATCCGGCGAGTCGGCTGACTGGTGCAGCGGATGCCGCCAAGGTCGCGGGCCTCGACGCGCTGCTGCTGACCCCAGGTCCGGATCTGCGGTACGTGACCGGATACGACGCGATCCAGCTTGAGCGGCTGACTTGTCTCGTGGTCTCGGCTACGGGCTCTTCTTTTCTGGTCGTCCCGCGGCTGGAGTTGCCGGCCGCTCAGGCTTCGCCCGCGGGGGACCTGGGGATCGAATTCGTTGCCTGGGACGAAACGGACGATCCGTTCGCCGTCGTAGCGAGCCGCATCGGCGCCGCGGGAACTGTCGGCCTGTCCGACCGGATGTGGGCCCTGAACGTGTTCCGGTTCCGTGACGCGCTGCCGTCGGCCCGGCTGACGCTGGCCAGCGAGGCACTGCGGTCGCTGCGGATCCGCAAAAGCGGGGCCGAGGTGGCCGCGCTCCGCGAGGCGGGGGCGGCCATTGACCGGGTACACGCCCGCGTCCCCGCCTGGCTGCGCCCCGGCGTGACCGAACGCGAGGCGGGAGCCCAGATAGCCGAGGCGATTCTCGCCGAGGGACACGCAGGAGTGGACTTCGTGATTGTCGGCTCCGGGCCGAACGGCGCGAGCCCGCACCACGAGCTGTCCGATCGCGTGCTGCGGGCCGGCGACGCGGTGGTGGTGGACATCGGCGGGACGATGCCGTCCGGGTACTGCTCGGACTGCACCAGGATGTACGCGCTCGGCGAGCCGCCCGCCGAGTTCGCCGCTTACTACCGGGTGCTGCGCGAAGCTCAGGAGGCCGGATGCCAGTCCGTCCGGCCGGGGGTGAGCGCCGAATCGGTGGACCAGGCGGCGCGTTCGGTGATCGCCGAGGCTGGGTACGGGGAGTGGTTCATCCACCGGACCGGGCACGGGATCGGGCTGGAGACCCACGAGGACCCTTACATCGTCGAGGGCAACGCGACCGCGCTCGAGCCAGGCATGGCGTTCTCGATCGAGCCAGGGATCTACCCCGGCCCGCACGGAGCGCGCATCGAGGACATCGTGGTGTGCACCACCGACGGTTTCGAGCGGCTGAACAACGCCCCCCGTGACCTGGTGATCGTCTAGAGGCCGAGGTCGGTCAGATATCCGGCCCATCCGTCCGGCGCTGGCGGTCGGCTAGGAACTGCTCGAACTGCTCGGCGATCTCGTCGGCGGTCGGCATCGGCTGACCCTCGGCGAGCAGGCTCTCGGCCTGGTCCGCCTTGGCCGCGTCGTATTGCTCCTCCAGGGAACGGACCAGCTCGGCGATCTCCGAGGACTCCTCCATCTGGCGTCCGATCAGGACGTCGGTGCGGTCGGCGGCCTCGTGCAGACTGTCGTCGGGCAGGTCAAGACCGGTGGCCTCGATGACCGATTCCTGCAGCGCCAGCGCGGCCCGCGGGTAGACCGCCTGCGCCAGGTAGTGCGGAACCTGGACCGCGAACCCGAGCGCGTCCTGTCCGGCCTCGCCCATGCGGAGCTCGAGCAGCGACGCCGCGCTGCCCGGCACCTGGAGCTGGCTGGGCAGTTGCTGGTCGCTGCTGACCAGCCCAGGGCGGGTGCCGTGGCCCAGCACGCCGAGCGGGCGGGTGTGCGGGGTTCCGGTGGGGATGCCGAGGTAGGTGACGGCCTGGCCGAGCCGCAGCCGGGTCGCCAGCGAGCGGACGGCCGAGGTGAACAGCTCCCACTCGTGATCCGGCTCGGGACCGGTGAGCAGCAGAAATGGCGCGGTTTTTCGGTCGCCGACCAAGTGGACGTTCAGCTCCGGCGTCTCATAGTCCGCCCAGTGGTCGGACTCGAAGGTCATCAATGGCCTGCGAGATCGGTAGTCAAGGAGCCTGTCGACGTCGAACCTGGCCACGATCTCATGGTCCAGGTTTTCCAGCAGGTTCTCGGTGAAAAGCCGGCCAGCCGCCCCCGCATCGATGAACCCGTCCAAGTGGACGAGGAGCGGGGCACCGTCCGTATCGGTCAGGGCCGGTTCCAGCTCGTAGAGTTCCTCTGGTTGACGCATCTTCCTAGTTTATTGCCGCGGGCCGCTCGGCTTCTCCGTCAGCGGCCCGCGGGCAACAAGTGTTAGCTCTGCGCTTCGGCGGCGGCCTGGGGCGCGGCCTGCGGGTGGCCGATGGACAGTCCGCTGTCGGGGTCGAAGAACTGGAGGTTCCTGGTGTCGACGGCCAGCTCGAGCGGCTGCCCCGGGCGAACCGAGGAGCGCGCCGAGACCCGGGCTGTCCACAGCGACTTGCCGCCGATCAGCGCCGCGACGGTCTCGTCGTCGTCGCCGCTGTCGGTGCGAGAAGCGTCGCTGATGCTGGAGTGCTCCACCGGAGGGGCGTCGATCGTGAAGATCACGTGGATCTCGCTGCCGAGCTCCTCGGTGACGCCGACGGTGATCGCCATCTTGGACCAGTCGCTCTCCGCCAGGCTGGCGTCCTCGAAGTCCGACGGCCGGATGCCGAGGATGACCTTGCGGCCGAAGTAGTCCGATAGTCCGGTCTTGGTGTCGAGGACGCTGGCCGGCACGGCCAGCTTGTACCCGGCGAAGGTCACCGCGGGACCGTCGTCACGGACCAGTTCGGCGGTGACGAAGTTCATCGCGGGGGAGCCGATGAAGCCGGCCACGAACAGGTTTACCGGGGACTCGAACAGGGTCTGCGGCGTGTCCACCTGCTGCAGCCGCCCATCGCGCAGCACGCAGACCCGGTGGCCTAGCGTCATGGCCTCAACCTGGTCGTGCGTCACGTACACGGTGGTGACGCCGAGCCGGTCATGCAGCTGGTTGAGGCTCGCGCGCATGGACACGCGGAGCTTGGCGTCCAGGTTGGACAGCGGCTCGTCCATCAGGAAGGCCTGCGGCTCGCGGACGATCGCGCGGCCCATGGCGACCCGCTGGCGCTGACCACCGGAGAGCTGGGCGGGCTTGCGGGCCAGGTACTGCTCCAGGCCGAGCATCTTGGCCGCGTCGGTGACCCGCCGCTTGATCTCGTCCTTGGGGGTCTTGCGGAGCTTGAGGCCGAACGCCAGGTTGTCCTCGACGGTCATGTGCGGGTAGAGCGCGTAATTCTGGAACACCATGGCGATGTCCCGGTCCTTCGGCGGGAGGTCGTTGACCACCCGGTCGCCGATGGAGATCGTGCCGCCGGTGATCTCTTCCAGGCCCGCGATGGATCGCAGCGCGGTCGACTTGCCGCAGCCGGACGGCCCGACTAGGACCATGAACTCCCCATCTTTGACCTCTAGTGACAGGTCATCGATGGCCTTGACGCCACCGGTGTATACCTTGTCCACGTGGTCGAGGACGATCTGTGCCATTGCGGGTGCTCCTCGTTGTCGCCTTTGTCCTGGAGAGAGTAACCAGCGTGTCTGCCGCGAAAGAAGAGCCAGCGGCTTAGTGTTACGATAGCGTAAACGTCGTTACCATTCCGTTATGTTCCGGTGTCGTTGGTGATGAACGCGGGGGATACCGTTTCTGGGTGGAGGAAATCGACCGCAAAATCGTGTCACTGCTGAGCCGCAACGGGCGGATGAGCTTTACGGACCTGGCCAAGCAGGCGGGGCTGTCGGTTTCCGCGGTGCACCAGCGAGTACGGCGGCTGGAGACCGAGGGGGTCATCACTGGCTACGCCGCGATCTGGAATCCCGAGGAAGTCGGCCTGCCGATGACCGCCTTCGTGTCGGTCAAGCCGTTCGACCCCTCGGCCCCCGACGATGTGCCTGCCCGGCTGGAGTCGCTACGAGAGATCGAGGCGTGCCACAGCGTGGCGGGGGATGAGAACTACATCCTCAAGGTCCGTGTCGCCTCGCCGACGGCGCTGGAGGACCTGCTGCAGCAGATCCGCACCCTAGGTGGCGTCTCGACCCGGACCACCGTCGTGCTCAGCACCCCTTACGAGAACCGTCCACCGGCGCTGTAAATCCCGCGGGCGCATGCCGTCCAGCAGCAGCGACATCAGCCGGTCGGCCTGCTCGGGGGTGCGTTCGGTCGCGACGATGACGCCGTGCAGCAGCATGAGCACCTCGGCCGGGTCCAGGTCTGGCCGGATCTCGCCCGCTTTTTGGGCCCGGACCAGCAGGCGCTCGGCGGTGGTCTTGATCTGCAGGCTGCAGTTGCTGATCACCTCGGCCTTGGTGCCGTCGGCGGCGACCAGTGCGCTCGCGAGACCTCGCTTGGTCACCATGTAGTTGGCCAGGGCGCGGGTCCAGTTCGCGAAGGCTTCCCCCGGCGATGGCCAGTCGACGAGTTCATCGCCCTGCTGGCAGACGATCTGAACCTGGCCGCGGAACACAGCCTCCTGGAGGTCCAGCCGGGTCGGGAAGTGCCGGTAGAGCGTGCCGATGCCAACCCCGGCCTTCCGGGCGATGTCCTCAAGCGGCGCGTTGGCGCCCTTCTCCATGAACGCGGTGGTCGCCGCCGCCAATAGCTTGGCGCGGCTGCGCTGCGCGTCGGCGCGCATGGGTTGCGCGGACCGCTCGTCCGCGGCGATCTCAGTCATCGTCCTTCAGCTCGCTCGATATTCAGGTTGCCAAACGGAGGGAGCCTCCGTATAGTAAACGGAGTGAACCTCCGGATTGTTCGCAAGCTTACCGTCCAGGTGACGGCTTGTCATTACCCGCATCGATGAAGGGCGGCTCGGGCCAGCGTCGGCCCAGGTGAAGGCCGCTCTGTTAGCCCGGGGACCGATGTCGGCCTCCTGTCAGGGGACGACCCCCGTACCCCCGAGAATGTCAGACCCCCCGCGTAACGTGCCTAGTGCGGTTTGAGCGGGATATCAACAACGGAGGAATCTTGTCTTCCCCACCAGCTTCAACAACTTCCCGGCGGGGCTCCGGCCACCGGGGCATCGCACTGGCGGTCATGCTCTGCGCGATGCTCATGGTTGTCCTGGACATGACGGTAGTCAACATCGCGCTACCGCATATCCAGACGGGCCTTCGCTTCTCCGAGACCAACCTGTCGTGGGTGCTGAACGCGTACACGCTTACTTTCGGCGGACTGCTGCTGCTCGGCGGACGGGCAGGTGACATCCTCGGCCGGCGCCGGACGTTCATCGCCGGCATCGCGTTGTTCACCATTGCCTCGCTGGCCGGCGGCCTGGCCAACACCAGCGGGCTACTGCTGGCGGCGCGCGCGGTTCAGGGGGTAGGCGGCGCGCTGGCTTCCCCGGCGGTGCTCGCGCTCATCGTCGGCAGCTACTCCGAGGGGCGCGAACGTACCAAGGCGCTGGCGATCTACAGCGCGGTGCTCAGCGGTGGCGCCTCGCTTGGCTTGGTGCTCGGCGGCGTGATCACCGAGTGGATGTCCTGGCGGTGGGTGCTGTTCATCAACGTGCCGATCGGGATAGCCGTGCTCGCTGTTACCCCGCTGTTCGTGACGGAGACGCCGCGTGCCCCGGGCCGTTTCGACCTGACGGGTGCCGTTACCTCCACTGCGGGGATGGCCACGCTGGTCTACGGGTTCATCAGGGCCGCCGCCAACGGATGGAGTGACCACCTGGCCTGGGGTGCCTTCGGTGCCGCGGTGGTGCTGCTCGCCGCCTTCATCGTGAACGAGACCCGCGCGCGTCAGCCGATTACCCCGCTGCGCCTGTTCGCGAGCATGAACCGGTCGGGCTCGTACGTCGCCCGGTTGCTGCTGGTGGCCGGCATGTTCGGGATGTTCTACTTCCTGACCCAGTTCCTGCAGGACGTGATGGGCTTCAGCGCGCTGCGGACCGGCTTCGCCTTCCTGCCGATGACGATCATGCTGTTCGTGGTGTCGCGGTTCGCGCCGCGCGTCATGCCGATGATCGGCCCGAAGCGGCTGATGCTCATCGGGCTGGTCCCGGTCATCGTCGCGATGGCCTGGCTGTCGCGGGTGTCACCGGCGACGACCTACTGGGCGGGCGTGTTCGTGCCGATGACGCTATTCGGCGTCGGCATGGGGGCCGTCTTCGTACCGCTGACGACGACCTCGCTGGCAGGCGTGCGACCGCAGGATTCGGGCGCGGCGTCCAGCATGGTGAACGTGATCCAGCAGGTCGGCGGGTCGCTGGGCCTGGCCATCCTGGTCGCGGTCTACGGCACCGCCTACAGCCACGCGCAGTCTCACCCGCTGGCCCACGCGACCGCGATCGCGCAGGTGCACCACGCGGAGGCGCACGCGATGGGAGTCGCGTTCGGTTTGGCGGCGCTGCTCGACATTGCCACGATGGTGGTCGTCGCGCTGCTGATCCGCGGCCAGCGGCAGACGCCGCCGGTCACCGCGGACGAGCAGGAAGCGATCGACGAGTCGGTGGCCGCGTAGGCCCTCACCACGAGGCGCTGGCCGTGGCCCGCGGAGGCGGCCACGGCCAGCGCGTTAGGTGTTAGGCGTCCCAGTCGGCGGCCGACGGTACGTCGAAGGACTCGCGTGGCTGCGGTACTGGCTCGGCGGCGCCACTCGCTGTGTCTTCCCAACCAACCTGCCCCGACCGACCTCCCGTGGAGTCGGAGAAACCGATCGCGGCATGCGTTCCGTCGCAGAACGGCTTGTTGCGGGACGCGCCGCAGCGGCACAGCGTCACCCGGTTGCGCGTCTCGTACTCGGTTCCGTCCGCGGAGTGCACGCTGACCCCGCCGCGTACCCAGAGCGGTCCGCTGGTCCCTTGCGAGGGATCCTGGATCACGCCGATCGACGGCGGAAGGTCGGGCTCAAGCGGCGCGCGGCTGGCCTGGTCCCACGCGACCAGGCGCCCGGACGGGCAGTTTCCCGCCTCACGCCGGACGTCTTCGGTGTGTCCCTCGGTTTCGACCAGGTTCCACACCTGACCGTCGGCGTCACAGAACCGGGCGTAAGCGCACAAGCCGGGCACGTCGGTGAGCGTCAGCTCCGGGCCGTCCTGTTCGTCGGCCATCGCGAGATACGGTGCTTGGGTCGCGACTTCGGTGCCGTCGAACCGGGCCTGCTCATGGGTGCCGTCACAGAACGGCTTGTTCCCGGACTGTCCGCACCGGCACAGCTCATACGTGTCGGAGGCCTCGTACTCCTGGCCCTGCCTCCAGCGGACCGACTGGCCTTGCGTGTCGGTCGCGATGACCTGATCGGCCAGCGGGACGTCGCCCGTGACGCGATAAGGTCCGTTTTCGGTAATTTCGATCCGCATGTTTCCCCCCGGGCATGCCGCTCAACGCGGTCATTCATGCCCGCTGGCCGACCGGATTACGCTGCTGCGGGGGTTATGGTTAGGGCCTGCGCGCTGTGTGCCGCTGTTGACGACACCGACGCCGCTGTGCGGGCGGACGCCCGCCGCGCCATCAACCTGAGCGCTCAGATCGCGGCAGGTCGCGGTGAGCTAGTTCTCGCTGACGGCCCGGGCGATCGGCGAGAGGCAGCGTGAGCCCGAGCAGCGACCGGGCGATCCGCTCGCCGATGACCGCGGTCGGCATGTTGGTATTGCCGGCGGTGACGGTCGGCATCAGCGACGCGTCCGCTACATACAGGCCGTCGATGCCGTGCACCCGGCCCTCGGAGCCGACGACCGCGTCCGGATCGCTGGCCGGTCCCATCTTGCAGCTCCCGGCCGGGTGGTAATAGTGCACGGCGGCGTGATCGAGGAAGCGCTCGATCGCCTGCCTCCCGGAGACATCGGGACCAGGGCGCGTTTCCCGGCCCAGGAGCCTTCGCAGTGCCGGTGCCGCCGCTATCTCGCGCACGCGCTCGACGCCCTCGGCGAGCCGCGCGCGGTCGTAGCCGCCGGGGTCGCTGAGATAGCGGTGATCGATCACGAGCTTGTCGTCGGGACCGGGACCGGACAGCCGCACGCTCCCGCGCGATAGCGGTGTCAGGCACGCGGCGCCCAGGAACCAGACCCACATCGAGTCGTCCTTCCGGTAGCCGCCGACCGGGTAGATATGCAGGTCGAACCCCTGCGGGCAGTCGGCCGACGGGAATTTCGCGATAACCTGCTCGTCGGGCCGCCAGCCTGTGTCCGCCTGGTAGCGCTCCATCATCCCGATCAGCTCGCCGCTTCCCTCGTACCAGACCTCCACGCACGGTTGATCGTGCAGGTTCCGGCCGACGCCGGGGAGGTCCAGCGTCGGTTTCACCCCGATGGCGGCCAGCTCGTCGGCGGGCCCGATGCCGGACCGGAGCAGGATCGAGGGGCTCCCGTAGGCGCCCGCGGACAGCACCACCCGCGACGCGCCGATTTCCGCCAGCCGCTGGCCCTCCCGCACGGCCACGCCGACAGCCCGGCCGTCGCGGACGAGCACCCGCTCGACAGGAGCATCGCCGGCCACGATGAGCCGGTCACGGACCGGATCGATGTACCCGAACGCGCTGTTGAACCGGGTAGTCCCGTCGACGTTGACGGGGAAGGGGGCGACGCCGGCGTCCTCGTCGAAGTTGTTGAAGTCCTCCACCGCGGGGATCCCGTTCGCTACGATCGCATCCCTGCAGGCTCGCTGGAACGGGGTCAGCTCATCGAGGCCCACGCGCCGCACCCGCAGCTGCTCCCAGGCCGCGGCGAACAGCGGCATGAGCTCCCGCGCCGACCAGCCGGGGTTGCCCGCCGCGGCCCAGCCGTCATAATCGAGGCGGCTGCCGAACACGACCGCGCCGGCATTATGGGAGGAGCAGCCGCCGATCACGCGCGCACGGGGGAAGCGGATCACCTGGCCGGCGAACTCGCCCGTGTACCCCCAGTCGTGGGACCGCGCGACTTTCGCCGCGTCGAGGAGATCGAGCGGCCAGCGGCCGCCATCGGCCGGCCCGTAGTCTGGCCCCGCCTCCAGCAGCAGCGTGCGCTCGGAGCTGCCCCCCGCCAGGCGGCTGGCGACCGCCGCACCCGCCGTCCCAGCGCCGACCACGATGGTGTCCACCGCCGTTGGGAAGCGCGTCGTGCTGCTCACCTAGGCCCTCCTTCGCGATTGAGGCTACTCAACTGTCATCGCGCAGGATAGCTCTCGAAAAGCGCGTCCCAGAGCTGCACGCACACCGATCGCGTCGGGAGCCCACCGCTTGATGGCCGGCCGGAACATAGTGGAATTTTCCCGTCGCGTGGCGACGGGAAAATTCCACTGTCTCCACGTGCAGAGGACTCCAGCGCGCTGGCTGCCTGGTAGTAGGTCGGCCGGGAGTAGCCGAGCGCCGCGGCCGCCTCGGTCATCCGGGCGCCCTCGGCCTTGACCCTCCGCACCCGGCATAGGTACTGGTTCTCCGCTGGACCGTCTCAAGGTGCTGGAGTTACGATCGAAATACTACGATATCATTTCGGCTTACGGTACGGGTGGGAGAATGCCATGAACAGGCCGCCCCAGTATGTGAAAGCGGTCCCTGATATACCTACCCTCGATAAAGTCGCCCCGGTCACGGATGACAGGGAGTCGCGGCCCGTTGAGTTCAGTCTTTTCTATTTTTCGAGCAATGAGGCTGAGTTTAGCGAGGATAAATACCGGCTGATGATAGAGGGCGCTAAGTTCGCAGACACGCATGATTTTACGGCGGTGTGGCTGCCGGAACGACATTTCCACCCGTTCGGCGGGCTGTATCCCAGTCCCTCGGTACTGGCATCGGCCCTGGCCATGGTTACGGAACGGGTCAGGCTGCGAGCCGGCAGTGTGGTGCTACCCATGCACCATCCAGTACGCGTGGTCGAGGAGTGGGCCGTCGTCGATAATCTCTCGGGCGGCCGGGTCGACCTGTCACTGGCCCCCGGCTGGAACCCTAACGACTTCGTGCTGGCTCCCGGCAGTTTCGCAGACCGGTATGACCTGCTGTTCTCCGGCCTGGATACGATCCGGCTGCTTTGGAGTGGCGGAACCGTCACGCTCCCCGGTGGTCTAGGAGAGACGGTACCGGTCCGGGTCTACCCACAGCCGCGGCAACCAGACCTGACGACCTGGATTACCTGCAGCGGCAAACGTCAGAGTTTCATCCGGGCTGGGGAGCATGGCGCGAATGTCCTTACCTCCCTCCTCGCCCAGGGAGAAGCGGAACTGGCCGAGAAGATAACCGCCTACCGTGACGCACGCGCTCGGCACGGCCATGATCCCGTCACCGGCCACGTAACGCTTATGCTGCACACCTTCGTGGGCGACGACCTGGAGGATGTCCGTCGGATCGTGCGGGCACCGTTCATCGAATACCTGGAGTCCTCGATGGATCTGTGGTGGAAAGGGTGGAAAGCGAGCGGGAGACTAGATGACCTGCAAAGTCTGGATGACCTGCACCCGGAGGATCGGGAGGAACTCCTGGCCCAGGCATTCGAGCGCTACTTCCAGACCAATGCTCTCTTCGGAGTCCCGCGGACCTGCGCGCCTTTGGTCACCAGCCTGCAAAAGGCGGGTGTCGACGAGATCGCCTGCCTGATCGATTTTGGCATCGATCTTGACACCACCATTCATGGCCTGCACGCGCTTGACGACCTGCGTAAGCAGCATCAGGCCCTATCCGTGCGCCCGTAGCTCTGATTTCCACAAAGCTCTCTCGTGACCCATGCCTCATCCGTCGCATCGGTACCAACCGGGAGCGCTGTTCCGTTATGTCTGACATGTCGGTGCAGCAACTGGTGTGCGCACGCGTGACTGACAACGTAACAAGTGCGATACTGTTTCACTAGGTGTCGTAATACCGCTTTCGGGGTCGCCAATTGGGGCGTTGTGCGTCGCGTCATTTTGTGCCTATCAATATTCATCCGATAGGAGTGGGGGAACGGAGAGGAATCACGGATGACCAAAATCTCCGAGAATCATAATCATTCTGAGCGGCTAGCGATTACTCCGGTCAAGATCGACTCCGTAGTTCTTCCCAAAGAAGGTCTGCAGCTCCCTCGGCAACTTTCTTTCGAGAGATGGCTCAGTATCGGACAATGGCTATCGGACCTCTATAACTCGTCGGCATGGTACTTGGGTGACTGGCTCATCTACGGGGAGATGGCGTACACCGGCCGTTACAGAGAAGCAATCGAGCGTACCTCACTCGATTACCAGACACTACGTAACTATGCTTGGGTGGCTCGGCGATTTCCGCTGTCTCGCCGTCGCGCCGGGCTTAGCTTCGGCCACCATGCGGAGGTCGCCGCCCTCTCTGAGCCGGAGCAGGGCTTCTGGCTCAGGAAGGCAGAGCATCATGGCTGGTCACGGAATCGTTTGCGCCGCGAGGTCCGGTCCAGTCTCAAAGAACGCGAGCAGGAACACGAGGCAGTGCCTATGCAGGTGTCTCGGCAAGAAATCGACCGCGACTCTTTTGATTCGGCCACCGCGGTCGACGCGGGACCAGAGGTGACCCTCGAGATCCCTGTGTCCCCCCAGCAGATGGAAAGCTGCCAGGCGGCGGCAGACATGGCGGGGCTCGATCTGGAGGCTTGGGCGGCGCTAGCACTAGGGACGGCGGCGCAGCAGGAGCTGGGCCGCGGGGATTCTGCGGCACTGCAGCGCGAGGACGAACGAGCCTCAATGCCAGTGTCTCGCCGCGTGGGACAATAGCACTGTACTAGCCGCCGGAGAGCGTAAGAGTTTAGAGTATTCGTATGCCAAGGTCGTCAGCCGACGATGCGTGAGCTCAGCCCTGTGGCGGAGGAAGGTATGCGAATTCCCCACGATGAGGTGACCAGTACTCCCTGTCGGGAATCGTGACCATCATGAAGCAATCCAGTCGCAATAGAATACTCGTAAGGCTAGGTTCTGGGAACGATAACAAGCGGGCAGTCATCGTCGTACCTCATGCCGGGGCAGGTGTAGCCACGTTCATGCCTTGGGTGCCTATCATCAATGACATCGCCGCATTGTGGGGCGCACGCTTCCCTGGGCGAGAGACAAGGCTTCTGGAACCTCCGCTCACCACTATCGAGGAAATGGCGGATTCACTCGTCAAGCCTGTGAAGGAACTCGATGCGGACGAAATAGTTCTGTTCGGCCACTGCAGCGGAGCCTTCGTGGCTTACGAACTTGCAGAGCGCATCACCGCCGGTTCGGAGCAACAGCGGGACTTGCGGCTAGTGGTCAGTGGCCAGACCGCACCCGCCAGCTGTCGAATGGAAGGAGCCAGGAGAACTGCTGATCTTCCTCTGGATGAGCTCGTCGACGAATTTCGAAAAGTTGGCGGAACGCCTCCGCGAGTTCTGGACTCCATCGAGCTAATGACACTTCTTGAACCTGGGATACGTGCGGACTTGAGGGCGGTCGAGGACTACTCAAGGTCTGCCGGCGGGGAGTCACTAAATATTCCTCTGACCGTTATTGGAGGTAAACGGGATGGCCTTGTATCAATCGAAAGCCTAAGTGAATGGCGCAATTATACGAGCGGTCCATTCGAGATGCATCTCCTGGATGCGGGTCACTTCTACTTGATGGAGCCGGTAGTTGCCCAGCTTCTCCTAGATTTGATCTTGAGGAGGTGAGCTTAACCTGGCCGGCGATTCGGGCGCTTGGGCCGCGGGCGCGGCCTTCTCCGCCGCGTTCAGGTACCGGTCGGCGTGGCCGAGCTCGGTAAACCAGAACATGGAGGCGATCACGAAGATGATCAGCCCGACCGCCGCATAGACCAATGACACGTTGTGCGTCGCGGCGACTGCGAGCCCGCCGACGAGCGCTCCGGCAGGAAACCCGCACCACGCGATGGTTTGCGCGACAGTCATCACCCTGCCAAGCAGATGATCGGGCACGATCTTCTGCCGCAGAGAAACTGTGTGGATGCTGAAGGAAAAGGGCAGGCCGTAGGCGACGATCCAGACCGGGATGGCGGCCCAGTAACTGCGAAGGAAGGAAGCCAGGAAGATGAGAGCGCCGTAAGACATCAAGGCACCGATAGTCGCCACACTGAACGATATGTAACGACGTGCGCGCACGGCCAGGAAGGCCAGGATGCAGGCGCCGATCGGCTCGGACGCGTACAGCACCGCGATATGTGCGTCGGAGGCGCCGTACTGATGTCTGGCGAAGATTACTAGCTCGGCCCAGGTGATGATCCCGAAGAAATTCACCAGAGCGGTGAGCATGCTGATGTTGCGCAGCAAGGGATGGCGGAATGTAAAAGAGAGACCTTCCGCTATCTCTACGCGAAGTCGTTTTTTTACACGCGCTAGATCCCCGTTGAACTCGGTACGTACCAGGGCCAGCGACACAGCGGAGATGAGATATGTGAAGGTGGTGATGCTGAAGATCGCTGGTATAGATAGACCGGCCGCGACCATCAGGCCGCCGGACACGGGCCCTATAGCCTGCGCGGCCTGGAAGCTCGACTGAATGCGTGCGTTGGCGGTCAATAGCATGCTCTCGGGCACGAGGCTCTTGACGGCCGCGAACTCGGCCCCCTGAAAGACGATCGTGAGCGTGCCGTTAACAAACACGACAGCGTAGAGCCACCATACGCTCAGCAGGCCAGCCAGGCTGAGGATCGGTATCGTGGCCAGCATGGCGCCGCGAGCTATATCGGCCAATATCATGAGCTTCTTGCGCCCAACCCTGTCGACGAGGGTGCCGATAGTGAGACCGAACATGATGTACGGCAAGAACGAGAACACGACGCTCAGCGAGAGGCTCACCGCCGAGCCTGTCAGGCGATAAACCAGCAGCGGGGTGGCAAACGTGACGAACGCGCTTCCGAAGTTGGACAGAAGCTGCCCTAGCCAGTACTTCCAAAAATCGATTGAATTCATGTCAGAGACCCTCAGCCGCGAATATCGAACGCGGCTAGACGAAATTCAGACGTATATTCTTGGTCTTCCGTGTCCTTCAGCCACAACTGATTTACCGCGGGGAGCATCTCCTGCATGGTCATCCATCGCGTGTCCTCGGGTGAATCATTGAGCCTGCGTACCATCCTCGACAGTCTGCTGACGCACACCGGGCTGGCGAAGTCCACCAGGACCGGCTTCTCGCCGCGACTGGTCCTGACGAACACCTGCCGCGGCAGCGCCTGGTCGCGCCACCACGCGCGCGCGAGGACAAACCGTCTCGCCTCATCCGTCACCGCCGAAAATGCCAGGTCTTCCGGCCGGAAACGCCACTGCTCGCGGCTGACAATCAGAGAGCCGATGGTGATACGCGACGTGTGGGGCCGTTCCCTGAACATCCGGAAGCAATCGATCACGGCGTCCATCAGGACTTCGCCGAAGACATCGAGTACATCAAACGTCGTGCCGTCTGGACAGGTTACCGAGAGGTTCCCTCCCTGCTTCGTCACCTGCGGCTGGGAGCTCATGAACAGGTGTTCCCGGTAGGCTCCGGCCGTGCGGTAAAGATGCTCGATCATATAGTCGGCCGGGCGTATCAGGGCGGAATGCGTACGTATGGTGAGCCGCGGCAGGCTTTCGCGCGGCAGGGTCGGGAACAGCCGCGGCTGGGGGAGATCCTGGTCCATGCAGTCGAACAGCCTGGCCGGATCCGGATGCTGGCTGACGAAACAGTAGTGACGCATGGTGTTGATGGCCATATGCATCTCGCCGAGTACCAGCATGGGCCTGTCGTCGGCGATGACCATCACGTCCGGGCTCATATACCTGGCGCCTTCCCAGCCGGAGCCAGGCACCCTGAACGCGTCGCGGACGAGGGGAGCGATGTCCTCGTACCGGCGCGTCAGGCGAGACTCGGCCGGCGTCACCCGGATGATCTCTTCCCAGCGTTCGACCAGGTCCGATGTCACGCGCTCAAGCACGGCGGGAAGGGACTTGCGGAGGCGCTGCTCGGACTTGAAGAGGAACGTCGCCAGGGGGACGCTGTGGCCAGGGAAGACGGCGCCGAGTATCTCGCGCACGGCTTCTCCCACATGCCAGCAGAACCAGCGCCCGCTATCGGCGAGAAGTTCCAGCGCAGCCAATCCTTCCCGGAATTCACCGCCGAGAACGAACTCGACATCGCGGCGGCAGTCGGAGTAGACGAGCGCGCGGCCGGCATAGGCCTGGCCTTTACGCCGGGTCGGCTCCTCACCGGTTACAGCGGTGAACGTCTCGCCGAGGTTGGCGATGGCCTGTGAGAGACGCCCGGATTCGCCCGCGTTCTCGCGTATCAGGTCCATGCCGCTCTCGAGCAGATCGAGCTTGGCGACGCAGGACCTGCGCAGAGCCTCGTCCTTCACTCCGAGCAGGAACTCGCGCAGGTTCTCCTCGGGACGCGCGGTGATCGGTATGTCGATCTTGCAGGTCAGAAGCCGGCGCTTCTCGAGCGCGGAGACAGCGCGCTCGACGTCATCCTCGCTCTGCGGCTGATCCGGATACTCCATGCCGATGCGCGCGGCCAGGTCCCTGGTCGCCGACGTGCCGTCGCAAACGCGCAGGAGCGCCGTCTCCGAACGGGACAGTTTGATCTCACCGCCGAGCGGCGATAGAACTCGGTCGCCGGCGAATACCAGATAGCCCATCTGTCGAGGCCTCAGCCAGGCGCGCATGCCGGGCTCCCGCTCGAAGGCCTGTGCCACCCGCATGATGGCCCATGGTTCGAAGAACACGTTCGTCACGGCGACAAGCGACTGGCCGATGGACACCCGGGTTGGCTGACCGAAGTCCAGCCTGCCCCATGCCACCGGCCCGAAGAAGCCGATCGAGTCGTTCTTCGCGCAATAACGATGCCAGTACGAGGCGACGGCCTCCTCGTGCTGCCGGTGCTTGCTTCCTCGCGGCTGGGAGTCCGTCCAGCGCAGTAGCGGACCGAGGGCTGTGGCGAGCAGGTCGGGGTTCTGCCAGGCCAGTGCCCTGCGGAAGTCCTCCCGCTGGGCTATCTGCTGCATCACGGGCACCAGGTGCCTGGCTGTCTGGTGAAATTCCGCGACGTATGTATTCCACGCCTGTCCGCGATCTAGCTCGTCAGGCCGTAGCCCGTCCGCGAGTTCCGCGAGCCGGGGGGAAGCCAGGTCGAGCACCCCCCGCGCGGGGAATCCCGCGCCTCGCAGCAGAACCTCGGGCCACCATCTCCAGCCGCGAGGGGTGCCACCGGGCAGCGGTGCCGTGCTGGCAACTACGCCAGGTCCCGTCGTCATCCGAACGCACCTTCCGGGCATCACCGGCCGGACAGATCAAATGTCATGAGGCGGATTTCCGAGGTGAAGCGCTTGCCGTCGCTATCCGTGAGCCACAGCTGGGAGTGGTCGGGGAGCATCTCGCTTACCGTGACGCACGCGCTATCCGCGCTGTCGGCCTCCTCGCGCATAACACGCCGGACGGCCGTTGCCAGGATCTCAATGTAAACAGGGCTTGCGAAGTCAACGTAGAACGGCTTTACCTCGGTCGGGAGCTTTACGTAGACGTGCCTTGGCAGATCGGTGTCGCGGAACCAGCGCCTGGCCGCGACGAACCTGCCGGACTCCGTCTTCTCGAAAGCGAACGCGAGGCTGGCGGGCGTGAACTTCCAACTCTCCCTGGCCAGCACGAGTCGGCCGACAGTGATCCGCGGCACGTGATGGTCGGCGAACAGGCGGAATTTCTCGAGCAGCGCGGCCTTGATGGACTCGGAAAACAGGTCCATGACGTCGAACTCATGCCGGTCCGACGTCAGCGCTAGCTCACCGGAGCCCCGTAGCGAGACGATCAGGTCGCCACCGGATACGAAGCGACCTGATGTCGCCAGAGGTATCTGGGGCGTCAGTGCGACGCGGTAGTCGTCCGGGCGGACAAGAGCGGGGTGCGTGCGTACCGTGAGGCGCGGCGGGCTCTCCTTCGGCAGGAGCGGGAGAAGCCTCGGATCGGGACTTACCGTGTCGATGAACCGTAGCAGGGCTTCCTGATCGGGTGCGCTCTCGACCGCCGCGTTGTAATCGCAGCTGTTGATCGCCACATGAAGCTCGCCGAGAACCAGGAAGAAGTCATCGCGCGCTAGGTCCGTTGTGGAGCTGGAAGCGATCATGATGTCGGGACTGCACCACCGCGCCTCGGTCCATCCGCTGCACGGGGCCGGGAAGTTCGCCGCGAAGGACGGCCGGAGCTCGTCAAGGGCGAAGCTCACGCTGCGGGCTTGCGGTAGCCAGGGAAGGCAGACGGACAGGCGCTTGTGATAGTCGCCGAGGGCGGCCTCGACGATCTGGCCGAGGTTGCGCCCGATGGCCGGCCAGCACTGCGCCCACAGGGCAGCGGCCGTGACCGTGCCTGGCCGGGTTCGGCGCACACCCTCGTACGCTTCGAGGACGTGGGGCATCAGCGATTCCCTGAGCGTCCAGGTCAGCCACCGCGCGCTGTCGAGAATCAGTGCCACCGGCGCCAGCGCGGCCTGAAAATCCGGGCCGAGCTCAAGGGATATGTCGCGCTCGCATTCAAGATACGTGAGGGTCCGCCCGCTGTAGCTGTCGCCGTGACGCCTGGTGCTGGCCTTGCCGGTGAACTCGCGGAAGAGGCTGCTGACGGTGCCAAGCGCGGCGCGGGTTTCGTCGGTGTCCGACCAGACTCGCTGAAGGCGTTCACGGGCCGCGCAGAGTTGCCGGAGTTTCGCGACCACGCTCGCCCGCACCTGTTCCGGTTCCACTCGCATGAGCATCTTCTCGAGCTCGGCCTCCGGGTGGATGGAAGACGGAACTTCCAGCCGCCAGATGATCAGCCGCCGATCGCGCAGCGCCCGCAGTAGTTCGTAAGCCTGATCGGTGTTCAGCCCGGGGTGGCCGGATGTCAGCCGCGCTACAAGATCCCGGGCCAGCATGGTCCCGTCCGCGAGGAGAAGCGCGGTGGTGACGGGAGAGCCTTCGGGCACCCGGGTCCCGTCAGGTTCAATGACGGCGCCGTGCGCGACCTGGACGAGGGGCGTCCTTCTGGGCATCAGCCATGGATCAAGGTTGATTTCGCTCTGGACGGTAGCGGCGAGCGCGTCGATGGCCCAGGTTTCGAAATGAACTCTCGCACGACTTATGAGATCAGGACCCGGCGTGATCCTAGTCTCTGGTGCCATCCTTGCCCATGCGAGCGGCCCGAAGAAACCGATGGTGTCGTTCTTGACGCAGTACCGCTGCCAGTAGCCTGCGATCAGGCGCTCGTGGCTCCTGTACTTGCGATCGCGGCCGCTCTTCCCGGTTTTGCGCAATAGCGGTTCGATCCCGGTCTCGAGGACGGCAGGATTCTGCCAGGATACCGCGAGCCGGAAACGCGGGGACTCGGCTATTGCCCGTACGTTGCTGGAAAGCACCCCTGAGGCCGCCTCCCAGTTGGCGTCAAATGCCTGCTGTCGTGCCTTAGCGGGGGTAACGACTGACGTTAGCCGGTCGGCGGACTCCGCGAGCCCTGGGTCGGCGAGCCGCAGGACCCCATCGGCGGGGAATCCGGCGCTTCTGATGAGCATGTGCGGGGATAGTGCCCACGCGCTTCCCGGCAATACATGAGTCACGCGAGGTGTCCGCATCAATGCTCCCTGACTAGGTCGCTATTCAACTGCGGAATCGCAGCAGTGGAACAGTGAGGAGTTGAAGATGATCCGGGTGCTGGCTAGCCATCACAGTGTAAGCGCCAGGACTGCTACCGTGTCCGCGACATGGCTTAGCCACCGCGTCCGCCGTCGGACATGGCACTTGACCGCACCAATGTGCAGCGGCGACTATCTTACTTAACGCTGCGAATGCCGCATGGCCTGAACGCGCCGTCGAGATGCAGGGTGGTGTTCGAGACATATGTCAACCGAAGCGCTTGAGAAGATCATCCTGGAAGTGTTCCGGAAGGTCTTGAAGAATCCGGAGATTACGCCAGACTCAGAATTCTTTGAGTTTGGTGGTGACTCGCTCATGGCGATTGACGCACTATCCCAGATCTCAGATCACACGGGCGTTGAGGTAGATATGGCGGCCATCTTCATCTACCCAACCCCCCGGGAGCTGTCGTCCGCGCTAGCCGGAGCCCCTCAAGAGTAGAGGTTCAGCGCCCGGCCTGCGGGTCGATGTCCCGCCGGCGGGACATCTTCGGCGATGTCGCGCGCTACGGGCACACGCCGCCTTCACCGCGAGCTGACCGGGAGTTGACGGGTGTGCTGGAGAGAACCAACCGCCGCCGAAGACGGTTTACCGCGGTCATGTTCCTTCGTGACGCGGTGTCACGGGCGATGGTGTGGGCCTGGCTGACCAGAGCGGCGGCCTGCTCGGTCTCGCGGGCAAGCAGGCGGGCGGCGGCGCTAGCGGTCAGCAATTCAGCGGACTCGCGCACAGCCGACGAGGGCCACTGGAGGAGTGCTTTGTCGATCGCGCGGGCACCCTCGCGGGCCAGTCCAGCACGCTGCTTGGCTAGCGCCAGCATGGCGTGACCGGTCCATTTCCGCAGATGGCCTTCGCCGTAGAAGGTGATATAACCGGGCACCGGGTCGCGGGTGGCAGTTGCCCGCGCGAGCAACTGGGCACCTGCCTCCAGGTCCCGGCGGCAATCGGTCTCCTGGCCGAGCCGGGCATGGTCAAACGCCCGGGTGGCCGCGAGCCAGGATCGCACCGTCGGGTGCGCGGCGGAGCCCGCGATCCGCTCGGCCACAGCGGCAACGTCCAACGCCGCGTCATGCTGGCCGCATTCCAACAACGTCCGGGCGGCCCGCCCGACCAGGTTGGCATGCAAGCTCACGTCGTCCACCTGCCGGGCGGCTTCCGCGGCGAGCCGGTAGCACGCGAGCGCCTGCGGGTACTCCTCCAGATCGAACAGCAGCCACGCCAGCAGATCTCCCGAATCCGCGGCCAGCCTCGCCACCCGCTGTACCTGCCTGGTGCCGCGTGCCTGGCCTAGCAAGGACATCAGCTGCTGGTGATGCTCGCGCGCCTGATGGAACACGGTCGCCGGACCCGCCAAGTTGTCTAGCCGCCGGTAGCCGGCAGTGAGCCCAGCGTGGGCTTCCAGAACGTCACGGGACAGCTCAGGCGCGGGGCGACGGGCGACAGCGAGCATGGCGGGGCCGGACAGTGCCACAACCGTGGTGAGCGCCTTCTGAGTGATCAGCTCATCCCAGATCGCCAGCACCTCATCCAGCGTCCTGGCCGCGGCAGTAGACGCCACGGCAGACACCGCAACCGAGTCACCATCGCCCGGCAACCGCGTGCCGGGCGCGGGCTGCGCGGTCTTTGAGCGCCGCAACACCGCGGCGACGGCGGCTGCCCGGTCAAGTACCGGCCGGTCGATGCCGAGCGCCTCGGCGATCCACCGTCTGCTGTATGGGCCGGGAATCCGCTCATGGTTCTCCCACCGGCCGACCTCGTGACCGGTCACAGTGTCCCGGCCCGACTGTTTGTTTAGCTGCTGTGCGAGCTGCTGCTGGCTTTGAAACTGGGCTCTGCGGGCCCGCCGGATGAGATCGCCGATCGCTTCGTGCGGTTCTGCTGCGATGTCCAATACTTTTCTCCCCGCGACTCGACACCCGGGTACCATTCGGGCGAGCCATGAAGTTCGATTGGCCACCGTCCTGGCCCTGCCAGCGCTGCCCGTGGTGCCAATAACTTAAGTGATATCCGTTACAAGCCGCAGGCAAGCATTTGGCCAATTGTCGCTACGTTAGCGTCGGTTGTGTTGCGCGACCACACTGCGGGCGGTAGGCGACGGAACCGAGCCTGGACCTGTCGCGCGCGGTCGCGGGACCCCTGACATTCGCAGGTGATCGGCGATACAGTTCGATTGGCCACCGTTCTGGCCCTCGTAGCGGCGCACGTGGGGTGAATAAGATGCTTCCCAGAATCACATTCATCTCAAACGGCAAGTACGGATTATGGGTATCGGAGGTAATGACCTGACGGCGGAGCGGCTCATGTCATCCGGTCACCAGTCAGCGAGCCCGGTCATCACGATCCCGCTGTCGCGCCCGGACATCTCCTCAGTGGAGACTGCCTACGTGAATTCCGTGCTCAGCGAGGGCTGGATCTCTGGAACCGGGGAGATGGTCCGCCGCTTCGAACGGAGATTGTCCGAGCGGCTGGGCCGGGCGCATACCGTGGCGGTCGCGAATGGCACGCTCGCGTTGGAACTGGCGCTGCGGGGCCTGCGGATTGGCCCAGGCGATGAGGTAATCGTCCCGGCGCTGACCTTCGCCGCGCCCGCGATGTCAGTGCTGGCGGTCGGGGCCTCGGTTGTTCTCGCTGATGTGGATCCCGGTACCTGGACTTTGTCCCCGGCTTCTGCTAGAGCGCGTATGTCTTCTCGCACCCGGGCGATCATCGCTGTCGATGTGCTCGGCCATCCTGCGGATTATGACGAACTGTGCGGTCTCGGCGTCCCTGTCATCGAGGACGCCGCGCAGGCGCATGGCGCTGAATATAAGCACAGACCGGCCGGGTCCCTGGGTGAAGTCTCGGTGTTCAGCTTCCACGCCAACAAGGCGATCTCAACCGGGGAGGGCGGCAGTGTCAGCACGGACTCGCCCGTGCTGGCGGAGCGGATGAGCCTGATCTCGAACCACGGCATGACCGCGCAACGGCCGTACGTGCATGAGGTTCTCGGACGGAACTACCGTATGACCGCCTTGTCGGCGGCGGTCGGCGTGGGCCAGCTGGAACGCTGGCCGGACCTGATAGCCGCCCGGAACCGGGTCTCCCGCCGGTACCGCGAGATGCTGGTCGGCGCGGGATGCGGTTTCCGGCCCTGTGCCAGCTGGGCAACCTGCTCGTGCTGGCTGCATGTGATCACCTCGAGCCACCGCGATCGGGTCGTCACCTACCTGCGCGCCCGCGGCATCGACGCGCGGCCGATCTGGCCCCCGCTGCAGGACCAGCCGGTTCTGCGCAGCGCCGCCACCGAATGCCCCGTGTCAGCGGATATCTGCCGCCGCGGGCTGTGGCTGCCGACCTACGCGGCGATGACCGATGAGGAGATCTCGGCGGTGGCCAGCAATGTCATCCGCGTGCTGCGGGACAGCACCGCTCACAGGCAGGAGTCATGATGGATGAGGTCGACGTGGTGCTGCTGGCACCGCCCTATTACCGCTTCTGCGGCAGCCACAACAACCGGGCCGCTCCAACCCTGACCTACCTTTCCGCGTTCCTTGAGAAGGCCGGGATTTCCCACCTGGTCTGGAACGCTGACTACACCCCCGGGAGCCGTTACTGGAGCATGCGGTGGATGTTCCAGCACTATCAGCCTTTCGTGGATGCGGTTGACGGGCGTGGCAGTCTCTACGGCGAGGTCACCGAGATCGTCATGTCCTTCCAGCCGAAGGCCGTGGTGATCTTGGGTGGCGAGCCGCTGATCGCCACCAAAGACTGGGGCAATCCGTTTATCGCCGCCCATTACGCTGATATGTTCCGCCGGCTTGGCGTCTATACGGTCGGCATCGGCCACTTCTTCACCATGGACCGGGCGCGGTTCGAGAGCCGGTTCGACTGCGTGCTCGGCGGCGAGCCCTCCGGGGAGATCGTCTCGATACTGGCGAACAGGCCGTCCGGGTACATTCAGCCGCGGCCGGTTCCGCTGGATGTGGTCCCGAACCTGAAAAACCTGTACCCAACGGGCCAGCTGACCGACTTCGTGATGACATCGTTCGGGTGCCGTTTCCCGTGTGCGTTCTGCCTTGTCCAGCAACTGTACGCCGGGCTCGACCAGCGGGTACGGTTCGCCGAGCTGACCACGGTTGTCGCCGATATCGCGCAGCGACCCGCCGACGACATCTACCTCACCGATCTGTCTTTCACCTACGCGCCGCCCAAACGGCTGCGGGACCTGACCGAAGCGCTGCGCACGGCCGGGATCACCAAAGCGTTCACCATCGATACCCGGGCCGACCTCATCACTCCCGCCACCGCGGATCTGCTCGTCGACCTGAACGTCCGGCGGGTCAAGATAGGCGTCGAGGGCATTACCAAAGACCTGCTGAAGTCGTTCAACAAGCGCACTGACCTGGAGAAAATCGAACGCGCCGTGGCGCTGCTGCAAGAACGCGGCATCGGAGTCGTCACCTACTTGCTGATCGGCGGAGACGCGAAACGCGAGGATTACGAGGAGACCCGCAAATATATCGAGAAGCTGGCACCGGAGTTCGTGCCGGTCGCGATCTGGGCCTACGACCTGAGTGGCGACTACCGGTACGACACGCAGTTCTCCCCGCTGCGGCTTCGCGAATGGGGCATCGACGAGAGCGTGTTCTACGACTATCTGTCGCTGCAAGAAAAGGTGAACCCCACTGTCGGACCCATGCTGGACTACCCGTGACCGGGCGGAAGGCAGGCGAGGCGATACCACCGTACCGGTACGGCTTCACCGGGCCAGACATCGACGACATCACCAACGAGATCGGCAAGCTGCTCCGGAACCGGGACCATCTCACCATGGGGGAGCATGGCCGGACGCTGGAGGAAGAGTTCGCCGCCTACACCGGCTGCCGTCATGCCGTGGCGCTGGCCAGCGGCACCGCGGCGCTGGAAGCGGCGCTCCGGGCAGCGGGAGTCGAGGGCGGTGAGGTGATCGTCCCCACCAATACCTTCGGCGCCACCGTGGTGGCGGTGCTGCGGGCGGGCGCCACCCCGGTCCTGGCGGATACCGCCCCTGACCTGACCGTGGCCGAGGAAGACGTGCTCGGCAAGATCTCACCCAGCACGCGGGCCGTGATCACGGTTCATATTGGCGGGCTGATCTCGCCCCGCACCACCGTTCTGGCGCAGGCCTGCGCGTCGGCTGGAATCCCCCTGATCGAAGATGCCGCGCATGCCGCCGGATCGTCGCTAGCCGGGCGCAAGGCCGGCTCTTTCGGGAGCGCCGCCGCGTACTCGTTCTTCAGCACCAAGGTCATGACCAGCGGGGAGGGCGGCATCTTGGTCACAAACGATGATCAGGTCGCCGCGACCGCCAGGCTGCTGCGCGATCACGCGAAAAACCCGGACGGCACGATGACGGTCACTGGTTACAACTGGCGGCTGACCGAGATACAGGCGATCCTTGCCCGGACGCAGTTGCGGCGCCTGGACGCGATGGTCGCCTCCCGCAACACTGTTGCCGCCGCGTACGACGGCGCCCTGAACGACATCCACGGTGTGCACCCGCTCACCCCGCCCGCCGGGTCGGTGCACAACAGGTACAAGTACGCCGTCCTGCTCGACCAGCAAGATCCGCTGGCCGTCGAGCGGTTGCTGCGCGCCCAGTACGGCATCAGCATGGGCGGCTATGTTTACCGCACCCCGTGTCATCGTCAGCCCGCGTTCGCGGGGTTCGCCCGCGGCAGCTACCCGGGCGCTGACCGGCTCTGCCCGTCTCACATCTGCCCGCCGGTATACCCGGATATGCCGACCGCCGATGCCGCCTATATCGCGGACGCCCTGCGCCAGGTCCTGGGCGGATAGGAAGAAGCGGGGTCTGGGTCGCGGTCGAGAGAAAGGGTCCGAGGTGAGGGTACTGGTAACCGGCGGCGCTGGGTATGTCGGCACCGTCCTGGTGTCGGCGCTGCTCCAGGAGGGCCACCAGGTACGCGTGCTGGACCGGCTGGATGCCGGCGGCCACGGGCTGCTGGGCTGCGTCGGGCGGCCAGGGTTCTCGTTCATCTATGGTGATGTAGGCGATGAGACGGTGCTCGGACCGGCATTGCGGGAAGCGGAGGCAGTCGTTCACCTGGCGGCCATCGTCGGGTACCCGGCATGCCAGCGCCGCCCGGCTGAGGCCATCGCGACCAACGTCAACGCCATCAAGCTGCTTCTGGAACTGCGGAACACCGGCCAGCGCCTAGTGCTCGCTTCGACTGGAAGCGTTTACGGCACCGTGGCGGACGGCACCTGCACCGAAGAGACACCGTGCTCACCGATCACGCTGTACGGGATCACCAAAGCCGAGGCGGAGAAGCAGACCCGTGCCGCCGGAAACCAGGTGATCTTCCGATATGCCACCGCGTTCGGGCCGAGTCCGCGCATGCGGTTCGATCTGTTGCCCAATCACTTCGTCCAGCGCGCCGTCTGCGACGGCAAGCTCGCCATCTACCAGGGCGGCTTTCGGCGCACGTTCATCCACGTACGCGACATGGCGCGCTCCATCAACTTCGCACTCAGTGATTGGCCCCGGATCAGTGACGAGATCTACAACGTCGGGCACGAAAGCCTCAACGTCACCAAAGCCCGGCTCGCCCAGCTGATCCGCGGCCACGTCAGTTACCAGCTAGAAGTCGATGAATTCGCCGCGGACCTCGACCAGCGTGACTACGAGGTCAGCTATGAGAAGATCCGCCTGAAGGGATTCACCATTGAGCACGGCCTCGACCATGGCATCGCCGAGCTGATCGAGGTGGCCCGCCTGATCGGCCAGTCGGCGGACGAGGAAGGATCACGATGACTACTGGCCCGTGCTTCGCCGTCCTCGGCCACCGTGGCGATGAACATCTTGTCGGCATCCTCGCCAGGAGGACCCAGTGACGGTAGCCATCTTGTCCGACTCACCCGCGCTGACGAGCGGGTTCGGTCGCACCACGGCGCGGATAGCCGGTGCGATCGCTAGCCGCGGAGCCGACGTCGCCTGTTTCGGGCTCAGGGGCCGCGCTGAGGATACACCGCCAGGCCTGCCGTACCGGATCTGGCCCGCCGAGCAAGGCGGGGGTTGGACCGCGTCCCTTTCCGGGTTCTTCGCGGCAGTCTGCCCCAACGTGCTCCTGCTGAACATGGACATCTACAACGCCGCTGAGTATGTACGGGCTTGCCGGGACGCCGGCTGGGTCGGCCCGACCGTATCCTACGTGTGCATCGACGGGCTCCCCGCCAGCCGCCCTTACCTTGACGTCCAGCGACAGTGCGCCGCCGTGTGGGCTACCTCCCGCACCGGCGCGGCATACCTGCGCGGCGAAGGCATCAGCGTGGTCGGCATAGCTCCACCCGGCGTCGACACCGCCGTCTTCCGGCCTGACCCGTGCCGGGCCGAGCTGCGCCGCCGCGCCGGGCTGACCGACGCGACGCTCGTTGGCGTTTTCGCGACCAACGTCGAGCGTAAGCAGATCGCCCGGGCGGTCACCGGGTTCGCGCTGGCCACCCGTCGGCTGCCGCACCTTGACCTGCGCTTGTACGTGCACTGCCGGCCGCGTGGTTACTGTGACCTGTCCCGCCTGGCCAGCGAACTCGGCATCCGAGGGCGTGTCATTTTCCCGGGACGGTCATCGTTCGACGAAGACCGTGGTGTCCCCACGACGACCGGCGGCGGTCGCGTCACGCCGGGACCTCCGCCAGTGGGCGAGCCGTCTGTAACACTCCCCCCGGACCTGTCGTACGTTGAGCGGATCAACTGCTGCGACGTGCTGGTGAATGCCCCGCACAGCGGTGACTTTGAGCAGATCATCCTTGAGGGCCAAGCCTGCGGCGTCCCGCTTATCCACACCGATGACCACGGTGTGATGGCCGAGGCCTTCGGCGACGCCGCGGTGAAACTGCCCGCCGCGGAGACTAGAATCAACCCGGCTGGCGGGCTGCTTTACTACCCCAGCCCCGAGCACATCGCGGCGGCGCTGGAACGTGTCATTACCGAACCGCAGCTGCGGACGCGGCTGCGCACCGCCGGGCTGGCCAACGCCGCGCGTTACTCCTGGCAAGTTCTGGAAGAGGCCGCGTGCGCGATGACCGCTCCCTACATCGATGACACTCTGCCCGCGCAACCCTCGAAGAGCAACTAAACCCGCAGTTCACCGAGTGTGGCGCCGAGCTGGCCGATCGGGTCCCGGCCGACGGGCCGCAGCACGACGCTGTCCGCGCCCGCGGACCACAGTTCGCGGACCCGCGCTGCCGCCTGCGCCGCCGTACCCTGCGGGCCGGAGGCGCTGAACATATTCTCCGGAGCGCGCTCCAGCCAGGCCGCCTGCTCCGCAAGAGCGTCTTCAAGCGCGGAGTGGTCGGATCCGCCCCCGCCCGCGAGCAGGTGAGTGAGGACGGTGAGGCTGTGCGGACGGGAGGGACCTGGATTAGCAGCCGACCGGCCCTTGGCGATCCAGCTGAGCGCGGACCCGACATCGGCCGGGCCGTTGCCCTCAGCGAGTACTGTGCCGTCGGCGGCCCGGCCGGAGAGCTCGAGCGAACGTGGCCGCACCACGCCGGTGACCACCTCGGGCGCATAGCGTGGCGGGTGCATGAGCCGGACGCCGTCCAAGCGCACCTCACGTCCGTGCAGCGTGACCGTCTCGCCGCGCAGTAGCGCGCGTACGGCGGTGACCGCCTCCTCCAACAGTGCGAGCGGACTCGCCGGCCCCGCGCCGACCTGCGCCATCCAGTCCGTAACCCCGTGCCCAACCCCGGCGATCAGCCGTCGCGGGAACATCCCGGCCATGGTGGCGAGTTCCATCGCGAGCAGTGCGGGGTTGCGGAGCGGGGCGGGCGCGATCCCGATTCCCACCCTGATGCGGCCGGTGGCAGCGAGTGCCGCGGTCGCCGCGCTGACTGCCCCGGCGTAGCCGAGATCCTCCACCACCCACAGCTCATCCGCCCCGGCGGTCTCGGCGGCTCGCGCGAACTCCGCCATGCCCTGCGGGGGAAGCGCGCAATCGTACATCACGCCGATGCGGTTGCTGGCCGTCACGCGATCAGTATTCCAGTTCCGCACGCTAGCCGCTACACGGCGAAGATTCTTGTTCGCCGGATGCGATCTCGATACTCTGGGCAATGGGTATTCAAGATTGGCGAAGTAAGAAAGGCGCTAAGGCAAATGAGAACGACAACTGCTTTCGTTCTATTCAACGATGTCGATCGCTCGCGGTAAACTATGCGCACGGTAGCCGCCCCCGCGCCATCCATCGTCGCCGGAGCCCACATTCGTATCGTCAGCCCATGCTTCCCGACCCTCGCGCATATTCCCGAGCGGGGCCATCGTGCGGAGAAAGCGCTGCGCGGCCGTGACTTCGAAGTCAGCTACGGCGAGCACGCCTTCGGTATGTCCGCCGACGGGATTACCGCCGGCTCGCCAGAAGACCGCGCCGCGGACCTGATGACCGCGTTCGCCGACCCGGCGGTGGACGCGCTGTTGATCTCCGACGCGGGCTTGGGCAGTGCCGATCTCCCCGGTCTACTCGACCCGGCGGTGATCACCGCGAACCCGAAGCCGTTGATCGGCGTTTGCGACACCATCTACCTTCACCAGTACCTGGCCAGCTTGGGTGTCGGGTCCTACTATGGCTGTTCGCTGATATTCCACCTCGGCGATGTCGGCGGGCCGTTCCCTGAAATGCTCGACTGCCTGGCCAGTGCCCTGTCAGGTGCTGCGCCGCTCCGGTGCCGGCCCCTCGGGGATAAGGCGGCGCCGCCCGCGTCCTGGCACGACGCGGAGGTCGAGGGGGCGCCCCGGGTGCGGGACTATTCGGGCGCCTGGACCTGGCTGCGTGACGGCTCGGGTTCCGGCCCGCTCTTCGGTGGCGAGATCTCGCTGCTGCCCAAAGTGGCCCGGCGTTTCGACTTTGACTACAGCTCTACGGTGCTGTTCTGGGACGTTAGCGAGGAGCAGCCAGCGCCAGTCGAGGATCTGGTGGCGAACCTCGCCGCCGCGGTGGACCTGACGCGCCTCGCCGGGATGGTGGTCGGGTCAAACCCCCGGGTCCGGCCAGCCGACTGGGTTTCTTCGGTCAGCGCGGCCCTGGAGCGGGCCGTTCCGGCGCCGACGTACCCAATCGTGATAAATGCCGACATTTGTCACATGACTCCTTCGTGGGTCCTGCCCTTCGGTGAGGACGCCGTCCTTGATTCCCGGTACGGACTGACCTTTCCCCGGACGACAGGATCGTCATGACCGGCCAGGCCATGACCCCCGAGGTGATCGCCGCTGTTTTCTGTGCCGTGCTCGACCTCGACGACGTGCGGCCGAGCGACAGCTTCTTCGACATCGGCGGAAGTTCCTTCACCGCGCTCACGCTCGTCGCCAAGCTCAACGCCGGCTCCGGCCGGATGCTGCGCCTGCGTGACCTGTTTCGTGAATCGACCCCGAGCGGCTTGGCCAAGGTGATCGCCGCGCTGCCGCTGTCGACGGCTGAGCCCGCGGCGGCGCGGCCGCCGCACCTATGAGTGCACTCCGGGGGTGGCGGGGCAACGTCAGGTCGGCGGGATTACCGTCAGGGGGATTGACTCGGTGTAGCGGACCCGGCCGAAGTACATGACCTTGGCCAGCAGCCACCAGCGTTGCCCAGGGCGGGCGTCCAGCGGGACAGACACCGGGAACACCAGCTCCGTCGTGCCGCCCGCCGGCACCGTAACCGGCTGTTCCCAAAGATCGTCAGGCCCCCACGAGCCAAACGGCGACAGCAGCTGTACCTGGCCGCGCAGCGAGGACGCGAGCTGACTGGCCACCCGCAGGGTGAACGAACCGGACCCGCCGGGCGCCACCGCCACAGAACGCGTGACGACCTCCACCGATACCTCGTCGGTCTGCGCCACGTGGTCCGACTGGAGCCGGAAGAACAGCTCCTCAGGGTCCATATCGCGGGACGGCGGCTGTCCCTCGCCGACGGCGACCAGCATCGCTTCCTCCACCGAGTCGCCGAGCCGCGCACCGATGAAGTACCGGCCGGGAGCGGTACCGGAAAGAGCACGCACGGTTAGTTCCCAGCTGGCGAAGTCACCGCCGTCGAGCGCATAGGGCAGCGGGCCCGCTGGTGTCACCGACAGCCCGTCCGGCACGACCAGGTCCACCGAGCCCGACACGGCCACGGGGCCGCGGGCGACGGTCAGCTGGACAACAGCCGAATCGTCCGCGGAAGGCAGCGCGACACGTGCTGGGGTAACGTGCACGGCCACTGGAAGGTTCCGGACCGGTGCCGGTCCCGTCCCGTGCAGCCAGTACCGCGCGTACGCCAGCGACCCGCCAGCATCGGCCGCGGCCCCAGAAACGCCAGCCGCCGGACGCACGACCAGCGTGACCGTCCCGAACGCCGGCACTTCCACCAGCACCGAACCGTCACTGACCGGAAGTTCCGCGCCGAGACCGGATTCCAGCAGGTCGGTGAGCCACGCGCCGGACAACGGCCCAGGCAGCGTGACAGTCGCGGTCAGCGGCGTACCCGACGTCTCACGCAGCCGCACCGTCACGTCCCCGTCGAACGCGAACTCCCGGCCCGAGGAGGCCGGGTTCCCGAACGGCTTCAGCGCGGTCAGCGCCACCTCAGGCGGCGACACCGATACCCCGGATGAAGTGCCCGAGCCCGGCACCGCGACCAGTGGGTGATTGTAGTCCTCGGCCAGTTCGTTGAACCCGCACGACCGCGCCAGCCCGCTACCGGACGCCAGCGCGTACTCAAACGTGTGCGACCAGTGCTGCCAGGCGAACGACGAGCCGTCCGGTGCGGTCCGGCGGTCGCCGTCGATCCACACGCCGCACGGCCACGCGCTGCACGCCCGCATCAGCGACAGCGACAGCGTTCCGTCCGGCGACACCACGCCACCGGGGGTTCCCTTGTTCAGCAGCGCGACCGCCCGGGGGGCCAGCGGCAACGTCCACTCCGTGTCGTCGGCCAGCCCGGACGCCGAGATGTGCCCGTCGGCGAGATCTGAGGTCAGCGCGGAAATCTCCGCGGCCAGGCCCTGCCCGGCGACGATCAGCACCGGCAGGTCTCGCGCGCCGCGCAGGTCAGGCCCGGCGTCTGAGCCACGCGAGGCGTAAGCAGCGAAACGCGCCAGCGCCGACGGCACCCACAGCCGCGCGGCCCCGTGCTCGGCGACCAGGGCGGACAGCCGCTTGGCGTGCGACGGCGACGACGCCAGCACCTCGGCGGTGAACGCGTTCACCTCCGGGCCGCCGAGCGAGATCCGCACGTCGGGCAGGTTCGAGTCGACGGACGCGTCGCCGCAGCGCGGCCCGTCCGCGGCCGAGGTGGTCGCGGTCACACCGGACCGCACCAGGGCCGTCACCAGGTCACGAGCCCCGAACGAGGCAGGCGCGACCACCTCGGCCACCCCGATCGCGGACGGAACGTCGTCGTGCGAAACCGTCGCGACCGCGCCAAGGCCGAACCATTGCCAGGCCGGGTTGTCCATGGTGAACCATCGCTCGGCCACGTCCGCTTCGGGCGCGCCGAAGGGGCGCCCGATCACCGCGGTCGCCGTCTGGTACACCGGCAGCCCGCCCGGCACGTCGGCGGGGAACTTGACCCGCAGCAGCCGGTCCTTGCCGATCGACCCGTCAACATGGGTACGGAACTCCACCCGCGGGACCCCGTCCCACAGCACCGTCTCCTGCGTCACGTCCAGGTCGGCGAACCGGAACGTGGCGACCAGCCGTGACCCGAGCGGGCACCGCTGGGCTCGGACAAGCGCGGGGACCGACGACGAGCCGGAACCCGGCCCGCGCGGTGACAGGTGCCATGGGCCCTCGCCCCACTGCGGGTGCTTGTCGTACTCGTCCTGCAGGGTCAGCTCGTTGCCCGGCTCACGCAGCAGCGAGACACCGGACCGGTTGTCGGTCACCGTCACGATGCCGCCGCGCGACGGGTCCGCCGTGACGGTAAACGAGGCGTTCGAGATGGACACGCCCGCGATGTCCGTCCAGCCGTCCGCCGTTCCCGGCACCAGCCGGAAGCCGCGATGACCGAGCCCGGGGACGGCGTCCGCGCGGAACGTCACGGTGCCGGGCGCCGACGTGACCACCGGAACGTCCGCCACGGTCGTATCCGGGGGCACCGGCACGGTCAGCACACCCGAGCGTTCCACCGCCAGCCCGTTGACCGCCGCGACACCTTCGCCCGTACCCACCAGGAACGATGCCGCGGACCGCCGCGCCTGCTCGCCGAGCCGCAGCGCCTCCCGCCACCCGGCCAGCAGGTCCAGGTAGACCTGATCGCACTCGGTGCCGGTAATCGCGTCGTGGTGCGCGCCGAAGGCGAGCAGCCGCCACGCCCGGTCGAGCGAGTCCGCGGGGAACGGCGCGCCGCGCAGCGCGGCCAGCGTGGCGAGCCGCTCGGCCTCGCCGATGGCGACCTCGGCGGCGCGATTCGCCTGCTTGGTGTCGATGTAGGAGACATCCTTGCCGGTGTACAGCGGGTTCATGTCGCGGGTCTGCGGACTGAAACCCGCTGAGCCCTCCGCGCGCACCGCGTCGAAGAAGTCGCGCGGGATCGCGGTGACGAAACGCGGCCACACGTACTTCTCGTTCCACGACCGGTGCACATCGGTGACCCACCGCGCGGGGACCGCGTGATCAGATCCGACGGGCAGCAGCACGTTGCGCGTCGCCGCGACCGGGGCCAGCTCGCGGAACTGCTGGTAGGCCGCCGCCTCCGCCTCGGCCAGCGTGGCCGGGCCGTTGATCACCCACCCGGCGCCGTAGTGGTTGGCCATGTACGCGGTGAGCAGCCCGGTCCCGTCGGGTGAGATCCACTCGAACTCGGCCGGGAACTGCATGCTCGTGTTCTCGGCGGGACCCCACTGGTGGAATGGGCCGCGCGCCCACGAGGACGAGGTGAGCCCGGCCGCCGCCATTAGCCCCGGGTAACCGGGATCGTGCCCGAACCCGTCGAGCATCCACGCGGAGACAGGCTCGCCGCCGAGGATGTCCCGCTGGTAGCCGATCCCGTAGACCGCGTTCCTGATGGTGGACTCGGCGTCGGTCAGGTTGGTGTTGGGCTCGTTATAGTTGCCGCCGACGATCTCGAGCCGCCCGTCGGCCAGCAGTCGGCGCAGTTGCGCGCGGTCGCCAGGATAGACGTCGAAATACGGCTTAAGATAGTCGACCTCGGCCAGCACGAACTTGTAGTCGGGGTCTCGGCGCGCCTTCTCCAAATGGACCTGGACCAGTTCGAAGGCGGTCCGAACGTCGGGCAGCTTGCCGTTCTCGTCCGGCAGCACCAGCCGCGCCTCGGTGAACTGTCCCTGCGTGGACCACCACACCGGGTCGTAGTGGAAATGACTGACCATCCACATCGTCCAGCCGGTCTCGGCGACGGTGACCATGGCATCGGCGGTGATCCGCCCGGAATCACTCTCCGCGATCACGGTGACGGGGATGTCCGTCCCCGGCCGTACGTGGCCGGCGACCTGGAGGGGCACCTCGTAGTCGCCATCAGAAAATTCAGCTATCCAGAACGGCGCTGGGCTATTCCCCCCGCTGCCCGCGATCCTTACCGAGACGCTGGCCGGGTCGCCGTCGTCGCGATCGAGCGTGACCCGGACGATCTGCAAGGGACGGGACGTCGTACCGGTGAACAGGTCGGTGGACTGAATACCGCTGATCCGCATGCTTCCATGGTCGCATGGCCCGGGGAATAGAGTTACTACGTGGCAGATCCGCAGAGCTACCGGCCGAAGCCGGGACAGATCCCAGAATCACCGGGGGTGTACCGGTTCCGGGACGCGCATGGCCGGGTGATCTACGTCGGCAAGGCGAAATCGCTACGCCAGCGGCTGAACCAGTACTTCGCGGATTTTGTGGCACTGCACCCGCGTACCCAGGTAATGCTCACCACGGCGGCCGGCGTGGAGTGGACGGTGGTCTCCACCGAGGTGGAGGCGCTCCAGCTCGAGTACTCCTGGATCAAGGAGTACGACCCGCGGTTCAACGTCAAGTACCGGGATGACAAGACCTACCCCTACCTCGCGGTCACCATGGGGGAGGAGTACCCGAGGGTCCAGGTGATGCGTGGGGCCAAGCGCAAGGGGACCAGGTACTTCGGGCCGTACAGCCACGCCTGGGCGATCCGCAACACCGTCGACACGCTGCTGCGGGTGTTCCCGGTGCGGACCTGCTCGGCGGGGGTGTTCAAGCGCGCCGGGCAGATCGGGCGGCCGTGCTTGCTCGGCTACATCGGCAAGTGCTCCGCGCCGTGCGTGGGCCGGGTATCGGAGGCCGAGCACCGCGAGCTCGCCGAGGACTTCTGCGACTTCATGTCCGGCCAGACCGCGCGGTTCATCCGCCGGCTGACCGCGCAGATGAAGGAGGCGTCGAACGCCGAGGAGTACGAGCGGGCCGCGCGGGTGCGGGACGACATCCGCGCGCTCGAGCGGGCGCTGGAGAAGCAGGCGGTGGTGCTCGGGGACGGGACCGACTGCGACGTGATCGCGCTCGCGGAGGACCCGCTCGAGGCGGCGGTCCAGGTTTTCTACGTGCGCGACGGCAGGATCCGCGGCCAGCGGGGCTGGGTGCTGGAACGGGTCGAGGACATCTCGACCAGCGACATGGTCGAGCACTTTCTTGGCCAGTTCTACGGCGAGGGGACGACCGAAGCGGAGATGGTGAACTCAGGCATCCCGCGTGAGGTGCTGGTGCCCGAACTGCCGCCGGATCCGGAAACCCTCACCGAGTGGCTCGGCGTCCGGCGTGGCGGTCCGGTACGGCTGCGCGTCCCGCAGCGCGGTGACAAGAAGTCGCTGATGGAAACCGTCGCGCGCAACGCGGGTGAGACACTCGCCCTGCACAAGCTGCGCCGGGCCAGCGACCTGACCACCCGCAGCAAGGCGCTGAACGAGATCGCCGAGGCGCTCGGCATGGACGACGCGCCGCTGCGCATCGAGTGCTACGACGTCTCGCATATCCAGGGCACCAACGTCGTCGCCTCTATGGTCGTCTTCGAGGACGGGCTGGCGCGCAAGAGCGAGTACCGGCGTTTTGCCATCAAGGGTTATGACGGCACCGACGACATCTCATCGATCCGCGAGGTGATCACCCGCCGCTTCCGCCGGTACCTGGAGGAACGCGAGGCGACCGGGGAACTGGACACTCTGGGTGACCCGCTGGACGGGGAAGCCGCCGGGGGCACCGGGGAGAAGAAAAAGTTCGCCTACCCGCCGAACCTGTGCGTCATCGACGGCGCGCGGGCCCAGGCGGAGGCGGCCGCGTCGGCGCTGGCCGAGCTCGGCATCGACGACGTGTTCGTCTGCGGCCTGGCCAAGCGGCTGGAAGAGGTCTGGCTGCCGGAGAATGAGTACCCGGTGATCATGTCGCGGACCAGCGAGGGGCTCTACCTGCTGCAGCGGGTCCGTGACGAGGCCCACCGGTTCGCGATCACCTACCACCGGGCCAAGCGGGGCAAGGCGGCCACGACCAGCGAGCTTGACGACATTCCCGGGCTTGGCCCGGCGCGGCGCAAGGCGCTGCTGAAGCAGTTCGGTTCGGTGCGCAAGCTATCCGACGCTAGCGTAGAAGAGATAGCCGCGGTCAAGGGGATCGGACCGCGGCTGGCGGAGACGATATCCGCGTCACTGCACGCATCTCAGCAGCACAGGGGGCAATCAGATGGATGAGAACCCGGGCATTGTCATCATCACCGGGATGTCCGGCGCGGGCCGCTCCACGGCGGCCAAGTCGCTGGAGGACCTGGGCTGGTTCGTGGTCGACAACCTGCCGCCCGCGTTGCTGCCCACGATGGTGGACCTAGCGGCCAGAGCCAACCTGACGGGGGTGGCGGCGGTCGTGGACGTGCGGAGCCGCGCGTTCAGCACCGACCTGAAGTCCGCGATCACCGAGCTCGGTGTCCGTGGCGTCGCGCCGCAGGTGGTGTTCCTCGAGGCGTCCGACGACACGCTGGTCCGGCGTTTTGACAGCGTGCGGCGTCCGCATCCGCTGCAGGGCTCCGGGCGGATAGTGGACGGCATCGCGGCGGAGCGCGAGCTGCTACGCGACGTGCGAGGCGACGCCGACATCGTGCTCGACACCTCCACGTACAACGTCCACGAGCTGGTCGCGAGGATGCACCGTTATTTCGGCGGCGGTGGCCCGGAGACCGGGCTGCGGTTGTCCGTGATGTCCTTCGGCTACAAGTACGGCCTGCCAGTGGACGCCGACCTGGTGGCGGACTGCCGGTTCCTGCCGAACCCGCACTGGATACCCGAGCTGCGCGCGCTCACCGGCCAGGACACTGCGGTGCGTGACTATGTTCTCACGCAACCGGCTGCCGAGGAGTTCCTCAGGGCGTACGTTGAGGTACTAAACGTGTCGCTGACGGGCTTCGCCCGGGAGGGGAAGCGGTTCGTGACGCTCGCCGTCGGCTGCACCGGTGGTAAGCACCGCAGCGTCGCGATCGCCGAGGAACTCGGCAGGCGGCTGGCTGATAAGGGAACGGACGTGCAGGTAGTACACCGGGATCTGGGGCGCGAGTGACGTCTGTGACGGATGTTCCCTCTGGGCCGGGGGACGCTGCGCCACGAGTCGTCGCGCCCAAGGTGGTAGCACTGGGCGGCGGGCACGGGCTCGCGGCCTCGCTGGCCGCGCTGCGCAGGGTCAGCTCAGACGTCACGGCGATTGTGACTGTCGCCGACGACGGCGGATCCAGCGGCCGGCTGCGCCAGGACTTCGGTGTGCTGCCGCCCGGCGACCTGCGGATGGCGCTGGCGGCACTGTGCGGCGACGACGACTGGGGTACCACCTGGTCGCGGGTGGTGCAGCACAGGTTCGGCGGCGACGGGGATCTCGCCGGACATGCGGTCGGAAACCTGCTGATCACCGCCCTATGGGACTTGCTCGGCGATACCGTGGCGGGCCTGGACTGGGTGGGCAGGCTGCTGCGGACTCAGGGCCGCGTGCTGCCCATGGCAGCCGTTCCGCTTGATATCGTTGCCGAGGTCGAGGGCGCGGATCCCGCTCGGCCGCACGAGGTCACCCGGGTCCGCGGCCAGGCGGAGTGCGCGACGACGCCGGGGCGAGTGCGGTCCATCACCTTGCTGCCGTCTGATCCGCCGGCGGTGCCAGAGGCGATCGCCGCGGTGCACGCCGCCAACTGGGTCATCTTCGGTCCGGGCTCCTGGTTCACCAGCGTGCTGCCGCACCTGCTCGTTCCCGGGCTGGCGGCGGCGCTGCAGGAGACGCGGGCGTCCCGGATGGTGGCGCTGAACCTGGTGCCGCAACCGGGGGAGACCGAGGGGTTCTCTCCGCACCGGCACCTGGAGGTGCTGGCCGACCACGCACCTGGCCTCGCCGTCGACGTGGTGCTCGCGGACCATGCCACGGCCGCTGGCTCGGAGTCCGAGCTGGAGAAGGCGGCGGGCCTGCTGGGTGCCAGCCTGGCGCTCGCCGACGTGGCCGCGGGTGACGGTACTAAGCATGACCCGGTACGTCTGGCAGAGGCGTACCGATCAGTATTCGGGGGGTTCCGGGCCAGGGGGTCCGGGGCTTCCCCGGGGGGACACTGTGTCCCCCCGGGCCAATACAGTGGGGGGCCTGCGGGCGCGGGCCAGCACAGCGGGGGGAGCAGCGCTTAATGGCGATGACCGGCGTGGTGAAGGACGAACTGAGCCGCATCGAGGTGGTGAAGCCGTGCTGCCGGAAGGCGGAGGTGTCCACGCTGCTGCGGTTCGCGGGTGGCCTGCACATCTCCAGCGGCCGGATCGTGGTCGAGGCGGAGCTGGACACCGGTGCGGTCGCGCGCCGGCTGCGGGCCAGCATCTCCGAGGTCTTCGGTCAGTCGTCCGAGCTGCTTGTCCTGGCCCCGGGCGGCCTGCGCAAGGGCAACAGGTACGTGGTCCGCGTGGCCAAGGGCGGCGAGGCGCTCGCCAAGCAGGCCGGCCTGGTGGACAGCTTCGGCCGCCCGGTGCGCGGCCTGCCCCGGCAGGTTGTCTCCGGCGGGAGTTGCGACTGCGAGGCGGCCTGGCGGGGCGCGTTCCTGGTGCACGGGTCGCTCACCGAGCCGGGCCGGTCGATGGCCCTTGAGGTCACCTGCCCAGGGTCGGAGGCGGCGCTCGCGCTCGTGGGGTGTGCCCGGCGGCTCAAGGTCAGCGCCAAGGCTCGGGACGTCCGCGGCGTGGACCGGGTGGTCATCAGGGACGGCGACGCGATCACCACGATGCTCACCAGGCTCGGCGCGCACGACAGCGTGCTGCAGTTCCAGGAGCGCCGGATGCGCCGCGAGGTGCGCGCCACCGCGAACCGGCTGGCCAACTTCGACGACGCGAACCTGCGACGCAGCGCCCGTGCCGCCGTCGCGGCCGGCGCCCGGGTCGAGCGGGCCCTCGAGATACTCGGCGACAACGCCCCCGAGCACCTGGTGATGGCCGGCCGCCTGCGGGTCAAGCACCGACAGGTGTCGCTGGAGGAACTAGGCCAGCTAGCCGACCCGCCACTAACCAAGGACGCGATAGCCGGCCGCATCCGCCGCCTCCTAGCCATGGCCGACCGCCGCGCCTCCGACCTAGGCATCCCCAGCACCGAAGCCGGCCTATCCATCGACCTGTACCCCTAGCATCCCGCCGCCCGCAGGTCCGCTCGGCCCCGCCGCCCATCGGCCCCGGCGCCCCGGCATCCCGCCGCGAAGTTGATCATGGTGGGTGCTGCATTGCCCATGAAAGAGTGTGGTTAATGCAGCACTAACCATGATCAAGGCGCGGCTCGGCTGGGAACATTTGGGGCATGTTGAGCTATGCGGAAGCGATGACCCGGGCGCGGGATTTGGTTCCTGTTCTCGCCGAGCGTGCACTTAAGACCGAGAAATTGCGGCGGCTGCCGGACGAGACCGTCACCGATCTCGGCGCGTCGGGACTGCTGCGGATCGCCCAGCCGAGGCGTTTTGGCGGCTCGGAGCTGTCACTTTCCGAGATTTACGACGTGGTGAGCCTCATCTGCGAGGGCTGTGGCTCCGCGGGCTGGGTCTATTCGCTGCTCACTTCGCACGGGTGGATGCTGGCGTTGTTCGGCGACCAGGCACAGCAAGACGTCTGGGGAGCCGACGCCGACGCGATCATCAGCACCTCGTTCGCCGCCGCCACCGGCCCGGTCGAGCCCGTCGACGGAGGCGTGCGGATCCGCGATGGCAGGTGGCGGTTCTCCACTGGCGTGCACCACGCGACCTGGGTGCTGCTGCTCGTCGCGATCCCGGGCGATGACGGCCCACCGGACATCCGGTTCGCGCTGCTTCCCCGGGACGAGATCGAGATCGTCGAGGACTGGAAGGCCACCGGGCTGGCCGGGACGGGCAGTTGCAGCCTGACCGTGAAGGACGCCTTCGTCCCCGGGTACCGCACGCTTCGGCTGCAGGACATCAACGAGGCCAGCACCCCCGGAAGTGAGCTCAACGACGCGCCGCTCTACCGGGCCCCGATCGTCGGCGCGTGGGTCCTCTTCCTGACCGCGCCCGCGGTCGGCATCGCGCGCGGCGCGTTGCGCGCGTGCATCGCCCGCACGATGGGCCGCGTCGACCCCTTCACCGGTGCTCCGCTCGGCGGCGATCCGGCCGGGCTGATCAGGCTCGGCGGCGCGTCGGCGCGCATCGACGCCGGCGACCTGCTGATGAAGCGGGCAGCCGGGTCCGTGACCGCGGAGATAGTCGAGCACGGCAAGGCCACAACCGAGACGCTGGTCCGCAGCCGGCGCGATTACGCGTTTGGCGTCCGGCTGTGCGTCGAGGCCGTCGAGGACTTGTTCCTCGGCGCCGGGGCGAGTTCGCTTGACGAGGACTCGCCGATCCAGCGGAACTGGCGCGACGTGCACGCCGTCGCCCAGCACGTCGGGAACAACCTGGACCGGAACATGCTCGCCTGGGGCGAGGGGACCCTAGGCTTCGGTGACGGCCTCCGCTTCGGCTGAAGAACTTCTACATGGCCGTCGATGGGTCATCGCTGGGGCTGGGACGCCAGCGATGACCCATCGAACGGGGTCAGGGCAGCCGCAGGCCGGTCAGGGCAGGGCGTCTAGCTCGGTTGTTGTCTGGGGCGACAGCTGGATGTTCCCGGCGGCGATGTTCTCCGCCAGGTGGGCGGGGCTCGCGGTGCCCGGGATCAGCAGGACGTGCCGGTCATGGGCCAGCAGCCACGCCAGGCCGATCTGTGCGGGGGCCGCGTCGAGCGATGTGGCGATCGCGATCACCGCGGGGTGCTCGGTCACCTTGGAGATGCCAGGGAAGCCGCGCGAGCCGAGCGGGAAGTACGGCACGAACGCGATGTCGTGGTCCGCGCACAGGGTGAGCACCGGTTCACTGGACCGGTCGAGAAGGCTGTAGGCGTTCTGCACGCAGGCGATCCCGGCGGGAAGGGCGCTCAGCAACTGGTCAGCGCTGACGTTGCTGAGCCCGATGCCGTCGATCTTGCCCTCGTCCCGTAGCGCGATGAGCTCCGCGAGCTGGCTGTCGAGGTCGACGCGCTGGTCTCCTTCGGCCAGGATGCCGGGCCGAGCATCCAGGCGGCGCAGGTTGACCACCGCTAGCCGCTCCGCATCGAGGGTGGCCAGGTTGGCCTCGACGCTCGCCCGGAGCTGCTCGGGCCGCTGGGCGGGTACCAGCGGGATCGGGACGGCTCGCTCATCGCGTTCGGCGCCGACCTTGGTCACCAGCGCCAGGTCCTCGGGATAAGGGTGCAGGGCCTCGCGGATCAGCGCGTTGCACGAGCCATAGAACTGCGCGGTGTCGATGTGGTTGACTCCCGCGTCGGCCGCCGAGCGGAGGATCGCGACCGCCGCCTGCCGCCCGGACGGCTGTGCCCCCAGCTGCAGCGCGCCGAAACCGATCCGCGCGACGGCCCGCCCGGCCAGCATCGCTGTCCCGCCTGGGAGGTCGGTCGGGGCCGGTTGGCCGGGGGGATACTGCGCCGTTGTCATGCGCTTCTCCAGCTATGATTGAGATCGATCCGGAGGGTCCTCCGGATCGATCTACACACTAGCACAAACGGAGGGACCTCCGGTTAGCCGGGACCGAGAAGCCATGACCGAGAGACCAGTGCGCGCGGACGCGCATCGCAACCGGGAACGCCTGCTGGAGTCGGCGCGCCGGGCGTTTTCCTCCGATGCGGACAAGGTGTCGCTGGAGGCGATCGCGCGGGACGCTGGCGTGGGCATCGGCACGCTGTACCGCCACTTTCCGACCCGTGAGGCGCTGGTCGAGGCCGTGTACCGAGCCGAGGTCGGCAGGCTTTGCGATAGCGCCGCCGAGTTGCTCGCGGTCCAGCAGCCCGATGCCGCGCTGCGCGCCTGGATGGACCGCTTCGGGGACTACCTGACGGCTAAGCGCGAGATGGCCGGGGCGTTGCGTGCCGTCATCGCTTCCGGCGCCGTCACCAGGTCGCAGACCCGGGCACAGATGTCAACCGCCGTTATGGCCATGCTCAAGGCGGGGGCGTCCGGCGGGACGTTGCGCGATGACGTGCAGGCGGAAGACGTGGTCGCCAGCCTGGTCGGGATCTTCCTCGCCTGCGGCCAGCCGGGCCAGCGTGATCAGGCCGGGCGCATGCTCGACCTGCTGGTGGACGGATTGCGGCCCCGTTAGGCCGTGCTCTTGTAGCCGATGCCCGCCGCGACCAGCGCGAGCAGCGCGATCGTCGTGAGCGCCGCCGGGAGCCCAAAGGCGCCGGCCAGGAATCCGATCGATGGCGGCCCGAGCAGGAAGCCGCCGTAGCCGAGTGTGGACGCGACCGCGATGCCGGACGATCCGGCGAGCACGCCCGCCCGGGCCATCGCGGTGGGGAAGAGGTTGGCCACCCCGATACCGGCGACCGCGAAGCCGATGATCGACAGCCACGCCACCGGCGCGAGCGCCGCGACCAGCGCTCCTACTGATGCGGTCAGTCCGCTCGCCACCAGGACCCGCGTCTGGCCGAACCTGTGCAGCAGCTGGGTGCCGCCGAGCCGGCCCGTCGCCTCGGCGAACGCGAAGGCGGCGTACCCGGCGGCGGCGAGCCCGACGCCTACATGCAGGTCCTCATGTAGATGCAGCGCGCCCCAGTCGCCGATCGCGCCCTCGCCGTAGGCTCCGCACAACGCGATCAGGCCCAGCCCGCCGACGAGTCGCAGCGTGCCGCGCCGCTCCGGCGCCGGCTGTTCGGTAGCGTGCTCGGGCGGGTGCCAGCGCAGCAGTGGCCGCCCGGCGACGGCGGCGACGATAACGCCGACGACGGAGATCAGCGCTAGGTGCCGTACCGGGGACAGGTGCGGCGCGAGGAGTCCGCCGACGAACGCCCCGGCCAGCCCGCCGAAGCTCCAGGCCGCGTGATACGACGGCATCACTGGGCGGCCAATCGCGGCGACCTGCTCGATGGCCACGGCATTCATCGCGACGTTCATGCAACCGTACGCCGCGCCGAACACGAACAGCCCGAGCCCGAGCGCCGCCGCTGAGTGGGCACGTGGTGGCAGCAGCAGGGCAACGGACAGCAACGCGCACGCCGCGACGGTCATCCGCGCGGCGCCGAACCGGCGGCACGCCATCCCGCCGAGCACCATCGTGGTCACGGCGCCGACCGACAGGCCGAGCAACGCGAGCCCAAGTACACCAGGAGACGCACCGGTCTGGGCCTTGACCGCGGGAACGCGAACCGCCCAGTTCGCGAAGATGAAACCGTGCACGGTGAAGAGCGCGGCCAGTGCGACGCGAGCGCCGCCGAGGGTGGTACCCGCCGGTGGGTCCTTGACTTTGTTTAGCGGATACACAAAATGAACGTTATGCGTGAACCAGGTCCGGTGGCAAGACCCATATCGCAGGCTTTGTCGCTGATTCACGCCGGCCAGGTGACCACCCGCGCCGAGCTCACCGCCGCGCTCGGCGTCACCCGCGCGACCGTCGGCGCGGTATTGTCCGAGCTCCGTGAGCTAGGTCTTATCGAGGTGGATATCCCGTCGGGTTCTGGGAGTCCGGGACGTCCGTCACACCGAGTCGGGCCCGCGCCGGACGGGCCGGTCGCGGTAGCCGTCCAGATCCACCCCGATGGTTTCCAGGCAGCGTTGCTCGGGCTGGGCGGCGCGCTCGTCGCGGCAACGTCCGGGCCGCTGCGTGACCCCGACGACGCGCAGCAATGTGTTGCCGATGCCATGGCGGCGGCCGCCTCGCTGCTGCGTTCGTCGGGTCGCCAGTCGTCGGGTCGCCAGTCGTCGGGTCGCCAGTGCGTCGGTGTCGGGCTCGCGGTACCAACAGCGGTCACGTTGCCCGGTGGCATCGCGCTTGGCCCGCTGTACGTGGCGTGGCCGGCCGGGACTCCGCTGCAATCCATCCTCGATGAGCAGGCTGGTCGCGTGGGGCTGCCAGCGGCGCGGGCGGCGGTCGGCAACGACATCAACCTGGCGGCGCTCGCCGAGCACCGGCATGGCGCGGGACGCGGCGCGCGGCAGCTGCTCGTGGTCGCGTCGGGTCACCGGGGGACCGGTGGCGCGTTCGTGCTGGACGGACGGTTGTACACCGGTAGCTCGGGACTGGCGATGGAGGCGGGGCACGTCACGGTCAGCCCGGACGGCCTGCCGTGCCGCTGCGGTAACCGTGGCTGCCTGGATGTGGAGACCGATCCGCTGCGCTTCCTGGCGCGGACGGGGCGGGCGCCATCGACGCCATCGCTGGAGGAAGCGGTCGCCGTACTGCGCGCCGACTATGCGAGCGACCCGCGGGTGCGCGCGGTGGCCGAGGAGTTCGCCGAATACCTGGGCGCCGGACTGGCCGGATTGATCAATGTGCTCAATCCTGATCGTGTGTTGCTCGGCGGTCTGCATGGCGCGCTGGCGGACATGCTGCCTGACCGGCTGCGGGACGCCGTCGCGCGACGGTCGCCATGGGACCGGGGGAGCGGCGTCCCGTTGCTGCCGTGCTCGCTCGAGGCCGGCGCACTCGTCGGCGCAGGCGAACTCGGGTGGCAGCCCATCCTCGATAACCCGATCCTGCTTGACGCCTTAGTGCAGGCGCCGCCGCGGGGACCTGCCTCGCGGTCGGCTACGCCCTCCGGATGGCCGGAACCCTCATCTGGCGGCGGCTGACCTGATCGCCGGGCACTGCGTCCGTAGCAAGTGTCGCTATGACAGCACTTCCCACGGACGCTCAGCCGAGTCGGAGGCTGGGGGAGGCGAGCGCGACACGCCCATCGCCGTTTTGTTGCTGGTTGTCCTTTTGCTCTTATATGGTCTAGACCAGAGGCAGAATTACTTGCCTGCCCGGCACAGGGGCCAGGACAGGCCAGCGCGGCCGGAACCGGACGTGGCTCCCGGGCGATCCCCGGGGGTCAGCGTCCCCCCTGGTAAAGTCTCGTCGGCGAGAGTGAGTAAGGGAGACTTGGTGCTGTGACCATTCGAGTGGGAATCAACGGCTTCGGCCGCATCGGCCGTAACTTCTGGCGCGCGGTGAACGTCGACGGCGTCGACCGCGACATTGAGATCGTTGCCGCGAACGACCTCGGCGACATCAAGACCATGGCACATCTGCTCAAGTACGACACCGTACTGGGCCCGCTGCCGGTCCCTGTCGATGTTGACGGCGACACCATCAAGATCGGCGACAAGGAAATCAAGATCCTCGCCGAGCGGGAGCCCGCGAAGCTGCCCTGGGGTGACCTCGGCGTGGACGTCGTTATCGAGTCCACCGGCCGGTTCACCACCGGACCGGCGGCCCGCGCTCACATCGACGGCGGCGCGAAGAAGGTCATCATCTCGACCGCCGCCAAGGAAGAAGACATCACGATCGTGATGGGGGTCAACGACGACAAGTACGACCCCGCCGCGCACAACATCATCTCCAACGCGTCCTGCACGACGAACTGCGTCGCGCCGATGGCGAAGGTGCTGAACGACAGCTTCGGCATCGTCAAGGGCCTGATGACGACGATCCACGCCTACACGCAGGACCAGAACCTGCAGGACGGCCCGCACAAGGACCTGCGCCGTGCCCGTGCCGCCGCGCAGAACATCATCCCGACCACCACCGGGGCCGCCAAGGCCACCGCGCTGGTGCTGCCCGAGCTCAAGGGCAAGCTGGACGGTTACTCGCTGCGCGTCCCGGTGATCACCGGTTCGATCACCGACCTGGTGGTCGAGACCGGCCGCGACGTCACCAAGGACGAGGTGAACGCCGCGTTCAAGGCCGCCGCCGAGGGGTCGCTGAAGGGCATCCTGTACTACACCGAGGACCCGATCGTCTCCTCCGACATCGTGCACTCGCCCGCGTCCTGCACCTTCGACGCGTCGATCACGATGGCCTACGGCAACCAGGTCAAGGTCTTCGGCTGGTACGACAACGAGTTCGGGTACTCGAACCGGCTCGCCGACGTGACCGCGCTCGTCGGCTCGCGGCTGCGGTAATGCCCATCTCCGGTATGAACAGCATCGACGACCTCGGCGACATCGAGGGCAAGACGGTCCTGCTCCGCAGCGACCTGAACGTCCCGCTGAACAAGCAGGACCCGACCAAGATCACCGACGACGGGCGGATTCGCGCCAGCCTGCCGGTGATCAAGAAGCTGTCCGAGCGCGGCGCGAAGGTCGTCGTGCTCGCGCATCTCGGCCGGCCCAAGGGGGCCGACTTCGCCGAGCGCAAAGCGGGCGGCCCAAGCCTCGAGCCGGTCGCGGATAGGCTGAGCGAACTGCTCGGCCGGCCGGTCGCGTTCGCGACGGACCTGGTCGGACCGCAGGCCGAGGCCACCATCAAGGGCCTGAAGGACGGCGACGTCGCCGTCCTGGAAAACGTCAGGTTCGAGCCCGCCGAGACGGCGAAGGACGACGCGGACCGCCAAGCCCTCGCGGAGAAGCTGGCCGCGTTCGGCGACCTGTACGTAGGCGACGGCTTCGGTGCGGTACACCGTAAGCACGCTTCCGTCTACGACCTGCCGCTGCTGCTGCCGCACGCCGCGGGCGACCTGATCGCCACCGAGGTCGGCGTGCTGAACCAGCTCACCGGTGATCCGGCCAAGCCGTACGTGCTGGTACTCGGGGGCGCGAAGCCGTCGGACAAGCTCGGCGTGATCGGCAACCTGCTGGACAAGGTGGACCGGATACTGATCGGCGGCGGCATGGGCTACACGTTCCTCGCCGCGCAGGGCCACGAGGTCGGCAACTCGCTGCTGGAGGCGGACAAGATCGACGAGGTACGCGAAATCCTCGTCGAAGCCGCCAAACGCGGTGTGGAGATCGTGCTGCCGGTCGACATCGTCGTCGCGACGGAGTTCTCAGCGGACGCCGAGCACGAGGTCGTGGCCGCGTCGGCCATCCCGGCCGACCGTGAAGGTCTCGACGCGGGCCCGGAAACCAGGAAGCTGTTCGCTGGCAAACTGAGCGATGCGGCGACCGTCTTCTGGAACGGCCCGATAGGCGTGTTCGAGTTCGACGCCTTCGCCGACGGAACCCGGGCGCTCGCCGAGGCCATCACCGAGGTCGCGGGCCTCACCGTGGTCGGCGGCGGCGACTCGGCGGCCGCGGTCCGCGCGTTCGGTATCGCGGATGACAGGTTCGGGCACATCTCGACCGGTGGCGGGGCGTCCCTTGAGCTCCTTGAGGGCCGGGAACTGCCGGGCCTGACCGCGCTGGAGACGCAATCGTGAGCCAGCTGCCCCTCATCGCGGGCAACTGGAAGATGAACTGCAACCACTTCGAAGCGATCGCCCTTACCCAGAAGCTCGCGTTCACGCTGAGCGACAAGGACTATACGTTCGCCGAGGTGGCGGTGCTTCCGCCGTTCACCGACCTGCGCAGCGTGCAGACCCTGATCGACGGCGACCGGCTGAAGATCAAGTACGGTGCTCAGGACCTGTCGGAGCACGACAAGGGTGCCTACACCGGGGAGATCTCCGGCCCAATGCTGGCGAAGCTCGGCTGCTCCTACGTGCTGGCCGGTCACTCCGAGCGGCGGCAGTACCAGCACGAGGACGATGCCTTGGTCAACGCTAAGGTGAAGGCCGCGTTTCGTAACAAACTGACACCAATCCTGTGCGTGGGGGAGCCCCTGGAGATCCGCCGCGCCGGCGACCAGGTGTCTCACACCCTGGGGCAGCTCACCGGGTCGCTCAAGGGCGTTCCGGCCGAGCAGGTGGCCACGATGGCCATCGCCTATGAGCCGGTTTGGGCGATCGGTACCGGTGAGGTGGCCTCCCCGGAGGACGCGCAGGAGATGTGCGCCGCGATCCGGGAAAAGATCTCGGGCGTGTATGACGCCCAGACGGCCTCTGGAGTGCGTATCCTGTATGGAGGCTCCGTCAAGTCCAGTAACGCCGCGCCTATCATGGCGCAGCAGGACATCGATGGTGCCCTAGTCGGCGGTGCCAGTCTCGACGCCGGCGAGTTCGCAGCTATCTGCCGGTATCGTGATCTGGCAGCCTTATAGTTGCAGCTAACAGAGCTAGTTTTAGCTAACAGAGCCAGCCATAGGTAGCGGAGGATAAGCGCGGATGGAGATCGGGCTCTCGGTCATCCTGATCATCACGAGCCTGGTGATGGTCGTGCTCGTTCTGCTGCACAAAGGCAAGGGCGGCGGGCTGTCCGACATGTTCGGCGGTGGTGTTTCCTCGACCCTGGGTTCATCCTCGGTCGTCGAGCGGAACCTGGACCGGATCACGATTTTCTTCGGAGTGCTCTGGTTCGTCTGCATCATTGCCCTAGGCTGGCTAATCAACCACTGACGTTTCTCAGCGTCGCGGCAACACGCACAAGGGGTGATCTGTGAGCAGTGGCAATGCCATCCGGGGCAGTAGGGTAGGCGCCGGCCCCATGGGTGAGGCGGAGCGTGGAGAATCCGCGCCCCGGGTATGGGTGTCGTTCTGGTGCGCGAACGGGCACGAGACGCGGCCTAGTTTCGCCACTGACGCCGTCATCCCTGACAGCTGGGAGTGCCCGCGCTGCGGGTATCCCGCAGGTCAGGACAAGGACAGCCCGCCGGCACCGCCGCGGGTCGAGCCCTACAAGACTCACCTGGCTTACGTGAAGGAGCGTCGCACCGATGCCGACGGCGAGGCCATCCTCGCCGAGGCGATTGCCCGGCTGCGCGGCGCGTAACGAAGCGATCGAACGGCCCGGTTACCGATGGTAACCGGGCCGTTTGCGGTTGTTACCCCCGGGAATAGTGACGCTTATAGAAGTCAGTGAGCTATTTCGAACGGGGGATCGATGAAGCTCAGTTTTGCTGTCGCTTGCGCGGCAGCTACGGCCACCTGTGCCACCGCGGTGGTGCTATCGGGCGTGCCGGCCGCTTCGGCGGCCATCAAGCCCAGGACGTGGACGGTGGAGTACCAGGTCCCTGGCGAGCTAATCTTCGTCACCTACCAGTACCCGCAGCACGACGCGAAGAAGTTTTTCGTTCCGCTCGTGCTCAACCGGAGTAACACCAAGCACGCGACCCAGCAGATGATGACCCAGGCGCTCCGCTCGTACGAGGTTGTTCCTGGTGATGGCGTGAGCGTCGTGGTGATGCAGCAGCGTCCCGTTCCGCCCAAGCCGCAACCAAGGCTGCGGCCGCTCTTGCGGGTGCACTGGAGGCACGTGCGCCTGGAAACCGGCTTCGGCGGGATGGCTAGTTCAGTAGCAAAACACCACCCTTTGCCATAACGGCGTGACGGACTCAGACCGGTCCCCGGTTCTCGGTCTGGGTCCCCGCGCCGATCCGCGGTGCTACGCCATCGATGGCCCACCGCTGGGCCTATGGCAACGTTCCAGAGCAACATGAGTTTGCGGCGTGTCGCGCCCGTGAAGCGCACACTGGGGCAAACGCCGCATACCGGCCAGCTGTGCGGGCCTGGTTCGCGGCGCCAGCCCCAGCGGTGGGCCATCGCTGGCGCTGTGGCGCCAGCGATGGGCCACCGATAGCACCGCCGGGCGAGCCGGGCAGGCAACATCAGCCTCACCCGGGCCCTGCACCACGTATCCCCGGGGTGTCCCGGCCGGAAGAACGCTGGAAACGCGGCGACGCGCACCCCTAGCACGCAAGCCACCTGCGACATGCCGGAAAATCACCCTTATTTTGGAACGCTGCCATTCCGCTATCGATAGAGTGGCCCACCGCTGGGGTCGACTGCCACGTCCCTAGCCGTGCGTGTAGAGGCCTCGGACGCCGGTGATCGTGACGCGCAGGGCGATCGGGTAGCTCTCGCTGAACTTCGCGATGCTGCCGAAGACGCTTTCAATGGCGGGGCCGTACTTCTCGACATAAGGCGGCCAGTCCTGGATGGCCGGTTGGTCATCGTCGACCACGACCCGGCCGTGCAGCACGACGATGTCCTGGCCCTGACCGTCGCTGTCGAAGTGGAACGAAACCTTGTCCGGCCGGTCACGGACGTGCTTGAGCCGGTGGGCGCCGGGCCGGCTGTAGATCACGAACTCGGTGCTGTCCGCGTCGCCGTCCCGGCAGAACCCCACCGGGTTCGGCTGCGGCCGGCCATCCGCGCCGACCGTGACGATCCAGATCACCGCGTCGTTCTGCAGCCGGGCGCGTACCCGCTGTCCGAAGGGGGTGGCCGAGTCGGGAAGAACATCCGCCGTCATAGCGGTCAGCCTAGTGTCGCGTTAGTAAGGTCACGCGGGCACTGCACGACTAGCTCCGAGATCGCTGACACAAGATGCCGGTCCGGCTCAGCATTTGACTTCCAATAGGCTAACGGGTAGCTATATAGCTACCCGTTAGTCATAGGGCTTCATCAGCCCTGGCCCGCGCGCTTGGGGCAACGCCGGAACAGGTCACGGCTGGCCTGGTATCGGCGCAGGTGCTCCCCGCGTTCGCCGGAGCGGTGCTCGGCATCCCATTCGGCATCGGCCTGTCGGTCGTGGCCCAGCACGGCGGCACCACTGTCACGTATCCGCCCATCGCCGGAGTCCTGGCCGTTCTCGCCGGGACCGTCATCGTCGTCGTGGCTCTCACCGCTCCGGCCGCCCATGCCAGCAATCACGGCCCGATAGGGCAAGCCCGGCAAAGCGAAACAATGTGATAGGTGGCGGTCACCTGTGATTGGTCCGAGTGAGATAGGAGAATCATCTAAAGTCATTGAGTAGGCATTGCGTGAATGATCATGTGATGATAGGCCGAGCCGCAGGAGCGAGAGCCTGCTACCAGTGCTCACTCCCTCACCGTTGCGGATGCGGCCGAAGGTAATCATTCAAATCATCAGGGTGTTGTCTCGCTGCGTCGACGTCGTAGGCATCTCAATGCCGAGCTGCTGTTGCGCTTTCCAATGATGAGCGGACCTCACATGATTCTGGTGATCCGCCGACGGCTGCCGCGGGTCAGCGGACATCGCCTAAATCACTAAGACTTGGCGATGCCAACTCACCCAGTCGGTCATGAGGCTGATAGCTGTCCAGCCACCACACCATAGGGAGGAGACGTCCATGACCTCCGAGCAGCCGCCTACCCAGACGACGGATGCCGGCATCCCGGTCGAGAGCGATAAGTATTCGCTGACCGTGGGTGCGGGCGGTCCGGTCTTGCTCCAGGACAGCTACCTGATCGAGCAGATGGCGCAGTGGAACAGGGAGCGGATCCCGGAGCGGCAACCGCACGCTAAGGGCAGCGGGGCGTTCGGCCGGCTCGAGATCACCAAGGACCTGAGCGCCTACACCAAGGCAGCGCTGTTCCAGCCGAACACGGAGACCCCGCTGGGGGCCCGGTTCTCCACCGTGGCGGGGGAGCGCGGCAGCCCCGACTTGTGGCGGGACCTGCGCGGGTTCGCGTTGAAGTTCTACACGCCCGAGGGCAACTACGACATGGTCGGCAACGACACTCCGGTGTTCTTCATCAAGGACCCGATTCACTTCCAGAACTTCATCCGGTCCCAGAAACGCCGTACCGACAACAATCTGCGTTCCAACGACATGCAGTGGGACTTCTGGAGCCTGCTGCCGGAGACCGCGCATCAGGTGGTGTGGCTGATGGGCGACCGCGGCTTGCCGAAGTCATGGCGGCACATGAACGGGTACTCCAGCCACACGTACATGTGGATCAACGTTGACGGGCACCGCTTCTGGGTGAAGTACCACTTCAAGACCGACCAGGGCGTCGAGTACTTCACCGATGAGCAGGCCTCGCAGCTGGTCTGGTCCGACTACGACTATCACACCCGGGACCTGTTCGAGGCGATCACCCGTGGCGAGTACCCCAGCTGGACGATGTACGTGCAGATCATGCCGTTCGATGACGCGGCGGAGTACCGGTTCAACCCGTTCGATCTGACCAAGGTGTGGCCGCACGGCGACTACCCGCTGATCGAGATGGGCCGGTTCACCCTGGACCGTAACCCGGTCGACAACCACACCGAGATGGAGCAGTTCGCTCCATCGCCGAGCAACATGGTGCCCGGTATCGGTCCGAGCCCGGACCGGATGCTGATGGCCCGGATGTTCTCCTACGCCGACTCCCACCGCTACCGGCTGGGCGTCAACTATCAGCAGATTCCGGTCAACGCCCCGGTGGCGCCGGTGCATGCCTACAGCAAGGACGGGGCGATGCGGATGGTGAACCGCGCCGACCCGGTGTACTTCCCGAACTCCAAGGGCGGCCCGCGCGCCTATCCGGAAAGGTATGCCCCGCCAAGTTGGTACACCGCCGGGGAGATCATGCGGACCGCGTTCGAGGCGCACGCCGAAGACAACGACTTCGTCCAGGCCACCGCCCTGGTCCGCGACGTGATGGACGACGCGGCCCGTAACCGGCTGGTCGCCAACACCGTCGCCCAACTGCTCAACGGCGTCACCGAACCAGTGCTGCAGCGCACCTTCGACTACCTGCGCAACGTCGACCAGAGCCTCGGCGACAGAGTGGAGAAAGGCGTCCGCGACGGCCAAGCCTGAAGCCGCCAGGGTTCCCGCGCCTACAGGGGCGTCGCGGGCTCCCGTAGCCGTGGCATAACGGTGGCGGTCACCTCCTCGAACACCGCGTCCTCGCGCGGATCAGGATCCCAGGTCCGCGGCCAGTACAGGACGAACTCGTCGATGCCGATCTCGCTGAAGCGTCCCACCATGTCCTGGAAGTACTCGGCCGACCGCCAGGGAGTCAGCGGCGGGAAGCAGACAATGGAATGCCGGATGGCGGCCGGGTCACGGCCAGCCGCGACGCACAAGTCGTCGAACTGGTGTGTGCGGTCGGCATCTTGCCAGCGCCGGCGCAGCGCGTCTAGCGGTAGGTGCTGGTACTGGTAGGCACAAAAGCGAGTCACAGGTCCCATCCTGGCAGCTCACCACTCCACGGCGGCTCCGCACCGCGACGCGTGCAGGTGACGGCCGCCGCCGCGACCGCGATCCGCGCCGCGTCGCACACCAGGCCGGCGTCCGCGAGGTCGGACCGGCCAAGTCCTGCCCGGGTCCACCAGGCGAGGAAAGTCCCGGCGAACGCGTCGCCCGCGCCCACCGTGTCCACCACCTCGACTGGCGGCACGTCGACCTGGAACGCCGAACCCCCGGCGAAACCGCGCACCGGGTCGGCCCCGTCGGTGATCAGCACGCACCGGGGCCCACGGTCACACAACGACGCGGCCGACTCGCCGGGAAACAGGTACCCGAGATCCTCGGTGCTCGTCTTGAGCACGTCGACCCGGTGCAGCAGCCCGGTGATCCGGTCCAGGTACCGCTGGCGGTTCTCCGCCGATACGGCGTCGGGACGGTAGTTCGGGTCCAGCATGAGCAGCACGTCGTCGGGAAGGGTCGCCGCCAGTTCCGCCAGCGTCGTCCCTGACGGCTCCATGACCAGGCTGAGCGCGCCCAGGTGCAGCGCGGCCGTGCCTGGCGCGAGCCTGGCCTGCCCGGCCGCCAGCGCGCCCGCCGACGTCCCGGCCAGGTAAAACCGGTAGCTCGGCACGCCCGCGGCGTCGAGGTTGACCACCGCCAGCGTGGTGGGCAGCGGGACCGGCTCGGCCAGGGCGAGGGTGGCCCCGTCGGCGGTCAGCCGAGCCCGCAGTGTGTCGCCGAACCGGTCGTCGGAGAGCGGACAGAGGTAAGACACGGGCTGCCCGAGCCGGGCGATGGCGCGTGCCACGTTGAACCCGGCCCCGCCCGGCCGGGGATCGGCGTGGTCGCCGGAGACGATCAGGTCGATCAGCGCTTCTCCGGTAACAGTGATCATCTGAGTGGACACGGGCATAGAGCCTAGGGCTATGAACGCGCCGTTATGGTCACGACGTCTTGCCGTTTGACGAGTTCCACCGATCCACCGGTACGGCGCGCGCCGAGGCTCGCCATCAAGGTCAGCGACGCGCGGTTGGCGGCGTCCACTTCCGCGGTGACGTGCGGCTGGCCGCGCCTGTGCACGACGCCGAACGCACGAGCCAGCAGCGCCCTGGCCAGCCCCTTCCGCCGGTAGTCGCGTGTCACCGCGTAGAAGCCGAGCCGGGGAGTCACCGGCCGGTTCCACACCCGGACCAGACCCGCGTACTCGCCCGCGGGACCGACCGCGACCAGATAGGTGGCCGGATCGAATTCGTCGCTGAAGGTCTCGGTGCGGAACCCTTCCGGGGACCACCGCCAGCCGTCGGACCCTGGTGTGTCCTGGCGGAGCAGGTCATCGAGCAGCCTGAGCCGGTCCTCGTCGGCGTCCGTCGCGGAAATGAGGCTCAGCCCGCTGGGGACCCCGGAATCGAGCAGGCCATTGACCTCAGGGTTGGTGGGAATGAGGTAGTGGCCTTCCTGCCTGTTCACGGTGAACCCGAGCCGGACGAACCTGGTCAGGGATTCGGTGTCCCCTTCGTCGTGCTCGATGTAGAGATCGTGCGGTACATCGGCCGCGACGGCCGCCAGCAGCGGGGCATAACAGTCGGCCTGGCATGAGCCGAACCACAGCGCGCAGCGGTCGTCGGGACGTACCCAGGCCCGGGCCTCACCCCCAGCCACTTGCCAGCGAAGCCTGCCAGGATCGCGAACCACCTCGGGAACCGCCACGGTCCCGCATGGTAGCCCAGCGGGCGATGAATCTGCCACGGATATAACGTCTGCCCTGTTAAGACGACGGGAGGCAATGACATGCTCGATCTGGAACCCGCGACCCGGGTGCTCGCTCAGCTGGTGGAGGGAACCAAGGACGACCAGCTCGACGCCCCGACACCGTGCCGCGAAACGACCGTGGGCGCGCTGCTCGATCACCTGGATGGCCTGACGGTGGCCTTCGCCGCCGCGGCGGACAAGTCCTCGCTCGACGGGCCGCCCCGGGGGCCCTCGGCGGACGCGTCACGGCTGGGCGCCGACTGGCGCACCCGGATCCCCAGCCAGCTCGGCGAGCTCAGCGCCGCGTGGGGCGAACCGTCGGCGTGGGAAGGATTCACCCGGGCGGGGCCGGTAGACATGCCGGCCGAGGTGGCGGGGGTCGTCGCGCTGGACGAGGTCGTCCTGCACGGCTGGGACCTCGCGGCGGCCACCGGCCAGGACTTCGACTGCTCGCCCGAACTAGCGCGGGCCGTACATGAGTTCGTCCTCCATGCGGTCGCGCAGAACCCGGACGGCTCAGCTGGCTTGTTCGGCCCGCCGGTGGCCGTCCCGGACTCGGCGCCGCTGCTTGACCGGATCGTCGGGCTCAGCGGCCGCGATCCGCAGTGGCGGCCCTGACCGAGCGGCAGGAGACCGAGCGGCAGGAGTGGGGCTAGGCCCACCTCATGCGGGGTCGGGACGGATACCGGGCGGCGGCCAGGATTCCTATCGTCGCAGGTATCCGGGTGCGACGGGCACCCCCGGCAGATCGGAGAACCCGATGTCCCTGTTCCTGCTGCGCGGGGCTATCCGATAATGGGGCGGATGGTCGGAAGAAGGTCCACGATGAGGCTGCGAGTGATTCCGGTCGGGTTCTACCGGTCCGTGGTGCTGACCGGGCTCACCGGCCTCCTGCCCGCTGTCTGCGCGGTTACCGGGTACTACGGCGTCACGTTCGCGTTGTCCTGGTCCGCGACGCTGTCGGCTCCGGAACCAGTCCGCCTGCTGGCCACCGCGGGGGAGTGGGCGATGGGGGCGGTCTGGGTCGCCGTGGTGTTCCGGACCATGCTGCTAGTGGCCGGACGTCCGCTCAGCCAAGCCGCGCGTTCCGTCACGTGGTGGTGGCTGGGGACGCGGCTCGAGGCACAGTACCGGCCGGTGCCGCAGCTGACCCGGATGAGTACCGGCTACTGGTGGAACGGATACGAATACCACCGGTCCGAAGGGGAGGCACGGCGCTCGGCCACGCTGAACAGCCGGACGCGTGACCCGCAAGTGCGCCGGGACGCGGTTCTGGCTGCTGGTCTCGGCCATGACCGTGCTGCCGGCGGCGGCACTGCCGCTCGCCGCCCTGGCGGGCGGCCTGTACCTGGTCATCTCGCCGGGCCTGGCGGCATACGGCGGCGCGCTGATCGCGGTCAGCCTGCTCACCGCCCCGGTCGGGTGGCGGGTCCTGCGCCCAGTCGCGGTCAGGCTCCTCGGGTCATCCGCGCGGCGCCGGATCGAGGAACTGGAATCGGCCAGGGCGGACCTGACGCACACGCAAGCAAACGAACTCGAGCGCATCGAGCGCGGCCTGCATGACGGAGCCCAGGCCAGACTGGTCGCGCTCGGGATGTCGATGGGCGCCGCGGAACGCCTCGTCGACGCCGATCCGGCCGCCGCTAAGGAGATACTCGCGGCGGCTCGCGCGTCGTCCGCCGTCGCGCTCGATGAACTGCGGTCGCTGGTCCGCGGTATCAATCCGCCGGTGCTCACGGAACGCGGTCTGACCGAAGCCATCCGCGCGCTGGCTCTTGACGCCCCCATCGAGGTCAGCGTGGGCGGTGAGCTGCCCGGCAGGCCGGAACGGCCGGTGGAGTCGGCGGTGTACTTCGTCGTCGCCGAGCTGCTCACCAACGTGGCGAAACACGCGCACGCCACCCATGCGACGATCGAGATCGGCTACCAGTGGCGGACGCTGACGGCGACGGTGACCGATGACGGGACGGGCGGAGCGGCCGCCTCCGACGGCGCCGCCGCTTCCGGTGGTTCCGGGCTGAGCGGGGTACGGAGCCGGCTGGCCGCTTTCGACGGCCTGCTGGACATCGACAGCCCCCTAGGCGGGCCCACCAGGATCACTGTGACGGTGCCGTGCGTGTTGTCATAGCCGAGGATCTCTTCCTGCTGCGCGACGGGCTGATCCGTCTCGTGGAGGCGTACGGTCACCAGGTCGTGGCGTCCGCCACCACCGGGCCGGAGACGCTCGCCGCGTTGCTGGGCACGCGGCCGGATGTCGCCATCGTCGATGTGCGGTTGCCACCGTCGTTGTCCGATGAGGGATTGCGGGCCGCCCTCGCCGCGCGCCAGCAGGTCCCCGGACTGCCGGTGCTGATCCTGTCCCAGCACGTGGAGCAGCTCTACGCGCGCGAACTGCTCGCCGACGGGCAGGGCGGTATCGGGTACCAGCTCAAGGACCGGGTGCTGGACGCCGATCAGTTCATGGACGCGCTGACCCGCGTGGCCGGCGGCGGCACTGCCCTTGACCCCGGGGTCGTCGCGAAATTGCTTGGCCGGCCCGCGACGGCCGATCCGCTGTCCGTGCTCACCGAGCGGGAGCGTTCGGTGCTCGCGCTGATGGCCGAGGGCTTGTCCAACGCGGCGATCGCGGGACAGCTCTTCCTGAGCGAGGGCGCGATCAGCAAATACACGACGACGATCTTCGCCAAGCTCGGCATCATCGCCGACGACGACACCAACCGCCGCGTCCGCGCCGTCCTCGCCTACCTCGGCGCCGCGTGAACGCGACCGGTTCGCTCAGCCGTCTCGTTCAGCCGCGCCGTGCCGTGCGGGCGGCGCCGTGCGGGCGTTTTCATCGTAGGTGCTGCACCACCCGCAGTCTTGGACGCGTCGGCGATTTAGTTGTGGTTTCGGTGTGGTGCCGAACGTGAGTGCCGGATCCGCGAAGCGCATACCAGGCAAAAGCCGTCATGCCGGGCAGTGGTGCGAACCCGGTTCGCGGTGTCGGCTGCTAGCGATGGCCCATCGGTGGTGCTATCGCGCTATCGATGGGCCATCGCTAGCGGTCGCCGGCCCCCCCGAGCTGACAGCATCAGCCTCAGCTGCACCCTGCACCGCAACAGCCCCAGGCGCCCCGGCCGGGAGAACGCTGGACGCTCAGCGGCGCCTCCCGCAGCACGCGAGCCACCGGTGACATGGCGCGCCTCCCGGAGACAGCGGACTCCTAGCACGTCAGGCCTTGCCGTTTAACCTTCGGGAATCTCGCGGCGACCGGTCGGCAGCTTGCCCGATATGTCCTGGCCTGCCGGGCCGCCCGACGGCCCGGACTGGCCTGCCGGCAAGATGGTGGAAACCAGCTATCGCGGGGAGACGGCTAGTTACCATCATCCTGACTCGCTGCTGGAGGTCACGCTGGCCGGGGTTATCCGGCGCTGGCGAGACGTCAGGCTGGATGACCAGCGCCGGGAAACCCTGATCCTGCAGCACCCACCAGAATGGCGGCCATTCACATAGATCACAGGTGCCTCAGCTGAGGTATCGCACCACTCGGCCTGGCCCGATTGGGTCGCTAGCGGCATACCTTGACGACTCGATCATCCGGTGTTTGGTTCTATAAGGAACCTTTTTAGTTCGAGTCGACGGCAGCGTCGCCGAAGGAGAACTGTCATGGCGAAGGCATCCCGCAGACGTCTACGCAGAGCCGGCCGGACGATCAGCATCGCGCTGCTCAGCGTCGCCGGGCTCAGCGCGGCCATGCTGATCGCGCCGCGGTCCGTGACAGCGGCGGCGGCCGGATCGACCGCCACCTGTAACGGGCAGCCGGCTGCCTGGATGAACACCAAGCTGTCACCGGACCAGCGCGCTAGCCTGCTGGTTTCGCACATGACGCTGGCCCAGGAGGCGCAGGAGACGGCCTCGGTATCGACCACCACCGAGAGCCGTGAGGTGCCGGCGATCCCGTCGCTGTGCATCCCGGCGCTGCTGCTGACCAACGGATCGGCCGGGATCAGCACGAACGGGCCCGCGCAGGTACCGGCCACCGCGCTGCCGGCGCCGATCTCGCTGGCCGCCACCTGGGATCAAGCCGACGCGAAACGGTACGGCGCCGTCGAGGGAACCGAGGCGCTCGATCAGGGACGCAACGATATCGAGGGTCCGGATATCAACATCGCACGGGTACCGGAAAATGGCCGGACGTTTGAGGCATACGGCGAGGACCCGTACCTGGATGGCCAGGTCGCGGCGGGCGACATCGAGGGCATCCAGTCGAAGGGGGTCATCGCGACCGCCAAGCACTTCGACGCCAACAATCAGGAGACCAACCGGGCCACGATTGACGAGCTGATCTCGCAGCGCACCCTGGAGGAGATCTACTTCCCGGCTTTTGAGGCCGCGGTCAAGGCGGGTGCCGGCTCGATCATGTGCGCGTTGAACCAGGTCAACGGCGAGTACTCCTGTGACAGCCCGGCTCTGCTCGGCGAGCTTGAGAACGAATGGGGCTTCAAGGGCTTCGTGGTCTCCGACTTCAGCGCGATCCACAGCACCGTGGCCGCCGCCGACGCGGGGACCGACCTCGAACTGCCGAGCGCTGACTACTTCGGCGCGGCGCTGGAAACCGCCGTCGAGAACGGGCAGGTGAGCACGGCGACCCTAAACGATATGGTGCAGCGGATCCTGCGTTCCATGTTCGCCCTCGGCCTGTTCGACCGTCCCGCTCCGACCCAGCACGCGATCAATGCCAGAAAAGACGGCACTACCGCCCGCCAGCTCGCCGAAGACGGCACGGTGCTGCTCAAGAACGACGGCAACATCCTGCCGCTGCAGAACGTGAAGTCCATCGCGGTGATCGGCCCGGAGGCGGGCGTCGCGTCGGCTGGCGGCGACGGCAGCGCGAAGGTCGCCCCGCTGTACACGGTTTCCCCGCTGCAGGCGATCAGGGCGCGGGGCATCACCGTGAACGCCGCGGTGGACCCGCAGGTCAACCTCCTCGCGGACGAGGGAACGGGTGACGCCATCCCGTCGTACGCGCTGACCCCGCCGAGCGGGACCGGCCATGGCCTGGAGGTCCAGTACTTCAACAATTCCGACTTCGCTGGCACCCCAGCGGTCACCACGACGAGCCCGTTCATCGACCAGAACGCCATGCCGCCGACAGGCGTGGACAGCGGCAGCACGTACTCGGTGCGCTGGACCGGCGCGCTCACCCCGCGGACGACGGGAACCTACACGCTCAGCCTGACCTCGGACGACGGGAGCTCGCTCTACCTGAACGGCAGCAAGCTGATCAGCGACGGCGGTAGCTTCCCCGCCGCCACCGACACCGCTACCGTCCAGCTCACCGCCGGCACGCCGTATCAGATCGAGGTCGACTGGGCCGGCAGCAACATGGAGCCCATCGAACTGGGCTGGCAGCTCCCCGCCGGAGCGGATAACCCGCTCATCGACCAGGCCGTCGCGGCGGCGAAGAAGTCGGCCGTGGCCGTCGTGTTCGCCGGCGATGAGGAAACCGAGGGGGTCGACCGGCCGAACCTCGAACTGCCCGGCTTCCAGGACCAGCTCATCGAGGCCGTCGCCGCGGCCAACCCCAGGACGATCGTCGTGCTCAATACCGGAGGCCCGGTCCTGATGCCCTGGCTCAGCCAGGTGCGGGGCGTCGTCGAGGCCTGGTATCCGGGGGAGGAGGACGGCGACGCGATCGCGCCGGTGCTGTTTGGCCAGGTGAACCCGTCAGGGAAGCTGCCGATCACGTTCCCGGCGTCCGAGACCGACGTCCCGGCGAACACGCCGCAGCAGTACCCGGGCGTGGCCGGGGTCGCCGTCTACAGCGAGGGGCTCGACGTCGGCTACCGCTATGACGACGCCGAGAACATCACCCCGTTGTTCCCGTTCGGCTACGGGCTCTCCTACACCGGGTTCGGGTTCAGCCACCTGACGGTGCACGGGACCACGGTCACCGCCCAGGTCACCAACACCGGCCGCCGGGCGGGCGCCGACACGGTCCAGCTCTACGTCGGTGACCCATCGAGCGCGGGGGAGCCGCCCCGCCAGCTCAAGGCGTTCCAGCGCGTCTATCTGGCGCCTGGTCAGGCCGCGACGGTGCGATTCACGCTGACCAGTAGCCAGCTCGCTTACTGGGACAACGGCTGGACGGACGCCCCGGGCAGCTACCAGGTCTACGTCGGTGACTCGTCGGCGCTGCCGGGCCTGCCGCTGCGGGGGAGCTTCAGCGTGGGCTGAACGTGACTGGCCTCGACCCGGCGGCCGGGCCACCAGATCCGGTCCCCGATGGCCAGCAGGCTGGCGGGGACAAGCACGGTGCGCACCAGCAGCGTGTCCACCAGAACGCCGATCACGATGGCACTGGCGACCTCGGTGACCTGGACGGTCGGCAGCAGGGTGAGGGCGGCGAAGCAGCCGGCCATGATCAGCCCGGCGGCGGTGATCACCCCTCCGGTTACGCCGAGCCCGCGGAGCACGCCCTCGCGCAGCCCGAGCAGCCCGGCCTCCTCCCGGATCCTGGCGCTGAGGAAGATGTTGTAGTCGACGCCGAGGGCGACCAGGAAAACGAAGATGAACAACGGCAGCTGCGCCTCGACACCCTGGTAGCCGAGCCCGTAGCGCCACAGCAAGCTGGCTAGCCCGAACGACGCGCCGAAGCTCAGCGCGGTGGCCGCGACGAGCACCAGCGGGGCGACGATGGCTCGCAGCAGCAGCGCGATGATGAGGAAGATCACGATGAGCACCAGCGGGATCACCACCAGGTCATCGCGGTTGGCCGCCTGCGTGATGTCGTACTGGATGGCCGGGTCGCCGCCCACCAGCACGTCGGGTCCGAGTCTGCCGCGCAGGTCGGTGATCACCGTGCCGGCCTGACCGCTGTACGGCGCCGCCGTCAGCACGACGCTCAGCGCGTCGTAGCCGCCGACCGGTGTTGAGGGTGATACCGAGGCGACGCCCGGCGTGTGCAGCGCCGTTGAGGCCGCCGCGCGCACCACCGAGGCCCGCGCTAGCACGGTAAGCGGGTCAGTGTTACCGGCCGGGAAGTGCTCGGTGAGCAGCTGATTGCCGACGACCGCGGGCCCATTTCCCTTGACGTCCGACACCATGCTGCCGTTGGTGTACACGCTGGCCAGCCCGGCGCACGCGGCGCCGAGCAGCACGATCGATACGGCGGTGACCCAGGCCGGCCGCCGGGCCACCCCGCGGCCAACGGCCGACCAGACACGCGAGTCCTCCCGGCCCTCCAGACCGTCCCTGGGAATGCGCGGCCAGAACACCGCCCGGCCGAGGATGAGCAAGATCGCGGGCAGGAACGTGATCTCGGCTAGCAGCGCGGACAAGATCGCGACCGCCCCGACCGGGCCGAGTCCATGCAACGAGGCGGATCGAGCCGTCAGCAGGCACAGCATCGCGATCGTGACGGTAGCGGCCGAGGCGACGAGGGTGGGCAGGGTCCGGCGCAGCGCGGCGGCCATCGCGTCCTCGGTCCTGGCGCGGCGCCCGAGTTCTTGCCGGTATCGGTGGATCAGCAGCAGCGCGTAGTCGGTACCGGCACCGATGACCAGCCCGGTGAGGATCGCCGCCGATAGCGTGCTGACGGTCAGCCCGGCGCTGGCGAGGCCGTGCGTCGCCGCCTGGGCAAGCTGGCGTGCCCCCACCGCGCCGAGCAGCGGCAGCAGCCACAGCACCGGGCTCCGGTACACCAGCATCAGGATGATCGCGACGATCAGCAGCGCGCGCAGCAGCAGCGTGGTGTCGTTCACCACGCCGGTGTCCGCGGTCTCCGCCGCGGAGCCGGTCACGTCGGCCTGCGGCCCGTCGTGGCCCACGGCCGCGTTGACGACCCGGGTGATCGCCTGCACCGCGCTGGCGTCTTGGGTGGCCTCGCTGGAGGACTGGGTGGTGACGTTCGCGGTGAACTCGGCCGCCTGCCCGTCGGCGGAGCGTCGCAGCGGGCCCGGCGCGTCGATCCGGCCCCCCAGCCGGGCGACGGCGGAACGCGCCGCGGCCGCCGCGGCCAGGTCGGCGCCGGTCAGGCCGGCTCTCGCCCGAGCGGGCGAAGACGACGACCGCCTGGTCCACGTCGGTGCGGCCGGCCGCGTCCTGCTGCAGCTCGGCGACGCGGGTCGACTGCGCCGACGACGGCAGGGCGGCGGAAGCCCCGTTGTTCTCCACGGCGGACAGGCCGTTCGCCTGCCCGTTGAGCGCCACTACGAGGAGTATCCAGGCGATGACGACGGGCCAGCGGAGCCTGCGCAGCCAGGTCGCGAGGCGGTCGGATGAGTGTGACATGGGGCCCAGCCTCCATGTCCAGGCCCGTCTGTGGCATCGGACCGCCGAGGTGAAGTCCGGTATGAGAACAGGCATGAGATGGGGCCGCGGATTTCATACCACCGGCCCGCCTCCGCACCCGCGCCGCCAGCCGATAATGAAGACATGCCGCAGGTAGTGAACGGTGTGACGCGGGTCCTGATCGTGGCCCTCGTCGGGTGGTTCATGTTCAGCGCCCGCTGGCCGGGTGCCGGGTACGGGGCACTCGAGATCGCCGCCTTCGCCAGCACCGTCGCCTTGGTTGTCCCGTGGACGATCGCGGAAAACTCGCCGGGGCGGGTCAAGCGGTTCGATGCTCTGCTGCCCTACGGTCTCGCGGTCATCTCGCTAGCCTGCGGCGCCGCCTACGCGACGCCGTTGGGTGGCTCACTGATCTTGTTTGGCTTCGTGGCGGCACTGTCGGCTGGCCGGTGGATCGCCCCGGCCCGAGCCTGGATCGTCCCGGCGCTCGGTGCCGCCGGGTCGGCCTCCGTCGGGCTCGTGGATCACGCGGGCGTCTGGATGACGATCGGGTACCCGGCCCTGCTGCTCCCGGCGGGCATGATTCTCGGCAACAACATCCGGGTGCACCGCGTCGACGCCGAGCGCTCGGCGCAGCTACTCGCCAAGTCAGAACAGCTCCGCGAGGAGCAGGCCCAGGTGGCGACGCTGGAAGAGCGGGCCAGGATCGCCCGTGAGATTCACGACGTCCTGGCGCACTCGCTGGGCGCGCTCGGCCTGCAGATCGAGCTGATCCAGGCGGTCCTCACCGACTCCGACGACGTGCCGCGCGCCGTCAAGCTGCTCGATCAGGCACATCGGATGGCGACCAGCGGGCTCAGCGATACCCGTCAGGCCGTGCACGCGCTGCGCGGCGAAACGCTGGCGCTGCCGGATGGGCTCGCCGAGCTGACCGCCTCCCATCAGCTCAGGCACGGTTCGCCGGTGACCTTCGAGGTCACCGGCGAACCATGCGCCCTGCCGCCGGACGCCGGGCTGGCCATCACCAGGACCGCGCAGGAAGCCCTGGTCAACACGGCCAAACACGCGCCCCGCCAACCAGTCGCGATGCGGCTCGACTACGCCGGAGACGGCACCAGCCTGGTGGTGACCAACCCACTGACCAACGACACGGAGCCGTCCTTCACCACCGTGGACGGGGGCTACGGGCTAGCCGGGCTGCGAGAGCGGCTGCTGTTGCTGCGCGGCACGCTGAACGCTGGCCGCCGGGGCGGCGACTGGGTGGTCGAAGCGACGGTCCCGCGGTGACCGATGCTCCGCTGCGGATCGTCGTGGCCGACGACCAGGCCAGCGTTCGTGAAGGGCTGGTCGCCATGCTCGACCTGCTGCCCGACATCGACGTGGTCGGCTCGGCCGCCGATGGCGAGCAGGCGCTGCGAGTCGTCGAGCGGACCCGTCCCGAGGCCATCCTGCTCGACCTGCACATGCCGGTGATCGACGGCATCGAGGCCACCCGGGTGCTGGCCGAACGTCATCCGGACGTCGCCATCGTCGTGCTCACCACCTACGACGACGACCACTCGGTGCTGGCCGCGTTGCGGGCAGGCGCCCGCAGCTACCTCACCAAGGACGCCCGCCGGGCCGAGATCGCCGCCGCACTCCGCGGCGCCGTCAGCGGCTTGGCCGTCCTCGACCCCGGCGTCCAGGCCACCCTGCTCGCGGCGACCACGAATCCGTCCCGTGAATCCAAGCGCGACCTGCCCGACGGCCTCACCCAGCGCGAAGCCGAGATACTCGCCATGATCGCCCGCGGCATGACCAATCCAGAGATAGCAGCCGAGCTGTTCCTCAGCTCGCACACCATCAAGAGCCACATCAGCAGGATCTTCGCCAAAACTTGTTCTGCCGACCGCGCCGCCGCCATCACCTACGCCCGCCACCACAACCTGAGCTAGGCGGCCTGGGGCCTTGGTACGGTGGCGAGCCGCGGCCCGAGCCGCTCGCGCGCCCTCCGAGAGGGCCACCGATGACCCATCGCTGGGGTCATAGCACCAGCGATGGCCCATCCATGGGGCCATAACGACGCGTCCCGAGCCCCTTGAGCGGCGCGGACTCGAGCCGCGATCATCTCGGTCAGGGTCTTGGTCTCCGCCGCGGCGGCCATGGCCTTCGTCGGCGCTGTCCGTCCCATACAGACCGACCAGGCGCTGAGGATGAGCGGACGAGCCCGCGCGACCGCCCCCAGACGGTCGAGTTCCTCCGGCTCCAGCGTGACGTGCTCGCGGTAGCCAAGCAGCACCGCACCCGCCCGGCGCGGCTCCTTCGCGGCCTCCGCGTAGAGCAGGAAAGCCAGCGGCCACAGGCGCGGCCCGCGGCCGGCGCCTGCCCAGTCGACCAGGACCATCCCGTCCGGCGTCGCGACAACGTTCGCCAGCACGAAGTCCGGGTGGATGAGCCCCTCGGGAAGTCCGTCCGCCGCGTCCAGCGCGGCGACCTCCGCCCGGAGCGCGTCGAACGCCGTACGCTCGGCGTCGGGAATGCGGGGCGCGGCCTCGGCGAGCATCTGGCTAGCCGCCGCGATCTCCGCCAACGGCAGCCCGTCGGCAAGGTGGTGCCAGGCACCGCCTGGCCGGGTGACCGTCGGCGTAGTGTCCAGCGTGTGCAGGCGACCGAGCAGGCCGCCGAAGTGGCGGATGCCACCCGCCGCGCGGATCGCGTCCCGCCGCTCTTCCCGGGGAACCGGGTCGGCCCACTCGGTGACCAGGACCGAGTGGCCGTCGAGGGCGGAGACCGGCTCATCCGTCGCACACCGCTCGGCCGGGAAGCCGCGTGCCGCCAGGAAGCGCAGAATCGCGGCGTCGCCCGCCACCGCTTCCGCGGGTCTGCGGGCCGGGAACCAGCGCGCCACCCAATCCGGCCCGTCCGCGCGCCCGACCCGCCATACGCCTAGGTCAAGCGCGGTCATCGCGCCAACCGTGATCCCGTACTGGGTCTCCAAGTGCGCGCGCAGGCCAGGCGTGACATCACCGTCCATGAGCCAAGCATCTCGCATGCGCCTGACTGTCCTCGTACACCCCAGCCTTCTCAGCAACTCCAGAATGTCGGTGCGCGCGCTCGCGGGCTTTTGCTGGTCGGTGCTGCACTACCCGCACTCTTATAGGGGCTGTGCCACACCAACCAGCAAAGGCAGCCGTCAGTGGCGGAACGACTCGCGCTTGTGCTGGATCTCCGGCGGCGGCTGGATCTGCGGCCGGGCCTCGAGGATGCTGACGTGCAGCCGGAAGTCGTCGAGCAGCAGGCCCGCCAGGTCCATGGAGAACCCGTTGCGCACCACGATCCGCATCACCGCCATGTCCTGAAGATCGGCGGGGAAGGTGTAGGCGGGTACCTGCCAGCCGCGCATCCGCAGCCGCTCGGAGAGGTCGAACACCGAGTACCCGGTGATGTCGTCGTGCAGCTTGAACGCGAAAACCGGCAGGTCGCTGCCGTCGGTGAGCAGTTCGAACGGCCCCATCTTCGCGATCTCCGAGGACAGGTACTTGGCGATGTCCTGAGAGGTCTGCTGCACGTGCCGGAAGCCTTCGAACCCCAGCCGCAGGAAGTTGTAGTACTGCGCCGCGACCTGGGCGCCCGGCCGGGAGAAGTTCAGCGCGAACGTCGGCATCTCGCCGCCGAGGTAGTTCACCTTGAACACGAGGTCCTCGGGCAGCAACGCCTCGTCGCGCCACAGCACCCAGCCGACCCCGGGGTAGACCAGTCCGTACTTGTGTCCTGAGGTGTTGATCGAGGACACCCGGGGCACCCGGAAGTCCCACTCAAGGTCGGGCTGCAGGAACGGGGCGATGAAGCCTCCCGAGGCGGCGTCGACGTGGATCGGCACGTCGGGCCCGCCGTCGCTCTGCAGCTTGTCGAGATCGGCGGCGATCTCGGCGACCGGCTCATAGCTGCCATCCATGGTGGAGCCCAGGATCGCGACGACGCCGATGGTGTTCTCGTCGCAGGCGGCGGCCGCCTGCGCGCCTCGCAGGTGCAGTCGGCCTTTCTCCATGGGCACGTACTTCGGCTCCACATCCCAGTACCGGCAGAATTTCTCCCAGCACACCTGAACGTTCGACCCCATCACCATGTTCGGTCGCGTGGTGTCGAGTCCCTTGGCGCGCCGGGCAGCGCGCCAGCGCCACAGCAGCGCCATCCCGCCCAGCATGGCCGCTTCGCTGGACCCGGTGGTGGAGCATCCGGTCGCGTTACCGGGCGGGGCGTGCCAGAGCGAACCGATGATGTTGGTGCATCGCTTCTCGAGCTCGGCGGTTTGCGGGTATTCGTCCTTGTCGATCATGTTCTTCGACGAGCACTCGGCGAAGAGTATCTCGGCCTCGGGCTCCATCCAGGTGGTGACGAACGTCGCCAGGTTGAGCCGCGCGTTGCCGTCCAGGATCAGCTCGTCCCGCACCACCTGCAGCGCGGTCCGGGGGAGCACCCCATGCTCAGGAAGCTGGTAGCGAGGGATCTCGCAGCTCTTCTCCCGGAAATAGACCGGGTTGATATCTAGCTCGGCAGTAGATTCGTCTTCATCGACCTGCTTGTGCACTGGCATGGGGCCAGGCTAGCCGGGGTCGGCGGGACTCGGCACGCGGGCCAGCCATTATTCACCTGGCCACCAGCGCGGTGACGAGCTGGCGCAGCGCGGCGGCCACTCGCTGCGACTCGCCGTCGCGGAGCAGCTGGACAAACGGCTGCTCGTGCAGCGTGCTCAGAATGACCTGTGTCTGCAGCTCGGCGTCGAGGTCCGGTTGCGCCGACGTGAGCAGTGACTCGACGTGGCTGTACCAAAATACGTGGACCGGGTTCTCCCGCCGCGGACTTCCGCTGGCCAGCGCCGCCTGTTCGGCCGCGGTGAGCAGCCCGACGGTGCCAGATGCCAGCTCGACCAGGGCGTCGACGAACGCGAGCAGCCGGTCCACCGCGGGCGCGCCTGGACCCAGCGGCGGCGGCCCTTCGAGCACCGCCGCGCGCAGTGCCTGCGCGCGCTCGTACATCAGCGTCTGCATCAGCTCGACCCGGCTGCCGAACCGGTGGAAGACCGTAGCCTTGCCCACCCCGGCCGCGGCGGCGATCCGCTCGATGGACACCTGAGACGGCTCGTACCGCGACAGCAGGTCCTCGGTCGCCGCCATGATCGCGCGCCGGTTGCGCGCGGCGTCGGCCCGCTCGGCCATGTTCAACCGCTCCTGGAAAGGTCTTGACTAACTGAACCGATGGTTCATATAACTGGACTGTCGGTTCAATTATGCCAGATAGGAGCATCAGGAGATGCGTGCGATAGTGCTGCGGGCAGTGGGAGGCCCTGAAAATCTGAGCTTGGAGGAACTGCCGGTGCCAGCGCCGGGATCCGGCCAGATCCTCGTCAAGACCGAGGCCATCGGGGTGAGTTACGCCGAGGCGGCGGTGCGTTCCGGTGCCATCCCGGTACCGCTTGAGCTGCCAGCGACGCTGGGCTTCGAGGCGGCGGGAACCGTCGCGGAGCTAGGCGACGGCGTGGATGGAGACCTGCTAGGCCGCCGGGTCGTGGTGCTGAACCCGGGGCTCGGCTGCTACGCCGAGTACGTGGCCGTGCCGGCCGCTAACGCCACGGTCATACCGGACGGTCTGTCATCGGCCGACGCCGTCGTGATCGCCGGTCACGGAGCGGTCGCCCTATGCCTGCTCAGGGCGGCGAACCTGACCGGGAAGGAGACCGTCCTGGTGGAGGTCGCGGCCGGGGGAGTCGGCGGGTACCTGACGCAACTGGCTCGCCGCCAAGGGGCCGCGCGGGTGATCGGCACCGCGGGCACCCAGGCCAAACGAGACCACGCGAAGAAGCTCGGTGCGGATGAGGTTCTCGACCACACGGCGGCGGAGTGGGAAAAGGGCCTCGCCGGTGTCGACGTCGTCTTCGAATCGCTTGGCGGCGACACACCGAGCTCGCTGCTCGACGCGCTGACTCCGGGTACCGGCCGCATCCTGCTCTACGGGCTGCTGCGCGGAGCGCCGGAGGTCTCGCCGGTAGACCTGCTGTTCCGCGGCCTCACGCTGGTTGGCTGCGGAGGCGGCGGTGCCTGGATGGACCAGGTGCTGCGGGCGCGGACACAGGTGATGCGGATGGCGGTCGACGGCGTGCTCAAGCCGCAGATCGACACCGTGCTGCCGCTGGAGGACGCCGCCGTCGCCCACGAGCGTTTCGACAACCGCCTCACCATCGGCAAGATCGTCCTCACCCCCTGATCGGGCGGCGAAAGTTTTGAGTTCCTGGCGCCAGGGCCCCAGGAACTCAAAACTTCAACTGCCGGGCAGAATCAACCGATCGGCTGACCCCGTTCCAGCTGCCTAGGCGATCCGGCAGCGGCCCGCCAGGACCGATGCTCGGTACATGGCTGTTATCGAGGTGGCGGGGCTCACCAAGAAGTACAAGAATCACACGGCCGTGGACGGGGTCAGCTTCCAGGTGCACCAGGGCGAGATCTTCGGCCTCCTGGGGCCAAACGGGGCAGGCAAGACCACCGCGGTCGAGTGCTTGGAAGGACTACGAAGCCGCGACGGCGGGACCGTCCGGGTCCTCGGATTCGACCCGGCCCATGACCGCAGGCGGCTGCATCAGCGGATCGGGGTGCAACTCCAGGAGAGCCAGCTTCCCGACCGGATCAAGGTCAGCGAGGCGCTGCGGCTCTACGCGTCGCTCTACCCGCATCCCGCGGACTGGCGCCAGCTCGTAACGACCTGGGGCCTGGCCGCCAAGCAGGACGCCGGCTACTCGGGGCTCTCCGGCGGCCAGAAGCAGCGGCTATTCATCGCGCTGGCCCTCGTCGGCGGCCCGGAGGTGGTGTTCCTCGACGAGCTCACCTCCGGGCTCGACCCGGGCGCGCGCCGGGCTACCTGGGACCTGATCAGGGACATCCGCGACCACGGTGTCACGGTCGTCCTGGTCAGCCACTTCATGGACGAGGTGGAGGAGCTGTGTGACCGCGTCGCGATCCTTGAACAGGGGCGGATCGTAGCGCTGGACACACCGGCCGGGCTCGTCGACCGGGCCCCCATCGAGTACACGGTCCGGTTCCGGGTGACCGGACCCGGGCTCATCGACGAACAGGCGCTGCGTCAGCTCCCCGGGGTTACAGAGCTGGCCAGGGCCGGGGAACGGGTCACCATCACCGGCCGCAAGGACTTCGCCGCCGACGTCACCGCCGAGCTGGTACGGCAGCGGATCATCCCGGCGGACCTGCGCATCGAGGGACGCTCACTGGACAACGCGTACGTGGCCCTCACCGGCCGGTCACTGGAGGCATGATCATGGAAGGCTTCGCCAGCTTCGCCCTGGTAGAGACCAAGCTGTTCCTTCGCGAGAAGATCGCCATGCTCGCGGTATTCGCGCTGCCGATCACGCTGGTCGTCGGTTTCGGGCAGATTCCAGGTTTCGGCACGCCGAGCAAGAGCCTGTCCGGGCAGATCGGCACCGAGTACATCGCCTCGGTCAGCATCGCGATCGTGCTCGCCACGCTCTGCCTGAACGGAGTGCCCATGGCGGTGGGGCAGTACCGGGAACGGGGCATCCTGCGACGGTTCGCGGCCACACCGGTCAGCCCGCTGACGGTGCTGGCCGCCAAGCTCGCCGTCTACGCCGCGTCCGCGGTCGTGTCGGTGGCGGTCGTGGCCGCGGTGGCCCGGGTGGCGTATCACGTGCCGCTGCCCCGTGAGCCCGGCTGGTTCGCGCTGTCGCTGCTCCTCGGCATGGCGGCGCTGTTCGCCCTCGGGATGCTGGTGGCGGCGGTGGCGCCGTCCGCCCGGGCGTCGGCGGGAATCGGGTTCGTCCTGTTTTTCCCGAACATGTTCCTTGCCGGGGTGTACTTCCCGACGGACCAGATGTCGCCCGCTCTGCAGCGAGCCGGGAACCTCACGCCGCTCGGTTCGGCCCTGCACGCGATCAGGGACAGCTGGATGGGGTATGAGCCCAGGACGGAGTACCTGGTCATAATGGCGATATACGCCGTGGTCGCCGCAACGGGGGCGGCCCTGTTCTTCCGCTGGGAGTCGTCGTGACGTTCCGCATGCCGGATAGCGGCCTGGAGTCGCTGGAGCACCGGTACGAGGCGATCGTCCGATATGTGCCGTATCCGCTGGTCACGTTGCCGTTGATCCTGTACGCGCTCACCCAGTCCCCGCCGCTGTCCAGCCTGCTAATCACCGTGGGTATCGCCGCCGCGGCCGCGGGGTGGCTCACCTGGTGGGTCAGCCTTCATCCCGGCTGGACCGGGCGGCCGGTCCTGATGGGCATCTACTTCACCGGCCTGGTCGGGTTCGCCGCGGCGCTCGTCGCGAGGTCTCCCTGGTACGCGTTCTTCACCTGGATCGGGTTCGTCTACGCGTTCCAGTACCTGGCGGGCCGGTGGCAGTACGTGGGGATCGCCGCGATGGCCCTGTTGATGGGCGTGGCGGAGTCCGGGGGATTCCATAAACCGACGCCCGGCACCATCGGAACGTACGCCGTGCTCACCGTCGTTAACGTGGTCATGGTCGGCCTGTTCGCGCACCTCGGAAACCGGTCCGAGCAGCAGAACCAGGCGCGCAAAGGCATGATCGCCGAACTCGCCGAGACCAACTACCGACTGGAGCGCACCCTGGCCGAGAACGCCGAACTGCACGCCAGGCTGATCGAACAGGCCAAGGAATCCGGGGTCCTGGCCGAGCGCCAGCGGATGGCCCGTGAGATCCACGACACGATCGCGCAGTCGCTAGCCGGGATCATCACCCAGCTCTCCGCCGCGGCCGGAGCCCCTGCCGGAGCCCCTGCCGGAGCCGCGGCGGAAGACGGGGCCGCTCGCCGCGTCCAGATAGCGGAACGACTGGCCAGAGAAGCCCTGGCCGAGGCACGCCGCTCGGTGCGCGCGATGCGGCCACTGGCGCTCGCCGACGCGGACGCGGAGCTGCCCAAGGCGGTGGCTGACGTGGCGGCGCGCTGGTCCGCCGACAGCGGCGTCGCCGCCGAGGTCACCACGACCGGGACCACCCGCGTGCTGCGTCCTGACGTGGCCGTGACGTTGCTGCGCGTAACGCAGGAGGCACTGTCCAACGTGGCCAAGCACGCCGGTGCGGAACACGCCTGGGTGACGCTGTCCTTCATGGAAAACGAAGTGACCCTGGACATCCGCGACGACGGCCACGGCTTCGAGCGGCCCGAAACCCAAAAAGCCGACGGCGGATTCGGCCTGACCGCGATGCGGGACCGGGTCGGCGAGCTGGCGGGGGAGCTGGCGATCGAGACCGAGCCGGGCAGCGGCACCGCGGTGTCCGCGCGGGTGCCGGCATGATCCGGCTGCTGATCGCCGACGACCACCCGGTGGTCAGGGACGGGCTGCGCGGCATGTTCGAGGCCGCGGGCGACTTCGACGTGGTCGCGGAGGCCAGCGACGGACGCGAGGCGGTGGACCGCGCGGCGGTGCTGGACCCGGATGTGGTGCTGATGGACCTGCGGATGCCCGTCCTGGACGGAGTCGCGGCCATCAGGGAACTACGCAACCGAGGTGTCCAAGCCAGGATCCTGGTGCTCACCACCTATGACACCGACGGCGACGTGCTATCGGCGATCGAGGCCGGTGCCATCGGCTACCTGCTGAAAGACGCGCCCGCCGGGGAACTGCTGCGCGGGGCCAGGGCGGCGGCCAGCGGCGAATCGGTGCTGGCTCCTTTGGTGGCTACCCGTCTGCTGGGTCAGATGCGCGGGCCAGCCCGCGAACCGCTCAGCGACCGGGAACTCGAGGTCCTCGCGCTCATTGCCCGTGGCTGCTCCAACCGCGAGGCCGCGGCCAGGCTGTACATCAGCGAGGCGACGGTGAAGACTCACCTGCTGCATCTCTACGCCAAGCTGGGCGTCAGCGACCGGGCGGCCGCTGTCGCGGTCGGCTACGACCGCGGTCTGCTCCCAAGGCCAGTCTGATCACAGTGGTAACTTACCGTCGCCACGCGACGGCCGGTTTCCACTGTGACCGGCGTGCGGCCCGACGCCACATAACGGCCGGGAGCAACCCGGGGCGGCCGGGACCAAAGGGAACTACGCCCGAACGTAACGAGTGAACAGGAACCCGTCCTCTTCCAGGACATGGGCCAGCCGCATCCGATGCGGATCGGACTGCCATGGGTCACCGGACATGACGCGAGCGGAACCTGGCCCGGCCAGCAGCGGGCTGACCGTCAGGCACAGCTCGTCGAGCACGCCAGCCGCGCCCAGGTCGCCCAGCAGATGGGGACCTCCCTCGCAGGAGACCCGGGTCAGTCCCCGGGAAGCCAGCGACTCAAGAGCCGCCTTCAGGTCCACCGTCGTATCCCCGGCGACGATGACATCGGCGACCAAGGAGAGCGCCGCACGGACATCCGGCGGCGACGCGGCACAAGTGATCACGATCGTCCGCGCGTCAGCCGGCGCCGAAGTGAACAGCGCGGAGGACGGATCGAGCTCCAGCCGCCCGGAAACCACGGCGATAGCCGGAACCGAAGGCCGCCCCGAACGCAGCGAGGACCAGACCTCCCGCCGCTGCACCGGCTGGTAGCCCTCGGCCCGCACCGTGCCCGCCCCCGCCAGGATCACGTCGGCGAGGCCGCGCAGCACGGCGAACAACCGCCGGTCGCCGTCGGACGACAGCCCGCCGGACTTGCCGGACACGACCGCCGCGCCGTCGGCGCTGGCCACCATGTTGGCCCGCACCCAGCCCTCCCCGGAGGGGAAAGCGTAGAGCGACGCCAAAGAACCGTCGTCAAGGACGGAACCGTCGACCGGAAACACCTGCCGCACCAACGATCACCCCTTGGAACGCAGCACCGTCGCGGCGTGCGCGACGAGCTCGAGCTCACTCTTCGGCGGCAGCGGCGGCGCCTCGGTCACCCCGTCGGACGACGTGGTGTCCACGACGACCTCCCAGGAGGCGCCGAGCCGCGAGTCGGGCAGCGTGAAGACGACCGGCTCACCACCCGCGTTGAACAGCAGCAAGAACCTGTCGTCGGTCACCGGATCGCCACGCGGGTCAGGCTCATCGATGGCCGCGCCGTTCAGGTAGACCGCGACCGACTTGGCGTAGCCCGCGTCCCAGTCCTCGCCGGTCATCTCCTCGCCGGTCGGGGTGAGCCAGATGAGGTCCCCGGGACCGTCGGCGGACGAACCCGGCTGCCCGACGAAGAACCGCCGACGCCGGAAGACCGGATGCTCGCGCCGCAGCCGGGCCAGCCCCTGCGTGAACGTGAGCAGGTCGTGCTCGCCGGTGGCGCGCGTCCAGTCGACCCAGGAAACCTCGTTGTCCTGGCAATAGGCGTTGTTGTTGCCACCCTGGGTGCGGCAGATCTCGTCACCCGCCAGCAACATCGGCACGCCCTGGGACAAGAACAACGTGGTCAGGAAGTTTCGCTGCTGCCGCTCCCGCAGCGTCTCGACCGCGGGATCCTCCGACGGACCCTCCGTGCCGCAGTTCCAGGACCGGTTGTCATCGTTGCCGTCCCGGTTGTCCTCCCCGTTGGCCTCGTTGTGCTTGGTGTTGTAGGACACCAGGTCGCGCATCGGAAACCCGTCGTGGCAGGTGACGAAGTTGATGGACGCGACCGGGCGCCGCCCGGAGGTCTCGTACAGGTCGGAGGACCCGGTAAGCCGGGAGGCGAACTCCGGCAACGTCGATGGCTCGCCGCGCCAGAAGTCGCGCACCGTGTCCCGGTACTTCCCGTTCCACTCCGTCCACAACGGCGGGAAGTTCCCCACCTGGTACCCGCCCTCACCGACGTCCCACGGCTCCGCGATCAGCTTGACCTGCGACACGACCGGGTCCTGCTGCACCAGGTCGAAGAACGTGGACAGCCGGTCCACGTCGTGCAGTTCGCGCGCCAGCGCGGACGCCAGGTCGAACCGGAACCCGTCCACGTGCATCTCGATGACCCAGTAGCGCAGCGAGTCCATCAGCAGCTGCAGCGAATGCGGATGCCGGACGTTCATGCTGTTCCCGCAGCCGGTGTAGTCGACGTAGCGCCACGGAGCCGAGTCATCCAGCCGGTAGTACGCGCTGTTGTCGATGCCGCGCAGCGACAGCGTGGGACCGCGGTGGTTGCCTTCGGCGGTGTGGTTGTACACCACGTCGAGAATCACCTCGATGCCCGCCGCATGCAGTGCCTTGACCATCGCCTTGAACTCGCCGACCTGCTCGCCGCGCTGCCCGGCCGAGCAGTACCGGTTGTGCGGCGCGAGGAAGCCGATCGTGTTGTAGCCCCAGTAGTTCGTCAGGCCACGGGAGATGAGCGCCTGCTCCGGGATGAACTGGTGCACCGGCATCAGCTCGACAGCGGTGACGCCGAGCCGCGTCAGGTGCTCGATGACCGAGGGATGCGCGAGGCCCGCGTACGTGCCGCGTTGCTCAGACGGCACCTCGGGGTGCCGCAGCGTCAAGCCGCGGACGTGGGCCTCATAAATGACCGTCTCGTGATACGGGACGTGCGGCGAACTTTCGTTGCCCCAGTCGAAGAACGGGTTGATCACCACGTTCTTCGGCATGAACGGGGCGCTGTCGTCGGTATTCGGCCGCCTCGGGTCCGACCAGGAGTAGTCGAACAGCGACTCGTCCCAGGTGACCTCGCCATCGATGGCCTTACCGTACGGGTCGAGCAGTAGTTTCGAGGGTGCGCAGCGCAAACCCTGCGACGGTTCATAGGGGCCGTGCACCCGGTACCCGTAGCGCTGGCCCGGGCTGATGCCGGGCAGGTACGCGTGCCAGACGAATCCGTCAACCTCGGTCAGATTTACCCGGGTCTCGGCGCCATCGTCGTCCAGCAGGCACAGTTCAACTCGCTCCGCGACCTCGGAGAACAGCGCGAAGTTCGTGCCCCATCCGTCCCAGCTCGCGCCGAGCGGATACGGTTCGCCCGGCCAGCTATGCAAGTGACCTCCTTCCCGGGCAGGCTTCAGTGCTCACCCGGTAAGGGTATTCATGTCCGCCGAGCGGGGCGTGTATTCAGGCACTCTGCAAACAGATGTCGCCAGTTGCGGCCGTGTAACGCTCAAGAATGACGTCCGCGATCTCCGGCAACGCGCCGAGCGCGGGGGATACCGCGCACGCGCCCGCGGCGAACGCGGCAGCGCGGATCTGGTCGGCGAACACACCGGGGGCGAGCAGGTAGGTCGACACGACGACGCGGCGGACCCCCGGGGTCTCCAGCAGCGTCCGGGTGACCTCGGCCACCCCCGGCGACGACGCTGACGCGTACGCCGGGACCACCGAGTGCCAGCCCCTGGTCGCGGCCCAGGTCGCGGCCATTCCCCGGATGGTGGCGTTGGCCGCGGGGTCGGACGAGCCCGCCGCGGCGAGTACCACGCCGGTGGATGAACGGTCGAAGTTCCCAGCCGACGCCAACCGCCGTTCTGATCCGGAAATCAGCAATGGGTGCGGCCCGAGCACTGGTCCGTACAGCACCCGTGACCTGCCTCGCAGTTGTCCGGGCAGGTCGATCTTGCTGTGGTAGGCGGCGGTCAGCAGCAGCGGCAGCACCACGACCGGGCCGGACAGCCCGCCGAGTACGGCGGACACCGACGGCGCGGCGCGAGTGAGAAAGGCGGCGCGCACGTCCAGCCCCGGTGCCCGGGAGCGAACCAGGTCGAGCAGTTCACTCACCGTCGCACCCGAACGCGGGTCGGCCGAGCCATGCGCCACCGCCACTAGCGGTGGCACAGCGCTAGCCCGGGGGAGCGACCCCCCGGAGCCCCCCGAAATCATGCGTGAATGCCACATTCCGTCTTGCCGGTCCCGGCCCAGCGCCCGCTGCGCGGGTCCGCTCCGGGGGACACCCGCAGCGTGCAGGTGGCGCAGCCAATCGATGGGTAGCCGTCCTCGACGAGCGGGTTGACCAGCACGCCGTTGTCGGCGATGAAGGCCTCGACCTGCTCGTCGCTCCACGCGGCGATCGGGTTCACCTTCACCATCTCGCGGCGCGGGTCCCACTCGACGACCCGGGTGTCCTTGCGCTTGGCCGTTTCGGCGCGGCGTACCCCGCTGATCCACGCGTCGTAGTTCTTGAGCGACTTCTCGAGCGGCTCGACCTTGCGCAGGTAGCAGCACAGGTCGGGGTTGCGCCCGTACAGCCGCGGGCCGAGCTCCGTGTCCTGTTCGGCCACGGTGCGTGACGGTGTGACGTTGATCAGGTTGATCGGGTAGACCACCTGCGCGGCGTCCCTGGTCCCGATCGTCTCCGGGAAGTGGTAGCCGGTGTCGAGGAACACCACGTCGATACCGGGCTTCACCGATGATGCCAGGTGAACCATCACGGCGTCGGTCATCGACGAGGTGACACAGAACGCGGTCACCGAACGTGTCCGCGGCCCAGCGGATGATCTCTTCCGCTGAGGCGCCTTCCAGCTCTTCGGCTGCTTGTTCGGCGAGGCTGCGCATCTGCTCTGTGTCCTCCTTTTGAGCGTCTAGTGTCACAGCGACGCCCCTATTCCCGCAAATCGTAGCTGGAAACTCCTGGTGCAGCTCCGGCAATGCCACTGGCCGTCGACCGCACTGTGTGGTTCCAGGTCCTCTTCTCCGCAGTATGGGCAGTAGAACGGTACCGCACGCTCAGCCATGCCCGCCCTCGCTCTGCTTGCCTTCTCGCCTCCGGCGCGCCTTTGACGCGTCGCCTTCCCCCGTCGCTCGTGCCTCGCTCCTCAGTCCAGGCAACGCGGCGCGCCTTTGGCTCGGGCTCGTCATGAGAGCTCCTCGTCGGAGGCTCTTACTGTCCACGCTGAGAATGCCTCACCAGGCTCACGATTAGCCTGGAATCGCCTGAGGACTCGCTCAACGTAGTCGGTGAGGTCATCCGCGGTGGTTTTCAGGCCGCGGACCTTGCGGCCGAATCCCGACCCGGTGCCGTCGCCGCCGCTGAGCGTCCCGCCGAGGTGGATCTGGAATCCCTCGACCTGCTGGCCAGCGGAATCCACCACCAGCGAGCCCTTGAGACCGATGTCGGCGGTCTGGATCCGGGCGCAGGAGTTCGGGCAGCCGTTGACGTTGATGGTGACCGGCGTGTCGAAGTCCGGCAGCCGACGCTCAAGCTCGGAGATCAGGTCCATGGCGCGGGCCTTGGTCTCCACGATCGCCAGCTTGCAGAACTCGATCCCGGTACATGCCATTGTATGCCGCCGGAACACGCTGGGCCGGCACGACAAGTCCGCGGCCTCGAGAGCCTCGGCGAGTTGGTCTACCCGGTCCGCGGGGACGTCGAGGATGACCATCTTCTGCTCGGTCGTGGTGCGGACCCGCCCCGAGCCGTATTCGGCGGCCAGGTCCGCGATGACGTGCAGCTGGTCGCCGCTCAGCCGCCCGACCCGCGGCGCGAAGCCGACGTAGAAATTGCCGTCCCGCTGCGGGTGCACGCCCACGTGGTCGCGGATCCCGTCGCGGGGCGGGGGCGGCGGGGGGCCGTCCGGAAGCGCGTAGCCGAGGTAGTCCTTCTCAAGCACCTCGCGGAACTTCTCTGGCCCCCAGTCCGCGATCAGGAACTTGATCCGGGCCCGGTGCCGCAACCGCCGGTACCCATAGTCGCGAAACACGCTGGCCACTCCCGCCCAGACCTCCGGGACCTGCCCCGGCCGGACGAAGGCGCCGAGCCGCTTGCCGATCATCGGGTTGGTGGACAGGCCGCCGCCGACCCACAGGTCGTACCCGGTCTCGCCCGCCTCGTTGACGACGCCGACGAACGCTATGTCGTTGATCTCGTGGATCGCGCACTGCGCGTCGCAGCCGCTGATCGAGGACTTGAACTTGCGCGGCAGGTTGGAGAACGCCTCGTCACCGATGTAACGCTCGCTAATGGCCGCTATCTCCGGTGTGGCGTCGATCACCTCGCCGGCGTCGATGCCGGCCAGCGGACAGCCGAGCATCACCCGGGGCGTGTCGCCGCAGGCCTCGGTGGTGGTCAGCCCGACGCCTTCCAGGGTCTCCCAGATGGCGGGCACGTTCTCGATCTCGATCCAGTGCAGCTGGATGTTCTGCCGGTCGGTGACATCCGCGGTGCCCCGGGCGTACTTGGCCGACACGTCGGCGATGGCGCGGAGCTGGGCGCCCTCGAGCTGGCCGCCGTCGATGCGGACCCGCAGCATGAAGTACCGGTCGTCGAGTTCTTCCGGCTCGAGCACGGCCGTCTTCCCGCCGTCGATGCCCGGCTTGCGCTGCGTATAAAGGCCGTACCAGCGGAACCGGCCGCGCAGGTCAGCGGGGTCGATGGAGTCGAAGCCCTGCTTGGAGTAGACGTCGATGATGCGCTGCCGGACGTGCAGACCGTCGTCGTTCTTCTTGTTTTCCTCGTTCTTGTTGAGCGGCTCGCGGTAGCCTAGCGCCCACTGTCCCTCGCCTCGCTTGCGCGCGGGGCGGGGTGGCGGCTTGCTAGTCTGCGTCCTCGTAGGGGTCGTCGTCGCGGGAGGCATGTGGCGGATTTCTCCTGATGCTCTGGTGGCTTCGTGCAGGGGGCACACGCGTACGCCAGCCAGCGCTGTCAGAGTGAGAAAATCAGCACACCCAGGCTGTCACGTCGCGTGCCCAGACAATGAGGGGCAGCGGTCAGCGGGCGTCCATACAAATGGCACTACGAACACGCAGGAAGTCGACGTGCCGACGCACGACGAGCAGCGGGTCCGTTGCACTCACCTCACCAGGATCACATGTCCGCACCGGGCTTGTAAAGCTTGGCGGGACCGTCATGTCTCCTGTTAACTTACCCGATACAAGCCCTATTCCCCGCTTGCTGTGCGCCAGATCACCCTTGGCGTGGCCAGCTCAGCGGTGACTGCTCACCTTGTTGGTTCGGCAGGTGCTGACAGTCGCACCAGGTGCCGCCCGGACAGTCCTGGTGCCGTCGCTCGCGGCACGGGACACAGATCATGCACATGGGTATATCAGAATCTGAGATGACCGAGGCCAGCGTCCCCTTCCCTGACCGCCGTAGCGCCGGCCGGCTCCTCGCCGAGCGGCTGGCCTTTCTTATTCCAGAACGATGTGTCGTACTCGCCCTGCCGCGGGGCGGCGTCCCGGTGGCGGTCGAGATAGCGGCGCGGCTCGCGGCGCCCGTCGATGTGCTCGTAACCAGAAAGATCGGCTACCCGCCGCAGCCCGAGCTGGGGGTAGGGGCCATTGCTGAGGGCGGCGAGCCCGTGCTCGACGCCCGGATGCTCATCGCGCTGCGGTTGCGGCCGGAGGATCTTGCGGTGCAGACGGAGCGCGAGCGCGCCGAGGTGGCCAGGCGAGTGCGTGCCTACCGTGGCGAGCGGCCGCTGCCGGACCTAGCGGGGCGAACGGTGGTGCTGGCCGATGACGGGCTGGCCACCGGCGTGACGGCGCGCGCGGCGCTGCGCGCGATACGGGCGGCCGGTGCCGCGCGGACGGTGCTGGCGGTGCCGGTGGCGCCAGCGGCGGCGATAGCGGACATAAACGCAGAAACCGGCGAGGTTGTGACCTTGGTCACACCTCGCCGGTTCCGGTCCGTGGGGGAGTGGTATGTCTCCTTCGACCAGCTCAGCGACTCCGATGTTCTCGCATTGCTGGGCCCCGAGGGGTTACGTACCCTGCCTTACGCGGCGTTTGCGCGGCGCATTCGGCGCCGGCGCTCAGCGGAGCGCTCGTCCTCATTGAGGCCACCCCAAGTGCCGTACTTCTCGGGACGGGAAACCGCGTAGTTCAGGCAGTCCAAGCGAACAGGGCAGCTAGCACAAATGGCCTTAGCCTTGCGTTCCCTGACCTCTCGCTCCGGCTGGCGCTCGCCGTCAGGGCCGAAGAAGATCATAAGATCCTCGCCACGACACGCGGCAGCATCCTGCCACCCCCAGTTAGGACGGGGGAGCACAGCCGTCTGCCTGCGTACCTGGGACATGGATCAGTCACCTCAAAAAGTTGCTTAGTCTGGTCAGTACGTTCGTGGGTTACCCTTGCTTCCAGGCTCACGAGCACACGAGTCCTGGCCGGTGTGGTAACTGCCGTTGCAAGATGCAACGCTCCATACCGCCGAACTGTTCCCATGCCCGGAGCACGCTCCTGGCAGGGGATTTTCGGCTGGCTGGCAGCAGTCAGCCTGTACGGCCGGTGCGTGCTTACGTGATCCGCCCTTGGCAGCATGTTCTTGACCTGCCTGGGCGGTGATGCCTGACACCTATGATGCCATCCGCCCCGGTGGCCATGCACGCAGGGTGGCCGAATTAGTTGCCGTGGCGGAAGGATTTTTTCGCCGCAGGCCCCGGACGGGCCAGGAAACGTACATCACACCCACGCCTGGCTGCCAATACTCCGTACGAACTGGACAAACTCCTGGAGGCACGCCACCATGGGCAACATGTCAGCGTCGGATGCAGCACCACTGCCCCGGCTCGGCGAGGTCTTCTTCGACGTACGCGGAAGTTCACGCAGTATGCGGTTGAGCTGGTACGCCGACACGGGGGTCGCCGTGTTCAGTATCTGGCAGGGTGGAACCTGCACGGGTACGTTCCGGCTGCCCATGGATGACCTGCCGAGACTCATCGACTCGCTGCGGCGTGGTTCGCAGAGTGTTGGACGTAGCCCCGAGCAGCCGGAGATCCCGGCCACGGGTGCGAGAGACAGACTTGCCTTGGGCCCGGCCCCCGCCGCGGGTGGCCCGGAACCGTTTACCGGCGCCATCTCTCCTCCATTTGGTTACGACGCGGGCGGCCAGGCCGCCACCCAGATGGTTCCCGCGGGCGGTTACGGCGGCGAGACCGCGTACCTGGATGACTACCGCGGCCGCCGGGAGCAGGGCTACGGGCAGCAGCAACCCGCCGCTAACGGTTACGGCGACTCATCCTTCCCTGACGTGCGCCCCTACGCGGCTCCAGTCGCCGACTATCCGACCACCTTCGACCAGCAGGCCTACGGCCAGCAGCCTGGTTACAGCGACCAGCCTGGCTACGGCCAAGAGCCTGGCTACGGTGAGCAGCCCGGCTACGGCGAGCAGCAGGGCTATGGCGAGCAGGGCGGGTACGCGGCACAGCCCGGTTACGGTGACAAGGCGGGTTACGCCCCCGAACCCGGCTACGGCGGGCAGGCCGGTTACGGCCAGGAGCCTGGTTACGGCGGGCAGGCCGGTTACGGTCAGGAGCCTGGTTACGGCGGGCAGGCTGGTCACGGTCAGGAGTCCGGTTACGGCGGGCAGGCCGGTTACGGCCAGGAGCCTGGTTACGGCGGGCAGGCTGGTCACGGTCAGGAGCCTGGTTACGGCGGGCAGGCTGGTCACGGCCAGGAACCTGGTTACAACGAGCCGCCCGGTTACGGTCAGGAGCCCGGTTACGGTCAGGAGCCCGGTTACGGCGGGCAGGCCGGTCGCGGCCAAGAGCCCGGTTACAACGAGCCGGCCGGTTACGGCCAGGAGCCTGCCTACGGTGACAAGGCTGGCTTCGGCCAGGAGCCCGGCTATAACGAGCAGCCCGGCTACGGTGACCAGGGTGGCTACGGCGAGCAGGGCGGGTACCCGGGGCAGCCCGGTCATCCCGGCCAGGGTGCCGGATACCAGGAGCCCGGCTATCAGGAACAGGGCTACGGCGCCGACCAGGGTTTCCCGGCGAGCGGGTACGACGACCGCAACTCCCCGGCTCAAGGCTACGGCGACCGCGCCGGCTACGGCAGTGGCGAGCAGCAGGGCTATGCGACCCAGGCGTATTCCGCTGGCGGCTATCAGCAGGGGTATGAGGACCAGCAGCAGGGTTACGCCGAACCGAGCGGATATTCCGACCCACTAGGCGCTCCCGCGGCGCCGCCGTCGGCTGGCGGTGCGGAGAGGTTCCCGCTCGCCTACCGCGAAGAGCCGTCGTCCTACCAGGGACAGCAGCAGTCCTACCGTGATCAGTCCTACCCAGACCAGGGTTATGACGACGCCGGCTATCAGGAACAGGGGCACGGCGAGCAGGGCGGGTACCCGGAGCGGGCCGGCGGCGCGCAGTATTACGACGATCCCCGCGCGAGCGGCGGTTACCCGGAACGCGGCTACCAGTCCCAAGGGCAGAACGGACGTCGCCCTGAGGCCCCGGCCCCGGCCAGGCGCGGCGGGGGATACCCGGACAACGGCTACCCCCAGGAGCAGGGCCGACCGTACGGCTATCAAGATCAGCGAACAAATTCCGATAGCCGGGAACAGGGATACCCGCGACGGCGTTAGATCGTAGTGGCTGGTGCGGCATGGGTCCCCCGGGCCGCATCCATAACTGCCTTCGCGGAATACCGTTCGGCTGGAACCGCGTTGCGCCTCTCGCCGAGGAGGCGACCTCCGCACCGGCCCCTAAGCATCAAGAAGACCGGGGCGCCCGCACCAGCGGGCGCCCCGGTCTTCTTACGTTCCAATGCGGCCCCCAGCGATGGGCCATCGATGGTGTTATTCCGCTATCGGTGGCCCATCGCTGGGGTTGCCGAGTGCGCCGGGCGAGGTGCCGCCTTAGGCACGCTCGTGGCCTAGGTCGCCGCTGACCAGAAGTCCGCGGCCCGCCGCACGTCGGTGACACCGAGCGCCACTACGCCGAACGTCAGCATGGGCCGAGTTTAACGAGTCCACGGTCGAGCCGGGGGCCCGTACTAGGTTCTACCGGTTTCCGTCGCCCGGCCGCGGGCCCGCGGCGCCAGGAACGATGGCCGGGGTCGGCGGCGGCGTGTCATCGGCTGGCGGTGGCGCCGGAACTGGGCCCACGACCGCGGCCAGGACGAGCGAGTTGGGAACCGACATGTTGCTGCCGCTGGTGTTGAGGCGCACATAGGTGATGCCGATGTCGGTGATGACGCCGTCCAGTTGGCCGCCCAGCGCACCCGCCCGCAGCCGGACGTTGTCGCCCACGCGGAACGGTCTGGCGAGCAGCAACACGATGCCGGCGAACACGTTGCCCAGGGCCTGCTGCGCCGCGATGCTCACGAAGACCGTGGTCAGCGCACCGCCGAGGACAAGCTGGCCGACCGGAACCCTGAACAGATCAAGCGTGATCACCAGCGTCAGGAACGCGCCCACCAGTATCAGGAAGTACCGGACAATGGCGGCGTGCGACTGGCCCGCCCGGTCCACCAGAGCATGCCGTACCTGGCCGGACAGCCCGTAGGTAGCCATCCAGCCGAAGACGCAGAACACCATCGCCGCCGCTGAGGCGGCGGCATCGTGAATCCAGTGGCCCTTGATGACCGTCGTGTCCTGACGGACCCATATCGAGAACGACGCCGCGGCGATCGCGAGGATCAGCGCGATGATCGACTTCCACGGCCGGGCCTTCTCCTTGACCTTCGCGACCGAGGCGGACAGGTCAAGTTGTGAGCCGTTGCCGGGGTGCATCCATGCCCTCCCATCCATCGTGCCGCTAGCCGTCAACGGCCTAAACGTTACCCGGCGGAAGCGGCGAACGTGGCAGAGAGGACGAGTATCCCCAGATAAAACGAAGGTTTGGCGCGGCCACAGCCGCGCCAAACCTTCGCTCTGTCTTCAGGGTCGAGACTAGCGGATGAGCGGGGTGCCGACAGGGAGCCGGATCTTGCCGCCGATGCCGTTGGCCACTCCCGCCGCCGACGTGTACCAAGCCACGAGCGCGGTGAGTATCCCGATGTAGCCGCCGATCTTCACCACGTTGGAATTGCTGGCGAAGTTACCGATGAACAGCAGGATCTCGGTGATCTCCAGGGTCAGGAACACGCCGAAGACCGCCGCGCTCACCTGGGTGGACAGCAGGAGCATGTAGGCATTGAAGATGGCGAACGCCAGCAGGATCCAGCCGAGGTCATGCCCAGCCTGGCTCGCGGTAGCGGTCGGGGCAACCAGCTTGGCCCACAGGCCCAAGCCGATCCAGAAGCCGCCGTAGGTGGAGAAGGCGGTGGCTCCGAACACATTCTTATTTCGGAACTCCCACATCCCGGCCAGTAGCTGGCACAGGCCACCGTATGCGAACGCGTAACCAAGCCAGGCGTCGCCAGTAGAGGCTTTGGCCCAGCCAGCGTTCACCGCTGATAGCAGGAAGGTGGTAAGCGCGAACGCACCGAGTCCTAGTGGCGCGGGGTCGGCGATATTGATGGTTGCTGCTGGAGAAGGAGCGGTGGTGCGTTCTTCGTTGACGCTCATAATGTTCCCTCCGGGACTGCCAACCTATTCACGTCTGATGCCAAATGCACCAGATAGCAGTTTCGGCCTAAGCGTAACTCTCCATACCTATCTTTAGCGAGACCCAAGTTCCTCCCACATAACTCGAAACTTTCAGGCCCCGCCTACCCCGTGTCATACCCACCCGCCCAGCCTCCCGAAACCGTGACCCCAGCGACAGATGTGACAACAGTGTCAGGAGTGATGCCCCGACCGAGGCTCTGTTCCTGGTGAGTGCGGTACCAGCGAGCAAAGAGTGTGGCTAGTGCAGCACCAACCAGGAACCCCGCCCCCGCCGTGCGCATGGGGGTTTGGGGGGTTAGATGGTGGGTTGGGGGGCGGATTCGGCTAGCAGGATGCGCAGGCCGGCGCGGGTGGCGATGATGAGGACGCGGTCGCCGGGGGAGAGGGCTCGGGTCCGGTCGGGGGCCCAGTCCGTCGTGAAGGCGCCGCCGTGTGGGGCCACGGCGAGTACTCGGGCCTGGCCAGCGCGTTCGGCGTCGTGGACGGTCAAACCGGCCAGCTTGGCCGTGGGCTCAACGAGTAGCTCGGCGATGAGCAGGACGTGCCTGCCGACGGCGACGGTGCGCAGCACCTGATGGTCGAGCAGCGCCGCGGCGAAGGCCGGCGCGGCCAGGTAGGCCACACTGCGCGACACCGTGTTCCCGATCGTCTTCTGCAACCGCTGCGCGAGGTCATCATCGTTGAGCCGCAGCACGATGCGGATCTCCTCGCGCAACGCGCGCGCGTGCAGCGCGGTCTCCAGATTCACCACATCGGTGCTGGTCACGGAGACCAGGGCGGAGCAGGTTTCCACGCCGGCGGCGCGTAGCGTCTCCTCTAGATAGCCCTTGCCGATGATGACGGGCAGCCCCAGCTTGCGGGCCATCGGGATGCCACGGGCGTTGGGGTCGTCGTCGATGCACGCGACGTCGAATCCCAGGTCATGCAGCTGGCCGACGACCCTGGTGCCGACGTTCCCGAGCCCGACCACGATGACGTGATCGCCGCGCGGTTCGGTGACGCTGCGTACCGAGCCGCGCAACCGGGCGCCGACGACCAGCGCGGTCACCACCGGAATGAAGGCCATCCCGTCGACCGTGAGGATGACCTGGGAGAGCTTCTCGGGGCCGCCGAGCTTGGCGTTGGTCAGCGCGGATCCGGTCAGATCCATGACGGTCAGATAGAGCGCGTTGCTGAACGAATAACGCGCTCCGAGCGCCAGCAGCACGAAGCCCGCGATGATAACGGTGAGCAGGGACATGAACACGATGCCGAACTTGCTCCAGCTCATGGTCCTGATCAGCCGCCACGGCGTGCGGCGGCGGGTCAGCGGGTTGCGCGGCGTGCCATCGGCCACCGCGAGCACCAGCTGATCCCCGGTATCGGATCCATCGGTCGGCAGTAGCACCGGCGCGTGCGGATTATCGGTCAGGGTGGCGAGCGTGCATAGCGTGTGCATCGGACGCACGTCTTCGCGCCGGGCGACATAAAGGGTGCGGCCGTGTACCCGGACATGGCTCGGCGCGGGCTCGCCAAGCGCCGAGGCGACGAAAAAGGGGGCAGACATCGCGGTACCGGAGAAAACGGCGCAATCGATGAAAAACTGCCTAATGCGTTCACCCAAATACGGATTGAACACTGCGAGAACCAGTCGCAGCGCCGGATTGAGCTCCGCGGCGCGCAACGCGGCATGGAAATTCCCCAAGTCGTCCTGCCAGACCAGCGCGAGCGCCCGGGCGGATGCCACACCGGCGTCCTGGAACGCCTCGGTGTCCGGTTCGCGACGTTCCAGCACCTGGACGCCGGGCAGGGTGGAGATCTGCGGCCCGAAGTTCTGCTCACGCGAGGGCATGATGACGGTAACCCGCTCCCCGTAACGGATCGCGAGCTCCTCGGTGATCCGGTACGTCAGCGAGCTATCCCCGCACACGATCACGTGGTCCCTAGGCGCGGGCATGGGGAGATCATAAACGAAAGCCGCTCTGGGTACGATTGCGGACGGGAGGCATAGCGATGGCGAGCGATCATTTGCGAGCGTCCGACATGGACCGCGAGGCCGTGGTGAGCGTGCTGAGCGATGCCTACACCGCCGGGAGGCTCACGCTCGAGGAGTTCGACGAGCGCATGTCGTCCACGTACACGAGCAAGACCTGGGGAGAACTGCGGGAGATTACCCGCGATCTGCCGGAAAAGCTGGAACTCGGCGTGGATCTCCCGAAACCACCGCTCCCGCCCGCTCCGCGGCTTGATGCCGACCGGGTGCTCCCGGCGGCGCGTCGGCCACAGCGTTCCCGGCTGGCCCCGCTGTTGATGATCTGGCTGATCGCCGGCGTGGCCTCGCACTCGCTGGCGGTGGCGGGCGTTCTGGTGCTGATCGGGGTCGTGACCGTACTGGCAACCGCGTTCGGGTCCGCCCGGTGGGATGGTGACCGCCGGGAGCGCGACCGGCGGCGTGACGACCGTCACTAAGCACGCCGCCGGCCGCTCATCACAGGGCACCCGCCGGATCGAGTAACGTCTTACCGATGACGGTGACGGATGTATCGGAATCCGCCAAGCCGGAAACCCACTTCGCCGTGCGCTTCCGCCGTGTGGCCAAGGCGCACTGGCCGTTCGGCGTTGTGCTCGGCTTGGCGGCTGTGGCGCGGATCGTGGTCATGCTGGGCTACCCGCCCGCCATGTTCTTTAACGACTCTTACGACTATCTAACCGATGCCGTCTTCCGTTCCGCCGACATCGTGCGCCCGGATGGCTACCCGCTGTTTATCTACCTGCTCGAGCCATTCCACAGCGTGACCCTTATTACCGCGCTCCAGGCCGTCATGGGCCTGGCGATGGGCACCGGTATCTACGCAGTGCTGCGCCGTCGAGGGCTGCCCTGGTGGGGCGCGACGCTGCCCGCGTTGCCGGTATTGTTCGACGTCTTCGAGCTTCAGCTTGAGCACATGGTCGCCTCCGACACCCTCTTCACGCTCTGCGTGACCGCGGTGCTCGCGCTGGTCGCCTGGGACGACACGCTGACCTGGCCAGTAGTACTGATCGCGGCGCTGCTCATGGGCTATGCCACCCTGGTGCGATCCGTCGGCGAGGCGCTGATCGTGATCCTGCTCGTCGGGCTGATCGCCCGCCGGGCCGGCTGGAAGAAGACGGTCGCCGCGCTCGTCGTCTGGGCGATTCCGGTGCTCGGGTACATGACCTGGTTCCACAGCCAGCACGGCCGGTTCGCGCTCACCGAGTCCAGCGGCACCTTCCTGTACAGCCGGGTGCAGAGCTTCGCCGATTGCTCCAAGATGGACCCGCCTGCCGACCTGCGCGTGCTCTGTGACCCGCGCCCGCCGAAGGACCGGCCGGGGGCCCAGGAGTACCTTTGGTCTGACCACACACCGCTGGCCGCGCTCACCGGGGACAACAACATCTACCGCTTCACCCCGCACATCGAGAAGATCACCCGTGCCTACGCGAAGCTGGCCATCGAGAAACAGCCGTTGGCTTACGCGCACGTGGTCATCAGCGACACCCTGCAGACCTTTGAATGGACCAGGGTGCAGTCGAACCTGGAGGGTTCGGGCTCGACGTTCCGCTTCGAGAAGACCCCTACGCCGGTGCCATCCTGGGTGACAACCGAAAAGGACAACAACACCGCCGCCGCGCGCTACGGCGGTGCGTCGCTCGGCGCGACCCAGGTGGTGAAGCCGTGGTCCACCTTGCTGCAGGCCTACCAGAAGGTGTTCTACCTGCGGGGGCCGCTGCTGTTCCTCATCGTGCTGCTCGGATTCGGGGGAGTGGTCGCGGGCTGGAACAGGTTCGGAGGCTGGGGTGGCCTGTGCCTGCTGCCGTGGCTGACCGCGGTGGCGCTGATCGTGATCCCGCCGATGACCGCGGGTTTCAGCTACCGGTACGTGCTGTCGGTCGTGCCGGCCGCCTGTCTCGCGGCTGGGCTCGCGTTCTGCGGGCAGCGCGAGGGGATCGTGGGCTGGATGCGTGCACGCGGCGTGCTTCGGAGGGGCTGACGTGGCACAGGATGCCGACACCACCGTCGTTATGGCCAAAAAATTGGAAGCACGGCGGGTCACTCGCGGGCACGGGCCTTTCGCCGTCGTGGCAGGGGTGGCGGTGCTGCTGCGGCTGGCCGTTGTGCTTGGCTACCCGCCGATCATGTGGTTCAACGACTCGTTTTACTACATCAACAACGCGGTCCAGCACACCCCGGACAACATCCGCCCCAGCGGCTACCCGTTCTTCCTCGACCTGCTTGAGCCGCTGCACAGCCTCACCCTGGTGGCGGTGCTGCAGGCGCTGATGGGCATGGCGATGGGGATCGCCACGTACGCGCTGCTCCGGCACCGCGGACTGCCCTGGTGGGTCGCGACGCTGTGCTCGCTGCCGGTGCTGTACGGCGAGTACGAGCTGATGCTTGAGCATCTGCTCAGCTCGGACATGCTCTTCATCTTCCTGGTGACGATCGCGGTCGTCGCGCTGTGCTGGTCGGAGCGGCCCGCGTGGAAGACGATGGTCTTCGCGGGTGTGCTGGTGGGTTACGCGGTCACGGTCCGGTCGGTGGGGTGGGCGCTGCCGTTGGTCCTGGTGGTCGCGATGCTGGTCTGCGGGCTTGGCTGGCGGAAGACCGGCGCGTTCGTCCTCACCTTGGCGGTCCCGGTGCTCGGGTACATGCTGTGGTTCCACGCCGAGACGGGCCGGTTCTCACTCGGCGGCGCGAGCGGGACGTTCCTGTACGGGCGCGTGCAGAGCTTCGCGGAATGCTCGGCGATGGACCCGCCCGCTGATCTGAGGGTGCTCTGCGACTCCAGGCCGCCAGCTGACCGGCCCGGCGCGGAATCGTACATCTGGGACGGCGGCACGCCGTTGGCGAAGCTCACGGGTCCCAACAGCAACCTGCGGTTTACCCCGGAAGTGTCCTCGCTGGCCGGAAGGTTCGCCAAGCTCGCGATCGAGAAGCAGCCGTTCTCGTACATCAGAGTGGTGTTCATCGACACGCTGCGCACGTTCAGGTGGAAGGTCGTTTCCTCGGATGAGGAAGGGTCCGGGCCGACGTTCCAGTTCGGTGCGAAGCCGACGCCGGTTCCGTACTGGGCGACCAATTTTCCGGGGGACAAGGCCGCGCAGCAGATCTACCAATCGCGGGTGACGTACGACGGTCCCTCGGGTGGTACCACCCGGGTGGTGTCTCCGTGGGCGACGTTCGTGCGTTATTACGCGAAGGTCTTCATCTTCCGCGGCATGATGCTGGGGCTGGTGCTGCTGGTCGCGGTCGCGGCCCTCATCCGGCGGTGGCGGCGCGGGGCCGGCGGGCGCTGCTGCCGCTGGCGGTGTGCGCGCTGCTGATCGCGGGACCGCCGGCGACCGCGGGCTTCAGCTACCGCTATGTGGCCGCCGCGGTGCCGCTGGCGTGCATCGCTGCCGGGCTCGCCTTCGCCCGCCGTCAGGAGCCCGCGGAAATTTCGGAGCCGACTGAATAACTCAGCGTCGAGGGGGTTCGCCGATGCGGCATCCCGGAGTTGGTGCAGCGCGGCCTCGAAATCGGCGGTGCTGGTACGGACCGCCTCGGTGCCGGGGTGTTCGGCGACCGCGTGACTTAGCTCCTCGAAGGTGACGGTCACCCGTGCCACTGCCCACCGGGTGTTCTCGCTGGGCGACCGCGCCTGCAGATGCCGTAGCACGGAGTCGTAGTTCTGCGCGTTCGTCGTGAACTCGGAGTGGGTCTGGCGTCCCGACTTCAGCGCGCCGGCCAGCGCCATGCCGCGCTCGTACGCGTCCGTGGCCAGGCCGTACCACTCGCGGCGACGGGACCGGGTGTTGGCGAAATGGACGATCGCCGTTCCCACGACCACCAGGACGACGAGAGCGATTATCAGCCACAGCCACCAGTATCCTGACCCACCGGTGCTAGCGGTGGCGGTGGCGTGGGCGGTCACGTGCGGCGTCGCCGACGCGCTCGCCGTGGTGGCGGTTGGTGTCGGGGCTGGTGTGGTGGCGTTGGCGGAGGCTGTGGCGGAGGCGGCCTGCGAGGGTGACGCGGCGGTAGTCGCGGCCGATGCCGTCGGGGCGGCGGATGCGGTGGCGACGGTTGATGCTGCTGGCGTGGCCGCTGCCGCTGCTGCTGGCGTGGCCGCTGCCGGCGCTGCCGGTGCCGTCAGTGCGGGCATGGCCAAATGTGGGACTATACCCATATTTCCCCTCATATTTCCCCATTAAATGTAACCGCCAAGCCCCCGCCTGGAAAGTGCGTTGTTTGCGGTAATTGGCAGGCTTCCGCATACCCGTCGATTACTCTAAGTAGTCAGAAGCCTACTTGATGCCCTGGATGCTGCTCGGCCCCGGATAGTGCGAAGGATCCTTGTACCCCTGGGTACAAGGATCCTTCGCACTATCCCAACCGGCGCGGGCGACGGGACATGTGGGACAAAGTGCCGCTGTCGTAGAGATGCCACGGGCGGAGCGGCCGCAGCACTAACCAGCGATGGCCCACCGCTGGTGGCATAACCCCAGCGGTGGGCCATCCATGGCGTGGGACAATGCCGCAACCAAGGGGCTACGCCGGGAGCTTGGCGGCGGCCTCGCGGTCTACTAGCAGCAGAGTGCGGTTGCGGCCAGTCGCGCCGGCCGCCGGGCAGCCAGAGGGCGACGCGCCGGAAACCACCGCCGCGATGGCGTCGGCCTTGGACGCGCCGGAGGCCAGGATCCACACCTCACCTGCCGACCGCAGCGGCCCGAAGGTCAGCGAGATCCGGGTCGGCGGCGGCTTGGGGGAGTTCCGTACCGGCACCGCGGGGCGGTCGTCGCCGAGCGCGGGAGCCCACGGGAACAGCGACGCCACGTGTCCCTCGGGTCCGATGCCGAGCAGCACCACGTCGAACGACGACGGTACTAGGGCGGCGTACGCGGCGGCGGCCGCGTCGACGTCAGAGCCGTACACACCGTCAGACGCCGCCATGACGTGCACCCGCGCCGGATCGGCGGGGATGTGGTCGAGCAGCGCGTCCCGCGCCCCGGTCTCGTTGCGCTCCGGGTCACCGGACGGGACGAACCGCTCGTCACCCCACCAGAAGTCCACCCGCGACCAGTCCACCGCGTCCCGCGCCGGGCTCGACGCGACCGCGGCCAGGCACGCGGTGCCGATCCCGCCGCCGGTCAGTACCACCGACGCGGAGCCACGCAAGGCCAGCGCATCCGACAGTGACACGATCAGCCGCGACGCGATCGCGGCCGCCAGCACAGGTTCGGAAGGATGGACGACGACGTCGACGCTCACCGAAAAGCCCCCGCGGTCTGCCGCTCGAGGAAGCCCAGCGTCTCGCCGTACACGTCGTCCGGGTCGAGCCGCCGCAGTTCCTCGCCGAGCAGTTCGGCGGTCTCCCGGCGGTGCAGCGCCACCAGCCGGTCCGGCCTGCCCGGCCACACCAGCGAAGCGGTACGACCGTCGGGCCGGTTGAGTGCGATCTCGCCGGCCACGGTCTCGAACGAGATCGAGGTGATCCCGGGGCCGTGCGACACCTCGCGAGAGACCGGGATGCCGAGCCGCAGGCCCAGCCACGCCGCGACTAGGTCAGCCGTCGGGTTGCCTTCCTCCGCGGACACCGCGCCGGACACCAGCGCCGGGTACGGCTGGTCGAAGGTCGCGGCCAGCAGCGTGCGCCACGGCGTGGACCTGGTCCAGGCGAAGTCGGAGTCACCCGGCCGGTACACGGAAGCCAGGTGGGCGAGTTGCGCGTGCGGGTCGTCCGCCCCCGCCGCGTCAGTTACCCGCCGCTGGGCTAGCGCGCCGAGCGGGTGGGCCGACGGCACCTCGGGCGCCTGGTCCGGCCACCAGGTGACGACCGGGACGTCCGGGGTGAGCAGTGGCGAGATCACCGAGTCGGCGTGCTGGCCGAGCGCGCCGTACATGCGCAGCACGATCGTCTCGCCCGGGCTGGACTCTCCGACGCGGATCTCCGCGTCCAGCCGTGACTCCGCCTTCGCCTTGCGGGCGATCACGGCCAGCACCCGGCACGGGTGCTCACGAGCGGCCTGGTTGGCGGCGCGGATGGCGTCGTACTGCGCGGCCTCGTCGGTCACGATGACCAGCGTCAGGACGATGCCCATCGTCATGCCGCCGATCCGGCGCCGAGCCTCGGCGAGGGCGTGGTCGATCGAGCCGGTGGTGGTGTCGGTCAGATCTATGATCATTGCTTCCCTGTTCGCTCGCGGGCGGGGCGCTTAGACGCGGTGCCTTCCCTCGGCCCCGCCCACCTCCCCATGCCCCTACCCAAGCTTCTCAGTCCAGGCACCGCCGCGCCCCTGGCTTCGCTCACTGAGCTCACAGCCGCCGCCACGCGCGCCCGTCACGCGCCATCAGCGCGTCGGCGGAGGCGGGACCCGAGGTGCCGGACACGTACTGGTCGGGCTTGGTGAACTCGGCCCAGAAATCCTCGATCGGGTCGAGGATGCGCCAGGACAGCTCGACCTCCTCCTGCCGGGGGAACAGCGGTGGGTCACCGATCAGCACGTCGAGCAGCAGTCGCTCGTAGGCCTCCGGTGACGCCTCGGTGAACGACCCGCCATAGGCGAAGTCCATGTTCACGTCCCGGACCTCCATCAAGGACCCAGGAACCTTGGACCCGAAGCGCACCGTGATGCCCTCGTCCGGCTGGACCCGGATCACCATCGCGTTCTGCCCGAGTTCCTCGGTGTCGGTCGCGGCGAACGGCAGGTGCGGCGCGCGCTGGAATATCACGGCGATCTCTGTCATCCGGCGGGGCAGCCGTTTGCCCGTACGCAGGTAGAACGGCACGCCCGCCCACCGGCGAGTGTCGACGTTGAGCCGCACGGCCGCGTAGGTTTCGGTGCGCGAGTCCTGCGGGATGCCGTCTTCTTCCAGGTAGCCACGGACCTGCACGCCACCTTGCCAGCCGGCCGCGTACTGGCCGCGAGCGGTGCCCTCGGCCAGGTCGGCGGGGAGCCTGATGGCCGACAGGACCTTCTCCTTCTCGGTGCGCAGCGAGTCGGCCTCGAAGGAGACCGGCTCCTCCATGGCGGTCAGCGCCAGCAACTGGAGCAAGTGGTTCTGGATGACGTCGCGGGCCGCGCCGATGCCGTCGTAGTAGCCTGCCCGGCCGCCGATCCCGATGTCCTCGGCCATCGTGATCTGCACATGGTCCACATAACTGCGGTTCCAGATCGGCTCGTACAGCGTGTTGGCGAACCGGAGCGCCAGGATGTTCTGGACGGTCTCTTTGCCCAGGTAGTGGTCGATGCGGAACACCGACTCGGCCGGGAAAACCCGGTCCACGATGTGGTTCAGTTCCTGGGCGCTGGCCAGGTCGTGGCCGAACGGCTTCTCGATCACCACCCGCCGCCACGGGCGCCGCCCGTTGGCGTCGGCGAGACCGGGGTCGGCCAGGCCCGAGCGCTTGAGCTGCTCGACCACGGTCGGGAAGAACTTCGGCGGGATCGACAGGTAGAAGGCGACGTTGCCGCCGGTGCCGCGCTCGCGGCTCAGTTCCTTGACGGTCTCGGCCAGCCGGTCGAAGGCGTCGGGGTCGTCGAACTCACCGGGCACGAACCGGACACCCTCGCTGACCTGCTGCCAGACGGTGTCCCTGAACGGGGTGCGGGCGTGCTCTTTGACGGATTGGTAGGTGATCTGGGCGAAGTCCTCGTGCTCCCAGTCACGGCGGGCGAATCCGACCAGTGAGAAACCGGGCGGCAGCAGCCCCCGGTTCGCCAGGTCATAGATGGCCGGCATCAGCTTTTTCCTGGCGAGGTCGCCAGTGACGCCGAACATGACGAGCACCGACGGACCCGCGACCCGGGGGATCCGGCGGTCGCGTACATCACGCAGCGGGTTGGTCTGCTCAGTTTCCTGGTCGGCCTCGGCGATGACGCCTGGGTTGGCCGGCGCCGGACCGGCCTCGGGCACGGCGGCCGCTTCTGTTTCAGCGGCCGCCTCCTGCCCGGCCGGTGCCTGCTCCTCGGGAGGGAGCGGCTCTGTCATAGCTAAAGGCTCCTTCAAAGTCCGTTGTTTAACGGTTACCGGGCCTTGTCCGTGGACATCTCATTGCGGATCGTCTCGAGGAGTTCGTTCCACGATGCCTCGAACTTGGCCACGCCCTCGTCCTCGAGCACCTGAACCACGTCGTCATAGCTGATACCCAGTTTTTCTAGGTCAGACCACACCTGACGGGCCGCGTCGTAGGTACCGCGAATGGTGTCGCCACTGATTTTCGCGTGGTCGGCGGTGGCGTGAATGGTCGCCTCGGGCATCGTGTTCACGGTGTCCGGCGCGACCAGTTCGGTTACGTACATGGTGTCCGGGAAGGCCGGGTCCTTGGTCGAGGTGGAGGCCCACAGCGGGCGCTGCACCTTGGCGCCGCGCGCCACCAGCGCCTGCCAGCGCGGTTCGGCGATCTTCTTCTCGTACAGCTCGTAGGCGAGCCGCGCGTTGGCCACCGCGGCCTTGCCGCGCAGCTTGGCCGCCTCTGGGGTGCTGAGCTTGTCGAGCCGCTTGTCGACCTCGGTGTCGACCCTGCTGACGAAGAACGACGCCACCGACCCGATTGTCGAGATGTCGTGGCCGTTCTCCACGGCCTGCTCAAGACCGGCCATGAACGCGTCGATGACCGCCTCGTAGCGCTGCAGCGAGAAGATCAGGGTCACGTTGACGCTAATCCCCTCGGCGAGCGCCGCGGTGATGGCGGGCAGCCCCTCGACGGTGGCCGGGATCTTGATGTACATGTTGGGCCGGTCCACCATCCACCACAGCGCGCGGGCCTCGGCGATGGTGGCGGCCGTGTTCTTGGCCAGCCGCGGGTCGACCTCGAGCGAGACACGCCCGTCGACACCGGAAGAGCTGTCGTAAATCGGGCGCAGCACGTCGGCGGCCCAGCGGATGTCGTAGGTGGTGATGGCCCGGGACGCCTCGTCGACGCTCACCTTGCGGATAGCGAGGTCGCCGAGCTGCCCGTCGTAGGACGTGCCCTTGGACAGGGCGGAGGCGAAGATCGTCGGGTTCGAGGTGACGCCGCGCACCTCGTCGTCGCGGATCAGGTCGGCTAGGTTGCCGGTCTTGAGCCGGTCCCTGCTGATGTCATCGAGCCAGACCGACACACCAAGCTCGGTTAGCTGACGCAGTGGCGAAGTCATTTTGCTAAGTCCCTTCCGTATTACTAATGGGCCTTGCGGATACTTTCCCGCGCGGCCTCTGCTACTCGCTCCGCCGTCAAGCCGAACTCTTCGTAAATCTTCTGGTATGCGGCAGATTCCCCGTAGCGATCAACCCCCACGTGCTCGCCCGCATCACCGGTAAACACCGCCCACGGCCGCGTTATGCCGGCTTCCACCGACACCCGGGCCCGTACCGACGAGGGAAGCACTTCTTCCTGGTAGGCGGCATCCTGCTCGGTGAACCATTCCACGCACGGCATCGAGACGACCCGCGCGGAGACGCCGCCGGTCGCCAGCAGGTCCCGCGCCGCGACGGCGATCTGCACCTCGGACCCGGTGCCGATCAGGATCACGTCGGTCCCGTCGGCGAGCACGTAGGCACCACGGGCGGCGCCCTCGGCCGAGGCGTAGACCGATCGGTCGAAGACCGGCAGATTCTGCCTGCTCAGGCACAGGCCCGCCGGGTGGTCGGTACGCTCAAGTATCGTCCGCCACGCCACCGAGGTCTCGTTGGCGTCCGCTGGGCGCACCACGTCGAGGCCGATGATGTTGCGCAGCGACCACAGGTGCTCGACGGGCTGGTGGGTAGGACCGTCCTCGCCGAGCCCGACCGAGTCGTGCGTCCACACGTAGGTGACCGGCTGCTTCATCAGCGCGGCCAGCCGCACCGACGGCCGCATGTAGTCACTGAACTGCAGGAACGTACCGCCGTACGGCCGGGTGCCGCCGTGCAGCACGATGCCGTTCAGTATCGCGCCCATGCCGTGTTCCCGGATGCCGAAGTGCATGGTCCGTCCGAGCGGGCCGCCCTTCCACAGATCGGTCTGGAACTCCGACGGGACGAAGGACGGCTGGCCCTCCATCGTGGTGAGGTTCGACTCGGCCAGGTCGGCGGAGCCGCCCCACAGTTCGGGCAGTACGGACGCCAGCGCGTTGAGCACCTGTCCGGACGCCTTCCGGGTGGCGATGCCGGTGTCCGACGGCTCGAACGCGGGCAGCGCGTCGGTCCAGGCCGCCGGCAGTGAGCGGGTCGCCAGACGGTCGAACAGCCCGCGCCGCGGCGGGTTCGCGGCCGACCAGTTCTCGAACTCGGTGTCCCAGGCGGCGTGCGCCTGCTTGCCGCGCGCGGCCACCTCGCGGGCGCGGGTCAGCGCCTTATCCTCCACCGGGAAGCTGACCGCCGGATCGAAGCCGAGGATCTCCTTGGTGGCGGCCACCTCGGATGCGCCGAGCGCCGCGCCGTGAGCGGCACCGGTGCCCTGCTTGTCCGGCGCGGGCCAGCCGATGATCGAGCGCAACGCGATGAACGACGGCCGGTCGGTCACCTCGCGCGCGGCGAGGAACGCGTCGTACAGAGCCTGCACGTCCTCGTGGTAGCCCGAGGGGGTGTGCCAGTCGACACTCTGCACGTGCCAGCCGTACGCCTCGTACCTGGCCCGGACGTCCTCGGACTTGGCGACGAGCGTGTTGCCCTCGATGGAGATGTGGTTGTCGTCGTACAGGACGACCAGGTTGCCCAGCTTCTGGTGCCCGGCGAGCGAGGAGACCTCGTGGCTGATGCCCTCCTCGATGTCGCCATCGGAGACAAAGCAATAGACGAAGTGATCAAACGGGCTGGTCCCCGGCAGCGCCTCCGGGTCGTAAAGACCGCGCTCGCGGCGCGCGGCCATCGCCATGCCGACGGCGTTGCCAATGCCCTGACCCAGCGGGCCGGTGGTGGTCTCGACGCCGGGGGTCAGGCCGTGCTCGGGGTGGCCCGGCGTGATGCTGCCCCACTTGCGGTAATTGCGCAGGTCATCGAGGCTGACGCCGTAGCCGGACAGGTAAAGCTGGATATACAAGGTCAGGCTGGAGTGCCCGCAAGACAAAACGAACCGGTCGCGTCCGGGCCACTTCGGGTCGGCCGGGTCGTGCCGTAGCAGCCGCTGGTACACCAGGTAGGCGGCGGGCGCGAGGCTCATCGCGGTGCCCGGGTGGCCGTTGCCAGCCTCCTGGACCGCGTCCATCGCCAGTACCCGGACAAGGTCGACGGCTCGAGCGTCGGCCGGAGTCCAGTCAAGCTGATTGCTCACCGTTGGTCACGGCTCCCTTCTGCATGATTACATTCCCGGTCGCGCAAGCCGGGCGAAATCCCCCGTTTGGCCTCATGAAGGCGTCACGGATCAGAGCCTATCCCGCCTGGCGCTCGCGCAAGCCTCCGGCCCGGCGGAAGGTCTGGACCTTCCAGCCGTTACGCTGCGGCTGTGAGTTCGAGCACACCCGAGTACCACCACAGTAGCGACTTCGATCCTGAAGCGGTGATCGAGGGGCGCCCGCCCGGCCGTACCCGGGTCGGGCTGATCGCCGCGATCATGATCGCGGGGGGCTGTGCGCTCATCGTGCTCATCGTTTACCTCGCCGAGAGCATCGGCGACGGAAGGTCGGCCGCCCCGTTCCTGCTCGCGCTGCCGCTGGCGCTGCTGCCGGTCCCGATCCTCGTCGCGGGCATCTTGTGGGTGGACCGGCTGGAACCGGAGCCGCGCGCGGACATGACGTTCACCTTCTTGTGGGGGGCCGGGGTCGCCGCGCTGCTCGCGCTGGTGATCAACACGGCGGGGCTGGTGTACGTCACGGCGCCCGCGCTCGGCGCGACCACCGGGGAGTACGTGTCCGCGGCCCTGGGCGCGCCGGTAGTCGAGGAAACCCTCAAGGGCCTGGTCTTCGTGTGGCTGCTGCGCCGCCGCCGTCTTGAGCTCGACGGGCCCACCGACGGCATCGCGTACGCGACCCTGGTGGGACTGGGCTTCGCGATGATGGAGAACGTCGGCTACTACATCAATGCTCTGGTCACGCCCGAGTTCGGCGGGGTGCGGCTGCTGGGCTACACGTTCGTGGTCCGCGGTCTGCTGTCCCCATTGCTTCACCCGATGTTCACCTCGATGACCGGTATCGGCGCCGCCTACGCGGCCTCCCATAAGCGGTCGAACTGGGCGCTGATCCTCGGCTGGTGCGGCGCGATGCTGCTGCACGGCATGTGGAACTCGCTCGACGCCGACGGCAGCGACGGCATGGTGATCGGCTACGGGCTGATGGCGCTGGTCCTCATCGGGCTGATCTGGGTGCTGGTCTGGGACCGGCGCCGGATCGTCGGGCAGATCCGCGATTACCTGCCCGCCTACCAGCAGACCGGGCTGGTGACCACCGACGACATCACCATGCTGTCGACGCTGGCCAGCCGCCGCCGGGCACGCCGCTGGGCCAGGTCAGCCGGTGGCGGCCCGGCCGCGACGGCGATGGCGGACTACCAGCTCGCCGCGACCGAACTGGCGCTGTTGCACCCGAAGGCGGAGCGCGGCGTGATCGAGCCTGGGTACTTCCGCCAACGTCAGCACGATCTGCTCGGCCTGATGAACGTGGCCCGCCAGGCGTTCCTGAGCCGCGGCTCGAGGCGGCGCCGGATGCCATGGACCAGCCAGCCCAGCGGGTTCGCGCATGCTCCGGTGTCACGGGCGCCGCTTCCGCCTCACCCGTATCCGCCGCGGTACTGATCCTGGTCAGTGCGGCGTTACCCGCACTCCTAGCTGGGCAGTGCCACACCCACCAGAAACGGTGAGCGAGCTTAGCGGGTCTGGGCAGGCTCCGATGCCACGGGCACCGCCTCGGCCTCCGCCGCGGTACTGACCCTCTCCCGGGTGGATAGATAAAGCAGCAAAACCACTATCCATATCAAAACGGCGGTGGTCGCATGTACCCAGACAAGCCCAGCCGGCAGGTGGTTGAAGTACTGTGTGTAGCCGATCGCGCCCTGAACCATCAGCAGCCCGAAGGTTAGCCAGGCGAGCCGTACCGTGCGCAGCGACGTGTTGCCGAACCTGACGCCGATCAGCAGCCCGACCGATAGCGCGGCGAGGAACCAGCCGATGTCGGCGTGGAACTGGGTGACGCCCACCAGCGGCAAGTGGTAGCGCGGCGCCGTGGCGTTCCCCGCGTGCGGGCCGGTGCCGGTGACCACGGTGCCGGCCGCGAGCATCACCGCGGTGACGCCGGTGAGCAGCGCCGCCATCAGCCGCAGGTCGGGCCGGACCAGGTTGCGCACCGGGCCGTCGCCCTCATCGCACCGGACGTAGAGCACCACGGCGGCGGCGACGATCGAGGCGGACAGCAGGAAGTGCGCGGACACCAGCGCCGGGTTCAGGTGGGTGAGCACCACGAGCCCGCCCATTACGGCCTGGGCGATGATCCCGCCGGGCAGTGCCCCGGCCAGCCAGAGCAGGTCCTTACGCCGGCGCCCCCCATCCCGGTACCGCCACGCGGCGATGAACGCGAGCACCGCGACGGCGAACAGCGGGACGTTGAGCAGCCGGTTGCCAAACTCGATCCAGGTGTTCAGCGTGGTCTGGCCGGGAGTGTGCGCCGCGACCAGGCTCTTGACCGTGCACTGGGGCCAGTCGGGGCAGCCGAGTCCGGACTGGCTGAGCCGGACGGCCTCACCGGTCGACATGATCACCGCGTTGGTGATCACGCCGGCCAGCGCGAGGTTTCGCATCGAGGTCCGCGTCGGCGTCCATACCGCCGCGACGTACCTAGACATCAGTTCACGCAAGGCGCGGCTACTCCCATCGGGCTCTACTCCCATTTGAAGGTGCGGGCGGCGAGGGTGATGCCGACGACGGCCCAGACCAGCAACGTGACGAAGTTGCCTACCGGGAAGATAGCGTCGTGCTGCAGCACCGACCGCAGGCCGGTGGACAGCGCCCCGGAGGGCAGCAGCTCAAGGAACGGCCGGGCGCCGGCCGGGAACTTGGTGAGCGGGAAGACGACCCCGCCGACGCCGAGCAGCAGGATATAGACCAGGTTCGCGGCCGCGAGCGTGGCCTCGGCGCGCAGCGTCCCGGCCATCAGCAGCGCCAGCCCGCTGAACGCGGCGGTCCCGGCGAGCACCAGCAGCGGCACCGTGACGATGGCCACGGCGCTCGCGTCGGGGGACCAGCCGAGTATGAACGCGACGACGGTGATGATGACGCACTGGCCGAGCTCGACCACGACCACGGTGAGGGTCTTGGCGGTGATCAGGCCGGCCTGGGACAGCGGCTCGGCGCCCAGTCGCTTCAGCACCCCGTAGCGGCGCTCGAAGCCGGTGGCGATGGCCTGGCTGGTGAACGCGGTCGACATGATCGCGAGCGCGATGATGCCCGGGGTGAGCCAGTCCACCCGGGTGCCCGAGCCGAAGCTGATCAGCGGTTCCGCGGAGAACGCGGCGAGCAGCAGCACCGGGATGATCAGCGTCAGCAGCAGCTGTTCGCCGTTGCGCAGCAGGCTCTTGGTCTCGGCGGTGGCCTGCGCCGCGATCATGGCCCGCATCGGCGCGGCCCCGGGCGCGGGGGTGAAGTCCACGACGGGCGACGGGGCGCTGGCTGTATCTCCCCGGCCAACCTGCCCTGACCGACCTTCCGTGTCTCCCCGGCCAGCCTGCTCCGACCGACCTCCCGGGTCTCCCGGACCAGCCTGCTCCGACCGACCTTCCGTGTCCATTGCCGTCCCGCCCACCTCCCCTGCCCCCCTCACCGCAACTCCCGTCCGGTGAGTTCGAGGAACACGTCCTCCAGCGTCCGCGAGTCGATTCGCAGGCTGGACGGCATGACACCGCGGTCGGCGCACCAGGAGGTGACCGCCGCCAGCAGCGCGGGCCGCACACCGCCGGGGATCTCGATCACGTAGTGGCCGGCCGGTGACTCCTTGGCGGTGCTGACGGGGGGCAGCACGCCGAGCAAGGAGTCGGTGTCCAGGCCGGGTTCCGCGCGGAACCGCAGCTGCCCGTCGGTGCCGGTGAGCTCGGCGGGGGAGCCGGAGGCGACCAGACGGCCGTGGTCGATGATGGCCACGTCGTCGGCGAGCCGCTCCGCCTCTTCCATGAAGTGGGTCGTCAGGATCACGCTGACGCCGGATGATCGCAACGCGCCGACCAGATCCCAGGTGGCGTGCCTGGCCTGCGGGTCCATTCCGGCGGTCGGCTCGTCGAGAAAGACCAGCTCGGGGCGCCCGATCACCGCCGCGGCCAGCGACAGCCGCTGCTGCTGCCCGCCAGATAGCCGCTTGTAGGGGGTGCGTGCCACGCCGGTCAGTCCCACGGTCTCCAGCAGTGCGGCGGGGGAGATCGGGCTGGCATGGAACTTGCTGACCAGCCGGAGGTACTCCCCAGCGGGTATCGCCTGCGGGATGCCGCCGGACTGCAGCATGACACCGACCTTCGGGCGCAGCCGCGCGGCGTCGTGCGCCGGGTCGAGCCCGAGTACCCGCACCGTCCCGCCGTCCGCGTGCCGGTACCCCTCGCAGATCTCGATGGTGGAGGTCTTGCCCGCGCCGTTTGGCCCCAGGATGGCGGTCACCGTGCCCGCCCGCGTGGACACGGTCAGCCCGTCCACCGCGGTTACCTGGCCGTATCGCTTGACCAGTCCGCTGATCTCGACGGCAGGGGCATTACTCACACTGGCAGTGTAATTGCCCCGACCCCGGTTCCGGGCGCTGACCCCGACACTCTGTAGTAGCCAGTGGGCTCACTGGTACCACTGAGGTGAATTGACTGCCTTATCCTTCCCTAAACGTCGGTCAATGAGTGTGTTTAGCGTACGATGCGGACATGGCTGGCACCATGTACTCGACCGAGGAGGTCGCGGACATCCTCGGCCTGCACGTCCGCACCGTCCGGGGTTACGTGCGGGACGGACGGCTGCCGGCCACCAGGATCGGCAAGCAGTACCGAATAGCCCGCGACGACCTGGCCGCGTTCACCGGCACCCATCCGGGTCAGGCGCCGGATGGCCCGCCGCGAACCGAGGTATCAGCCGTCGTGCAGGTGGCGCCGCTGTCCGCCGACGCGATGACCCGGCTGAGCGCGCTGGTCACCGGCGCGGCGAACGCCCGACGCGACGATGAGGACCCGTTGCACATTCAGACCGTGTGGGACCAGCACCGGGCCGCCCTGAAGATCATCGTTGTCGGCGCGGCCGACGAGACCGCGACGGTGCTGACACTCATCGCCGCGCTCGCCAAGGAGCGGGCATGACAGCCCCTGACCTTTCTGTAGCAGCCAGCGGGATCACCAGCCACGGGTGAGGTCGGCATCGTCCCGGGCGGGAACAGGGCTATCCATGAGCGACGACTCCGCCGATACCGACCGGGGCCTGACCGGCACCGTTGAGCCGTGCGCCCGCTGAGCGATGGGACGCCGGATCAACGTCGAGGCCTGGCTGCGTGCCGCCGCGTCGGTGGTGGTCGTGGGCACGCTGTACTTCCTCTTCCCGTTCCGACTGGAGCAGGCGGTGGCGGTGCGGCTGGCGATCTTCGGCGTCTGCCTGGTGCTACTCGGCTGGCTGCTGGTCACCCAGGTCCGCCGGGCGGTTCGCGGCGACGGCCTGCTGGCGGACCGGCTGTCCGCCCTGGTCACGCTCGTGAACCTGGTGGTCGCGACGTTCGGCGGCGTCTACTTCGCGATGGCGGCGCAGTTCCACGGGCTGCGCACCCCGCTGGACGCGCTGTATTTCTCGGTGACCACGCTGGCCACCGTCGGCTACGGCGACATCACCCCGGTCAGCCAGGCCGCCCGGGCCGTGACGATCGTCCAGATGCTCTTCGACCTGGTGATCGTGACGTCAGCCATCTCCATCGCCGCCACCTCCCGGCGTCGCTGAGGCAACGTTTCGAATCAACCTGCGTTGAGGGTCCTGGCCCAATTCGCGCCGGCAGGCTCATGGGTGGTTCGCGAACCGGACATCCATCCCCATCTCGTCCGGCTATCGATCCTGGCGATTCTGGTGGGTGGTGCACTACCCAGCGACGGGACGCAGCGGGGATTTAGTTGTGGTTCGGCGGGTGGCACCTAGCCTGAATGCCGGCCAGCACAGTGATTGCGGCTGGTGCACGCTGGTCATCCAGCCGGGCGTGGCATCAGGTAACGAGACAGGATGATGGTAACTAGCCGTCGCCCCGCGATAGCTGGTTTCCACTGTCTTGCCGGCAGGCCTGCCCGGGCCGTCGGGCGGCCCCGCAGGCTAGGGCATATCGGGCACGTTGCCGACCGGTCGTCGCGAGATTCCCGAAGGTTAGACAGCCAAGCAGCGAGGTGTTACGGCTCCGCTATCCCGGCTCCCGGCTCGTATATGCGGCAAACCGGGCGGCCGGATCCCTCGCCGCGGCACCCCGGGCACCTCCAGCGCCACCGCACAGATGCGGCACACCCGAAACCAAATCCCCGACGAGCCCTTGCGTGGGTAATGCGGCACCAGCAACAATCGCTCGAACGCAGGGGGGCGACGACATCGCCGTAAAACGGTTGGCGCCGCTAGCCGTCCGCGGTCTGGATCCGGCCGCTCGCCGCGGCGGCGGCGAGCGCTTGGTGGTCACGCTCGTTCTGGTCGGCGTAGGCGGCGGAGAATTCCGTGATCGCCTGGTCAAAGACGTCGCTCTTGCCGAGGTAGGCGGCTATCGCGATCCGGTCACCGGAGCGCGCGTGCGCGCGGGCCAGTGTCCAGCCGCAGGTCCGCCCGTACAGCTCCATACCCAGCGGCACCATGATGTCGATGTCCACGGAGTACTTCCAGTCGCGCAACTGGCGGACGTAGAAGTCGCGCTGCTGGCTGTCCAGGGCGGTGACTCGATGCCAGCCGAGGAAGATGTCACTGGCGGACTGCATGAGACGCTGGCCGGCGATCACGCGCTCGCCCTGGTTGTCGTGGACGCTTGGCCCCGCGTAGGGCGCGAGCACCGAGTCCTGGGCCTCCTTGATCTGCAGCACCAGCGGATCGGCGTTGTGACGGCCGGTCAGCAGCACGATCCAGCAGCGCGTGCCGACGCTGCCGACGCCGACCACCTTGCGGGCGACGTCGACCACGTTGTAGTGGTCGATGAGCACCCGGCGGTCGCTTTGCAGCGAGCGCCGGTAACCGTCCAGGACGTCGGCGAACCAGGATTGCCGCTCCGCCGGATCGATGGTCCGCAGGTCGCGCAGCGGCACGATCAGCGGGGGATTGGCGACGAACCGCGGCACGCCGTCAACGATCTCGGTGAGCTTCCGCACGGCGTGCGCGCTGTCGGAGGTCCGCGCCTTGGCCTCGCCCTTGTCCCATCGTTTCCGCTGCGTCTTGCCCATCAGGGGATCGAGTTCTTCGCGCAGCCGCTCCACGTCGGTCCGCACGTACCAGACGTCCAGTTCACCCATGGGCGCGAAGTCGCGCATCGCCTCCCGGTACGCGCGGACCGAGGCCAGCACGATGGCGCGCCGCTGCTCCCGGCTGAAGCCGTTCTGCCGGCCCGCCACCTCCAGGCTGGCGGCGAGGCGCTTGACGTCCCATTCCCAGGGGCCAGGCAGCGTCTCGTCGAAGTCGTTCACATCGAAGGCCAGCCGCCGTTCCGGAGTGCCGAACACCCCGAAATTGGACAGGTGAGCGTCGCCGCAGGCCTGCACGGTGATACCGGACTGCGGGGTTCCCGCCAGGTCGGTGGCCATCGGCAGCGCCGCGCCACGGTAATAGCTGAACGGCGACGTGAGCATCCGCGCGTAACGCACGGGCACCAGCTCGGGTACCCGGGCCGCGGCCTGGCTCTCCAGCAAGTCCACCGGGTCTGGCCTGTGCGTGGGCAGGTCCCAGCCGGCGTGGCTCTCCCGCGGCACGCGCTTGCGCGCCGCCCTGCCGAGCCGGGCCCGGTCGGCTGGCCCTGGTCGCGCGGCGAGTGGTGGTGGCTCGAGAGTGTGGCGCGTCATTTCAGGATCTTGTCCGCTAGGTAACGTCAGTATGCCCAGCAAGCTGAGAGATCACCCGTTTTAGGTGACGGACCTATCCGGTGCCGCCGACCGAGCCGATGGCGTCGTTCAGGGAGCGGAACTGCTCGGGTACCGCCACCGACGGAGCCCGCGCCAGCATGTCCCTGACCTGCCCCACATCCCTGGCGAACACGAGACGGACCCCGCGTTCGCCGAGCTCGCTGGTCAGCTGACTGAGCATCCCGGCGGCGGTCACGTCGACGAACGGGACCGTCTGGAGATCTAGCACCACCGCGCGGACGCCGTGGTCGGCCGCCCGCTCGATCTCCGCGCGGACGTGTTCGGCGTTGGCGAAGAAGATCCCCGATTCCACCCGGAGCACGGTGACCCCCGGGAGCAGCCGGTTCTCCGGATGCTGCGCGATGTCGGCCCACTGGTCGCTGCCCTGGATTTGGCCGAGCACCGCGACATGCGGCCGGGTGGCCCGGTACAGGAGCAGCAGCAGCGAGACCGCGATGCCGATGAACAGACCCGGCAGGGTGTCGAAGACCAGGACGCCGAGCATGGCGGCGACGGCCGCGATGAAGTCGGCGCGGGCGGCGAGACCGTAGATGCGCCCGAGCCGGGACGAACTGGCTCGGTAGAGCCGCGTAGCGACGCGATGTCCACCAGCTCGATGAGCGCCGCGATCACCACGGCGCCGAGGGTCGCCTCGGGCAGATCCTGGAACAGCCCGGTCAGGAACAGCAGGGTGACGATGGTCAGCGCCGCGACGATCAGGCCCGACAGCTGAGTGCGCGCACCGCCGAGCCGTTGACGGCGGTCTTGGACAGCGATCCGTTGACCACCATCCCGCTGGACAGGCCGGCGGCCAGGTTGGCGGCGCCCAGCCCGGCCAGCTCCCGGTTCGGGCTGATCTGGTAGCCGTTCCGCGCGAGGCGTAGGTCTTGGCGGCGCCGAGGCCCTCGGCGAACCCGACGAGCATGATGCCCACCGCCGGGCCGGCCAGGCTCAGGTAATCCGCCGGACGGGACGGACGGCAGCCGAATCGAGGCAGCCCACCGTTGATATGACCGACGATCTTCACCCCGTGATCTTGCAGGTGGAAGCACGTACACCGCGAGGATGCCGACGGCGACCGCGATCAGCGATGCCGGGCACCGCGGGCGCCACGCGTCGAGCGCCGACCACGATGGCCAGTGCATCCCAGCCCGAGCAGCAGGGTCCGCCACTGGGTGTGCCCGAGCCGGGTGATCACCGTCCAGCCTGCTCGAAGAAGTTTCCGCGGCCCTTCTCCATGCCCAGCAGCTTGGGGACCGGCCGATGATGATGGTCAGCGCCAGGCCGATGATGAAGCCCTTGAGCACGGGCTCGGAGATGAAGTTCGCGACGAAGCCCAGCCGGGCCAGGCCCGCCGCTACCCCCAAGATCCCGATGGTGATCGCCAGCGTGGCGGTCAGCGCCGCGAACCGGCCGGAGTTACCGGCGATGGAGGCGTAGGCAAGCGACTCCGGTATCAGCACGGCCCAGACCGTCAGCCCCGCCAGCAGGTCGCCGCGCAGCCACGACGGGCGGTCAGCCGGCCAGCGAGGAGAACGCGGGCGATCGCGTCATGATGGGCGGTCGTACCCGGTCAGGGACGCGCGGGGATCACCCGTGGCGGGTGATCGCGGTTACCGGTTCAGGCAGCGAGCCGCCTTCTCCGCGGCGCGGCGACGCCTGGCTGGCTTGTCGGGCGGCCAGTCGTCGCCGGGCCAGGAGGCGACGGCGCACGGCGCGGTCGGGTGCGGGTTCCGCCGGGTGGTGGCCAGTCGCTCCATCCGGGTCGCCCCGGGCAGCGTCACCCGGGCTGCCTTGAGCGTGGCTGTGCACGACTCGGCGGTGGCGTGCAGTTCGAGCCAGGAGATCTGCTGGGCGCGCATGTAGACGGTCGGTATGCCGCGGACCGTCTCGATGGCCTCAACCACCGAGGTGCACGAGCCCGTGTTGGCGTAGAACCCGGCGCCGGTGCGCCGCAGCTCGGCGTGGTGAGTATGCCCGGAGATGAAGCCGAGGTAGCCGTCGGCGACCAGGTCCGCCGCCCGCTGCCTGGCGCCGTGGTTCTGGCTGTAGCCACGGCCCGCCAGCGCGAGCGCGCTGATCGAGGTCCAGGCCCGCCGGCTCACGATCGCGATGATGAGCGCGATCACGCACAGGTCGACCACCGCGCCGTAACCGAGGATCTCCAGGTCGTGCACCCAGCGTTGGGTGTCGGGGTAGCGCTGCTTGAGATTCACCACCGCCCCCAGCCGCACCACGGTGAGCAGCAAGGCAGGCAGCAGGATCAGCCACCAGATGTGCCTGGCCAGCTTGCGGTAGACCAGCCGGGACGCGAGGAATGAGGGGAAGTCGGCGGGGTCGGCCATCTCGTGCGCGCCGTTGAGCCAGTCCCGGCCGAGCCACTCGATCTTGGGCACCACCTCGCGGACGATGTGGTGGCCAAGCGGGGTGTCGAGCGGGTTCGTCGGGTCGTGGAAGCAGTTGTACGGGTCGAGCTGATGACCGTGTTCCACCCGGATCCGGGCGCCGCCGGGCAGCACCAGATCGGCGGTCAGGCACAGCAGCGCCCCGGTCGCGTCGCGTACCGCGTCCGCGACCTTCAGGTCCCAGGCCAGGTCACCGTCATGGTTGCCGATCGCGTAGATCACCTGTCCGCCGCGCTCGGTGACCCCCTTCAGGGCCACGCACAGGTCGTCGTGTGCCTCGAGTATGTCCGCCGCGGTCGCCTCGGGGAACGCCAGCAGTTCAACGATGTCACCGCCGAGCACGACGGTGACCGGTCCGGGCTGCGCGTTCAGCCGCCGTGATAGCAGCTCGCAGCACCGCGCGGACACGGTGGTGCGTTCCGGCGGTAGGTGAAGGTCGCTGACGGCGACGATTTGACCGTCGTCAGGGACGACCACGTCCAGCAGTTCGGGGACGTCAGGTCGAGGCAAGGCCATGACGATAACAATCCTTCCCAGGCACCAGCACATGATGCCACCTCCGAAGGCGTGCTTGTCGCCTCGGCGATTCAGGGTAAATCCCGGACGTATCACACCCGCCGTTCTGAAGGAAAAAAGAAGTGAACTGTTGACGACAGACAGCTACCGTCGGCGATTGCTAGGCGGCGGCGCGGTGGCCAGCGGGCGGAAGCGGTGGTCAGCGGCATGTTAGGGTCCGACCCGTGGAACTGAGGCTGTCGTCGGCGCAGGGCCGATGGGTGCTGCTCGCCACAGTGCTGGGTTCTGGCGTGGCGATGCTGGACGGCACGGTGGTGAACGTGGCGCTGCCGTCGATCGGCCGGACGTTCGGCGCCTCGATCGCGGAACTGCAGTGGACGGTCAACGCTTACACGCTCACGCTCGCCGGGATGATCCTGCTTGGCGGCGCGCTGGGGGACAGGTACGGCAGGCGGCGGATCTTCATCATCGGTCTGGTGTGGTTCGCGCTCGCGTCGGTGCTGTGCGGCGTGGCCGTCAACGCTCAGATGCTGATCGCGTCCCGCGCCGTCGAGGGCGTCGGGGGAGCGCTGCTCACGCCCGGCTCACTGGCCATCATCCAGGCCTCGTTCAGCAGCGACGACCGGTCCAGCGCGGTAGGGGCTTGGTCCGGGCTCGGGGGTGTGGCGGGCGCGGCCGGGCCGTTCCTCGGCGGCTGGCTGGTGGGCGGTCCCGGGTGGCGCTGGGTGTTTCTGGTCAACCTGCCGCTGGTCGCCGTCACGATCGTCGTCACGCTGCGGCACGTGCCGGAATCGGTCGGCGATGAGGCGCCCGGCCGGTTCGATGTGCCGGGCGCGATCCTGGCCATGCTCGGCCTGGCTGGCATTACCTTCGCGCTGACCTCGGCGACCTCCGGTCCCGGCTGGCAGGCGGGCGTGGCCGGGGTGGTCGGGATCGGCGGCGGCGCCGGTTTCGTGCTGCGTGAGCGGCGACTCGGTACGGCGCGGCCGAATCGCCGGGGTGAGATCACCGCCCCGATGCTGCCGCTTGAGATATTCGCCTCCCGCCAGTTCACCGTGATCAACGTGATCACCTTCGTGGTGTATGGCGGGCTAGGCGTGGTGCTCTTCCTGTTCGTCCAGACGCTGCAGGTGGTCGCGGGGTTCTCACCGCTGGCCGCGGGCATCTCATTGCTGCCGTTCACCGTCTTGATGCTGCTGTTGTCCTCCCGCGCGGGCTGGCTGGCTCGCCGGATCGGCCCGCGGCTGCCGCTGACCGTCGGCCTGGCCGTGACGGCCTGCGGGCTGCTGCTGATGACCAGGATCGGGCCGGGGGCCACGTACGTCGCCGATGTGCTGCCCGCGGTGCTGGTGTTCGGGCTCGGCATGACCGCGGTGGTCGCCCCCCTCACGGCTAGCGTGCTCGCCGCCGTCGACGTGGGGCATGCCGGGATCGCCAGTGGGGTGAACAACGCGGTCGCCCGAGCGGCGTCGCTGCTAATGGTCGCGGCGATCCCGCCGCTAACTGGGCTCACTGGTAACGCCGAATCGCACCCGGACCGGTTCGCTCGCGGGTTTCGCGAGGCCGTTTTGATCAGTGCTGGGATGCTTGCCGCGGGCGCTGTGTTGTCGTTTCTTACCGTGCGGAACGACGTCCTCGCTGTCCCCAGCGCACGCCGCCCCCAGTGCGATGTCAACTGCGCGATCACGGCTCCGCCACTTGAACCGGGACCCGAGGTTCAGGAAACCGCACCGACAGCATAACCTTAATTGAGGAATAGGAAGTTCGCCGCGAGCATGGCATGATAGAAGGACAATGAGTAAATCATCCACCAAGCAGTTTCCAGTGACTGTGACGCAGTTGCCGGTTACGCGCTGCCAGATCTGCCAGCAGACCCTTGCCTACCGGCCAGGACAGGCCAGCACCGTCCTGACTGATCATTACCATCGTAAGCACCCTGACCAGCTCGGTCTTTCTGGATCATCAGAGGAATAATTCGAGCGGGCCTGGATAGGCCTTCTCCGCTTGATCGGCGAGCCTGCTGAATTGCCGCCGAAGCAGCAACAGCGCAGCTACGACGGCTACCACCGCGATCCCGCCGATGATCCAATCGATGGTGTGCGACAGCCGCTGGAACGTATTCCCGAGTAGGTACGCGGCGAAGGTGTAGGTGGCGGCCCAGGTGATGCCGCCGAAGGCATTAGCCGGCAGAAAACGCCGCCAGTGCATTTTGCTCGTACCGGCAAGGAACGCCGCATAGGCCCGCAAGATCGACACCCACCGGCCGAAGAACACGACTTTTCCGCCATACCGGTCGAAGAGGTACCGAGCGGTCTTCAATTTCCGTTCATCTAGCCCGATCTTAGGCCCGTACCGGCGGGCGAGCGGATAGCCGCCCTTGTCGCCAACCCAGAAGCCGATGTTGTCCCCGATGATGGCCGCCGCCGACGCGACGGCCCATAGGGCCCAGGGATTCAGCTTGTGCGACTGGCCCGCGTACGTCCCAGCCAGTATCAGCGCGGTTTCACCCGGCAGCGGGATCCCGATGCTCTCGGCGCCCACGATAAGAAAGACCGCGGCGTACCCGTACGTACTGATAAGGCTGCCAATGCTCAAGCGTCGTCCCCCCGATGCACCCGAGGGACATGACCTTACTTGACGGACTTGATGCGGTAGACCATGACCACCCCGAAAAAGGTGAACATCCCCGCGAAGCCGAAGAGCGCCCGGTAGCCGCCAAGCTGATCGATCACCAGTGCCGCGGCCACCGGCGCCAGAGCCTGCGGCACGTTGGTGCCGATGTTCATGATGCCGAGGTCCTTGGACCGGAGAGCCGGCGTCCGGGAGGACCTGGGTCACCAGCGCTTGGTCCACCGACAAGAACGCGCCGTACCCCGCGCCGAGAAACGCCGCCGCAACCTCGGTTGTCCGGAAGCTCGGCGCCACGACCAGGATCAGGGCAGCTATGCCCTGCAGCACCGAGGCGACCGCGACGAACACCCGGCGGCGCCCGGTCCGGTCCGAGATCACCCCACCGGTGTAAGCGGCCAGCAAAGTGAACACCAGATAGATCGCGGTGGCGACCAGCAGCGCGCCCTCTGGGTCCTTCAGCCGCAGGTAATCGCGGAAGAAGTACAGCAGATAGGTGGTTCCGAGCGCGTTCCCGATGTTGACCATCACCCGGCCGCCGAAGGCCCAGGCGAAATCCGGGTACTGCCGCGGCGACACCCACATGGCCTGGCGCAGGTTGAGCGGCGTCGCCGTGGCGGCGCTCAGGGTCTCCCGGTATTGCAGCACGAACGGCACCGACAGGGCGACGACGAAGACGGCCAGAGTGACGAAACCGCCCGTGGTCGAGGTGATCACGGTGGTCAGCAGGACCAGGCCGACGAGCAGGCCAAGCGCCTGCGGGCCGAAGATGGCGCTCGAGATCATCCCGCGCTGCGTCACCGGCACCTGGTCGGCGACCGCCGCGAACAGGCCAGCCGAGGCCATGGAGAAGCCCACCGACGCGAGCACCCAGGCCAGCAGGATCGTGACGACGTGCGTTTGCAGCCCAGTCAGGATGAGCGCGACGGTGAACACCACGACGCCGGCCGCCATCCAGGTCCGGCGCCAGGCCGAACCGGGTTCTCGTCCGGTCGCACAGCGCGCCGGCCAGCGGCAGCACGATCAGCGCCGCGATACCCGCCGCCCCGTTGATCAGGCCGAAGTCCCGCACCTTGTGCGCGTTGTCGACCACACCTAGCTGATTGGGCAGCAGCAGCTGCACCGGGACCAGCCACGCCATCCAGAACCCGAGCCACAGCAGCGTGAACCGGGTGGTCCAGCCCCGCGAGACGCGAGCGGTCGGCTCGGCGGCGCTGGCGGTGACGAGCACGTCCGCGTCCGCGGCCGCCGGGTCGGTAGTACCCACCAGCACCTCCCTCCGGCTTCGGGTACGCAGATGTTACTTGTCAGTCAAGGTACGGGGGAAGAGGTGAAAGGCATTTCTTGGGTCTCGATCAGGGGCGATGTCCGACTTGGCCGCCGACGGGTTAACCGCGAAGGAGGGCGGGTAGTCTGCGGTTACTGTGCGTGTTTACTTGGGGGTTGAATGTCACGGCGGAACGTGACGTTGCATGACGTCGCCCGTGAAGCGGGGGTTCACCCCGCAACGGCGTCACGCGCGCTCAACCCGGAGAAACAGCCGCTGGTCAACGCGGATACCGTCGCCCGCGTCCGGGCGGCGGCCGACAAGCTCGGGTACGTGGCCGATCCTATCGCCCAGGCGCTACGTGGCGGAGCGTCACGGGGGATCGGGGTACTGGTCCGCACGTTGCGTCACCCTTGGGTCGGCGAATTCCTGCGCGGAGCCAACGCCCAGCTGGACTCGGCGGGTTACGTTCCGTGGATCACCTACACCGGCGACGACCCGCAACGGGTGCGTGCTCTGGTCAACGGTATGACCGCCTGGCGCAGCGAGGGCCTGATCATCGCCACGGCCCGGGTGTCGAACGAGGTGATCATCGAGGCCGCCGGGACCGGCCTGCCGGTGGTCGTGGTGGCTCGCGACGCTCCCGATCAGGTCTGCTCGGCGGTCGACGCCGATAACGAGGGCGGAACGCGGGCCGCGGTCGGCCACCTGACCAGGCTGGGGCATACCCGGATCGCCTGTATCTCCGGACCGCTGGACGTTCCGGTGCTGCACGCGCGGCTGCGCGGTTTCAAGGAAGCGATCGAGAACAGCGGGCTCCGGCCCGATTCCCGGTTGATCAAGATCGCGGGCGCATACTCGGTCCCGGCGGGTGTGGAGGCCTGCCAGGAGCTACTGGCCAGCGGGCGCCGGGTGACGGCCATCGTCGCCGCCAACGACTGGCTCGCGGTCGGCTGCTACACCGCGCTCGAGAAGGCCGGGCTGCGTTGCCCAGAGGACGTGTCGGTCATCGGTTTCGACGACGTACCGCTCAGCGAGCAGCTGCGCCCGTCGCTATCCACCATGCACTTCCCCGGCTATGAGCTGGGCGTTGAGGCCGCGAACCTGATCCTCGCGCAGCTGCGCGATAAGACGGTGACCACGCGGAAGCTGCTGCTCGGAACCCGGCTGATCGCCCGGCAGTCCACGGCCGCGCCCGCAGAGGTGACCGAGCCCGCCTGAACTCACCCAATTGGGGTGGTGGCATTGGCCGGTATATATCCGGACAGAAACCCCGTTTTTGCAGCTAGAAGGCATAGCCGACGCGGAGGGCGGGTACGCTGAGCGATCCGGAAACAACTCAACGGGACTCCGGGGGTGGATATGTCCAGAGTGCTAGCCGGGACGGGTGAGACCAGCGTCGACCCGCAGCAGATTCGCGAGGACAAATTCCGCGTGCCACGGCTGGGGGAGGAGATCCTCAGCCGGATCCGGATCCGCGATCTCATCTCCGATTCCGTCCATAAGCGGGTGACGGTCATCACCGGCCCGGCGGGAGCGGGCAAGACCATCGCCTGCGCCTCCTGGGCAGCGCACCCGGGCTCCCGCCGGATCGTCTGGCTATCGCTCGATGAGGGTGACCGGGATCAGGAACGGTTCTGGGCGAACCTGGGCATCGCCGCACGAGCCGGGCGGGATCAGGCCCCGTTGAGCCCGCTGGTCCCGCGCAGCCGGTCAGGCGCCGACCGGCCCGCGGTCGCCATGGAAGACACGCTGCGCGCGCTCGGCGGTCCCGCCGTGCTGATTCTCGACGACGTGCACGAACTGGCGGGCAGCGCGGCGCTGCACGACCTGAACTTCCTGCTCGGGCACGCGCCGGACACGGTGCGGATCGTCCTCAGCGGGCGATGGCTGGCCGGCTCGCACGTGGCCAGGCTGCGGCTGTCCGGCGACCTCGCCGAGATCGGCGCCGCCGACCTGGCCTGCACCGCCGGCGAAGCCGCGCAGTACCTGGCCAGGATCGGCGCGACCGGAACCGAGGCGGACCGGGCGGGGCTGCTGGCCTACACCCGGGGCTGGATGGGCGGTCTGAAGCTCGTCGCGCTCGACGGCCCGAGCGGGTCGGCCATGGCTGATTACCTGCGGGACGAGGTGCTGGATGGCCTGTCGCCGCAGGACAGGCTGATCCTGCTGCGGACGAGTGTGGCCAGCGCGGTTACCGAAGACCTGGCCGAATCGCTGTGCGATGAGCCCGGGGCCGGCGCGTCGCTCGGCCGGGTCAGCCAGCTCACCGGTCTTGCCGAGCCAGCGGAGGACGGACACTACAGCCTGTCCCCGCTGCTGCGCGACACGCTGCTGGCGGAACTGCGCCGTGAACGCCCTCGCGAGGTGCCGAGGCTGTTCGGCCGGGCGGCGCGCTGGTACGCGGCCCGGGGCGACGCGGTGGACTCGGTGCGCTGCGCGGTCGAGGCCGGTGACTGGGAGTTCGCGTCCCGGTTGCTCGCCGACGGCGGGTTCTTCGCCGAGCTGCCCGGGCGCGCGGCTGAGCTGGAACGACTGCTCGGCGAGTTCCCCGCCGGGCGGCGGACCGCGGACCCGGCGGTCGCGGGCGCCTTCGCCGCCGCGCGGCTGTGCGCCGACGATCCGGAGACCGCCTCGGTCTGGCTGACCTGCGCCGCGCAGCGGCCGCCGGACGCCAGGCTCCCCACGCTGGCCTGGCTGGCCGCGCTGCGGGTGATGCTGACCGGGGCCGACACCGAGAGCAAGCGGATCGCCGAGTCGGCACCGGACGGCGGACCGCCGGCCCAGCAGGCCGCGATCGGCTTGCTGTGGTTCGCCCTCGGCGCCGCGGCCTCGCGTGACGGCGACCTCCGCGAGGCCAGGAACGCGTTCAGCGACGCCGAGCACCGGTTCCACGTGGGCATGCCGGAGCTGGTCGGCCGGGTCCGCGGCTGGCAGGCACTGACGCAGGCGCGCCGCGGGGACCTCACCGCCGCCGACCGGCTGATCGGCGAACTGCGCGGTGGCGGCCCAGGATCAGATGCCGGCCCGGCCGTCGCGTGCCTGACCGCGCTCGCGACGGCGCACGTCGCGCTGGAACGCGACGACACGATGACCGCGGCCGCCGCGGTCGGCCAGGCCGACCTCGCCGCGGCCGCCTGGCTGCCAGGGGAGCCAGACGCCGCGGCCATTCATGAGTGGCTGCGGGTGCGGCTCCGCCTCCCGGCCACGGACATGGCGCCCGACCCGGCCCACCCCCTCACCCGCGCCCGTGCGCTGCTCGGCGGGGGTGACGCGGACGGCGCGTTGGCACTGGCTAGTGAGTTCCTCGGCGACGACGCGCAGGCGTCCGGCCCGCGCGAGCTGATCACGGCGCGGCTGGTCGCGGCGGTCGCCAGCCGCGCGCGTGGCGATAGCGTGACCGCCGCGCGGTTGCTGGAGCAGGCGCTGGCCGCGGCCGCGCCGCACGGCGCGTACCTGCCGTTCCTCGAGGGAGGCACCGCGCTGCGCACCGCCATATCGGTGCTGATCCCACCCACCAGCGACGTCGCGTCGTTCGCCGCCCGGGTGCTGGCGCGGTTCCAGGCCCAGCCGTCCGACGCGGAGCCCGCGACGGACGGCCCCGCGCCAGCGCTCACCGACAGCGAGCTGGCCGTGCTCCGGCTGCTGCCCGCCTACCTGACCAATCAGGAGATCGCCGAGGCGTTGTTCCTGTCGGTCAACACGGTGAAGACCCACCTGCGGATCGCGTACCGGAAGCTAGGAGTCACCTCGCGCCGAGCCGCGATCGCGCAGGGCCGTCGTCTGGGCGTGCTCTAGAACTACGCCCGCTGGTGACGCGGGCTCATGATCGCCCAGATCACGAACACGTCGAGGGCGATCACGACGATCGACCAGACGGGTGTGAAGGGCAGGTAGATGAAGTTCCACACCGCGCTGAAACAGGCGAGCACGACAGCCGCGATGCGGGCCCACATCTGGTCGGTGAACAGGCCGAGTCCCGCCGCGAACACGACGATCCCCAGGATCAGGTGCGACCAGCCCCACCCGCTGACCGACATGTTGAAGGCGTAGTTCGGTATGACGACGAAGAACGCGCCCCTGATGATCGCCGCGAGCCCGGCGAAGAACGTCCAGAGCCCGGAGAGCATCAGCATCACCCCGGCCAGGGCGGTGAGCCCCATCGCGAGGCCACGCCGGGCCGTCGGTGTCCTGTCGTCGTAACCAGGGGTCGGCCGGGGAACGTACTGACGTCCGGCCTCGCCGGCGGTACCCGCGCTGGCACCGGTGTCTTGTGCACTGCTCATGAGATGCATCCCCCTTTTACTTTGTGCCTCGCGGCGATGAATTCCGCGAGCAAGGGGACCATATCCCGTTAACCTGTTGCCCAATTCATCCGTGAAGGGTGATCAGCAGCGACTAGCGCCCCAGCAATGGCCCATCGATGGCGAAATAACCCCAGTAATGGGTCATCGACAGCCTTGTAGAAGCGCCCTGCCCGGGGCGAGCCCTCCGAAGCGGCGGTGCCCCCCGAAGGCGGCGCGACGCCACCTGAACCCGGCGGAACGCCACCAAAAGCGGCGACGCCCCCCGCGAGCGAAGCCCCCGCCCGCAACAGAGCCGCAAACCGGGCATTCAGCCCACCTCACCCTGCTGTCGCGCCCCACGTTCCTGGTCGGTGCTGCATTACCAACACTCTTTGCTGGTCAGTGCCACACCGACCAGAATCACTCGAACTCATGGGCGGTGCTCATGTCCAGGTGTCGCGCATTGCGTTGCCCCTCCCGTAATCACACTTTGCATGCATTCATAATCGCTGCGTGACAGCGACGGGACCATGCGGGCTACCCGGCGGACTAACCGGCAGAGTCAGCTCAGGTCGTCCAGCTTGGCGCGGACCCCGCGGGCGGCGGGCTGGTGGTGCATGTCCTCCAGGTGCGCCAGGGCTTCGGCCCAGACGGTCCTGGCTGCGCGGGTATTGCTCATGACTCGGTATGTGTCGCCCAGGTGGGAGAGCGTCATCGCGAGCTGGAACCGGTTGCCGGTCTCGCGGTTCAGGTTCGCGGCGCGCGAGAAACATCTCGTCGCCTCCGCGTGTTCGCCGAGATGCTGGCACACGCAGCCGAGGGTGTCCCAGGTGCCCGCCTCGCCGGGGGAGTAGTCGATCTCGTGGCATAGCCGCAGGGCCTGCTGGCAGCGGGTCCGAGCCTGCGGGTACTCGCCGAGGTGGACGTGGATCTCCGCGGCGGAGTTCAGCGCGCTGGCGAGCACGAGACGCATATTCTCGTCGTCGGGTCTGGCCTCCGACAATCGCACCGCCTCGAGAGTCACGGTCAGTGCTTCCTGAAATCGTGCCTCGTTAGTGAAGAGCAATCCGATGTTGATATCGGCACGCGCCAGACCCACATCGTCGCCTAGCTCGCGGAACAACTCGCGGGCTTGCGAAAGGCAGGAGTGCGCCGGCTGGTTCTTTCCGGCCCAGATATAGATGCTGCCGAGTCCGCACAAGGCACGTGCCTGCCCGTCTCGGGCGCCGAGCCTCCGGGCGGCATCCACCGCGATCCGTTGCGTCGCCTCGCAATCATGCCAATGCCCGCATACGTAGTAAAACGTCCACAGCACCACCGGCAGCCGCCAGGCGTGATCATCGAACCCCTCGCGCACCGCCAGGTCGATAAGTTTCAGGTTGACCTGATACTCGGATTGGAGCCATGCCAGCGCGTCGCGCTTACTAGGGAAATCTTCCGGGAACACCCGCGCCGACGGCAGGGGAAGAACGATCACGTCCCGTCCGGGGTACATGACGCGATGCGCGGCGCGGGCGGTGTGCAGGTAGTGGTCGAGCAACCGGTGCAGCGCCGTACGCAGGTCGTCGTCGCTCTCCGGCAGCCGCGCCTGCTCGACCGCGTAGGCGCGCAACAGGTCATGGAAGGCGAACCTGCCGGTGACGCTCTCGGTGAGCAGGCTGGCCCGGACCAGGTTCCGCAGTTCCGCCCGCGCCTGCCTGGCCGGAACGCCAGCCAGGCTGGCGGCGGCCGCGGCGGTGATATCCGGGCCCGGGTGCAGCCCAAGGAGCCGGAACATGCGCGCCGCCGTGGCTGACAGATGCTTGTAAGACAAGGAGAACACGGAGCGCACATTCGCCGTCTGGTCGCCCGCATCGAGGGCATCCAGTCGGCCCTGCGTGTCGCTGAGTTCATCGGCGAGCGCCCGCAACGGAAGGTTCGGCTGGGCCGCCGCCCGCGCCACCGTGACCGATAGCGCCAGGGGAAGCCGGGCGCACAGGCGCGCGAGATCCTTCAGCGCCGCGGGCTCGGCCGCGGCGCGCTGCGTCCCGAGGCGGGCGGTCAGCAGTTCGGTCGACTCCGCCTCCGTCAGCACATCCAGGCAAAACAGCCGGGCGCCCTCGTGCGCGGCCAGGGCCGAGAGCTCCCGGCGGCTCGTCACGACGACCACGCAGCCAGGCGACGCGGGCAGCAGTGGCCGTACCTGTGCCGCGTCACTCGCGTCATCGAGGAAGACCAGCATCTTCCGGCCCGAGAGCACCCCTCGATAGCGCGCCGCCAGCGCCTCGACGTCACCCGGAATCCGCTCCGGATGCACCTGCAGCGCGTCGAGGAAGCCGCGGAGCACGTCGGAGGGATCCGCTGGCCGAACGCCGATATCGAAGCCTCGCAGTTTCGCGTAGAGCTGCCCGTCCGGGAACCTGCTGGCCACCCGGTGCGCCCAGTGCAGCGCGAGCGTCGTCTTGCCCACCCCGGCCATCCCGCTGATGACCGCGGTGGTGACCCCGCTGGCCGTGCCGTTATCGAGCAGTGAGTCCAGCAGTTCGAGCTCTCTGTTCCGGCCCGCGAAATAAGAGACAGCGGCAGTCAGCTGGCGCGGCACGAGTCTCTCGCCGTCGTCGCGCTGCTCGCTGGTTCGTGAGGCGCGGTACCGGGAAATCAGCTCCGCGCCAACGGCCTCCGGAATGCCGAGGGCGTCCGTCAGTGCCCGGACGGAACTTGGATACGGCTTGCGGGTCCGGCCGCGCTCAAGGTCAGCGATCGCGCGGACGCTCACGCCGGACCGCTCCGCCAGATCCTCCTGGGTGAGCCCGGCCGCGATCCGCTGCTCTCGCAGCCAAACACCCGGCGGCACGGTGACATCTGCCGCGCTCATGCTCACCCCGCCAGCTCGTGACGACCGACCCGCGGCAACGCGACACCTCGGAGGCATTAGTGTACGTCTGTCTGCGTTGCCGAGCTAGTACCGAGTGTTACGGATACCATCCGAACTGGCTAGCCGCGGTTGTCTGCCCTTGGCGGCCCATCATCACAAGTAGCTCATCAATACCGGGCGGATTATGTCCAGTATTCGACCTAGCTTGTGGTGCAGGACGTTTCCGCTGAAAGGAGATCACCATGGACTTCGTCTCGATCCGCATCATCACCGACGACGTCAGCCGCCTGACCGAGTTCTACGAGCGTGCCACCGGCGTCCAGGCGAGCTGGCCGAACGAGAACTTCGCTGAGCTTGCCACCCCCTCCGCCACCCTCGCGATCGCAAGCACCCGCACGGTCCCGCTGTTCGCGCCTGGCGCCGCCCGGGCGGCCGACAACCGCACCGTCATCATCGAGTTCCTCGTCGACGACGTGGACGCCGTATACGAGAAGCTGACCGGTTTCGTTGAGGACTTCGTCAACGAGCCCACCACGATGCCCTGGGGCAACCGGTCGCTGCTGCTGCGCGATCCCGACGGCAACCTCGTCAACTTCTTCACGCCCGTCACCCAGGCCGCCATCGACAAGTTCGCCCGCAACGCCGAGGGTCGGCCAGATCGGGCCTTAGTGCCCGGTGAGGTCACCGGGGGCAGCGTTGCCATCCGGGCGTCCGGACCTGACGACATAATGGCGGCATCACGACCTCAAAGGCGTAGGGAGAACTTCACGATGGCGTCACTGCCACTCATCCAGGTCATCGTCGGGAGCACCCGCGAGGGCCGCTTCGCTGATCACGTTCTCTCGTGGGTGCGAGACCGGCTTGAGTCGCGCCCGGATCTTAAGACCGAGGTCGTCGACCTTCGTGACTTCCCGCTCCCGTTCTTCGACGGGCCGGCGCCAGCGAAGAACGTCCGGCAGTACACGCTGCCGGAGGTGGCGCGGCTCGGGGAGACGATTGACCGCGCGGACGGCTTCCTCGTCCTGACCCCGGAGTACAACCACGGCTATCCCGCGGTCCTCAAGAACGCGCTTGACTGGACCTTCGCCGAATGGTCTCGCAAGCCAATTACCTTCGTCGGATGGGGGAACACCGGCGGGGCGCGCGCGATCGAGCAACTGCGTGAAGTCGCCGTCGAGTTCGAGATGGCGCCGCTGCGTTTCGCCGTGCACGTTCTCGCCGACACGATTGTTCGCTGCAAGGGCTCAAACGACCCGTCAGACCCTGAGAACTTCGGTCCCCTCGACGCGGCCCTGGACCGTGCGGTGACCGATCTCCTGTGGTGGAGCGATGCTCTGCGGCAGGCGCGCGGGTAACCAGGGACGGAACGACAAGTCCGCCATCCGATCGTCCCGATGCGTGCACCACGACCGACCAGGTTGTCCTCATAGAACGCACAGAACGAACAGAATCACACTTGACAACTCGCGTGATTCTGTTCCATATTCTCGCATAGTGAGCACTTGCCGGGGATGAATGTGTCGCTCCGCCCGGGTCGGGTCGCCAGGAAGGCCCGGCGGACGCCAGGGGACCTTGCCTTCCTCTTCCGTGCCAGCGGCGCCGGCGGTTAATCGGTCGAGGAGGATCGGATATGAGCGAGGAATCGAGGGCGCCGGGTCACGGCACGCCGAACACCGGGGGGCTGAGCCGGCGTACAACGTTGCGGCTGGGGGTGGCCGCTGCTGGCGTGATGTTGCCGTTTGCGGTGCCCGGCGTCGCGAGAGCGGCCACGGCCAGGAGGGCTACCGTAACGTTGCCCCCGGCCAGCGGCGGGGATGATGCGGCGGCGCTGAACGCGGTCCTGGCGGCCAACCCCGGCGCGACGGTCCGCGGCTACCCCGGCTCGTCCTACGTGGTGCATAGCTCGCTGATCATTCCGTCCGGGACGACGCTGGACATGACGAGCTGCACGATCACGCTGAACACGTACGTGCTGGACACCATCGTGCGCAATCAATCGGCGCCGCCGACGCGTACCGTGTCGGAACGTCGTCACGACGGCGGGTTCCGCCGTGATCACCAGTGCCACCGCCCGATTCACCCGTGAAGACGTAGGCAAGTGGGTGTGCATCGGGCTGACCCTGGCGGTCGGGGCGGGCTTCAACGCCACCACCGGCCTGACGCTGGCGGGCGGCCCGGCCAGCGCGGGCACCGTGCCGGGCGGGAACGTGCTGACCGCGCAGATCACCCGAGTGGTCAACGCCACGACGGCGATCCTGTCCAAGCGGGCCGACCTGGCCAAGACGGCCCAGCCGATGAACATCTTCGATACCCGGGACCGCGACATCACCGTGCGCGGCGGCACCTGGGTGCGCGACACCGGCCGGTCCCTGACGGCGTCGGACGGCGGGGCCAGCATCAAGATCCACCACCTGGTGTTCCGGAACATCGACAGCATCACGATCGAAGACCTCAGTGTCGTCTACCCGATCGCGGGAACCGGCAAGTACGGCATCTCGGTCGGCATGGCCACCAAGATGACGGTCCAGAACATCGTCTTCAACACCACCTCCGACGGAGTCCACCTGCAAGGTCCCATCGACACCGGCATCATTACCAACATCACCGGGACCCCCGGAGATGACTTCGTGTCACTGACCGCCGCGGACTGGCCGAACTTCCAGGACTGCACCGGCGACCTGACGAACATCGCGATCACTGATGTCAGCCCCACCAACGGGCCCGTCTCGGTGGTGAAGCTGATGGGTGACAAGAACACCACCGTGCGGGACATCTTCGTCCGCAACGTCGGTGGCAACACCGTCAACAGCGGCAACGGGGCGGTCTGGATCGGTGACGACTCGATCCTGCAGGGCGCGACCTTCTACAACATCGCCGTCGACACCGTCACCACGCAGATCATCCCCGCCGAGTACTTCGTCAAGATCAACGGCACCGGCGTCAAGGAAGTCGACCTGCGGAACCTGACGCGCGACGCCCCCGACAGTTCCAAGGAAACCGTCCTGATCCAGACGCAGAACGTGGACACGCCCATGACTGCCCGGCGGATCACCCTGTCCGGTGTGACGTTCACGGCCGGGAACGTCCCCTGCATCGGCGTCGGCAGCGACACCAACGTCGCCACGCTCATCGTGGACAACTTCACCGTGCTCGGCGGCGCGGCCAACGGCGGCAGCAACGGCACGCTGCCGATGGTCCAGGTCAGCGGCACCGTCGACGCCCTGAGCCTCAGCAATGGAACGTTCAACGGCTCCGGCGACTACCTGGTCAGGCTCAACCCCGCCACCTCAGCCACAGTCAACCGGCTGAAGATCGGCGAGGTAGACGTGTCCGGGTTCGGCAGCGGAGGCATGGTCTCCGCCAACCCCGACACCGGCCAGACCCACACCTTCCCCGAGGTCCTGATGACCAACTGCACGGTCAACGACATGGCCTGGATCTGCGACATTGGTGCCGGAACCGGCGGGTCCACCGTCACCACCGACCTCCAGCTGTCCACGGTGACCACCACCAACATGAGCGGCAACGCCTACATCCGCAACACCGGCGTGGTCACCTTCGACCTCTACAAGGTCCAGCTATCCGGAACCAACTGGGACGTACTCCCCGGCGGCAAACTGACCGTCCTCCAGCTGAGCACCCCGCCAACCGGATCCTAGGAGATCATCAAGCAAGGACGCGTCTGTCATTTAGCTGGCATTGCCAGATTTCACGGTCCGAACCCTGGTACATCTGCCGCGGCGGCACGCTCAGCCACACGCATCCCGTCCGCCGCGTCAGTTACCCGCCGTCCAGGCCACCTCGAACACTGGGAAGGATCGGTGCAGCCATGGAGGCTTGTCCGCCATGAATCGATCAAGTGTCCGTAGGAAGTGTCACTATGACGACACTTCCTACGGACACTTTCGAGGAACGAAAGAACGAAACGCGTCTCGGCGGTCAACGGCTGGCGGTCCGCTTACTGTCCCGTTTCGCCTGGCGGCGGGCGCCGGTCGCCCGGGTGCTGGCGCGCTCCCGTTCGCTGGCCGGGGTGCGGAGCGCGCGATGCCCAGCGGGCGCGGCGGACACCGCTCCGGTGCCACCGGGCTTAGCCGCGGCATGAGTTGGCCGCCCCTTCGCGACCCGCGCCGCCGCCAGTCGCTCGGCGCGCAGCCGTGCGGCGGACTCCCTGGCCAGCACCCCGACCCGGCGGCTCACCCTCGCCAGCGCCGTCTCGAACGCCTCGGCCTTCAGCGCCGCGTGCGCATTAAGAGGCCGAGCCATGCCCCGGCCGCCCTGTTCGGGCACCCGGGCACTCGCGGTCCGGCGGTACTGACCGACGTACTTGTCGCGGATCCGCCTGATCCGGGTCTCGAGCGCGATGGCCGCGTCCTCGTCGAGCCCCGCCAGCTCAGCTGGCTCGGTCTCGGTGATGATCCGCCGTTCGGCGTCGGTCAAGGCTGCGAGCAACGTCGCGTTCATATTTCCCCCCGCTGAGTTGGCCCCGACCCGCCCCCGCCATCATTCCCGTGCCCGCGCGACCGAATCCGCAGATCTGCGACCCCAGCGATGACCCATCGCTGGGGTTATGCCGCTATCGATGGCCCATCGACAGCGTTGTAGAAGGAAACGATGTCCGGCATAACGGATATGTCCAGCGCGCTGGTTCGGAGGAGATGCGACCTGAGCCCGCCCACCGGAGCCCGCCCACCGGAGCCCGCCCACCGGACCCCGCCTACCGGGCCGCAGCCCAGCCACCGGGCCGCGGCCCAGCCACCGGGCCGTGAGTGATTTTAGTCACGATGATGTTGAGAAAACTTGCATTGTAGCTCTGATTTAAGGCACACTTGTGTTGTGAAATCCGTCGGGGCGTCCGCTGAAGCGTTCCCCGCGCCTAACGACGCGGGGGGCAGGACGCTGCCCGGATGCGGCAGCTACGACGGGGCCGCGGGGTCCCGCTCCGAACGCGGCACCCGAGGTCAGGTCGCCAGGCTGATCCTGGAGCTGGGCCCGTCGACGGCCAGCACGCTGGGCAGCAGGCTCGGCCTCACCCCGGCGGCGATCCGGCGGCACCTCGACAATCTGATCGCCGAGGGCATGATCGAGACCCGGACGGCCAGGGCCTACGGCAACCGGGGGCGGGGCGGCCGGCCAAGGTCTTTGTCATCACCGACGCGGGACGCAGCGCGTTCGAGCATGCCTACGACGATCTGGCGGCCAATGCGCTACGTTATATCGCGGAGATCGCCGGACCAGAGGCCGTGACCGAATTCGCCCGGCGGCAGGTTTCCGAGCTTGAGCGCCGGTACGCGCCAGCGGTGGCGCGGGGTGCACTCGCGGAGCGGGTGCAGGCGCTATCGGAGGCGCTGTCGGCTGACGGATACGCCGCCTCGGCCGGACCGGCGCCCGCCATCGGTCACCACGGGAGCGCTGGCGAGCAGATCTGCCAGCACCACTGCCCGGTAGCCCATGTGGCCGCCGAGTTCCCCCAGCTCTGCGAGGCGGAGACGGAGGCATTCGGCAGGCTGCTTGGCACCCCGGTGCAGCGGCTGGCAACGATCGCCCACGGCGACGGGATCTGCACGACGCACGTGACAGGCAGTGCGGCCAACCACGGGACGAGGGGTCCTGGGGAAGGCGACGACCCCGACCGTGGTTGAACAAGGTTCGGGACATATCACCGAGGAGTCGCAACACTAATGACGACCACCCAGAATGACCAGCTCGAGGGCTTGGGCACGTATAAGTTCGGCTGGGCCGACTCGGACACGGCCGGCGCCGCGGCGCGCCGTGGCCTGTCCGAAGAGGTGGTCCGGGACATCTCCGGTAAGAAGAGCGAGCCGGAGTGGATGCTGGACATGCGGCTCAAGGGCCTGAAGTACTTCGGCCGCAAGCCGATGCCAGCCTGGGGCGCGGACCTGACCGGCATCGACTTCGACAACATCAAGTACTTCGTGCGCTCCACGGAGAAGCAGGCCGAGACCTGGGACGACCTTCCCGCCGACATCAAGAACACCTACGACAAGCTGGGCATCCCGGAGGCGGAGAAGCAGCGCCTGATCGCCGGGGTCGCCGCGCAGTACGAGTCCGAGGTGGTCTACCACAAGATCCGTGAGGACCTTGAGGAGAAGGGTGTCATCTTCCTCGACACCGACACGGCGCTCAAGGAGCACCCTGAGCTGTTCCGCGAGTACTACGGCACGGTCATCCCGCCGGGCGACAACAAGTTCGCCTCGCTGAACACCGCCGCCTGGTCCGGTGGCAGCTTCATCTACGTGCCGAAGGGCGTGCACGTCGAGATCCCGCTGCAGGCCTACTTCCGGATCAACACCGAGAACATGGGCCAGTTCGAGCGCACGTTGATCATCGTTGACGAGGGTGCCTACGTGCACTACGTCGAGGGCTGTACCGCGCCGATCTACAAGTCGGACAGCCTGCACTCCGCGGTGGTCGAGATCATCGTGAAGAAGGACGCCCGCTGCCGGTACACGACCATCCAGAACTGGTCGAACAACGTGTACAACCTGGTCACCAAGCGCGCGATCTGCCAGGCAGGCGCGACCATGGAGTGGATCGACGGGAACATCGGCTCCAAGGTGACGATGAAGTACCCGGCGGTCTACCTGATGGGCGAGCACGCCAAGGGCGAGACGCTGAGCATCGCGTTCGCGGGCGAGGGCCAGCACCAGGACGCCGGCTGCCAAGATGGTGCACCTGGCGCCGAACACCTCGAGCACGATCATCTCCAAGAGCGTGGCGCGCGGCGGCGGCCGGACGTCTTACCGCGGCCTGGTCGAGGTCCGCGAGGGCGCCGAGCACTCCAAGTCGACCGTGAAGTGCGACGCGCTGCTCGTCGACACGATCAGCCGGTCCGACACCTACCCGTACAACGACATCCGCGAGGATGACGTCGAGATGGGCCACGAGGCCACGGTCAGCAAGATCTCCGAGGACCAGCTGTTCTACCTGATGAGCCGGGGCATGACGGAGGACGAGGCGATGGCGATGATCGTCCGCGGCTTCGTCGAGCCGATCGCGCGTGAGCTCCCGATGGAGTACGCGCTTGAGCTCAACCGGCTGATCGAGCTCCAGATGGAAGGGGCGGTTGGCTAATGTCGGTCAACGTCGCCGGGGCCGTTGAAACCGCCCCGGTATCAACTCTGCACGCCCCGCGGACGGAGTTCGGTGTCCCGACCGGCCGCGAGGAGGAATGGCGGTTCACCCCGCTGCGCCGCCTGCGCGGCTTGCACACGGACGCACTGCTCCTCGCCGACGGGGTGACCGTGGAAGTTGCCCCCGCGCCCGAGGTAATAATCGAGCAGGTATCAGAACGCCGTGAGCTGGTCCCTGCGGACCGCATCTCCGCCCGGGTCGCCGAAGTGCGGCCCGGCCACGGTGATCCGGATCCCCAAGGAGACGGTCACGTCGGAGCCGACGGTCGTCACGATCACCGGAACGGGAACCGACACGGCGACCGCTGGCCACCTGGTGGTGGAGGCGGAACCGTATGCCCGGGCAACCGTCGTTATGGACTACAAGGGCAGTGCTACTTACGGCGAGAACGTCGAGATCATCGTCGGCGAGGGTGCGGACCTTTCTGTCATCTCGCTGGCGGGCTGGGCGGACGACGCGGTGCACGTGTCGCAGCACTACATGACGGTCGGCCGGGACGCGCACCTGACGCACGTCGCGGTGACGATCGGCGGGTCGCTGGTGCGGCTGTCGCCGTCGGTCAGCTACGCCGGCCCCGGCGGAGACGCGGAGCTGTACGGGCTGTACTTCGCCGATGCGGGACAGCACCTGGAGCACCGGCTGTTCGTCGACCACGACACGCCGAACTGCCGCAGCCGGGTCCGCTACAAGGGCGCGCTGCAGGGCTCGGACTCGCACACCGTGTGGATCGGCGACGTGCTGATCCGCCCGGAAGCGACCGGTACCGACACCTACGAGTACAACAGGAACCTGGTGCTGACCGACGGCGCTCGCGCCGACTCGGTGCCGAATCTGGAGATACTCACCGGCGAGGTGACGGGCGCCGGCCACGCCAGCGCGAGCGGTCGCCTCGACGACGAGCACCTGTTTTACCTGATGGCCCGCGGTATCCCGTTCGAAGAGGCGCGGCGGCTAGTGATCCGCGGCTTCTTCGGCGAGCTGATAGCGAAGATCGGAGTCCCCGAGCTTCGCGACCGCCTCACCGCGGCGTTCGAAGCGGAGTTGTCATGAACTTTGTGATGGCCTGTGCGCTTTCCGACCTCGCCGACGACACGCCGAAGGCGGTCGAGATCGCGGGGGAGCCGGTGTGCCTGGTGAAGAGCGGCGGCGAGGTGTTCGCGATCCGCGACGTGTGCTCGCACGCCGAGGTGGCGCTGTCGGAGGGCGAGGTGTACGACCACACCATCGAATGCTGGCTGCACGGATCCTGTTTCGACCTGCGCACCGGCCAGCCCACCGGGCTGCCTGCCACCGAGCCGGTGCCCGTTTACCCAGTAAAGACCGAAGGCGACGACGTATACGTCGCGATAAAGGAGTCCTAACGTGTCCACGCTTGAGATCCGTGACCTGCACGTGGCCGTGTCCGAGGCGGACGGCGGCCAGCGGGAGATCCTGCGCGGCGTCGATCTGAGGGTCGGCTCGGACGAGACCCACGCGATCATGGGCCCGAACGGTTCCGGCAAGTCCACCCTCGCGTACGCGCTCGCGGGTCACCCGAAGTACCACGTCACCAGCGGCTCGGTGACGCTGGACGGCGAAGACGTGCTGGCGATGACCGTGGACGAGCGGGCGCGCGCCGGGCTGTTCCTCGCCATGCAGTACCCGGTGGAGGTGCCCGGGGTGTCGGTGTCCAACTTCCTGCGCACCGCGGTGACCGCCACCCGCGGCGAGGCGCCGAAGCTGCGCCAGTTCGTCAAGGAACTGCGCAGTTCGATGGACGAGCTGTCCATCGACCCGGCGTTCGCCGAGCGCAACCTCAACGAGGGTTTCTCCGGTGGTGAGAAGAAGCGGCACGAGATCCTCCAGCTCGAGCTGCTCAACCCGAAGATCGCGGTGCTCGACGAGACCGACTCCGGCCTCGACGTCGACGCGCTGAAGGTCGTCTCCTCCGGCATTAACCGCTTCCGCGAGCAACCGGGCAAGGGCGTGCTGCTCATCACCCACTACACCCGGATCCTGCGCTACGTGCGGCCGGACTTCGTGCACGTCTTCGTCGCGGGCCGGGTCGTGGAAGAGGGTGGCCCCGAACTGGCCGAGGTGCTGGAGAACGACGGTTACGAGCGTTTCGTGAAGGCGGCGGCCATCTTATGACCTTTGATGTTGAGGCGGTCCGTAAGGACTTCCCGGCGCTGAACCGGCTGGTCCGCAACGACAACCCGCTGATCTACCTGGACTCCGGCGCGACCTCGCAGAAGCCGGTCCAGGTGCTCGACGCGGAGCGCGAGTTCTACGAGCTGCACAACGGCGCGGCGCACCGTGGCGCGCACCTGCTGTCCGAAGAGGGCACCGAGCTTTACGAGAACGCGCGAGCCAAGGTCGCCGCGTTCCTCAACGCTGACCCTGGCGAGATCGTGTTCACTAAGAGCGCGACCGAGTCGGTGAACCTGGTTGCCTATGCGCTCACCTCCTCGCTTGGTCCCGGTGACGAGATCCTGATCACCGAGATGGAGCACCACGCGAACCTGGTGCCGTGGCAGCAGCTCGCGTTGCGCACCGGCGCCACGCTCCGCTGGTTCAGCGTGGACGGCGAGGGCCGCCTGATCGTGGACCCGTCGCTGATCACCGAGCGGACGCTGATTAACGAGAAAACACGGGTCGTCGCGGTGACCGGCCAGTCGAACGTCACCGGCGTCGTACCGCCGGTCGCCGAGATCACCCGGCTGGCACACGAAGTCGGCGCGCTGGTGCTCGCCGACGGGGCGCAGTCGGTGCCGCACCGCGCGGTGGACGTGCGGGCGGACGACGTGGACTTCCTGGCCTTCTCCGGGCACAAGATGCTCGGCCCGCTGGGCCTCGGCGTGCTGTACGGCCGCCGGTCCGTGCTTGAGGCGCTGCCGCCGTTCCTGACCGGGGGCTCGATGATCGAGGTCGTGCGGATGGAGGAGACCACGTTCCTGCCGCCGCCGGACCGGTTCGAGCCAGGCGTGCCGCCGGCCCCGCTGGCCGTGGGCCTGGCCGCCGCGATCGACTACCTTCAGGCGCTGGGCATGGACAACGTGGCCGAGCACGAGGAGGCGCTGACCGCGCACGCGCTTTCGCTGGTGGGGGAGATCCCCGGTGTCCGGATTCTCGGGCCGACCACGACCGAGGACCGGGGCGGCGCCGTCGCCTTCGAGGTTTCCGGCGTCCATCCCCATGATGTCGGCCAGGTGCTCGATGATCTGGGCATAGCGGTGCGGACGGGTCACCACTGCGCGTGGCCGTTGCACCGGGCCCTCGGGGTTCAGTCTTCGACGCGAGCCACGTTCTACGTGTACAACACGCACGAGGAGGTGGAGGCGCTGGCGGAAGGAATCCGGTCCGCCCAGCGTTTCTTCAGGGTGTTATGGAACTCCAGTCGATGTACCAGGATATTATCCTGGACCACTACCGGAACCCGCACCACAAGGGCCTGCGGGAGCCGTACGACGCCGAGGTGCACCACGTCAACCCGACCTGTGGTGACGAGGTGACGCTCCGGGTCTTGCTGAAGGGCGACACGATCGCGGACGTCTCCTACGACTCGATGGGCTGCTCGATCAGCCAGGCGTCCGCGTCGGTGCTGTCGGACCTGCTCATCGGCAAGCCGGTGGAGGAGGCCCTGCGGGTCAACGACGCCTTCCTGGCGCTGATGCAGTCCCGAGGCCACGGCGAACCGGACGAGGACGTGCTCGAGGACGCGGTAGCGTTCGAGGGAGTGTCGAAGTACCCGGCCCGAATCAAGTGTGCATTGCTGAGCTGGATGGCGTGGAAGGATGCGACCGCGCGCGCTCTGGAGGGTGAGAAGCATGACTGAGAACTCGACCGAGACCGCTGAGCAGGAGCCGCTGTCCAAGGAAGTCGAGGACGTCCTCGAGGCGATGCGCGACGTCGTCGACCCGGAGCTCGGCATCAACGTCGTGGACCTCGGCTTGGTCTACGGAGTGGACGTGGACTCCGATCGCGCCGCCACTATCGACATGACGCTCACCTCGGCGGCCTGCCCGCTGACCGACGTCATCGAGGAGCAGGCCCGCGAGGCCCTGGACGGCCTGGTGTCCGACGTCAGGATCAACTGGGTCTGGATGCCCCCGTGGGGCCCGGAGAGCATCACCGACGACGGCCGCGAGCAGCTAAGGGCCCTCGGCTTCAACATCTGACGGCGGGGAGCGGCCCGTTTCCCCTGGTGGGTGCCGCATTACCCGCACTCTTTGCTGGGTAGCGCAGCACCCACCAGAATCGGCGGTGCTGGTGCTAGCCGGTCGCCGCCTTGCCCGCCGGGGCCAATGGCAGCGTGTTGACCTGGCCTGGAGCCACGTCGGACCGCAGCGTCACGGTGAACGCGTCACCACCGTGCCCCGCGCGACGGGCGGTGTGCTGCCACGGGTTGACGCTGCCCGGATCTGGCTGGATGCGGTAGTCGGTCAGCGCCGACTCGACACCGTTCGTGCTGAACAACCCGCCGGTGGACTGGTAGGCCTGCAGGGAGACATACCGGCTGTCCGGATAGCGCCCGTTGAGCACGATCCGCAGTCCGTCTTGCACCGTGTACGGAAGCAGCCAGTAGGTTGCCGCGCTGTCGGGCGCGCTCTCGTTGTCGGTGGACACGGAAAGCTCGTACCAGGCGCACGCCGGCGTTACCGGCGAGGCCGCCTCAGGTGCGGCGTAGGCGGGTGCTTGCCCACCGAGCGCGGCAATGGACGCCGTGACGATAGCCGCCGTGGCGATCGACACCACGGCAACCCTGGCGGCACGTGTTCTGGCGGTGAGCATCCTGGCGGTGCGCGTCCTGGCGGCACGGGTTCTGGCGGTGTGCGTTCTGTCGGCACGGGTTCTGGTGATGGACGAGCGGATACGGGGGAGCAGAGTCTTGGTTCGCATTTCCCCATCTTCTTGGTCGAATGAGAAGGGATACCGGTGCACCATGGACCGTCATCACGAAGCAACCCCGCGCGAGATGCTTGGCGCGAGCCGACTGGCCGCCCGCGCCGCAGTGAAGTGACATCACTTACTGACAATAAAACTGGTATCAGTTTATTCTCGCACCGTCAAGCGACGGTCTCGTGCCGCGTCGCCCCTCAGATCCGGTGGTTTTGCCAGGCTTTGATGGGGGGCGAAGGCGAGTTGGCCGGCCCAGAGCCTCGTTGTTCCTGTAGGCCGGTGCTAGGACTCCATCATCTCGGCCCGACGGTGCCGCCTGCCCGAAAACACCAACTAGATTCCCGAACGCGGCGGCCAGTTCAGCCGCGGGCCTCAACATCAGACGCGCATTGGCGGTGCGGCATTACCCGCGAAAGAGTCGGGGCAGGGCCGCACCGCCCATGAACGGTCGGCCGCGGTGCCTCCCTTACTCCAGGCAAAGCCGGCCTTCTAGCCGCACAGATGCCGTTTGTCCGGGAAAGACGTAACCCCGGCGATATGCCTGACCTTGCGGCGGTTAGTATCGGGGTTTTCGAAAATCAGCCAGGATCGGTCACGCGGACCTGGACGGCGACGCGCCGTGCTTCGGCGTGGATTTGGTCGCGGAACAACCTGGAAAAGCCCTCAATCGTCGGCAGGATCCGGCACTCGGCGATGCTGGCGTCGCGGTAGGGGATCGCCAGTCCGGCGAGCGGCAGCGACTCGGGCCCCGCTGTCCGGCTGCCGACAGTCAGCGTGTCACGCTCTCGTATCAGTGACAGTCCGGTGCCTCCACTGACCTCTCGAAGCTCCCGGGTGAACTCGCGAAACAGCCGGTTCGCCTCCACGTCGCCGAACGCGGCGGCCAGCTCAGCCGCGGGCCCGGGATGCTTGCGCAGGAACCGCCCCCAGTTCGCCTTGGCCTCGGCGAGGGTGACGCCCGAGTTCCGGGTGTGCGGCAGATGCAGCCCGCCGATGTCCTCGCGGAAGATGATCGGGATCCCGCTGGCGCAGATCCGGTATCCCCATTCCAGGTCGTCCACGCCCCAGCCGCGGAAACCCTCGTCGAAGAACAGGTCGTGTTCACGGACCGCGGCGGCGGGCAGTGCGAGCAGCCCGGTCCAGGCGAACGTCCAGGGAATCAGGTGCTCGACCCCGGCCCGCAAATCGAGCAGATCGCGCGGGCCGTCCGGGCGGGTGAGCATCGCCAGGTACTCCTCGTAGGGGAGGGTCGGCACAGCGGAGATGTCGCCGCCGGTGTTGTTGTCGTAGCCGACGACCTGGCCCGCCACGCAGATCCGCTGCCCGAACGCGAAGTAGCGGTCGTACAGGTTCTGCAGTGTCGCTGGCGGCAGCAGCGTGTCGGCGTCGAGCTGGACGATGACCTCACCCGTCGCCTGCCGCATCGCCAGATTCCGCGCCGCCGGAATCGAGAAGTCCCGCGCGGACATGACCGTGACGATGTTCAGCCGGTCATCGAACGCTTCGCACACGTCGATATAGTCGCGTGAGTACTCCATCGCCCCGACCAGGATCTCGAACTCCGCCGAGTCCATGGTCTGGTTGGCCAGTCCCTCGAACGCGAGCCGGATGTTATCCAGGCGCTGTTTGTAAGGGATACAGAGGCTGAACTTCACCTGACGGACACTATCCGACGAGGGCGACGCGCCCGGATGACTTACTCCGGTAACAACGTAATCTGATAACAGCAAGAAGCGGGGAGCGCGTCAGTGCCGCACCCCGCTGGAGTCCAGGGCGAGCCGGTTATTGCCTGGCACCTGGCGGCGGAGTGGCTTTAGGCTCCAGACTGTGGAGATATCACGCAGCGGCGTGCTGCTATCGCTGAACCTCGCGGCCAAGACCACTCCCGACGCCGTATGACACCGGCCGGACGGGTATCGCGAAGCAGCCGGTGACCGGTCCAGTGGCCGTCTCCGACCCGGGACCCAAGCGGGTTGGGCATCCGCACCCGAACGGCGTCGCGGGTGACAACGTCTGCACCACCGAACATCATGGCGGCACCGACCAGGCCGTGTACGCGTACGCGCGCGAGGACCTGGACTGGTGGGAACGGGAACTCGGTTACGGCCTGCCGTCCGGCCGGTTCGGCGAGAACCTGACGACCGAGGGCTTGGACCTGACGAACGCGGTGGTCGGTGAACGCTGGCGGATCGGCGACACCGTGGTCCTGCAGGCGACCGCACCGCGCATCCCGTGCGCCACGTTCGCGCACCGGATGGGGGAACCGAAGTGGGTGAAGCGATTTACCATCCACGGGGCCACCGGCACTTATCTGCGGGTGGTCGTCCCCGGTGAGATCAAGGTCGGAGACCACATCGAAGTCATCAGGCGCCCAGAACACGACGTGACCATCGGCCAGATATTCCGCGCCCTCACGACCGAATCAGAGCTGCTGCCCAGCCTGCTGGACGCCGGCGACGACCTGCCGGACGAGGAAAGGTCCGTCGTCCTGCGCCGCACCGAGACCGTGAGATGACAGCCAGTTTCGAGGAAGTTGTCGCGGAGGCCAACGCGGTCGACGTCTCCGGCTGGGACTTTTCCTGGCTGGATGGCCGCGCCACCGAGGAGCGTCCGCGCTGGGGTTACCAGCGGCTGATGGGCGAGAAGATCGGAAGGGCGCAGCTGTCGCTGGACATCCAGACCGGCGGTGGCGAGGTGCTGGCCGGGGTACCGCAGCGGGCGGGGAAAGCCATGGTCGCTACCGAGTCCTGGCCGCCGAACATCAAACTCGCCCAGCAGAACCTGCGCGACAAGGGCGTGGTCGTGGTCGCCGACGAGGACCGGCCGCCGTTGCCGTTCGCCGACGGCACCTTCAACCTGGTCACCAGCAGGCACCCGGTCCAGGCGCACTGGGGCGAGATCGCCCGCGTACTGGCGCCCGGCGGCACCTACTTCTCCCAGCAGGTCGGTCCGGACAGCGGCCATGAGGTCTCTGCCTTCTTCCTCGGCCCGAAACCGAGGGGGCACAGCCCTCGCGAGCCCGAACTAGCGCGCGCCGAGGCCGAACGGGCCGGACTGGAGATCGTGGACTCGCGCACCGCCGAGCTGAGAATGGAGTTCTTCGACGTCGGAGCGATGGTCTACTTTCTGCGCAAGGTGATCTGGTTCGTCCCGGACTTCACCGTCGAGAAGTACCGCGACCGCCTGAGGACATTGCATGAGCGGATCCAGGCCGACGGGCCGTTCGTCGCCTGCTCTCGCCGGTTCCTGATCGAAGCCCGCCGACCCGCCTAGTGACCCGCCTAGTGATCAGTGCAGGTGTGGATGGTCGCCGTCAGCTCCGCCGGTGTCGGGCGGACCGAGCCGGGCGGCAGCAGCGGGTACCGGCCGGGTGCGGAGCCGGCCACCAGCATGTCGCCGTACTCACGGATGAATGCCTGCTGGTCCGGTATGCAGCAGCCGAAGTTCTCCGCCTCGGTGAGCGCGTCGTCGGCGCTCCAGCCCATCACGGCCATCCTGTAGCACCCGACGGCCACGCCGGTGCGCCCCTTGCCCGCCTCGCAGTGCACGTAAGTTGGTTCCGCGTCCGGCCCGGACAGCAGGTCCAGGAGCTCGGTCACCTGATCGAGGCTCGGCGTCTCCATGTCGGTGATCGGGATGTGGCGGGTCCGCAGCACCCCGTCGAGCCCGGCCTGGGCTATCGCCGGGGCGTCGCCTTCCGGCATTTCGGCGCACAGGTTGATCGTGACGCGGTGCCGGGTGGCCAGCTCCGCCAGCTTGCTGGCGTCCGGCCGCTGCCCTCGCGAAACCAGGTCGGAGAGCTGGTACGTATAGGACGTGACCGGATAGCGTGACAAGAAGCGCAGCAGCGGCACTTGCTCAAGGGCGCCGTAGGAGTCGAGGCCGGCGGTCTCGACCTCGTCCAAGATCCGCCGCCGCAGACTCAGGCCAGGCTGCGTCCCGGCGATCATGATCGCCTCTTGCCGCACGTCTTCGGGAAGGTCCTCCAGCGCGTGCGCGTAGTGCTGCTTGTCAGCGTCCAATGGTCGTGCCTTCCTCCGGTGCCAGCCCACCGTACAGCCTAGGGCCCCGCCACGGTGGCGAGCGTCAGCGCGGCCGCGCCCAGCGTGATCGCGCTGGCCACGATCGCAACGCCAGACAGCCCGGCCGCCGCGCGGCGGCGTCCCCGGTGAGGCAGACGGCCAGCAGGTGATGCACCCGCACACGGGGGAGCAGTGCCCGCAGCGCCGGGCCGCTGAGCAGCACCCCCGCGCCGAGCGCGAACAACAGGTAGCCGGTGTGCTCGCTGCCGCCAAGCCGTCGCACGCCAAACGCGATGAGCACAGCGCTCAGTGACCCGTTGCCCGCCAGGAACAGCGCCGTGACCGGGAGCAGCGCCCGCACGCCCGGCTGACCGAGCAGGGCCGACGCGCCCGCGACCAGATCACCCGCCCACCATCGACGGAGTGCGCGCCCGCTTGGCCGGGGTGTACAGCACGCCGCCAGCGCTCTCCGCGGCCAGCGCCACGTACAGGATCCACAGCTGGCCAAAGAGCATTGACGATACGGCCACGGCCTGGACGACGCTGGCCGCGATCATCAGCCGCCGCCGGTCCCACCGGTCGGTGAACACCCCGGCGACCGGGCCCAGCGCCACCATCGGCAGGTACTGCGCGAACAGCGTCAGCCCGGTGTCCCGCAGCGACCCGGTGACCTCGAAGACGTGGGCCGGGATCGCGAGGATCAGCAGCCAGGACCCGAACGAGCTGACCAGCCCGCCGGCCCACAGCAACCGGAAGTCCGTATCCGAAGTGCCTCAAACATTCCATAGGAATACTAACGTGTAGAGTTATCCTCATGGAAGAGATCGGCCGCGAGCTGCGGGCCCGCCGCACCGCCGCGGGCCGTACCGTCGCGTCCGTCGCCGCCGACGCCGGACTGTCCGTGCCGTACGTGGCCAACCTGGAAAACGGCCGGGGCAACCCGACACTGACCGCCCTCACCCGCCTCGCCGCCGCACTTGGTACCCGCCTGGAAATCTCCTTTGTCCATAACGGCGAATCCGATTCACCCGCGGCCCCGGACTCTCCCCGGGTGCCGGCCTCGCTGGTCCGGCTCGGACGCACCGCCAGGTTCCAAGAAACGGCCGCCGCCATCGCGCGGTCGACCGGACGTGAGCCGAACGAACTGTCTACCCAGCTCGTGGCCGCCCGGCTGGTGACCGCGCTGTCGATGCTCGCCGGCACTCTCGCCGCCGACCCGGGGGAGGCGGACTGGTGGCGCCTGCTCGACGCGCTGCTGCTGATGGCCGAGCATCCGGCGCTCAGGGACTGACGCCCAGGGCGGCCGTCAGCCGGGCCGCGACAGCCGTGACGGCGGCGCGGAGCTCGGGACCGCCTTCGATACGGAACGGGAGCGGGATCGCGGCCAGCCACTCGCCGGCATACATCCCCGGGTTGCTGGTGGTGCCGGTCAGCACGCACCGCTGGCCGTCGCCGAGGGGCTCGAGGCGGCCCATCGGCGGCCTGACGTACCGGGCGACCTCAGCGCGGGGTGCGTCGAACACGACCTTGGCCTCGAACTGCCAGCCGGTGGCCAGATGCTGCTCCAGCAGGTCCACGAAGTCCACGTCATCGGGTGCGCGAAACTGCTCGTCGCCCTCGGCGACCGACCGGATCCGGTCAATGCGGTAGGCGCGCACCGCGTCGGCGCGATGGGAGTGGCAAAGCAGGTACCAGCGGCCATGCCGCACGACGACGGCCCATGGATCAACGTCCTCTTCCCATTGCCTGCCTGACTCGCTGTGGTAGCCGATGCTCACCCGGCGCTGGCCCGCCACGGCGGCGACCAGAGCGCTGGTGGTCTCGGTACCCGGGCGCACGGCGCCGCGGTCGGGCGCGGCGGCGGCATGACGGCGCAGCGTGTCGGCCTGCCTGCCGACGTTTTCCGGCAGTGCCCGGATGATCTTGCCGAGCGCGGCGCCGACCGGATTGTCGGCGTCGGCGGCCGCGTGGCTGCCGTCGAGTACCGCCATGACCAGCCCGAACGCCTCGGCGGCGCTGAACACCAGGGGCGGGAGCCGGATGCCCCGGCCGACTCGGTACCCGCCGTAGGGTCCTCGGGTCGACTCCACCGGAATGTCGGCCTCGCGCAGGATCGCGACGTAGCGGCGCGCGGCGCGCTCGGTTACGCCCAGCTGGGCCGCGAGCTCGGCGGCGGTGATGCCTGGCTGGGCCTGCAGCAGGTCGAGTACCCGGAGCGCTCGCCCAGTCGGGCTCAGGTCAGCGTTCATGGGAAGTAGCCTAATCAGGAAGCCGATTGTCCGGAACGGGTCCTATCGTCTGGCGACATGGACATCTTGCTAATCGGCGGCCTGTGGCTGGACGGATCTGCCTGGAACAGCGTCGCCGCCGAGATCGAGGCCCTCGGCCATCGCGGCGTGCCGATCACGCTGCCGGGCCAGGGTGACGGCAACCCATCGGCGACGCTCGACGATCAGGTTGCCGCGGTGCTCGCGGTGGTCGACGCGGCCGCGGGGCAGCCCTTGGTGGCCGGGCATTCCGCCGCCTGCAGCCTGGCGTGGCTCGCCGCCGACGCCCGCCCGGACAAGGTCGGCAAGGTCGCGCTCATCGGCGGCTTTCCCGGTTCAGACGGCACCCAGTACGCTGACTTTTTCCCCGTCCAGGACGGCGCGATGGCGTTCCCCGGCTGGGGCCCGTTCGAAGGACCGGACTCGGCCGACCTGGACGACGCCGCGAAGCGGGCCTTCGAGTCAGCCGCGGTCCCGGTACCGGAAGGGGTCGCGCACGGAGTGATCCGGTACGCGGACGAACGCCGCCACGACCTCCCGGTGGTGCTGGTCTGCCCCGAGTACACCCCGGCCCAGGCCAAGGAATGGATCGACGGCGGCCAGGTAACCGAGCTGGCCAAGAGCGGGAACCTCTCTTATCTCGACATCGACTCCGGTCACTGGCCCATGATCACCGCGCCAGCCGAGCTGGCCCGCCTGCTGTCGAGTGTCGCGCGGTTAGCGCCACAAGGGCGTGGGTACCCCACCGGGGGCCTAGCTACCTCCGATGTACAGTGAGGTAATTGCGCGCCCTCGAGGCTTTGAGAGGCGGTCACCTGATGCGTTCTGACATCAGACCAGGCGGCACCTTCCCGGATTACGCTCTCCCCGACCACACCGGCACGGTCCGCACGCTCAGCGAACTTCAGGGCCGCGATCCGCTGGTCCTCACGCTGGCGCGCGGCAACTACTGCCCCAAAGAGCACCGGCAGCACCTAGAGCTAGCCGAGCACTACCCGGAGATCGCGGTGGCCTACACCCAGGTGGCCACGATCGCCACCGACGACCATCACACGTTGCAGGAGTTCCGCGCCTCGGTCGGCGCCTCATGGCCGTTCCTGTCCGATCCCGGGCGGATTGTCCAGAAGGACCTGGATATCCAGGAGTACACCGACCCCGAGCACGACCCGATGATCCCGCATACGCTCGTCCTCAAGCCGGGCCTGATCATCCACAGCGTCTACAACGGCTACTGGTTCTGGGGCCGCCCCTCGTTCTACGAGCTGTGGCAGGACCTGCGCGTGGCCTCGGCCGAGATCCGCCCGGACTGGGACCTGAGCACGCCGGGGCTCCGCGAGGCCTGGGACGCCCACGACTACTCGAAATTTCACGGCTGGGACCGGCGGGCCGACTCGATGCCGACGTCTTACCAGTGACATCCCGGAAGGGGTGAACGCGGTGCGCACTCCAGTATGTGAGTTGCTGGGGATCCAGCAGCCAATCGTCCAGGCGCCGATAGCTGAGGTTCCCCGGCTGGCCGCGGCGGTCTCGAATGCCGGCGGGCTTGGCCAGGTGACGCTGACCTGGTCCGAGGACATCGGAGCCGTCGTTCGCGAGACAGCGGCGCTCACCATGCGGCCGTTTAGCGGCAACCTTGTTCTCACCGAGGATAGGCACCAGCGCCTTGACCAGGCTCTCGAGGCTGGCTTGCGGATTATCTCGTTTATCTGGGGTGACCCCAGCGACTACGTCAAGCCGGTGCACGACGCCGGCGGGATCGTCATGCACACGGTCGGCAGCGCCGAGGAGGCACGGCGGGCTGTCGCGTCCGGGGTGGACGTTATCGTCGCGCAGGGCTGGGAAGCCGGCGGACACGTGTGGGGTACCGTCGCGACACTGCCATTGGTACCCGCCGTGGTGGACGCGGTGGCGCCGGTGCCGGTGATCGCGGCTGGCGGGATCACCGACGGCCGGGGTGTCGCCGCGGTGCTCGCTCTGGGTGCCCAGGCGGCATGGCTGGGGACGCGGTTCCTGCTGGCCGAGGAGATGCCGATCCACGAGGACTACCGGCACCGGCTGATCGCGGCGGCCGAGACCGATCCGCAGCTGTACCCCAACCTGTACGAGGTCGGGTGGCCCGATTCGCCGCACCGTGCCCTGCGCAACTCAACGGCCAGGGAGTGGGAAGCCGCGGGTCGCCCCCCACTCGCGCAGCGGCCAGGAGCAGGTGACGTGATCGGGCACTTCGCCTCCGGCGAAGCGATCGTCCGCTACGAGCCAGCGCCGCCGATGGTGGGGACCACCGGTGACATCGAAGCGCTCTCGATGTGGGCCGGACAGGGCGTCGCACTGGCGCGGGAGACCCAGTCAGCAGCCGACATCGTGGCTGAGCTCACCTCCCGCCTGTAATCCGAACGGCCGCCTGTAACCCCAACGGAGAGGCTGGCATGCCGAGCCAGGAAATGCAGGACGCGATCAACGCCTTGAGGGACCGGCAGCAGGCCAGCGTCGGCCAGGCCGCGCCGCCGCTGGAAGAGCGCCGGGCCGCGTTCGTCCCCGGGGACCGTCTTTATCCGGTACCTGACGACGTGCGGGTGACGGAGGTGAGCGCTGGCGGGGTGCCAGCCCACTTGCTCGCCGCTCCGGGAGCGGATACCGGCCGGGTGCTCCTTTTCCTGCACGGCGGGGGCTTTGAGTTCGGGTCGCTCCGCAGCGACGGCGAGCTGGCCGCGCGGCTGGGCCGGGCCAGCGGGATGCGGGTGCTGTTCCCCGAATATCGGCTGGCTCCCGAGCATCACTTTCCGGCCGCCATCGACGACGTGCTGGCCGCATGGCGCTGGCTCCGAACCGACCAGGACCTGAGCGCCACGTCGCTAGCGGTGGCCGGTGCCTCGGCCGGTGGAGGGCTCGCCACCGCCCTGCTGGTGGCCACGCGCGACGCCGGGGAGGCACTGCCCGCGGCCGCTGTTCTGATGTCACCGACGGTGGACCTGACCAGTTCGGGAGCCTCGATGACCGAGCGCGCCGATCAGGATCCGATCTCCACCCCCGCCATGCTCCGTCAGTTCGCCTCTGACTACCTGGCCGGAGCCGACCCTAAGACGCCCCTGGCGTCGCCGCTGTTCGCCGCACTGACGGGGCTCCCGCCGCTGCTTATCCAGGAAGGCACGGCGGACGTGCTGCTCAGCGATTCCGAACGCCTGGCCGCGGCAGCGGCCGACGCCGGGGTCGACGTCACCCTGGAGATTGGCGAGGGCCTGCCCCACGTCTACCAGCTCCTGCTCGGCACCCCCGAGGCCGCCGAGGCCACCGAGCGGATCGGGAAGTTCCTGCGGGCCCGGGTTCCGGGGTAACAGCCGCTTGACGCCGACAGCACACAACCCATAGGGCGGGTCACTGCTGCGAGGGATGCCACCGATCCCTGACATCCAGCGGCGGGTCTCGGCGACACCGGGCGGAACAAGTTCGGTGCCCGCCAGCCAGGCCGCTAGATCATCGGGCGGATGGCTGCGGATCGTTGCCGCCGTGTACAGCGGTATCCGGCCGATGGCAGCCGGATCGTTGGTGTGCACCACGGAGATCACCAGCCACGACCCCACCGGAAGCCGTGTGACATACCGGCGTACCGCCGCGCTCGCCCGCTCGGGCTCCAGGTAGTGCAGCACCGCCGCCATGATCACGCATAGCGGCTGCTCGGGATCGATCACCTTGAGCACCGCGGGGTCGTCCAGTACCGCGTCCGGGTCCGCGACGTCGCCGCGAGCGGCGGTCAGCCCCGGGCCCTTGGCGAGCAGCGCGAGTGCGTGGTTCACCACAACCGGATCGTTGTCTACATAGGCGACCCGCGCCTCCGGGTTGACCTCGCGCACCGCCTCGTGCACCGCCGGGTGTGACGGCAAGCCCGCCCCCAGGTCCAGGAACTGCGTCACCCCGTCGGCAGCGGCGCGGGCAGCGGCTGACGTGAGGAAGGCGCGGTTTTCGCGGACCTGCTTCGGTATCCCCGGATCGATCTCCAGCAGCTTCGCCGCCAGTTCCCGGTCGGCGGCGAAGTTGTCCTTCCCGCCCAACCAGAAGTCATAGACCCGCGCGATGTTGGGCTTGCTCGTGTCAAGATCGAGCGTCGGCGCCTCGTCCGTCATCCGGTCCCCTCCTCCCGGGAGGCTGCCACCTACCTTAGACCCGCGCCGGGTTTATCGCTGGTCAGACTGCATTGCAGAGTCATTAACGCACTGTCGGCGACCCCAGCGGTGGGACATCGATAGCGCCGTAGCGCCAGCGGTGGGACATCGATGGTTCCGCGGGAGCCCTCAGGAGCGCGGGCGCAACTGGTAGACGGTGACTAGCTTGGTGCTCGTGTCCTCGAGCGACTTGATCACCGGAACCTCGTAACGTTCGATCTCGGTGAGCGCTTCGACGGGGACAAACGCGCGGCCTGGGTCGGAGATCAGCACGGCGGCGCCGTTGTCCCGCGCTCGCCGGGCGAATCCGAGTGCCTCAGTGGCGACGGCTCGGTTGTAGAAGGTGTCCGCCGCCAGTACGACATCCGCGGTGACCGGGCCAGCGGCGGTCAGGTCAAGCGAGCCGACCTCGATGGTCACGTCGTTCGCGTCGGCGTTGAGCGCGATCGCGGCGAGTGCGCTCGGGTCGATGTCGGTCGCGATGACGCGGTCGGCGCCCGCCTTGGCGGCGGCGATCGCCACCAGCCCCGAGCCGGACGCGACATCGAGAACGGTCTTGCCCGCGACGGCGCCGGGGTGGTCGAGCACGTACCGCGCCAGTCCCTGCCCGCCCGCCCACGGGAAGGCCCAGAACGGCGGTGGCTCACGCCCGGTCTGTTCCCACAGCTCGTACGGGTCGTCCGCCATCCGCAGCGCGATCTCCGGTACGAACGGCACGGGCATCGGGCGCGTGGCCGCACGGACCAGATTCTCCTGCGTCATCGCCCGAGAATACGCCTTTCCGCACGCGGCGGCGCGGCCCCCGCACGCGCCGCCGATAATGCGGATTACCTGGTAAGTATGCTGTCTGAGCAGTTGTTGCACATCGTGGGAATCACCATTTTGGCAACGGGGTTCCCCCCTTGACATTTAGGTAATAGCCTACTGTCGGGATGCGGACCACGATTCTCCCGGCGCGCGCGCGAGCGACCCCGCCTAACGGGGACTCGACGCGATCTCCGGGCACTTCATCGGCGGCCTCCCGGTCGCGCACGGCACTGGAAACAGCGGCCGTTCTCGTCGTAGCCGGGGGGTTCTGCGCGCTCGTCCAAGGGCCGCTTTGGCGGCAGGACGCCCAACTCGCAGTGGTGAATCTGCGGACGTCGCTGGCGTTCGTCTGCGCCGGATCGCTGTTGCGCAAAGAAAAAGGCCAGCGTGGCGTGGCGTTGGCGCTGATGCTAGCGGGGATATTCCGTTCGGTCGACTTCATCTACGCGTGGAATGGCCCTTGGCCGGCGTTTGCCCTCGTAATCGGCGGGGTGGACCGCATTTTCGGCGCCTGGGCATTGCTGCGTTACCCGAATCCCTCGCTATTGAGGCACCAGCGGGTTTATCTGCTGCTGGTGACCGGCTGGATGCTGATCGGGCAGACGCTGATCGCGGTGACCTCGACCGCTGCCTGGAACGGCGGTCGGGCCAGCTGGTGGTGGCCGTCGCTGCTGCCGGACGAACAGCTGTCCGACGCGCTCAACTACGTGGTCAACGCCGGCCTGGCGGCGTTCGGCCTCGCGTTGATCGCGCTCCTGGCGATGCGGCTGATCCGGTCCAGAGGCATGGACCGGATCACGCTCACGCCGGTGATCGTGGCCGGAATCGCCGCCGCGATCGCCGCGATCGCGTCGGCGGTGGCGCTGATGCTGGACGGCCTCGCCACCTCGCCCGACGGCGTGTACACGACGGAGAGCCTGGTGGACGTCGTGGTACCGCTGGCGTTCCTGCTCGCCGTGGTCCAGCGGGCGCTGCTGCTGCGGAACCTCACCGCGCTGGCCGAGCAGGTCTCCTCGGGCACCGAGGTCGCCGATGTCCGGCACGCGCTGCGCAGCGCGCTGCACGACCCCACCCTGGATGTCGTCGACTTGTCGGCGGACAACGCGGTCGGCGACGCCAGTGCCGCGATGCCAGACGACGGGTCACCGGAGCGACTGGTCGAGTTCATCAGGACCGAGAGCGGCACGCCCATCGCCGTGGTGATCGCGGATCCGGCTCTCGAGCGCCATCGCGGCGTGTTCGATGCCGCGGTGCGGACCAGCGGGCTGGCGCTGCGCAACGCCCAGCTTCAGACGCAGGCGGCGCGAGAGCGGCTTGAGCAGGTCCGGGCGTCGCGGGCCCGCGTCATCGAGGCCGAGCTCGCGGAGCGGCGGCGCTTCGAGCGTGACCTGCACGATGGGGTCCAGCAGCACCTGCTGAGCATCACCGCCCGGCTGTCGGCCGCGATGACCGAGACCTCGGACCCGAAGGCCACGGCCGCCTTCCGGCAAGCCAGCGAGGGGTTGCGGGAGGTCCTCGGCGAGCTGCGTGATTTCGCGCAGGGAGTCCATCCCGCGTCGCTGTCCAGCGCTGGACTTGGCGCCGCGCTTGAGGAAGTCGCTGAGCGGCTGCCGGTGTCCGCCCAGGTGACGGTGCCCACGGCCCGGCTGCCTGAGCCGGTGGAAATGACGCTTTATTTCGTCGCCTGCGAGGCGCTCACGAACGTGGTAAAACATGCCAACGCGGACAGCGTTTCCCTGACCGTCCGCATCCTGGAGTCCGAGGTGCAAATGAAAATCACCGATGACGGCATCGGTGGTATCGCTGCGGATGTGGACAACGGGCGGGGCCTGGTGAACATGCGCGATCGCGTGCAAGCGATCGATGGTGAGATCGCGATCACGAGCCCGCCGGGCGGCGGAACCCGACTTGAGGTGACGATTCCGTGCGGCTAGCGATCGCGGACGACTCGGGGTTGTTCCGCAGCAGTCTCTCGCTGCTGCTGAGCGCGTCTGGTGCGCAGGTCGTCGCCAGCGTGCCGTCGGGCGCGGAACTCATCACAGCGATCAAGGGCGATCCGCCCAACGCCGTCATTCTTGACATCCGGATGCCGCCGTCATACACCGACGAAGGGGTACAGGCCGCGCAGGAGTTGCGAGGACTGTACCCGGAGCTGGGAATCCTCGTTTTGTCCACGTATGCCGAAACCACCTACGCAACCCTGCTGCTAGATACGGTGAGCACCGGAGTCGGGTACTTGCTGAAGGACAACGTCACCGACGCGGGCGCGCTGATGGACAGCCTGGCCAGGGTCATCGAGGGAGAGACCGTGGTGGACCCGGTCATCGTGCGGCGTCTGCTGCGGCGGGACCGGCGATCGAGCAAGACCGAGGCGCTCAACGACCGGGAGAGCGCCGTGCTGCGGCTCATGGCGGAAGGGCGTTCCAATCTCGGCATCGCACGAGAACTCTTCCTGAGCGCGCGTACCGTCGAGACCCACGTGACAAACGTGTTCTCCAAGCTGGGACTGGCGCCGAGCGACAACGAGAACAACCGGGTCCGCGCCGTGCTCGCGTTCCTCCGATCCGGCGAAACCGCCACCTGAGCCGGTCCCGTTGTGGGCTGGGGGCGAGGGGCGCCCCCCCTCGAACCTCGCCCCCAGCCCGGTCACTTCAGGATGATTACATCCTTGCCATCGAACGCCTCGGCGAGGTCACCCCCGAGTTCGCGGGCGATGAAGATCGCGACCGCTCCTTCCGTGCCATAGCTTTCCTCCCCGAGCGTGTCACTGACCAACAAGTGAACGTGTACCCGGAACCCTTTACCATGGCTGGCGCGAGAGACGGCCGCAGCCGTGGCTGACGGCATCGCCTTCCTCGCTTGAAGGATGGTCATCACTACGTCCGCGACCCCGAGGGTCTGCACCTGCTGCCAATATGGCGGCGTAGGCTCACTCGGTGGCATGCACATAAGTGTGCAGTTCCGCACCGGCCGGTGCATCGGGGGAACCACGCCTCAAAGCACGGGGTTTCCCTCTTGACCGCGTTACGCGCGGATGTAGAAGGGCGTCGCGTTGGCGGCGACCCACTCGTCAATCTGATCCGGCTCGGATTCGCCGGGGAAGGTCACGTCGATCGGGAAGCCGGCCTGGATCGTGGCCGCGGCGCGCTCGACGGCGGTGACCACGGCGTCGTGCGCCACCGTGCTGACCGGGTCATCAAGGGTCACCGAGATGACCAGACCCTCGCCCTGGCCGGGAACGGTCAGCCAAGCGCGGGACGCGTACTGCACGGTGCCCAGGGAGCTCAGCCCGTCACGGACCTCGCGCAGCAGGTCAAGCGGATCGGCGGGCGGATGACCGAGACGGATCGGGGTCTGCCCGGCCAGCAAGTGCGACGCGGACAAGTGGGAGACACCCTCGGGGTAGATCGGCACGCTGGTGTCCGCGCCTGGGTTCAGCGCGATGCCGAGACCGGGCGGCAGCAACCGCGCCAGTTCGGCCGCGGGGACCACCACGTGCGGCAGCACGCTGTCGGCCATCTCAGTCGGGCACTGCCTCGTCGAGTACTGCCCGGGGGTGTACTGCGCGGGGATCAGCGACGCGGCCTTGGCGGCCCGCTCATCGGGGGATGCCCACTGGATCAGCCGCTGTACGGAGGTGAACGCCGGCACAAACTCGGCGCCGAGATAGGTCACCGTCGGCAGCGCGACCGCGGAGCCCTTCACCACCGGGCGCTCCGACGCCGGCAACGGAAGCCACAACCGGGCGTGCGACAGGTCCTCGAGCAACTCGGCCACCCGCTCGGGGTCCTTGGCGACCGTAGTGAGAACCTGTTCAATCACCTCGGCGGAGACGTACGGGCCTGACGTTGCCCGGCCCCAGGCGACTGCGCCGGGACGGACGAACGTACCACCCAGGGGGCCATCGCGGCCTTCATCGGGCTCGACCGGGATCATGTGATGTGTACCTCGTGGTTTCGTGGGGCGTTGACATGCGCTTGCCAAGCGCAATGGTACGGATAGTAAACACGATAAGGCGGTCAGTAGTGAAGAACCCCGCAGGTCGTGGCGGTCGCTGGGTGGAAATCGCCCCGGAACGTCTGCCTAGGTGGGTGGAATCATTCACCGAGCGTCACCACGGAGCCTCGGCCGCGGCCGAGGACTCCGTCGTCACCCTGACCGCCACCGACGGCGTTGTCGCGGAACTGCACCCGCCGTTCCCGCCGGTGCCCGGCCTGCCCGGCCTGGCGGCCGCATCGACCGCATCGACCGCATCGACCGCATCGCTCGCGGAGCCCGGGACACCCGGAACGCCTGAGACGCTCGCGGCGCTCGCGGACGCCATCGTTGCTCATGCCCTCGCTCCGCGGACCACCGGCGTGCTGCTGGTGCGGCTCGGCGGGTACGCGGCGGGGGTCTTCGCCGGCTCGCCGCCTGATCTCGTCGCGTCCAAGACGGGCAGCCGCAACGTGCACGGCCGCAGCGCGGCCGGTGGCTGGTCGCAGCAGCGGTTCGCCCGTCGCCGGGAAAAACAAGTGTCCGAGGCGCTCAAATCGGCAGCCGACGCGGCGGCCGGGGTGTTCGCCGCGCACTCGCTCGACGCCGTGGTGCTCGGCGGTGACAAGCGAACCATGGCGCCACTGCGCGACGATCCGCGGCTGGCCCCCTACCTGGAACTCGCCACCGACCGCTTCCTGACCGTCCCCGACCCCAGGCTCGCGGTACTCAAAGCCACCCCCGCCGCCTTCACCGCCATCCGCGCCTGGCTCCCCGCCCCGGCGTGAACCCGGGTTCGGCCCGCCCGCGAGGTCCTTCCGCGACCCCCTCCGCGAGGCCTTCCGGGCGCCTTCCGCGAGGCCTTCCGCGAGGCCTTCCGCGAGGCCTTCGGCCTTCCGCGGCGCCTTCGCGACCCCCGCGATGGCCCATTGCTGGCGCTAGAGCCCCAGCGATGGGCCATCGACGGCCCTGTAGAAGACCCTCAGCTGGGGGTTATGTCCTTAATGGGGCTTATGTTCCGGCGGTGCATCCAGTGCGCCCGGCGGCGCGGCCCGCGCTGCACGGCGAGGCATGGGCGCGCTGGGCGATCAGGATCAGGGTGATTGACGGGGTATCCTGGAGGACATGTTGCCACTCACCGTATAGCGGTCGCACTCGCGTCGGGGGAGCTCTGGTTTCCGCCGGCCGCCCACCCCGGCCGCCAGGGTGCCGTTATATCCCAATCTGGAGTGGTGAATCGTGATTGTCGCAACTGATGTCGAACTGCGCGCCGGGGCCCGGCTGCTGCTGTCCGACACCTCTTTTCAGGTCGCCGAGGGCGACCGCATCGGCCTGGTCGGGCGCAACGGCGCGGGCAAGACCACGCTGTGCAAGACGCTGGCGGGTGAGACGCAGCCCGCGGCCGGCACCATCAGGCGCAGCGGCGCCGTCGGCTACCTGCCGCAGGATCCGCGCACGGGTGACCTGGAAGTCCTCGCGCTTGACCGGGTGCTGTCGGCGCGTGGCCTCGACGAGGTGCGAGCCCAGCTCCGTCAGGCCGAGCACCGGATGTCCGACCCCGACCCAGCCGTCGCGGACCGGGCTATACGCAGGTACGGGAACCTCAGCGACCGGCTGACCGTACTCGGCGGGTACGCCGCCGAATCCGAGGCCGCCGCGCTCGCCGCCAGCCTCGGCCTGGCCGACCGGGTGCTGCATCAGCCGCTGGGCACGCTGTCCGGTGGGCAGCGCCGCCGGGTGGAACTGGCGCGCATCTTGTTCGGTGACAGTGAGACCTTGCTGCTCGACGAGCCCACCAACCACCTGGACGCCGACTCGATCGTCTGGCTGCGTGATCACCTCAAGACCTACCGGGGCGGGCTCATCGTCATCAGCCACGACGTGGCGCTGCTGGGCGACGTGGTGAACAAGGTGTTCCACCTGGACGCCAACCGGTCCGTGCTCGACATCTACAACCTCGGCTGGAAGGCGTACCTGGAGCAGCGGGAGACCGACGAGCGGCGGCGCAAGCGGGAACGGGCCAACGCCGAGCGCCAGGCGACCGCGCTGCAGGCGCAGGCCGACAAGATGCGGGCCAAGGCCACTAAGGCCCGCGCCGCGCAGAGCATGGCCAAACGAGCGGAACGGCTGCTGGCCGGGCTCGATGATGAACGGCAGCAAGAACAAGGTCGCCAGGCTCAGGTTCCCCACCCCCGTCGCGTGCGGCAAGACCCCGCTGATAGCCGAGGGCCTGTCCAAGTCCTACGGCTCACTCGAGGTGTTCACCGACGTGAACGTGGCGGTGGACCGGGGGAGCCGGGTCGTCATACTCGGGCTGAACGGCGCGGGAAAGACCACCCTGCTGCGCATACTCGCCGAGGTCGAGCCACCAGATACCGGAAAATTGTCGCCCGGGCATGGCCTTCGCCTTGGTTATTACGCCCAGGAACACGAAACGCTGGAAATCGAACGCACCATAGACGAGAACATGCGTACCGCCGCACCCGAGATGGCCGATACCGAACGGCGCAAGGTGCTCGGCTCATTCCTGTTCTCCGGCGAGGACGTGCAGAAACCGGTCAGCGTTCTTTCTGGCGGTGAGAAGACCAGGCTCGCGCTGGCGTTGCTGGTTGTCTCGGGAGCTAACGTGCTGCTGCTCGACGAGCCGACCAACAACCTTGACCCGGCCAGCCGGGAGGAGATCCTGGCCGCGCTACGCGGTTATCAAGGTGCCATTGTGCTGGTCACTCACGATGAGGGAGCAGTGGAGGCGCTTTCCCCGGAACGGGTAATCGTCTTGCCCGAGGGGACCGAGGACACCTGGAGCGACGATTTCTCGGAACTCGTCGCACTTGCGTAGATAAAGAAACGTGATCGATTAGCCACGGACGGGTGGTCAACCGGGCACCGATGCCTGATCATTGCGGTGGGGGACCGTAACGCAGTGGTGGCTCCAGATCACAGGAGGTACACGTGGCCGAGGGCATCAGGAAGGGCACACGGGTAACGGGAAGCGACCGTGACAAGCTCGCGTATGACCTCAAGGACCGGTATAACGCGGGCGAGTCCATCCGGACGCTAGCGGTCTCGACGGGGAGATCGTATGGCTTCATCCACAGGTTGCTGAAGGAAACCGGTGTCGCGCTACGAGGACGTGGCGGGTCGACCCGGCCGAAGGCGGTGAAAGCCGACTAGGTTCGCTACGGGCTAACAGCCAAGAGGGAACTCCTGCGTCACGCGATGGGTTTACCTAAGCGTGTACGGACGGGGCAATATGGTCATGATGCGGGGTCTGCGGATGGACCCCAGCGTCACCAAGCAGAAGCTGAAGCCGGGAACGGTCAAACGGATCGCTTCCTACGCGCGGCCTTACCGGTGGCTCTTGGTCGCGTTCCTCATCGCCACCTCAGTTGACGCCGCGATCACCGTGGTCAACCCCCTGCTACTGCGCTATCTCATCGACGACGGCATCGTGGCCCGTCGTGACAGCGTCGTGCTCACCGTGGCGATTACCGTGGCCGCGGTGGCGATCTTCGACGCGGTGCTCGGCTTCGTGATCCGCTGGTTCTCCGCCAGGATCGGCGAAAGCCTCATCTACGACCTGCGCACCGAGGTCTTCGACCACGTGCAGCGGCAGCCGATCGCGTTCTTCACCCGCGCCCAGACCGGCTCACTGGTCAGCAGGCTCGACGGCGACGTCGTTGGCGCGCAGCAGGCCATCACGTCCACTCTGTCCGGCGTGGTATCCAACGCCATCAGCCTGGTGCTCATCCTGGTGACGTTGTTCTATCTGTCCTGGGTGGTCAGCCTGATCGCCCTGGTGCTCGTACCGATATTCATGCTGCCCACCCGCATGGTCGGCAGGCGGCTGCAGCGGCTGACCCGGGAATCGATGCAACTGGACGCCCAGATGGGCTCCACGATGACCGAGCGGTTCAACGTCGCGGGCGCCATGCTGGTCAAGCTCTTCGGCCGCCCGCGCGATGAGTCGGCGACCTTCGCCGGACGCGCCGCGCAAGTCCGCGACATCGGCGTCACGCAAGCCATGTACGGACAGGTGCTCTTCATCTCGCTCACCCTGCTGGCCTCGATCGTCACCGCGATCGTCTACGGCGTCGGCGGATCACTGGTCATCAACGGCGCCTTCCAGATCGGCACCCTGGTCGCGCTCACCACGCTGCTCGGCCGGGTGTACGGGCCGATCACCTCGCTGACCAACGTGCAGATCCAGGTGATGACCGCGCTGGTCAGCTTCGACCGGGTCTTCGAGGTGCTCGACCTCAAGCCGCTGATCGAGGAGAAGCCGGACGCGGTCTCGCTCCCGAAGATGACCGGGACCCCCGAGGTGGCGCCGGACATCGAGTTCGACCACGTGTCGTTCCGCTATCCGCTCGCCAAGGACGTCTCGCTGGCCTCGCTGGAATCCATCGCGCTGCCCGTCGCCGAGCGAGCCGACGCCGGCGCGGGCGTGCTGCATGACGTCAGCTTCACCGCGCCGTCCGGACAGCTCACCGCCCTGGTCGGCCCGTCGGGCGCGGGCAAGACCACGATCACCAATCTGGTCGCGCGGCTATACGACCCGGACGAGGGCGCGGTGAAAATCGCCGGGCATGACCTGCGAGACGTGACTCTCGAATCGCTGCACGACGTGGTTGGCGTCGTCACCCAGGACGCCCACCTGTTCCACGACACGATCCGCGCCAACCTGCTGTTCGCGCGTCCGCAGGCATCCGAGGCCGAGCTGATCGAAGCGTGCGAGGCGGCACAGATCTGGCACCTCATCTCGATGCTGCCCGATGGGCTCGACACGGTGGTGGGCGACCGGGGCTACCGGCTATCGGGCGGCGAGAAGCAGCGTGTCGCCCTGGCCCGGCTGCTGCTGAAGGCCCCGTCGATCGTGGTGCTCGACGAGGCGACGGCCCATCTGGACTCCGAATCCGAGGCCGCCGTGCAGCGAGCGCTGAAGGTGGCGCTGTCGGGCCGAACGAGCCTGGTGATCGCGCACCGGCTGTCCACCGTCCGCGAGGCGGAGCAGATCCTGGTCGTCGACGACGGCCGCATCGTCGAACGCGGCCGGCACAGCGACCTGCTCGCGGCCGGCGAGCTGTACTCCGAGCTCTACCGCACCCAGTTCGCCACCCAGGAAACCCGCGGCCAGTAACCCAGGTTAGTAACCCTGGCTAGTAACCCAGGCGGCGGAGTTCCTCGCCGGCGATCTGGGTGATGTCGTCCAGCTGGGCCGGGGTCAGGGTGTGCCGCCACAGGCCCGGCGGACCTACCTTCGGCAGTTGCTGGACCGGCGTGCCGGTGAAGTCGGTAAGGGCGCGGGCGGTCCCGGCTGGGTCGCGGGCCATTTCTTCGTAGCGGACGGTCTTGAGCTGCGTGTCGGGCAGGTCGTGGTGCAGCTTCGCGGCCTGCCTGATGATCCACCGCCAGCGCAGCGCGCACTTGCCCGCGTCGGACAGGGTTGGCCACGCTTCCCGTTCGTTCTCGGTCTCCACGCCGAAAAACGGGTGCGGGCACTCCTCGTCGATGTTCACGAAGCTGGGCCGGAACCAGGTCATCACGGCCGGGTCGGCGAGCATCGCCGCCACCACGTCGCGGCCATCCCTGATGACCTGGATGAGCTGCGCGTCGGGAAACGCCATGACGAGCGTGTCCGCGCAGTACGCCAGGTCGGCACTCGCGTCTCCGTAGCGGGACAGCCCGCGGGACGACTCGCACGGTCCGATGTCGCCGACGCGCAGCCCGGCCGCGGCGCGGCACTCGGGACCGCAGTCCAGGCAGCTCGCCGCCGACAGTTGCCAGCCTGTCGCGAACGCGTCCCGCAGCACGGTGGCGATCGCCGCGCCCCGCCCGACGTACTGCGATGGGCGGCGTGCGAACGCGTAGACCGCGTGCAGCACGCTGCGCTGCCCGATCGTCATGTGGAACCCGTCAGAGCCCTTGAGCGCGCGCCCGATCGCCTCCGCACCGGAATGCGGTGCACCGACAACGAACACCGGCCTGGTGACCTTGCGCGCGTTGACGATAAGGATGTGACGGGAGGCGACCATCGGTGGCTTAGCCGGACACCGTCCGGCGCACATCGTCGGCCATGGTGCGCCGCCGCTGATGCTCCTGGTGGCCGGAAAGGTTGAGCGCCGCCTGGATCAGCGGCACGTGGCTGAAGGCCTGCGGGGTGTTCCCGACCAGCCGGGAATACCGCGGGTCGTATTCCTCGCTGAGCAGCCCCACGTCGTTGCGGATCGAGAGCAGCTTGTGGAACAGCTCACGGGCCGCGTCGTGGGAACCCGCCAGGTCGAGGGCGTTCACCAGCCAGAAGCTGCAGGCGAGGAACGCGCCCTCCGAGCCGGGCAGCCCGTCCACCGATGAGCCGTCGGTCTCCGACGCGGAATACCGGCGCAGGAATCCATCGGTGACCAGCTTGGTCCGCAGCACGTTGACCGTCGAGGCGAACCGCGGATCGTCCGGCGGCAGGAACCCGGTCTCACCGATCAGCAGCACCGCCGCGTCCAGCTCGGTTCCGCCGTAGTACTGGACGAACGCGCCGAGCTCGGCGTCGTAACCCTGCTCGAGCACCTGGCCGTGGACCCGCTCGGCGAAGCCGCGCCACCGTGCCGCCAGCTTCGGCTCGGACATCGTGAGCGCGAGCGCGCTGCCCCGGTCGAAGGCGACCCAGGCCATCACCTTGGAGTGCACGAAGTGGCGCCGCCCGCCGCGCACCTCCCACAGCCCGTCGTCCGGGTCGTCCCAGTGCTCTTCCACGTAGCCGAGCAGCGCCTTCACCAGCGACCAGGTGTGTGAGTCGGGCTGCAGGCCATTCTTTGCCGACAGGAAGATCGCGTCGATGACCTCGCCGTATACGTCGAGCTGGAACTGTCCGGCGGCGGCGTTTCCGATTCGCACCGGGGCCGAGTTCTCGTACCCCGGCAGCCATTCGGCCTCCCACTCCGCTAGCCGCCGCTCGCCCCCCACGCCGTACATGATCTGCACGTCCGCCGGGTCTCCGGCGACCGCGCGGGACAGCCAGGCGCGCCACGCCGCCGCCTCGGCGGTGAAACCGGTGCGCAGCAGCGCCTCGAGCGTGATCGTGGCGTCCCGCAGCCAGCAGAACCGGTAGTCCCAGTTTCGTACGCCGCCGATATCCTCCGGCAGGGATGTGGTGGCCGCCGCGACGATCCCGCCGGTGGGCTGATAAGTCAGCGCTTTCAGCGTGATGAGCGAACGGATAACCGCTTCGCGGTATTCGCCGGTATATGTACAGCTTTGTACCCAGCTTTCCCAGAATTTAGTGGTTTCTTTATGTTGACCAAACGGCGATGGGCATATCGGCTCGGGAAGGTGCGACGGTTCATAGCACAGCGTGAACGGGACGCGATCTCCCGCGCTGACGGTGAACGTGGCCTCGTGGGCCAGGTCCGCGCCCTCCAGCGAGATGGGGGAACTCAGCCACACCGAGTCGGGGCCAGCGAGCGCCCGGATCCCGCCGGGAATCGCGTGCACCCAGGGCACGATCTGGCCGTAGCCGAAACGGAACCGGAGTTCGGTGTGCATCTCCACCGTGCCGGACACGCCCTCTACGATCCGGATCAGGGACGGCGAGGTCCCGTTCCGCGGCGGCATGAAATCGATCACCCGCGCCGATCCGGTAGGCGTTTCCCACGTCGTTTCGAGTATCAGGGTGTCACCGGCGTAGCGGCGGGAATGGCTGGCGGTACCGGTGGGCGCGATCAGCCACGAGCCGTGGTTGTCGGTGCCCAGCAGAGCGGCGAAACATGCACTCGAGTCGAACCGGGGCAGGCACAGCCAGTCCACCGATCCGTCGGCGCTGATCAAGGCGGAGGTCTGCATGTCGCCAACGATGGCGTAGTCCTCTATACGGGACGGCATGCATGTACGGTACTAGCCCCCGGGGGTTCCGGGGTCCGCCCCGGGGCTGGCAGAGCGGGTTCCGGGGTCCGCCCCGGGCTGGCAGAGCGGGTTCCGGGGGTCGTCCCCCGGGCTGGCAGAGCGGGCTCCGGGGCTCGTCCCCCGGCGTCGTCGGCCAGGCTGGGCAGCGTAGGCTGGCGACATGCGTGTGCTACTACGTGCCGTCGTGCTACCGGTCCTGATCGTCGCCACGATCGCCGGGTGTTCGAAATTCGACGCGGCGCTTGGTCAACAGCAGCTCGCGGTCACCTTCAAGTCGGGCACGTCCAACGCGGTCAAGCTGAAGATTCGCGCCGCGTGCGCCAAGCTGCCGCAGGTGCACACCACTCCCGTGGGGAACCTGAAGAAGGAGCCGTACGCGCTGAGCCAGGTGATCTATCAGGTGAACAACGCCTCCAACGCGGATATCGCCCGGCTGGAAGAATGCCTGTCTAAGTACACGTCTGTGGCGGGCGTCACGATGAGCGATTCAAGCGACGAGGGGTCTTAGCGGGGCCGTTGATCCGTAATTGAAAAGTGACGTTGCGTTGTATTTCCTAGTAAGCCGATGTGAGGTATAGTATTCGAGATTCCCACTAAGTCAATGGAGAATGATTAGTTCATGCGCCGACTTATTACCGGTGCCACCGCCGTTATCGGCGGGGTGCTGTTGCTTGCCGCGTGCTCTTCGGGTTCATCCACTCCCAGCTCAGGCGGTACCAACGCCGCGAGCCCGGTGACGGTGCGGCTCGGTTATCTCGCGAATATCACTAACGCCACCGCGCTCGTCGGGGTCAAGGAAGGCTTCTTCGACAAGCAGCTGGGCTCCGCTGGCTCGGTGTCGACCTCCACGTTCACCAGCGGCACGCTGGAAGTAACCGCGCTGCTGTCTGGCCAGCTCGACGCCGCTTACATGGGCCCCGGGCCCGCGGCCGAGGCGTTCCAGAAGACCAACGGCCAGGTGAAGGTCATCTCGGGTGCCGCGGACGGCGGCGCCTCGATCGTCACCAAGTCCTCGATCACCAGCGCCGCGCAGCTGAAGGGCCAGTCGCTGGCCACTCCGTCGCTCGGCAACACGCAGGACATCGCGCTGCGCGCCTGGCTCAAGGGGAACGGGCTGTCCACGACCACGACCGGCGGCGGTGATGTGGACATCAAGCCCACCTCGCCGAACTCCGACGCCGTGCTTGAGTTCAAGTCCGGCCAGATCGCGGGGGGCGACGAGCCCGCGCCGTACGACATCGAAATGGTCTCCGACGGCGGCCACGTGCTGATCAAGCAGACCGGGGTCACCGCGGTGCTCGTGGTCAGCACGAGTTTCCTGTCCGCGCACCCGGCCGTCGTCGAGGACCTGCTGAAGGCCCAGGTCGAGACCACCGACTACCTCAACAACGACACCGCGCAGGCCGAGGCCGCCGCGAACTCCGAACTCGCCAGCTACACCGGCAAGGCGCTCAAGTCCTCGCTGGTAAGCGACTCGTTCAAGGAAATCACGTTCACCAACGACCCAGACGAGTCCTCGCTCGCCGAGCAGGCTCAGTGGGCGGTAGAGGTTGGCCTGGAGAAGTCCGCTGACACCAGCGGGATTCTCGATCTCACCCCGCTAAACGAAGCACTCAAGGCTGCGGGAGAGGCACAGATTAGCTCATGAGCACCATCGCCACCCAGGTGGCCGCCGAGGTAAGACTGGACGGCGTTTCGAAGGTCTACGGCCGTGGCCCCGCCGCGGTCCAGGCCCTCGACAACGTGACGCTGACCGTCGCGCCCGGCGACTTCACCTGTCTCATCGGAGCCTCCGGCTGCGGCAAGTCCACGCTGCTGTCGCTAGTCGCGGGGCTGGACAAACCGAGTGCGGGAACCGTCGACACTGGCGGCCGCCGGGTGGCGCTGATGTTCCAGGAAGCCGCGTTGTTCCCGTGGCTGTCCGCCGCGGGCAACGTGGACCTGGCGCTGCGCGCCCGCGGGGTGCCGCGCGCCGAGCGGACCGCCCGGGTCACCGAGCTGCTCGAGCTCGTCGCGCTCCGCGAGTTCGGCGGCAAGCGGCCGCACGAGCTGTCCGGCGGTATGCGGCAGCGAGTGGCGCTAGCCCGCGCGCTGGCCCAGGAAGCGGACATCCTGTGCATGGATGAGCCGTTCGGAGCGCTGGACGCGATGACCCGTGACCTGCTGCACGACGAGCTGGACCGGGTGTGCGAAGCGCGTTCCCTCACGGTCTTGTTCGTCACGCACAACGTACGGGAAGCGGTCCGGCTGGGGGACAAGGTCGTGATGCTGTCCAGCCGCCCCGGCCGGGTGATCGAGACCTACGACGTGAACATTCCGCGGCCCCGGCGGATCGACTCCGCACCGGTGGCGGAACTCGCCGGCACCATCACCGACCGGCTGCGAACGGAGATGATCCGGCATGGCTAACGCCAACGCTCCGGCTGACACCGCGACGGCGCTGGCCGGTCTTGACCAGCTTGAGGTCGCTGGGGCGGATGCGCGCCAGGGATTCGCCGTACGGGCCTGGAACGTGGCATGGCCCAAGCTGCTCGCCATCGCCATCGTGCTGGCCATCTGGGAGCTCCTGTACCTCTCGGGCTGGAAGAAACTGATCTTCCCTGGCCCGGCGAGCACGCTGTCCACCCTGGCGGACGCGTCCCACACCGCCGAGCTATGGCATGCCGTCGGCATCACGGCGCTCACCGCCGTTGAGGGGTTCGCGATGGCCCTGATCATCGGCGGCGTGATCGGCGCGCTGGTGGCCAGGATCAAGCCGTTGCGCGCGGCGGTCGGGTCGATGATCAGCGCGCTGCAGACGATGCCGTCGATCGCCTGGTTCCCGTTCGGGATCATCCTGTTCGGTGAGGTCCGGGCGACGATCCTGTTCGTGATAGTGCTCGACGCGGCGCCGTCGGTCGCCAACGGCCTGATCTCCGGCATCGACTACACCCCGCCGCTGCTGATAAAGGCGGGCCAGGTCATGGGCCTGCGGCGGGTGCAGCTGTACTGGCGCCTGATCCTGCCAGCCGCGCTGCCCGTGTTCGTTACCGGGCTGCGGCAGAGCTGGGCGTTCGCCTGGCGCTCGCTGCTGGCCGGAGAGATACTCATCCCCATCTCGGGGATACCGTCGCTCGGGGTGCTGCTGAGCACCTACCAGGACCAGACGGATGAGGCCTCGGTCATCTCCATCATGATCGTCATCCTCATCCTCGGCGTGGCCGTCGACGCCATCTTCGGCTCCATTGACCGCCGTATCCGCACTGGCCGAGGCCTCACCCCGGCGACAGGGACCGGCTCCTACTTCCGCCGCGGCCGCATCTGACACGGCTCAAAACGAAGGCTTGGTGCGCTTGGAGCTGCACCAAGCCTTCGGGCTATCCGGAGTCGCCGGCCTCAGCGAGCCCAGCGATGGGCCATCGATAGCGCCAGAGCGCCAGCGATGGGTCATCGGTGGGGGCGCCTCGTGGTGCGGTGGCGCCCCCTGGGGCTGTGGGGGCCGCTAGCGCGCGGGGGAACGAGAGGGTTAGCGCCAGGTCTCGTCGTCGTAGTAACGGCTGTCCTGGGGGGAGCTTGGCCGGGGGCGGCGTGGCTCGCCGGCCCCACGGGGGGCGTCGGGCGCCGGGGGCCTGTTTGCGGGCGACGGCGAACCTGGGCGCGGGTAGGTGCCGCTCTTAGCCTTGGGGGTGAACGCGGGAGCCGGAGGGGCCGGGGGAGTCGGCGCGGCGGCAGGACTGAAACCTGGGCGGGGACGGGCGGTCTCGCGCTCGCGGAGCCGGGCGTCGTTAGCCTTGGTGCCGCTCATCCTCGTGCTGCCGGCTCCGGCGGGGGCTGGCGCCGGACGACGGTCGCCCCGGGACAGCCACAGGTCGCGGCGGTACCAGAGCCACCGGCCGATGGCGATGATGAGCACCGCGATGGTCCCCGCGCACATCCACAGGAAGCCGGAGCCGATCCATTCGGCCGCGTGCAGCGCGAGTTCGGTGTGCGAGGTGTCCACCGAGCGGTCGTGGACGTATCCGCTCGCCATCGCCCCGAGGACGTAGGCCAGCGTGGGCGCCGGGACCAAGAGGTACGCGGAGCTGTACCGGACGCCAATGGCAGCGATAACCGTCCCGACGATGACGACGATCCCGAGCAGCGACCCCGGGTCCCGCTTGGTGACCACCGTTCCGATGATGCCCACCAGCATCGCGGCGATGACGATCAGGACGGCGGCCCACGTGCTCATCTCCCCCCAGGTCCAGGGGTTCGCGGCCGATGGGCGCCGAGGGGCCGGCGGCTTTCTGGCGGGCGGACGGCGATTAGGACCGCCGGCCGGACCACGGCTGGGCTGACGCACGGGCGGAGCATCTCGCCTCGGCGGAGCGGCTGGCCTGCCCGCTGCTCGCGGCGGCGGATTCCGGTCTAGACCGCGCTGCGGTCGCCGTTCGGGGGCGCGTGCCCCGGAATCGGCGTCCTGCCCGTTGGACGGGCGCGGGTTCACGTCCCGCCATCGTGGGTCGCTCATTTGATCTCGAATGTTAGCCGGTCCGCAACACTACGGGCTACTGCGGGTACCCTACGCGGAGAGAGGTCTGCCCGCCAATTCGGAGGAGAGGGCATGAACGGGGCAGGAAGAGAGATCCCACCTCTCTGGGGTACGGCCAGTAAGGCCGGATTTGCCCTTACTTGCGTAACAACCGCGCTACTCCTGGTTCTCAGCGGATTTTCTTATTTTCTGGTTAGAGACGTGAGCGACATTGGCGGTTCTCACGCGATTGCCAGCGGACCTTCAATCGGCGCGCAGAATATTTTGCTCATGGGGCTGGAAAGCCGGACCGACTGGAACGGAAACGTCCTGTCCCCGGACATCCTCGCCGCGATGCACGCCGGAAGCGTGCGGGGTGTCACGCAGCAGGGAGTCGGCGGGAACGACACCAACACGCTGATCCTGCTGCACATCGCGGCGGGCGGGAACGAGGTCACCGGGTTCTCCATCCCGCGTGATGACTGGGTCACGTTCGCCGGCACGCTCGGTCCGCAGCAGCAGGGCAAGGTCGACCAGGCGTACGGCGTGAGCATGTACTACGAGCAAGCAAAGCTCCGGTCAACCCAGCTGAGCCAGGACCAGATCGCCTATCAGGGCAACGAGGCGGGCCGGGCCGCGGCCGTCGCCACCGTGGAGCAACTGACCGGTGTGCACATCGACCACTTCGCCGAGATCAACATGGTCGGGTTCTACGAACTGGCCAAGGTCCTCGGCGGAGTGAACGTCTGCCTCCGGTACCGGGTGGAGGACTCCTACTCGGGGGCGGACTTCCCCGCCGGTTACCAGCACCTAGCGGCCGCGCAGGCGCTGGCGTTCGTCCGCCAGCGGCACGGGCTGCCGAACGGCGACCTGGACCGCACTCGCCGTCAGCAAGCCTTCCTGACGTCCGTGCTGCACCAGTTGCGGGCCGAGGGCGCGCTGAACGACCTGACGAAGATCCAGGCGCTGCTGTCGGTCGCCCAGCAATACGTGATCACCGACGCCGGCTGGAACCTGATGGACTTCGCCGCCCAGATGCGCACGCTGGACACCAAGGACATGGACTTCCACACGCTGCCGATCTCCGGTTACGGCGAGATGGACGGACAGGACGCCAACCTCGTCAACCCGGCGCAGCTACAGCAGATCGTGCACAACGCGTTCTACCCCCCGCCGCCCGCGCCCGCTCCCGCCCAATCCAGCGCGCCCGCGGTCGCCCCGGCCAAGGTCACCGTCAGCGTGCTGAACGGCGGTCAGGTCGCCGGCCTCGCCGCGCGGATCTCGGCGGCGCTGACCGGTCTCGGGTACCGCGCGGGCCACGTCGGCAACACCGCTCCGCGGGCCGCCACCGCGGTGGTGTACGGGACAAAGGCGGCCGGGAACGCGGAACGGATCGCCGCGACGTTCGGCCTCACCGCCACCCCCGACGCGACCCTGCCGCCCGCCCAGGTCCGCGTGCTGCTAGGCACCGACGCCACCGAGGTCCCGGCCGCCCTGGCCAACGCCACCCACCCAGCCGCCCCGCCATCCATCAACGGCGTCCCCTGCGTCGACTAGCGCGAGGACTAGTTGGCGGTGACGGTCACGTCGCGGATGACCATTGTTCCCTGGGACGAGGTGGTGTCCGTGGGGGTGGTACATCGGCATTGCGTGTCGGGGAACGTCCCGCCGACCGCCACGTTGAGCAGGATGGAGAAGCCGTGATCGATCGCGGCCGTCCACGCCGCGTTGCCGACCCGGGACTCGCTGACGCTGAAGAACTCGCGGCCGTCGATGTACCAGCGGACCTGCTCGCTGCCGGCGTGACGGCGGTCGATGATCACGGAGTAGGTGTGAAATCCCTGCTGGCATCCGGAGCATGGCCGCAGGCCGCTTCCGAACCCGTCCGTTTCGTGGCAGGGACCGTAGGTCCCGTCGGGATTGCGCTGGGTGAGGTTCCCGCAGTGCATCGTGCCGGAGTAGTCGCTGAGGTCGTCGACGTCCTCGAGGATGTCGATCTCGCCGTCCATCGGCCATTCCTGCGGCCTTGGCCCGAGCATCCAGAAAGCGGGCCAGTAGCCGAGCCCGTTGGCGGGATCCGGCTGCTTGATCGAGGCGGACACCTGCATCTCACCGCCCGCGGGTGCGGCGAACAGCCGCCTGGTCTGGATCCTGCCCGAGGTCCAGGCGAAGCCCTTGCTGCCTGGAGCGCCATGACCGAGGACGATCAGGTCCAGGTCGCCATGGCCGTCGAGATGGATGTTGTACAGCGAGCCGGTCATCGTCTCCACCTCGCCAGTGCCGAAGATGCCTCTGCCGGTGTCGTACTCCCACGCCGTGGTGTTCACGCTCCCATCGGCCGGTCCCGTGAAGCTGTCCGACCACACCGTGTGCCATGGCGGGGTGCTTTGGTCCTGCCCGGCGGTTGAGCAGCCCGCCACCCCAGCCGCCATGAGCAGAATCACCGCGAGGAGCCGTCGGCGCCGAGACCGGATCATGGCGCGGGGAGCCGGGACGCCGGCTGGCGGCTGAAGAAGTTCCGGTCCGGTGCGGCGGCCGCGGGTTGATGCCCCTTGACCCAGATGAAGTACTCGACCGGGCCGAAGGAGTCGGTGAGGTGAATCTCCCGGGCGAGGTAGTACGCGTGAGAGGCCTTCAACGCGGCCGCGAGGGCCTCGTCCGCCGACAATGTGACGTCGTTGTTGTAGGCGATCACCTGGAAATAACCGCTCTGGACCGCGGCCGTGAATCCCGCGTTGCCGGTCAGCGTCTGGCCTCGTGCGTTCGTGTAGCTGATGTAGTACGTCGAGGTGAACTCGCTCGGTTGCGCGTCCGCGCGGCCCATGAGGTAGTAGATGGGCACTTCGGGCACTTCGACGAGGTATTTCGCGCGCGGCTGCAGGTACCGGGAGAAGGCCTGCACGAAGGCCGTGGATGAGGGCCAGTCATGATAGAGGAAGCCGGACTGCGACAGTCCGAGGACGAGGGCGGTGCTCCACAACGCGATGCCGAAGTGCGGCCGGCGAAAGTGCTCGCCCACGATGCGGGCCAGGCCAAGCCCCGCCATGGGCGCGGCGAAGAACAGGCCGAACCCGATGTGCTTGAGGAACGATACGTCGGTGTGCAGGTGTGCCTGGTAGGCGGGCGCCAGGAGCGCGGTACAGGAGAGCAGCCCGCCGAGCAGCGCCCGCCACAGGCGTCCGCTAGCCGGTGCCACGGACTCGCCAGGCTCGGTGCGGACACGCCGGGTGTAGGCGACGGCGCCGATCACCGCCAGCGCGAACTGAACCCCGCCCCATTCGGCAAACTCCCGCAGCAGGGTAGTCACCGGAGTGGTTCCCTGAGCGCGGTTGGTCGTGGTGCTCTCCAGCGCGGTTATGTAGGCGTGGCCGCCGAGCCGCAGTGCGCCGTAGAGCAGTCCCGCGACTAGGACAGTGAGCGCGATGGGACGCAGCAGAGCACGCGGTCCGCGGTAAGGCCACGCGGCGAGAGCCGACAAGGCCACGATCGTGGGCACGAACAGCAGGCCGGCGTACTTCACCGCGACCGCGAGCGCCATCAGCGGAGCGGCGAGCAAAAACACCGGCCAGGTGCGGCGCGCTGAGCAGACGACGATCCAGGCGGCCAGGGCGAGGAGGAACAAGCACGTCGCGTCATAGGTGGCGAAGTTCCCGAGGAAGATCGCGGCCTCGGCGACACTGTACAGCCCGGCCCCGAAGAGAGCGGCTCGCTCATTGAAGAAGTGCCGGGCGATGGAGTAAGCGCAGGCCGTCACCGCCAGCATCTCGACGAGGCTGAGCGCACGGGCCAGCGCCAGACCGCCAGCCTCGTTCAGTGCCGCTGCCAGTACTGGGTACAGGACAGGAGACCCGGAGAAGTATGAGGCGTAACTTCCCTGCAACGCGGTTCCGTGCAGGATGTGCTCTAGCTCCATGTGTCCGGCGTACAGGTAGAGCGACTCGTCCTCGAAGGCCGTGTTACGCAGCCGAAGCGACATGATCGCCTGCGCGAACAAGATGCCGAGCAAGATGGCCCGGCTCACCCACGTCCGGCGGCGGCTTGGCCGCGTCGGCGATGCCGCGATCGCCTCGGTGCCGGGTTCCGATGCCGCCGTTACAAGTACGGCTGCGGGTGGCGTCCCTTCGCTAATCGTCACCATTTTTGTTATGGCCGGGAAAACGAGGGTCTCCGCATCGGTTAGTACATCTGGCCGGGAACCAGGAGGCGGGCCGAAAACAGAGCGTCGTGATTTTTTCGGCTCGCCTTCCACCTTAGGAGTGCGCATGGGAAGCCGGCTGAATAAGAACGCGGGCCGCCACCACGAGCTCAAACAATCCGAGCGCGAATAGGACAACGAAATTTGCGGCGTCCATGGTGATCATCCGCCAGAATGCTAGGCCAGTCCAGACGAGAGATGTCCCGAGGGTCCAGCCAAGGAAACACACCCAGAACCGACGACGACCATCTTGTTTTTTCATATCGCCGCCCGATGGTTTCCATCCTAGTCTCTTCCCGCGCAGAGCGTCCCAGTAAGCGAACAGGTGTGCCCAGCCCGAGATGACCTTTACTGCCCACGCCTCGAGGCGATATGGGGAATGATGCCATGTGGGGAAGATCACCGCTGAATAGAGAAGAACTGGGAGCATGAAGATCATGTTCCGCAGGAGCAGGACGTCAGGAACGAATATGAGGATCGCGATTGTGAGCGTAGGGACCACAAACACGAAGAGGGCCGTGTAGATGTAGTAGACGAACCCCGAGATGTAACACAACCGAGAGTAGAGCGACATCTGAGCGCCCCAGAACATCTTGCCGAACAGCAGCCCGACCGTTCCCGAGCACCAGCGGTACTGCTGGTTAAGGAACGCGAGGACGTTGTTCGGGGCAGTTTCCGGTCGATAGTGCCACCGGGATGTAGCGGAGATGCCAGCCGAATTTGTTCAGGTCGAATCCCGTCAGTACGTCCTCGGAATGCTCGGCCAGCGTCATCCCGAGGTTGTCCTCTAGTGCCGACCGGCGGTAGACGGCACAGCTGCCCACGCAGATCGCGCCACCCTTCCGCGACCGTGCTGCCTGGATAGACCGGTAGAAGAGTTCCTGGACCGCCCCGGCGCCGCGCTCCACCCACGTCTGGCTGTCCAGGATCCGGAAAAACTGAGGAGTCTGCACGATTCCGATCGCCGGATCCGCCTCCATATACGGAAGCGTTTCGTCGAGAAAGTCGTGGCGAGGAGCGAAGTCCGCGTCAAGGAGCAGAATGTAATCCCCATCGGAAACCTGGAACCCGAACCATAGATTTCCCGATTTCTTGAACCAGCCCCGATTCGGCCGGGTCGCGTAGACGAAATCGAACTTTCGCGCCATGTATTTAATCTCAGGACTGGAGGAGTCGTCCAGTACGTACGGAGTGACCTGACCCTTGTAATGGCGCCTCATCTCGGCGACATAGTGCCAGGTGTTCCGCAGGACCTCGGTCGGCTCGCCGCAAACGGGCAGGAAGACATCGACGGACGGATATCGCTCGGGACGCCAATCATTAATCAGTCGCTTGTGCTCATCGAAGTCGAACCCGCGGCTGAGCCCGTCAGTGATCAGCGGCAGCATGAGAAACAGTATGCCCATCACGACGAAAGGTACGTAGAACCAGAACCAGTGGTACTGAACCATCAGCCGGATCTGGCTGTACAACAGCAATGGGAAGCTGGCAGCGGAGAAGAATGAAAGGACCCATGCGTGCCGTCTGATGTAGCTGTACTTCTCATTATCTTGCGGCGGTACTGGAAGTACGGGTCCGTCTTGTATCTTGGGCTGATCCTGGTCAGGGACGGGCTCGATTGCCGGTCCTTGAATGACTGCGGGCACGTCGATAACGTCCGCCACTGGCTTCCCCACCCCTCCACGAGCGCTCCCCAGGGAGCTGGCCGTAGGCGGAACCGGATCGAAAGTTCACCACCCCAGGTAATGTCTGCTCCCACCCAGGCACAGCGTACGGTGCCCCGAGTCACAAAAGAGCTGACAAGTCACGATTTTACATATGTTTCACACAGAGGATCGATATAGCCCTCGTGGCCGTGGTTGTGTGGTTCGCATCAGATGCCCGGCTCACCCCCTTCCGGGCTCCTGGTGGTGAGGGGTTGTGCCGCGGCGGGCGGCACAGCGAGCGGGACCAGGCTGGGGAGGCCATGGGGTGAACACTGTTGCTGAGACAATCGAGTTGATGCGGGCCGCGGTACCTCCGGGACGGGAAAATCCCGCGCCAGCAGAACTGCCGAGGCTAGGAGAGCTGACCCAGTTGCTCATGGCGCTCAAGGCAGACGCGGCGCAGGAGCACGCGCGGTTCCTGTCGATCAAGGAGCGCGCGCTGTGCCTGCCCGAGGACGCGATCGCTGACTGGCTCCGCGGGGCGACCGTCCTGGTGACCGGCGGGACCGGGTGCATCGGATCACTGCTCATGTGGCAGATCGCGCAGCGGGGTCCCAGACGCCTGGTCAGCCTAAGTCGTGGTGTTACGGACAGCTGGCCGCGGGTCACCGGCGCCGAGTACCGGCACGCGGACGTCAGAGATCGTCACGCCATGGACGCACTGATGAATCGGGTCAGGCCCGACATCGTCTTCCACGTGGCCGCACAGCGCCAGCCCGCGCTGGCCGAGATCGAGGTGCACCGCAGCGTCTCAACCAATGTGCTTGGTACGCGCAACGTGCTGCTCTCGGCCGCCGAGGCCGGCGTGCCGCAGGTCGTGCACGCCTCGACCGGTAAGGCTCTGCGGCCGTACTCACCGGAGATCTACACGGCGTCCAAACGCGCCGCCGAGTGGATCGCCTCCAGGGTGGCGGCCAGCACCGGGATGCGCTGTTCGGCGGCCAGATTTACGCATGTCATGGACAACTCCATCATCTACTCCAGGCTGCTGGACTGGGCCGGGGCCGGGGTGGTCCGCTTGCACAGTCCGCACATCGCGTTCTATGTCCAGTCAGCACTCGAATCCGCTCAGCTGCTACTCCTGGCCGGGCTGGGCGGCAAGCCGGGCGAGCTGAGAATCCATGCCATCACCGACCTCGGGTGGCCGGTAAGCCTGCTGGACATCACGCTCGGGGTGCTCGGACGGAAGAACTCGCAGACGCCGATCTACTTCAGCGGATACGACCCCGGATACGAGGAGATCTCGTTTCCTGGACTGTACGACCCGGCGACCGCCGGCGACGTCAGCCCGCTGCTCAACGCGTTCGAGACCGCCGCGGCCGTCGAAGGTCCATGTCCCATGCTCGACTGCTTCCGGCTGGACATGACGCCGGACCCACGAGCCGAAAAGTTGCTGAAATCGATCGACGAGGTATGCGAACGGACCACGGAGCCTGGTGCTGTGCGAAGCGCCTTGACCGAGTTGTCATGGACGCTACTCGACGCCACGCTCAGCGCGGCTCCCCGCGAGGCGCTGATGCGCGCCGCGACGGCCGTCCGGCCGCACGAGGAATCCTTGACGCCCGACCATCGCCGGGTGCTGGAGTCCATCAGGGACAACGCCGCTGCGGCGGCGGCAGGGGCGGTCACCCCTTTACCGCTCCGGCGGCGCCGGCGACCAGCTGCCGCTGGGCGATCAGGAAGAAGGCGAGCGCGGGCAGGATGGACAGCGCGGTGAACGCCATGATCCCGGCGGTGTTCTGCGAGTACTCGGTCTGGAACGTGGCGTCGCCGAGCGGCAGCGTGTACTTCGACGTGATGTTGAACGCCAGCAACGGCAGCAGGTACTGGTTCCACGATGTGACGAACGCCAGCAGTGCCACGGTGATCAGGGCCGGCCGCGACAGCGGGAGCAGGATACGGACGAAGAACCGCAGCCGTGACGCCCCGTCGACCACCGCGGCGTCCTCCAGGTCGCCGGGGATGGCGCGCATGAACGGCCGCAGGATGACGATCGTGATCGGCAGCGAGTACGCCGCCTCGGCCACTCCCACCCAGACCTCGCTGTTCAGCATCTGCAGCCGGTCGAGCAGCAGGTACAGCGGCAGCGAGCCGACCTGGATCGGCAGCAGCAGCCCCGCGACGAAGATCGTGTAGAACACCTCACGGCCGCGGAAGGAATACCGGGACAACGCGAACCCGGCCATCGACCCGAGCACCACCGTCAAAACCGTCGCGATCACCGCGACGAGCGCGCTGTTGCCGAGGAATTCCCAGAACGCCGAGGACGTCAGGACCGACGAGTAGTTGGACCACACCCACGGACTCGGCACTCCGGCCGGGCTGTTGTTGATCTGGGCGTTGGACCGGAACCCGTCCACGATTATCAGCAGGATCGGCACCACCGCGACGCCGACCAGCACGATGGAGACCAGGTAGGTCAGCGGCAGCACCGGGGACCGCCGGCGCCGCCGGACGCCACCAACCGCAGCGATCGCCGCCATCTAGCCCACCTGCCTGGTCAGCGCGCCCCTGGTGTCCCGGCGCAGCGCGAACCGCTGGTACAGCAGCGCGAACACCAGGGACAGGACGAACAGTATGACCGAGATCGCGGCACCGTAGCCGAACTCCGTCACCTGGAACCCCTTACTGATCATGTACGTGACAATCGTCTGCGACGCGTCGGCGGGCCCGCCCTCGGTCATGATCCACACGACGTCGAAGATCTGCAGCGAGCCGATGATCGACAGGAAGATCCAGATCCGGATGGTGGGCCCGAGCAGCGGGAGAACGATCCGCCGAACGACCTGCCACGGCGACGCGCCGTCAATCGCCGCCGCTTCCCGCAGCGAAGCCGGTATGCCCTGCAGCCCGGCGAGCAGCAGCACGATGCCGAACCCGATGTACTGCCAGGTGAGCACCGCGAACATGGTGTACAGCACGAGGTGGATGCTGGCCAGCCACTGGTGCACCAGCCCGCCCAGGCCGAGCGAGGTCAGCACCTGGTCGAAGAAACCGGAGGGCTGCAGGATCAGCGACCACATCACGCCGGTGATGGCCGGGGCCACCACGTACGGCGCGAAGACCGCGAGCCGCACCAGGGTGCGCCCCCAGAAGCGACGGTTCAGCAGCAGCGCGATGCCGAGGCTGATCGGGAGCTGGATCACGACGGACAGCAGCGCCAGGATGAGGGTGTGCTCGATCGACTCGCGGAACACCGGGTCGTCGAACGCGATCCGGTAGTTCGCCACCCCGGTGAAGTCGTTAAGCGGCCCGAACCCCGTCCAGTTGTAGAGGCTGTAGTCCGCCGCGATCACGATGGGGGCGAAGACGAACATGACGAACAGCGCCAGCGGCGGCCCGAGCAGCAACGTCAGCTCCGCCGCCTTGCGCAGCGATGCCCGGCGGCGCGGAGTCAGGCGCCCGTACGACGCCGCGACTGCTCGAGCTCGCGGCGTCGTACGGGCATCCTGCACAGCGGTTTCCGTCATGGGGTGGATACCGAGGAGATGATCTGCTGGTTGGTTCCTTGTCCGGCGAAGAAGTTCGCGATGGCGCTGTCCAGGTTCTGTCCCTGGGCCGTCGGCAGCGCGATGTCGAAGTAGGTCTGCAGGTAGCTGGCTGACGCCCGCGCCTGCACGACCGACTTCAGCGCCGGGTCGGTGAGCACGACGGCCGCCGCGTTGTTCGCGGGCAGCCCGACGTCGCCCTGTTCCACCAGCTTCTCCTGCACGGGCTTGCTGTCGATGTAGCCGAGGAAGTTCGCGCAGGCGGGTTCCGCGGCGCCGGTCGTGCAGGAGAACCCGTCGCCCCCGCCGAGCAGCGCGCTCTGATCGCCCGAGCCACCGGTGACCGCGGGGAACGGGAACCAGCCGAGGTTGGAGTTAACGTTGTCGTTGCCCTCCAGGCCGTCGATCACGCCGAGCTCCCAGTCACCCTGGAGCTCCATGGCGGCCCGGCCGGTGCCGACCATGCCCGCCGAACTTCCGGCGCCCACCTGGGAAGCGGTGCCGAGAAAACCAGTCTGGAACGGATTGGTCTTCATGAACGCGGTCAAGTCGGTTGACGCCTTGGAAAAGCATGACGCGGATAGATTCATCGAGGTCATCGCCGTCTTGATCACCGACGGCGAGCATTCACGTAGCGCGAAGTACTCCCACCAGAAAGCGTCCGGCCATTTGTCCTTGGAGCCGACCGCGATCGGGGTGATGCCGTGCGCCTTGAGTGCGGCGTCGTCGGATTCGAGCTGCGCGATAGTGGTTGGCGGGGAACTGATTCCGGCCTTGGCGAACAGGTCCTTGCGGTACCAGAAGCCGACGATGTGCAGGTCGTATGGCACGCCGTACTGCTGGCCATTGACCTGCCAGTTGGCGGCGGCGGTGCCTATCTCGCTGATCCAGCTCTTGTCGTAAGCGCCGAGGTCGACCAGCTTGCCTGACTTCTGCTGGGTGGCCTCCTGCCCGCCGCCCCACTGCTGGTAGATGTTGGGCGGATTACCCGAGTCCAGTGCGAGCGGGATCTTCGTGGCGAAGTCGTTGCTCTGGATCGGGCTGATGGAGAACGATACTTTCGGGTTCGAGGCGTGATAGGCGTCCGCGACCTGCTGCCAGACCGTCCGCAGCGGGTTCGTGCTGCCGTTGTGCCACCAGGTGATGGTCACCTTGCCCGTGCTGCTCGGGGGTGAGCTTCCGCCGCTGCTGCCGCAGGCGGCGAGCGTGATCGCCGTAGCCGCCGCGAGCGCAATGGCAAAGGCTCTGTTTCTGGGGTATGGCCGGTTGCTGCGCATAACGTCATCTCCAAAGATCCTCGTAAGCAACCGCATCGAAAGTTTTAGGAATACTTTCGATGTCACGTCATCCTAAGATTGCCGATTATCGGGGTCAACCCCTCGTTTCCATGGTGTTACACATAAAGCTGGGATTCCCTGAAACCCCTGGCTCGCGTACGATGTGGCAGCAAAGGCACCATCAGAAGTGGTGTCGAAAATTTTCGATAATGACTTGCGGGTGGTGTGGTGCGTCAGCAGGAACGTGAGGTGGGTGGGGGAGGCGTGCGGGAGCGCAGGACGACGCTGGCCGTCATCGCGGCGGCGGCGGGCGTCTCGCTGCCCACCGTGTCGAAAGTGGTGAACGGGCGCCCGGATGTCGCGCCGGCGACCCGCGCCCGGGTGGAACGGCTGCTGGATGAGCACCATTACTCGCGTAGTGGCGCCCGGCGCAGTCGCCGCAGCGGACTGATCGATCTGGTGTTCAACGGGCTGGACAGCCCGTGGGCGGTCGAGATACTGCGCGGTGCCGAGGAGTGGGGCGCCGTTCACTCCTTCGGTGTGGCGGTGTCGTCCGTGCGGCACGGAAACGCCCGCCCGGCGAGCTGGACTAGCGCGCTGGCCAGCCATGACACCGACGGTGTGATCCTGGTGACCTCCGAGCTCACGCATGCCCAGCTGGGCCAGTTGCGCAGCGCGGGCATCCCGCTGGTGGTGGTGGACCCGGTGAACCCGCCGCCGGCCGACCTGGCCAGCGTGGGCGCGACCAACTGGGCTGGTGGCCTGGCCGCCACCGAGCATCTCATCGCGCTCGGCCACCGGCGCATCGCGGCCATCGCGGGCCCGGGTGACTACCTGTGCAGCCGGGCACGGATCGACGGCTACCGCTCCGGGCTGGAGCGGGCGGGCATCGTCTACGACGCCTCGCTGGTGCGGTACGGCGACTTCCTGCACGAGGGTGGTTTTACCCGCGGCGGGGAACTGCTCGATATGGGAGACCGGCCGACCGCGATCTTCGCCGGCAGCGACCAGCAGGCGTTTGGCGTGTACGAGGCGGCGCGCCAGCGCGGGCTGCGGGTGCCGCAGGACCTGTCGGTGGTCGGTTTCGACGATCTGCCGGTGTCCCGGTGGGTGTCGCCACCGCTGACCACCGTGCGCCAGCCGCTGGCCGAGATGGGCCGGACGGCCGCGCAGATGCTTGGCGACGTGATCGAGGGACTGCCGCTGCGCTCGACCAGAGTTGAGCTGAGCACCGAGCTCATTGTTCGCGAGTCAACCGCGGCGGCATCGTGACCTCGACGGAGATCACCCAGCCGTGGCGGGACACCGCCCGCGGCGACAGCGAGCGCGTCGCTGACCTGCTCAGCCGGCTGACGCTCGAGGAGAAGATCGGGCAGCTCGGCAGCGTGTGGCTGAACGCCGATGCCGACGGCGACGGTGTCGCGCCGATGCAGGACGAGTTCGCCGCCGACCTGCCGCCGCTCGAGGACGTGCTGCGGCACGGCTTGGGCCAGCTGACGCGGATCTTCGGTACCCGCCCGGTCGAACCGGCGGCCGGTGCCCGCGCGCTGGCCGCGCTGCAGCGGCGGATCGTGGCGGCCAGCCGGCTCGGCATCCCCGCGATGGCCCACGAGGAGTGCCTGACCGGATTCGCCGCCTGGACCGCGACGATCTTCCCGACACCGCTGGCGTGGGGCGCGTCGTTCGATCCGGAGCTGGTCGGCGACATGGCGCGGGCGGTTGGCGATTCGATGCGGGCCGTCGGCGTGCACCAGGGACTCGCGCCGGTGCTCGACGTGACCAGGGACCCGCGGTGGGGACGGACCGAGGAGACGATCGGCGAGGATCCGTACCTGGTCGGCGTCATCGGTACCGCTTACGTCGCGGGGTTGCAGGCCGGGGGAGTCGACGCGACGCTCAAGCACTTCGCCGGGTACCCCGCCTCCCGAGCCGGGCGGAACATGGCGCCCGTCTCCATCGGGCCCCGCGAGTTCGCCGACGTGCTGCTGCCCCCGTTCGAGATGGCGATCAGGCTCGGCGGTGCCCGGTCGGTGATGCCCGCCTACGTCAGCATCGATGGCGTGCCCGCGAGCGGCGACCCGCACCTGCTGCGCGGCACCCTGCGCGGCGAGCTTGGCTTCGACGGCCTCATCGTCTCCGACTACTACGCGGTCTCCTTCCTCGAACTGCAGCATGCCGTGGCGGCCAGCCGTGGGAGCGCGGCGCGGCTGGCGCTGACCGCCGGGATCGATGTCGAGCTGCCCAGCCTGCGATGCTACGGCCAGCCGCTGCTGGACGCGGTCAAGGCGGGCGAGGTCGCGCCGGAAGCGGTCGACGAGGCCGTCACCCACGTGCTGCGGCGCAAATGCGCGCTCGGCCTGCTCGACCAGAACTGGACGCCCCAGAACGAGACGACCGAGACGGATACGAACCCGGTACTCGACCCGCCGGAATACCGGGCGCTCGCCCGCCAGCTGGCCACCGAGTCGGTGGTGCTGGTCGCCAACTCCGGCGAGATACTCCCGCTGCCGCCGCGGACCAGGGTCGCCGTGGTCGGGCCGCTGGCCGACGACCCGCTGGCCTTCTTCGGCTGCTACAGCATGCCCAGGCACCTTGGCGACAGCTTCCCCGAGGCCGCCGCGAGCGTGCCGGTCACCACCTTCGCGGACGCGCTGCGCGGCCACGTCGCCGAGGTCACCCGGGCGCGCGGCTGCAACGTGCGGATCGAACACGGCCGAGGTGACAGCACGGAAGGATTCGCCGAGGCGGTCGCCGCCGCGCTCGCCGCCGACGTGGTGGTCGCGGTCGTGGGGGATGAGGCGGGCCTGTTCGGCCGCGGCACGTCCGGCGAGGGCTGTGACGTGACCTCGCTGCGGCTGCCCGGCGCGCAGCAGGACCTGCTGGCCGCGCTCGCGGACACCGGCACGCCGGTCGTCGCGGTGCTGGTGACCGGCAGGCCGTACGCGATCGGCGACGTGGCCGACCGGATGGCCGCCATCGTGCAAGCGTTCTTCCCCGGCGAGGAAGGCGGCGTCGCGCTCGCCGAGATCCTGACCGGACGGCAGGTCCCGTCCGGCAAGCTGCCCGTCGAACTGCCCGGTGACCCGGCCGCCCAGCCGTCGTCGTACCTGCGATCCCGGCTGGCCAACCAGCACCCGGGCAGCTCGGTCGACCCGGCTCCGCTGTTCGCGTTCGGCCACGGACTGTCTTACACCACGTTCCGCTACACCGACCTGGCGATCACTCCGGAACAGACGCCAGCCGACGCCGCGGCGGAGATCTCCTGCACCGTCCGCAACACCGGAGCGGTGGCCGGTACCGAGGTCGCGCAGCTGTACCTGGGCGACCCGGTCGCCCAGGTGGTGCGACCGCAGCGCTGGCTCGCCGGGTTCGCCCGCGTCGCGCTGGCTCCCGGCCAGGCGCGACGGGTCACGTTCCGGGTGCACGCGGACCGCACCGCGTTCACCGGGCTCGACGGAATCCGCGTGGTGGAGCCGGGGGAGATCACCGCCGCGATCGGCGGCGCCAGCGACGACCTGTCGCTGCGCGGGTCCTTCACCCTGACCGGGGAGGTGCGCGCCGTCGGCCCGGACCGGGTACTCGACACACCGGTCTTCATCACGGACGTCCCGTGAGAATCGCGATCGCCGGCACCGGCAACATCGCCGAGATCCACGCGGAGGCCCTCGGCGGCGAGCTGGTGGCGGCCGCCGATATCGACGCCGGCCGGCTCACCGCGTTCGGCGCCAAGCATCCGGCGGCGGCGCTGTACGCCGACCTGAACACCCTGCTCGCCGAGCAGCACCCCGATCTGGTGCATCTGTGCACCCCACCCTGGCTGCACCACGACCAGGCGCTGACCTGCCTGCGCGCCGGGGTCAGCGTGCTCGCCGAGAAACCGCCGGCGCTCAGCCTGCGCGAACTCGACGAGATCACCGCCGCGCAAGCGGGACCGCCGTGGTTCGCCACCGTGTTCCAGCATCGGTTCGGTTCCGGTCAGCGGCGGCTCAAGGCCCTGATGGCAAATGGCACGCTCGGCCGTCCGCTGGTCGCGATCTGCCACACCACGTGGTTCCGCGACCAGGCGTACTTCGACGTGGGTTGGCGCGGCCGCTGGGACACCGAGGGCGGCGGCCCGACCATGGGCCACGGCATCCACCAGCTGGACATGCTGCTCGACGCCCTCGGCGACTGGACGAGCGTGTCCGCGCTCACCCGCACCCAAGCCCGCCGCACGCAGACCGAGGACGTCGCGCTGGCGCACGTCGAGTTCGCCAGCGGCGCGGTCGCCTCGGTGCTGAACAGCCTGGTGTCGCCGCGGGAGGAGTCCTACCTGCGCTTCGACTTCGAGCGGGCGACGGTGGAGCTCACCCATCTGTACGGGTACCGCGACGAGGACTGGCGCGTCAGGCCCGCACCCGGCCGCGAGGACGTGCGCACCGCGTGGGCGCAGCAGGAAACCGGGACACCCAGCGGGCACGCCGCGCAGTTCGCCGAGGTGACCGCGGCGTTGCGGGCCGGGATCCCGCCGCCAGTGACGGCGGCCGACGCGCGCCGCACGCTGTCACTGGTGGCCGGCATCTATGCGGCCGCGTTCACCGGACGTAGCGTGGCGCCGGACGACCTCGCGCCGGACACCCCTTTCTACGATCGGATGAACGGTGATTTATCAAGATATGACCATAACGGCGGTCTCCATCCGCTGGGACAACGCGGAACTCTTCCGGTACGTGTACCAGCCGGATGACGCCATCCTGGAATCGCCACGTCCCTACCTGCACCCGGTGCGCACCCTCGACGGCGACCTGGTGAGCATCTTCCGGCCGCACGATCATGTCTGGCACAAGGGCATCTCCCTCGCCTTCCCGAACGTCGGTCCCAACAACTTCTGGGGCGGCCCCACCTACCTCCGTGACCAGGGCTACGTCCAGCTGCCGAACAACGGCACCACCCGGCACGACGACTTCGAAACGGCCAAGGATGGCGAACTCACCGAACGCCTCACCTGGCTGACCCCAGACGGCGAGCCGATCGCCGAGGAGAACCGCGCGATGAGCGTCGACGCCTGGTCGGCCGATGACGCCTGGCGGCTCCGTTTCGAGACGACGGTGCGGAACATCTCACCGGAACCACTGCGGTTCGGCTCGCCCACCACCGAGGGACGCGAGAACGCCGGATACGGCGGGCTGTTCTGGCGCGGACCGCGCTCGTTCACCGGCGGCACCGTGATCACCCCCGAGGGCACCGGCGGCGACGAGGTGATGGGGACCCGCGCGCCCTGGCTGGCGTTCGCCGGTCAGCACGACGGCACCGCCCGGTGGTCCACGCTGATCTTCACCGATGACCAGAAGACTCCCGGACAGTGGTTCGTGCGCAGCACGCCGTTCGCGGCGCTCTGCCCGGGGCCGTTTTTCGACACCGTCTGCTCGCTGGGCCGCGGGGAGACCTTGACTCGACGTTATGGTGTGATTGTCGGTTCTGGTCAGCGCGATACGGCGGGCTGCGCCGAACTGGCCGGGCGGGGGTGATGACGTTGGCGCCGTTTCCCGGGGCGACCCGGCTGACGCTGCTCGAGGTGTACGTCTGGGAGACGCCGGACGGGTTGCGTGGCGGCAGCGCGCACGTGCACCTGGCGTCCACCGAGGGGTACTACGTGCTGTCTGGCGCCGGGCGGCTGCAGACGCTGAGCGGCGACGGGTACGCCGAGCAGCCGTTGCGCCCCGGCGATTGCCTGTGGTTCACCCCGGGCACCATCCACCGCCTGGTCAACGACTCCGGTGACCTGCGGATCCTCGTCGTCATGCAGAACGCGGGGCTCCCCGAGCACGGCGACGCCGTGCTCACCTTCCCGCCCGAAATCCTCGCCGACGCGGGCTCCTACGCGGCGGCCGCCCGCGCGGACTCGGCGCCGACCGCGCGGCGGCGACGTGACCTGTCGCTCGAGGGCTACCGGCGGCTGCGGTCCGGCGGCGAGCAGGCCCTCGCGGAATTCCACGCGGCCGCGGCCCGGCTGACCGGCGGCCGGGTCGAGGACTGGCGGGAGCGGTGGCGCGACGGAGCGCTCGCCACCGCCGAGACCACCGGACGGCAACTCGACGCGCTGGCGTCCGGCGTGGCCGATTACCTGGCGTCCGGGGGAGTGCAGCGCATCTCGCGGCCGGACGGCCCGAAGGCTTACGGGATGTGCGGCAGGCTCACCACGTACTAGCGGGCGGTCAACCACAGCCGCACCGCGAACCCGAGTCCGCCGAGGGCGACGAGCCAGCGCAGCAGCCTGGGCGGTAGGCGACGCGCCACCCGCGGGCCGATGGCGCTGCCGGCCAGCATCCCGGCCGCCAGCGGAGCCACCACCTGCCAGTCGACCTTGGCCAGCACGCCGAATATCAGCGCGGAGGCGATCGAGGCGCCGCCTATCAGCATGTTCTTCAGTGCGTTGGCCCGGGGCAGGTCGGAATCAGTGGTGTGCAGCATGAGGGCGAGCGTCATGACGCCGGAACCCGCCCCGAAATACCCGTTGTACGCGGACAAGGTCACCACCCCGCACGGCAGCAGCAGCCCCGCGCCGTCGCGGTCAGCTTCTCGCGAATGCGCGGTGATCCGAGGCTGCAGCAGCAGGGCGAGCGACCCGGCGGCCACCAGGAACGGCACCACCACGGCGAACGTGCCAGCCGGCGTTGCCAGCAGCAGCAGGGATCCGGCCGTGCCGCCAGCGACGGCGACGACGGTCCACCGGCGCAGCCACGGACCCTTCCCCGCCAGTTCCGGCTGGGAAGCGACCGCCGCTCCCGGCCAGCAGGCCACCACCGCGACGCAGTTCGCGATGTTAGCCCCCAGCGCGGGAACGCCCGCCAGCAGCAGGGCCGGGTAGGAGATCAGCGAGGTTATGCCGCCCGCGGTCCCGACCACGCCCGCCAGCACCCCGGCTACCGCGAGCAGCACGTCACGAATGATGGCGATCACCGCGCCCCGGCTTGAGCGCTATCGTCCGGTCGAGAGTAGCGCTATCGTTATCTCTCATAAATAACGATAGCAGTACTGTCCGGCTGGCGGGGTGGCTGCGGAGCGAGGTCCGCCGTCTGGCCCCGGGGGAGCGGCTGCCCTCCACGCGGTCGCTGGTCGAGACCCAGCAGGTCAGTCCGGTGACCGTGTTCTCGGGCGCTGGCGATGCTGGCGGGCGAGGGACTCGTCGTCACGCGTCCCGGCGCGGGCACGTTCGTGGCGCAGCGGGCCGGCCGGAGTGACGCGGCGGACATGTCCTGGCAAGCGGTCATCCTCGGTGAGCGGTCGATCAACGCCGACGGCATATCCCCGCTCGCTGACCCGCCGGGAGCGGACAACCTCATCTCCCTTGCTTCCGGCTATCCGCACGCTTCGCTGATGCCGGTGCGGGCGTTGACGAGCGCGCTGAACCACGCCGCGCGTGATCCGCGCGCCTGGGACCGTCCCCCGACGGCCGGGCTCGCCAGCCTGCGCGCCTGGTTCGCGCGGAGCGCGGGCCCGGGAACCTGTGACGCCCGCGATGTGGTCGTCACCTCGGGCGGTCAGGCCGCCATTACCGCGGCGTTGCGGGCCCTGCTGCGCCCGGGTGAACCGCTACTGGTGGAATCGCCGACCTATCCAGGTGTCCTGGCCGCCGCGCGGCTGGAGGGCATCCGCGTCCTGCCGGTCCCGGTCGATGAACATGGCGTGATTCCCGGGCTGCTGGCCGAGGCCTTTGGCCGCAGCGGTGCGCGCGTTTTCTACTGCCAGCCGACGTACCACAACCCCACCGGCGCCGTCCTCACCGAAGATCGCCGGGTGGAGGTACTCGCGATAGCCGAAGCGGCGCAAGCATTCATCATCGAAGATGACGCCTGCCGCTGGCTGTCCCACGGTTCCCGCTCGCCGCGCTCGCTGCTCGCCGATGACCACGATGGCCGGGTGGTCTACCTGACGTCCCTCACCAGAGACGGCGTCGCCCAGCTTGCGAGTCGGAGCCCTCATCGCCCGCGGCCCCGTCGCCTCCCGGCTGCACGCCATCCGGGTGGTTGATGACATGTTCGTCGCCCGTCCGCTCCAGGAAGCCGCCCTCGACCTCCTCACCCGGCCCGCTTGGGAACGGCACCTGCACGAGCTCGGACGGGAACTCAGCCACCGCGCCACGGTTCTGGCCCGGGACCTGTCCAGCTTTCTCCCCGCAGTCCGTTTCCTCCCCCCAGCCGGCGGTGTGCACCTATGGGCCCGGCTGCCCCCGGGCACCGACGATATCGAAGTCGCCAGCGCGGCCCGCCAGGCTGGCGTCATCGTCATGCCCGGCCAGCCCTTCTTCCCGGCCGAACCGTCAGCCCCGCACCTGCGGCTGACATTCTCCGCCGCGAGTTCCGAGACGCAGCTGCGCTCCGGCGTACAGTGCCTGGCCGCGGCCGCTCCGGCACTTCGGGGGTTATTGTCGGGTTTTATAGGCAACCTGCGGGACGCCGACCGCGTCTTGAGGGTCATGATGCTGAAACGACGCGTTGTCACCCTCGCCGCGCTGGCCGCGTGCGCGTTCGCGGTAACGGCCCCGGCGGACGCCGCCGTCTCGGCCGGCCAGCTTCCGGCTGGCCTGCTGCCGATGGCCACGAGCTGGCAGTCGCCGAGCAGCGGCATCGTGCTCGCCTACCCGTCCCGCGGCCCGGGGGCCAAACCGTATCTGCTGGAGACGGGTAACGCTGGCCGGACATGGCGGTCGCTGCCCGCGCCGCCGGTGACGTACCCGGCGGACAACGACCAGCCCGACGCCATCTGGACCGGCGACGTCATCGCCGTCACGGACGGGACGCACATCGTGCTCACCCAAGGCAGCGGACGGCACTGGTCCGCGGAGCGCGTCCCCAGCGGCTTTTACGTCGACAAGCTCGTCATCACCAGCGGGCGGCTGTTCGCCTTGCTGGTCAGCGACACTTCCGCGGCGGTGTACTCCGGCCCGCTGGGCGGTGGCGTGCTGCGCGCGGTGCGTGGACTGTCGGTCTCCGGGTCGCTGACCTACGGCGACATCACCGACGTGGGGACGCTGCAGGTCGATCTGGGTTCCGGCTACACGACGCAGCGGTACTGGTACTCGCGCGACGGCGTCCACTTCGTGTCCGCGCGGCTGCCCTGTCCCGCGACGACCTCGGCGCTGCTCGGCGGCGTGCGGTCCGGTCACGTGATCGCGCTGTGCGTCGCCGACCCGAGCCAGGTCGGGCCAGGCGAGACCGACGTGCAGCCCTGGATCGCCGCCGGGCTCGGCGACGCGTTCCATGCCTCGGGACCGGTGACCGACTCGCCCAACGTTCTGGAATTCGCCGCCGCCTCGGCCCGGGACATGACGGTCGCGACGATCTTCGACCTGTCGGTGACGCACAACGCGGGCCAGACGTGGGCCGCCGCGCTCGTGCAGAACAACGGGGCAACCTGGTCCGACCTGTCCTTCTCCACCGCCACGGCCGGCACCGTGGTCTCCTCCACGGTGGACAACGAAGGCAACGAGGTGTCGACGGTCTACCGCACCACCAACGCCGGCCGCACCTGGGGCGCCGTCAAGCTGCCGTAACGCTGGGCTTTTTGCTGGGCGGTGCGGCGCTGCCCATCGAAGAGTGTGGGCACGGCCGCACTGGCCAGGAACAGGGTTCACCGGTAGTCCATCCCCATCGCCTGCCGCACCTGCGCGAGCGTCGCGTCGGCGATCGCGTTCGCCTGCTCGTTGCCGTCCCGCAGCACCGTCCGCAGGAAGCCGGGATCTCTCGCGAGTTCCGCCCGCCGTTCCCGCACCGGCGCGAAGTACTCGTTGACCGCGTCGGTGACGAGGGCCTTCAAGCCCGAAGCGCCCCCGCTCACCGACGCGGCGATCACCTCCGGCTCGCGGGACAGGCACAGCGCGGCCAGCCGCACCAGCCCGGACACCGCGGGCCGCCCGACCGGGTCGTAAGTGATCTCCGGGTCAGCGTCGGTGACGGCACGCCGGATGATCCGCGCCGTCTCGTCGGCGGTCGCCGACAGCGGGATGCTGTTGCCACGGCTCTTGCTCATCTTCGTCCCGTCGGTGCCGGACAGCAGCGGCGCGTCGGACAGCAGCGCGTCGGGTAGCGGGAAGACCGTCCCGTACCGGCGGTTGAACCGGCGGGCGATCTGCCGGGTGAGCTCCAGGTGGGGGAGCTGATCCTGCCCGACCGGCACCAGGTCCGCCTGGCAGAACAAGATATCGGCCGCCTGATGCACCGGATAGGTGAACATCAGCCCGCTGACCGAATCCTGCCGGGAATGGGTGATCTCGTCCTTGACCGTGGGGTTGCGCTCAAGCTCGGGCACCGACACCAGGCTGAGGAACGGCAGCATCAGCTGGTTCAGCGCGGGCACCGCGCTATGGGTGAAGATCACCGTCCGCGCCGGATCGATCCCGATCGCCAGGTAATCGGTCACCATGCCGAGCACGTATTCATCCAGCCGGTCGGCGGTGTCCCGGTCGGTCAGCACCTGGTAGTCGGCGATCAGCACGAGGACCTTGTGACCGTCGTCCTGCAGGTGGACCCTGTTTCGCAATGAGCCGAAGTAGTGGCCCACGTGCAGTGGCCCCGTCGGCCGGTCGCCAGTTAGCACTGTTTTCATCGTCATCCTTTCTAAGGTCCGGGAGGACAACGAAAACGAGGCCGTCCACCCGGACGACCTCGCGACACGGCTGCGTAAAGTGATCGTCCCTATCCGGGGCGCCACCAGGAAGCGGCCACTGCGAAACTCATGAAACGATAATAGCCATGGAGTACACGCATCTGGGAAGGACAGGCCTGTCCGTAGCCGGCTCTGCCTCGGCACGATGAACTTCGGGTCGCTGACACCGCCGGAAGAGTCGCACGTGATCATGGACCACGCGCACGAGCTAGGCATCAACTTCTTCGATACCGCCAACACCTACGGCCGGTCGATGAGCCCGCCGGGGCAAGCCGCGCACAACCCGCTGTCGCACTCGGGCTGGACCGAGGAGATCATCGGCGACTGGTTCGCCACCGGCGGCGGCAGGCGCGAACGCACCGTGCTCGGCACCAAGCTCTACGGGAACATGAGCGACTGGCCCAACGACGGCAAGCTGTCCGCACTGAACATCCGGCGTGCCTGCGACGCCTCACTGAAACGCCTCAAGACCGACTACATCGACCTCTACCAGATGCACCACGTCGACCGCGACACCCCGTGGGACGAGATCTGGCAGGCGATGGAAACCCTCGTCACGCAGGGGAAAATCCTCTACACCGGGTCGTCCAACTTCGCCGGCTGGCACATCGCCCAGGCCAGCGAGACCGCCCGGGCCCGCGGCTTCGTCGGACTGGTCAGCGAGCAGTCGTTCTACAACCTGATGGTCCGCGAGGTCGAGCTCGAGGTGCTGCCCGCGGCCCAGGCGTACGGCCTCGGGGTAATCCCGTGGTCGCCGCTGAACGGCGGGCTGCTCGGCGGTGTGATTCACGGGGAGCGGGAAGGCCGGCGCCGGGTGCACGGCCGGGCGGCCGAGGAACTGAAGACGCACCGCGCCCAGCTCGAGGAGTACGAGTCACTCTGCGTCGAGATCGGCGCCGAGCCGGCGGACGTGGCGCTGGCCTGGCTGCTGTCGCGGCCGGCCGTGACCGCGCCGATCATCGGCCCGCGCACTCAGGCGCAGCTCGACGACGCGCAGCGGGCGCTCACCCTGACGCTGAACGACGACACGCTCAAGCGCCTGGACGACATCTTCCCCGGCTATAGGACGGCTCCCGAGCACTACGCTTGGTAGTCATGACAACGCGAGCGGCGCGGCTGCTGCGTGATCGCTCTGGGGCACAACGGGTCACGAACATCGAGTTGTTCTTCGACCTGGTCTACGTGTTCGCGATCACGCAGCTGTCGCGTCACCTCGCCGAGGACGCCACCGTCGAGGGCGCGCTGCAGGCGGCCTTGCTGCTGGCGATGGTCTGGCTCTGCTGGGCTTACACGGCGTGGGTGACGAACTGGATGGACCCGGACCACCTGTCGATCCGGTTGCTGATCGTGAGTCTCACCCTGGTGAGCCTGGCCATGTCGGCCGCGCTGCCCGGCGCCTTCGGCGCGGCCGGCGGGTACGACCGCGGCTGGCTGGTCGGCGGCTGCTATGCGCTCAGCCAGATCGGCCGGAGCGTGTTCATGGTGATCGCGCTGCGCGGCGATCCGCTGCAGCGCAACTTCCAGCGCATCCTCGCCTGGACGCTGATCAGCGGCGGGCTGGCCATCGCCGGGGGGATCTCGCACGGGGATCTGCGGGAACTGCTGTGGGTGCTCGCCGCGGGCACCGACGTGGCCGGCGGCCTGGCGGGCTTCTGGGTGCCGGTTATCGGCAGGTCACGGACCACCGACTGGACGATCTCCGGTGGGCACTTCGCCGAACGCTGCTCGGCGTTCATCCTCATCGCGCTCGGCGAGTCGATCGTCAGCATCGGCGAGACCGCGTCCGGCGTGCACGCGTTCACCGCGGCGAACGTGACCGCCTTCGTCATCGCGTTTCTCGGCACCGTCGCGCTGTACTGGATCTACTTCGATCGCAGCGCCCAAGCAGCCGCAGCCACCGTCGAGCGGTCCAAGGACCCCGGCCGTCTTGGCCGGTCCGCGTACCACCTTATCCATCCGGTCATGGTCGCCGGGATCATCGTCGTCGCGGCCGCCGACGAGAATCTCGCGCACCCGGCGAAGATCCTCACCGGGCGGCAGGCGCTGCTGACCCTCGGCGGCCCGGCGCTCTTCCTGGCGGGTAACGCCGCGTTCAAGGCCGTCATCTGGCACGTGATCCCGTGGAGCAGGATCGCCGGGATAGTAGCGCTCGGGCTGCTCGGCTTCCTCGCGACCTCGGTCCCCGAGCAGGCACTCGCCGCGCTCACTCTCGTCGTCGTCCTCGCGGTCGCCGCGCACGACCGGCTAGCCGCGCGCACGCCGGAAGCGACCTAGCGCGGGGGCCGTGGCCCCGGGGCCCCCATGGCCCGTCCCGGTGCCCCCATGGCCCGTCCCGGTGCCCCCGCGGCCCGTCCCGAACCGCGCAAATCATCACATTTCAGGCATATCTCCAGGCTGGCGATCCCATGGATGTCCCATCGCTGGCGTCAGCGGCCCAGCGATGGGACATCCATGGGGCTAGGTAGGGTGGTTCTCGTGCCTCAGATAGCGACCAACACCACCGTCTCGCGCGACGATCTGCTGGACTTCATCCGCCCTCGCCACCACGCGATAGTCATAACGTCGCGAGGTGACGGCTCACCGCAAGCCTCGCCGGTCAGTTGCGGGGTCGACCCCGAGGGCCGGATCGTCGTCGCCACCTACCCGGAGCGGGCCAAGACGCGGAACGCGCGAAACCGCTCGCGGGTGAGCGTTTTGTTCCTGTCCGACGACTTCGGTGGCCCCTGGGTCCAGGTCGACGGCACGGCCGAGGTGCTGGACATCCCGGAGGCCGTCGAGCCGCTGGTGGAGTACTTCCGGTCGATTTCGGGGGAGCACCCGAACTGGGACGAGTACCGCGAGGCGATGGTCCGCCAGGGCAAGTCCCTGCTGCGCGTCACCCCGGACCGCTGGGGCCCGGTCGCCACCGGCGGCTTCCCCGCGCGTCTGGCTTAGCCTCCCGGAGCGTTCTGGCCGACCCGCGTTTCCTGGTGGGTGTTGCAGTACCCACACTCTTGGACACTCTTGGATGGGTAGTGCAGCACCCACCAGAAACGTTCCGCTGCCCAGGATTACACGACGACGCGGTCCTGACCGGTGTAGACGTTCATCGTCGTGCCGCGGACGAAACCGGCGAGTGTCATGCCGCCCTCTTCGGCGAGCGACACCGCGAGCGACGACGGCGCGGAGACCGCCGACAGCACGGGGATGCCGAGCATCAGCGCCTTCTGCGCGAGTTCGAACGAGGCGCGCCCGCTGACCTGGAGCACGCATTCGGCCAGCGGGAGCTTCATATTGCGCAGCGCCCAGCCGGCCACCTTGTCCACCGCGTTGTGCCGGCCCACGTCCTCCCGCAAAACCAGCAAATCCCCAGAAATCGTGAATAGTCCGGCAGCGTGCAGGCCGCCGGTGGATGAGAACAGCTTCTGGGCGGCGCGCAGCTGGTCAGGCAGCGACGCCAGCAGCGTGGCGGGTACCCGGACCTGATTGGCCGCCACGTCGAACGGTGTGCGGACCCGCACCGATTCGATGGAGTCCTTGCCGCAGACGCCACACGCGCTGGTGGTGAGGAAGTTGCGCTGCGGGATGATCACCCGGCTGCCCGGCACCGTGTCCACGGCGGCGACGTTGACGTCGCACATCCGTATCTCGCGGACCTCAGCCAGCGACGGCAGCAGGCCCTCGGTGTACAGGAACCCGGCGGCTAGGTCCAGATCGTCCCCGGGTGTCCGCATGGTGACAGTCAGCGGGGTGTCGTCGACGCGGATCTCCAGCGGCTCCTCAACAGCGAGAATGTCCGCTCGGTGCTCGGCGGTTGCTGAGCCGTCACCCGGCATGGTGACCCGCAGAACCCTGCGGCGTTGTGTCCTGAGCGGTGCGGTTGAGATATCCACACCACCAGGCTATTCCTCCTCGTCCTCCAGGTCACTGACGACGCTGATGCTGTCGTTCGCGAGCAGGAACGAGATGTCCTCCAATGACTTGGCGATGGAGAACAGGAGATAAGGGACGGAGGCGCCCGGATTATCCGTGAGCATGTTCGACGCGACGCGCAGCTGGGGGCTGTAGTCCGCGCCTAGTTCTTCCTGGAGCTCGTCAATCAGCCCCTCGTTGTCATCCACGCGCTGAATCATAGTGGAGTGCCCGGCCAGCCGGTAACATCAGGGACGTGAGGGTCGAATTTGAGCTGGGATGACCCCGGCGTCGAGGATCTCGGCGGCGGCATCCACCGTATCCCCCTCCCGCTGCCGATGACCGGACTGAAGGCGGTCAACATCTACGCCCTCGCCGATAGTGACGGCGTCGATCTAGTGGATGCCGGGATGGCGATCACCGGAGCTCGCGAGCAGTTGCTGGCGGCGCTCGGGACGCTGGGCGCGGGGCTCGGGGACATCCGGAACTTCCTTATCACCCATGTGCACCGCGATCACTACACGCTCGCGGTTGAGCTGCGCAGACTGCGCGCGCCCGGCGCGGTCGTCGGGCCAGGCCCGATCCTCCTCGGCGAGGGGGAGCGGGACAACCTGACCGCTTCCGAGCGACTTGGCGCCGGCGGTGACACCGACGCGTTCGTCAAGGATCTGCTGGCCATGGGCGCGGATGAGCTGCTCACCCGGCTAGCGGGCGGGGAGCGCGGGACTAGGCCGCCGGCGGATGAGTGGGAGGATCCGGACCGCTGGGTAGCGGACGGGACGGATCTAGTGCTCAAGTCGCGGACGCTGCGCGCTATCCACACGCCCGGGCACACCCGAGGCCATCTGGTCTTCCACGACACCGCCGCGCGGACGCTGTTCGCCGGGGATCACGTCCTGCCGCGCATCACGCCGTCGATCGGCTTCGAGCCCGAACGCAATCCGATGGCGCTGCGAGATTACCTCGCGTCGTTGCGGCTAATGCTCGAACTGCCCGACGCGCGGCTGCTCCCAGCGCACGGGCCGGTGACGGACAGCGTGCACGCGCGGGTGGATGAGCTGCTGGCCCACCACGAGGACCGGCTGACCGAGACACTCAACGCGGTGCGAGCCGGAGCCGGACCGACCGCCTATCAGGTGGCGAAGGGAATCCGCTGGACCCGCCGTCGGCAGGCGTTCGACGAGCTGGACCCGGTCAGCCAGTTGCTGGCCACCGGGGAGACCGCCGCGCACCTGGAGGTTTTGGTGCTGCGCGGTGAGCTTCGCAAGACCGTAGCGCCGGAAGGTACCGTCAGCTACGACTAGTAAGTGTGGTGTGCGCGACATTCCAGTAGCATGTTGCCGGTGCTTGATACGAATGCGTTACATGGCAGGGTTGCGCATGGTTGCGGAGTCTGCATGGCCGATCGCATGGAATTCAGCGTGCTTGGCCCCTTCGTGGTGCGCCGTGGCGGCGAGCTGGTAGACGTGCCGCGGGGCAAGCCGCGGGCGGCGCTGGCGGCGCTGCTGCTGGCCGCCGGGCGTGAGGTATCCATCGATGCTCTCGCGGATCTGCTGGGCGGTCAGGAGCCGCCGGTAACGGCGCGGGAGACCGCCGAGAATTCCGTGAACCGGTTGCGGTGGGCCCTTGGCGGCGACAGCCAGGACCGGATCCGGGCGCATCCGGGGGGTTATTCGATCCGGATGGCGCCCGATGAGCTGGATGTCTCCCGGTTCGAGGCGCTGGCGGCGGCGGCCGACGCGGCGGCCCGTAGCGGCGCCTGGGACGTGGTCGCGGCGGACACGCGAGCGGCGCTATCGCTGTGGCGCGGAGAGCCACTGGCGGACGCGGGATCCGAGGCGCTGGCCAGTCGTGAGCTGCCCCGGCTGAATGAGCTGTGGCTGCGGGTAGCGGAGACGCGGGCGGACGCGGAGCTGCACCTGGGCCGCCATGCCGATGCCGTGCCAGAACTACGTCGCCTCGCGGACGCGCATCCGCTGCGCGAGCGGCTGCACGTTCTGCTGATGCTCGCGCTGTACGGGTGTGACCGCCCGGAGGAGGCACTGACCGCCTATCAGCATGCGCGCACGATCCTGACCACGGAGCTGGGGACGGAGCCCGGTCCGGAGCTACGGGAGCTGCACCACCAGATACTGACGGGCGACCGGTCCCTCGTCGCCGCCGCGTCGGTGCTGGGCGAGCCCGCCGCGCCCGAGCCAGAAGCACAACGGTCGGCGTCCGGCTCGGTAGACATCCCGGTGCTGGTGGTGCCCCGGCAGCTGCCGGGGGTGGCGGCGCATTTCATCGGACGGCTAGCGGAGCTGGCGTTGCTGGATGAGTTGCTGGAGGATGCCGACGGAAACGAACCCGGAAGGATCGTGGTCAGCGCGATCGGTGGAACGGCCGGGGTCGGCAAGACGGCACTGGCAGTGCGCTGGGCGCACCGGGTGGCGGACCGGTTCCCGGACGGACAGCTGTACGTGAACCTCCGGGGGTTCGATCCCTCAGGGAGCCCGGCCCAGCCGACCGAGGCGGTCCGCGGGTTCCTGGACGCGTTGGAGGTGCCCGCGGAGCAGGTTCCGCCGGATCTGGCGTCGCAGGCGGCTCTGTTCCGCAGCCTGCTGGCCAGCCGGCGGATGCTGATCGTGCTGGACAACGCCCGGGATGAGGAACAAGTCCGTCCGCTGCTGCCAGCCAGCCAGGGATGCTTGGTGCTGGTCACCAGCAGGAACCAGATGATCGGGCTGGCTGCCGCCAATGGCGCCCGGCTGCTCACCCTCGATGTGCTTGACCCCATCGAGTCCTGCCGCCTGCTGGCCACCCGGCTCGGCGGCGGGCGGGTTGAGGCTGAGCCGGAGGCGCTGGTTGAGATCGCACGCCTGTGCGCGTATCTGCCGCTGGCGCTCGCGGTCACCGCGGCCCGGGCAGCGGACCGGCCCGGCTTCTCGCTAGCCTCTCTCGCGGCCGAGTTGCGCGGCAGCCACGGCCGCCTCAACGCCCTCGACACCGGCGATCCCGCGGTGAGCGTCCGGAAGGTGTTTTCCTGGTCCTACCGAGGGCTGAGCCATCCGGCCCAGCGGATGTTCCGGCTGCTCGGACTGCATCCAGGACCCGACATCTCGGAGGCCGCCTCGGCCAGCCTGGTCGGCGTTGCCCTGGATGAAGCCCGGCATAATCTCGCCGAGCTGACACGTGCGCACCTGCTGGCCGAGCCCGTTCCCGGCCGGTATGCCTTCCACGACCTGCTGCGCGTCTACGCCGCCGAGCAGGCCCACATCCTCGATGAGGAGCGGGACCGCCGGGCGGCGACCGGCCGGATCCTGGACCATTACCTGCACACCGCATGCGCCAGCAACCGGCTGATAAAGCCGCTGCGGGAGGTTCTGTTCACGCTCAGCCCGCTCAGGCCAGGCATCTCGCCCGAGTACTTGCCCGATCGCCAGCACGCGGTGGCCTGGTTCACCGCGGAGCACCGTGTCCTGCTCGCCGCCGTGGCCTTCGCCGCCGGCAATGGGTCCGACGACTGCACCTGGCAATTGCCCTGGGCGATGTCTACCTTTCTCGACCAGCAGGGGCACTGGCATGACCTGGTCGCCGTCACTGAGCTCGCGGTGGCTGCCGCGGAGCGGCTCGGCGACATCGTCGCGCAGAGCGTCTTGCGCCGGCTGCTCGGACTAGCTCTGGCCAGATCAGGTAACTACGATCAGGCCCGCGGTTGCTATCTCGACGCTCTCGGGCTGAGCGAGCGGCTCGGCGACCGAGTCGCCGCGTCCCGTATCTATTCCGCCCTGTGCTACATAGCTGCCCGCCAAGGGAAACACGTCGACGCGCTCGACCACGCGGAGCAGGCACTGGACCTGTGCCGTGAGCTTGGCCATCGCCCGACGCTAGCCGAGGCCCTCAACAACGTGGGCTCCTGCCATGCCCAGCTAGGCGACTACGAACAGGCCCGCGTGTTCTGCCGTCAGGCTCTCATCCTGGAACAGGAACTCGGCGACCGCTATCTCGAGGCCCACGCCTGGGACAGCCTCGGCTATGTCGAACGCCAGAGTGGCAACCTGGGCGACGCCATCGACTGCTACCGCCGAGCCGTTGAGCTCGCGCGCGAGCTCGGCGACCGTCTGGACGAAGCCGAGGTCGTCACCGATCTGGGCGATGTCCTTCATGCCGCCGGTTCGCTGCACGAAGCCCGGGACGCCTGGCAACAGGCCTTGGACATCCTGGACAGCCTCCAGCACCCTGACGCCGATGACGTTCGCCGCCGTCTCGGTCTGCTATCAGGCGCTGACGGGGAATACCCTCGGCCAGATAGTGGCGGCCATTAGAGTGTGTAATAACTGCGCGTACGCGGTGAGGCCTTAATAAACTCCACCCATGCAGTGGACAATCCCCCAGATATCAGACGTTGATCCGGAGACGGGCGGGCCAAAACGGCTGCCGAACCCGTGGTCCGATGATTCCGCTTGGCTACTACTAGCGCTAGGTGCCCTAGCCGCCGTTACCGGGCTCGGCCTGTACCTGGTATTGCTGGCCACCCACTCCTATCACGCAGTGCTGGACGGTTTCGATTTCAAGGTCTACCTCGAGGGCGGCTCGCTGGCCTTGCACGACCCGGCCGCGTTGTACACCTGGCATCTGGCTGGCCGTCCCGGTATCCAGTTCACCTACACGCCGTTCGCCGCGCTGACATTCTCGCCGCTCACCGCGATGCAGTGGCACCGGCTGGTCGACCTGCTGACGGTGCTGTCACTGATCGCGCTGGCCGGATCGGTTTGGATCGCGTTCCGGGAATGCGGCTGGCGGGGGCTGGCCAGGGCCGGCGGGACGCTGGCCGTGACCGGTGTCGCGATCTGGTTCCAGCCGACCCAGAAGGCCCTGGCCCTCGGCCAGATCGAGCTGGTCATGATGGGCGCCATCATCTGGGACCTGTGCCAGCCGTCCAGCCGGTGGTGGAAAGGTGCGGTCACCGGCATCGCGGCCGGTATCAAGCTGGTGCCGCTGCTGTACGTCGTATACCTCGTCCTGACGAAGCGGTACCGGCAAGCCGCGGTGGCGGGCGGTGCCTTCGCGGCCACCGTAGCGATCGGGTTCGCGGTGCTGCCGTCGGATTCGGTGCACTTCTGGCTGGACGGCTACTTCTTCAACGCCAGCCGGACCGGGTTCGTCGGCGCGAACGTCAACCAGTCGCTGCGCAGCATCATCACCAGGCTGGATGGCAGCGTGGCGGGAGCGGCGCCGATGTGGCTTGTCGCGGCACTCATCGCGGTCGTAGTGGGCCTGGCGACCGCGGTGCTGCTGGACCGGGCCGGGCAGACGTTCGCTGGCCTGATGACCTGCGCGCTGACCGCGTTGCTCGTCTCGCCGATCAGCTGGGACCACCACTGGGTGTGGATGGCGCCCGGCCTGGTCGTGCTGATCGACGCGGCGGTCCGGCGCCGCCGCTGGCTGTTCGGATCCGCCGCGGCGGTCGTGGTGATCGCCTTCCTGCAATGGCCGCAGTTCTGGAGGAGTCCCATCCGGTGGCTGGGCGGCGGGCTGTTCAGCTACGCGCCCGGCACCTACTTCCCGTTCGGTGACAATCCGAAATACGTCGAGTACCACTGGTACGGGATCGAGCTCATCCTGGGGAACATCTACGTGCTGACCGGCTGCGCGTTGCTGTTGCTCGCCGCGGCCACCGCGTACCGGCTGGTCTATCGGCGGAATGACCCCAGCGGAGGCCCCTCGATAGCGGAATAGCCGTCATAAAACTCAGTTGGCCAGCCGTCGGCGGATCTCGTCGGTCTCGGGGGCGCCGAGGCGTGCGTAGATGGCAAGGGCCTTGCGCCAGTGACCGCGCGCCCGGCTGCCGTCATCGGTGGCGTCGTAGGCGCGGGCCAGGCCGTTGTGGGCCCGGGCCTGTTCGTAGCTGTCGCCGATCTTGCTGGCCATCCGGAGCGCGAAGCCGTGCTGGGCGCGGGCAGTCGTGACCTGGCCGGTGGCCAGAAGGACCTCGCCTAGGCCGTTGAGCGCCTCGACCATACCGGACTGGTCGTCGCGCTGGTGACTGAGAGCCAGCGCCTGCCGCAGGTGTGTTCTGGCTTGCCGGTAGCGGCCCTGCCCCATTTCGGCAAGACCGAGGTTGGCCAGGCTGTAGGCCGCGCAGGCTAGGTCGCCGGTCTGCCGGCTGAGGGTCAGGGCACGCCGTAGGTTGTCGATGGCCTCCTGGTAACGGCCCTGCCGCAGCTCGACTTCGGCCAGGTTGGCCAGGCTGTAGGCCGCGCAGGTCGGGTCGTCCGTTTGCCGGTTGAGGGCGAGAGCCTGCCTGAGGTCCTCGGTGGCCTCTTGGTAGCGACCTTGCCGTCGGCCGAGACTGCCGAGGTTGATCAACGTGCGTATCTCGCCGAATGGATCTCCTGTTTGCCGGTAAAGCGCCAGCGCCTGCCGCTGGTGACTGGCGGCCAGGTCGTATTGTCCGAGCTGCATGCTGGCGATACCGAGATTGCCATGCGCGCGGGCCTGGCCGGTCAGGTCGCCGGTCTCCAGATGCAGGGCTAGCGACTGCCGGAGCCTGACGGAAGCTTGCCGGTAGCGGCCGTGCCGCAGGTCAGCGATCGTGATGTTGTTCAGCGCCTCGGCTTCCGCACCGCGATCACCGCTGTCCCGAGCGGCGCGGCGCACCTGGGTGAAGATGGCCACCGTCTCTTCGTGGTAGCCGCCGACCTCAAGGTAGCGGAACACCGTGGTGCCGAGCCGGATGGCATGGTCTGGCCAGCCGTGATCGGCGGCTTCCGCGATGGCGGCGACCAGGCCGGGCCGTTCGGCGTCCAGCCAGGCCCGCGCCGCAGCGGGATCCGTCACCGACGGGACATGGCCGGCCGACGGGAGAATGCGCGGTCGGCGGTGCTGCTCGGCGGGGAACAGCACGTCCATCGCCGCGGCCGCGGTCCGCAGATAGTGATCGAACAAGCGGGTGAGGGCGGACCGCCGCTGCGCGTCGCTATCGGCGGTCTCGACCAGTTCCCGAGCGTAGGCCCGCAGTAGGTCATGCATGCCAAGCCGATCCGGTCCAGCGGGCTGGATCAGGTGGGCCCGGGTGAGCGAATCAAGGAACTGGTCAGCCTCCACGATGGAGGCGCCGGTCAGCGCGGCGGCGGCATACCGGTCAAGACTCAGCCCTGGATACAGTCCGAGCAGCCGGAACGCACGGGCATCGCCCGTCTCCAGGTGCCGGTACGACCAGGAGAACACGGCCCGGACCGCGGTATGCGGATCCCCGCCGGCGTTCAGCAAGTCTAGGCGTCGCCGCTCGTCAGCTAGTTCGTCGGCCAAGTCGGCCAACGGGACGGCTGGTCGTGCCGCGGCGAGTTCGGCAGCCACCCGCAGCGCCAGAGGCAGCCGTGAACACTGCCGGGCCAGCGCTCCCGCTGCCGCCGGATCGGCGTGAGCACGCTCGCCGATCAGTGCCCGCAACAGGCCGACCGCGTCCGCTAGCGGCAACAGATCCAGGTCCAGACGTTGGGCACCGTCCCGGACCACTAGGCCAGCCAGCGAATCACGGCTGGTCACTAGCACAACGCTGGCGGGGGTACCGGGCAGCAGCGGCCTGACCTGGTCTGCTGATCCCGCGTTATCGAGCACTATCAGCATTCGCCTGTCGGCCACCAGGCTGCGGTACAGCGCGGAGCGCTCATCCGGCTCCACCGGGATGTCCTGACCAGGGATGCCAAGGGCGCGCAGGAACCCAGCTAGTGCGTCGTTCGCGGGCACCGGCTGCCCGGGATCGTAGCCCCGCAGATCGACGAAGAGCTGACCGTCGGGATAGTCATTCGCGATCTCACGCGCCCAGCGCAGGGCCAGCGCTGTCTTGCCGACCCCGGCTGTCCCGGCCACCGCCGCTATCACGATGGCGTCGCTGTCGGCTTCCGGCCTGTTGAAGAACTTGGTGAGCGCGGTCAGCTCGCGTTCCCGTCCCACGAAGCCGAGTACCGCTCGCGGTAGCTGCCGCGGCACCACGACCCGGTCATGATCGCCTGGGCGAAGCTGGCCAGCGCCGGACACCATGTCGCCACGGTCCTGGCCAGTCAGGTCCAGAGCCACTTCGAGCAGGGCCATCGAGCTCTGCTGCGGCTGGACGGTGGTGCCGCGCTCGATGTGACTGATCGCTCGTACGCTCAGACCGGACAACTCGGCGAGCTGTTCCCGGGTCAGTCCTGCCTCAAGGCGCCGCGTCCGCACGATCCCGCCGGGTCGGCTGGACGCGGCGAGGCCGGGATCGGCGGCCAGGATCCGCTGGTGGACCTCGCGCAGCTCGGCTCCAGGCTCGGCGCCGAGTTCCTCGATCAAGATCCGCCGGGCCTCGTGATAGGTCGCTAGCGCCTCAGCCTGCCGTCCGGACCGGTAGAGCGCCAGCATCAGCAGCGCATACAGGCGCTCCCGGAGCGGATGCACGGCGACCAGCCGTCGCAGCTCTGGCACCACACCGGCATGACCGCCAAGGTGCAGCTCCGCTTCCAGCCGGGTCTGATCCACCTGCACCCGCAACTCGGCCAGCCGCGAACCTTCTCGCACCGCCAGCACTTCCGATCCAGCGTCCGCCAGTGGCGTCCCCCGCCACAAGCTAAGCGCCTCGGTGGCCCGCGCTGCCGCCTCGTCCCAGGTGTCGCTGCGCGCCGCCGCGCCCGCCGCCTCGGCTAGGGCCTCAAATCTCGACACATCGAGCTCCCCGGGAGCTACCCGGATCGAATAGCCCGCGGGATGGGTGGCGATCCGGTCCCGGTCATCGTCCCCCAGCACCTGCCGCAGTCGTTTGACGTAGTTCTGTATGGTCACCCGCGCCGACGCTGGTGGCTTCGCGCCCCACAGCAAGTCAGTGAGATCGTCCACCGGCACTACGCGGCCTGCCTCGAGCAGCAGGGCCGCCAGCACCGCCCGTTGTTTTCCTTGCGGTACCGCGACCGGCTCACCCGAGCGACGCACCATCAGCGGACCCAGCAATCCGAACTCCATGCCATCCGTCACGGCTACCCCGCAGCGTTCCTGGCCCCCCGTTTACGGACATTTCTCACCAGATGCTAGCCACTGCCCACGAGGGCAGCACCACCGGGGGAGGCGCTAACCGAGTGCTAAGCAGGTGCTAGTCCGGCGGCAAATACTGGCTTCGTCACCAGCTGCGAGCGAAACCCCGAGCCAACCACGGAGGGACCCCGAGCGATGCAGACGAGCCTCGACAAGCCCGGATGGCGCCCCTCGGATATGGCCCGCCCGTGGGTCAACCAGGCTTGCCTCGCGGCTGGCCGGCCATGGGTGGATGCCGCCCGGGTGCACGACCAGGAGCGTCACGCGGCAGGCCGGGCTGGTGATCGCCGTGGACGCCGCGATCGGGTGGGTACTGATCGCGCTGCACGAACTGGGTCACCTGGCTACTGCGCGGGCCGCAGGGGCGCCCGCGCGGATCAGCCTCGGTACCCGTCTGCAGTTCCTCGTCGCCCAGACCGACGTCAGCGGCGTCTGGGCGACGCTCGCCCACGCCGTCAGCGAGACCGTCCGACAGTGGCATGCTGCCTCGGCCCGAGCTTGAAGTTTCTGAGCCCGAGCCCATCAGCATCCGCAAGCTCGACCGGCTAGAGACCACCCGCCGCTCGGCCCCCAGCGATCCGCCAGTGATCCGCCAGTGATCCACCAGCACGCCCCGTCAAGGTTGACTCGTTACCCAACCCCACGACGAAAGGCGGCCCGATGGACAAGGCCAAGGTCGAGGACAAGGTCAAGATCAAGGTCCGCAAGCTCGACAAGCTTGAGACGACCCACACGAGTCCTCCGTACCAGTAGCGCGTCTGTCCTGGGACCCGCGATCGCGGGTCCCAGGACTCATCTCGTCTCGGCTCGCTTGTTTACGGAGGTCGTCATGCTGAAACCGAGCATTAAACTCGCGCACCGCCCGACCTTGCGTCCGGACGGGCTGATCTGGATCGGCAGCATGCAGTACGGCCTGGCGACCGAGCTTGACGACAGCACCGGCCTGGTATGGCCGGTGTGTAAGCGGATGGACGGGACGCTGAGCAAGGATGAGCTGATAGCGGCGGTAGTCGCGGACCACGCGGCGCAGCCATCCGAGGTCGCGGAGGTCGTGGACTTCCTCATCGAGTCCGGGTGGGTCGAGGACACCGGCGCCGCCGGGCCGGCGACGTTGTCCGAGCGTGAGCTTGGACGCTACGAGCGCGGTGTCCAGTTTCAGTCGTGGATTGACGCGAAGCCGCGGTCGAGCAGGTATGAGCTGCAGGCGCGGCTGAAGGCGAGCAAGGTGACGGTGCTGGGCGTGGGCGGCACCGGTTCGGCGGTGGCCGCCAGCCTGGTCGCGTCCGGGGTCGGCCACGTGCACTGCGTCGACTTCGACGCGCTTGAACTGGACAACCTCAACCGTCAACTGCTCTACGACGAGACGGATGTTGGCCAGCTCAAGGTCGACGCCGCGGTCGGCCGGCTGAGCTCCATGAACAGCGACGTCGAGGTGACCGGCACCAACCTGCGGCTGACCAGCGTCGAGGATATCGTCGGTCAGGTGCGCGGGTCGGACGCCTTCGTGCTGTGCGCCGACAGTCCCGACCAGATCGTGTACTGGGCCAATGAGGCCGCGGTCCGGTTGCGCACGCCCTTGATGACCGGTGCTTACACCGGGCCGATGCTGATGGCCGTCTGCATTATCCCGGGAACGACCGGATGCTACGAGTGCATGGCGATCTCGGAGCGGGAAGCCGGACGGGGTGAACTCCTGGAAGCCGACCGCCGGGTCCCCGGGTTCCATCCGGTAATGGCGCCGGCGGCGCAGATGGCTGGCCACTTCGTCGCGATGGAAACGCTCTGTCTGCTATTCGGGATGAACGTGCAGACCGCGGGCCGATACCTGCACCGTAACTTGCTCGACCATGACCACCAGTACTACATCGAGGCTAAGCGGCGGCCGGACTGCCCGACATGCGCGACCGTGACGAGCTAGTCACGGTCACCGCCGCCAGTACCGTCCGGCTGTATCCGCTGCTGTTCTCGGAGGCTGAAGCGGGGAACTGGATCGTCGGGCGGATCGACGACGGGGAGTTCATCGAGGTCCCGGCCGAGGCGGTCACCTTCCTCGAGGCGCTGACGGAGTCCGAGGAAGTCGCGGACGCGCATGGTCGCGTCCTCGCGCGGCACGGCGAGGACATCGACGCCGAAGATTTCGTTGACACGCTCATCGATCTCGGCTTCGTCGCCGCCCTGGACGGCCGGCCGCTCGGCTCGCCGCCGCGGCCGCCCAGCCTGCGGTGGCTGCGGCCCGCTTACGTCCGCTGGGTTTTCCGCTGGCCGGTGCTCGCCTGTGTGTACGCGTTCATCATCGCGGGACTGGCGGCCGCGATCGCCCGCGGTGAGCTCATCCCCGGTTACCGGGCCTACTTCATTACCAATTCGCAGAGCGTCAACCTGGCTCTGAATACCGCGATGGTCTTGGCGGTCGTGGCGGTGCACGAGTTCTGGCACCTGGCCGCCGCCCGGGCCGAGGGCGTCTACGCGCGGATCGGACTCGGCACCCGGATGCAGTTGCTGGCCGCCCAGACGACAGCCACCGGACTGTGGGCGGCGCCGCGCCGCGTCCGGCTACGGTTCTACCTCGCCGGAGTGACCTCGGATCTCGTCCTCGTCTCGGCGTGTTCGCTGATCGTCAGCGTCTTGGCGCCGTCCGGGCTGACCGTCCGGGCGATCCAGGCGCTTATCCTCAGTCTGCTGCTGGGCGTCGCCGAAGAGTTCGCGCTGTACATGAGAACGGACATGTACTTCGTTCTGCAGGATCTGCTGCGGTGCAAGAATCTGTACGGTGACGCCGTCGGCTATGTCGGGTACCTGACGGGCCGGGCTGCCGCCGCGGTCTTCCGCCACCAGCCGCCGCCCGATCCGACCACCGGCATCAGCCAGCACGAGCGGGTGCGCGTCCGGGGCTACTCGGCCATGATGGTACTCGGCTCATGCGCTGGCCTGATCGTGTTCTTTCTCTATAGCGGGCCGATCCTCGTTACCCTGTTCTACCGGGCAGGCCAGCACGTCGCTGGTGGCCTGCCCACCGGCAACCTGCCCCAGGTCGCCGACGGACTTGGTGTCTTCGCGGTAGAGGGCACCCTGCAGATAATCTTCCTGCGCCTGTTCCTGGCCAAGCACGCACCGAAACTACGGCGTTCGTATCTCTTCCTCCGGACGAAAATGCTAAGCGCCAGCCCATAGCCGCATGGTGCGGCCACCCGGTCACAGTGGAAACCCACCGTCGCCGGCCGACGGTACGTTTCCACTGTGAACGCGCGACACCGTAGAAAATCCCGTACGCACGAAAGCGCCCGGGTCCCCGCGGGAGGTGGGGACCCGGGCGCTTAAGCGCTCTAAAACGCTCAGACGGCGAAGTCGAGCAGCGGTTGTGCCCGGGACGGGTGCCGCAGCTTGGACAGCGACTGCTTCTCAAGCTGGCGGATCCGCTCCCTGGTGAGACCGAGCGCCCGCCCGATCTCGTCCAGCGTGTGCGGGTTGCCGTCGTACAGGCCGAACCGCATCGCCATGATCGTCGCCTCACGCGGAGTCAGCGCGTCGAGGGCCGAACGCAGCTGCTCGGCCATCAACTGACGGTCGACCAGCTCGGAGGCCTCGGGCGCGTCGACATCCTCAATGAGGTCACCGATCGACGTCTCGCCGTCCTCACCAATGGTGGAGTCCAGCGAGATCGGCTGCCGAGAGGTACGCAGCAACTCCTCGATCTGGTCCGGAGTCCGGTCCAGCTCAACGGCCAGTTCCTCCGGGGTGGGCTCACGACCGAGACGCTGGTGCATGTCACGCTCAACGCGAGACAGCTTGGACAGCATCTCCAGCACGTGCACCGGCAGCCGGATGGTCCGGGCCGAGTCAGCGAAACCACGCTGAATCGCCTGCCGGATCCACCACATCGCGTAGGTGGAGAACTTGTAACCCTTGGTGTAGTCGAACTTCTCGACCGCACGAATCAATCCGAGGTTGCCCTCCTGGACCACATCCAGCAGGGACAGCCCGCGGTCGCTGTACTTCTTGGCGACCGACACAACCAGCCGGAGGTTGGCCTCCAGCATGTGCGACTTGGCGCGGCGGCCATCCTCGGCCACCAGCTCCAGGTCTCGCCGGTGCTCGGGCTTCAGGTCGGGCTCGCTGTCGAGCTTGTGCTCGGCGAACAGGCCCGCCTCGATCCGCTTGGCCAGGTCGACCTCCTGCTCAGCCGTCAGCAGGCTGGTCCGCCCGATGGACTTCAGGTACGTGTGTACCGAGTCGCCCATCGCGGGAGTCTGGTCGTCCAGATCAGCGGAGCTGCTGGTCAGCGCCGCCGCCTCGGCCTCGATGGACGAGAATTCGTCGTCCCCGGGCTCGTCGGCGTTCTCCTGCGTGTTCCCGGACTCGGCCTTTGCTGTCTTAGCCGTCCGCTTGGACTTGCTGCCTGTCCCCGTAGTCTTAGCGGCAGCCTTGCGAGCGGGACGAGCGGCAGTGGCCGTCTCGTTCTCCTCGTCGGCCAGCCGCACCCCTGCCTCCGACATCTCGCGCAGGATCGACCGGGCCTCCGCCGGAGTAAGGCCGGCCTGCTCGAATGCCGTCCGCAGCTCGGAAAGGGACAGGTGACCCTGACTGCGCCCGCGCTGGACCAGATCGTCAACGCGTGTCATGCTTGCCTCATCGTCGGTTGCGGCGGCCGATGTGGCCATGGCGTTCCGCGGCATGAGACACCTCCCTCCACACCTCAATAACGTAGAGCGTGCCCGATTGGCTCACCGTTGTGGCCTACGGACACTAGTAAGTAACGCTTTTCGCCGGAGAATGTTCCCGTCGTAGCCTTGCGAGGTCCGGTTTCCCGCTGGCTAGCAGCGGGATGGAGTCCACCAGCACGACCTCACTAGGGAAAGCGTAACGCGGGAGCAAGCCTTCCACATGCGTACGCAGCAATTTAACATCCGGCGGGTCGCGGCGATCAGCCGGCACCACGATAGCGATGACCCGTTCGCCCCATTCCGGGTCGGCCCGTCCCACGACCACCACGTCCCGTACCGCGGCGCAACTCTCCAGAGCGCGGGCTACTTCGCCGGGCACCACCTTGTATCCACCGGTATTAATGACGTCGTCTGCGCGTCCTCTGACCTGGATAAACCCCGACTTATCCACATACCCAAGGTCGTTAGTGACGAATGCCCCGGTGCGTGGCGGCTGACCCGTGTACCCGGAGAAAAGCACCGGCCCGTCGATCACCAGCCGCCCGTCGGGGCCCTCGGCCACCGAAACATCGTCCAGCGGATGCCCGTCGTAAACGCATCCGCCGCAGGTCTCGCTCATCCCGTAGGTGGTCACCACTCGCGCCCCGGCCTCCCGCGCCGCCTCCAGCAGCGACGCGCCCGCCGCGGCCCCGCCCAGCAGGATGGTCTTAAGCTCCGGCAGCGGCGCCCCGGCGTCCAGCAGCCGACGTAGCTGCGTCGGCACCAGCGACACGTGGTCGTACTCCCCGTCCTCGGCGAAAACCGGCTCGGCCTCGCTGACGATGGACCTGATCAGCACCTGAAGCCCGGCGACGTGATTGGCCGGCAGGCAGCACAGCCACCGTTCGCCGGGCGACGCGCCGATCCGCGCCAGCGATGCGTGCGCGGAGTGCAGCAGCGCGGTCGCGCTGAGTTCAACACCTTTGGGTTGTCCGGTGCTGCCCGACGTGGACACGATGACCGCCGTACCTTCCGGAACTCCCTTTCCGTCATAACGACGCGTCACATCGCCGTCGCCATCGGTTATCTGGTCGGGTGCGTACGTGTCGAGCAGCGACATCAGCCGGGGATCGCTGGCATCCAGCGGGAGCAATGCGGGTCCGGTCCCGTCCAGGGCCGACCGCAGCGGGTCGATCAGCCGGGCCGCGTCGGCCGGTCCGTTGAGCAGGACCGCGTGCAGAAAGCGCTTCACCACGATCGTTAAGGTTAGGTCCATGGTCGAATGGCACCGGTCTGGTCCCGAACCGGGGAAAGACTACTCAGACATCTGGTACGACACGGCGAACGGCGTCGCGAAGATAACCATCAACCGGCCGCAGCGGCGTAACGCGTTCCGCCCGACGACGCTTTTTGAGCTGTCGCGCGCGTTCGAGGTGGCACGGGACGATCCGTCGATCGGTGTGATCATTCTCACCGGTGCCGGAGACAAGGCGTTCTGCTCCGGCGGTGACCAGAAGATCCGCGGCGATGACGGCTATCTCGATCCGCATGGCGTCGGCCGGCTCAACGTGCTCGACCTGCAAGTGCAGATCCGGCGGCTTCCCAAGCCGGTGATCGCGATGGTCGCCGGGTACGCGATCGGCGGCGGCCACGTGCTGCACGTCTGCTGCGACCTGACCATCGCCGCCGACAACGCCATCTTCGGACAGACCGGCCCCAAGGTCGGCTCCTTCGACGCCGGGTACGGCTCCTCGCTGCTGGCCGCCACGGTGGGGCTGAAGAAGGCCCGCGAGATCTGGTACCTGTGCCGCCAGTACAACGCTCAGGAAGCGCTGGACATGGGGCTGGTCAACACCGTCGTCCCGCTGGCCGAGCTGGAGAACGAGACGCTGAAATGGGCGGATGAGCTGCTGGAGAAGTCACCGCTCGCGCTCCGCATGCTCAAGGGCGCGCTGAACGCGGTTACCGACGGCGCCGCTGGCATGCAGCAGTTCGCGGGCGACGCGACGATGCTCTACTACATGAGCGAGGAGGCCCAGGAGGGCCGCGACGCGTTCAAGGAAAAGCGCCAGCCGGACTTCGGCAAGTTCCCAAGGCGCCCGTGACCCCCGACCTCTCGCCGTCGATGTCACATCGACCGCGCTCTATAACGGTCGATGTCACATCGACCGTTTTGGCCGGGCTGCGGGCGTTCGCCATCCCGATGCCGGTGAAGTTTCGCGGGACCATCCTGCGCCAGGGCGCGCTCATCCAGGGGCCGGGCTGGGGGGAGTTCTCCCCGTTTCCCGAGTACGGCCCTCGGGAGTCGTCGCGCTGGCTGGCCAGCGCGCTTGAGTCCGCGAACGACGGCTGGCCGGAACCGGTCAGGGACACCATCCCGGTCAACGTGACGGTGCCGGCCGTGGGAGCGGAGCAGGCGCGGGAGATCGTGCTCGCCTCGCAGTGCCGCACCGCCAAGGTTAAAGTCGCCGAGCCGGGGCAGCCCGCCAGCGATGACATCGAGCGGGTGGCCGCGGTGCGGGACGCGATCGGTAAGGACGGGAAGGTCAGGATCGACGCGAACGCTGGCTGGTCGGTGGCTACGGCCAGGAAGATGCTGCGTGAGCTCGGGCGCTATGACCTCGAGTACGCCGAGCAACCGTGCGCGACACTGGACGAGCTGAGTGAGCTGCGTCGTTATGGTCAAATTCCGATAGCGGCGGACGAGTCGATCAGGCGCGCGGAGGACCCGCTCCGGGTGAAGGCGGCGGGCGCCGCCGACATCGTGGTGCTCAAGGTGCAGCCGCTCGGCGGAGTGCGCGCGGCGCTGCGGGTGGCGGAGGCGTGCGGGCTGCCGGTCGTGGTGTCCAGCGCGGTCGACACGTCGGTGGGTCTCGCGGCCGGGGTGGCGCTCGCCGCCGCGCTGCCTGAGCTGCCGTACGCGTGCGGCCTGGCGACGATGTCGCTGCTGGAAGGCGACGTGACGGCCGAGCCGCTGGCTGAGTCCGGGGGAGTGCTCCCGGTGCGGCGGCCCGCCGTCGACGAGGCCGCGCTCACCCAGTGGGAAGTCGACCCGACCGCCTGGCGGGAACGGGCGGCGGCCGCCGCTACGTTCCTTGGGGCTCTCGCGTGAACCCGTCGACCGCGTTCGGCGTCACGTTCGCCGACGAGCTCATCAGGTGCGGGCTCACCGACGTCGTCGTTTCGCCCGGGTCACGGTCCACGCCGCTGGCGATGGCGTTCGCGGACGCCGACCTGGCCGGGCGGCTCCGGCTGCACGTGCGGATCGACGAGCGCGCCGGGTCGTACGCGGCGCTTGGCCTGGCCAAGGCGAGCGGCCGCCCGGTGGCGATCCTGTGCACCTCGGGCACCGCGGCGGCGAACTACCACCCGGCGGTGATCGAGGCCGACGAGTCCGGTGTTCCGCTGCTGGTGCTGACCGCCGACCGGCCAGCGGAGCTGCGCGGCGCCGGCGCCAACCAGACGATCGACCAGGTGAAGCTCTACGGGTCCGCCGTCCGCTGGTTCACCGATGCCGGAGTGCCGGAGAAACGTCCGGGCGCGGTCGGCTACTGGCGGTCGCTCGCCTGCCAGGCGTGGGCGCTGGCGACCGGCGGCTTTCCTGGCCCGGTGCACCTGAACCTGCCGTTCCGCGAGCCGCTGGTGCCCGATGGCACCGATGACTGGCCGGAGCCGCTGGCTGGTCGTCCCGACGGCGCGCCGTGGACTCGGTTCGGCCAGCTGGGTGGCTCGGGCTCCTCCGTCGAACTGCCCTGGACGGAACGCGGCGTCGTGGTGTGCGGCGACGGCACCAGTTCCCCGGACCAGGTTCTTGAGCTGGCCGAACGCGCGGGCTGGCCGGTGCTCGCGGAGCCGTCGTCCAACGCCCGGCGCGGTCCGGCCGCGCTGACCGCCTACGATCACCTGCTGGCCTCGGCATCGTTCATGGCGGACCATCGTCCGGACGTGATCGTGTCCGCCGGGCGGCCGGGGCTGTCCCGGCCACAGTCCGCGCTGCTGGCCATGCCCGGCGTGACCCATGTCGTCATCGCGCAGGGGCCGGGCCGCTGGTCCGACGCGCCGCGCAAGGCGGACCTGGTGGCCGATGCCATCGAGCTGACCGGCGTTCCCGCTTCTCCCTCGGGATGGCTGGACGAGTGGCGGCGCGCGGAGGAACGCGCGCGGCGCGCCGTCGACGCGATCCTGGACGCGGAAGAGGCGATGACCGAGCCGGGCCTGGCCCGGGAGCTGTGCCGCGCCATTCCGGATGGCGCGTTGCTGTGGACGGGCAACAGCCTGCCGGTGCGCGACGTCGACACGCAGCTGCCGGCCCGGGCGGACGTGCGGATCATGACCAACCGCGGGACCAGCGGCATCGACGGCACCGTCTCGTCAGCCGTTGGAGCGGCGCTGGCCCACCACGGGCAGGCGTTCGCGCTGATCGGGGACCTCGCCTTCGTGCACGACGCGTCCGGGCTGGCGATCGGGCCGGGGGAGCCGGAGCCCGACCTATGCCTGATCGTGGTCAACAACGACGGCGGCGGGATCTTCTCGGCGCTGGAGCCGGCGGCGTTCCCCGCGTCCTTCGAGCGGGTCTTCGGTACGCCGCACGGGGTGCGGGTGGGGGATCTGGCGGCTGCGTTCGGCGTGCCGTACCAGCGGCTTGACCGGCTGACTGACCTCCCGAAGGTCATTCAGGGCAACGGCTTGCGAATCGTCGAGGCCAAGACCGACCGCACCGCCGGCGCCACGCTACGCGCCCGCCTACGCGAAGCGGCCTCAGCCGCCGCGTCGGGGCCTTAATCCGCCCGCCCTTTCCTGGTGGGTGCTGCATTACCCGCCCTCTTTGCTGGGTAATGCAGCACCCACCAGGAATAAGACCTCGTCGACCCCGCGCTGAAAGTGAACAAAAAGGGTCATTAGAATGTCTAACTGGCGGTGCTGCCGAGGTCATCGGTGCGCCGCTGGACACGGTGACCAGGTGGTGTGAAGGGGGCCGGGGGATTGCGGAACCTGATGCTGGCCTGGCAGCCTGCGGCTATGACCGCGGGCGGCCTGGCCGCCGTGGCGCTGCCCGCTCGGCTGTACCGGCTGAGCCACTGGCCCTACGCCGTCAGGCAATGGCCCGCCATGCTCAGGCGCTGGGCCCGGCTGCTCAGCGGGGTCGCGTGGGAAACGGCGCTGCTGTTTGGGCTGTATGCCCTCTGGCAGCTAGCCGGCTCGCTCGCCCACGCCAGCGCCGCGCGGGCCATCCCGTTCGGCCGGGACATCTGGAACGCCGAACGTCTTCTCCGGCTCCCCTACGAGACCGCAATGCAGCGGGCCATCTTGCCGCATCCGGTGCTGGTCCAAGCCGCCAACCTTTATTACGATATTTTGCATTTTCCGATGTTGATTGGCTGCTTGATCTGGCTTTACTTCTGGCACCGTCAGCATTACGGGAAGATACGCACAATCCTGGTGCTGGTCACCGGCGTCAGCCTCATCATCCAGATCTACCTCCCCGTAGCGCCGCCGAGGCTGATCGGCGGCACCGGGCTGGTGGATACCGGGCTGAAGTATCACCAGTCGGTATATGGCTCGGGGGGCTTGGACGCCGCCCAGTTCTCCTCGATGCCGTCGGTGCACGTCGCATGGGCGGTGATCGTCGCGCTCGCGGTAATCACCGCCGGGCGGAGCCGTTGGCGATGGCTCGCCGTGGCATACCCGGTGTTCACCACGCTGGTGGTCGTCGTCACGGCGAACCACTACTGGCTGGACGGCGTGGTCGCCGCCGCACTAGTCGCGCTAGCAGCCGCCGCCTGGGCCGCCGTAGCCCGAGCTCGTATCCCGAGAGCCGGCGTCGCCGTAGCCCGCCAGCCTGTGTACGCCCACGTTGAACACGAGTCCCAGGCTGAACGTGAGCTCCACCACGAACGCCAACCCAGCGGCAAACACGGACCCGTGTACCTCCGAGACCTCATAGCCCACGAGACTCGCTGGGCGGACCACAAAGAGCGCCTGTAGTTCCACGCGTCTCGTCCGTCGGCAGCGGGTGAATCGTTTTAATGAAATGATTCAGCGATAGCGGAGTTCTTCGTCGGCGCGGTCCGCGGTCCGCCCGATCGGTCTCTCGTCGGTGATTTTCCACCTTGGCCGACCTCACGTTATCGTGGGGCTTTCCGGGAGAAAAGCGCCACGATAACCGCGAGGACGGCATATGGCATGGGAAGGGTTCGCCGAGATGATCGGGAGCGCGAGCGGCGCCCTGACCGGCCTGCTGTTCGTCGCGGTGTCCCTGAACGCCAACCGGATCGCGCATCACGACGGACTGCGGGCGAGCGCGGCGCAGACCCTGGTGCTGTTTATCTCGCCGCTGGTCATGGCGGGCTTCTTGCTGACTCCCGGCCAGCCGCACTGGGTCATCGGGAGTGAGTTCATCGTTGCCGGACTCATAGCGAGCGTGGCGCTGGTCTCGGCCGGGCAGATCATACGCGGGCTGTCGGATGATGATCTGAAGCTGATCAGCATCTTCGACCGGCGCGCTGCCAGCATCCTGGTGATGTTGCTGTTCGTGATCAGCGGGATCATCCTGGTGTGCGGCTCGGATGACGGGCTTTACCTGCTGCTGCCCGCTACGCTGATAGCGCTGGTCAGTGGCGTCCTGAACGCGTGGCACTTCCTGCTCCCGCCGCCGGCGGCCAGTGACCGTCTGAGCGAAGCGAGGCACTCGGTTGACGGGAAGGACGTGTCCGCCGCCGGTCTCCCTGAAGGGCACGTCAGCGGAGACGTCAAATAGCCCAGCCGGGACGGGCCTCCCAGCCGCGAATCGTTTCAGTAATTGCAATACGACAAATCGTTAACGTGCGTCTAGATCTGACGTGGCTAACACTGAAACGATTGCTCGTTGAATAAGATGAGCGTCGTGGCGCAGATCGTCGGCATCAAGGATGTCGCTCAGCATGCCGGCGTCTCGGTGGGCACTGTTTCTAACGTGATCAACCGACCGGACCTGGTAGCACCAGAGACCCGTGACCGGGTGCTCGGCGTGATCGACCGGCTGGGCTATGTGCGTAGCGAGGCCGCGCGGCACCTGCGGGCCGGGCAGAGCCGGTTCATCGCCATGCTGGTCCTGGACATGACGAACCCGTTCTTCGCTCAGGTAGCGTCCGGCGTCGAGCGGGCGGCCAGGGCAGCAGGCCTGCGGGTTCTGCTGAGCGATAGCGCCAACGATCCCGAGCAAGAGGCCGACTATCTGTCGCTATTCGCCGAACAGCGGGTCCGCGGCGTACTGCTCACTCCCGCCGGTTCCGGCGCGGAGCTAGACCTGCTGCGGCGCCAGCAGATCCCCTTCGTGCTCGTTGACCGGGTGTCGGGGGAGGGCTGCTCGGTTTCCGTGGACGACCTGGCGGGCGGCAGGCTCGCCGCCGGGCACCTAGTGGACACCGGACACCAGTTGATCGGCTACGTGAGCGGACCGATGAGCCTGGCCCAGTGCCGGGACCGGCGAGCCGGGGCGCTCGCCGAACTCACCGAACGCGGCCTGCCGGAAGACGCGCTGAGCCACATCGAGACCGACCGGATGGACGTGGCGGCGGGCCGGGACGCCGGACGGCGGCTGCTCAAGCTGTCCCGCCGTCCGACCGCCGTGTTCTGCGCGAACGACCTGCTGGCCCTCGGCGTGCTGCAAGCGCTATACGCCGCCGGGGTGTCGGTGCCGGGGGAGATAGCGATCATTGGGTACGACGACATCGAGTTCGCCGCTGCGGCGGCCGTGCCGCTTACCTCGATACGCCAGCCCTCGGCGGAGATGGGGCGGATCGCGACCGGGCTGCTGCTTGAGGAGGACAACGGCGAGCACTCGCACCGCCGCGTGGTCCTCCAGCCCGAACTGGTCGTCCGTGACTCGACGTCACGCTCCGGCGGCCACTGACGCTTGGTCAACGCGATCGCACGCTTTGGCGCACGGAGTCCCTAGCGTTGGTGAGCTAGGTAGGCGGAGGCTTGTGACTCCGCAAGATGCACTAGGTTGCCGAGCGCCAGGTTCGGGTCGTCGACGTGCAGCCCCCACGCGGCGTCAGGGACCGCCGCCAGGGAAGGGCCATTGTTCTCCGGGGTCACCATCAGCACATTGGCCTCGTTGGTATCGGTGCAGCTGGCTTCGTACCGGTCGTTGAACTGAATCCAGGGCGTGGACACCGTAGGGAAGTCCTGGATGACCCCTTCGGTCGCGCTGCCGGGTACTTCCTGCGTGGGTAAGCTCAGCCGGTACTGGGACTCCAGCGTCCCGTTCCCGCGGCGAGCGCGGCCGGGTTCGTGCAGACCACCGTGTCACCCGCGGCTGCCTCGGCAGCGGTGCCGGGCCGGCCGAACAGCGCGTCGGCGGGTGGGGTCTGGGCGTAAGCGTTGTACGCCACGACGCACCCCGTCTGGTGAGGAGAATCGCACGTGCCGATATGGCTGTAGGGTCCTGTGCCATCCGTGCTGACCAGGTGAAGAGCTAGACGGTAGCTGCGGTGGGCTCGGCCGACGCGGAGCCTGCGCGGGCACCCACGCTCGCGAGGCACGAGACGGCCAAGATTACGGCGGCAAAGCGACGGCGTGACCATGACACGACATTCCCCCGTGATTATCAGCGACCGGCTCCGACCCACGCTGGCCCCGCATCTGGTTGCGGTGAAGGCTCGGCCGGGCCGCGTCGACAGCATGCTGGTCGCAGGGAGGCTCAAGTCATCGGTGAATTCTCCCCCTTGTGCTGTTTCGTTCCGCGATCTTGTTCTGGACACGCCGTGGCACCTTGGCCATACGCCGGAAATGGAGAACGCTGACAGCGAAATGCTCTCGAACCTCGGTCTTAACACCGGCTATAATTCGAATATCTAGTCGATCAAGGATTCTCGCGATGCGGGATCCTCGGCCGGTGGGCGGCGTGCGAGGCGTGGTGCCTGTCGGGGAAGCTGGCCACGGTCACGGAGCTGGTGCGGCGGCGGGGTCTGCCGGGTACGGCGCGGCGGCTTGGGGTGCCGTCGGCGCGGGATGACACGCTGACCGAGGAGATAGCCGCCGCGCTGGGGATGTCGCGTCCGGCGACGATGAAGCTGATCGACCTGGCGGTCGCGCTGGCGACCAGGCTGGGTGCCACGGCGGCGGCGCTGGCGGCTGGCGAAGTCGACTACCTGAAGGCCAAGATCATCGCCGAGGCGACCGCGGTGCTAGATGACGAGGCCGCCGGGAACGCGGAGAAGCTGGCCCTGATGTGGGCGGGTGGTTCGTTCACCGGCAAGACGCCGGGGGAAATCGGCAAGCTGATCGACCGAGCGGCGGTCGCGGCGGATCCAGAAGCGGCGGAGAATCGCAGGAAGGCAGCCGAGAAGACCGCGCGGGTGGAGACCTGGCGGGAAACTCCCGGGACGATGGCGCTGGCGGCGACCGGGTTGAACCCGCAGGTGGCGATGGAGGCTGAGCAAGCAATCCAGGACACCGCGGCCGCCTATAAGAAGGCGGGAATCACCGGTGACATGGATAACCTGCGGGCCCGGGCAATGACCGACAAGATCCTCGGCACGGATCCGCTCGGTGGCGAGCGGACCGGGCACGGGTTCCGGGCCGATGTCCATCTCACCCTTCCGGTGATGTTCCTGCCCCTTCTGACCCTGCTGGGCCTGGCGGACAACCCGGGCGAAGCGGACGGCTGGGGTGCTCTGGACCCGGGTTTGGTCCGGGACCTGGCCGGGCGGGCCGCCGCGGCGGGGGAGGCGAGCCGGTGGCACCTGACCCTGGTGGATGACCATGGCTGGGCGGTCGGGCACGGATGTGCCAGCCCTAAGCGCGGAGCAAAGTCCGATAAACCGGACGCGGCGGACGTCGGAACTGCCTGGGAGGACACTACCTGGACCCTCAATCTCCCCGGTGGCGCTACCAAGGCCTTCACCCTCAACCCGATCCCGGTCTGGGACTGCGATCACCGGTACGAGACCAGCAAGCATGACCCCTCCCCGCTACACGGCACCTGACCGAGGTCCGAGACGGCAGTTGCGTGCAGATCGGCTGCCGCCGACCGGCCACCAGGTGTGATTTCGAACATGCAATCCCGTTCGAGCAAGGTGGGAAGACCTGCGGCTGCAATGGCGGCCCCAAGTGCCGGCGGGACCACCAGCTCAAGCAGGCGAAGAGCTGGCAGGTCATTCAGGTCGCCCCAGGATTCCACCAGTGGGTCACCCCGAGCGGGCGCAGCTAGACTCGCCAGCCCAGGCAGTACCCCGTCTAGGCGTCCGGAGGCCCGATACCGCGCGGGTATCGTGGCGGCATATGGACCTGCGCCTCCTGCGGTATTTCGTAGCCGTCGCTGAGGAACGTCACTTCGGGCGGGCCGCGGCCCGGCTGCACATGACCCAGCCGCCGCTGAGCCGGGCCATCAAGCGACTTGAGGCCGATCTCGGTGCCGTCCTGCTGCGGCGTTCCTCCACCGGTGTCTCGCTCACCGCCGCCGGAGCCCTGCTGTACGACGACGCACGCGTGTTGCTGGAGCAGGCCGACCAGGCGCGCGCTCGTGTCGCCGAGGCGGGGAGCGTCATCATCACCATCGGAACGCTCGCCGACAGCGTCGAGGAGGCCGGTACCCGGCTCGCCGCCGCTTTCCGCGAGCAGAACCCCGGCGTCCGCGTCCGCATCCGGGAGGCGGACTTCACCGATCCCACCGCGGGTCTGCGGAGCGGTCTTGCCGATGTCGCCCTCACCCGGGCGCCGTTCGACAGCACCGGGATCACCACCTACGTGCTGCGTTCGGATCCCGTCGGGGTGGTGCTGCGCGCCGACGATCCGCTGGCAGACCGGGACGTCCTGCACCTGCGCGATGTATCCGACCGTCAGTGGTTCCAGCTACCCGAGGGAACTGATCCTGTCTGGCGTGCCTACTGGAACGGCACCACTCCCGGTGACGAGCTTCGTGACGGGCCTGTGGTCCGGACCGTCAGCGAGTGCATGCAAGGCGTCCTCTGGAACGGCACGATCGGGGTGGCGCCGCTGGCCCACGCACTGCCGGAGGGGCTCGTGTCCGTTCCGCTAGCCGACCTGCGTCCCAGCCGCCTCGTCATCGCGTGGAACAGCGCGAGTACCGACCCGCGCATTCAGTCGTTTGCCCAGATCGCCGCCGCAAGCTACGGCTCGGCGGCCGCGGCGCAGTAATGCCGTTCGGCGGACGACACGGGGCGTCAATTGTTCCCTTGAGGGGTTTTGTTCCACGATCTTGTTGCGGACATGCCCATACCGGGCCGCCCTGCCATGACCACCCTCGACCGCCATGGCAGGGCGGGACTAATCTGACCGAACTCAGCAGCTGGTTCCGGACCCCAGCCGAACGACCCGAGGCAACCGGTTCGTCCATCCAGCGGCCTCGATCGTCGTGGCGCCCTTCGCGCCGGTCTCGCTTCGCACCAGCGATGTCGCCGGATCGACGACCAGCTTGATCCAGCCTCCGCCGGATGGGAAGGAGATCAGCAGCTCCTGCCCGCCCTTGACTGGGCCAAGGTTCTTGACGTCAGGGAAACTGGCGAGCACGCGGTAGGCGGCGGCGCCTACCTGCGGTGGGGCCGATACCTCGAATTGCAGGGCGATCAGGGCATCGGTCACCTGCTCACGCGCGTCGGCGGTCAAATACCTGTCTCCGTCATATGGCTACCACTTCCGGAGTGAGTGGGTCACTGTCACCCGTACTTCGCCGGAAGCCTGGATCGCTTCCCGCGCGCGCCTTCAGCGCAGCTTGATCACGTTCCCGGTGATCAGCGCGGCCGCGTCGGAAGCGAGGTAGGCGATTACCTCGGCGACCTCGCCAGGGCCGGCGATGTGAATGAGCTCGCGGCTCGCGGTGACCTGTTCCCGCACGGCGTCGGTAACCCAGCCGGTGTCAGTGACGGGCGGGTACACCATGTTGGCCGTGACTCCGAACGGCGCGAGTTCGAAGGCCGCTGACATGGTGTAGTTCAGCTGAGCGGCTTTAGCCGCTCCGTAAGAGACTTCCTCCGGGAAGCCAAGCTCGCCGCCGGAGGTCAGCCCGATGATCCGGCCCCAGTTCGCCTGGCGTGCGATGTGACGGCGCGCGAACTCGCTGATCATCAGGGCCGCGCCCATCGCGTCGACACTGAACTGCTGGATCCAGGTCGCGGCGGTTACCGGCTGCAGCGATCTGCCAGCCCAATCGGTTCGAGTCGGTGCGAAGGTATCGGCTAGCCATCCAGTCGCGTTGTTGACCAGGATGTCAACGGGGCCGAACTGCTCCTCGGCCGAGTTGAACAGCCGGGCTGGTGCTCCGGGGTCGGACAGGTCCGCCTCCGCCGCGGTCGAGTCATAAAGCTGCTGCCGGGTGTCCACGGTCGATATCAGCACTCCGGAGACGTTACGCCGCAGTCGGCCGGTGGTGATGCCGTCGGCGCGGACGAAGAAAGCCGGCCACAGGCTCTGTGGGGCCGAGGAGTTCGGGCAGCTGATCCAGACGTGGTTGCAGGCGGCGGCGGTGGTCATGGCGGCCTGCATGGTGATGCCCGGATATGTATGGGTTGCGGACGGGTTGAGCTTCGCGAACCGGGTGCCGATAGCAGCACCGATCCCGGCGATCCGGCCAGCTGAGACGTTGGCGGCGTGGAAGGAATGAAAGACAAGCTGGACGTCGCGCTTTTTGTATTCGCGGTACAGTTCGGGATAGCGATAGTCGTAACAGATGAGGGCGCCGCAGCGAACACCGTCGATGTTCCAGACACTGAAATGGCTGCCCGGACTGTAGTGCGCGAGATCGCCGGACCGTTCACCGGGATCTCCAGCGCAGAACCTCTTGTCGTATCGTTCCACGAACTGGCCCGAGTCGTCGATGACATACAAGCTGTTATGCGGCTTATGGGCACCGCTGAGCCGGTGAGCGGAGCCAAGGACCACCCATAGGCGCAGCTGACCGGCGTGCGACGCTACCTCGGCGGTGGCGTCGTTGAGCCGGTTCCAGTCAAAGCCGGCGAAGGACTCGAAATCCGTCCCGGCATAGCCGGACAGCGAACCTTCCGGGAAGTGGGCGACCCGGGCTCCACGTCCGCTGGCCACGACCATCTGGCGCTTGACGTAACGAAGGTTGGCGCCGATATCGGCACCGACGGGGAACTGGCACGTCGCCACCTTGAGCTCAGCCATCCACCCATGATCTCTGCCTCGCCACCGAACTCGCGAAGCATTTAGGTGGCCACGCTGAAACGCCTGGGGCTCATCTGGTGTGTAGTTCACACGAGGCTGGTGTTCCTCGCTCTGAGGAGCTCGGCGCCGCTATCGATGGCCCATCGCTGGCGGTATAGCACCAGCGATGGGCCATCCATGGGGCAGGTGCCGCGCCGCCGCGGGGCTAGCTGCCTGCGGGCAGTTCCGGCGTTGACTTGGCTGGGGCGATCTGGGCCTTGAGGGCGGCGAGTTCGTTGTCCACGTCGGCCGACGCCCCCGCCTCGTCGAGTTCGCGCTGGATGTCGTCGGTGCTGCCGCCGGCGTCCTCCAGCACGCCGGACTGCAGCAGCTCATCCAAGGCGCCCGCCCGGGCCTGCATGTTGTCGATCTTGTCCTGGGCCCGCTGCAGCGCGGCGCCCGAGTCGCCCAGCGTGCTGGAGATCCCCGCGACGCTCTCGTTCACCGAGGTCATCGCGCTGGCCGCGGTGTACTGGGCCTTCAGCGTCTCCTTCTGCGTCCGGAACTTGTTGACCCGGTCCTGCAGCGCGGACAGCGTCTGCTCGAGCTTCTGCTCTTCCTCGGTGAGCTGCTGGTGCTGCGGTTCCATGCCGTCGATCTGGCTCTGAGCCGCGGCCTTGCGCTGCAGCGCCTCCCGCGCCAGGTCCTCCTTGCCAACCGCCAGCGCCTGCTTGGCCTGGTCATTCAGGTGATCAACCGAATGCTGGAGCTGCTGCTCCTGCAGCTCGATCCGCTTGCGGGAGGCGGCGATGGTGACCAGGGCCTGACGGACCTGGGTGATGTGATCGAGCATCTGCTCATAGGACAGATCGAGCATCTCGTCGGGCTTTTCCGCGGCATCGAGCGCCTTGTTGGTCTTGGCCGCGAGGATGTCGTGGGCCCTGGAGAAAAGAGTCATGCCAGTCTGCTCCTAGTCGACGTTGAGCGGAGCCTGCCCAGCAATCCCACAGGCAGACCGACCTGATGCTATCGTTCCCGCCTCAAGGCCAGCTGACTCCCCGGCCACGACCTTCACGACGGGATGGAAACCGCCGTTATGGTCAAAAAAGGTCGTGGCCGGTGAGCTCAGGACTCCGGCAGCGCGTTGGCGCGGGCGACGGCCGAGTAGAACGCCGCGCTGGACTTGGGAATGCGGCGCTGGGTCCCGAAGTCGGTGTAAATGATGCCAAACCGCTTTGAGTACCCCCAGCCCCACTCGAAGTTGTCGAGCAGCGACCAGACGTAGTAGCCGGCCAGCGGGACGCCATCCTTGATCGCGCGGGCGGCGGCCTCCAGGTGCTGGTGCAGATAGCGCACCCGCTCGAGGTCGTTGACCGTCCCCTCCGGGGTGATGTAGTCCTCGGCCGCGCAACCGTTCTCGGTGACGTACAGCGGCAGCCCTGGTGCCTCGCCCCCGACCCGTACCAGCAGCTCGTAGAGCCCCTCGGGGTCCACCAGCCAGTCCATCGGCGTCCGCTCGAGGTCCGGCGGACGGAACCCGACGACGCCGGGCGCCGGCACCGGGGCGGGAACCTCGTCCGCCAGCAGGCGGTCGGGGTCGCCCTGGCGCAAGAACGTGGGGGAGTAGTAGTTCACGCCGAGGAAGTCCAGCGGAGCGCTGATCAACTCCAGGTCCCCGTCGGCGATCAGCTCCTCCGGCGGCCGCATCGACGGGGAGGCGTCCTCAGGGTAGCGTCCGTGCAGGATCGGCGACAGGTAAAGACCGTTGGCGTCCGCGTCCACGATGTCCCGGGCGTGTTCCAGCTCCGGCCCGGAACCGAGCAGCCGCACCGGATGCATGTCGAGCGTGATGCCGACCTCAGCCGCGCCGTGGGCGCGCAGCGCCTGCACGCCCAGCCCATGCGCGAGCAGCAGGTGATGGTTGGCCGCCGCGGCCGCCACCGGGTCGGTCAGGCCGGGCGCGTGCGACCCGTGCCGGTAACCATTGTCCGCGACCACCTGAGGTTCGTTGAGGGTGATCCATCGGGCCGCGCGATCACCAAGTGACTTAACGACGAGTTCGGTGTAATCGGCGAACCGCCCGGCCACGTCGCGCGAGGCCCAGCCGCCCTCATCCTGCAGTTCCTGTGGCAGGTCCCAGTGGTAAAGCGTGACCGCGGCGGAGATGCCTTGCTCGGCCAGCTCGTCGAGCAGCGCGCGGTAGTGGTCCAGCCCCTTAGTGTTGGCCGGCCCGCGGCCGCCTGGCTGGATCCGCGGCCAGGAAAGCGAGAACCGGTACGACGACAGACCAAGCGAGGAGAGCAGCGCGACATCTTCTCGATAGCGGCGGTAGGAGTCGCAAGCGATGTCACCGGTGTCCCCGTGCCAAGTCTTGCCGGGGGTCCGGCTGAAGGTGTCCCAGACCGAACGGGGTCCGTCCGTCAGCATCCGCCGCGCCCTCGATCTGGTACGCGGCCGTCGCCGCTCCCCAGACGAAGCCTTCGGGAAATCCGAGTCCGGTCATGCACGCCTCCTGGGGGTTCGTGACATTTCGTTGATGTTTCTGTTACGTGACTTGTATCTTGACCGTCCGTGTGCCGACCGTTAGTGTAAGCGCTTAGATTACGGGATGTAAACGCTTACATAAGGACATTTTCGCATTGGTTACGCTCTACGACGTCGCCCGCCGGGCCGGTGTCTCGACCGCGACGGTCTCCCGTGTGCTGCACGGGCAAGACCTGGTTCGCGAGTCGACCCGTGTCCGCGTGCAGAAGGCGATCGAGGAGCTCGGCTATATCCCCGACGGCGCCGCGCAGAGCCTGTCTCGCCGCCGCAAGGAGGTCATCGGGCTGATCTGCTGCGAGCGGCCGATGCAGCCGCAAGACGTGGAGAACAGCAGCCCTACCTACATCGACGACATCCTGCGCGGAGTGGAACCGCGGATCAGCGAGCTGAACTGGTCGCTGCTCCTGACGTTCTACAACGGCTACACCACGACGAACGTGCGCCGGATCCTCGCCATGTCCGGCAAGGTCGACGGCATCCTGGTCAGCGAAGGCAGCTTCCCGAAGCGGCTGATGGAACGGCTGGCCACCCGGGTACCGGTCACCGTCATCGCGGGCTCACCAGCGGATCACGAGTTCGACGTGGTGACGGCCGACAACCTCGCGGGATCGGCCGCCATCATCGAGCACCTGATCGAGGAGCACGGCACGCGGCGGATCTACTACGTGGAAGGACCGCAGGACGCGCCGGACGCGGTGGAACGGCGGCTCGGACTACAGCATGTGCTGCGCAAGCACCCAGCGGTCCAGTTGACCGGCAGCACGAGCGGCTGGTTCAACGTGGAGACCGGGCTCGCCGCGGGCGAGCGGATCCTCGCCGAGGCGCGGGACAACCTGCCCGACGCCGTGGTCGCGGCGAACGACCAGATGGCGATCGGCGTGCTGCTGGTGCTCGCCCGGGCCGGTGTCCGGGTGCCGGACCAGGTCGCCGTCGTCGGCTTCGACGACATCGCCGCCGCGGACTGGTACGAACCGCAGCTCACCACCGTTTTCCAGCCGATGCGCCTGCTCGGTGAGCGCGCTTGCGCCCGGCTGCTGGATCGCATCGCCAAGCCTGGCCTGCCCCCGCAAGTACAGAACACTGTCCACCGAACTGGTCATCCGGCGCAGCTGCGGCTGCCCCCCGGGAACCACCACCCGCCGTCCCGTGGAACGGGACACCTAACCATCTCCTTCCGAGCGGAGCGTAAATGGCCTTCATTCTCCGCCGCCTGGGTTTCTACGTCGTAGCGGCCTGGGTCGCGCTGACCGCGAACTTCTTCCTGCCGCGGGCCATGCCCGGTAACGCCGTGCAGGCCATTATGGCGAAGTTCCCGAGCCTCCAGCCATCGGCCTACAAGGCGCTGCAGGCGCTGCTGGGCGTCGGGCACGCGGGCTCGCTGTGGCATCAGTACGTCTCCTACCTGGGTGACGTGTTCACATTCAACTTCGGTACCGACGTCTCGCAATACCCGGCGACGGTGTCCTCGATACTCGACGCGACGATCCCGTGGACGCTGACCTTGGTCGGGACGGCGACGGTCATCGCGTTCGTGGTCGGCACCGGGCTCGGCATCATGGCCGGCTGGCGGCGCGGCGGCTGGCTGGACCGGGTGATGCCCGGGCTGATGTTCATCCAGGCGGTTCCGTACTTCTTCCTCGCGCTGGTCCTGATCGAACTGCTGGCGATCAAGACCCACGTGTTCCCGACCGGGCAAGGGTATGGAGAGGGTCTGGTGCCGGGCTGGAACTCGGCCTTCATCGGCAGCGCCATCCAGCACTCGATACTGCCGGCGTTCACCATCGTGATCACCTCACTGGCCGGCTGGATGCTGCAGATGCGCAACGTCATGATCACCACCACCGGAGAGGATTACGTGGTAGCGGCGCAGGCTAAGGGGCTAAGGAGCCGCCGGGTCGTCTTCACCTACGCGGCGCGCAACGCGCTGCTACCGCAGTTGCAGGGTTTCGGCCTCGCCCTGGGCTTCGTGGTCTCCGGCGCGATCGTGATGGAGATCGTGTTCGCTTACCCGGGGATCGGGCTGCTGCTGCTGAACGCGGTGACCTCGGACGACTTCCCGATGATGCAAGCGATCTTCCTGGTGATCACGTTCGCCGTGCTGCTGGCCAACCTGATCGTCGACGTGGTCATCGTGCTCGTCGATCCGCGGACCCGAGCCGGGGCGGTGACCAGATGAGCGTCGCGCTGCCCGTAGTCACGGCCGCAGGCAAGGCCGACGCCCGCCCAGGACGCTGGCGGCGGATGCCGACCAAGGCGCGTGCCGGAGCGGTGCTGCTCGCCGCGTTCGTCATCGCCGGGATCATCGGTCCGATGGTCGCGCCGTACGACCCGTCCTTCCAGAACCCGAACCCGGCCCTCTCGATGAACGGCCCGAGCCTCTCGCACCTGCTCGGCACCACGCAGACCGGCCAGGACGTACTGTCTCAGCTGCTGTACGGGATCCGGCTCACGCTGGTGCTGGCGGTCATCGTCGGCGTGCTGGCCACGGTCGCGGCGGTAGTCGTGGGAGTGGCGGCCGGTTACCTGGGTGGCGCCTGGGACGAACTGCTGTCCCTGGTATCCAACGTCTTCCTCGTCATCCCGGCGCTGCCGCTGCTGATCATCCTGCTCGGTTACCTGTCGCGCAGCGGCCAGACGCCGATGATCGTGGTGCTGAGCGTGCTCGGCTGGCCGTGGGGCGCGCGGCTGCTGCGAGCGCAGACCCTGGCGTTGCGCAGCCGGGACTTCGTTTCGGCGGCGCGGGAAACCGGGGAGCGGACCTGGCGGATCCTGCTCTTCGAGATCGTGCCGAACGAGGTCAGCCTGATCGCCGCCAGCTTCGTCAACACCGTGCTGTACGCGATCGGGGCCTCGGTGGCGCTGGCCTTCATCGGTCTGGCCGACCTCAACAGCTGGAGCCTCGGCACGATGCTCTACTGGGCGGAAAGCGACCAGGCCCTGCAACTCGGCGCGTGGTGGTGGTTCGTGCCACCCGGGCTGGCGGTGGCGCTGATCGGAACCGGTCTGGTGCTGCTGAATACGGGGATCGACGAACTCGCCAACCCCCGGCTGCGCGACGCGGCGATCACCAACGCCCGGCCAGCCGATCCGACCCCCGTTCTGATCGGCGGCGACAAATGAAACCGGTCCTTGAGATCACTGATTTCTCTGTCTCCTACCGAAGCCCCTCCGGGGAAAGTGACGTGCGAGCCGTCGACCAGGTGAGCCTGTCTCTGTATCCCGGCGAGGTGGTCGGCCTGGCCGGGGAGAGCGGCTCGGGCAAGTCCACCCTCGCCTACGGATCCTGCCGCCTGCTGCGGCCTCCGGCGGTGATCACCGGCGGCAGCGTACGGTACCAGGGTCAGCGGTCCAGCTCTTCTCCGGTGGACGTACTTCAGCTGGACCGTGAGGGACTGCGGCAGCTGCGCTGGCGGGAGATCGCCATCGTGTTCCAGAGTGCGATGAACGCCCTGAATCCGGTGCTTTCGATTCGCGCGCAGCTCACCGACGCCATCCATGCCCACATGGACATGTCGCGCTCCGACGCGGACGACAAGGCGGCGTCGCTCCTGGACCTGGTCGGGATCCCGAGGACACGGCTGCGTGGTTTCCCGCACCAGCTGTCAGGCGGGATGCGGCAGCGGGTGATGATCGCGATGGCGCTGGCCACCGATCCCGAGGTCATCATCATGGACGAGCCCACCACCGCGCTCGACGTGGTGGTGCAGCGCGACATCCTCGCCCAGATCGCCGAGCTGCGGGAGCGGCTGGGCTTCGCGATCTTGTTCATCACCCATGACCTGTCGCTGCTGCTGGAGCTGGCCGACCGGATCGCCGTGATGTACGCGGGACGGCTGCTGGAGACCGGAACATCGCGCGAACTGCACTATGAGCCCGCTCATCCCTACACCAGGGGACTGCTGAACTCGTTCCCGTCGCTGCACGGGCCGCGCCGTGAGCTGGCCGGGATACCCGGATCGCCGCCGGACCCGCGCAACCTGCCGGCCGGGTGCCCGTTCCTGCCCCGGTGCGGCTACGGCACTTCGGCGTGCGAGGAAGTGGACATGAGCCTGCTGCCGGTAACCGGCTCCGACGACCCGGAGCACCGGACCGCCTGCCCGTTCGTGGGACCGGACACCCCGGCTCCTGAGGTCGTCGAGACGGAGGCCCGGTCATTATGGTTACGACGTCGGCCGCGGCGGCACGCGGCCCGCTCGCGCTGGAGGCGACCGGCCTCAGCAAGGACTTCAAGATCGGCCGCGGTCAGATTGTGCACGCGGTCCGCGACGTGTCGCTCAGCCTGCATGCGGGCGCCGTGGTGGCGCTGGTCGGGGAGAGCGGGTCCGGCAAGTCGACGGTCGCCCGGCTGCTGGCCCGGCAGGAACGCCCGACCGCGGGCAGCATCGAGCTCGACGGGACCCCGGTGAACAGCCTGCGGTTCCGCCAGTACAAGAGCCAGGTCCAGTACGTGTTCCAGGACCCGTTCGCGTCGCTGAACCCGGTGCACACCGTCCGTTACAGCGTGGCGCGCCCGGTCAAGATCTACGACAAGCGGGCGAACGTCGAGGAGACGCTGCGCGAGCTGATGGAGCAGGTCAGCCTGACCCCGGCCGAGTCGTTCCTGGCCAAGTACCCGCACGAGATGTCGGGCGGTCAGCGGCAGCGGGTCTCGTTCGCCCGCGCGCTCGCCGCCCGGCCCAGCGTGCTGCTCGCCGACGAGCCGGTGTCCATGCTGGACGTCTCGATCCGGCTCGAGATGCTGAGCCTGCTGAACGACCTGCGGGAGCGGCTGCACCTCGCGCTGCTGTACATCACGCACGACATCGCGTCCGCCCGCTATTTCGCCGACGAGGTGCTGGTGATGTTCGCCGGCCAAGTCGTGGAACGCGGTCCCGCCGAGGACGTCACTCAGCAGCCCAGGCATCCCTACACCCAGTTGCTGATCGCGTCCGCGCCCGACCCGGACAACCTCGGCGAGCGACCGCCGAGGCTGCTTGGTGCCCCCGCGGCGGCCACGACCGGCTGCCCGTTCAGCACCAGGTGCCCGCTAGTCACCGACCAGTGCCGCAAGGAAATGCCACCGCTTGAGCCGCTCTCGGCGACCCGGGCGGCGGCCTGCTGGCACCTCGACGTTGTACCCGAACAGATAAAGAAAGGAAGCGACGCATGAAGAACCAAAGACGGTTCCTAGCCATCGGCGTTGCCGCGCTGCTGGCGACCGGTGTCGCCGCGTGCTCGAGTGCCAGCTCGAGCCCCGGTGCCAGTTCCGGTACCAGCAGCACGGCGTCCACGCTAGTGATGGAGAGTTCACCAGAATCCACCATCACGCAGGACTTCAATCCGTACGCCACCACTCAGGCCGCATACGCAATGGGCGTGACCGGGCTCATTTACGAACCCCTCATCGAATTCAACATAGCCTCGCCACCGTCATATTACCCGTGGCTGGCGACCTCGTATTCCTGGGGTAACAGTGGCAAATCGCTCACGTTCGCGATCCGCCAGGGCGTGAAGTGGAGCAACGGCACGCCGTTCACCACGGCCGACGTCGTGTACACCTACGACATGCTGAAGTCCAACAGCGCCATGAACCTCAACGGCCTGACCATCAGCAGCGTCACCTCGTCCGGCAACAACGTGACGATCACGTTCCCGAGCGCGCAGTACGCCAACCTGGAGAACATCGCCGGGCAGGCGATCCTCCCCAAATCGCAGTGGTCGGGTGTGAGCAATCCCGCCACCTACACCGACGCCACCCCGGTGGGCACCGGCCCCTACGAGCTGGGCACGTTCACCAACCAGGGCATCACCCTGGTGAAGAACCCCCACTACTGGCAGCCGGTGACCGTCCCGAAGGTCTTTTTCCCGGTCTACACCTCCAACACCGGTGCCCTCAGCGCCCTGTTCTCCGGGACGATCGACTGGACGGGTAACTACATCCCGGGCTTGCAGAAGAGCTTTGTCGACCCCGATCCGGCCACCCACCACTACTGGGAGGCGCCCGGCGGCTCGAACGCGCTCTTCCCCAACCTGACCAAGTGGCCGACCAACCAGCTGCCCGTGCGGCAGGCGATCAGCCTGGCGATCGACCGCACGCTGATCGCTGATGAGGGTGAGTCTGGACTGGAGTCGACGGTGACCACCGCCGATGGCCTGACCCTGCCCACTTACAAGGCATGGAGCACCGGTTCGATCGCATCGAAGACCAACTCGGCCAGCGCGAATGCCTCGGCGGCCGAGAAGGTGCTAGAGAACGCCGGTTACACCAAGGGGAGCAATGGCTTCTTCGAGAAGGGCGGCCAGACCGTATCGCTCTCCCTCATCGACCCCTCCGCTTACACCGACTACGCGGCGGACGACTCGCTCATCGCACAGGAACTGCGGGCCGCGGGCATCGACGCCACGTTCAACGGGATCTCGACCAACGCTTGGACCAGCGACATCGCCGACGGAGACTTCCAGCTGACGCTGCACTGGGGCGACAGCGGCCTGACCCCGTACCAGATGTACGACAACTGGCTCGACAGCTCGCTCGCCACCGGAGCCAGCGCCAGCAACGCGACCGGTGACTACGAGCGGCTCAACAACGCGACGGTCGACTCCGAGCTCGCCACCCTCGCGGGCGCTGCCACCACCTCCGAGCAGGCCCAGGACCTGGTTCCGCTCGAGACCTACGTCGCGGACAACGTGCCGGTTATCCCGACCACCACCTCCTCGGACTGGTTCGAGTACAACTCGCAGCACTACTCGGGCTGGCCCTCCGCGGCCAACCCGTACGAGTCCGGCCAGCCATCGGGTTCCAACAACAGCGCGGACACCGGCACCGACCTAGTGGTCATCCTGCACCTCAAGCCCACCGGCTGATCACGCCCGCCCCCTAGTTGATCATCGTGGGTGCGGCACCGGCCAGGCTGGCCGGTGCCGCACCCACCACCCCCGGCGTCATCGGTTCCCTGCTGGAGCTGCTCAGCGCCGGGTGAACACGGCGTGGATGGTGAGAGTGTTGTCCATCGCGACCATGCCCAGCATGTTCCAGGTGATACCGAAGTCGCCCCGGTTGACGCGGGTCTCGCCGTCCAGCCAGATCTCCGCGCCGCCATGCACCGACGCGGTTGCGTCGAAAGACAGTGGCCGGGTGCGGCCGCGGATGGTCAGCGCGCCGGTCACGGTCACGCTCTGACCAGACTCACGGACACCGTTCGCGGTGAAGGTGATGTCCGGGCTGCCGTCGCTGTCGAAGAAGTCAGCCGACCGCAGGTGTTTGTCGCGCTTGGCGTGCTTGGTGTCAACGGACCCCGCGGCCACCGTGACGGTGCCGCTGACTTCCCCCTCGGGGGAGATGATGCCGCTCCCGCTGACCTCGCGGAACACGCCGTTCACCGGAACCAGGCCGAACATGCTCCTGCTCTTGAACCGGATGCTGGACGCGCCCGGATCGAGCACCCACTTCCCGGCCAAGGTCCCGTCCTCAAGCAAAGCCTGCATGATTGCCTCCCGCGCGTTTTAAGTCGTCGCCCAACCGACGAGACACGACCGGAAAGTGTGAGGTGCTAACCGGCAGCGCGCGGCCCGGGACTCGAGGTAGCGCTGTTCGGGCAGGCTGGTGGTGCGGCGCGCGGCCAGCAGGTAGCTGGCGCGGGCGGCGTCGAGTTCCCCGGCCATTTCCAGCAGGTGGCCCCGAACGGCCGCGACGCGATGGAAACCGGCCATCCGCTGGTCCGCGTCCAGACCGGCGAGCAGGTCAAGACTGGTCTGGGGGCCATGGACCATGGCGGCGGCCACCGCCAGGTTGAGCCGCACCACCGGCGATGGCTTGACGCGTTCCAGCACCCGGTACAACGCCAGGATCTGCGTCCAGTCGGTGTCCGAGCTGACCGCGGCCTCATCGTGGACGGCCGCGATCGCGGCCTCCAGCTGGTAGGGCCCGAGCGGCGCCGCGGCCAGCGCGCGGGTGATCAGCTCGGTGCCTTCGCTGATCGCTGCCCCGTCCCACCTGGTCCGGTCTTGTTCGGTTAGCGGGATCAGTCCGCCGTCGAGCCGGGTGCGCGCCGCGCGCCGCGCGTCGGTGAGCAGCATCAGCGCGAGCAGCCCCATCACCTCGCCGTCGTCGGGCAGCAACCTGTGCACGACGCGGGTGAGCCGGATCGCCTCGCTGGTCAGCTCGCTGTCGCCGAGACTAGGGCCGCCGCTGGAGGTGTAGCCCTCGTTGAAGATCAGGTACAGCACGTGCAGGACCGGAGCCGGATCCCGCGACTCCAGGGTCAGCCGGGCGCCGCTGGCCTTGAGACGCTGTTTGGCGCGGCTGATGCGCTGAGCCATCGTTGATTCGGGAACCAGGAACGCGCGGGCGATCTGCGCGGTTGTCAGACCGCCCACGGCCCGCAGCGTGAGCGCTACCTGCGAGGCCTCGGACAGGGCAGGATGACAGCACATGAACAGCAGGCTGAGCGTGTCATCGGAGGCGTCCTGGTGATCGGCGGCCGGCGTGGCGGCGGGCAGCTCGGCAGCAGCGGTGATCTCCCGGTTGCGCCGCGCGTCGTCGCTGCGCCACTGGTCGATCAGCCGCCGCCCGGCCACGGTGACGAGCCAGCTTCGCGGGCTGTCGGGAATGCCATCGGCGGGCCACTGAACCGCCGCCGCTAGGAGCGCCTCCTGCACGGCGTCCTCACATTCATCAAAGTGACCATAACGCCGAATGAGCATGCCAAGGACCTGCGGCGCCAACTGGCGGAGCAGGTCCTCGGCGGTACTGGTCTGGCCGGTACTGGTCTGGCCGGTACTGGTCTGGCCGGTACTGGTCTGGCCGGTACTGGTCTGGCCGGTACTGGGCTCACCGGTACTGGGCTCACCGGTGCGGGGCTCACCGGTGCGGGGCACGGTCAGAGGTCGGCCCCGGAGTCGTGCATGATCGGCCGGACCTCCATCGCGAAGTACTTGGCGTCCGGCCAGCGGGCAGCGATCTCGACGGCACGCTCGGGGGTCTCGACATCGATGGCGAGATAGCCGGCGAACTGCTCCTTCGCCTCCGCGAACGGGCCATCGGTCGCCGTGATCACGCCGTCCCGCACCCGCACGGTCTTGCCCAGCGACTGGTCCGCGAGCGCCATACCGCCGACGAGCTCACCCGATTCCTTGAGCTCCGTCATGATCGCGCCGACGTCGGCGAACAGCGCCTGGCGCTCCTCTTCCGACCAGTTCTCGTAGACGGACGGGTTGTTGTAGATCAGCAGCATGTACTTCATATCGTCACATTCTTCTCATCTCGGCGCCCCGGATGGGCCCCTCTGCCAAGGAGTCGGAGCCGAGTCCACGTTCTCGACATCCGGATGTCGAAATCCCACCTGCGGCACCGACCCCTCTACGACCGTGCACCCCATCGTGAAGGAGTCCCATGGATAACGATACGGCTACCCGCCGTGAGTGGGCCGGGCTGGCGGTGCTGGCACTGCCCACACTGCTGGTCTCCATCGACGTCTTCGTGCTGTTGCTCGCCCTGCCGAAGCTCAGCCAGGACCTGCACGCCAGCGGAACTCAGCAGCTTTGGATCAGCGATATCTACGGGTTCCTGCTGGCTGGCTTCCTCGTCACCATGGGCACGCTCGGTGACCGGACCGGCCGCCGCCGGGTGCTGCTGATCGGCGCGGCCTCGGTGCTGGCCGCTTACTCCACCAGCCCGGCCATGCTGATCGCCGCCCGCGCCCTGCTGGGTATCGCGGGCGCGACGCTCTCCCCGTCGACGCTGGCGCTGATCGGCACCCTGTTCCGGCAGCAGCGGCAGCGCGCGTTCGCGATCGGGGTGTGGATGGCCTGTCTTATGTCCGGCGCCGTCATCGGGCCGCTGGTCGGCGGGCTGATGCTGGAGCACTTCTGGTGGGGATCGGTCTTCCTGCTCGCCGTTCCCGCCATGGCCTTGCTGCTCATCCTCGGGCCCATCGTGCTGCCGGAATACCGCGATCCGGCGGCGCGACGGCTGGACCTGGGTAGCGTCGGCCCGCCCACCTCCCCTGCCCTCCTCACGGCCGCGATCCTGCTAGTCGTCTACGCCCTGACCGAAATGGCCAGGACGGGCTGGCGGCCGCTGCCATTCGCCGCCGGGGTCGCCGGCATCGCCGTGGGCGTCGTCTTCGCCCGCAGGCAGCGAACCTCGCCAGATCCGCTGCTCGACCTTCGGCTGTTCAAGAACAGGACGTTCGCCGCCGCGATGAGCGGGATGACCCTGAGCACGATGCTGACCGGGGCCGTCATGCTGCTCGTCACCCAGTATCTCGAGCTGGCCAGAGGACTGTCACCGGTACGAGCTGGCCTGTGCCTGGTGCCGGCCGCGGTAACCATGACGGCGAGTTCGCTCACCTCGCCGCGGCTGGCTCGGCGTGTCCACCCGGCCTACGTCATCGTGGGCGGGCTCGGCGTGGCCATCGCCGGACTGCTGCTCATCAGCCAGGCCGACGGTCTCGTCCCCGTCGTCGCCGGATGGGCGCTGATCGCCCTCGGCTCAGGACCGATGGTGGTCCTGTCCGTCGATATGGTCATCGGCTCCGTACCGCAGGCCAAGGCCGGTGCGGCGGCGGCCCTGAACGAGACCGGCAGCCAGCTGGGCTTCGCACTAGGCATCGCCGTCCTCGGCAGCGTGAGCAGCGCCGTCTACCGGTCAAGGATCGCGGTGTCCCCTGGGGTACCCACCGCAGCCGCGTCGGCCAGCAGGGGATCTCTCGCGGGCGCGGTCGCCGCCGCCCAGGACCTGCCATCCCGGATCGCCGTGGCGCTTCTCGGCCAGTCCCGTGCCGCCTTCACCAGCGGCATGCACGTGACGGCGACCATCAGCGCGATACTGCTGGCCGTTGTCGCGGTCATGGCCCTCGTCCTGCTACGCCGGATCCCGTCGCAACCGATCACCCCGCCGCAACCGGAGGCTCAGTCCTTGGTGTCTTACCCTGGTCAGCGTGATCACTGAGGACGATCCCCGGGCTCCTGACGTGCGCGAACTGCTGGGCCGCCACCTGAAGCTAATGAACTCACAGTCGCCGCCAGAAGACGTCCACGCGCTCGACGTCGACGGCCTGCTCGACCCCGCCGTGACGTTCTACAGCTACCGGGACGGCGGTCAGGTCCTCGCCGTCGGCGCGCTCAAAGAACTCGACATCGGGCACGGCGAGATCAAGTCCATGCACACCGCGGCGGAAACCCGCGGCCGCGGGCTCGGACGGGCGATGCTCACCCACCTGCTGAGCATCGCCCGGCAGCGCGGCTATACCCGGCTGAGCCTGGAAACGGGGTCGATGGCGGCCTACGCTCCCGCCCGCGCGCTATACGAGACCGCGGGATTCCGCCATTGCGCTCCGTTCGCCTCCTACACCCCGAGCCCAAACAGCACTTTCATGACCCTGGAGCTCGACTAAACAATTGGTCGTCAAGCTTGGCAATTAGTTGCCAAACTTGACGCCGATGAGAATGGCTGGTTGCCTTGAAAACCCCCGAGTGTGAACAGGCGGCCACATGGCAGAACGTGCAAACGTCTACATAGACGGATTCAACCTCTACTACGGTGCCTTGAAGGGAACGCCATACAAGTGGCTGGATCTTGAGAAATTTAGCCGGATATTCATACCGAACTATGACATCCATCGCATACGGTACTTCACCGCTAAGATCGCGGCGCGGCGCGATGACCCGCACGGTCCAACCCGTCAGGACAAGTACCTCCAGGCGCTGGCGCTGAACCCCAAGATCTCCATCCACCTCGGACGCTTCCAGCAGAGCCGGGTCCGTATGCCGGTGGCAAACGTTAGGCCAGGTCAGCCCAAGACCGTGGAGGTCCTGAAGACCGAGGAGAAGGGGACCGATGTCAACATCGCGACGTATCTGCTCGCGGACGCCTTCCGGCATGACTGCGACATGTCGGTGCTAGTTAGCAACGATGCGGACCTTGCAGGACCTCTCCAGATAATGCTAAACGATCTCAAGTCGCTCGTCGGGATCGTTAACCCGCGCATTGGCGCGCGGCAATGCCAGGACTTGGCGGATCTGGGGCCGACATTCTACAAGCGGGTAAGAGAACAAGCGATCACCCGGTCGCAGTTGCCGCCGGTGATCCACGGTCCTGAGGGCGAGATGTACACCAAACCGGATAGATGGTAATAAAAGCAACGGCCCCGTCCGATAGGACAGGGCCGGCAGCCGCTCCCCGAAGGGATATGGCGGATCCTCTCTTGCGAGAGCAGTCACAGTTAAGCACATCCCCCCGCGCGATGCAAGTCACGAGACATGTAGGCCCGCGGACCTGTCATTTCGTTGTCCTGCGGAGATAAGCCGATCAGATGGCTACGTCGCTGTTTCGCACGGGGCGGCTGTCGGCGTGCCGCGGACAGGATGTGCGGAAATGGGAAGCTTGCGGCCTCGTCGTCGGTTGCATTGAGAGACGGCAGGCTAAACGCTTGAAGGTGATCTCATGAGCCGTTCCCTTGACGAGATCGTAAGCACACTTCGACGCGCGGGGCTGGTGGATGACGCCAATGAGGCGCAGAGCACGCTCCCGGACCCAGTAGACACCGAAGTCCTCGATCGGTTCTGCGCCGCGCATGGACTGTCCAAACAGACACTGGTCGACAGCATGGGCGGGAGCCCGTGACGCTCAGGCCATCGGACTGAGTACGCCGTTGCTGGCCGGTGCGGCGCTGCCCGCACTCTTTCATGGGCAGCGCCGCACCGGCCAGCAACCGTCCGCTGCCGCGCGGCCTACGGACGCGCGCCTAGGTAGGCGAGGACGGCCAGTACGCGGCGGTTATCGTCGTCGGATGGCTGCAGGTCGAGCTTGGTGAAGATGGAAGCCGTGTGCTTGGCGACCGCCCGTTCGGTGACGAACAGCCGTTGCGCGATGGCGGCGTTGGACCGGCCCTCGGCCATCAGCGACAGCACCTCGCGCTCGCGTGGGCTGAGCGTGCTCACCGGCTCGAGCGAACGCGCCGCCAGCAGCCGGGCGATCACCTCGGGGTCCATCGCCGTGCCGCCCGCGGCGACCCGCCGTACCGCGTCGGTGAACTGCGCCCCGTCGAATACCCGGTCTTTCAGCAGGTAACCGACCCCGCCGCCGCCGTCCGCGAGCAGTTCGCGTGCGTACAACTGCTCGACGTACTGTGACAGCACGAGCACCGGTAGCTTGGGGGACTCGCGACGGGCCTCCAGCGCGGCCCGCAGCCCCTCGTCGGTGAACGTCGGCGGGAGCCGCACGTCCACCACGGTGACATCCGGCGCGTGGGTACGCACCGCGTCGAGGAACGAGGCGGCGTTGTCGACCGCCGCGACCACCTCGAAACCGAACGAGGACAGCAACCGGATCAGCCCGTCCCGCAACAGGAACAGGTCCTCGGCTAGGACAACTCGCACGGCACTTCCAGGGACACCACCGTGGGACCGCCGGCCGGGCTGCTCACCGCGAGCACCCCGTCGAACGCCGCGAGGCGACGTTCGATGCCGTGCAGCCCGGTGCCCGCCGCCGGGTCCGCGCCGCCACCGCCGTTGTCCGCCACCCCGACCCGAAGCATTCCATGGCCATAACGAAGGTCGACCTCCGCCCACCGCGCCCCCGCGTGTTTCGCGACGTTGGCCAGCAGTTCGCAGACGGCGAAGTAGGCCGCGGACTCCACCGGTGCGGGCGGCCGTCCGGGTACTTCGGAGACCACCCGCACCGGCAGCGGGCTGTCCAGGGCAATCGCGCGGACCGCCTCCGGGAGCCCGCGGTCCGCCAGCACCGGCGGGTGGATGCCGCGCACCAGGTCCCGCAGCTCCGCCAGCGCCTTGGCGGAGGAGTCACGAGCCTCGAACACCAGGCTCCGCGCCGTCTCGGGATCGGTGTCGAGTGCGCGTCCGGCCGCGTCGAGGGCCAGGCCCATCGCCACCAGCCGGGCCTGGGCCCCGTCGTGCAGGTCGCGCTCGATCCGGCGTAGCTCGGAGGCGCTGGAGTCCACCGTCTCGGCGCGGCTCTCGGCCAGATGCCTGACCCGCAGCCGCAGTTCTTCCTGCCCGGATGGCGCGAGCAGCCAGTGCGCGACCGCGCCGTAACCGGTCAGCATCCGGGGCGCGACCAGCAGGCCGAAGACCACCATCGCGGCGCCGATGAGGAGCACGGTGCCATGCGTATTGCCGGGGAACGCGGGGATCGGGTAATACGGGGACAGCGCGGGGATCACGAAGCCGAACAATCCCACCGCAACCAGCAAGGGCGAGAGCGCGGCGACCAGCCACCCGCCGAGGGCGTTCACCACGAGCCAGACCAGGTCCCGCCAGGTGGCGGGGTCGCTCAGCAGCCAGGCCATCCGCCGCCGGTAGCCGAGGGGCCCGGGCGCGGGCGGCGGCAGATAGGGGACCGGGACCGTAACGCCGCACCAGTCCGCGGCCAGCCGCCGGGTCAGCAACGTGAGCTTCCGCACCTCGAGCAGCGCGGCGGGCAGCAGAAACCGCAGCCCGGCGACTCCGGTACCGGTGAGCACCATGATGAGCTCGAACCGCTGGGTCCCGGGCAGCGCACCATCCCCTATAAACACTCCCACCCCGAGCGCGGTGAGGAGCACCGGCAGCACCACGAGCGCCAGCGCCGCGATCCCGGCCAGCGCTAGTCCCCACAGGGCCACGCCCGCGGCCGTCGCCTTCAAGACCTGTCTCACTCCGTTCCTCCGCATGGCAGACAGTGTCCCCCTCGCCCCGACCGCGCGCAGTAGTGCTAGATACACCTCTGAAACGCCGTTCAGCCCTATGTCTCCCGCGCCCGCCGGACGCCTACGGTACTGGCTATGAACACCAACTATACCGAGTATGCTACTCGGGTCAACGGCTTGCTGCCGAGGCGGCGATGACCATGAGCGTCAGCGCGCTACGTTCGCCCACGTGCCGTGGACCGACGTGCTGGTGATCCTGGCCGGGCTGCCGCTAGTGGCCGGCGCCGGAGGCTGGCTGCTCGCGGGTCGCCAGCCCCCGGCCATCTCGCGGCAGCCGCTCGAATAGCCCGCGCAAACGGTCGATAGCATCGAGCGTGCTTGATAACCCTGTCTGGGAATCGCTCACCGGGCCGCATGCGCGGTTCGGCGGGCGACTGAACCGGGTCGCCCGGTATGGCGCTGATATATCGCCGTTCGCGGCCTTCGAGACCGAACCATCGACCGGGGACTGGCGTGACCTGGCGGAACTGGCCGGTCCCGGCGCCCGCCTTGGAGTGATGGGCACGCCGGCGGCGCTGCCCGCCGGCTGGGAACATCAGCTGATCGGGGCCGGCGTGCAAATGGTGGCCGAGGGACCGCTGCCGCCTCCGCCCGCCGACGAGGTCCCTCCGGTGCGGCTCGGGGACGGCGATGTTCCCGAGATGCTCGATCTGGTCGCCCGGACCAAACCGGGACCATTCCTGCCACGCACCATCGAGCTCGGGAGCTACCTGGGCATCCGCGTCGACGGCCAACTGGTCGCGATGGCGGGGGAGCGGCTGCACCCGCCCGGCTGGACCGAGATCAGCGCGGTGTGCACCGATCCGTCCTGGCGCGGCCACGGGTTCGCCGGGCAGCTGATCCTGGCGCTCGCCGGGCAGATCCGCGCCCGCGGCGAGAACCCGTTTCTGCACGCGGTCGCTACCAATCCGGCGATCGCCCTGTACGAGAAGCTAGGTTTCCGCCACAGTGGCGCCACCAGTTTCACCATGCTGCGGACACCGGTGGCGGGATGAGGCGCGTGTCGCGGCCGCAAGCCGCCGACGTCGACGCCGCCCGCGCGGCGATCACGCGGACGCTGGCGCCGACGCCGCTCGACGTCACCGCGGGCCCCGGCCTGGCACTGAAGCTGGAGTCGTTGCAGCCGACCGGGTCCTTCAAGGTGCGCGGTGCGCTGAACGCGCTCACCTCGCTCGACCCGGGCCTGCCGGTCGTCACCGCGTCGGCGGGCAACCACGGGCTCGGCGTCGCCTACGCGGCGGCCCGGCTGGGCCGGGAGGCCACCGTGGTGGTGCCGGAGACCGCGTTGCCGGCCAAGACCGAGGCGCTGCGGAAATACCCGGTCACGCTGGTGCGGACCGGGCGTTCCTACGAAGAGGCGGAGGCGCACGCGATCGCGCTCGGCGGTTATTACCTGTCGCCGTACAACGATCCGCTGGTCATCGCCGGTCAGGGCACCATCGGCTGCGAACTGGACGAGCAGGCCGACGGCGAGCTGACCGTCGTGTGCGCCGTCGGCGGCGGCGGACTGGCCGCGGGCCTTGGCCTGTGGGCGTCACGTCGGCCCGGGACCAGGATCGTCGGCGTCGAGGCCGCGGCGTCAACGGCGGTCTCCGCCGCGGTCCGCGCTGGCCACACGGTGCCGGTCGAGGTGGACAGCACCCTCGCCGACGGACTGGCGGGCAACCTGGAGCCAGGCTCGGTCACCGTGGACCTGATCCGGGACCACGTTGGCGCGCTGGTCACCGTGACCGAGGACGAGATCACCTCGGCGATCCGCTACCTCGCGACGGCGCATGGTGTCATCGCCGAGGGGGCGGGCGCCGCCGCGACGGCCGCCGTGCTGGCGGGGAAGGTCCCGGCCGCCAGCCAGGTGGTGGCGGTCGTCTCCGGCCGGAACATCGCCGCGCCGACGCTCGCCGCCATCCTCGGCTTATCCCGGCCGACCTCACCAGATAGAGTCCGAATCATGCGACTCGCTACCATCCGCACCTCAGACGGGACGACGGCGGCCCGGCTGGAAGACCAGACCCTGATCCCGCTCGCGGCGCAGTCCGTCAGCGAACTCTTCGAGACCGGACAACTGGAGTCCGCGCGTGACCGGGTGGGCGCCTCGCCCGTCCCGGTGCCGGAAGCAGACTTCGCGCCGGTGGTGCCCTGCCCAGGGAAAATCATCTGCGTCGGCCTCAACTACCGGATGCATATCGCGGAGACCGGCCGTGAGACACCCGAGTACCCGACGATCTTCACCAAGTACCCGGACGCGCTGCTCGGCCCGGGCGACGACCTGGTGCTCCCCTCGGTCAGCGACCGGGTGGACTGGGAGGTCGAACTTGGCGTGATCGTGGGCAACGCGATCCACCGCGCCAGCGTCGACGAGGCGCAGGCGGCCATCGCCGGGTACACGGTCACCAACGACATCTCGATGCGGGACTGGCAGCGCCGGACCCTGCAGTGGTGGGCCGGCAAGAACTTCGAGCGCAGCACCCCGGTCGGGCCGTACCTGGTGACGCCCGATGAGGCGGATCCCGACGACCTAGAGGTCCGCTGCACGGTCGATGATGACGTCGTGCAGCAGTCTCGCACGTCTGACCTGCTGTTCAGCCCCGCGCGCATCCTGGCCTATGCCAGTCAGATCGTCACGCTCAGGCCTGGCGACCTGATCCTGACCGGTACGCCCGGCGGGGTCGGCGACGCCCGCACGCCCCCCGTCTACCTCAAGCCCGGGAACGTGGTGCGCACTTACATCGAGGGCCTCGGTGAGTGCGTGAACACCTGCGTCGCTGAGAAGTAGCCAGCGTCCGCACAAGTCCTGGCACCGCTGAACCTCAGCGGTGCCAGGACTGGAGCACGGCGAACACCACGACCGTGCTGAGGTAGTGGCCAGTGGAGTAGTCGAAGTCTCCGCCGCAGGTGATCAGCCGCAGGCCCGCGTACCCGCGCGCCGAGTAGATCAGGCTGGACGGGTAGGAGGACTTCAGGTACGTCCGCACGCCGGTCACCCGGAACACCGCCGTCACCCCGTCGGCCAGCGTCACGTCGACCGTGTCGCCTGGGCGCATGGCCCCGAGCCGGAAGAACACGGCGGGGCCGCCGTAACTGTCGACGTGCCCCAAGATGACCGACGCTCCCAGCTGCCCGGGCGTCACCGAGTACTTGTACCAGGCGGCGAACTGGGAACTCGTCTGCAGGTCGGGAACCTGCATTCCCCCGCCCGGATTGTTGCCGAGCCGCAGCAAGGATGACTGCAGGCTGATCGCCGGAATAGACACAGACATTGGGACAGAACGGCGCAGCTCAATCGTCTGGCCCACCCCGGTCGTTCCGGCGGCGGAGGCCGACGGTTTCGGCGCGTGCTGCTGCGAGACGAATACCACCAGGATGGCGACGAGACCGAATACGATTAGCCCGGTCCCGGCCAGCCCGGCCAGCCGGCTGGCCCACCCGCGACGCGGGCGGCGCGGCGGCTCCGAGTAACCCTCTGACGGCCAGGACAAGACAACACGGAATCCGGCGACCCGCCGCCATTCAGACTGTCTCACTCATGCGCCTTTCCGCGCGTGTTCTGCTCGCGTAGCCTATTATCCAGGTTTCCAGCGAGCGGGTCCGGAAAGAGACATTGCGTGGGCATACGTACGGCAAGTGTCGTGGTGTTGATCGTTTTGTCCTTCGGGATCACCGCCTGTACGAGTTCGGGATCGAAAACGCCGACCGCGAGCGGAGCATCCGTGTCGCCTTCGTCGACGGGCTTGTTCTCCGGCACCGCCAGCGCCCCTGGCAGCGCGTCCGCGTCGGCTAGTCCGCGCGCCACGGCGAAGGCGTCCGCGTCGGCCACCGCGTCGGCCAGCCCCACGCCGTCCCCGTCGCCCAGTTCGTACTACCCGACGGCGGCTCCGGTCACTGGCGGCGGCGGCACCGCGGGCCTGCAGGACACCGGTCTGCTCGCCGCTGGCATCCTCGCCATCGTCGCAGGTGGCGCCGCGTTCGTCCTACGCCGCAGGCTGTCCCGCGACCATTAGCGCGCCGCCGCCGGGCCGCCGCCGGTGGTCGTCGCCACTGTGACACAATGTCGCAGGCGGGGAAAGGTTGGAGCGATCACATTGTCGGACAATTCGGTGCTCGGAATCGTGCTGGCGGGCGGCGCTGGCACCAGGCTGGCACCGCTGACGGATGACCGGGCGAAACCGGCCGTGCCGTTCGGCGGGCTGTACCGGCTGATCGATTTCGCGTTGTCCAATCTGGCCAACGGCGGCGTACGCAAGATCTGTGTGCTCACCCAGTACAAGAGCCACAGCCTGGACCGGCACATCGCCACCACCTGGCGGATGAGTTCGCTGCTCGGCAACTACGTGACCTCGGTCCCGGCGCAGCAGCGGCTCGGGCCGCACTGGTACACCGGCTCGGCGGACGCCATCTTCCAGTCGATGAACCTCATCAACGACGAGCGGCCGGATCTGGTGGTGGTGGTCGGCGCCGACCACGTGTACCGGATGGACCCGCAGCAGATGATCACCCAGCACGTGGTGCACGGTGCTGGGGCCACGGTCGCGGCGCTGCCGGTGTCCCGGCTGGATGCCAAGGATTTTGGCATCGTCGGGGTCGCGCCGGACGGCAGGACCATCACCTCGTTCCTGGAAAAGCCCAAGGAGCCGCCGACGCTGCCGGGACAGCCGGACACGTCGTTCGCCTCGATGGGGATCTACGTGTTCTCCACGGACGTGCTGGTGGACGCGCTGCGCCGGGACGCGGCCGATTCCGACAGCAGGCACGACATCGGCGGGAACATCATCCCGCTGCTGGTGCGAGACGGCGCCGCGCAGGCCTACGACTTCCTGACCAACAAGGTCCCCGGCTCGTCGGACAGCGACGCGGGATACTGGCGGGACGTCGGATCGATTGACGCGTACTTCGACGCGCACATGGACCTGTGCGCCGTCCAGCCGGTGTTCTCGCTGTACAACGAGGAATGGCCGCTGCTCACCTACGTGCCGCCGACTCCGCCGGCGAAGTTCGTGCACGACGACGGCGACCGGGTGGGCCGGGCGCTGAACAGCCTGGTCAGCGACGGCGTGGTGATCTCCGGCGGCCTGGTACGCGAGTCGGTGCTCTCGCCGGGGGTGCGGGTGAACTCCTGGGCCAGCGTCGAGCGTGCCGTGCTGCTGCACGGCACGACGATCGGCAGGCACGCCATCGTCAAGGACGCCATCCTGGACAAGAACGTCTCGGTGCCCGAAGGCGTCACCATCGGGGTCGACAAGAACCACGACCTGGAACGCGGCTTCACCGTGTCCAAGGGCGGCATCACCGTGGTCGGCAAGGGCCAGCTGGTCACTCCGTGACCGGGAAGACCCCGGTGATCCCCGACGAGGGCACGCTGGGGAGTACCTTCTCGAAGTAGGACCGGGCGGCCGCCGTGGTGCCGACGTCCTTACCGGCCGCCTCGGACATGTACCACCGATGCTCGAGGATCTCGACGAAGATCTCCGCGGGGGAGAGCCGGCCGCGCAGCTCATCCGGTATCGACTCGATCACCGGGTCGTAGACCTCCTCCAGCCAACGGCTGGCCGCCACCATCTCCGAGACCGGTCGCCCGGACCGCTGCTCCAGGTAGGCGCGGAAGCTGGCGATGTCGTTGAGCAGCCGCCTGGCCTGGTTGTCCCCGGCCTCGATGCCGGTGCGCAGGAACAGCTCACGGCTGTGCCTGCTCGACTCGGCCACCCGGGTGCGGATCCGCAGCCTATTGCCCTCTGGCGTGCTGACCAGCTCCACCTCGTCGGCGTCGAAACCAAGCGTGTTGAGCCGCCTTAGCCGGTCGGCGATCCGGTAGCGCTGTTCGTCGGGCCGCAGGATCTCTTCCATCGTCAGCTCGCTCCACAGCGACTCGTAACGACGCCGCAGCTGCTCGGCGGTGGCGAGCGGATCCACCGAGGATGGCAATACCCCGCCGGCCTCCAGGTCGAGCAGTTCGCCAAACACGCGTTCGGTGGCCAGCTCCACGTCCCAGTCCCGTTGTCCATCCAACAGCGTCGGATGCTGCTCGCTGGTCTCCGCGTCCACCAGGTAGGCCTCGAGGGTTCCGGCGTCGTAGCGGTACAGCGTGTTGGACAGCGAGCAGTCGCCCCAGAAGAACCCGGACAGGTGCAGCCGGGCGAGCAGTTCCACCAGGGCGTCGAGCAGGCCGTCGGTGGGCTGCAGCCCACGCGGGCTGGAGAAGACGGCGCGGTAGGTGGTCGAATACGCCAGGTAACGAGTGACCAGCACCGCGTCCATGTCTTTGCCCCGGTCGACGCAGATCCCGACCACCTCGACGGCGGGCACGTTCAGCTCCGCTAGCTTGCGCAGCATCTTGTACTCGCGCCGAGCCAGCCGTTCCGGTAGCTCTTTGAGCGCGAACAGGCCGCCGTCCTCGTCGGTCACGAACCGGACGACGTGCCGGGATATGCCGCGCTGCCGTATCTCCACCAGGCGGTCACCGCGCCACGTCTCAAGCGGCTCCTGCCAGGGCAGGGTGAGCAGCCCGGTGGCGCTTTCGGCGGGTGGCGTGAAGACGAAACGCACAATTCCCTATTGTCTAATGGCTCAGGCCCTGCTCTGACCATGGCATGCTGGGCGGGTGAGTGAGGATCAGTCCTCGGTCGGCTCCCGCATGTCGCGGCTGTGGGCGGCCGCCGACCGGCGCAAGGTGCCGCTGCGCACCATCGTGGTCGCGGTCTTGGTCGTCGCCTTGGCTTTCCTCGCGGGCAAGCTGATCTACCGGCTGCGCGATGTCGTGCTGCTGATCGTGGTCGCTGGCTTCATCGCGCTGCTGCTGAACCCCCTGGTCGTGATGCTGCAGCGGCATGTCGTCGCGCGCCGTGGCCTGGCGGTCACGATCGTGGGGGTCTGGACGCTGCTGGTCTTCGCCGGGCTCTCGCTGGCGTTCGGCTACCCGCTGGTCGGCGCGATCACGCACCTGGCCGACCGGCTGCCCGCGTACGTCGCGAGCGCCCAGCACGGGACTGGCTGGATCGGCAAGCTGGTGCGCAAGTACCACGTCGAGGCGTGGGTGTCGCAGAACGCCCAGAAACTGGTCAGCTTCGGCCAGTCGCTGAGCGCTCCGGTGCTGCGCATCGGCAAGGGCGCGGCCAGCCTGGTGATCGAGCTGCTGACCATCTTCGTCCTGGTGCTGCTCCTGCTGCTTGAGGGGCCGAAGCTGCGTAAGGGCCTGCTGTCGCTGATGAAGCCATCCGTGGCCGGCGAGGTCACCACGATATCCAGCGAGGTGTCCCGCGCGGTGACCGGCTACATGCTGGGCAACCTCCTGACCTCGCTGATCGCCGGGGTGGTGGTGTTCGTCACCCTGATGGTGGTGAACGTGCCGTTCGCGCTGCTGTGGGCGCTGTGGGTCGCGCTGGTGGACTTCTTGCCGATGGTCGGCGGAGCGCTGGCCGGCATCCCCACCGTGATCTTCGCCTTCTTCGAGTCCACCACCGCGGGCATCATCACGCTCGTGGTGTTCCTCGCCTACACCCAGATCGAGAACCACATACTCAACCCGGTCATCATGAGCCGCACGGTCAGGATCAGCCCGCTGCTTGTCCTGGTCTCGGTGCTGGTCGGGGCGTCGATCGGCGACTGGGTGGGTGGCACCTTCGGCGGTTTCGTCGCGGCCCTGCTGTCCATCCCGCTCGCTGGTGCCGCGCAGGTCGTGGTCCGCGAGTTCTGGCGGATGACGGCTCCGCCTCCGTCCGCGCCTGATCCGCCGCCCGAGGGCGCGTCGCTGTCGGCGCCGTCGGGTAACGGCGAGGTGATAGAGCGAGCCACCATCGTTCACTGGGAGACACTGGAGCGATGACCCCGGACGACGCGTGCGAAGTGGCGCACGGAACGGCGGAGCCAGCTCCCGTCGACGCCCGGCTGCTCGTCGCGGTATTCGCGTCCCCGATGGCCCGCTTCCTGCTCCGCTACGGCGCCGACGTCGGCTACACCGGGGTGCTGGTCGAGCCGGATGAGCAGCGGGCCGCCAAGGCCGCGGCCACCGGGTTCGACATCCGTGAGGCGGTGCCAGCCGGCCTGTCGGACGCCGACGTCGTGGTGACCGACCACCACCGCCGCGAGCTCGGCGTGATGATCGCGCAGGCCCTGGCGGCCAGCCCTCGGTGGGTCGGCGTGGTGGGCAACCCGCGGCACGAAGCACCGCACATCCCCGCCCTGGAGTCCCTCGGCGTCCCCGCGGAAAAGATCGCCCAGGTGCACCGCCCCATCGGCCTCAACATCGGCTCCCGCCGCCCGCCAGAGATCGCCATCGCCACCCTGGCCGGCCTGCTAGCCGACCGCAACGGCCGCCCCGGCGGCTTCAACTTCACCTAGCCGCCCGCCCGGTACCCCCAGCGGCCCAACGCGCGCGCCTGCCCCAGCGGCCCGCCGCGCGCCCGGTACCCCTCCCGCCCCCAGAGCCCCGCCCGCGCGGTACCCCGCCCGCGCGCCCGAAATGCCGGTAATGCCCCTTTGCGTCACCCCAGCTATGGGCCATCGATAGCGCCAGAGGCCCAGCGGTGGGCCATCGCTGGCGCGCTACATCGGGCGTTGCGCCAGGCTTACAGGGCGGTCTTCGCGCGCCAGGTGGCTAGCAGGTCGGGGTCGCCGAAGATCTCTAGCCGGGGATGATCGGGGGAGTAGCGGCCGTAGGCGAACAGCAGCAGGTCGGCGACCGGGCCGCGGACCGCGACGTCGCCCTTGCCGTGGCCGCGTTCCCAGGTCATGCCGCCCGGGGCGAGCCGGATCATCCATTCGCCCTCGGAGTCCGTGGCGTGCAGGTGCAGGGTCTCGCCACTGGCTGGCAGTTCCGCCATGCTCGCTTTGGTCCGGCGCCCGTGTGGCAGGAAGGCGAGGAACTCGTCGATGCCGTCCGCGGACTCTTCCGGGTCGAGATCCGGCTCACGGCCGAGGGCCAGCACAAGGTCGGCATGATGCAGGATCGTCTCGTGAGTGCCCCGGCGGGCCCACCATCGCACATGCTGGTCAGGTCCGTATGCCCAGCACGCCGCGTCGGCTCCCGCTTCCCGCATCACCTGAGTAAGCGCATCCGCGCCCGCCGCGAGCCAGTCCCCGTATTGGCCCACGTCACCAGGCAACGTCGCGTCGACCGACTGCTGGTCGAGCCGCTCGGTGGCCCTGGTGCGGATGATGCGCTCCACCCAGCGGTGCACCCTGCCGGTGTGCCGGATCAGGTCCGCGGCCGACCAGCCGGGACACGACGGAACCTCAAGTCCCGGGTCGGTGAGAGGTTCCCGGCCTAGCTCGCCAGCCGCCGTCGTGATCCGTTCGCAGTACCAGTCGAAGTCCCGTGTTGCCACGGGCACAAGCGTAAGCCCAGTCCGTGATCACTGGCCGGTTCGCCGAGCCCGACGAGGTCGCTCAGCTCATCGCCTACCTAGCCTCCTCGCGGGCCGCCAACATCACCGGCGCCGACTTCCTCATCGACGGCGGCCTGGTAAAGGCGACCCAGCAGCCCGAAATAGCAGAAATGTCCGACATGGCAGCCATCTCGCGACCCCAGCGATGGGTCATCGATAGCGCCAGAGGCCCGGCGGTGGGCCATCCATGGGGGTGCCAAGACCCCGGGGGCGCCAAGACCCCGGGGGCGGGCGTAGTGGCTTGGTTACGGAGTGATACGGTGCGGCGTGGGAATTGCCGGCGGGTTAGGGGACGTTGCCGGGAGTGGACATGGGTAACTGGGCTCTGGGCCGGGGATTCTTCCAGCATCGAGGGCTGATCGCGATCGCAGCGGGCGGCGCGGCGGTCGAGACGGTGCTGCTCCTGATCCTGGCGCCGACCGCGGTGGCGCTCGCACCGCAGGTCACCGCGATGCCGTCGATCGCGGCCTACCACGATCTGCGCTGGTTGTTCGCCGGCCAGCAGTCCGCGCTCACCTTCGCGTTTGGCGGGCTGATGCTGCTCGTCGTCAGGTCCGCCATCGACGCCATCATGCTCCGCCTGGCGTGGCCCCGAATGTCCAGTGCCCAGCCCGCGTCCCCACCCACCTCCCCTGCCCCCTCCTTCCGGACCGCCTTCTTGTCCTGCGCGGGCCTGACCGCGGTGGCGTGGCTGCTGCTTATCCCAGCGGTGACGCTGACCTTCGGCGCCGCTGTTCTGCCGTTCTCCTGGCCGTTCCTCGCGGCGCTTCCGCTGGTGATCGGCATCACCGGCGCGCTCAGCCACGGCGGCGTGACCGCCGCCTGGTGGCACCGCCTGCCGCCGCCCACCACCGTGGGCTGGATGCTGATCAGCTTCATCGTGCTGTCGGCGGCCTCGGTCGTCATGCTGCGCTCGGCCGCCGTGATCGCGGTGCTCGTCGCCGTGGTGGCCGGGCTGGTCAACGCGCGTGCCTGGTACGCGATCGCGGCGACCGCGGCCCGGCTGCCACACCACGTCGCGAGCGAAGACTCCGCCTGGCGGCACCTGGGACGGCTGGTCAGCTGGATCCCGGCGGCGCCGATCGCCGCCGTGCTGGTGGTGGCGCTCGCGGTCGGGGTAGCCAGGCTGGTCTTCACCGGCACCATTCAGATCCCGCAGCCCGCCAGTTCCGTCGGCGCGGCCGCGTTGTCGCCCGGTGGCAGCCAGGTGCACGTCCCGATCGCGCACGCGGCCACCGATCCCGTGCTGGTGGTGGACGGGTTCGGCTCCTCCTGCTGTAACGACACCGGCAACCTGAACCAGGACGGGCTGACGGTACGCCAGTTCTCCTACGCCGGGCTGAACAAGGCAGGCCAGCCCATCCCGCAAGGATCATCGGCCGACGACGTGCCGCTGCCCGAACTCGGCGACCGGATGGCGCAGCAGATCCTGCGGCTGCAGGCGATCAAGCACCGGCCGGTAGACGTCGTGGCGGAGAGCGAGGGCACGCTCGGGCTGTACTCGATGCTGGCCAGGCATCCCCGGCTGCCGATCTCGTCGGTGGTGCTGCTCAGCCCGATCATCGCTCCTGGCCAGTACGGCTCGGACGGCGGCCAGGCGATACCGCAGGACGCGCTGAACGAGCTGAACGGCCTCATCGGCCAGATGTCTCCCTACGGCAGCGCGGGGGCGCGGGAACTGATCGGCTCGGTGGCTAAGTACGGCGCCGAGTACTTCACCAACGTCACCCACTTCCGCGACATCAACTGGCTCGCGGTGATTCCGCTGGCCGACGCGACGACCATGCCCACCTGCCCGCTTCCGTCCAGCGTGCTTGTCGTACCGGCGTTCCACGGCGGTCTGCTCGGCGATGAGGCGGTCCAGGCCACCGTGAGCAGCTTCCTGGCCGGCGGGGGAGTACCGCGGGTGGTGCAGAGCGAAAGCGACGGGCTGCGAGCCGCCGCCGACGCGATCAGCGACGCCGCGGCGGCGTGGCGGATGCCGGCCGCGCACTCGGTCTGCCAGTAAGAAAGTGACCCCGGGCTCTGCTATGCTTCCGCTCATGAGTCGAGCGCAGCAGTGGTGGCGCCGCCCGTAGGCGGCGACAAGCTGACGCTCATTGGTGATGCGACCGCCCGGGGAAAGGCGGTCGTTTTTCATTACGGCCGGTTCCGGGCACGACGAAGGGACCTGGCGTGGATTTCGTGACCGGGCAAGGGGTGCGGGTTACCTGTACCGTCACGCCGTTCGACCCAGCTGAGCTCGATGGCCTAGCCGCGGGGATCGACACTCGTCGCGGTGGGGTGCTCAGCTCCGGCATGGAGTACCCAGGTCGTTACAGCCGGTGGCACATCGGGTACGTTGACCCGCCCATCGAGCTCACCGCCCGGGGCCGCACGCTGACCGCCCGCGCACTGAACGACCGCGGCCGTATCCTGCTGCCCGTGATCGCCGAGGCGATCAGCGCAGCAGTTAACGACGACACCGTGCGGGTCACTATCCAGGAGGACGACACCGCCTTCGCCGAGGAGGAACGCAGCCGCAGGCCGACGGTGTTCACCGCGCTGCGGGCCATCACCGCCGCGTTCGGCTGCGACGACCCGCACCTGGGCCTGTACGGGGCGTTCGGCTACGACCTCGCGCTGCAGTTCGAGCCGCTGCGGACCCGGCTTGAGCGACCGGATGACCAGCGTGACCTGGTGCTGCACCTGCCGGACCGGATCTGGGTCTTCGACCGGCGCCGGGAGGAAGCCGAACGGTACGACTACGAGTTCACGGTGAACGGCGTCTCGACCGAAGGCCTGCCTAGGGAGACGGGTGAATCGGGGAGACCCGGAAGCGACGTTATGGCCCTCCCTGAGCAACCTCAGCCGGGCAAGTACGCGAGCGTGGTCCGCGACGCGCGGGAGCGGTTCGCCCGCGGTGACCTGTTCGAAGTGGTGCCCAGCCACATCTTCTACGGCCGGTGCGCGTCGCCGGCCGCGTTCTACGAACGGCTGCGCCGCCGCAACCCCGCGCCGTACGAGTTCGGCTTCAACTTGGGTAACGGCGAATTCCTGGTCGGGGCGTCACCCGAGATGTACGTGCGGGTCTCTGCTAGCCACCACGGGGGCGCCCGGGTCGAGACCTGCCCGATCGCCGGCACCATCGCCCGCGGCGAGGGGCCGCTGGAGGACGCGGCCAACATCGCCACGCTGATCGGCTCGGCTAAGGAAGAGTCCGAGCTGACCATGTGCACCGACGTTGACCGCAACGACAAGGCCAGGGTGTGCGTGCCGGGCTCGGTGCGGGTCATCGGGCGGCGGCAGATCGAGATGTACAGCCGCCTCATCCATACCGTGGACCACATCGAGGGGCGGCTGCGGCCGGGCTACGACGCCTTCGACGCGTTCCTGACCCACATGTGGGCGGTGACCGTCACCGGCGCGCCCAAGGCCTGGGCCATGCAGTTCATCGAGGACCACGAAGAGGCGCCGCGCCGCTGGTACGGGGGAGCGGTCGGCTGGATCGGGTTCAACGGCGCGATGAACACCGGCCTCACGCTGCGCACCGCGCACATCGTGAACGGCGTCGCCGCCGTCCGGGCGGGCGCGACCCTGCTGTACGACTCGGACCCCGACGCGGAGGAAGCCGAGACCCACATCAAGGCCCGCGCCCTGATCGAGACGCTCGCCGAGGCAGATCCGGAGGCGGCCGCCGCGAGGGTGCCGGACACCACGGTGCCCGCGGTGGGCGACGGGCTGAAGATTCTGCTGGTGGACTGCCAGGACTCGTTCGTGCACACGCTGGGGGACTACTTCCGGCAGCACGGGGCCACCGTGACGACGTTGCGGGTGGGGTTCCCGGTGTCCATGCTGGACGAGCTCGCGCCGGACCTGGTGGTGCTGTCGCCCGGGCCTGGCCGTCCGGACGACTTCGGTACCGACACGCTGCTGGACGAACTCGACGCGCGCCAGCTGCCGGTCTTCGGCGTGTGCCTGGGACTGCAGGCGATGGTGGAGCACGCCGGCGGCGAGCTGTCGCTGCTGCCGGAGCCCTCGCACGGCAAGCCGGGCCAGGTCATCGTCCGGGGCGGGAAGCTGCTGGCGGGCCTGCCACCGGAGTTCACCGCCGCGCGATATCACTCGATCTACGCCCGCGAACCCGAGATCAAGGCCGGTTTCACCGTGACCGCCGCGACCGCCGATGGCGTGGTGATGGCGATCGAGAATAACGACACGGGCCGGTGGGCCGTCCAGTTCCACCCCGAGTCGATCCTGACCGCCACCGGACGCGCCGGACACCAGGTCATAGCCAACGTGCTGGAGCTGGTCCGGGCACGTTGAGTAGACTCCCGGGCGTGGTGGACACCCAGTACGAAGACCTGTTGCGGCTGGTACTCGCCTCCGGGGCGGCCAAGGCCGACCGGACCGGCACCGGGACCCGCAGCGTGTTCGGGCATCAGCTGCGCTACGACCTCGCGCGGGGGTTCCCGCTGATCACCACGAAGAAGGTGCATCTGCGGTCGATCGTGTACGAGCTGCTGTGGTTCCTGCGCGGGGACTCTAACGTCGGCTGGCTGCGGGAACACGGCGTCTCCATCTGGGACGAATGGGCCGACGGCGACGGTGACCTCGGCCCCGTCTACGGCGTGCAGTGGCGTTCCTGGCCCACCCCGGATGGCCAGCACGTCGACCAGATCAGTGAAGTACTGAACACCTTGCGCTCCGACCCGGATTCGCGCCGGATGATCGTCTCCGCCTGGAACGTCGCCGAGCTGGACAAGATGGCGCTCGCGCCGTGCCACGCCTTGTTCCAGTTCTACGTGGCCGACGGCAAGCTGTCTTGCCAGCTGTATCAGCGCAGCGCGGACCTGTTCCTCGGCGTCCCGTTCAACATCGCCAGCTACGCCCTGCTGACGTACATGGTGGCGCAGCAGGCCGGGCTCCAGCCGGGCGATTTCGTATGGACCGGCGGCGACTGCCACATTTATGACAACCACGTCGATCAGGTGACCGAGCAGCTCTCGCGCACCCCGTTCGAGTTCCCCGAGCTTCGGCTGAAGCAGGCCTCCTCGCTGTTCGACTACGACTTCTCGGACGTGGAAATCGTCGGCTACCAGCACCATCCGGTGATCAAGGCCCCGGTAGCGGTGTGAACGTCGGGCTGATCTGGGCGCAGACGCCCGACGGCGTGATCGGCGCCGGCAACGCGATCCCGTGGCGGGTGCCGGAGGACGTGGCGCACTTCAAGGCGACCACCCTCGGCCACGCGGTGGTGATGGGACGCAAGACCTGGGAGTCGCTGCCACCGCGGTTCCGTCCGTTGCGCCGGCAGGCGCAACATCGTGCTGACCCGCGACCCGCGGTGGGCCGCCGAGGGCACCGAACGCGCCGGGTCGATCGTCGAGGCGCTGGAGCAGGCATCACCTTCCGGCACGGCCTGGGTGATCGGCGGCGGTGAGATCTACCGGGCCGCCTTGGAACATGCCACGACGCTGTCGGTGACTGAAGTCGAGGTGACCGTCGATGGCGACGCCTACGCGCCCACGGTGGACCCGTCCTGGACGGTCAGCGAGGACACCGGCTGGCAGTCCTCACGGTCGGGACTGCGCTACCGTATCCGCCGGTACAGTCGCTAACTGGTCGTGGTGCAGCCGGCTGCGCGGCGCGCCCGCCTCGGTCAGGGCGCGGAGCGTCGCGGTGATCATCTGGTCCGGGCCGCTGATGTACACGTCGCGGTCCGCCCAGCCAGCGGCGCCGGCGATCTCGGGGATGGTGCCGTGCATCATGCCGGGGACGGACTGCTCCGAGGTCACCGGCAGCACCTGGAGCCACGGGTAGTCGAGTTCCATCCGGCGCAGCGCCGGGAGGTCGTACAGGTCCGGCTCGGTGCGGGCGCCGTGGTACAGCACGATTTCCCGGCGGTGCCCGGGAGCCGTTGACCGGCTGACCGACTCGATGATGGCCTTCAGCGGGGCGAGCCCGGTACCGCCCGCCAGGCATAGCACGTCGGTGCTGGTATCGGACGGGCTCGTCATCCGGCCCGCTGCCCCGCCGAGCAGCAGGGTGTCGCCCGGCCGGACGTGATGGACGAGCGCGTTGCTGACCAGGCCGCCGGGCACCGCGCGCACGTGGATGGTCAGCGCGCCGTCCTGGCGAGGCGCGTTGGCGATCGAGTAGCTCCGCCACAGCCGGGGCCAGCGCGGGGTCTGGACGCTGGTGTGCTGCCCCGGCAGGTACGGGTATGGCTGCTGCGGCTGCACGGTCAGCACCGCGACGTCGGGGCCGCGGACCTCGTGGCTGGTGACCTCGCAGACCCACCAGGCGGGGGACCGCGCGGAGTCGCCGTCGGCGGCGCGGTTCATCACGCTCGCCGCCCAGTCGAACGCCTCGCTGATCGCCGCCGCCTCGTCGGCGCCGGCGCAGCGCAGCGCCGTGGCTTCAAGCGACTGGCGGAACGCGGTGAAGTGCTCCTCGCGGACACCGAACTTCCGGTGCGCGCGACCGAGGTCCGCCAGCGAGTCCGCGATCCCGGGGTCTCGCGCCATAATCCGGGTCAGCGCGGCCGCCAGCCGGTGCCGCTGCGCGTCCATCGCGGCCGGGAACATGGCCCTGATCTCGGGCTCGGCCGCGAACAAGTGACCGTAAAAATACGTCATCGACGCATCCGAGAACGCCCCAGTCAGGGAGAATGGCCAATTAGCGGGATGTACCTCGGGGTCTTGACGATCTGTCATAACGCACAGTGTTCCATCCGAGGCGTACCGTTACAATCGATTTCGCACGAAGTTGACAACGGAGGATGGATGGGCCGGCCGATCATCGGCATCACCGGCGAGCTCGAGGCGGCGCGCTGGGGCAACTGGATAAGAGTGGCGGCGCTGTCGCCCGTCAGCTATGTACGCGCGGTAGAGCGGGCGGGGGGCGCGCCGGTGGTGCTGCCCCCAGTGCCGCTGGATAGCGTGCCGTCGCTGATGGCCGCGCTGGACGGTCTGGTGTTCACCGCCGGCGGTGACATCGAGCCCGCGCTGTACGACGAGCAGCCACACGACGAAACTGATCAGCCAGACCAGCGACGGGACAGGTTCGAGCTGGCGCTGATGCGCGCCGCGATCGACGCCGACGTGCCGTTCCTGGCGATCTCCCGGGGCCTGCACCTGCTGAACGTCGCTCGCGGCGGTACCTTGATTCAGCACCTGCCGGAGAAACTCGGTCACGACGGGCACCGGCCCGACCCGGTGAAGCTGGCCCCGCATCCGGTCCAGATCAGCGGCGAGAGCCGTCTTGGACGGCTGCTCGGCACCACGGCGTCCCCGCTGGCTGGCCACCACCAGGGGCTGAACCGGGTGGGCAGCGGGCTGCTCGAGGTGGGCTGGGCGGCCCAGGATCAGCTGGTGGAGGCGGTGGAGCTCACCGGTCATCGTTTTGCTGTCGGGGTGCAGTGGCAGCCGCAGGAAGGCGAGGATAACGGCCTGTTCGCGGCCCTTATCGAGGCGGCCGGGTCACAGGGGCAGGCTGTAGCCGGAGAGCCAGTGCTGCTTCAGCCAGATAAGCGCCGCTGACCACGCGCCGGTCACCTCCAGCACGCCGACCACGATCAGGAAGGCGCCGCCGATCCTGCTGATCAGCCGGGCGTTGCGGCGGGCGAAGGCCAGCGCTCCCATGACGCGCTGGAACGCGAAGGCGACGAGCAGGAACGGTATGCCGAGCCCGAGGCCGTAGACGAACGCGAGGAACGCGCCGCGGGCCGCGCCGCCCGACAGCGCCGACAGCGCGAGCACCGCCGACAGCGTGGGGCCGATGCAGGGCGTCCAGCCGACGCCGAACAGCACGCCGAGCAGCGGCGCGCCGGCTAGCCCGGCCCGCGGTCTGGCCGATGGCTTGACTATCCGCCCGGCGAACGAGAACCGGTCGAAGACCCCGGCGAACAGCAGGCCGAGCACGATGGTGACGCCGCCGAGTATCCGGGTGAGCACCGAGTGCTGGCCGTGCAGCAGGGTCCCGAGGCCGCCGAGCGCGAGCCCGAGGGTGGCGAACACGGCGGAGAATCCGATGACGAACAGCAGCGTGCCCAGCACCATCCGCCCGCGGGCCGGCTCGGCCGCCGCGGGAGCGCTCACCCTGGTCCCGACCACGACTCCGCCGCCCGCCTCGGCCGCCACGGCGGTGGTCGCGGGCGCGGCGGTCGCCGTTCCGGCGCTGGCCATCCCGGTGATGTAGGACAGGTACCCGGGGACCAGCGGCAGGCAGCACGGCGACAGGAACGTGACCGCCCCGGCCGCCGCGGCCACCGGGATGGCGAAGATCAGCGGTCCGCTGGTGACAAGCTGCCCGACGCCGCTCACGCTCGCGGCGCCCGCAGGTTCATCACGTAGGCGGCCAGCGCGATCCCGGTCGCCAGCGCCATCGTGAACGAGGCGCCGTTGGCGCCGGCCTTAAGGAACGCCGTTCCGGTGCCCGCGGCGGCGAGCAGCGCGACCAGCCCGATCACCGAGGTGATGATGGGTCCCCGTTCCGCCGCGCGGATGGCGCGCACCAGCAGGTCGATGGCGGCCAGGATGATCAGGATGCCGAAGATGACGTGGATCGCCAGCAGCGGGCTGGAGAACATGCCGATGGACTTGCCCGACGACGGCATCTTGCCCCAGAGGTTGTACGCCGTTCCGAGCACGAACTGAATGATGAGCATCATGACGAGGCCGAAGCTGGCCCGGCTGATCCGCCCCGCCTGCCGGGCATCCTGGCGGTTCGTCGTGGAGGTTGTGGCGGTGGACATGCCCACCAGTATGCCCCGCCTGTCTGCCGGGTGGGCAGTGGGTGGCGCCGGCGCTTCGCGGCGCATAGCGGGCCACTGTGCACTAAGGTAGGCGCCGTGTATCCGCGTTTGTCAACCCGCCAGCTGCTGACCGTCGGGATCGCAGCATTTGTGGTCACCGCCGGTTTGTGGCTGCATTACGCCCTGACGCATTCGGCGATTTACACCCAGGACCCGGTGGACCTGGGTGTCTACCTGGACGGCGGCAAGATCGCGCGGCACACGTCGCCCTACAACGGCGCGCTGCAGTATCCGCTCTATCAATGGGGCGGCTCCACCTCGCTGCAGCTGAAGTTCACCTACACGCCGTTCGCCGCCGTGGCGTTCGTGCTGGCCTCGCTGGTGCCGTGGAAGATCGCCCCCGACCTGTCGCAGGCGTTCAACGTCATCATGCTGGTGACCGCGCTGTGGTTCACTTTCCGCGGGCTGGGCATCTCCGATCGCCGGGTCAAGGCGGGCGCGGCCCTGCTGGCCGCCGCGGTCACGCTCTGGCTGCAGCCGGTGCTGCGCACCATGTACCTGGGGCAGGTCAACCTGTTCCTGATGGCGCTGATCATGTGGGACCTCACCCAGCCGGACACCTACCGCGGTGGCAAGCCGCGATGGTGGAAGGGCTGGGGGACCGGTCTCGCGGCGGGCATCAAGCTCATCCCGCTGGTCTTCGCGCCGTACCTGCTGCTGTCGCGCCGGTACCGGGAGGGCATCGGCGTCATCGTTGGCTTCGTCGCCACCGTGCTGATCGGCTTCGCGGTACTGCCCAAGGACTCGTTCTGGTGGTGGGTCAAGCTCAACGTGATCTCCGGCTCCGGGTCCCGGACCGGGTTCATCGGCTGGACCGGCAACCAGTCGCTGCAGGGCTTGATCGTCCGGCTGTCCGGCTCGATCGCCGCCGGTCACCACCTCTGGCTGGCCGCCGCCGCCGTCGCGCTGATCCTCGGCGTGGTCGCCGCCGCCATCGTGGACCGCGCCGGGTACCAGGTCCCAGCCATCCTCACCGCCGCGCTGACCGGCCTGCTGGTCTCGCCGATCTCCTGGGACCACCACTGGGTATGGGCCGCCCCGGCCGTCGCCACCCTCGTGTTCTACGGGCTGCGGTTCGCCGACGCTTTCCGGCTGCGGGCGCTGGCCTGCTTCGGGGCCGCCGCCGTGCTGCTGGTGGCGTTCTGGGCCTGGCCGGACCACTGGTTCCAGAGGATCATGCACCTGGGCAAGGATTCCTTCGGCCTGCTCTGGCTGGCGCCGAATACCCAGCCATCGGAGTACCTGGCTCGCGGGGACCAGCCGTACTACGTGGAGTATCACTTCCACGGCCTGACGCTGATCACCGGGAACATCTACATCCTCGTGGGAATGGCGGCTTTTGTCGCGATGCTGCTAGTCTCGCTGCGTATCTGGACTAGCCAGCGGGGCCAGTCCACCCCTGTGAGCAGCGAGGATGCCGCATGCGTACCAGCCCCCCATTCCGCGCCGACCACGTAGGAAGCCTGCTACGCCCGCCGGTATTGCACCAGGCCCGGGCTGATTTCGCGGCGGGTTCCATCGGCGCGGATGAGCTGCGGGCGGTCGAGGACGCGGCGATCCTGGACGCGATCCAGCTCCAGGAGTCGGTGGGGCTGCAGTCGGCCACCGACGGCGAGTTCCGCCGCGCCACCTGGCACATGGACTTCATCTACGCCCTGGGCGGCGTGTCGAAGGCGCCCGGTCAGCTGGCGGTGAAGTTCCACAACGCGAACGGTGACATTGAGTGGACGCCGGCGTCGATCAAGGTTGACGGCAAGATCCACATTGACGAGACGATCTTCGCCGACGCGTTCACCTTCCTCCGGGATCACGTCACCACCGCCGTGCCGAAGCTCACCATCCCGTCGCCGAACATGGTCCACTACCGCGGCGGCCCCGCGTCCATCGACCCGGCGATCTACCCGGACATCGAGGAGTTCTGGTCCGACCTGGCCGCCGCCTACGCCGATCAGGTGGCCAGGGTGGGGGCGCTCGGCTGCACCTACCTGCAGTTCGACGACACCTCCCTCGCCTACCTGAACGACCCGGCCCAGCGGGCCGAGATCGCCTCCCGCGGCGAGGACGCCGATCACCTGCACCTGCGCTACATCAAGCAGATCAACGCGGCGGTGGCCGGGCGCCCGGCCGGAATGGCGATCACCACCCACCTGTGCCGTGGCAACTTCCGGTCCTCGTGGGCGGCGTCCGGTGGCTACGACTTCGTGGCCGAGGCGCTGTTCTCGTCGCTGGACGTGGACGGCTTCTTCCTGGAGTACGACGACGAGCGTTCCGGCGGGTTTTCGCCGCTCCGTTTCGTGCCGAAGGGGAAGCAGGTCGTCCTCGGGCTGGTCACCACCAAGCGGCCGGAATTGGAGTCCAAGGACACCCTGAAGCGCCGGATCGAAGAGGCGTCCAAGTACGTCCCGCTCGACCAGATCTGCCTATCCGGCCAGTGCGGCTTCTCCTCGACGGTCGAGGGCAACGCGCTCACCCTCGACCAAGAGCGCGCCAAGCTCGAGCTCATCGTGGAAACCGCCCACGAAGTCTGGGGCTGAGCCGCCAGGTTCCTGGTCACCGGCGTCCCGGCGGCCCTTTCCTGGTCGGTGCTGCATTACCCACACTCTTAGCTGGTCGGTGTCACACTGCCCAGCAAAGCCCGGGCCGCAAGCCGCCGGAAGGCGTTCCGATATGCCTCGTTCGAGCTGTTCGTCTCCGACCCGAAAGCGCTGCTCGAGGCGAGCCATCCGAAGAAGTTCCCGGCCGAGCGGTTTCCCGCCCGCTGACGCTCGGTACTCTGGCCGGTATGAACGAGGCCGTGGCGGCGCTGCTGCGGGAGTACGCGGAGCTGACCGTCATCACCGGGGGAGACCCGTTCCGGGTGCGGAACTACGAGCGCGCGGCCAAGTCGGTAGCCGGACAGCCGTCCGAAGTGTCCGCTATGACCGACGCGGAACTGCGGCGCGTTCCCGGCGTCGGGAAGTCGATCGCCGCGAAAATCGCCGAATTCCGCGACACCGGGTCGATGGCGGCGCTCGAGGAACTCCGGGCCCAGGTACCGCCGGGGGTACTGGAGCTGACCAAGGTGCCGGGCCTCGGGCCGCGCCGCGCGCTCCAGCTGAACCGCGAGCTCGGCATCACCGATGCCAGCCAGCTGGCCGAGGCCATCAAGGCGGGCAAGCTCCGCGGCCTAGACGGCTTCGGGGTTAAGAGCGAAGAGCGCATCCTACGAGGTCTGTCGGTGCTGAACGACGACCGCGTCACGCTGAACGTCGCGCTCCCAGTCGCGACGGAACTCGTGGACGCACTGACGCCGCTGACGGAACGCTGTTCCTACGCCGGCTCGCTGCGCCGCTGGCGGGAGACCATCGGCGACATCGACATCCTCGCCGCCACGACCGAACCGGCGCCGGTCGTGGCGAGGTTCATCGAGCACGCCACCGAGGTGGTGGTCAGCGGTCCGACCAAGACCACCATCAGAACCGCCAGCGGCCTGTCGGCTGACCTGCGGGTCATCGAGCCCGATGTGTGGGGCGCGGCCCAGCAGTACTTCACCGGCTCTCAGGCGCACAACGTCGCGGTCCGCGCCCTCGCGGTACGCGGCGGCATGAAGCTGTCGGAGTACGGCCTGTTCCGCGGCGAGGAGCTGATCGTCTCCCGCACCGAGGAGGAGGTGTACGCCGCGCTCGGCATGCAGTGGGTGCCGCCGCCGATGCGCGAGGACACCGGCGAGGTAGAGGCGGCGCTGCGCGGAAAGCTGCCGTCGCTCGTGTCGGTCGAGAATTTGCGCGGTGACCTGCACACCCACACTGACCTCACCGATGGCGTGGCGTCGCTGGCGGAAATGATCCACGCGGCGGAACGACGCGGCTACTCCTACTACGCGGTCACCGACCACGCGCCGAACCTGGTCATGCAACGGATGACCGACGAGAAGATGCTCGCGCAGCGTGCCGAGTTGAACATGTTCAACTCGTCGATGGAGCTGCTGCACGGCACCGAGCTGAACATCGCCCCCGACGGCTCAGTCGACTGGGACGGGGACTTCCTCGCCGCGTTCGACATTCGTGTCGCCTCCGTGCACTCGCACTTCGACCTAGACCGCCGTGCCATGACTTTTCGTTTCATAACGGCGTGTGAGAATCCCTACGTCAACATCATCGGCCACCCGCTGACCCGCAAGTTCGGGCGCAGGCCCCCGGTAGACGTGGATCTAGCCGAGCTGTTCCGCGCCTGCGCCCGGACCGGCACCGCCCTGGAGATCAACGCCTCACCCGAACGCCTGGACCTCCCGTCCGACCACATCCGCGCCGCCCGCGACGCCGGCGTCAAGTTCGCCATCGACACCGACGCCCACTCGGTGCCACATCTGGACAACATGAAGTACGGCGTAGGTCAAGCCCAGCGCGGCTGGCTCACCCCCGACGACGTAATCAACACCTGGCCGCTGGAGAAACTCCGCGAGTTCCTGGCAAAACGCGGCTGAACGCCAGCCCGGTCAGGGATGGATCGGGCCGCTGGGGCCGTGGTCGAGGCGAAGCGACTGCATAATCGCGAACGTTGTGGTCCTGGTGAAGATCTCGATGTCGGCACCGCCCAGCACGCCGGTGTATTTCGCTATGACGGGGGCGGCCGCGTGCTCGGTGACGGCGTCGAGGTGGGCCTTGACCGCGGCCCACACGTTCTCTCCGTAGTGCTTGAAAATCGGTCCCGGGTCTACCCGCTGCTGGCGCGTGGCGATATTGCCTTGGTGCTCGGCGGGAACTGCACTGTCGCGCTCGGGGTGGTGGCGGCGCTGCAGCGCCTAGGCACCGGGGCGCCGGGCTTGTTATACGTGGACCGTCATTACGACCTCAACACTCCAGAAAGCACTACCGACGGGGCTCTGGACTGGATGGGCCTGGCGCACGCGCTTGCCCTGCCAAGCTGCCTGGACACCCTGGCCGACGCGTTCGGCCGACGGCCGTTGCTCGAGCCGGATCAAGTGGCCTGGCTCGGGGTCGAGCCGCGGCTGGCCTCGCAGTGGGAGCGCGAGCAGCCGGACCGGCTTAGCTTGCACGTCACTACCAGCCAGGCGCTCGTCGCCGATCCGGCGGGCGCCGCCTTGGCCGCGCTCAGCCAGCTTCCTCCTGGGCCGCTCGCTCTTCACCTCGACGTCGACGTCCTGGACTTCATCGATGCTCCGCTGGCGGAGAACACCGATTGCCGTAACACGGGACCTACCCTCAACCAGGTCGCCGAGGCGCTTACGGCGGCGGCCCGAGATCCGCGGGTGCGAGCGCTGTCGATCGGAGAACTCAACCCGACTCGCTGCGCGGGTGACCATGACGTGCTTCCCCGCTTTGTCAGCAACATCGCCCGCATACTCGCGGCCACACCCCCGGGTACTGCCTGAGCGCTCACGAGTTTCAGGCGAGTGGCGTCATGCTGATGGACAGGTGCCGGGCTGGCCTGGGGATGGCTGGACCGTTTGCGGGGGAGCGGAGGCACCTGGCTGCAGAGGGCAGAGACGGACAACGCCGGGCCCGGAGCCGACGCGGTTACCGTTGCGGTCGAACCTGATCGGGCCGTCTGCGCCTGGTGCGGGGCGGGAGGAGACCGAGCTCATGAGATCCTGGATCTGTGCCTGGATGTAGGGCCCGGTGACATCGGGGGATGGCATTCCGGCTGGCGGGGCCGCGAGGGCGCTGGCGACGACCGAGACCGAGTCGTACGCCATGATCGCCCAACCATCTACGAGATCCTGCGGGGAGATATGAAGCGCGGTGAACGCGGTTGTCAGGTCGGTATAGCCCGCCGGGACAGGCTCGCCTGAGATGCCGATGAGACTGGGGTCAGCCAGCGGTGTGTAGTAGATCCGCAGCCACGCGTTCGGGTCGTCGAGCCACTTGGACTTCAGCACCTCCTGGCGGCTCTGATCATAGAGCTGTGACACGACGCGTAGCTGGGCGGTGTCGGACTCGCTCAACACGGTGATCTGGGTCGGGATGCATTCGTTGTTGTTCTTGTCGTCGATGATGTCAGCCAGGAGAGAGCTCAGGTACACGTCCCGCGCTATGTAAAAGATGGTGACGGAGCCCTTGGCCTGGCAGATCGCGGAGGCAGCGGAGTCCTGGGTTGGCTGGGGCACGGCCGTGTCGAAGTCAATCTTCACCGGATCGCTGGTAATTCTGTCATCGGCGAGGCCGGTAGTCAGCAGCGGCAGCGTGCTGCAGGTATAGGGGTCGTTGGTCTCGGTTGGCCGGACCAAGAAGTAGTTGCCGGACCTGGGCAGAGTCTGCGTGTAGTCAAGTGCCTCGTTCACCTGAGTGGAGGCCCGGTAGGCGATACGGAAGAAGAACTGCCAGTGCTGCTGCCAGTACGGGCCGACGCCGGGCAGGGTGCTGTCGGACTGGCAGCCGCTGAAGTCCGCTCCATCCGTCTGCGATCCGTCCTGGTCGAACCCTTCCCCGGTGATCACATCGGCGACCATGGGGATCTTGTCGTCGTTCAGGACGGTGGCGGCGTCGGCGGACTGCTGGCTGCTTAGGCCCATGCCGACGACGGCTACCACGCCGGATGATGCCAGATCACGGGCGTCATCGACCGCGGCCTGCTCGTTCGCCCCCATCTGCGCTACGAGCAGGCGGATCCGGTACTGGCATTCCGAGGAGAGGTCCCCGCTGGCGCGATTGGCCTGCCAAACGGCGGCCGCGAATCCCTCAAGCTCATGGTCAGCCCGCACACCCGCGTTGAGCGCGCCGAGCGCGACCAGCGCGCCGATGGTGACGGTCTGGGCTCGCGAATGGGCCGGGCAATTGGTGTCCTGGTTGGCGTCCGCGATCGTGGTCATCACTGGATGGCCGAAGGTGTAGGACCCGTCGCTGATCCCGACGCACTCGCCGCCGTCGTACCAGATGTGCGCCGACAATGAGAACTGGCCGCAGCGCGCGCGGGCGATCGCGGGCCGCGCGAAGAAGATCCCGCCAAGTACGAGGACGACGATAGCGCCTAGCACGACGTACCCTTTGTACCTGAACCACCGGGACTTCCCGAACCTGTCTTTGGGGAACCAGCTGCGGAAGATCCGCTTGAGAACTCCCCCGTGCGGAGCGCCCTCAGGTGGCCAGGGCGCGCCAAAACTCCCAGTACTCATAGTGGACCTCCCTCGACGTGGACCGCTTACGCGATCTGATTGGCGCGAGCCCGGAAGCTTTCGGCGCGATTGGCGATGATCTGCCAATGCGCGGGCGCGTGCTCGGTCATGTTGATGTAGGCGGAGCTGACCTTCGAATAGAGCTCGTGCAAGCGATCCTGGGTGTGCCGGCCCGGATCCGCGATCTGCTGAAGGGCAGTGACCAGCTGAAACACGTTTCGCTGCAGGCCTGCGGCCTTCTCCGGCAGGCCCGCTGGGGTCAGCCGCTGCGGAGCTGGGGTGACCGTGATCGAGTCAAGCCAGGTCAGCCAGGTTTCCTCAGGACAACATGCCACCAGGGCGGCCATCTCGCCGGCCACCGTGGGCGCCATGCCGAGGGCGAGCAGGTGATGCAGCCGGTCGACCCGGTTAACGTCAGGGTCGGCGGGGGAGAGGATGTGACCGCGGGGCCGGTCCCCCTCGTCCGGCTTTGTGGTCAGATACTCGAAAAGGGACTCCCAGCTGACGACCGACTGGGGACGGGCCGCCAGTTCGCGCAGCAGCAGGTGCCGCGCAACGGGGACCATGGCCAGGCGGCCGTCTGGCGTGGGGTGCGACCACAGCACGTCAGAGAACAGCTGCTCTCGATTGACCCTTGTCGTAAGCAGCCGTCCGCGTAGCCGCCGCGCCTCATCGCGATGCCGCGCGGCGCACAGCGAAACCAGGTCGTGCAGGAAGTCCGGCAACGCGGCACCGTGCGGGGTGAGGCCAGCCGCGATCACGTGCAGCACGCGCTGCGCGATCCCGATCGGCGTGCTTTTCGCCGCATCCGCCTGGTTAGCCGCTTCGATCCGGCCTGCTGCTGGCGCACCGAGAAGCCGGTTCAGGTCAGAAGCGAGACCGGGGTCAAGCTGAAGCTCCTTTAGCACCAGCCTGGAGGCGAGACAATGGCCGCCGGTAAGCAGGTAGACCAGATGCGCGACCACGTACGCTGGCGGGTCGATGTCGGTGGCGCCCCATGGGTACTCGCTCATGAGCTGGACGATTTCCGAGGCGGACAGGTCATCCAGGCGTAGCCGCACCACGTCTGTGCGGTCCTCGACGCCTGGCTTGCGGTCCCCCGCCGCCAGCGAGAACCTGGTCCAGGACCCGCGGCTTTCCGCCAGCTGCGATGACGGTCAGTGGATCCAGGCGCGCAGGTCCCCGGAACACCTCACGGCGCGACCTGGCGACGGCCGCCAGCAGTTCCTCGCCGGCCAGGCAATCCGCGTTGTCGAGCAGCAGTACGAAGTTGTTCGGTCGCTGGCGCAAGCGGGCCGCACTTTCTGTCAGGTCGCAGAGGAACGCATTCATCAGGAGGCTGTCTGCCTGCAGGCGCTGCGCCGAGTCTTGCGCCCCGGCCGCCTCGTCGGCGATACGGCTGTACCGGATGAGCTCCCGCACGGCAGCATGCCAGTTTCCCTCTTCTCCCGGCGGCGTGAACCATGACAAGGCCGACTGCTGACGCTGTTCCGGGTGCCGAATGGATCGGCTCAGGCCCTTGATTACCTGCTCCGTTACCGACTTGGCGATCGGTCCCACGTCCACAGTCACCGCCCCCGCGGGCACCGGGACACTCAACGGCAGGCTCATTAGCCAGCCCAACAGGCCTTCAAGCACCCTGTGGTCCCCAGACGCTTTGGCCATCCGGGCGAGCATCTCCCGCTCCCCACCGTCTGGCGCGTTCACCGAGATGGGCCCAGCCATCGCGATCAGCATCAGAGACATGCGGTCCCAAGAGACTTTGTAACCCGGAACACTGTCGGTGAACTGGTACATCGCGGAACCGATCAGAACCGTTACGGCGGTGGGCCCGGACTTCTGGCCGGGGGGACGCTTGAATGCCAGCGCGTCCAGCTTCGCTGTGGGCGCACTGGCGGCCCATCGCCTGGCGATCTGGGTGATCAGCTCGGAACGGCCGGACCCGCCGCAACCCTCGACTATCAATATCGAGTTGCTTGAATTCACCAAAACGTGGTTATCGTCGTTAACGACGATCATCTCGCGGGCTCGCTTGAGAATCGATTCCCGTCCATAGAAGCTCACCAAACACCCCGGCCTTTCCCCGATCTAAGAAGAAGCCGATTGCCGGAGGCATATCCGGCGGTTGAACCTTATCCCGGGTGGAAGGAGGAAGGGACCGGGTTGGGTGATTATGGTATTCTGTAATGATTTTACCGGAGTTGAGTCCTCGATCAGGACGGCAAGTGAAATAGCCACGTATGGGGCCCCTGTCCGGCGACCAAATTGCCCGTGAAAAATCCCACAAGGGATATAACGGTCCATTCGGCTGCGCGAGGCGAGCAATACCAGAGCAACTGACCGTCAGAACGACGTCGCGGCGGAGGGTTCTGGCGGTGCCGATTGTCAGCGGGAGAGCGATCCACAAGGCGGCGGAGACCAGGATCTGGGCGGTGTGGCCGGTCCACTGGCCCGCGAGCACCCAGCCGAACGTCTGGCCGGTGTTGATCCAGTCGCCCGCTCGCGCCAGTGCCGGGATCATCAGCAGGCTCGCGGCGCCGGCCACGGCGAAGTAGGTGACAATCGCGGCCGCGGTGTTGTGCAGCGCGGCACCGACGGCGATGCCGATCGCACTGGTGAGCAGCACGAACAGGGCTGTCCCGGCGACCGCCGCCCAGTCTTCCCCACCGGTCACGTGCGGGGCGAGCCCGGCGGTGACCGTGCCGACGGCGAGCGCGAATATCCCGCACGCGACCGCGATGAGCAGCCCAGCCGTCACCTTGGCGGCCAGCACCCGGCCCCGCCGAGGCTCCAGCGTGAACGTGGTGAGCGCCGTGCGCTGGCTCCACTCGGCGGTCATCGCCATCATCAGCATGATGGGCAGCAGCCGGGACAGCCCGAGCGCGGCCCAGGTCAGGTAGGACGCGTGGTCTTGCGTCACGGAATGCGGGAAGACCAGCGGTATCGCCTCGGCCGCCATGGCGGCGAGCAGCGCGACCGCGAGCAGCACCCGCGCGGCCCGGGTGCTGACGGTCTTGCGCAGTTCGGCGGTGAGCAGCGTGCGGAACGGAATCATCGGGCGGACGCCCCTTCGGAGGTGATGGACAGGAACAGGTCTTCCAGCGACGAACTGGCGAGCAGCGCGCTCGCTGACCCGGCGGCGGCGACCCGGCCACCGGAGATGATGATGAGGTGGTCGGCGATGACCTGGATCTCCGGCAGCAGGTGACTGGACAGCAGCACCGTGCCGCCGCGGCCGGCGAAATCGCGGAGCAGGCCGCGGATCCAGGCGATCCCCTGGGGATCCAGGCCGTTGGCAGGCTCGTCGAGAATCAGCATCCGGGGCTGGCCGATCAGCGCGAGCGCCAAGCCCAGCCGCTGCCGCATGCCGAGTGAGTAAGTGCCGACGCGCCGGCGCCCGACCTCACGCAGTCCCACCTGCTCGAGCAGTTCATCGGCCCGGCTGGCCGGCCTGCCGGTGACGGCCGCGGCAATGCGCAACGTGGTGCGCCCGGTCCGCCCCACGTTCATCGCCGAGGCATCGAGCAGCGTGCCGACCACGCGAGCCGGGTTCGGCAGCCGGGCGAACGGCTGACCATCGATGGCCGACTGCCCGGAATCGGGCCTGATCAGGCCGGTGATCATGCGTAGCGTGGTGGATTTGCCAGCGCCGTTCTGGCCAAGGAAGCCGGTAATGGTTCCGGGCTCGCAGCGGAATGAGACGTTGTCCACTACGGCGAGGTGTCCGTAGTGTTTGGTGAGGCCGGTCGCCGTGATCATGCCTCAAGCGTCGTGGCGCGGGGCCGCCTGCCGCATCGGCCGATCGTTTACCGAGAACCCGCTACTTTCGTCGAATGTGCCGCGGCCGCCCCGGACTCTAGGCTGGTGACATGAATCGCGCCGACGTGGGGTGCGTCCTGCTCGCCGCCGGCGGCGGCATCGCGCTGCTTACGACCCGGGCGGGACGCTTGGCGGGCGCTGGCCCAGGCATTCCTTATGACATAACGACGGGGGTTATCTCCACCGTCGCCATCGGATTTCGCCGCCGGTGGCCGGCCGGCGTCGGGCTGCTCACCGTGGTGACGGTGGCGATCTCGCTGTCATCGGGGGTGGCGGCGTTCATCGCCGTCGGCAACGCCGGTATCCGCTGCCGCACCACGACCGCGATCGTCATCGCCGCGCTGCACCAGGGCGCCATGGTCGGCTACTTCCTGATCTGGCGGCCCGGCTACCCGTTCTGGGTGTTCTGGCTGGTGTCGACGTCCGAGTACGCGGTCATGCTGATCTTCGGCATGTACCTGCGGGCGCGGCGGCAGCTCATCGCGTCTCTACATGAGCGGGTCGCGCAGGCGGAGGCCGCTCAGCACGCTACGGCGGAACAGGCTCGGCTGACCGAACGCGCACGGATCGCCGGCGAGATGCACGACGTCCTGGCCCATCGGGTCTCGCTGATCGCGCTGCACGCGGGCGCGCTGGAGATCCGGCCTGACCTGGGCGCGGATTCGGTGCGCGAGACGGCTGGCTTGATCAGGCAAACCGCTCGGCGGGCGCTGACCGAGTTGCGCGACGTCATCGGCGTGCTGAGCATCGAGGCGGGCGGGGCGCCGCGGGCGCCGCAGCCGACGCTCGGGACCATCGAGAATCTGGTCGGCGAGTACCGGCGCGCCGGGCTCAGCGTCGCGCTGGAGATGGACGTCCCCGATACGCGGGAGGCTTCCGGCGCTCTTGGCCGTGACGCCTACCGGATCGTGCGCGAGGGACTGGCCAACGTGACCAAGCACGCCAGGGGGACGGCGGCGACCGTCTCGGTGTCTGGCCGCCCGGGCGACGGGTTGCGGATCACTATCCGCAACAAGCTGCCGCTGTCGCATGGGGAACCCGCGCTGCCGGGAGCCGGATCCGGCCTGGTGGGGCTGGCGGAGCGGGTCGCGGTCGCGGGCGGTAACCTCAGCCACGGACCCGACTCAGGCGGAGACTTCGTGCTGTCGGCCGCGCTGCGATGGGAGCCCGCCCGATGACGCTAGACGTGCTGCTGGCCGACGATGACCCGCTGGTCCGCGCCGGGCTCAAGATGATCCTGTCCGCCGCCGGCGACTTGCGGGTCACCGGGGAGGCCCCGGACGGCGCGGCGGCGCTGGCCGCGGTAACCGCCAGCCGGCCCGATGTGGTGCTGATGGACATCCGGATGCCGGATATGGACGGCATCGAGGCGACCGGGAAGATCCGGGCACTGCCGGACCCACCGCAGGTGATCGTGCTGACCACCTTTCATCTCGATGAATACGTGTTTGGCGCGCTGCGGGCCGGCGCGGGCGGGTTCCTGCTCAAGGACACCCCGCCGGCGGACATCGCCGCGGCGATCCGGCTGGTCGCGGCCGGGGACGCCATGCTGTCGCCGGCGGTCACTCGCACCCTGCTGGAGCGATTCGGCGATCCCAGGCCGGAACGGAAGGCCGCGACGCTACGCGAGCTGACCCCACGGGAACTGGAGGTCGCGACCGAGGTGGCCCGTGGTCACTCCAACGCCGAGATTGGAACGCGGCTCTACATGAGCGAGGCCACGGTTAAGGCGCACGTTTCCCGGGTCCTGGTCAAGCTGGGCGTCACCAACCGGGTCCAGGTCGCTATCGCGGTCCGCGACGCCGGCCTGGTATTACGAGCACCTGTATTACGAGCACCTGTATTACGAGCACCTGTATTACGAGCGGAGGACGGCAGGCGTTGGACACAGGCCGAAATTTCAGCGACGACAGCGCGAGGATGCGTGACTTGCTGGCGAGCAACCGGACCATGCTCGCGTGGCTCCGCACCGCGGTCTCGTTCGCCGGGCTCGGCTTCGTGGTGGCCAGGTTCGGGCTGGACTCGCGTTTCGCGGTGCTGTCGGGGTTGCTCGGGATCTTCTTGACCCTCATAGGGCTGCTGCTGACGCTCGCCGGTCTGGCCCAGCACCGGTCGGCGGTGCGGCAAGAGAACCCGCCGCCTGGCGCGCCCCAGCCGACCCGGTGGCCAGCGTTCACGGCGGCGGCATGCTGCGCACTCGCCTGCGCGCTGCTCGCCGTTTACCTGGCCCTAAGCGCGACCTGACCGGCGAGCTTGGGCTCAGCTCAGTCGCGCGTCGGCGTACGCGGCCATCGCATCACGCTGGTACTCGGCCAGGCCGACGACGATCTTGTCATAGGCCGCCTTGAACCGCGGGTCTTCGACGTAGGTCAGGCCCAGCCCCTGGTACGCGGCCGCGCTGGGCGTCCAGAACCGGCACACGCCCTGGTAATGGGCGTCGACTTCGGCCAGCGTGTTTGGGTGGTCGGGCGGTGACCCCGCGGCCATGAGCTCGGCCATCCGAATCATCTGCGCGGTGGTCTCCCGTTGCATGCGCTCGTGATCCTGCGGAGTGAGGGTGGCCACGAACTGCTGGGACTGCTCCCACTGCGCCAGCCAGCGCTCGCGGGCCTCCGTGTCATACTGCGAGAGGTCGAAGCCCTCGAACAGGTTCTCTGGCTTGCTGATCTTCGGCATGTCTGCGCCGTCCTTCTTTTCCTCTAGTTCAGCGATGGTGCGCTCGACGGTCCTCGCCAGGGTGGCGAGCCGGTCCCGTTCCGCCACCAGCCGCTTGTGGTGCGTGCGGAGCGCCGCTGCCTGATCGGCCTGGTGGTCCAGGATGCCGGCGATCTCGGTCAGTCCGAGGCCCAGCTCGCGCAGCACCAGGATCTGCTGCAAGCGCAGCAGGTCGTCTTCCTCGTAGTGGCGATAGCCGTTGCTGGCGATCCAGGCCGGCGGCAGCAACCCGATCTGGTCGTAGTGCCGCAGCGTCCGCGACGTCACCCCGGACATCCGGGCCACCTCCGCGATCGACCAGGCCATGACCGTCTCCCATCAACTGGGCCGGTTTCTCCGGCCTCGTCAACGACGATAGAAGTTGACGCAGCGGAAAGGTCAAGCGTGGCGATCCGGTGATCCCGAGTGGCGGCCTTAGTTACTGGCGAGTAGCATGTAGGTATGCGGGCACGAGATGTGGTCTTCGTAGACGGTGTGCGGACGCCGTTCGGCAAAGCCGGACCTAAAGGTATTTATGCTGAGACACGGGCAGACGACCTGGTAGTCCGGGTCATCCGCGAGCTGCTAAGGCGCAATCCCGGCCTACCGCCGGAGCGCATCGGTGAGGTCGCCGTCGCCGCGACCACTCAGATTGGCGACCAAGGGCTGACGATCGGCCGCAGCGCCGCCGTCCTGGCCGGGTTGCCCAAGAGCGTTCCTGGATTCGCCATCGACCGGATGTGCGCGGGTGCCATGACGGCGGTCACGACCGTTTCCGGCACCGTGGCCCTGGGCGCGGCGGACATCGCGATCGCTGGCGGTGTCGAGCACATGGGACACCACCCAATGGGTGAGGGCGTCGATCCGAACCCCCGGTTCATCTCCGAGAAGATCGTGGATACCTCCGCCCTGGTCATGGGCCAGACCGCGGAGAACCTGCACGACCGGTTCCCGGGGATCAGCCGTGAGCGGGCCGACGCCTACGCGCTGGGTAGCCAGCGCAAGGTCGCGGCCGCGTATCAGGCAGGCAAGATCCAGCCCGGCCTGGTGCCGATGGCGATCCGTTCCGCGGAGAAGGGCTGGGGCCTGGCCACCACCGACGAACCGCCACGGCCGGACACCACGCTGGAGGGGCTGGCCGGGCTGAAGACCCCGTTCCGCCCGCACGGCCGGGTGACCGCGGGTAACGCGGCCGGACTGAACGACGGGGCGACGGGCTGCGTCATCGCCGCCGAGGAGACCGCCACCGAACTCGGCCTCACCGCCAAGATGCGCCTGGTCGACTTCTCCTTCGCCGGCGTGGACCCCGAGGTGATGGGCATCGGCCCGGTCCCCGCGACCGAGAAGCTGCTGGCCAGGAACAACCTGACCATGGACGACATCGGGCTGATCGAGATCAACGAGGCGTTCGCCGTCCAGGTGCTCGCCTTCCTCGATCACTTCAAGATCGACGACGACGACCCCCGAGTGAACCCGTGGGGCGGGGCCATCGCGCTCGGCCACCCGCTGGCCTCCAGCGGCGTGCGGCTGATGATCCAGCTCGCCGCCGAACTCGCGGAGCACCCTGAGGTCCGCTACGGGATGACCACGATGTGTGTAGGCATGGGCATGGGCGGAACAGTGCTGTGGGAGCGAGTGGACTCATGACTTCGGTAACCGACCTTTCCCCCGACGAAGTCGTCACCAAGGCCTTCGTCAGGGACGTGGCCACCAGCGCCGGCCCGATCGCGCTGATCACGCTGGACAACGGGCTCGACCACACCAGGCCCAACACGTTCGGCGTGGCCAGCCTGCTTGAGCTGGACAAAGCGCTGGACGCCGTCGCCGACCGCACCGACCTCGCGGCCGTCGCGATCACCGGCAAGCCGTTCATCTTCGCGGCGGGCGCCGACCTGACCGGCGCCGCTCGGGTACGGGACCGCGACGCGGCGCTAGCCATCGCGCGGCTCGGCCACAAGGTGTTCCGGCGGCTGGGTGAGCTGCGAGTCCCGAGCTTCGGGCTCGTCAACGGCGCGGCGCTGGGCGGCGGCCTCGAGGTCGCGTTGCACTGCACCTACCGGACGATCTCCTCGGGTATTCCGGCGATCGCGCTGCCGGAGGGCGCGCTGGGCCTGGTGCCCGGCTGGGGCGGCGCTTACCTGCTGCCGCGGCTGATTGGCCCGGCCAACGCGTTGAAGGTGATCATCGAGAACCCGCTCAGCCAGAACCGGATGCTGCGCGGCCCGCAGGCCTTTGACCTCGGGATCGCGGACGTCATGTTCGAGCCCGCGGATTTCCTCGAGGAGTCGCTGGCCTGGGCCACGAGCGTCCTCGAAGGCAGCGTCGTCGTCGAACGCACGGACCACAGTGGCGACGACTGGGACGCTGCCGTCAACGCGGCCAGGTTCTTCGCCGACGGCAAGCTGCACGGCGCCGCGCCCGCTCCGTACAAGGCCATCGATCTGGTCGCCGGCGCGAAGACCCGCAGCCGTGACGAGGCGTTCGCCGCCGAAAATGACGCGCTGGCGGACTTGCTGCTCAGTGGCGAGTTCCACGCCAGCGTCTACGCTTTTGAACTTGTTCAAAAGCGGGCGCGTAAGCCTGCCGGGGCGCCCGACAAGAGACTCGCGCGGCCGGTCACGAAGGTCGGGATCATCGGCGCCGGGCTGATGGCCGCGCAGATCGGGCTGCTGTTCGCCCGCAGGCTCAAGGTGCCCGTCCTGCTCACCGACCTTGACGAGGAGCGGGTGCGGCACGGCGTTGGGTACGCGCACGGCGAGATCGCCAAGCTCGCCGCCAAGGGCCGCATCTCCGCCGACGAGGCGTCACGGCTCACCGCGCTGGTCACCGGTTCGCCATCCTCCAGTGACGCTGCCAAGGACGGGTTCGCCGACGCGGACTGGGTCATCGAGGCCGTCTTCGAGGACCTGGACGTCAAGCGGAAGGTGTTCGCCGAGGCCGAGGCGATCATCAGCCCGGAGTGCGTGCTGGCCACCAACACATCCTCGCTGTCGGTGTCGGCGATGGCCGAGGGTCTCAAGCACCCTGAGCGGGTCGTCGGCTTCCACTTCTTCAACCCGGTCGCGGTGCTGCCGCTGGTCGAGGTGGTGCGCGGCACCGCCACCGACGATGCGTCGCTCGCGACGGCGCTGTCGGTCGGTAAGCAGCTCAAGAAGAACTGCGTGATCGTCAAGGACTCGCCGGCCTTCGTCGTGAACCGGCTGCTCACCAGGTTCCTCGGTGAGATCACCGGCTCGGTCGACGAGGGCACGCCATTCGAGGTCGCAGAACACGCGGCTGACCCGCTCGGCCTGCCGATGCCGCCGTTCCTGCTGCTGCAGCTCGTTGGCCCGGCGATCGCGCTGCACGTGGCGGAGACCATGCACACCGCGTACCCCGACCGGTTCGCCGTCTCGCCGAAGCTGCGCGCGCTGGTCGAGGCGGGCAAGACGAGCGTGTACGGCCCGGACTTCGCGGTGGACCCGGAGGTCGCCAAGCTGCTCGACGGCGGGGATAACCCGTCGACGGGGGAGCAGGTGCTGCAGCGCGCCCTTGAGGGCCTGGCCGAGGAGATCCGGCTGATGCTCGACGAGGGAGTCGTCGCCGCGCCAGAGGACATCGACCTGTGCATGATCCTCGGCGCCGGCTGGCCGTTCCACCTGGGTGGCATCACCCCGTACCTGGACCGCACCAGCGTGTCGGAAAAGGTCACCGGCGCACCGTTCCGGGTCGCCTGACCCGTGCCCCGCTAGAACCAGGACGGCCCGTGGGGGGTGTACGGCTCCTGTAGCGCGCGGATCTCGTCGTCATCCAGGTGCAGGTCAAGGGTCGCGATGGCTTCGGTCAGGTGATGCGGTTTAGTTGCTCCGATGATCGGGGCGGTGATGACGGGGTTGCCGAGCACCCACGCCAGCGCGACCTGGGCCATGCTGACGCCACGGGCCGCGGCGACTTTCTGGACGGCGTTGACGCCCACGCCCATGTCGGCGCACATGGGCAGCAGTTCGAGATCTTCCTGGCGCCTGAGCAGGTTGTACTGGTTCTGCATCGCCACGAACCGGGTCCAGCCGCCGAGGGCGGCCGTCTGCTGGAGCTTGGCGAACTGCCAGGCGAACATGGACGAGGCACCCATATAGCGGACCTTGCCCGCCTTGACGACGTCGTGCAGGGCCTCCATCGTCTCCTCGACCGGAGCCTCCGGATCGAAGCGGTGGATCTGGTACAGGTCGATGTAGTCGGTCCCGAGCCGGGCCAGAGAGGCGTCGACCTGCTCGAGGATCGCCTTGCGGGACAGGCCTTGCCCACCGGGCCCGTCGTGCATCTTGCCGTACACCTTCGTCGCCAGAACGATGTTCTCGCGCCGCGAGTACCGGTTGATGGCGCGGCCGACCAGTTCCTCCGAGGTGCCTTGCTGGTATACGTTCGCCGTGTCCCAGAAGGTGATGCCCGCCTCGATGGCCTGGCGGAAAAACGGTTGGGCCGCGTCGTCGTCCAGGGCCCAGCGGTGCGCGCCGGCGGTCGTGTTGTCGCCGTAGCTCATGCAGCCCAGCGCGAGACGGCTCACTTTCAGGCCGGTGTTACCGAGGCGGGTGTACTCCATCGTGGTCTCCTAGCTACGAGCGTGGGCCTGCACCAGTTGGCCGAGTGCCTCGGGGCCGTCGGCGACCCGGTCGCGCTGGGCTGAGCCGAACGGGCCATAGGGATAGGGGGCGGGCTTCGGGTCACTCGCGGCGTCGAGCGTGGCTAGCGCGTCAGCGTCCAGCCGCAGGTCGGCGGCGGCGAGATTGCCGGCCAGCTGCTGGGTGTTGCGGGCGCCGACGATGGCGGAGGTGACGCCAGGCTGGCTGGTGACCCAGCCCAGCGCGACCTGTACGGGCGAAAGTCCGGTCTCCTTGGCCACCCGCTCTACGGCGTCGACCGCGTTCCAGGTCCGGTCGGAGTTCTCGTAGTTGGACGAGGTGTACTGGTACAGGGCGTGGTCCTGGCCCGCGCGCGTGTCGGTCGGCCGAGTTTCACCTCGCGAGTACTTGCCGGTCAGGAAGCCGCTGGCCAGCGGTGACCAGGAAAGGATGCCGAGCCCGTTGTGCAGCGCCGCCGGTATCATCTCCCACTCGGTCTCGCGGGTGATGAGGTTGTACTGCGCCTGCAGGGTCACGGGGACCGGATAGCCGCTTGCTTGTGCGGTCGAGACCGCGAGCTGGAGCTGCCATCCGGTGAAGTTCGACAGGCCCGCGTAGCGGATCTTGCCCGCGCGGACGGCGGAATCGAGGAACGCGAGGGTCTCCTCGATGGGGGTCAGCGGGTCCCACGCGTGGAGCTGGTACAGGTCGATGGTGTCGGTGCCGAGCCGGCGCAGCGACGTGTCCAGCGCCCGGTCCAGGTGCCGCCGCGACGTGCCCGCGTCGTTTACGTCGGTGCCGGTCCGGGTCCGGCCCTTGGTGGCGATGACTGCCCGGTCGGTGACCTCGCGCGGGCGGGCCGTCAGCCACCGGCCCACCGTTTCCTCCGCGACACCGCCGTTGTAGACATCCGCGCTGTCGATCAGGTTGCCGCCCGCCTCGATGAAGGCATCTAGCTGGGTGAACGCCTCGGCCTCGGGCGTCTCCGGGGTCCCGAAGTTCATCGTGCCCAGTGCCAGGGTCGACACCAGCGCACCGCTGTTGCCAAGCTTGCGGTACTCCATGATGCTAAATACTCCTTTTAGGTGTTAATCGCGGCACTCACGACCTAGGGGTCGGCCGCTAGCGATATTTCCCTCGTGTCCTCCAGGTAACCCGTGATCGCGCTGGCTATAGGGGTCCTATCTCAACCCCCCTGCCTACGATGACTCGACGTACCGTTGATGGTGTGGACAACAGAGCTGAGATCCGCGAGTTCCTGTCCACGCGGCGCGCCAAGATCACCCCGGAGCAGGCAGGACTGCAGCGGGGCGGCGGGCGCCGTCGCGTGCCCGGTCTGCGGCGGGAAGAGGTCGCCGTCCTGGCCGGCGTGAGCACTGAGTGGTACGTGCGCCTGGAGAAGGGGCACATCAGCGGCGTCTCCGACGAGGTCCTCTCCGCGGTGGCCGGTGCCCTGCAGCTTGATGAGGCTGAGCGACTGCACCTGTTCGACCTCGCCCGGGCGGCCAGGCCATCCCGGTCGCCGGGGCGCCGGACCCAGCAGACCGTGCGGCCAAGCGTGCTGCGCATCCTGGAGTCGATGACGGGCACCCCGGCGTTCGTGCGCAACGGGCGTCTCGACGTGCTCGCGGTCAACCCGCTCGGCCGGGCCCTGTACTCGCCGGTGTTCGATGACCCCGCCCGCCCCGCGAACTTGGCCCGGTTCTGCTTCCTCGACCCGGTCTCCCGGGACTTCTACCCGGGCTGGGACGAAGTCGCCCACTTCACCGTCGCGCTGCTGCGCACCGAAGCCGGCCGCGATCCCTACGACCGCGAACTAACCGACCTGGTCGGCGAACTCGCGACCCGCAGCGAACAGTTCCGCAGCAGGTGGGCCGAGCACGACGTCCGGCTGCACCAGACCGGGACCAAGCACTTCCGGCACCCGGTCGTCGGTCTCCTGGACGTCGACTTCGACGCGATGCCGCTTCCCACCCGCGAAGACCAGCACCTCACGATGACCTGTTACACCGCGGAACCGGGCTCACCGTCAGAGGATGCACTGAAGCTGCTCGCCAGCTGGGCCGCCACCCCCAGCCCGAGCCCGAGTCAGGGCGCCGCCAGCGATGAGCACGCCCGCTAGCGCCGCCAGTACCGGGACTAACCGGACCTCCCTCAGCTAGGTCACCCTGGGTTTCCTGGGTACTGGTCCTAACCGGGAAAGTAACGCATTCCCGCGATTACTTAGAGTAATTAATAATGCACTGAAAGGGGTATGAACAATGCCGGAAGACAGGGAGCCGTCAGGCGCCGCCAAAATGTTCGGCGACTTCGCGCCCGCCCTGGTGGGCTTTACCGACGATGTGCTGTTCGGGCAGGTCTGGAAGCGCAAGGAGCTGTCGCCGCGGGACCGCAGCCTGGTGACGGTGGCGAGCCTGGTTACCAGCGGCAACACGGACCAGCTCGTCTTTCACCTCGACTACGCGAAGCAGAACGGGCTAACGGAGCAGGAGCTGATTGAGGCGATCACCCATCTGGCGTTCTACGCGGGATGGCCGAAGGCCATGGCCGCGATGGCGGTGGCGAAGAACGTCTTTCAGGCCAGCTAAGCGAAAGGAGAGATCAGTAATGGAATTGCTCAAGCAACCGCAAACCGGCAGAGGCCCTGCCGAGATGTTCGCCGGTGATGTCTGGTTCGACGTCATCTACCGGGGTGAGGAGCCGTCCCGCACGCGAGCGAACATGGTTAAGTTCGCCCCCGGAGCACGGACCGCCTGGCATTCACACGGCCTTGGGCAGACGCTTTACATCGTCGAGGGCATCGCGCTGATCCAGTCCCGCGGCGGCGACCTCGTCGAGGCGCATCCCGGCGACATCATCTACACGCCACCCGGGGAGGAGCACTGGCACGGCGCCGCGCCCGACCGGTTCATGATCCACCTGGCCCTCTGGGAGTACCCGGGCCCGGACGGCGCCCCGGAGAACACCTGGCTGGAGCACGTGACGGACGCTGAATACAACGGTCCGCGCGTGAGCACCCGCGGTTGAACCACCCGCAACTAAGGAGTCATCATGCGTGGAGCTGTCATGTACGCTCCCGGGGACGTGCGGCTAGAGGAGCGCCCGGCCCCGGAGATCATCAACCCGACCGACGCGGTCATCAAGCTCGCCGCGACCTGTGTGTGCGGGTCCGACCTGTGGGACTACCGCGGCATCAACCCCGTCACTCAGCCCACCCCGATGGGGCATGAGTACGCCGGCGTCGTCCAAGAGGTGGGCGCCGAGGTCAGCTCGGTCAAACCCGGTCAGTTCGTGATCGGCTCGTTCTTCGCCTCCGACGGGACCTGCCCCAACTGCCGGGCCGGATACGAGTCGTCGTGCGTGCACCGCGAGTTCGTCGGCGGCTGCCAGGCCGAGGCGGTCCGCGTCCCGCTAGCCGACGGCACCCTGGTCGCCACCACCGCCCCGCCAGCGGCCGAGTTCATCCCCAGCCTGCTCGCGCTGTCCGACGTGATGAGCACCGGCTGGTGGGCGGCAGTGGCGGCCGAGGTCAAGCCCGGGTCCGCGGTCGCCGTGGTCGGCGATGGCGCGGTCGGGCTGTGCGGCGTCATCGCCGCCCGGGAACTCGGCGCCGGGCGGATCATCGTCATGAGCCGCCACGAGTCGCGGCAGAAGCTCGCGCTCGAGTTCGGCGCCACCGACATCGTGACCGAGCGCGGCGATGACGGCGCCGCCGCGATCAGGGAGATGACCGAAGGAGTAGGGGCTGACTCGGTGCTGGAATGCGTCGGAACCTCAGAGTCCATGCAGCAGGCTCTGCACTCCACCCGCCCCGGCGGCAACGTCGGTTTCGTCGGGGTCCCGCACGGCGTGCAGATCAACGGCGAGGAACTGTTCTACTCCCACGTCGGGCTGCGCGGCGGCCCTGACCCGGGGCGGCGGTTCCTGCCCGATCTCATCGACCGGGTGCTGGACGGCCGGATCGACCCGGGCCAGGTGTTCGACCTGACGCTGCCGCTGAAGGACGTCGCCGAGGCTTACCGAGCCATGGACGAACGCCGCGCCATCAAAGTCCTGCTGCAGCCCTGACCGGCGCGACCGGTACAACGATACGCACATGAGCCTCGTCGGCCCGGTGAGCCCCTCTCCGCGACCCCTTCTCGGCGACCCCAGCGATGTCCCATCGAAGGGCCTAGGGCGCTATCGATGGCCCACCGCTGGGGTCACCCTACGCGGGCAAAACCCGACATGACGGATATTTCGGCGTGCGGCGTGCGGCGTGCGGGGGCCGGCCCGTACGCGGGCCGGTTACTTGGTGGTGATCGATACTCGGTCGGGGTAGAAGGCGACGTAGCCGGCGATCTCGGCGACGGCGTCATACGGCGTGACGTAGGTCCACACCGCGTCGGTGATCTCGCCGTCGGGACCGGCCACGCTGTAATAGCTCGCATCGCCCTTGTACGGGCAGTAGGTCTGCGTCTGGCTGGGCCGCAGCAGCGCCTCATCGACGTCCGCTAGCGGCACGTAGTAAGCCGGGGGATAGCTGGCCTCACGCAGCACCAGTGCCTTGGCGGTGTCCGCCACCACTGACGAGCCCGCGCTCACCACGACGCGGACATCGGCGGGCTCGACGGTAATCGGGTGGTCCGGCCCGGGGATCAGCTGCTTGCGCTCCACGGCAGGCTCCTGTCTGGTTTGTCGACGTTTCCCGGTTCAACCAACGATGGCGCTCCCGTATTCTCCCGAGTCAGTACGCGACGCTGAGCCTGACCCGCCGGTGTGCCAGCTGCTCGATCTCGTCGACGAACGCCTTCGCGTAGTCGGCGCCGGAAATGAACGAGGTCCCGTTCGCGTCGCCAATCAGAACGTCGCCGCCAATCCGGTACTGGCCGGTGTACTCGCCAGGGTTGTACGAGCCGAAGCCCGCCGCCGGGCTCACGTAGAACCAGTCGACGTCCGCCGGGGTCTGCTCAAGCGCGGTCAGCACGTCAGCCTGGCCGAGCGCCTCGCCCTTGTGCGCGTCCGGAAAATCGGGCATGTCGACGACCCGCGGTCCGCCCGCTGTGATCAGCAGCGATCCGGCGCCGCCAACCACGCCCAGCCGCGTCGAGTGCGCGGCGGCCGAGGCGGCGAGGGAGGGGACCGCGTCCACCAGCCGCACGCCGTCCTGCGCCCCGGCCCGCACGGCGACGACTACCACGTCGGACTCGGCCGCCACCTGGTCGACGAACGCGGGGTCGTGGATGTTCCCGGTCCGCTGGATCAGGTCAGGCCTGTCCGGAGTGCCGGAATCCTTCCGGCTGACCGAGATCACCAGGTGACCGCGGCGCAGCGCCTCTTCCTTGATGTGACCACCGGCATAGCCGGTGCCGCCGAAGATGGCGATCGTCGCCACAAGTCCCTCCCGATGTTCCCAGCCTCACGAATGCGCCTACACTACCGATCGCTAGTACCTGATCGCGATCTCGAGTCCCGCCGCGTCATGATCGGGTGGGTCCGGCAGCGTGATCGCCGACCCATCGGCGATCCTGGCCGCGCTCCACGCTACCGCCGCGGCGTCGATCGTATCGATGTCGCGGGCGTCGGCGGGCAGCACGATCCCGGCCGACTCCAGCAGCGACAGCCGCAGTTCCCGCCCGGCGGGAACGTGCTTGCTGGCCGGCAGCGGCGCCCCCGCCATCGCCGCGAACGACAGCTCGGGATGCACCTCCAGCAGCCCCAGCCGCGACCGGTGCTCGTTCGCCTCGAGCAGCTTCACCCGCAATCCCCAGGCCTGCGCGCTGAGCCCCTGCCCGGTGAGCTCGCGGCAGAGCTGGTTGGCCTCCTGGTAGGAGGCGCACGACCACACCGGCCGCGGCGGGATCGCGAACACCGACGACCGCCGCGGCCCGAGCAGCGCCCGCGCCTCGCCGTCGCAACGGCGCCACCCCCCGACGCCGAACCCGAGTGGCATGTCGATCCCGGTCACGCCCGGTCCGCGCAGCACCGTAGCCAACGACAAATACCTAAATATGCCATCAAAACGGCGGTCGCGAAGTGTCACGGCCACCCACCCGCCACGGCGAGCGTCCAGCCCGGTGACAACGCTCACCGGAGCATTGTCGCACCCGGCGGGAAACCCCCGACACGCCCGGGCGGCAGCGGGATGGCGCGCGGGACGGCACGGGGCGTACGCTGTGGTCCCGTTGGACGATGGGGACGTGACGCGCATGACGGATGCATCCGCGCGAACGAGACGTATCGACTCTAGGGTGCCGAACGTCGCGCGAGTCTGGAACTACCTGATAGGCGGCAAGGACAACTTCGCCGCGGACCGGAAGGCCGCCGACGGGCTCGTCGCGGCCGCTCCGGTGATGGGCGTGGTCGCGCCCGCGACGCGGGCGTTCCTGCAGCGCGCGGTCCGCTACCTAGCCGCCGAGGCCGGCCTGCGGCAGTTCCTCGACATAGGAACCGGGCTGCCCACCGAGAACAACACGCACGAGGTGGCGCAGTCGGTCGCGCCGGAATCCCGGATCGTCTACGTGGACAACGATCCCGTCGTGCTGAGCCACGCCCGGGCGCTGCTGACATCCTCGCCGGAAGGCTCCACCAGCTACATCGACGCCGACGCGAGGGAACCGGAGAAGATCATCGCGGAGGCGGCGGAAACGCTGGACTTCGACGCTCCGGTGGGCATCGTCATGGTGGACATCCTGAACTTCATCGACGACACCGGTGAGGCGGCCTCGGTCATTTCGGCGCTGATGAGCGCGGCGGCCGCCGGCAGCTATCTGGTTGCCATGCAGCCCGCCAGCGACCTGGATCCGGAACTGCTCGCCGCGCAGCGCTGGTGGAATCAGGTGGCGCCGGTACCGGTCTCGCTGCGTTCACATGCCGAGACGCTGAGTTTCTTCGCGGGCCTGGAACTGATCGAGCCTGGCCTGGTCACGGTGCCCGAGTGGCGCCCGGGGGAAGCCGATCACGGTTACGACAAAGTACTGCCGCTGTACGCCGCAGTCGCACGCAAGCCCGAAGGCTGAACCCACGGAACGGGCTAAACGTGGTATTTGTCCCAATATAACCATCGTGGTCGCCGAAACACGGGAAGCGATGTCCCGTAGGATCAGGGCGTGAGTGTGGACGACCAGCAGGATCGGATACTGACCTGGCCGAACGCGCTGAGCGGCCTGCGGCTCGCGGGAGTGCCGGTTTTCTTGTGGCTAGTTATCGGCCCCCGTACGACGGAGACCGACTGGATTGCCATCGGGATCCTGGCCGTCGCGGGGCTTAGTGACTGGCTGGACGGGAAGCTGGCCAGGATGCTCGACCAGGGCAGCAGGCTCGGCCAGGTGCTCGACCCCGCCGCGGACCGGCTCTATATCGCCGCGACGCTGATCGGTCTGGCCGTGCGCGGCATCATCCCGTGGTGGCTGGTGGCGGTGCTCGGGGTCCGCGAGCTGCTCGTCGGTGGCGGGCTGGCCGTGCTGAAGCGTGCCACCGGGCTCGGGACACTGCGGGTGAGTTTCGCTGGCAAGGCCGCGACCTTGTGCTTGATGTACGCGTTCCCGCTGTTGTTTATTGGAGAGCATCTGTCCGTTGTGCGGGTTTTCGGATGGGCCTTCGCCATCTGGGGAACAGCCTTGTACTGGTGGGCGGCGATGCTTTATCTCACTCAGACGAGCAGGTTGGTAAGAGCCCAGTGAAAGCCGTAGTCATGGCGGGCGGTGAGGGTACCCGGCTGCGCCCGATGACCGCGAACCAGCCCAAGCCACTGCTGCCGGTGGTGAACCGGCCGATCATGGAGCACGTTCTGCGGCTGCTCAAGCTGCACGGCTTCGAAGAAACCGTCGTCACGGTGCAGTTCCTCGCCGCGCTGGTCCGCAACTACTTTGGCGACGGCGAGGACGTCGGCATGTCGTTGCAGTACGCCACCGAGGAAATGCCGCTCGGCACGGCCGGCAGCGTCAAGAACGCGGAGGACGCGCTCAAGGACGATCAGTTCCTGGTCATCTCCGGCGACGCGCTCACTGACATGGACCTGTCGGAGATGGTGCGGTTCCACAAGGAGAACGGCGCGCTCGTCACCGTCGGGCTGACCCGCAAGCCGGACCCGCTGGAGTTCGGCATCGTCATCGCCGACGAGTCAGGGCGCATCCAGCGGTTCCTGGAGAAGCCCACCTGGGGGCAGGTGTTCAGCGACACGGTCAACACCGGCGTGTACGTGATGGAGCCCGAGGTGCTCGCCGAGGTACCGGCGGGGGAGCCGGTGGACTGGTCACACGACGTGTTCCCCAAGCTGATGGCGCGCGGGGCCCCGATCTTCGGCTGGGTGTCCGACGGCTACTGGGAGGACGTCGGCACGCTGGAGAGCTACCTCAAGGCGCAAGGCGACGTGCTCGCGGGCCGGGTGAAGGCCAGCATCGCCGGCTTCGAGGTCTCCCCGGGTGTCTGGGTGGCCGAGGGCGCCGAGGTCGACCCCGAGGCAATGCTCACCGGGCCGCTGGCGATCGGCGAGTACGCCAAGATCGAGGCCGGCGCGAACGTGCGCGAGTACAGCGTGGTCGGGGCCAACGTGGTGATCAAGGAGGGCGCGTTCGTGCACCGCGCGGTGGTGCACAACAACGTCTTCGTGGGCCAGGGAGCGACGCTGCGGGGCTGCGTGATCGGCAAGAACACCGATGTCATGCGGCTGGCCAGGATCGAGGAGACGGCGGTCGTCGGCGACGAGTGCGTGATCGAGCCCGAGGCGTACGTCTCGGCCGGGGTCAAGGTCTACCCGTTCAAGACCGTCGAGGCCGGCGCGGTCGTCAACACCAGCGTGATCTGGGAATCGCGTGGCCAGCGGACGCTGTTCGGCCAGCGTGGCGTGTCGGGGCTGATCAACGTTGAGGTCACGCCGGAACTCGCGGTCCGGCTGGCCAGCGCGTACGCGACCACGCTGAAGAAGGGCTCCACCGTCACCACCTCCCGTGACGTGTCCCGGGCCGCCCGCACCCTGAAGCGAGCCGTGCAGGCGGCGCTGAACGCCGCCGCTATCAACGTCATCGATCTGGAGGCGCTGCCGCTTCCCGTCGCGCGCTTCGAGACCGCCCGCAATAAATACAGCGGCGGTATCGTGCTGCGCACGTCCCCCGGTGACACTCAGTCGGTGGACATCATCTTCCTCGATGAACGCGGGGCCGAGCTCTCCCAGGCGGCGCAGCGCAAGCTGGAGCGGATCTTCTCCCGGCAGGAATTCCGCCGCGCCTTCCCCGGGGAGATCGCGGAGCTGACCTATCCGCCCCGCGTCGTCGAGTGGTACACCCACGAACTGGTCCGTACCGTCTCGCTGACGGGGGTACGCGAGGCCGGACTGAAGGTGGTGGCGGACTGCGCGGGCGGCACCGCCAGCCTGGTACTGCCCAGCCTGCTGGGGCAGATCGGGGTGGAGGTGCTCACCCTCAACAACCGGCTGGACGAGGTGACCCCGACGGAGACCATCGCCCAGCAGCGGGCCGGGCTGCAGCGGCTAGCCGACTCGGTGTCCAGCTCGCGGGCCGCGTTCGGTGTGCGGTTCGACCCGGTGGGCGAGCGGATCCAGCTCGTCGACGAGAAGGGCGCCCTGGTCAGCGACGAGCGCGCACTGCTGGTGGTGCTCGACCTGGTGGCCGCCGAGCGGCGCGCGGGCCGGGTAGCGCTGCCGGTGACCACGACACGGGTGGCTGAGCAGGTCTGCCGGTTCCACGGTGTCCAGGTGGACTGGACAGCCACCTCGATGGACGCGCTGACCGCCGCGGCGGCCAAATCGGACGTGATTTTCGCGGCCGACGGCAAGGGCGGTTTTGTCGTACCTGAGTTCGGCCGGACGATCGACGGCATCGCCACCTTCGTCCGGCTGCTCGGGCTGGTGGCCCGCACCCAGCTGACGCTGAGTCAGATCGACGCGCGGATCCCGACGGCCCACCTGCTCAAGCGGGACCTGCCGACCCCATGGGCGGCCAAGGGCAGCGTGATGCGGACCGTAGTGGAGGCCGCGGCGGACAACACCGTGGACACCACCGACGGCGTGCGGGTCGTGGACCCCGATCGCGGCTGGGTTCTGGTGCTACCTGACCCCGCTGAGGCGGTCACCCACCTGTGGGCGGAGGGCACCGATGCCGACACCGCCCAGACGCTTCTTGACGAATGGGCAGCCGTCGTTGAGGGGGCAGGTGAACAGCATGGGTAAATATCTCGAATACCCTGTGATGCGAATTTCGCAAAGCTTTGAGACAATCACGCGCATCGCGTGGTGACGCGCAGGAACTACGTGCGGAAGTCGCGAGACGCGGAGGTGGGGCGACGGTGTGGCGGAAACGTCGCGAACAGGGCGAACGGGCCGGCGGATTCCGGCGACTGTTCGCGTGGCGCATGGACCGGCGGGCTTCATCCCCGGTACCTTTGGCAGCAACGACGGAAGAAACGCTGCGAGAGGGGAGGCCTGGTCCAGAGATGCCGAGCGTCTACTGTTCCCGGTGCGGTCGGCCGAATCCCGCCGACGCCCGCTTCTGCTCGAGTTGCGGTACCCCGATTTCGCGTGGTCCCGCTACCGGGCCGAATACGAGCGGCTGGCAAGCCATTCCGGCGGAACGTCCCGGTGAGACCACCTCGACGATCTCGCTGAATCGCGAGGAGGAATTCGACTCCGAGCCGTTCCCCGAGCCAGCCGTCGACACGCTGCCGCCCGGCAGCGCGCTGCTCGTCGTGCTGCGCGGGCCGAACGCGGGGTCGCGGTTCCTGCTGGACAGCGACGTCACGACCGCGGGACGGCACCCGGACAGCGACATCTTCCTCGACGATGTCACCGTCTCCCGGCGGCACGTGGAGTTCTACCGGCAGGGGGAGCGGTTCGTCGTACGGGACGTGGGCAGCCTGAACGGCACCTACGTGAACCGGGAGCGGATCGACGAGACCGAGCTGTTCGGCGGCGACGAGGTGCAGATCGGCAAGTTCCGGTTGCTGTTCCTGGCCCGCAGCCCCGAGCTTGACACGCGTGGCGGACCGGGGGCCCAGGGCTACGCATGACCATGACCCCGCGGTCGGCCACCATCGGTCAGGTGCTTGGGGAGCTCCGCGCCGAGTTCCCTGACATCAGCTCGTCCAAGATCAGGTTCCTCGAGGCGGAGGGACTGATTGAGCCGGCGCGCTCGCAGTCGGGGTACCGGCGGTTCTCCGTCGCCGACGTGGAACGACTGCGGTTTATCCTTACCGCGCAGCGGGACGAGTACCTGCCACTGCGCGTGATCAAGGATCGACTATCCGCACGCGATGCCTCGGCTCCCGAGCCGCCGCCCGTTTTCACCCGTAGCGAACTTCTCGAGGCGGGTTCCTGCGCCGAGGAGATGCTCGCCGAACTTGAGGACTACGGACTGATCCGCCGGTCCCGGCAGTACGGTCCGGACGCGCTGGCGGTGGTTAGCACCGCGGTCGCGCTGTCGGAGTTCGGGGTGCAGCCACGCCACCTGCGGGCGGTCAAGGCCGCGGTGGAGCGCGAGACGTCCTTGGTAGAACAGGTGGTGGCTCCGTTGGCTAGGCAACGCGGGGGACGCGAGCCAGCCGCGCGGACCGCGTCACAGGTGGCCTCGCTCATCGAGACACTGCACGGCACGCTCACCTCCTCCGCCCTGGCTGAGGCTGGCCTGGTCGCCGCTGTACCGCTCGCACAGGCGTCACAGGAGCCCGCCCAGGGTACCTATACGGAACGAGGGTTGCGCTCGGCATCCGGGCGGTAGCAGGTGTAGGTTGGCTAGATAGAGTCAGTCGGTTGGCTATATAGAGTCATTGGGTGCGCAAAGCGCGTGCGAGGACGGAGCTGGCGTGCGGCGGATGGAGGTCATCGGCGTCCGGGTTGAGATGCCGTCGAACAGCCCGATAGTCCTGCTCAAGGAGTCGGACGGGGACCGTTACCTGCCGATCTGGATCGGGGCCGTCGAGGCCACCGCGATCGCCTTCGCCCAGCAAGGCATGGTTTCGGTGCGCCCGCTGACTCACGATCTGTTCCGCGACGTGCTTGAGACGCTGAACGTGCAGCTGCGCACGGTCAACATCACCTCGCTGCGGGACGGCATCTTCTACGCGGATCTGGTGTTCTCCAATGGGGCCGAGGTCAGCGCCAGGCCATCAGACTCGATAGCGCTGGCCCTGCGCACCAACGCGACGATCTTCGCCAGCGAGGAGATCCTGGACGAGGCCGGAGTCCCGATTCCGGACGAGCAAGAGGACGAGGTGGAGAAGTTCCGGGAATTCCTGGACACCATCACGCCCGAGGATTTCGGCCGAGCCGGATAGATTTCGGTCGCGTACTCGGTCGGCCCGAGGCGACCCCGGAACCCCGGCTTGTCGGCCCGGGGAGCGACGCCCGAACCCTTAGCTCTGCTAGCCCCGGGGACGACCCCCGGAACCCCCGGAAATGCGACACGCCGGGCCGGATCGTTGACGCACCATGGGCTGCCGGCTTACGGTGCGAGTGCTGTGGGTAGTCACAGGAGGTGGCCGTGACGGTTAAACCGGGTCCCGAGCAGGGCACACTGTTCGATCCCGCCGACGATGGCTCCGCTGAGGCGGGGTACCGGGGACCGACGGCGTGCGCCGCCGCCGGCATTACCTACCGTCAGCTCGATTATTGGGCCCGCACCGCTCTGGTCGAGCCTTCGGTCCAGTCGGCTCATGGTTCCGGGTCGCAGCGGCTGTACAGCTTCCGCGACATCCTGGTCCTCAAGGTCGTCAAGCGCCTGCTGGACACCGGGATCTCGCTGCAGCAGATCCGCGCCGCGGTCCAGCACCTGCGCGACCACGGCACCGAGGATCTCGCCCAGGTCACCTTGATGAGCGACGGGGTGTCGGTGTACGAGTGCACCTCGCCCGACGAGGTGGTGGACCTGCTGGCCGGCGGCCAAGGGGTCTTCGGCATCGCGCTCGGCCGGGTGTGGAGCGAGGTCGCCGGCGAACTGGCCGAGATGCCCGCGGTTCGCGCGGAGGACGGCCTCATCACCGGCGGGACCGACGAACTGGCCCAGCGCCGGGCCACCCGCAAGACGGGCTGAGCCAGGCCAGGTAAGCTAGCTCACGCGACAACCTGTCCGGGAGAGACCCCGCTATCACTGGCGAACCGCGGGGCGCCGAAGGGGCAATTACCTCCCCGGAACCTCTCAGGCACCAGGACCGGATAGGTACGCGACTCTGAAGCCGTGGCGGTGACAGAGGGGGAGCCGGAAATAAGGGGAGGCTCCCGTGTTCGCAGATCGCCATATCGGGCCAGATGTCGCGCAGCGGCGGCACATGCTGGAATTTCTGGGCTACGGATCGCTTGACGAGCTGACCACCGCGGCGCTGCCGGTGGATCGGCCCGAGATCGAACTGCCCGAGCCGCTGAGCGAGGAGGCGGCCCAGGACGAGCTGCGCCGCATCGCCAGCCTGAACACGGTGCGCACCTCGATGATCGGCCTCGGGTACCACGACACGATCACCCCGGCCGTCATCCGCCGCAACGTGCTGGAAAACCCTTCCTGGTACACCGCGTACACCCCGTACCAGCCGGAGATCTCCCAGGGCCGTCTGGAGGCCTTGCTGAACTTCCAGACCATGATCGCCGACCTGACGGCGCTGCCCGTCGCGGGCGCCTCACTGCTTGACGAAGCCACTGCCGCTGTCGAGGCCATGCTGCTGGCCCGCCGGGTAACCAAGAAGGGGGACACCTTCCTGGTCGACGCTGACTGCCTGCCGCAGACGGTCGCGGTGCTGCGCACCCGAGCCGAACCACTCGGCATCAACCTGCGGGTCACCGACGTGACCGCGGACGCGGACTTTGCCGACGCGTTCGGGGTGCTGCTGCAGTACCCAGGGGCATCCGGCGCCGTCCGGGACCTGACGCCGGTCATCGAGGCCGCGCACGCCGCCGGTGCCCAGGTCGCGGTCGCCGCGGACCTGCTGGCGCTGACGCTGCTCAAGCCGCCGGGGGAGATGGGCGCCGACATCGCGGTGGGCTCCGCGCAGCGGTTCGGGGTGCCGATGTTCTACGGCGGCCCGCACGCGGGTTATATGTCGGTCCGGCACGAGCTGCGCCGCCAGCTCCCGGGCAGGCTGGTCGGCGTCTCGGTCGACGCCGACGGCGACCGGGCCTACCGGCTCGCGCTGCAGGCCCGCGAGCAGCACATCCGCCGGGAGAAGGCCACCAGCAACATCTGCACCGCGCAGGTGCTGCTCGCCGTGGTCGCCGCCATGTACGCCGCCTACCACGGGCCGGACGGGCTGGCCGCGATCGCGCGCCGCGCGCGCCGCGCCGCCGCCATCCTGGCGGCCACTCTGGGATGCGCTGACACTGGCTTCTTCGACACGGTCCGGGTGCTGGTCGGTGATCCGGAGGCCGCGGTGGACCGGGCCCGGGAGGCCGGGTTCAACGTCTACCTCGCCGAGGACGGCGCGATCCAGCTCGCCTGCGACGAGACCACCACCGATGATCAGCTCCGCGCGGTCGCCTCGGCCATCGTCGGTCGGCCGGTAGAACTAGCGGCGGGCGCCAGCGACCTTCCCGGCAGTCTCACCCGGACCTCGGAATACCTGACCCACCCGGTGTTCCACGACTACCGCAGTGAGACCGCGATGCTGCGCTACCTGCGACGGCTCGCCGACTACGACATCGCGCTGGACCGGTCGATGATCCCGCTCGGCTCCTGCACGATGAAGCTCAACGCGGCGGCCGAGATGGAGCCGGTGTCCTGGCCGGAGTTCGCCAGGATGCACCCGTTCGCCCCGCCGTCCGACGCGGCGGGCTACACCGAGCTCATCGAGTCGCTGCAGACCTGGCTGGCCGCGATCACCGGATACGACGCGGTCTCCGTCCAGCCGAACGCGGGATCGTCCGGCGAACTGGCCGGCCTGCTGGCGATCCGCGGATATCACAGCGCGCGGGACGACCACGGCCGCGACGTGTGCCTGATACCGGAGTCCGCGCACGGCACCAACGCCGCCAGCGCGGTGCTGGCCGGGCTGCGCGTCGTCGTGGTCAAGTGCGGCGGCGACGGCGCGATCGACCTCGACGACCTAGGGGCGAAGCTGTCGGACCAAGTGGCCGCGATCATGCTCACCTACCCGTCGACCAGCGGCGTATACGAGACCACGGTCACCGAGGTCGCGCGGCTGGTGCATGAGGCGGGCGGCCAGGTCTACATCGACGGCGCGAACCTCAACGCGCTCGCCGGGCTGACCACCCTCGCCGCCCTCGGTGGTGACGTGTCCCATCTGAACCTGCACAAGACGTTCTGCATCCCGCACGGCGGCGGCGGACCAGGGGTCGGCCCGGTCGCGGCGCGAACCCACCTGGCGCCGTTCCTGCCGGGCCACGGCAGTGGCCCGGTCGCCGCGGCGCCCTACGGGTCGGCGGGCATCCTGCCGATCTCCTGGGCCTACATCGCCATGATGGGGGCCGACGGGCTGCGCGAGGCCACCCAGACGGCCGTGCTGTCGGCGAACTACGTAGCCAGGCGGCTGGCGCCGTACTACGACGTGCTCTACACCGGACCTGGCGGGCTGGTCGCCCACGAGTGCGTCATCGACCTGCGCCGGCTGCCAGCGGGCATCACCAACGCGGACGTCGCCAAGCGGCTGATCGACTACGGCTTCCACGCGCCAACGATGTCGTTCCCGCAGCCGGGGACGCTGATGGTCGAACCGACCGAGAGCGAGGACCTCGCGGAACTCGACCGGTTCTGCGCCGCGATGATCGCGATCCGCGCCGAGATCGGCCGGGTGGCCTCCGGCGAGTGGGACGCGGCCGACAACCCGCTGAAGAACGCGCCGCACACCGCGCCCATGCTGATCGCGGGGGAGTGGAAGCACCCGTACTCACCCGCCGAGGCCGCCTACCCCGACGGCGTGGACCCCAGGTCCAAGTACTGGCCACCGGTCCGCCGCGTCGACGAGGCCTACGGCGACCGCAACCTGGTCTGCGCCTGCCCACCCCCGGAAGCATTCGAGACAGCCTAGTCACCCGTAGCCACCCGCCGCCCGGGCCAAGATAGCCCGGCACCGATTCCCCCCGTTGGCTCTGTTCGCCCTGGTCCCGCCCGCCCCGCCCTGGTCCCGCCCGCCTGGGTCCCGTCAGCCCTTCCGGCTGGCCGCTGTCGGGGCATCTGGAATAACGCGAAGACTATTTGTGCCTGGGAGTGCAAAAATCCTTCGCGTTATCCAAAACCGGGGAATTTATGCCCATAAAACGGGCGGCTGGCTACCGCCACGACACCCCTCGGGACGACACCCTCGGGACGACACCCTCGGGACGACACCCTCGGGACGACACCCTCGGGACGACACCCTCGGGACGGCCAAATTGATGTCCGACCCGTCGTGAGCCATCTCGGGTTCCTTCGCCCCGCCGTATGCCCGTCACCCGCGCGGACCTAGCGGGCGACATCCAGGCCAGCGGTGGGCCATCGATGGTGCTATTCCGCTATCGATGGCCCACCGCTGGGGTCGCTGGCCGCCCTGAGCGGATAACACCAGCCTCGTGCACCGCATGAGTTTCAGCGGTCCCGGCCGTGGGATGCTGCTGGACGGCCCCCGCGGCCGGGCCAGGGGGAACGTCTGACGGGCTGGAGGTTCGGGGTGGCCGGACATGATGGTCCCCCCGCGCCCAGTGGAGAGGGCCTGGACACGGGGGGACTGCTTGCGGGGGCGGTTTCGCTCTATTCCTGGCTCGCGATGGGGAGCGCGCGCAGGTCGGTGAGGTGGTCCGGAAGAGTCACGACGACGACGCTTTCCTGCTCGGCGGGGTCGGTCCGAGCGACGAGCGCGATGGTCATCACGTCGCTGCGGTTCACCGGCAGGTGCGGAGTGCCGGGCGGCACGTACATGAAGTCTCCCGCCCGGACGATGGTGCGGTTGCGCAGGCCTTCGCCGTGCCACACCTCGGTCTCCCCGCTGACCGTGTAGATCGCGGACTCGTGTCCCGCGTGATAGTGCGGCACGCCCCTGGTCCCCGGAGGGATCGTGATCAGGTGCATGCACAGACCGTGTGACCCCGCCGAACTGCTGCTGACCCCGGCGGCGAGCGTGACCCCTTGCTTGCCGTCGTAGGTATCGCCCGAACGGATGGTCACGACCTCAGGCGTGGGGCTGAGATCCGGCGGGGTGGGAGCTCGTTGGAGCCACTCATCAACTTTGCTTACTCTGAGCATTTGATCGTGTCCTATCCGTGATGCCGTTCTCGCTCAGATTATGGCGCTGTGTGCATGTATGGCTACCATCCGTAAAGCCATGGTGTTATGGCTTGGAGGTAAGAAACATCTATCGTTTGAGATACATTTAGGGCTTCTAGCTGGGACGATGCGATGAAGCACCGCCGTTATGGCACATAGTTAATTTTTCCTAGTCATCACGCTATGTAACTTTATTAGCTCGTTGGCCAGCGACCGGGCCGCCTGCTCGTCCAGCGGGGCGTGCCGGACCAGCAGCCGGTAGTACAGCACGCCGTAGGCCATATCCACCAGCATGTCGAGGTCGGCGTCCGGGCGCAGCTCCCCGGCGTCCCGGCCGCGTTCCAGCAGGTCGCGGAGCGCCGCTCGGCGGACGGTGGTGAAGTCGGTGAGGACCTGGGCGACGTGCTCGTCTTGCTGGGCGCCGGCCACGATCTCCCTGAGCCTGCTCGCCATGGCGCCGTCTCGCAGGCCGGTGAAGCTGTCGGTCAGGAAGGCCGCTAGGTCCGCGGCGAACGACCCGGTGTGCTGCTCCGGTACGAGCTCGAGCGCCCGCCTCGCCAGGGCGTCGGCGACGACGGCGCCCTTCGTCGGCCACCAGCGGTAGATGGTCTGGCGTCCCACTCCGGCCTCGGCCGCGATCGCGTCGATCGTAACCGTCGCCTGCGGATCGCTGAGCAGCCGAAACGCCGCGTCCAGTATGGCCGCTTGGGCTGCGTCGTTGCGGCGGCGGCCGGTGTGCGGGCGACGCGGGGCGGTCTCACTCATCTGGTCAGTGTATCGATTTGACGAGACTCCTAGTACCGATAAGCTTTGTTGAGACTGGAAGTCTCGACAATGAGGGGTCGGCAACATGACATTCGACGGACAGCGAGTAGTGGTCATCGGCGGCAGCGCGGGCATCGGCGAGGCCACGGCCAGCGCTTTCGCGGCGCTGGGCGCCGAGGTGACCATCACCGGACGGTCCAAGGAAAGGCTGGACGCGGCGGCCCGCCGGGTGGGTCGCGGCGTCTCGGCGGCCGAGTTCGACGCGACCGATCGCCCGGCGCTCGATGAGTTCTTCGCGGCCTCGGGGGCGGTCGATCACCTGGTTCTGACGGCCAGCCCCGGCGCGGTGGGTGTCGGCCCGTTCGCCGCGCTGGACGAGGCGGCGCTGCGGCAGGCGTTCGACGGCAAGTTTTTCGCGCACGTCAACGCCTTGCAGGCCGCGTTGCCGCGACTTCGCCGGGATGGGTCGGTGACCCTGGTGACCGCGGCGTCCGCCCGGGTCGCCATCGCGGGAACGGCTGGCCTCGCGGCGGTGAACGGGGCGCTGGAGACGATCGTTCCGACCCTCGCGGCGGAGCTGGCGCCGCTGCGGGTCAACGCGGTCTCCCCGGGCGTTATCGACACCCAGTGGTGGGACGGCATGCCCGCTGACGAACGCCAGGCGTACTTCGCGGCGGTGGCGGGCGTGACCCCGGCCCGCCGCGTCGGCGCCCCCGAGGACGTGGCCGACGCGATCGTCTACCTGGCCGCCGCTGGTTTCGTCACCGGGACAGTGCTGGAGTGCAGCGGCGGACTGAACCTCACCGCCGCCGCGCTGGCCGGCTGATCAAGACTCACGCGGCCTTGCCAAGCGCGTCGAGCACGCGCTGGCGGGCCGCGTCCGGGTCGATCCCGAGGGCGTGCAGAGTCAGCGGAGTGAAGTCCCCGTGCTTGTTGGCCCGCCCCGCGCGCAGCAGGCCAAGCAGCAGGTGCTCGGTGCCCAGGTAGTTGTCGTGCAGGCCCCGTGCCTCGCGCAGCGACAGCTCGAGAGTGAACTTCGACTCGCCGGTCAGCCTGGTGCGGTCGCTGATCCAGCCGAACGGACCCCGGCGGGTGAGCAGGTGGCGGTCGAGGGCGCCGGGGCCGAAGTTCTCCTCGGCCTTGCGCTTGATCTCGTCCAGGTCGATGCCGATGGCCTTGAGCGCCTCCGCGTCGCCCGGCGCGGGAGCGCCCGCCGGCCCGAGCGCGATGGACTCGGCCGACGATTCGGTGACGCCAAGGTCCGTGAGCACGCGGGCGGCGACACCGCCGGTCGTGATCAGCGCGATGAGCAGGTGACCGGGCCGGACCTCCTTGTCGCCACGCGCGGTGGCCTTCGCCACGGAGGCCATCACGACCTCGCGGGCGTCGGATGTGAAGCGTTCGAACATGGCTATCCCTTCTTGTCTGCTCTTATCTGCGGTGAGCGTGCTTCTTGTGAACCGCCTGCCGTGACACGCCGAGCACCCCGGCGATGTCTTGCCAGGACCAGCCGTTCGCGCGGGCGTTGTCGACCTGGAGCGCCTCGAGCTGCTCCAGCAGACGCCCCAGCGCGGCGACGGCCCGCAGCCCGGTGCGCGGATCAGCGCTATCAGCGGCGGCGGCCAGTTCAGGTGCTGTGTCCATGACGTCAACTTACGTTGACACCGTGCGGCTTGTCAACCTTGGTTGACGCATTACGAAGCGATTACGAGAGTGCGGAGGCCCGGCTGCGCAGGGGCCAGAGTCCGTATTCAGGTGTAAGGCGAATCCACGACTGGAGGACATACCTGTGACACGCGAGCCAGCACAAGACACTCGGCCTACCCGGCGGGGGATGCTGACCGGAGCTGGCGCTGCCTGCTTGGCAGGCACGCTGGCCGCGTGCGGTCATGCGAGCGGCACGGTGGCGGCTAGCGCGACGACCAGCTGGAAGCAGTCCAGCGGCGGCACCAAGCCGAAGAGCAATACCAGTTCTTCCACTTCCGGATCTTCGAGCATGGGCGACGCGACCGAGCTCGGCAGCATCACCGAGATCCCCGAGGGCGGCGGCATGGTCTTCACGACGGCCAAGGTCGTCGTGACCCAGCCAGCCTCGGGCGAGTACAAAGCGTTCACCGCGATCTGCACTCACGAGCAGTGCCTGGTCAACCAGGTCGCGGACGGGACGATCGATTGCCCCTGCCACGGCAGCAAGTTCAGCGCCACGGACGGCTCCGTGGTGAACGGTCCAGCGACAGAGCCGCTGGCCGCGAAGTCCATCAAGGTCAGCTCCGACAAGATCTACCTCGACTGAGCCCACTGCCGGCATCGATAAGAGAGGGACGGTGGCTGTAGCGTGATCGGCCAGTCCTCGGAACGCGGGTTTCCGCCAGGTCCGCGTCGGAGCCCACCTGGCTCAGGCCCGCTGCCCCGGGCGACTGGGGGGCAACCCCGGGCGACTGGGGGACAGCCACGGGCGACCGGCCCGGGGCCACGGGCCACCGGGGCCCAGCCGTGGGCCACTGGCCCGGCGCCTTGGGCCGCCGAGCCGCCGCCCTCGGCGTCTGGGCCGCTGCCGCGCGCCACGGGTCCGCAGCGCCGCGCCACCGGACCAGGCCCCCGGCTCGGCACCGGGCCGCAGGCTCGTGCCACTGGAGGGCAGCCGGCCGCCGTCGACGGCCCGCAGCCGAGCCGGGTCAAGCCGCGCGTCATACTCGGCGTGATCTTCGCCGGCGCGCTCGCGGTGATGGGCCTGTGGTGGCACTCCACGGTCACCGTGCATGGTCTGGGCAACTTGATGACCGCGGCGGGAGACCTTCTCGGGCTGCTGTCCGGCTACGGCGTGATCATCCTGGTCGCGCTCATGGCCCGTATCCCTCCGCTGGAACGCGGGATCGGAGCCGATCGGCTGGCTCGCTGGCACGCGATGGCCGGGCGCTACGTGATAGGCCTCATCACCGGCCATGTGGTCACGATCACCTGGGGCTACACCGCTTCGGCGGGCACGAACGTAGTAAGCGAGACCAAGGTCTTGCTGCTCGACACCCCCGACATCTTGATGGCGGCCGTCGCGTGGCTCCTGCTGCTCGGCATCGCCTTTGTCTCGGCGCGGGCGGTGCGCCGCAGGCTGCGCTACGAGACCTGGTACTACCTGCACTTTTACACCTACCTGGCGATCGCGCTGGCGTTCAGTCACCAGTTCGCCGACGGCGGGTCATTCGTCGATGACCTGGCTGCCAGGTTCTGGTGGTCGGCGCTGTACGCGGTGGTGGCGGCGCTGGTGCTGTGGTTCCGGATCGTCGCGCCGGTGTACTCGTTCATCCGGCATGACTTCCGCGTCGCCGGCGTGCGGCAGGAAGGCCCCGGAGTGATCTCGATCTACATCGGCGGCAAGCACCTGAACGAGCTGTCGGCGGAGGCGGGCCAGTTTTTCCGCTGGCGGTTCCTCACCCGTGGGCTGTGGTGGCAGTCGCACCCGTACTCGCTGTCGGCCGCTCCCGGCAACGACGTCATGCGCATCACGGTCAAGGCGCTCGGAGACCACAGCCAGTCACTGGCGAGCCTGCAGCCGGGGACCAGGATCTTCGCCGAGGGCCCGTTCGGCGCGCTCACCGCCACCGCTACCGCCGCCGCGGCGTCCGGCCGGGGATCGGTGCTGATCGCCGGCGGCGTGGGCATCACGCCGTTGCGCGCGCTGCTGGCCACCCTCCCCGGGCGAATCACGCTCGTCTACCGGGCCAGCACGCCCCGCGATGTGGTGTTCCACAAGGAGCTTGAGGCGATCGCCAGGGACAGGGGCGTGGCGGTTCATTACCTCATCGGCTCCCGCCAGGAACTCGGCGGCGACCCGCTGAACCCGGGGACGCTGTCCAACCTGGTGCCCGGCCTGCACCGGCAGGACGTGTACGTCTGCGGCCCGCCTGGGATGACCGACGCGGCCATCGATGCCGTCGTGGAGGCCGGCGTCCCCAAGCGTCGCGTACACCACGAGTCATTCGAGTTCTGAGATGGTTGTTCCGGCTCGCGTGAAGCATGCCGAGCACGTCATGGGCACCGTGGTCTCGTTCGACGTGCCCGGGGATGTCACCTTGGGGCCGGCGCTGGAGTGGCTGCACTGGGTGGACGCCACGTTCTCGCCGTTTCGCTCCGATAGCGAGGTGAGCAGGCTCGGGCGTGGCGAGATCACCGTCGACGAGTGCGTGCCCGAGATGACGGAGATGCTGCGGGCCTGCGAGCAGCTCGGCGACGACTCATCCGGATATTTCACTGTTTATCCGGACGACCGGTTCGATCCGTGCGGTTACGTGAAGGGCTGGGCGATCGAGCGGGCCGCCAGCCTGCTCGCGGCCGCGGGTTCGGCGGACCACTTCGTCAACGGCGGCGGCGATATCCAGTGCCTTGGCGAGCGGGCGCCGGGCGAGCCGTGGCGGCTAGGCGTGGCCCACCCGTCGCGCCCCGGCGAGCTGGCCTGCGCCGTGGTGGCGCCGCCCGCGGGTTTCGCCATCGCCACCTCGGGAGTCGCGGAACGCGGCACGCACATCTTCGATCCCGTCGCGGCGCGCCCGGCGCTCACGTTCGCCAGCGTCACCGTCACCGGGCCGAGCCTGACCCTGGCCGACGCGTACGCCACCGCCGCCTACGCGATGGGGGACGCGGCGCGTGACTGGGTGGAGAGCCTGCCCGGTTTCGAGGCGCTGGCGATCACGCTGGATGGCGAGACCTGGCGCACCAGCGGCTTCCAGCGCGCCTGATCGGTTTGCCTGTGTGCCGGCTGTTGCCTGTGTGCCGGCCTGGGGCGGCTCGCTGGGGCTGGTGGCTCGTCGGCTTGGGGGCGCGGCTCGCCGGCGCGGCTCGCTGGGGTTGCTGCGGGCCCGTCTGCCGCGCCGGGGCCCTTTTGCTGGCGGGGCGAGTGCCTTCCTGCCGCTAGCGACGACGCATCAATGGGACAATAGCCTGCATAGGGGGCGTATTGCGTGGCGGAGGGTTCTTCTACAGTGCTGTCGATGGCCCACCGCCGGGGCCCTGGCGCCTGCGGTGGGCCATCGCTGGGGTTGTGGGAGCAGGGGCAGAGGCCCGCTGGTTGGTGTTACACCAGCCAGCCTCTTTGGTGGGTAATGCGGCACCCACCAGGAAAGCTGCCCGGGGCTGGGTCTGGCCCTGGCTTCGGCTACCCGCTCACAGAGTCTGACCAGCAGTAACGCTGGAATGTCGAACCCCGTCGCCATAATGGCCGCACCGGGTCGGTCCCTCGCCGGCCTAGCGAAGAAGTACCTAAATTTCGCGATATATCTTGACAATCCAAGCACTCGCGATACATCGTATCCATTGAGACGCTCGACGGCCGAAGGAAACCGATCCATGCATCCCGAGATAGCCAGGACTCTGGTTGAGCAGCACCACACGGACATGACGTGCGCGATAGCGGCGAGCCGTCGGGGGCCCCGCCGGTACGTTCCTCGTCTGTCCTTCAGCTGGTCACGGATGAGGGTTGCCCGCGGTCGGTCCGTGGTGATCATCATCTCCGCCACCCGGTAACCGCCTCCCCGGGGAAAGTCCGTGGAATCCGCCGCCCGGGCGGCGGATTCCACGGACATCCGCCCCTAGGCGCGAACCGAGCGCGGGCCGCTGAACGCCATCGGTGCCCCGGCACCCGCGACGCCGGCGATCAGCAAGCACTAGATGCAAATGCAATTAATGCGCTTGCATCTAGTCCGAGAAAACGGTAGGATGCCCTCGTGAGCGTCACAACGGAAAAGGCCGTCACCGACCCGGTGCTGGCGGCGTGGCGCGACCTGACCGCCTGTCATGCGGCGGCCTGTGCCGCGCTGGAGCGGGAACTGGGCCATCGGCATGGTCTGGGGCTGAGCGAGTTCGAGGTGCTCGAGCGGCTCGCCGAAGAGCCGCACCGGATGCACCGCGCGCAGGATCTCGCGGAGTCGGTGCACCTGAGCCAGAGCGCGCTGTCCCGGCTGGTGGACCGGCTGGCCAAGCAGGGCCTGGTGGAACGGTGCGCGTGTGACGACGACCGCCGCGGCATCTTTGTGGTGCTGACCCGGGCCGGCGAGCAGCGCCACCAGGAGGCGGTTCCCGCGCACCGCGAGGTACTGACCCGTGTTCTGGGCGTGAAGACTGCCGAGTGACGCGCCGTGCACCACCCGTGCGTTATGGCTGATCGAAGGATACGCTGAGCCTCCTAAGAGCAAGCGATTGCCAAGTGCGGGAGCGTGATCTCTGACATGCCCGGCCGGCCCGCGACATTGCGTGATGTCGCCGCGGCTGCGGGAGTACACCCCGCCACCGCGTCCCGCGCGCTGAACCCCGAGACCCAGCTGCTGGTCAGTGACGACACGGCCCAGCGGGTCGCCGACGCCGCGGCCCGTCTCGGGTACCGGCCGAACCCGGTCGCCAGGTCGCTGCGTACCCGGCGCTCGTTCAGCGTCGGAGTGCTGATCCCCGATCTGAACAACCCCCTGTTCCCGCCGATGGTGCGCGGGCTGGAGGACCGGCTGGCCGCGCAGGGCTACGTCGCGCTGCTGGGCAACACCGACGCGGACGATACCCGCGAGCGCATGGTGTTCGACCAGATGCGGGCTCGCCATGTCGACGGCTACGTGCTCGCCACCGCGACCCTGCACAACCAGGTGCTCGCCGAGGCGGCCGCCGCTGAGATCCCGGTGGTGCTGATGAACCGCATCGCCCCCGACCTGCCGTTCCCGTCCGTCTCCGTCGACAACGAGCAGGGCGCCCGCGCCGCGGTGACCCACCTGGCCAGGCTCGGGCATACCCGCATCGCCTGCATCGCGGGGCCGCAGGACACCTCGACCGGGCTCGCCCGGCTGCGCGGCTACCACGAGGGGCTGAGTACCAACGGGCTGACGGCCGACGAGTCGCTGATCTCCTACGCGGACGCGTATTCCGTGCAGGAGGGACGGCGCTGCTGCCAGGAACTGCTGGCCAGGGGCGGCGGGTTCACCGCGATCGCGGCCGCCAACGACATGGTGGCAATCGGTTGCTACGCGGCGTTCGACGATGCCGGACTGCGTTGCCCAGAAGACATCTCGGTCATCGGCTTCAACGACATGCCATTCGTCGACCGGCTGCATCCACCGCTGTCGACGATCAGGTTCCCGCACTACCAGCTCGGCACCGAGGCGGCCCAACTGCTGCTGGAGCGAATCAGCGGAACCGACAAACCGGTGAAGATCCTCTTCCTCGCGCCAGAACTGGTGGTACGCGGCTCGACGTCGCCACCGAAAACCCCCGCCAGCTAAGCCGGCCGGCTAAGACCATCACCGATACCGCCAACCCGACATATCGCGGCAAATGCTGCAATCGATTGCACGGGCAGCGAATATACAGCGTAGGATGCCTGTTGCCCCCCGTGTGAGAGCAGCGTGGATGAGGTCGCCCGGGATATCCTCGGCTAGTGCCAGGGGCCGTTGAAGTGCCCGTATAGCTCAGCTGGTATTAACGGAGCGTAGTTAACGTGGGCCCGAGCATGTGGACGAGAACGTCTTCGTAACAGCTTGGAGTGTGTGCATTGACAAACGCTGGGGGCAGGTGGAGTGTCGGATGCAAACGATTGTCCCGGTGCGGATGACTGCACGGGCGGTGGCAGGGCTCAGTCGTCGCTGGATGGGGTGGTGAGTGGCATGGCGGAACAACAGGACGGTCGGGCGATCGGCTGGCTGGGAACGGGCCGGATGGGCACCGAGATGGCACGCCGCCTGCTGGCCGCTGGCTACCAGGTCACGGTCTACAACCGGACATCGGCCAAGGCCGCGCCGCTGGTCGCCGAGGGCGCGACCCTCGCCGAGAGCCTGCCTCACCTCGCCGGGTGCGAGATCGTCTTCACCACGCTCGGTACCCCCGATGACCTCATCACCGCGCTGACCGGCTCCGATGGGCTGCTTTCCGGTCCCGCCGCGCCGAAGATCGTGGTCGACTGCTCAACGGTGTCGGTGGAGGCGTCGGCTCTGGTGCGTGCCCGGCTCGCCGAGCGAGGCACCGTGCTGCTCGCGGCTCCGGTGATGGGCAACCCGAGCGTGGTCCGTGCGGGCAAGATGACCGCCGCCGTGTCCGGGCCGCGCGACGCGTTCGAAGTCGTCGAACCTTACCTGGCCAAGCTCGGCCGGGGTGCCACCTATGTCGGCGAGGGCGAGGTCGCGCGGCTGGTGAAGCTGTGTCACAACCTCTTCCTCGGTGTGGTCGCGCAATCGATGGCGGAGGTGACCGTCCTGGCGCAGGCTGGCGGGATCAGCCGGGAGGCGTTCCTCGACTGCCTTAACAAGTCCGTGATGGGCTCGCTGTTCACCGGATACAAGACGCCGGCCTATGTGAACCTCGATTTCGAACCCACGTTTACCGCGACGCTGCTGCGTAAGGATTTCGACCTTGGCCTGGCGGCGGCGCGTGAACGTGAGGTTCCAATGCCCGTGGCGGCGATGACGCATCAGCTCATCCAGTCGCTGATCGGGCGCGGGTACGGAGACGTCGACTTCGCCGCGCTGATCATGCAAGAGGCGGAATCGGCGGGGACGATACTCACCAGCGAGCACGCGGACGTGTCCGACGGGCTCGAACCAGGATAGTCCGTAGGAAAGGAGGAACCGGGTATGAAAGCCTGGTTCCCCACGCGGGTTTTCCCGCTTGCCCTCGCGGCGACGCTCGTCGCCGCGGCGGTGGCCGGCTGCAGTGGTTCAGGCGGCAACGCGACCTCCAAGTCTCCTATCGTGATCGGTGCGGCACTGTCCCTGTCCGGGGACGACTCCGCCGACGGAATCGCTTACGAACGCGGCTACACGCTGTGGGCGAACGACGTCAACAAGGCCGGCGGCCTGCTCGGCCGTCAGGTGCGGCTCGACATCCTCAACGACAACAGCGACCCGACCCAGGTGGTCACCGACTACCAGAAGCTGATCAACATCAACCATGTCGACCTGCTGTTCGGCCCCTTCTCTTCGCTGCTGACCAAGCCCGCCGCCGGGGTGGCGAACCGGTACGGGTACGCGTTCGTCGAGGGCGCCGGCGGGGCGCCCTCGGTATTCCAGCTCGGCTATCACGACCTGTTCGACGTGTCGCTGCCGGTGATCGGCGACCTGGTGCCGCTGATCAACTGGGTCAAGTCGCTGCCCGCCGGTCAGCGGCCGAAGTCCATCTCCTACGTCACCAGCACCGACCCCTTCACTCAGCCGCAGGTGACCGAGGCGCAACAGGACCTGTCCGCGGCCGGCATCCCCACCGCCTACGACAAGTCGTTCCCGGCCGAGGTGACCGACTACCTGCCGATCGCCGATCAGGTCGCCGCGGCCAAGGCCGACGCGGTCGTCCTCGGATCCGTCGACGTCCCGACGGTGTCCGCGTTCATCCACGCCTTCGCCCAGCAGCACTACGACCCCAAGTTCTTTATCGCGACGGCCGGACCCGACCAGGGCGCCGCTTTCGTGCAGGCCGCCGGGGCTAGCAATACCAACGGCGTCATGGTGCCGAACCCCTGGTACCCCGGTGAGGACATACCAGCCAGTCAGAAGGTCGTGAACGAGTACGTCGTCAAGTACGGCGGACCGGCGGACCAGGTGAACTCCGATGTCGCCGAGGCGTACTCGGTCGGCATGGTGATGGCGCAGGCGGTGACCGCCGTCAAGTCGCTGAACCAGACCGCGATCATCAACTACCTGCACAGCGGCGCCACGCTGACCAGCGCGCAGGGTCCGGTCCAGTTCAACTCGCTTGGCGAGAACCTCAAGCCTGCCGCCTACGTCTTCCAGTGGCAGAACGGCAAGTTCGTCCAGGTGCTGCCAGTCGGGGCCAGCGGCTCGGTTCCGATCCAGTACCCGAAGGCTAACTGGGGCTCGTGAGCGCCGAGATCACCGGCGCCATCCTGGACGGGATCCTTGGCGGCGGGGTATACGCGCTGATGGCGGCCGGACTCACCCTGATCTTCGGCGTGCTCGACATCATCAACATCGCCCAGGGGATCCTGATCGTCCTCGGCGCGTACCTCAGCTACGTACTGTCGGTGCACCTCGGCATCGACTTGTTCCTCGGTCTGCTGATCACGGTGCCCGCCATGTTCGCGATCGGGGTCGCGATCCACTGGCTGTTCATCCGGCCGCTGCGCGGAGACGAAAGGACCGCGATGTCGGTGCTGGTCAGCTACGCGGTCGCGATCATCATCGAGGGCATCCTGTACCAGGTGTTCGGCGAGAACTACGTGCAGCTGCACGCCTGGTACCTCACCACCACGGTCCAGGTCGGTGGCTACTACCTGCCGGTCATCTACCTGCTGGCGTTCGCGCTCGCGGTAGCGGCTCTCGGCGCGCTCTACCTGGGCATGTACCGGACCAGGTTCGGCCGCAGCGTGCGGGCCACCATGCAGGATCGCACGGCCGCCAAGCTGGTTGGCATCGATGTGGACCGGGTGGCGGCGCTCTGCTTCGGTATCGGCGTGGCGGTCACCGCGCTTGGCGGGATGGTGTTCGGCGCGACGAACGCGTTCAACGCCAACAGCGGATATGACCTGATCTCCAGGCTGCTCGCGATCGTCATCCTCGGTGGCCTCGGGAGCGTGGCGGGCGCGCTGGGTGCCGCCGTGTTCATGACCACCGTGGAGGCGCTGGTGGCGATCTGGAACCCGAACTGGGCGACCGTGGTCTTTTACGTGGCGCTGGTCATCGTCTTGGTCTGGCGGCCCACCGGGCTGCTCGGCCAGCGGGCGGTGCGGGCGCAATGATCCGGGCGGTCAAGGGATCCGGTCTCGTCGTTATGGTCATCGTGCTCGTCATCTTTCCGTTGGTGTTCACCAACCCGTCGATCACGGAATTCGGCGTGCTCACGATGCTTTACATCGGGGCGGCGTCGGCGTGGAACTCTTTCTCTGGGTTTTCCGGGTACGTGTCGCTCGGGCACGCGGTGTTCTTCGGGTCTGGCGCGTACCTGCTCGGGCTGCTCGCCGAGCACTGGCACGTCACCGGATACCCGGTGTTCGCGCTCCTGCCGCTGTGCGGGCTGCTGGCAGGCGCGCTGGCAGTGCCGTTCGGGCTGATCACGCTCCGGGTCCGGCGGCACACGTTCTTGGTGGTCACGATCGCGATCTTCTTCATCTTCCAGCTGATGGCCTTCAACTTCTCGTTCACCGGCGGCTCGGCGGGGATACTCGCCCCGGCGATTTCGCTGTCGCCCTCCACCTTCAACGACCCGTTCTACTACATCGCGTTCGCCATCGCGATATGCGCGGTCGCGATGAGCTGGCTGATCCGCCGGTCGCGATTCGGGCTGCGGCTGCTGGCGATCCGCGACGACGAGGATCGTGCCCGCGGCCTCGGAGTGCCGGTGGCCAGGATCAAGCTCACCTCGTTCGTGCTGTCCGCGATACCGGCCGGGATGATCGGCGGACTGTGGATGTTCTTCATCGGCCAGGTGCTGCCGCAGTACGGGTTCGATCCGACCTTCGACCTAGCGGTGGCGCTGATGTCGTTCCTCGGCGGGTTCGGCACCGTGTCGGGCCCGGTGCTCGGCGCGCTGATCGTGGAGCCGCTGCAGCAGTGGCTCACCCTGCAATTCACCGCGAGCAGCCTGTCGCTGATCTCCGAGGGCGGTCTGTTCCTGGTGGTTATCCTGCTGCTGCCCCGCGGCATCATCCCGACGGCGAGAGAGCGGCTGAGCAGACTGCGGGCGAGCCATCGCTCCGCGGCGCTCCCCGGCGAGCAACCGGTCGTTACCGCAGGGGAGGCGTCGTGACCGCACTGCTGAGGACCGAGGGGATCGGCAAGCGGTTCGGCGGTGTCCAGGCGCTGGATGACTGCGGGCTGACCGTGGAGAAGGGCACCATCGCGGCCCTCATCGGCCCGAACGGCTCGGGCAAGACCACCTTGTTCAACGTGATCACCGGCTACGAGCGGCCCGACGTCGGCCAGGTGTACCTGGACAACGCGCCGATCACCGGCAAGGACCCGGGCGCGGTGATCACGTTGAACAAGGTGGTCTTGCCCGAGCCGTTCGGGCCGATGAGGGCCGCGATGGTGCCCTTCTCCACGGTCAGCCCGCAGTCATCCAGCGCCTGGACACCGCCGAACCCTTTGCCGATCCCCTCGGTCCTCAGCAGTGCGGTCACGACGCCTCCCCTGCGGTAACGACCGGTTGCTCGCGGGGAGCGCCGCGGAGCGATGGCTCGCCCGCAGTCTGCTCAGCCGCTCTCTCGCCGTCGGGATGATGCCGCGGGGCAGCAGCAGGATGACCGCCGGAACAGACCGCCTCGGAGATCAGCGACAGGCTGCTCGCCGTGAATTGCAGGGTGAGCCACTGCTGCAGCGGCTCCACGATCGCGCCGAGCACCGGGCCCGACACGGTGTCGAACCCGCCGAGGAACGACATCAGCGCCACCGCTGGTCGAAGGTCGGATCGAACCCGTACTGCGGCAGCACCTGGCCGATGAAGAACATCCACAGTCCGCCGATCATCCCGGCCGGTATCGCGGACGGTGAGCTTGATCTGGCCACCGGCACTCCGAGGCCGCGGGCACGATCCTCGTCGTCGCGGATCGCCAGCCGCAGCCCGAATCGCGACCGGCGGATCGGCCGCTGATCGCGACCGCGGCATATCGCGATGGCCAGAATGCGATGTAGTAGAACGGTAGTTGAAGGTGGAGGGCGACAGCGAAATCGCCGAGCAGATTCCGCCGAGCACGGTGAACGAGAAGTTGAAGGCCATCGCTGGAAGATGAAGAAGATCACGATGGTCCGACCACCAAGAACGTGTGCCGCCGGACCCCGGACGTGATCAGCCGAACGGCACTGCCAGCGCGCCTGCCAGCAGCCCGCACAGCGGCAGGAGCGCGAACACCGGGTATCCGGTGACGTGCCAGTGCTCGGCGAGCAGCCCCCGAGCAGGTACGCGCCAGACCCGAAGAACACCGCGTGCCGACGACGCGTACCCGGAAAACCCAGAGAAAGAGTTCCACGCCGACGCCGCCCCGATGTAAAGCATCATCAGCACGCCGAATTCCGTGATCGACGGGTTGGTGAAGGCTCGGAAAGATGACGAGCACGATGACCATAACGACGAGACCGGATCCCTTGACCGCCCGGATCATTGCGCACCAGCTGGCCGAGCAGCCCGGTGGGCCGCCAGACAAGACGATGACCAGCGCCACGTAAAAGATCACGGTCGCCCAGTTCGGGTTCCAGATCGCCACCAGCGCCTCCACGGTGGTCATGAACACGGCGGCCTCAGCGCGCCCGCCACGCTCCCGAGGCCACGAGGATGACGATCGCGAGCACCTGGAGATCAGGTCATATCCGCTGTTGGCGTTGAACGCATTCGTCGCGCCGAACACCATCCCGCCAGACGCGGTGACCGCCACGCCGATACCGAAGCAGAGCGCCGGTCCACATCGATGCCAACCGGCTTTGGGGGCGTGCGATCCTGCATGGTGGCCGCTGCGGCCGAACCTGGTCCGGTACATGCCCAGGTAGACGCGCCCAAGAGCCGCTACCGCGAGCGCGAACGCCAGCAGGCGGACATGACCGGCAGGTAGTAGCCACCGACCTGGACCGTGGTGGTGAGGTACCAGGCGTGCGGCTCAGGTAGCCTCGCCGAACACCTGGATTACAGATGCCCTCGATGATGATCGCGACCGCCGTAGCTGACCAGCACCGACATCGCGGTCCTTTCGTCTCCGCGCGGCCGGATGAACAGCCAGTGGATCGCGACCCCGATGCGAACATGGCGGGCGCCCGTGATCAGCGACCGAGGAACAAGTCGATGCCGAGGTGCACCGACAGTACGTAGTTGAGGTACGCGCCGAGGACGATCAGGATCCCCTGGGCGATGTTGATGATGTCGAGCACGCCGGGGTGAGTCCGGCCGGCATCACTGGCAGCACCTGGACGAACTTGCCGTTCTGCCACTGGAAGACGTAGGCGGCAGGCTTGAGGTTCTCGCCAAGCGGAGTTGAACTGGACCGGACCCTGCGCGTGTCAGCGTGGCGCCGCTGTGCGGGTGGCCGATGATCGCGGTCTGGTTCAGCGACTTGACGGCGGTCGCCGCCTGCGCCATCACCATGCCGACGATGCTCGGCGACATCGGAGACTCACCTGGCTCGCCGGTCCGCCGTACTTGACGACGTACTCGTTCACGACCTTCTTGACTGGCTGGTATGTCCTCACCGGGCCAGGGGCTCGGCACCATGCACGCCGTTGGTATTGCTAGCCCCGGCGGCTGCACGAAAGCGGCACACCTGGTCGGCTGGCCGTCGCGATAAAGAACTTCCAGGTGGTGAGTGCTGCTGGGCGAAGGCGTGGATGAACGCGAACACCGTCGGACGTCGACGGATCCGGAGAAAAACACATCCGGCCTTGGCCGCGGCGACCTGATCGGCGATCGGCAGGTAGTCGGTCGCCTCGGCCGGGAACGACTTGTCGTAGGCGGTGGGGACATCCAGGCCGCGGACAGGTCCTGTTGCGCCTCGGTCACCTGCGGCTGACGGTGCTGGTGACGTAGGAGATGGACTTCGGCCGCTGACCGGCGG
>CAVUOU010000052.1:0-44599 GCA_963743085.1 uncultured Actinomycetota bacterium
AGAAGAGTGCTGTGCATAGGGGCGAGCCTCAGTGCAGAAAGGACCACCGCATGTCGCATCACCTCGACACGCCGCTGGCGGCGCAGACGGGCCAGCTGCTCATCGACGACCTGTACGTTTTCCCGGCGAGGGCAGCACGGTCTTCATCCTTGACATCAACTCCGACGTCAACGGCCTGCACACAGAACCGGGGTTTCATCCGGAGGCGCGCTACGAGATCAAGGTCCACCGCAATGGCGCGCAGCTCAAGGACCTGACCTACCGGGTGGCCTTCGCCGAGCCGGACGCCGACGGCCGCCAGGCCCTGACCCTGCACGCCCTCACCGGGCAGGACGCCCGCGGCGACGCCGGCGTCGGCGACCTCGTGCTCGAGGGCCGGACGGGTGAAACAGCGACCGACGGTTATGGCGTCCGCCTCTGCGACGGCCGGACCGAGCACCACCGGCGGGACGGCGGTGCTGGCGTCTTCGGCGGTCTCCGCGGCGCTGAACCAGCGGCCGGCGCTCAGCCGGTAAGCGTAGAAGGGGTGCGTGCCCAGGCCCCACGCGACGTAATCCTGCCCGTCGTACTGCACTGAACTCGTCTCGACGGGCTCGACTCCGGTGACGCCGGGAGTGCTGGCCGCGACGTCGAGTGCCTGGCTGGTAAACGGCCGCGCGCCGTGGCCGCTTGCCTCCCCGGTGCTGAAGCCGAAGTGCAGCAGGCCGACGGTCTGGCTGATGACCGCGGTAACCGACTGGCCGAGGGCGAGGAAGGAGATCGCGAGCCCGGCCGCGACGGCGACCTGCGCGATCGCGGCCACGCTGCGGCGCTTTTGCCGCAGCGCGTTGCGGACTCCGATCCGCACGGTGGCCGACATCCGGGTCTCCGGCAGCAGTCCGCTGCGCGCGACCAGACGGTCGAGCCGCCCGGAGCCGTACCCGCTGGTGCCAGTGTCGGCCAGCGTCTGCGCCACCGGCCGGCGCAGTGCGCGCCGCAGGGCGGGCAGCGACGCGGCGACGGCGAGCACCGGGCCGAGCAGCACGCTGGCCGCGACGACTCCGGTGGCGATCCCGAAGCCGAACGACACGTCGATGAGCTTCTCGGCGAAGTAGCTGGCCAGCAGGTAGCCGATGGCGATGCCCAGGATGGTGCCGACGATGGCGCCGGCCGCGCCGAGCATCGCCGCGGTGCGCAGTGTGATGCCGGCGATCTGCCGTCGTCGGCCGCCGAGCGTCTTGAGGATGGCGATCTCGCGGGCCTGCCCGACAAGCAGGGTGTTCATCGTGGCCGAGATGAGGAACAGCGCGGAGCCGAAGGCCAGGATCGTGATGATGTACAGCAGCGCCATGATGTGGCTGAAGCCGGACTGCCCCGGCCACTGCCCGGAGGCTCGGACGGCGGGCAGCGACGTGATCGGGTCCGATCCGGTCTGCGCGGTCAGGTAGGCACGCACCTCGGTGATCACCCGCGACTGCGCGGCAGTGCTGTTGTCGCTGAGCCGGAATCCTAGGTAGTTGTAGCCAGGGACGCTCCGCAGCGCCTGCACCGTGGCCGCTGATGCGTAGAAAACCGGCGTGGACGAGCCGTTTGCGCCCGGGGTCGCGTACAGGTTCAGTCCGGTACCGCTGACCCGCAGCCGCACCAGCCTGCCACTGGCGGCCCGCACGTCGATCGCGGCGCCAATGGGGACAGCGAAGCCGGTGGCGCGGGCGTTGCCCGCGTCGGCCAGCACCTCACCCGGTCCCGGCATCCGGCCGGTGAACAGCGCGACGGTGTTGACCGGGGCGGAGGCCAGCGCGGTGCCGGCGAGCTCGACGTCCTGGGGTCCGGATGCGGATGTGGCCGTGGTGGCGTAGCCCACGGCCGGGCTGACCGCGGCGACGCCTGGCAAGTGGCCCAGTGCGCGAAGCTGGGCCGGGCTCAGGTCAATGGTGGCAGGTGGATATCCCGACGTCATACAGGTGGCTATCGGCGATCTGGCGGTTCATGGCCGCGCTTGAGCAGCACCGGCACGGCCACGAACCCCAGGCTCGCGATCGCGATGCTCAGCGTGAAGGTGGCCAGCAGCGTCCGGGCGCGGTGCCGGATCAGGTCGCCCCAGGCCTTGCGGTTCAGGGTGCTCATGACGTGCCTCCCGCTCCCAGCCGCCCCGTGTCGTCGACGATCAGGCCGTCGCGCACGGACACGATCCGGGAGGCCAGCACGGCCAGCGCCGGGTCGTGGGTGACGTACACAACGGTCGTCCCGTTCTCGTTCAGGCCCTTGAGGAGCTCGAACATGTCCCGCGCCAGCCCGGTGTCGAGGTTGCCGGTGGGCTCGTCGCCGAGCAGGATCGGCGGCTCGCAGGCCATAGCCCGGGCGATGGCCACCCGCTGCTGCTCCCCGCCCGACAGCTCCAGTGGCAGCCTGCCGCCGCGGTCGCCGAGCCCGACCTCGACCAGGTGCCGGCTCGCCACCGCCTTGCGCTCGCGGGCCGGGCCGAGGCGAGCCAGGTCCAGCGGAAGCGCCGCGTTCTCCACCGCGGTGAGGGTGGGCATCAGCTGGAAGAACTGGAAGACGATGCCGATGGTGCGGCCGCGCCACACCGCGAGTTGCTCCTCGGTCATCTGGTCCAGGCGGCGGCCGTCGACCGTCACCGTGCCGGCGGTGGGCCGGTCGATGCCGGCGATGAGGTTGATGATGGTGGTCTTGCCGCTGCCCGACGGACCGATGATCGCTACCATCTCGCCCGCGGCGATAGTCAGGTCCACGCCGCTCAACGCGGGGAACCCGACCCCCCGCCCGCCCGCACCGCGGTAGACCTTCTCCACCCGGGCCAGCTCAATAATGGCCGGCGCTTCCTGAAGTTTCATGCCGTCATCGTCGGCCGCCGGGGACCTCGTCCGCATCGGCCGCGATGGCCGATTCCGCCCCCATCCCAAGGGGGGCTATTCGCCGCCTCATCCGGTCGGTGTTCCGCCATAGGTAGGAGTCGGCGGATCCCCCCTGCGGAGGATGGCCCGGCAGCCGGCCAGCCCTTACGATCAGCTCGTGAAGAAGCTTGCCGCCTGGGCTGTCGCGCTCCCGCCCCGCAGGCAGGACCTCGTGCTGGCGCTGGTGCTGGCCGCTTACTACGTCATCTCGCTGATTCCGGAGGCCAGTCAGCTGCGCCTGCCCGACCTGGCGTTCGCGCTGGTCGTGCTGCAGGCATTGCCGCTGATCTGGCGGCAGCGCTGGCCGGTCGCCACTTGCCTGGTCATCGGGATTCCCCGCGGGCTCTACGACGACCTGGGCATCGGCTTCGCGCCGCTGCCGCTCGCATCGCTGATCGCCTTCTACACGGTGATGGACCGCAGTTCGACACGGGTGCGCCTGGTGATGGGCGCTCTGACGGTGTTCGGCATCATCCAAGGGCAGACCACACCCGGGCACACCGAGCCCTATGACTTCTTCATCGCGACGCTGGAGTTCACCGTCGCCGGCGTGGCCGGCGTCATCAGCCGCGCCCGCCGGACCCATCTGGAGCAGGTCGAAGCGGAAGCCAAGCGTGACCAGGGGGTAGCGCTGGCCGCCGCGCAGGAGCGGACCAGGATCGCCAGGGAACTGCACGACGTGGTGGCGCATCACGTCAGCCTGATGGCGGTCCACTCCGAGGCCGCGGCCGCACTGCTGCCCGGTCGCCCAGTCGACGCGGCCAAGTCCGTTGAAATCATCGGCCAGACCGCGCGCGAGGCGCTGACCGAGCTCCGCCAGCTCCTCGGTGTCCTGCGCGAGTCGACCGGCCCGGCCGACCGCCAGCCGAGCACGGTGCCGTCTCCGTCTATCAGCGGGCTGGATGAGGTGCTCATACCGGTACGCCAGGCGGGGATAGCGGTGGATCTGCTAGTGGAGGGCAGTCCGAGCAAGCTGGCGCCCAGCGTGGACCTGACCGCTTACCGGATTGTGCAAGAGGCTCTGACCAACACGGTCCGGCACTCGGGAGCGAGCGAGGCCGCGGTGACCGTCAGCTATGAGCCTGGCTACGTCACCATTTCGGTGACCGACGCGGGACATGGGTCGGCCGCCGAAGCCAACCTGCGGCAGGCGACGAACGGCAGCGGCGCACGGTCGGTCGGATCGGGCGGGTTTGGCCTAGCGGGCATCGCTGAACGGGTCGCGTCCTGCGGTGGCAGCCTGGCCCTCGGCCCCAGCCACGCCGGCGGGTTCGCGGTCACGGCTAGACTGCCCGCGTCATGACCCACACCGACCCGATCCGGGTAGTCGTCGCCGACGACCAGGATCTGGTACGGACCGGATTCTGCGTGATACTCGAAACAGCGGACGGCATCACCGTGGTGGCCGAGGCGGCCAACGGCGTCGAGGCCGTCCAGGCGGCGGCCGACCATCAGCCCGACGTGGTCCTGATGGACGTGCGGATGCCGGAAATGAACGGCATCGAGGCCACCATGCGGATCACCGGCGGAGACCGGACTGCCCGTTCGAAGGTGGTCATGCTGACCACCTTCGACCTCGACGAGTATGTTTACGACGCGCTCCGAGCAGGAGCGAGCGGCTTCCTGCTGAAGGACGCGCAGCGCCGCGACCTGATCGCGGCGGTCAGGATCGCCGCCGCGGGTGACGCGCTGCTCGCGCCGTCGGTGACGATGCGGCTGATCGATTCGTTCACTCGCAGGCCCGCGCACACACTGCCAGCGCCCTCCCAGCTGGCCTCGCTGACCGCCCGGGAGCACGACATCCTGCTCCGGCTGGCCCGCGGCCTGACCAACGCGGAGATAGCCGCCGACCTGGTCGTAAGCGAAGCGACCGTGAAATCGCATGTCGGGAACCTGCTGGCCAAGCTCGGCCTGCGGGACCGCGTGCAGGCCGTGATCCTGGCCTACGAGACCGGCATCGTCCGCCCCGGTGAGCCCAACACAGAGCACTAGTGGGCGCACCCGTTAATTCGTCGGGGCGCTAGCTCGGCTATCGCCTCGAGGAACCGGTCGACGTCGGACGCGTTGTTGTAGTGCACGATGCCCGCGCGGACCGCACCGGTGCTGCCCAGGCCGAGTGCGCGGCACAGCTCGACGGCGTAGTTGGTACCCGACCACACGTTCACCCGACGCTTGGCCAGGTGCTTCGCGACCTCATCGGGGCGGTGGCCAGCGACCGAGAAGAACGCGGTCGGCGCCCGCCGGACCGCGGACCCGTACAGCGTCACGTAGTCCATCTCCGCGAGCCCGTCCAGCAGTATTTTGAACATGTTCAACTCATGCTGCTCGACTGCGGCCATCGAGGTCAGGACCCGTTCCCTAAGCGTTCCCGACACGTCGGTGTCCAGCGAGGCGAGGTGCTCGACGGCGGCCGCCACCCCGGCCAGGTCGGCGAACGGCAGCGTGCCCCGCTCGAAGCGATCAGGAATCGAGTCCGGCGCGGGATCCAGCTTGTCTGGCTGGAGGGTCTCGAGCACGCTTGGTGTGGCGACGACCGCGCCAACATGCGGACCTGACCACTTGTAAGCACTCGTGGCATAGAAGTCCGCGCCGAGCTGGCCCACGTTGACCGGCATGTGCGGGGTAGCGTGCACGCCGTCGACGTAAACGAGCGCGCCGACCTTGTGCGCGAGCTTAGCGATGACCGGCACGAGGGGGCGGGTGCCGATCGCGTTGCTGGCGGCGGTGACCGCGACCAGCCTGGTGCGGTCGCTGATCAGCGACCGGTACTGGTCCTCGGGCAGTTCACCCGTTGACTTGTCGACTTCGGCCCACCGGACGGTGACGCCAGCCTGCTGCGCGGTCTGCACCCAGGGACGGACGTTCGCGTCGTGGTCCAGCTGGGACACGATGATCTCGTCACGGTGCGACCACTGCTTGGCCAGAGTCCCGGCCAGCCGGTAGGTGAGGGTCGTCATGTTCGGGCCGAGCACGACACCGGCCGGATCCCCGCCGGTCAGCGCGGCCAGCGCCGCCCGGCAGGCGGCGACGATCTCCCCCGAGCGGGCGCTCGCCGGGAACGCTCCCCCGACGTTTCCGATCCCCTGCCGGTGTGCCGTCGCGATCGCGTCGATGACGGTAGCCGGCACCTGAGTCCCGGCCGCGCCGTCGAGATAGGCGTACCCGTCGCTCAGTGCTGGGTACGCGGATCGCACCTGTTCGATGTCATATGCCACGATGCATCACGCTACACGTTGACACTCCAATCTGCGCACAGATAGTCTGTGCACAGATCATCTTTGAAGGAGTTCTCATGTGGACTTACGAACACACAGCCCAGACCGCCGCGGCGCCCGGACGATTGTGGCGGCGGTGGGCGAACATCGCGGGCTGGCCCGAGTGGAACGCCGGCATCGGGCGCATCTGCGCCAGCGGCCCGCTAGCGGTGGGCACGACGATCAGCTTCGCGGCACCTGATGAGGACGACGACATAACCGTCACGATCACCGAGCTGACGGACGGCCAGTCGTTCACCGACCAGGCCGTGCTCGGGGACGCGGTTATCCGGACGATCCACCGGGTGGAGCCGCTGGACGACGGTGGCGCTCGGGTGGTGTACCGCACCGAGATCGACGGGCCGACAGAGCTAGCGGAACAGATAGGCCCAGCCATCACCGGGGACTTCCCCGACGTGGTCGCGGCGCTGATCTCGCGGTGCTGACTCCGGACAGTAGCCCGGGGTTCCTGCTCTGGCGTCTCACGTTGCGCTGGCAACGTGAGATCGCCGCCGCGCTGGATCCGCTCGGTCTCACCCACGTACAGTTCGTGCTGCTGGCCACCACCTGGTGGCTGAACTCGACCGAGCAGGCGCCCAATCAGCTCGCGGTGGCCACGGCCGCCGGAACCGATGTGAAGATGACGTCCCAGGTGCTGCGCAAGCTAGAAGACAAGGGCCTGCTCACCCGGGAGACCGACCCGGCCGACACCCGGGCCAAGCTGCTGCGGGTAACTCCGGCCGGCGCGGAACTCGCGACGCGAGCCATCGCGGTCGTCGAGGCGACGGACACGGAGTTCTTCCGCCGCGTGCCGGACCAGCATTCGTTGCTCGCCGCACTGAGGACGCTCGGAAGCTGACCATGATGCACATTAGCGGGCATATCGTAAATGGCAACTAATTGCCATTTACATTGACACACTATTGGGTCCCGTGTTTTGTCAGACCCCCGTAGTAACATCCCCAACATGACATCTCTTACCGCCGACGATCGCGTTTCCGCTCTGGAACACGCGCTCTGGAATGAACTATCCGTTAAGGTCGATGCCATGAACATAGGTATCGGCCAAGTCGCCAATGAGACCCGGCTCATGCGGGATGACCAGGCAGGCTTCAGGATCGCCGTGGCCGGCCTCGAATCCAGCATGGGCTCGCTCAAAGCAACGATGGACCAGCGAATCAGCGATGTCCGTATCGAGCTGGGCGATGCGCAGGTAGCCATCCGTCATGACGTCACCAGGGTTTCCGACGTCATGATGCGTCGTTTCGACGCCGTCGATATGCGTTTCACGTCACTCGATGAGCAACTGTCGGACGGCAAGAGCCGTCTAGGCACCGTGGATCACCGCCTCGGCACCGTCGAGACGAAACTCGACACCGTGGATCACCGCCTCGGCACCGTCGAGACGAAACTCGACACCGTGGATCACCGCCTCGGCACCGTCGAGACGAAACTCGACACCGTGGATCACCGCCTCGGCACCGTCGAGACGAAACTCGACACCGTGGATCACCGCCTCGGCACCGTCGAGACGAAACTCGACACCGTGGATCACCGCCTCGGCACCGTCGAGACGAAACTCGACACCGTCGACGCCAAGATCGACACGCTCACCGATGCCGTTCTCGCTTATTCGGTTCCGAGACAGAGGGTCCGCCAGTTGCCATGGTCACGGCGCAGAAACCGGGCCGCGACAGGGACGAGGAACTGGGGCTAAGTATCACGAGCGCTGGACCCGCCGTGCAGGCGGGCCCAGCGCGGCCTCGCGAGAGGGTCAGGCACCTTCCGGTCCCGGCTCCGGCTCGAATAACGACAGCGACAGCGCGGACACGTCGAGGGCGGTGAAGCCGGTGTCGGTACCGGAGGTGTGAACCTCACCGGCCTCCCAGCGAACGCCGTCACCAGCGGAAACCGGTACCCGGGTGCCGTCGGGCCCCGCCACCCAGCCGGAGCCTGAGACGACGAGGGAAAACCTGCGCCGACGACGCCGGGTGCGTCCCGATCGTCCTGCCAGGCTCGACGGTGAGATAGGTGACGGTGAGGCGGCCGTCGCCCGAAGCGACCCGCGTCGCGATAAAACCGACGCTGCCATGCGCGCTGATCGCCCGCTCCCTGCGATCAAACCGGAAAGTTTTCACCGGCCCTAAGGTAAACGGCCGAGGCCGGCGGCGATCCCCAGCGCGTCGAACGTGACGCGAATCCGGTCGATCTTCCCGTTGGAGAACCGCATCCAGTTGGCACACGGCACCGTCGGCGCCACGCTGGTGGCCAGGTCGAACCAGGTAAGCACGTCGTCCCCGTCCACGAAGACCTTGCGAATCTCGACGCCGGTGAGTATCTGCGCCATGCCTTTCAGACCACCCAGGCACTCGTCAGCGCCTTGCGCGGTGCCGAGCGGCCCGACGAAGTCAACGTCGTCCGCCAGCACCGTGCGGAGCAGGTCGAAGTCACGTCCCTGCCACGCCTTGAAGTATGTCGCCGCTGCGTTCTCGTTTGTCATACCTCCAGCCTCACAAACACCGAACTAGAAGTCCAATAGATAGTCGTTCTCATGACTAGAATCCGTAGTTATGGAACTGCGGCAGCTCGAGTACTTCGCCACCGTCGCCGAGGAGCAGAACTTCACCCGCGCGGCGGCCCGGCTGCACGTCGCCCAGCCCGGGGTCAGCGCGCAGATCCGCCAGCTCGAACGCGAGCTTGGCCAGCCGCTGCTTGACCGGTCCTCGCGGGTCACCCAGCTCACCGAGGCGGGCAAGGCGGTGCTGCCGTACGCGCGCGCCGCCCTTGAGGCCGTCACCCAGATCCAGCACACCGTGGACGAGCTCGCTGGGCTGCTGCGCGGGCAGGTCGCGATCGGGATGGTGGTTCAGTGCGCGTCACTGGACCTGCCGGAGGTACTCGCCGGGTTCCGCGACCGGTACCCGGACATCGACGTGACGCTGGCCGAGGATAACTCCGACCGGCTCGTCGAGGGCGTCCGCGATGGGCGGTACGACCTGGTGTTCATCGGGCTCGGCCCGGACGATCCCGATGGCTTGGAACTGCGGATCGTGGCCGACGAGCCGATCGTCGCCGTGGTCGGTCCGGACGATCCGCTGGCCGGTGAACCGGGCGTGCCACTGAGCGCGATCGCGGATCGCGCGGTGATCGCGCTCCCGCCCGGCACCGGGATGCGGGCCTGCGTCGACGCCGGCTACGCCGCGTTGAACCTGCGTCCCCAGGTGGCACTTGAGGCCAGCAGCCCCGCCATGCTCGCGCGGCTGGCGGCTCGCGGACTCGGCCCCGCCTTCGTGACCGCGTCGACGGCCGACGCGCACGGCGCCGACCTGCGCCGCGTGGAGATCACCGACCCGGCGATGCGCGCGAGGCTCGCCATCGCCTGGCGGAAGAGGGGCCCGCTCTCCCCCGCCGCCCGCGCCATGATCGATCACGCCCGCGGCTGCTTCCCCGCGTCGAACGGAAACGGGGCCGGTGCGGGGCTTGAGAACTTAGTGCCCACACCGGCCTCGTCCCGTATGGCGTCCCCCGGCGGCTGGCCTGCCCCCGAGATCAAGGCCTGCCGTCCCGCAGCAGATTAAGAGTGCCCGTCGCGACCGCAGATACATCCCTCCGGAAAATATCCCCACATTTCTAACCGGCGCCAAAACAGACGAAAGGGCTGAGGAACTCAGCTTCCGACGCCTGCGCCAACGCCTCGGCGGGGGGCGTACCTGCCCGCAGCGCTCGATGGTAGGAGGTCATGACCCCGACGGCCGCGTCGTCAGCCACCCGGGCAACGGAGGAGATGACCGTCGGCGTTCCGATATGCAGCAGCGCCGCGGTGAAGCCGAGGATCTCATCACCCGGCCTGACCATTGTGCGACCCACGTCGCAGGCGGAGAGGACCACCTGCCGCGGAGCCACCGAGAGCCGCTGGATGTCGTAGGCCATCAGCGGGCCGTCAGCGAGATCGAGGCGGGAGAACAGCACGTTGTCCTGATCGTGGTGGCCGTGCGCGGCCAGATGGGCGAGCTTCACGCCGTCGAGCGCGCGAAGCGTGGCATCCACGGTCGCGCTCTCCCCCACTAGCGGCCGGCTGCCCGGGTAGATCCCGGCGATTTCGGTGACCTCGGGGGCCGAGTGCTGCAGGTGAGGACCGGCGACGAGCAATGGCGCGGCGGCGGAAGCACCAGGACGCGGCAAGCCGCCCCAGGCGGCAAGCCATGACGAGGCGGACGGTGCGACCGTAGCGGGGCGGCCTCTCATGCCAGGAAGCATGGACCACGGAACGCCGGCCAGCACCCCGGTCGGCACGACAACGACACCGTTGTCGCGCAGCACTGGAAGCAGCGGCTCGACGACCCCGGCGTGCAGCACGTTCGTCTGATGCCGGATCGACTCCTTGATCACCATCTCCAGCCGGGAGGGCAACGTGCGTCCAGCCAGTGCGTCCAGGTCGGCCGTCAGCCGTCGGGCGGCCTCGGCGGCCACGCTCACGTCGCCCAGCTCAAGGAGGCGGAAACGGTGATCCCTGATCGTGATCGCCAGCATGCGCCGGTCGCGGACAAGGATGCCCACGTAGACTTGGCCGCTGCGGGCAAGAGCCGAGGTCACGTCGCTTGCCGTGGCCTCGGCGATGGTCTGGCCGAGGCCGGAGACCTGCCAGCTGCGCTGCCGGACCAGGCGCCGCAGCTCGGCCCGCCTGGCGAAACTGGCTGGGTCGGGACTGCCGTTGATCTCGGCCGTCCGGATGAGGTTGCTGAGCTGGCGAAGCTCGGCGAGCACCGCCGCTTCCTCGGGGTCGGCAGGCGGCCGCACGGGCTTGATGCGATACGCCTGGGCGCGGGACCGCTCCAGCCACGCGAAGACTTGCCGGGCGGAGCCACGGTCCAGGACCAGTCGCAGCCCGGCGTCGGCGAGCTCCGCGCCGAGAGCCGACGCGCCGGTCTGCAGGTCGAGGCTGCCCAGCCGTCCGCGGTGGGTATGCAGCATGGCCAGCCCCGCGCGCAGCTCGGCCAGGGCCGCTGAGTGACGCCCGCCTAGGATCTCGAGTTCCGCCCTCGTCAAACGCCGGACAAGCGCCACGTCCAGCGGAAGCGTCCGGCCAGTGCCCGCGGCGGCCAGCCGTCTCTCCGCCTCGTCGCCCCGGCGCACCGCGATAAGCGCGCGCGCCGCGAGCAGGTTCGCGAGAGCCGAGTCGGCGCGCAGACCATAAGCGCGGAGTCGCTCGGCTAGCCGTGCCGCCTCCGCCGCCACCCGGGCCGACCGTGGCCGGGCACGGAGACGGGTGAGTTCGGCCAGGGCCGTCCAGGCATCGTTGCCTCGCGCGCGAAAGCGCCGGACCGCGGCCGTCGCCCAGCGCTGGGCCGCGGGCAGATCACCGGTGACGAGCGCGGCCTGAGCCCTGGACAGTTCGGCTTCAGCGCAGTATTGATCGTTGCGCTGCCGTCTGAAGGCGGTGATCGCTCCGTCGAGTTCCGCCGCCGCGTCGGCGGCGAGCCCGGCGGCCAGGAGCGCCCGGGCCCGGTCTGTCTCGAGGATCGGCATGTTGCCAGGAGCGAGACGTCGGTAAACCGACGCGGCCACGTTGAGCAGGTGCAGCGCGGCCGAAATATCACCCCGCAGCAGCTCACAGTAACCGACGTTGTGCGTGGCCATGGCTGCGTACAGTTCATTCCCGGCCCCGGCCGCGACGTCTGCTCCGCGGCGCAGGTCCCTCTCGGCCAGCTGCACTTCGCCGGTGTTCAGATGTAGCACTCCACGATTCACCAGCACCCTGGCGAGCATTTCCCGGTCCGCGTCGAGCAGGGGTTCCGCACCGGTGAACTGGACAAGCGACTCCCGCCATCGTCCGGTCCGCAGCAGGACCAGTCCGCGCTGAGCGAGGAGGTGTCCTCGGTCGGCCGCCGAAACGGTTCGTTCCGCATGCTCAAGGAGCCCGAGTCCATATTCTGCCCGGCCTTGCTCAGACTCCACATGCGCCAGGCTCATCAGCAATCGAGCGACAAGAGCACGGTGGGCTTCGGGCACCGCCTCATCATCCGTCGCGTCGCGTTCGCGCCAGCCAAGCTCGGCCAGGCCCGAACGTATCAACCGCGCGCCGGCACCGGGGCGGCCGTCGTTGGCTGCCCGCAACCCATTCCGGTGGGCAGTCAGCGCACGCTGCTGCGGTGTCGTCACTCGCCAGTTAACAAGGTCAGCGGCGGAGTGCTCACCGACGTGGCCCGGCACCGGTCCGCACCGGTGCCGGCCGCCTCGGACGGCCGGACGATCAGCCGCGCGGTTCCCCTCGGCACGCTGCCGAATACGAACCTGCCCACTTCATCAGCGGTCACTGTGATCGACGTGTCCGCCAGCCTCATTTGCACCTGGGAGCAGCGCGGCGGAGCGAGCCAGCCGTCCACCCGCGCGGTCCCGTCCGGATTGGCATCGATCCTGATCATGATCGTGAGGCTGTCGCTGTCGAAGGTGACCGTACGGCTCTCCTCGCCACCGCGTACCGCCAGTGCCGAATCATGGCCCGCGTTAGGGACGCGCGCCATTTCCGCTTCCAGGTTGCGCAGGGTAAGCCCGAACCGGATGCGTTCCGGCAGATCAGCGGGCATCGGATCGAGTGCCTCGAACAAGTCACCGATGGCTCCGAGAAGTTCGCCATCATCCGGATGACCAGCGCCAGTCATGTCACTCACGGCGATCATCATGGGCTCCTACGCCGCTCAGCGCCTCGCGCAGCTTGCCCAGGCAACGGCCCCGGGTTGGCCCGATACTCCCTCGTGCCATGCCCAGGCTGGCGGCGATCTCGTCGTAGTCCGGACGCGGTATGAAGGCCACGATCCGGAGCAATTGCTGGCAGCGAGGTGAAAGGCCATGCAATGCCTTCCACAGATGGCGCATCTCGTCGTTGACGATGACACGTTCCTCCGCGCCGGCTCCCGGGTCCGGAATCGCCATGAGCCACTCATCGCCGACAGGGCGCAACTTCTGGTCAACCGCCCTGACTCGCCAGGCCTCGCGCCTCGTAGTGGTCAGCAGCCACGCGGTCAGCGCGGACGGGGTCCGGATGGTGTCCAGATGCGACACTAGGCTCAGCCACACGGTCTGCACCACGTCCTCAGCGTCGGGTTCGCTGAGCCCCGTGGCCCTGGCCGCGTGCCACAACATCGGAGTGAACTCGGTTACTAGCTCACCAAGCGCCTCCGGGCTGCCATCCCTAGCGGCATGCACCAGCCCTCCCACGCGGGCATGACGGTCTTCCCCGCTCACGGCGGTCTCGGCGAGGGTTCCGTTGCCAGCCATTGTCACGCCGGGTGCGGCAGTCGCCCAAGAGCCCGCAATACGCGTTCGGCGGCCGCGTTCGCTCCCGGCACATCCAGCCGCAGCGAGGGATCGGGGGAAGCGCCCTGAAGCGGCTCGAGCATGGCGCGTACCGTGTCCCCCGCCATCATCGGTGCCGAGAAGGAGGTGCCACTCCAAGCGGCGAACCCAGCACGATAGTCGTCGAGGTCGAGCGACTCGCGTGCCTCGTCCGCCACCCGGATGTCCGGTTGATCGCTGCCGTTCACATCGACCGGGAACGTGCTGATGACCGCCGCGCCCGGGGCCCACCCGGTGACCCATCTGCCGCCGTCGCTGAACACGGCTCGCGTCCCGTTCGGGTTCAGCGCCCCCACGCTGACTAGCGGGACCTTGTCCGCGGCCGACGGCTGCCCGGCGAATGCCGCGGGGTAGTACTCACGACTCGTCGCGAAGTTTCCCGCCGCCGACGTGACCAGAATGCCCAGGCCGAGCAGTCTGTCGATCACATGGTGGAGACTGGAGGTGTAGGTCACGTCGGCGGCCGATTCGCTGAAGTACCCGAACGACAGCGACACCACGTCGATCATCAGTGCCGGGTCCTTCTCAGCGCGCGCCACCCGGGCGGCGAGCAGCCCGAGCGCGCACAGCAGGTCGCCCTCGTAGATGATCCCGTCGGGGTGCATGACGCGGATGCTGAGCACGGTGGCGTCGGGGACGACCTGCCTGATGATCCCGGCGATGAACGTGCCGTGACCGGTATACGGCGCCACATCGCCGGTTAGCTTGTCCAGCGTGGCCGGCGTATCCCACGGATCCTTGATCGGCCTGCGCTCGAGGTCTCCCGCACCGGCCGCCCGCTCGTGGTGGGCGTAGATCGCGTCCTGGATGGCCTGGTCGACCTGAACCGGCCCGTCATTCTCGGTCGTGTACTCGTCCTTGCCAGCAGGTGTCACCCCTAGCCACGGATGCGCCCGGACACCGCTGTCCAGCACCGCGACCACCGGCCGGCGCCCGTACTCGGCATCGCACACTTCCCGCGGCTTGCGGTGCGGGGCTTCCATGGCGATCTCAACCGGCGTCCGTGCGTTCCGCTGCCCGTAGAGGTACGAATCGACGATGCGCTCGCCGCCCGCGATCACGATTGGGCCAGCGATCACGATCGGATCGCCGCTGATCGCCGCTCCGGTGAGCAGGTGCTCCAATGCGATCCGGTCGACATCGCGCTTCTCGACGACCTGGGTGCCGTCAGATCCGGTCGCCCGGCGGAGCGCATTGAGCGCTTCCCACGCGTCAACCTCGCCCCGGGGACTCCCCTGCCCGTCGCGCACCAGCACGGCGACGCGAGGCATCGGCGTGACCGCATCGCTCTCCGGCATGGCGGGCGTCGAGACCAAGCGCATGCCGACGGCGCCAAGCGCGTCGTTGAGCGTGCTCAGCGCCGGTTCCTCGTGCAAGTCCGGAGGAAGAAGCAGCGTCCGCTTCCGATAGATGGTCGCTGCTGGCGCGGGCCACCCGTCGGCCGCCCCTACAGCGTCAGGATCAAGGACGTCCGCCCCGTGCCTGCGCAGGACCTCATCCGACGCGCTGCTTACGCGTGGTCCTGAATCATCGTCTGTCGTAATCAACGCCCCGTCTTGCGACGGGGCATAGAAGCACTTCATCGAGTTATCGCCCCCGAGTTCCCGACATTTCCCCATGAATCACCGTGTTTGGGGTGGTTGTTCCGCAGTCTAGGACCTTGACCCGGCCGCTCGCACGGAAAGAGAGCAACGGGCATCGGAAGATATGCCCCCTTCGGTAACGATTCGGCCGCATCGTCGCGGTCACCACCAACGGCCGCCGGCCGGCGACATCCTGGTCGCCGACGAACTCAACTACCGGATCCGTTCCATCTCCGGTTGACGACCGGGCGGCTAGGCCGCCATCCGGTCCGGCGGGGCGTGACTCCGGTAAACGGTATTCCCGTCCGGTGATCGGGCCTCCCACATCCCGCCCGGGAGCAGCCTGACGGTCCAGCCCCAGGCGTGGATCGCGCTCAGGTGGTGAAACGAACAAAATAGCCCGCAGTTGGCGAGGCTGGTCTCGCCGCCTTGGCTCTTGGGGATCAGGTGGTGCACCGCGCATCGCTGCGGCGGCTCGTCACACCCTCCGGGCCAGGAGCAGTGCCGGTCCCGGAGGATGACCGCCTTGCGGATGTGGGCCGGGATGGTCTCGGAGTAGCCGATATCCAGCGGCAGCGACGGGGCGGCGAACGGTCCGTCCAGCAGGCCCCGGCGCAACATGCTCGCCGCCCCCTGTGGCCCGGACACGAAGTCCATACACCGGCGGGCGATCTCCACCCGGAGCTCGTCGTCGCTCGCGGTGTCGTGGGCGGCGAGGACGATCTCGATGATCTCCTCGACTACGGTCCAGTCGGGGCACCCGGTGACCACGGGGATCAGGGTCGCGTCGCAGGCGGTGCCCTGGGCGGCGGTGCCGGTCAGGAACACTGGCGCACCCGGCGTGTGACTGTGCAGCCAGGCTTCCTCTAGCGCTGAGGCGCCGTCCATGTCGCGGAGCTGGGAGAAGAGCATCAGGACTTCGGCGTGGGTGGCGGTGCCGTGCCGCTGCGGGAGGCCCCCGGCCGCCAGCAACATCTCCAGGGCGGTCTGCAGCGCGTCGTGGTTGCGCTGGCCCGCCGTCCGGTCGTCTTCCGGGCCGCGGTTCTTGCCCAGGGAGTCCAGGATGGCGCGCAGTGCGGCGGTGGCTTGCGGGGTGAGGTCGGCGCGGAGTTTGCCGGCTCCGTCGATGGTCTCGTCCAGCTGCAGGTGCCGGTCGGTGAACGGGTCCTTCTCGTCCTGGTCCGGGCGGGTCTTCTTGTACTCCTCCAGCAGCTTCGCGCCCAGCACGTTCAGCTCATGTTCCCCGCAGCCGTGCACCGCGGCGGTGATCAGGATGCAGTCGGACTCGCGCTGCAGGTCCTCGGGCAGCTTGCTCGTCCAGCGGGTGATCAGCGCGGCGAACGACTCGCTGATGTCGGCTTTCGCCAGCGCGTCGGCGATCGCCGGGTGTGCCGCCTGGGTCTTGGAGTCTTTCGATGCGCCGCGGGCGGCGGCTTTGGTCATCCCGCCCTGGTGGTGCAGCCAGGCGGTCGCGTTCTTGCATCCGTGTGCTTCGGGGCCGCCGGCGGCGTCGAACGCGGCGAGGGCCGCCGCGTGCACGGCGGATGTCCGGGCGGTCACGGTTCCCAGCCCGGCCAGGATCTCCTGCTGCCCGGAGATCCCGAGCTCGTGCAGGTCGGCGGCGGAAAGGAAGGCCAGGGCGGCGGTCATCATCCCTAGCGCGTCCGCTGTGGTCCGCGGCGCTACTTGCTCGGTCTGAGTGCACATTCCCTGGTCACCTCCTTTCGGTGCTCGCCAACTGATTCGAAGATAGCACGTAGCACAATCAATGTCTACAACTAATTCCCGGCCCGAACGCACACGCAACACGTTGCGAATGGCAACCAGTTGCCACACGACGAACCACCTCCAAGCAAACTGTCATCGCCTGAATACTGAGTGTTATCATCCGGTGTGGCTTCCCTCCGGCTCATGCTCGCTGCCGGACTACTCGCCGCCCTCTCCCCCACCGCCGCCCTCTCCCCCGCCGCTACGCAGCAAACGCCCGCTCCGCATCAGCAGGTGCTGCGGGTCGCGTCGGCCACCGGGTTCTCCACCTTCAACCCGTTCCTGGCGTACTTCCAGGGCGACCTGAGACATCGTCGGCAACATTTACCCCTCGCTCACCAGGCCAGGACCTGACGGGGCTCCGCTGCCCTACCTCGCGACCAGCTGGACCGTTTCCAGAGACCAGCTCATCTGGACGTTCACCATCCGCAAAAACCTCCGCTGGTCCGACGGCACACCGATCACCGCCGCCGACGTCGCGTGGACCTACAACCTGGTGCTCACCAACGCGGAGGCGGCCACCGCCAACGGCGCGCTGCTCGCCGACTACAAGTCCGTCACCGCGCCGAACGCGAGCACCCTCGTCGTCACCACGAAACGCCCGCAGGCTGACCTGCTGGACAGCTCGATCCCCGTCGTTCCAGAACACATCTGGCAACACCTCTCCGTCACCACGATGAACACCACCGCGCCCATCGTCGGCTACGGCCCGTGGACGCTGACCGGCTACGTGCCGGGCCAGTACGCCACCCTCACCGCGAACAAGGACTTCTATCTCGGCGCGCCCAAGTTCGGCGCGCTGATCGATCAGTATTACTCGAGCGAGGACGCGGCGGTCGCCGCACTGCGCAGCGGGCAGCTCGACGCGATCGGCGGCACGCTCACCGCCACCCAGTACCAGGCACTCAGCGGCGACGCCGGACGGATCGGCCGCTACCCCACCGCCCCGGCCGGCTGGACCGCGGTGGAGATCAATCCGGGCGCCCGCACCCAGTCCGGCACGCCGATCGGCGACGGCAACCCGGCACTGAGCGACCCGCGGGTCCGCGAGGCGATCGCGCTGGCCATCGACCGGCCGATGCTGGCGGGCCGGGTGCTCGACGGGCTCGGCACAGCGGGCGGCCCGTACCTGCCACCCGCGTTCCCGCAGTGGCGGTGGACACCCGCCAGCCCGCAGGCCTACGACCCGGCCAAGGCGGACGAACTCCTCGACGAAGCTGGCTACCGGATGCGGTCCGGTGGCGTGCGGCTGACGCTGCGGCTCGGCATCCACTCCGACCTGGCCGCCGACGCACAGATCGCCCCCTACCTGCAGGAATGGCTGGCCGCCGTCGGCATCAAGGTGACGATCCAGTCCATGTCGTTCGCGCAGCTCAACTCGGTGCTGCCGAAGGGCGACTGGGACATGCTGATGGACGACTGGGCCACCGGCCCGGACCCGAGTTACCTGCTGAGCGTGCAGACCTGCGCCGCGCTGCCCGGCCAGTCCAGCCCGGGCGATACCGACGCGTTCTTCTGCGACCCGGCCTACGACAAGCTTTACGGCGACCAGCTCACCCAGTTCGACCAGGCCACCCGGGCGAAAACCGTCGCCGCGATGCAGCGGATCCTGTACGACGCGGACACCGACGTGATCCTCTACTACCCCGACGCGCTGAACGCGGTCCGCGCCAACAGAGTCCGGACCTTTATTCAAGGCCAACAGAGCATCCAGGGGGACCCGCAGGGCGGCTTCTACCCGGTGCAGGACACCTTCGACGACTGGCGGCTGGCCACGCCGGTGACCGGCGGTGCCGGCGGGGATGGGGCAGCGCCGTTTTGGACAATGATTTTCTTGATCATAACGGCGGGTGCGATTGTTACGGTCACGCTGCGCCGGCGAGCAACCAGGGACGAGCGCGAGTGACCACTTATATGGCGCGCAAGTGCGGCGCGGCCGTGGTCTCGTTCGCGGTGCTGCTGGTGATCGGGTTCGTGATCTTCACCCTGATGCCGTCGGACCCGGTCGCCGCGCTCACCCGCGGCCGCCCGGTCAGCCCGGCGCAGCTGACGTTTCTGCGGAAACAGCTCGGACTCGACCAGCCGATGTACGAGCGGTTCGCCACGTTCGCCGCGCACACCGTCAGCGGGAACCTCGGCTACTCGTGGCAGTTCCAGCAGCCGGTGTCGACGCTGATCGGCCAGCGGATCGGACCCACCTTGCTGCTGACCGGAACGTCGATGGCGCTGGCCGCCACGATTGGGCTGTGGCTGGGCCTGCACGCGGGCTGGCGGCCCGGCGGGCCACTCGACAAGACGACGTCGGCAGTGAGCCTCACGTTCTGGTCGGTGCCGACGTTCTGGCTCGGGCTGATCCTGCTGGTGGTCTTCACCTCCGGCCTCGGTCCCATCCCCTCGCTGCTGCCCGCCGGGGGCATGTCGACGCCCGGCACTCCGGGCGGGCTGGCACCGAGCCACATTCTGGACGTCGCCCGTCACCTGGTACTCCCCTGCCTCACGCTCACCGCGGTGATCATCGCCCAGTACGTGACGATCATGCGCTCATCGGTCATTGACGAGCTAGGCAGCCCGTACCTGGTCACCGCGCGAGCCAAGGGGCTGCGCGACGCGCAGGTCCGCAGCAGGCACGCCGCTCCGAACGCGATGCTGCCGACCGTCACCGTCATCTTCCTGCAGCTTGGCGGGCTGGTCGGTGGCGCGATCACGGTGGAGACCGTGTACTCCTGGCCAGGGCTCGGCTACCTCACCTACCAGGCGCTGCAGATCCCCGACCTGCCGCTGCTCGAGGGCACGTTCCTGGTGTTCGGCGCGTCGGTGATCGCGATGAACGCGCTCGCCGACGTCACCTACCGGTACCTGGACCCGCGACTGAGGAGGCAGTGAGGTGCGCGCCGGCCTGGCCATCCTGATCACCTTCGCGGTGCTCGCCGTCTGCGCGCCGCTGTTCATCCACCCGAGTGATCTCAGCGTCATCGACGCGACCGGCGCGCCGCTGGCCCCGCCCAGCCTGGCCGATCCGCTCGGGACCGACCAGGCGGGCCGTTCGGTGCTGCTGCTGGTGATCTGGGGCGCCCGCACGTCGCTGACCATCGGGTTGCTGGCGACCGCGCTGACCATGTTCATCGGCGGCGCGATCGGCGTCGTCGCCGGTCACTTCCAGGGGGTCACCGGCCGCGCGCTGATGCACCTCACCGACTGGTTCCTCGCGCTGCCCGGGTTGCCGCTGGCGATCGCGCTCGCCGCCGTGCTCGGCCAGGGCGACACGTCGATCACCGTGGCGATCGCCGTCACCGCCTGGACACCGGCGGCGCGGCTGATCCGCGCGCAGACCCTCAGCGTCGAGGCCCGCCCGTTCATCGAGCGCGCGCAGGCGCTCGGTGCTGGGCACCTGCGGATAATGAGCCGCCATGTTTTGCCAAACGTCGCGCCGCTTCTCCTCGTGTCCGCCACTCTCACGGTGGCCAGCGCGGTGCTGGCCGAGGCCACCCTGACGTTTCTCGGCCTCGGTGACCCGGCCGGAGTGTCCTGGGGGTCGATGCTGAACCAGGCGTTCGAGCAGGGCGCCGTCACCCGGGGCGCCTGGTGGTACCTGCTGCCACCCGGCGTCGCGATCCTGCTCGTGGTGCTCGGGTTCACGCTGACCGGCCGCGCCATCGAACGCCGGATCAACCGCGAGGCGGCGCGGTGAACCTGCTCGAGGTGCGCGGGCTGACCGTCGGCTACGGCGCGGAACCGGTGGTCCGTGACCTCAGCCTTTCCGTTGCTCCCGGACGGGTGCTGGGGCTGGCCGGGGAATCGGGTTCCGGCAAGTCGACGGTCGGGCTGAGCGTGCTGCGGTTGCTCCCGCGGCATGCCACCGTAACCGGGCGGATCGTGTTCCGCGGCGAGGACCTGACGGAGGTCAACTGGGGCCGGATCCGCGCGGTCCGCTGGGCGGGCGCGTCCATCGTGTTCCAGGGCGCGCTCAACGCGCTGAACCCGGTCAAGACGATCGGCGCGCAGCTGGCCGAGCCGGTGCGTGTTCACGGCTGCGGTCAGGGCGTCGCCGAGCTGCTGGAATCGGTCGGGGTGCCCGCGGCCCGGGCGCGGTGTTATCCGCACGAGCTGTCCGGCGGGCAGCGGCAGCGAACGCTGATCGCGATGGCGCTGGCCTGCCGGCCGGATCTGATCATCGCCGACGAGCCGACCACCGCGCTGGACACGATCATCCAGGCGCAGGTGCTGTCGCTGCTCACTTCAGTGGTGCGGGACAGCGGCGCGGGGATGCTGATGATCTCGCACGACCTGGCGGTGCTGTCGGAGGTCTGCGACGACCTGGCGGTCATGTGCGATGGCGAGATCGTGGAGACCGGTTCTGCCGACGCGGTGCTGCTCGACCCGGCCCACGACTACACCCGGACGCTGACCGCCGCGTTCCCGCGGCTCGGTGATCCCGCCTCCCGGCTGGTCCCGTCGGCGGCTCGTCGGGAACCGTTGCTGGCGGCCCTCGATCTGCGGGTCAGCTTCGGCCCTGTCTCATCGGCCAACCGGTCCCGCGCCGTTGACGGGGTGAACCTCACCGTCGGCGAGCGGGAGATCGTCACGCTGATTGGTGAGTCCGGCTGCGGCAAGTCCACGCTGGCCCGCGCGCTCACCGGCCTGATCCGACCGGAGGCCGGCTCGGTCAGCTACCGCGACGAGCCGCTGCGCTACGGCTCAGCGGCGCTGAAGCGGCACCGACGGCACGTCCAGCTCATCTCGCAAGACCCCGGCGGCGCACTGAACCCGCGGCGCACCGTGTTCGACGCGGTGGCCGAGGGACCCCGGGTGCACGGGATGCGGCAGGGTCTGGCCCGCCGGGTCTACACCGCGCTGCACCGGGCTGGGCTGAACCCGCCCGAGCGGTTCGCTTCCCGGTATCCGCGTGAGCTGTCGGGTGGGCAGCAGCAGCGGGTGGTGATCGCCGGGGCGCTGGCGCTCGACCCGGCGGTGATCGTCGCCGACGAGCCGGTGTCCGCGCTCGACGCGCCGGTACGGGAGCGCGTCCTGCGGCTCATCGCGGACCTGCGCGACAGCTACGGCCTGTCAGCGCTGATCGTCAGCCACGACCTCGGACTCGCGTGGACCATCGCGGACCGCGTAGCCGTCATGTACCTGGGCCGGATCGTCGAGTCCGGCCCCGCGGAAGAGGTGCTGCAGTACCCTCGGCATCCGTATACACGCGCGCTGCTCGCCGCGATCCCGGGTTCCGGCACCCACATCGCACAAGGTCTGCGCGGCGAGCCACCCGACCCCGGCTCGATCCCACCCGGATGCCGGTTCCACCCAAGGTGCCCCCGCCGCGAGCCGATCTGCGAAACCGTCCCGCTCCCCGTCCTGATCGGCGACGGCGTGGCCTGCCACCGAGCCGACGACCCGTCAGAAGAAGCGTTCCTGTCGTGAGCCGACCACCCCGGTCCGAGAGACCCTTTGCTCGTCAGTGTGGCACCAACCAGGCTCTTGGCTGGGTAATGCAGCACCCACCAGGATCGGCCGAAGATCCCGGTCCATGTTGATCATGGTGGATCAGGCACCGTTCTGGGCGGTGCGGCCCTGCCCATGAAAGAGCGCGAGCGGGGCCGCACCGCCCAGAAACGGAACACGCGAGTCGGCGGCTTTACTGAACTCATGAGAGCCGCCAGCATCAACAGCAACGCCCGCCCCAGGCCGCTAGGTGTGGCAGCGGACCTCAGCCCGCTACCGGCCGACTGAGTTGCGGCCGCCGACCCGAGCCAACGCGCCGTCCTCGGGCGTAGCCGCTCCCAGCCACGCTAGAGCGGCGCCGGCGCCACGGCTTGACCGGCTGATGCCACGAATCTAATATTGTGATATCAGTTTTTGAAGGCGGTGAGCCAGATGCGGATCAGGTTCTTGTTTGTCCAGGTGGCCGCGTTCGCCTCGGTCGCTCTGCTGGTCGCGGCGTGCAGCAACGGCGGCCCGGCGCCGGTCTCTTCTGGGTTCGCTGGAGCCGCGACGCCGTCGGGGTCGTGGCCATATCCGAACGGCGATAGCGGCAACACCCGAGTCGCGCCGGACTCGGTGATCTCGGCGGCGAACGTGTCCAGACTGCGGGAGGCATGGTCGTTCAAGCTGGCGGGCACGCCCGCGGCCGGCGTGTCCGGGACCGGCTCGCTCACCGCGCCCGCGGTTGTGCAGGACGGCGTCGTCTACCTTCAGGACGAGGACGCCAACGTGTATGCGCTGGCGCTCGCCACCGGCAAGCTGAAGTGGGAGTACCAGGTAAACGTTCCGGAGAAGAGCGGGCCAGGTCCGGATGGGGTGGCGGTCGCGGACGGTGCCGTATACGGGGACACGTCGTCCACGGTCTTCGCGCTGAACGCCACCACCGGCAAGACGATGTGGGTGGACAGCAGCCTGCTGAACAGCGGCCAAGGGGCATTCGAGATCCAGCCGCAGGTGGCGGATGGGCGCGTGTACCTGGCGAGCGCCTATGGATCGGGCCCGGGCGGCGGGGTGCTCATGGCACTCAGCGCCGCGACTGGCCGCCTGCTGTGGAAGTTCAGCACAGTCCTTGGCCAGGGGGAAGGCGTGCAGGCACTTGGTCTCGGCTCCGGCGGTGCCTGGGAGCCCCCGCTCGTCGGCAGCGACGGATCGGTGACGTTCGGCACCGGCAATCCGTACCAGAGCATCGCGGAGGCAATCGACCATCCGTCGCGGATGCTCTACACCGACAGCGAGGTGAACCTGGACGCCGCGACCGGGAAACTGCGCTGGTACTACCAGGCCGTGCCGGACGACTTCGAGGACCATGACCTGCAAGCCTCGCCGATCGCGGCCGATGTCGACGGGGTTCCCATGATTGTTACCGGGGGCAAGGTGGGATACGTTTACGCGCTGAACGCGCGGACCGGCGCCGTGGCGTGGAAGACGCCGGTCGGCGAGCACAACGGGCACGACAACGACTCCGTGCTGGCGCTGTCGCACCAGCTGAAGATCAAGTTTCCGTACACCATGCTGCCAGGACCGCTCGGCGGCATCCTGTCGAACATGTCCGTGGCGGACGGCAGCGTGTACGCGGCCACCCTTGACGTCCCGCTCATAGCCACCAACGCCAATACGGTTGACGGCAACGCGGGCGGCGGGCAGGCCGCCGGGGAGGTGGAAGCGCTTAGCCTCGCCACCGGCAAGGTCGAATGGGATACCAAGGTCCCCTCGCTGCCGCTCGGCGCGGCCACGGTATCGCAGGACCTGGTTTTCACGACCCTCTACAACGGCGAGTTGCTCGCGCTCAACCGTGACACCGGCGCGATCGTCTACCGGCATCAGCTGCCCACCTCGACGAACGCACCGATCTCGGTTTTCGGCAACACGGTGCTAGTCCCGGCGGGCGGCGCGATGACGTCGGCTAAGGGTGGCGGCGGGAGCCCGCAACTGGTGGCTTACACGGTTCCGTGACGCGGCTCGGTACCATCGGGATGCACGTGCCACCCAACCGAAGGGACATTGCTGGCGTGAGTGACGTCGCCGCGTTCGCCGCGGACCTGATCCGGTTCGATACCACCAACCGCGGAGGCGGTGACGGCTGCGAGCGGCCAGCGGCTGAGTACGTCGCGGCGCGGCTGAGCGAGGCCGGACTCGAACCGGTGCTGCTCGAGTCGGCGAAGGGCCGGGCCAACGTGGTGGCCAGGATCGCCGGGCGGCGGCCGGGGAACGCGCTGCTGCTGCACGGCCACCTGGACGTGGTGCCCGCCGAACCGGCCGACTGGGTGGTGCACCCGTTCTCCGGTGAGATCCGCGACGGCGTGCTGTGGGGCCGCGGCGCGGTCGATATGAAGGGCGCGGTCGCGGTGCTGCTCGCCCTCGCGCGGGACCTCCCGACGCCCGAGCACGACATCGTGCTCGCGTTCACCGCCGACGAGGAGGACACCGCCGAATTCGGCGCGCGGTTCCTCGTCGAAAAGCACGCCGAGCTGTTCGAGGGGTGCACGGTCGCGGTTGGCGAGTCGGGCGGCTTCACCTTCCACGCGGGCAACGGCGTACGGCTGTACCCGGTGGCATCGGCCGAACGCGGCACCGCCTGGCTGCGGCTGACCGCCCATGGTCACGCCGGCCACGGCTCCAAACCCAACAAGGACAACGCGGTCGCCCACCTAGCCGCCGCCATCAACCGGATAGCCGAACACGAATGGCCAATCCGGCTGATCCCCACCGTCCGCGCCGCGATCGACGCGATCGCCGAGGCCACCGGGACCACGCCGGATGACCTTGGCCCCGCGGGCGCGCTGGTCAAAGCCACCGTCCGCAACAGCGCCAACCCGACGATGCTGCGCGCCGGGTACAAGGTCAACGTGATCCCGGCCGAGGCCACCGCGTTCGTGGACGGCCGGGTGCTGCCCGGCTATGACGACGAGTTCGCGGCGACCCTCGACGAGCTAACCGGTCCGCACGTGGACTGGGAGTACGCGCACCGCGAGATCCCGCTCGAGGCTCCGCCATTCCCGGCGGCAATGCGCGCTGCGATCGAGGCCGAGGACCCGGGCGCGGTCGTGGTCCCGTACTGCATGGGGGGCGGCACCGACGGCAAGCAGTTCGCCCGGCTCGGCATGGACTGCTACGGATTCACCCCGCTGGTGCTGCCGGAGGGATTCGACTACTACGCGATGTTCCACGGCACCGACGAACGCGTCCCGGTCACGGCGCTGGAGGCGGCCGAGCGGATCGTCAGGCAGTATCTCAGCGATCCGCTGGCATAACCGTTCTGGGCAGTGCGACGCTGCTCGTCAAAGAGTGTGGGCAGGGCCGCACTGCCCAGGAAAGGCCTGCTGTCGCGACGCCGTTTAACGAGCGGAGGGCGAGGAAGAAGTCGACTCGGTTGGGGAGCGTGGACAGGTTGCGGCCGGTGAGTTCCTCGATGCGGCCGATGCGGTACCTGACCGTGTTCACGTGCACGTAGAGCCGGGACGCGCAGGCGTTCCACGACCCGTCGCAGTCGAGGAACGCGCGCAGCGTCGGCAGCAATTCGGCGCGGTGCCGATCGTCGTAGTCGATGACCGGGCCGAGCAGCCGGTCACGAAAAGTACGCAGCACCGGGGCCGCGACGCTGGCCAGCAGCAGTTCGTGCGAATCGGCCTCGGCGCTGGTCGCGACCGCCACCGGCCGGGCGTCGGTGCCAGAGGATGCCCGCAGTGCCGCCAGCCGCCGCGCGCTGCTCGCCTCGCGCAAGGCGCCCGCCAGCGCGGCGCAGCCGTCGGCGGGCGCGCTCACCCCGGCGGTCATCGGAACAGCCGCGGCGTCCCGCAGCCAGTCGGGGAACGGCTGGGTCTGCGGCGTCTCCAGCACGAACCCGGCGACCTCATCGCCGCGAGTCGCGACCACCGCCCGGCCCGCGTAGCTGGTAAGCAGGTCCTCGGCCACGTCCAGCCCGACTCCGCCGAACGCGACCGCCAGGTAACGACCGTCTGGCGGCAGTTCCGCGGTGCGCAGCAGCGAGGCGACCTCGCCCCCGCCGGTAGAGACCTGTGCGACGATCTCGTCCGCGAGCCTGCGCCGCATCCCGGACATGTTGCCGTTCACCCGCCGGGCCACCTCGTCGGTCACCGCGCCGAACGACGTCTCCGGCGGCACGGCGAGCAGTGTGACGTCGTGCCGTCCGCAGGCCGCGATGACCGACTGCGGCACCACACCGAGCGCCTCCCCCGCGCCGAGCGCGACCGCGCCCGCCCGGGCCAGCGCCCCGACGAACCGCTCCGCGTCGGCTGGGCCTCGGCACCAGATCAGCCCGGACAGCACCAGTTCCCCCGGCGCGACGTAGCGAGTCGGATCGGGCAAGTCGGTGGTGTACACATGCCTGATAACACGGTCAAGCCCGCCACTAGGGGCGAGCAGCCGTAGTTGAAGCCCCGGCACCTCGAGCAACTCTTTGATCCGCACCGGACACCCTCCGTTGACGACGAAGGCCACGTTAACTCCCAAGTGTTTATCGGAAGCTACAAATTGGCTAGCCCCGTGTTACGGAGGATTCATATATCCGGCGACTTACCGCCGCCCGTTTTGCTTGGTTAGCTAGCGGCATGACCCCTGGGGCAGCGGCGTTCGATGCCGACGTGCGCGCTGCCGTTGAGGCCGCCTACGCCAAGCTGACCTGGGACGACATCGCCGCCGTGGTCGCCGCGCACCCCCGGATCGGGGAACACTCGACGACCGGTGAACAGGCCGGCGTCACCGACGACACCCGCCAGGAACTCGCCGCCGCGAACCGCGCCTACGAGGAGCGCTTCGGCCATATCTTCCTGACCTGCGCCTATGGCCGTAGCGGACAGGAGATGCTCGCCGAACTTCGCGACCGCCTGACCAATGACGATGAGTCAGAACGGCGGGTGGTCACCGCCGAGCTACTCAAGATCGCTCTGCTGCGGGCCGGGCGACTGCTGGCATGATCCCGGTGACCACCCACGTGCTCGACACGGCCCGCGGCCGCCCGGCGGCGGGTCTTACGGTCAGCCTCGGCCCGCTGACGGCGGTTACCGGTGCGGACGGCCGCGCCGCGCTGGGCGGCGTCGGGGCAGGCGTTCACGAGCTGATCTTCGACACCGGCGACTGGTTCGCCACCCAGGGCACGGAGTGCTTCTACCCATCGGTGACGGTGCGGTTCACCGCCACCGGGGAGCATTGCCATGTTCCCCTGCTGCTGTCACCATTTGCCTACTCCACCTATCGGGGGTCATAGCACCATGGCGATCGTGCTCGGCGATTCCCAGTACGGCAAGGCAGAGGTGCGGCTGCTGCGGGTCAATCGCGGCGAGACCTCCGACGACATCGTTGACCTGAACGTCAGCATCACGCTCCGTGGTGACTTCGACACCTCCTACACCGACGGCGACAACAGCGCGGTGCTCACCACCGACGCGCAGAAGAACACAGTCTTCGCGTTCGCCGACTCCTACGGCGTCGGGTCGGTCGAGACGTTCGCGGAACGCCTCGCGAAGCACTTCCTGTCCTCCGTTGCCTCGGTCAGCCAGGCTCGGGTGCGGATCGAGCAGTACCCGTGGGACCGGGTGGCCGGTCACTCGTTCGCCCGGTCGGGCGGTTACGTCCGTACCACCACGGTGACCGCCGATGCCGACACGGTGTCGGTGGAATCGGGGCTGCACGGCCTGACGCTGCTGAACACGGCGGGCTCGGAGTTCCGCGGATTCCTGCGCGACGAGTTCACCACGCTGGCCGAGACCACGGACCGTATCCTGGCCACCGACGTGGCCGCGCGCTGGCGGTACGGCACCCAGGTCGAGTCATGGGACGGCGCGTTTGAGCTGGTCAGGGGCACGCTCATCGACGCGTTCGCCAGTACTTACAGCCGCTCGCTGCAGGAGACGCTGTTCGCGATGGGCCGCGCGGTGCTCGACAAGCTCCCCGAGGTCGCCGAGATCCGGCTGGCGCTGCCGAACAAGCACCACTTCCAGCAGGGCAGCCGCGACGTCTACCACGCGACGGACCGGCCCTACGGTCTCATCGAGGGCACGGTGACCCGCGACTGATGGACTTCCTGCACCCGGCATCGCTGGCCGCCGCGCTCGACCTCAAGGCAGCGCGTCCAGACGCACTGCCGGTGGCGGGCGGCACCGACCTGATGGTTGGCGTTAACTTCGGGCGGCTCCAGCCGCCTGCTCTTCTCGATATTAGCCAGCTCCCCGAGCTCGCGGTGGTGGACAGAACCGGCCCGCTGCTGCGGCTCGGCGCCGGGGTCAGCTTCACCCGGCTGATCACCGAGCTCGGCGACGTGCTTCCCGGGCTCGCGATGGCGTCCCGCACCATCGGCTCGCCGCAGATACGCAATCGCGGCACGGTGGGCGGTAATCTCGGCACCGCGTCCCCGGCCGGTGACTGTCACCCGGTGCTGCTCGCCACTGGCGCGGCGATCGAGGTGGCCTCGGTGCGCGGCACCCGGGTGATCCCCGCGGTGGAGTTCTTCACCGGCCCGAAACGCAACGCCCTTGAGCCTGACGAGCTGATCACCGCGATCTTGCTGCCGCCAGCGCCCGGGCCCCAGCTGTTCGCCAAGGTCGGCACCCGCAACGCCATGGTCATCGCGGTCTGCTCCCTAGCCCTCACCCTCCCATCCCGCCCCTCCCGCGCCGACTCAATGATCGTGGGCAGAAACGACCACTATCCGGTCGTTTCTGCCCACGATCATGCGACGCCCAGGGTCGCGATCGGGTCGGCTGGGCCGGTGCCGCTGCGCGCGACCGAGGCGGAAGAGTTTCTTGCGGGGGAACTCGCCGCTGGGGAGCTCACCGACGCGGCCATCCGCCGGTTCGGCGAGCTCGTCGCGGCGGCGGCGCAACCCATCGACGACGTGCGGGGCACCGCGGATTACCGGCGGCATGCTCTCGGGGTACTCGCACGAAGATTGCTTACCTGGGCAGTTCGGGAGGAGGCGGCGGCCTTATGCGAGTGTCCATGATGGTCAACGGCGATAGCCGGATCGCGGACGACGTGTGGCCGGGTGAGTCGCTGCTGTTCGTACTGCGCGAGCGGCTGCATCTGCCCGGCTCGAAGAACGCCTGCGAACAAGGCGAGTGCGGGTCGTGCACGGTGCTGCTCGACGGCGAGCCGGTCTGCTCCTGCCTGGTCGCCGCCGGCCAGGCCGAGGGCCGCCAGGTCGTGACCGTGGAAGGGCTGGAGTTCGGCAACGTCCAGCGGGCGTTCCTCGACGCGGGGGCAGTGCAGTGCGGGTTCTGCACTCCGGGGCTGATCGTCGCCGTGCATGACCTGCTGAGCCGCGATCCGGACCCCGACGACGAGCGGATCAGGGAGGCCCTGGCCGGGAACCTGTGCCGCTGCACCGGCTACGAGAAGATCATCGACGCCGTGCATCTGGCGGCGCAGCGCTCATGAATGACACCGTGATAATCGAGAACTGCGCGGTCGCCACCATGGACGACGCCGGTACCGAGTACGCGAGCGGGCACGTCGTGGTGTCCGACGGGCTGATCACCGCCGTGGGCGACGGGCGTGCCCCCGAGAGCGACGGCGCGCGGCGGATCGACGGCACCGGCTGCCTGGCCACGCCGGGACTCGTCAGCACCCACCACCACCTGTTCCAGTGGCTGACCCAGGGACAGGCACTTGAACAACCGCTGTTCGGCTGGCTGCGCGAGCTGTACCCGGTGTGGACCCAGATCGACGCCGAGGCGCTACGGGTCGCGGCGGCCGCCGGACTGGCCTGGCTGGCACTGTCCGGCTGCACCAGCAGCAGCGACCACCAGTACCTGTTCCCCCCGGGCAGCGATGACCTGCTCGGTGCGACCGTCGAAGCGGCCCGCTGCGTGGGGATAAGGTTCCACCCGACCCGAGGCTCGATGGACCTGGGCCGCTCGTCGGGCGGCTTGCCGCCGGACACTCTCGTCGAGGACACCGACGCCGCGCTCGCCGCTACCGCCGAGGCGATCGACCGCTACCACGATCCCGAGCCTGGATCTATGCTCCGGATCGGCGTCGCGCCGTGCTCGCCGTTCTCGGTCTCGGGCCGCCTGATGCGCGAGGCGATGGAACTCGCTCGTTTTGGCAAAGTAAGGCTGCACACGCACCTGGCGGAAACACTGGATGAGGACCTGTACTGCAAGCAGACCTTCGGTTGTTCCCCCGCCGAGTACCTGGATGAGCTTGGCTGGCTCGGGCCCGACGTGTGGCTGGCGCACTGCGTGCACCTGGACGAGCCCGCGGTGAAGCGTTTCGCGGCGACCGGCACCGGCGTCGCGCATTGCCCGAGTTCCAATGGGCGGCTCGGCTCCGGCATCGCCCCGGTACGGCGGATGCTGCGGGCCGGCGTCCCCGTCGGCCTCGGCGTGGACGGCCCGGCTTCGAGCGAGGGCTCGACGCTATCGGGTGAACTGCGTCAGGCGCTGCTCACTGCCCGGTTCCTCGGCGGGGCTGACGCGATGACCGCGCGGCAGGCACTGTGGCTGGCGACCAGGGGCGGCGCCGCCTGTCTTGGCCGCTCGGATGAGATCGGGGCGCTAGTGCCCGGGATGCTGGCCGACGTCGCGTTGTGGCGGCTGGACGGGCTGGCCGCGGACTCGATCCCGGATCCGGTCGCGGCGCTGGTGCTCGCTCCCCCGCCCCGCGCCAACCTGGTCCTCGTGGGCGGGCGTCCGGTCGTCGACGGCGGTGAGCTGCGCACCGTGGATCCCGCCGTCGCCACGCGCGAGGTCCGCGCGGCGCGCCGCCGGCTGTTCGGGCAGGACGCGCGATGACGGTACTGACGCGGACCGCAATGAAGCGGGTTGGGGAGGCGGGTGGGCGGATCGGGGACAGCCCGGTCCGGCCGGACGGGCAGGCCAAGGTCACCGGGGAGTTCGCCTACGCCTCTGACCTGTGGATGGACGGGATGCTGTGGGGCGCGACGTTGCGCAGCCCGCATCCGAGCGCGCTGATCGGCTCGATCGACATCTCGGCCGCGCTGACCGTACCGGGGGTGGTCGCGGTGCTCACCCATGCGGACGTGCCGGGGCGGGCGATGTACGGGTTGGAGCACATCGATCAGCCGGTGCTCGCCATTGACCGGGTCCGGTTCCAGGGCGAGGCGGTGGCCCTGGTCGCGGCGGACCATCCGGAGACGGCGCGGCGCGCCGCCAAGCTGATCCGCGTCGACTACCAGGTGCTTGAGCCGGTGACCGACGCGGTGGCGGCGCTGGAGCCGGGCGCCCCGGTCGTGCACGAGGGCGGGAACCTGGTGCGGCACGTGCCGATACGGCGCGGGTCCGTCTTCTCGGCGGACGTCGTTGTCTCCGGTGAGTACCAGGTCGGCATGCAGGACCAGGCGCCGCTCGGCCCGGAGGCGGGGCTCGCGGTGCCCGCCGCGGACGGCGGCGTGGACCTGTTCGTCGCCACCCAGTGGCTGCACGTGGACCGGGATCAGGTCGCCGCGTCGCTGGGCGTGGACCCGTCGATGGTGCGGATAACGCTGTCGGGAGTGGGCGGCGCGTTCGGCGCCCGGGAAGACTTGTCGATGCAGGTGCACGCTTGCCTGCTGGCTTTGCGCACCGGCAAGCCGGTCAAGATGTCGTACTCCCGCGAGGAGTCGTTCTTCGGGCATGTGCACCGGCATCCCGCCGTGCTGCGCTACTCACACGGGGCTACCCGGGACGGCCGGCTGGTATTCGTGCGGGCGTCGATCGTGCTCGACGGCGGGGCGTACGCGTCATCCTCTCCCGCCGTGGTGGCGAACGCGGCCACCCTCGGCATCGGCCCGTACGACGTGCCGAACGTGGTGATGGACTGTTCCGCCGCCTACACGAACAACCCGCCGTGCGGAGCGATGCGCGGCTTCGGGGCGGTGCAGGCGTGTTTCGCGTACGAGTCGCAGATGGACAAACTCGCTCATGCTCTCGGCCTGGGCCCGGCCGAGCTGCGGATAAAGAACGCGCTGCGCGAGGGCTGCGTGATACCGACCGGGCAGGTGGTGGACTCGGCCGCCCCGGTCGCTGAGCTGGTGCGGCGGGTGGCGTCGCGACCGTTGCCTGTTCCTGGTGGTCCGCTGCCGGGCACGGTTGGCCGCACGACCCGCGGCGAGGGGGTGCGGCGCGGCGTCGGGTACGGCGTGTCCATCAAGAACGTCGCGTTCTCCGAGGGCTACGACGACTACTCGACCGCCCGGGTGCGGCTGTCGCTTTTCGGCTCGGAGGTGGTCGCTTCGGTCCAGACGGCGGCGGCCGAGGTCGGGCAGGGGATGGTGACGGTCCTCGAGCAGATCGCCCGCACCGAACTGGATGTGGACCGGGTCGTGGTGCTGCCGGCGGACACCTCGATCGGCTCGGCGGGCTCGTCGTCGGCGTCACGGCAGACGTACGTGACCGGCGGTGCGGTGCGGGAGGCCTGCGTCCAGGTGCGTTCGCTCCTCGAGGAGCGCGGGTCTCTGGATGAACCGGTCGAGGCGACCGTGACATGGCGGCACCGGCCCACGACGTCTCTTGACCCGGTGACCGGGCAGGGCAACGCGCACGTGCAGTACGCGTTCGCCGCGCACCGCGCGGTGGTGGACGTGGATACCGAGCTTGGCCTGGTGCGGGTGGTCGAGATCGCCACCGCGCAGGACGTCGGCAAGGCGATGAACCCGCGGGCGGTGGAGGGCCAGATCCAGGGCGGCATCGCCCAGGGGCTCGGGCTGGCGGTGATGGAGGAGATCGTCGTGTCCGACGGCGTGGTGCGGAACCCGTCGTTCACCGACTACCTGATCCCGACGATCGCCGACATGCCCACCGTCCTGCTGGACATCCTGGAACTCGGCGATCCGAACGCGCCGTACGGCCTGCGCGGCGTCGGCGAGCCCCCGGCTATCTCCTCCACCGCGGCCGTCGCCGCCGCCATCCGCGACGCCACCGGCCTGGACCTCACCCGAGTCCCGGTGAGACCCGAACACCTCATCCGCCCCGCGTAACCCTGGCTTCTCGACGCCATCGATGGCCCACCGCTGGGGTTATCGCGCTAGCGATGGCCCATGGGTGGGCTTGCCGTGCCGGGGGTTACACCTCACCGGCAACGCGTAGTCGCGCCATCAGCCACTACCTGGACGCGATCCGGACCGCGGACTGAGGCGCGTCGCGTTCCGGCAGGTCACGCAGCCGGGGCAGCGGGCCGGCGAACAGGATGAGGGTGCTGGTCACCAGGCCGCCCAGCATCACCCACAGCGCGGTCCGCACGCCGAGATGGCTGGCGAGGACCCCGCCGAGCAGGGCGCCGAGCGGGATCGACCCGTAGTTGACCACCTGGGTGCTCGTGGAGATCCGGCCGAGCAGCGTGGCCGGATAGTACGACTGCAGCCAGCCCGACCAGACGACGTTGCCCGCCACGATCCCCCCGATGACCAGCACGCTGCCGACGACGAACAGGGCCAGACCCGGGCCCTTGGCGGCGAGCGGGATCAGCAGGCCCGCCGGGACGAACACGACCTTGGACAGCAGCGTGGTCCGCGCGGTGCCGAGCCAACGGGCGGCCGGGCGGGCGAGGAACGCGCCCGCGACACCGCCCAGGCTGGTCAGGGCGATCAGCAGCCCGGTCGCACCCGAGCTGAGCCCGACGACCCGGACCAGGAACACCACCAGAATGGCCTGGTAGCCGACCAGCGTGAGGTTCGACAGGCAGCCGAACGCCGTGTTCACCCGCAACAGCGGATCCCGGACCACGATGCCGATACCCTCGGCGATCTCGTGCCGCAGCCGACGAGGCTTAACCACCCGCTCCGGTTCACGCACCTGGATCGAGGACAAGCAGGCGGCGGACACGGCGAAGCTGACCGCGTTCGCCAGCACCCCGCAGACCGCGCCGACCGCCTCCGCGATCAGCCCGGCGGCGCCTGGCCCGGCCACGTTCGCGACCTGCTCGCTGCCCTGGATCTTGGCATTGCCCTCCAGCAGGTCATCCGACGGCAGCATCGAGGGAAGCAGCGCGCGGAACGCGGTCTGGAAGAAGACCGCCGCGACGCCGCCCACGAGCGCCACCACCAGCAGCTGATCGGCGGTCAGCATCCCGCTCCACGCGGCGATGGGCACGCTGGCGAACGCGACAAGGGATACCAGGTCGGCCGCGATCATTACCGGCTTGCGCGGCAGCCGGTCCACCCACGCGCCAGCCGGCAGCCCGATCAGCACCCACGGCAGCCAGGCCGCGGCCATCAGCGCGCTGACCAGTACGACGCTCGAATGCAGCACGTCGAGCGCGACCAGCGGCAACGAGATGCCGCCGATGCTGGTGCCGAGGAAGCTCGTCGTCTCCCCCGTCCACAGCAGCCGGAAATCCCGCCTGCCGAACAGCCCCCTCATGGCCGGGCCGGAATTCCGTGCGCGAAGAAGAAGACGCTGCCGCGTTCCCGTCCGTCCTCGGGTATCTCGCGGTCCGACCAGCGGCGGACCAGCGCGAGCAGTTCGGCGGCGAACTCGGCCAGCTCGGCGTCGTCGACCCGCAGCCAGCTGTTGGTGGAGAACGGCCCCTCCGGCCAGCGATCGCGTTCGGATTCCGGCGTCATCGCCCAGGCACGGAGGAACCCGAGCTGGGTGTCCAGGTTCAGCGAATACGCGGCCCGCTCCACCGCGGCGCTGGCCTCGTCTCCCCGGAAGTCCCGCGACGACCAGCGCAGCGTCTCGGGCACCTGACGCCACCAGCGCTCGCGCCGGTCGCGCGCCAGTTCAGGCGCCTCCTCGATAAGGCCCGCGGTCGCGAGCACCCGCAGATGGTGGCTGACGTTGCCGACCGCCTCACCGGTCCGCTCCGCCAGCACGCTGGCCATCGCGGGACCGTCCACCTCCAGCAGGTTGAGCAGCCGGCGGCGCAGCGGATGTGCCATCGCCGTCAGCACCTTGGAATCGGTGACTTGCCGTGTTTTCTTGTCCGCCATATACACAAGAGTAGTTGCACAATAGTTCTTGTGCAAGTCTCGATCCCTGGCGAGAGGCGCACCGACGAACCAAGGGTCACGGTAGTGCGCACCCAACCCGCCATCGGCTTAAGTCACCGTCCGTGATGCCCCCTTGACAGATACCGCCCTGTGATGTTTTAACCACATAGATCGGTTCTTGTTGGTTTTTGCCGGGTTGGCGGGTTCTTCGTGACGCCCGGCCTAGAACTCTGGAGGAGAAATCTTGGGAAAGTTCAAGCGGAGCCTCGGCGCTCTCGCGGTCATGGCGCTCGCGGTGACCGGCCTCAGCGCCGGAGCCGCCTCGGCCGCCACTTCGCCGGTCGCCCGCACGAAAGCGGCGTGGCAGGCGGACATGGCACATGTCCAGCAGCCGGGGCGCGGGTGCTATAGCGCCTCGTATCCCACGCTGGCGTGGCACGACGTCAAGTGCGTAGCCGCACCGAAGTTGCCGCTGGTGCCCGCGCCGCTAACTCGGTCAGCAAAGCACGCCGGACCGGCGGCGGTAGGCGACGGCTCGGACTACTCGGCCCAGGTCTCGGGATTGATCTCCAAGGCCACCGGAACGTTCAAGGACGTGAGCTCGGGCATCACCGAGAAGGGCCAGAACGGCGGCACCGGCTCGGAGGTCAAGAACGGCTTCTCGCTCCAGCTCAACACCCAGTTCTTCTCGGGCTCGCCCGCATGCGACGGGAGCAGCGATCCCTCTGACTGCCTGGCGTGGCAGCAGTTCGTGTACACCTACGAAGACAGCAGCATCGGCTACATCTTCATGCAGTACTGGCTGATCAACTATGACGCCACGTGCCCCTCGGGCTGGTACACGTACTCGGACGACTGCTACACCAACAGCAACGCGGACGAGGTAAGCACGGTGACCGCCAGCGAGCTCGCCAGCGTCGAGCTGTCCGGGACCGCCTCGTCGGGTGGCAATGATGGCGTGTCGTTGTCGCTGGGCTCGGGGACGGCAACTACCGTCACTAACAGCGACAGCGAGATTGATCTTGCTTCGGCCTGGAACACGACCGAGTGGGGCGTGTTCGGCGACGGTGGCGGCAGCGAGGCGTACTTCGGTTCGGACACGACACTGGAGCCGGAGACGGCCTTGACCGCCAGCAGCGGCTCTTCGGCGCCTTCCTGCGTCAGCGAAGGCTTCACCGGCGAGACGAACAACCTCAACCTGGCCGCCACGTCGGCGCTCGGCAGCGAGTCGTCACCCACGATGGCGTCCAAGCAGACCAACGGCACCACCGGGACCGCGAGCTGCGCGGTCGCCGGCTGAAGCCCCTGGGGTACCTGGGGCTGATGTTGTCTGCCCGGGGTGCCCGACGACCCCAGCGATGGGCCATCGATAGCGCGATAACGCCATCGATGGCCCATCGCTGGCAGCCGGTGCCACGAGGAACAGCAACCTCTACTGCCGGGTGAACACGGCGTGCACGGTGATGGTACTGATCATCGACGACATGCCTAGCTGGTTCCAGTTCAGCCCGAAGTCCCCCCGGTTGACCTGGATCTCGGCATCGAGCGACACCTCGTCGCCGCTGAAGTCAGCGACCCGCGCCTCGAGAGAAACCGGCTTGGCCTGGTCGCGGACGCTGAGCTGCCCGGCGACCGTGACGCCGCTGTCCGATGGCGTCACCCGCTCCACCGTGAAGGTGATCACCGGGTGATTGGCGGCGTCGAAGAAGTCCGCGGACTTCAGGTGCTTGTCACGCCTTGAGTTCTTCGTGTCGACGGACTCGGCGCCCACCTCGATGGTCCCGGTGACATCCCCAGACGGCGACACCGTGCCGCTCCCGGTCACCTGGTGGAACACGCCATTAACCGGCACCAGGCCCCACACGCTCTTGCTCTTGAGCCGAACCTCCGACCGGGTCCCGTCCAGGGTCCACGTACCCGTAGCCTCGCGCAGCGCTTCCGCCGCCGATGACGTCAATGCCACGCCGCCGCCTCCTAATTTAGTTCCTATATCAAAACTATTTTGTTTTAGGAACCTATATACTTATGAGGTGGATGTCAAGCCAGGCGGGCCCGATGACACGGGCAGCTCGCAGCACTCTGAACTCTGCCTGCGCCTGATCCGGCTGTTCCCGCGCGTCACCCGCGGGATGCGGCGCTGGCAGGATCGCTCCGCCCCGGCCACCCCCGCGCCGCTCAGCCCACGGCACGTCGCCGCGCTGGAGCAACTGCGCGGCGGCCCGATCACCGTCAGCGAGCTGGCATCCAGGCTCGGGCTGACGCTGCCCACCGTCAGCGGTCTGCTGGCCGACCTGGACCGGGCGGGTTTCGTCGAACGTCACCCCGATCCCAGCGACCGACGGCGCACCATCGTCCAGATCTCGTCCAGCCAAGCCACCATAATCGGACACTGGCTGGATGGCGCCGCGAGCCCGCTGGCCCGGGTGCTCGACAAGCTGGACCCCGACGAGCAGCAGGCCTTCCTCAAGGCCATGGACCTGCTCGAAAACGAACTGCACAGTGATCCTTAGAAGCACGGATCCTTAGAAGCACGCGAGCCTGAGTAAACGGCACCACCGTTTACTCAGGCTCGGCGCGAAGCGGCGGCCGCTGGGGTGGGAGGGGGCGGCCGCCACAACCTCGGCTAACTGCGGGATTCGGCGGTTAGCAGCTGGATGGACGCGCCGCTGGCGTACAGGTCCACCGGTCCGGCGTCGGCCGTACGGACCTGCAGCGGCGTGGTGTAGGCGTCGGGTACCTGGCCTATCAAGCTGAGTGTCACCGGTGTCGACGTCAGCGCGACCGTCTCGCTCACCAGGTCCTCGTCTCCGTTGTAGAAGTCGAGGTAGACGTCACCCGAGCCTTGCAGCGTGATCGAGGCCTGGTAGTACTCGCCGCCGGTCAGCTCCGACGTCGGATCGACCCAGATCCAGGTGTTCGGCGCGGCGTCGGTCTCTGTCCACTCGACCGCGCTAGCTCCCTGCGGTGTCGTAACGTCGGGCGTGATCGTCCCGGCCACCGAACCGACGCCGTTCTCCACCGGCCCCTGCCAGTCGAGCTGGCCGGTCGGAGTGGAACCGAGCAGGTTCGGGCCGGTCGCCACCAGGGTCTCCGGTGTCCGTCCGGCCGGGAACGTGAGCGCCCCCGCCTGGTAGGACGGCGGCGCGTCGGCCGCCGCGGAGCCCCAGGTCGCGTCGGCGGTGCTGGTCAGGTTGAAGTCGACGTTCGTCGGGCGGTTGCCGGAGAACATCGAGCCATCGAGCCAGGCGTTCTGCGACGAACGTCCGTTGACCGTCATGCCCTGGATGTAAGAGGACGTCGAGGCGCCCGGCGCGTTGAACGTGACCTGTGGCCGGCCCGGGATATCGAAGACAGCACGGGAGAAGATCGGCGCTCCGATGTCCAGCACAGTGGTCCCCTGGGTCTGCGGGTAGATGCCCAGGCTCGCCCAGACGTACCAGGAGCTCATCGCGCCCAGGTCGTCGTTACCCGGCTCGCCGCCTGGGCTGTCGGAGTAGACCGAGGTCAGCAGTTCGTGCACGACCTGCTCCGTCTTGTACGGCGCACCCGCGTAGTCATAGGTCCACGGGGTGTCGAGCGATGGCTCGTTGCCCGCCCAGTCATACGGCGCGTTCGGCCCGGCGTTGAGCTGAGTGAAGAACGTGTCCAGGCGCTGGACCACGGCCGAGTCGCCGCCCATGGCGGAGATCAGCCCGCCGAGGTCCTGCGGGACCATCCAGCTGTACTGCGCCGCGTTGCCCTCCTGGAAGCCGTCCTGGCCGAAGCTGCTCATGCCGTAGATGTCCGGTCCGAGCTCGGGGAACTCACCGGAGCCGTCCCGCGGCTCGATGTAGCCGGTGGCGGTGTTGAAGATGTTGGTCCAGTTCTGCGACCGGGTGAGGAAGGTGGAAGCGGTGGAGGCGTCGCCCAGCGCCGCGGCCAGCCGGGAGATCGCGAAGTCCGACGCGGCGTACTCCAGCGTCTCCGACGCCCCGTTGTCGACCGGCGACAGCGAACTCTCCTGGGTGTTGGGAACGTACCCAAGCGACTCGTAATCAGCCAGGTCCGGGCGTTCGGCATACCAGCCCTGGCCGAGCTCGGAAGCGGTCGGCACCACGGTCGCGCCCTTCACCATGGCGGCCAGCGCGGCCTTCGCGTCGAAGTTTCTGACCCCGAAGGCGTACGCCTCGGCGAGGATGTTATCGGCCGCGTCGCCGTTCATCACTCCGGTGTAGTCGTTGGCGAACGGCCACTTGGGCAGCCAACCGCCCTGTGACTCGTCGTTGAGCAGCGAGGACATCATCTGACCGGTCTGCTGAGGTACGACAAGGGCCAGCAACGGCACCTCGTCGCGGTAGATATCCCAGCCGGAGTAGTTGGCGTACTGCACCTGGCCGGGAGCGAGCTTGTGCACCTCGTTGTCGAACCCGAGGTAGTCGCCGTTGACGTCGGAGAACACGCTCGGGTCGAGCAGTGCGTGGTACAGCGCGGTGTAGAACTGCACCTGCTGCGCGGTAGTACCGCCGCCGATCCTGATCCGGTCAAGCAACTGGTTCCACTCCGCGTGGGTGCGCGCCGCGACGCCGGCGGTGGACCAACCCGGGTCCTCCGCCCGCAGGTTCTGCGCGGCGTCGGCGGTGGACACGTACGAGACGGCGACCTTCATCGTGACCGTGGGCTGCGAGGTCGTGTCGAAGGTCACCCACGACCCGGATCCGAGGCCGGTCGCCGCCGCGACCTGGGTGCGTGACTGGCCACCCTTGGCCTCGGTTCCGCGCGGCGCCTGCAGCACGGTGGACGCGGCCTTGCCGTTGGAGGCCGCGGCCACCCGCTGCACCGGCGTGGTGTGCGTGGACACGTCGGAGGACCCGGTGGTCTCGACGATGGATTCCGATTGCAGTGACAGCGCGGACGCTTCCAGGTCAACCGCGCCCTCGGCCGCGGTGCGGACCTGGACCACTGGCGCTCCGATGGCCCCGGTCGGGATGGTGGAGGCGATCGTCACCGTGGTCGGCGTGGAGGTGAGGTTGACCGGCTGGCTGTCAACGTCTTCCGCACCGTTGTAGAAGTCGAGGTACACATCGCCGGTGCCCGCCAGGGTGACGCTCGCCAGGTAGGTGTCTCCCTGGGTCAGTGCGGGCGGGTTGGCCTGGATCCAGGTGTTCGCCTCGGCCGTCGTCTGCTGCCAGGAGACCGCGCTCGCTCCGGTCGACGTGGTGGTCGCAGCGATGGTGGGCGTGCTGCCGCCGGTGTTTTCGTAGTGGTAGCCCCAGTCCAGGTCCCCGGTCGGCTGGGTGAAGACGTTCGCGCCGGTGGGCTCGGTCTGCCAGGTGCCGTAGGAGGCGAACGGCCGGGAGAACTTAGCCACGAAGTGCACCGGGTAAGTGCCCTGCGACCCGCAGAACTGCCCGGCCGTCTCGTCCCCGGTCACCTCGTCGTCGCCCACGATGTGGACGTCGGCGGCGGTGTTGCCCGACTCCGAATCGCCGATCTTGAACAGCATGTTGGCGGCGGTGGTGCTCGGGTAGGTGAACGTGCCGATGCCGGTGCGGGTGGTCGCGGCCAGGTCCGTCTTGATGGCGCTCGACGTGCCCGGATTCAGCGTCACACCGTACGAGCCAGGACTAGCGCTCTCCGAACTGTGCGAGAACGCGTCGGTGCTGTCCACCGGATCGCTGCCGATCTCCCCGGTGGTCGGCAGGATCGGGAAGTCCCCGTAGGCGCCGCATCCCGGACCCGAGATGTGCGTCAGGCTGAAGCCCAAGGTCGACGAGTCGGCGTAGTTGTAGCCGCCGCCATCCGGGCGCGATGGCGTATCCGGGCTGAAGGTCAGCATCCCGAACGGCGCGGTCGCGCCCGGGAACGTGTCGATCTGGCCGACGGTGGCGCCACCAGATCCGGTGCCGATGAACGGGTCGACGAGCGACGCGGGGTCGCTCACCAGCGCGGACGGCGATGACGCGGCCGACGCGGGAATGGCCGCGCTCAGCGCGACGGTCATCATCCCGGCGACCGCCGCGGCGGCGAGTCTCCCACGATGAGATAGCAACGACATACCAGCGTCCTCCGTCCCAACGGCCCGGCCCGGACCGACAACGTTGTCATCGACGGTTCTACCTCACCCCACCAATCGGCGCAAGACCCAAATCTCCGGGCTCGTTCCTGGCCTGTGCGGCGCTGCCCCCACTCTTGTAAGGGCAGCGCCGCACCGCTCAGGAACGGTCTTATCCGCTGACCTTCGAGATGCCGGAGATCGTCGATTGCGCGGTGGACAACGCCGAATTCACCGACGCGGTGCCGCTGATCGCGGCCTGGATCGCGGTCCAGATGGCCTGCGACACCTTCGGGTAGTTGGCGCCGTACTCAGTGGTGCGCGGCCGCGCGGTCTCGGTCTCGTTCGCGAAGACCTGGAACTCGGGGCCGCCCTTCAGGTACTGCGCGATGACGGCCGTCTTGGACGGCAGGTAGTAGTTCAGCCCGTCGACCTTTTCCATCGTGGCGGTCTGCTGCATGCCCTGGATCCACTCCCACGCGGCCTGCTGCTGCGCGGACGAGCCGCCGGCGCCGATGTCCATCGTCTCACCGCCGAGCGGGGCGACAACGGTCTGGCCGGCCGTCTGGGTCGGGATCGGCACGATGCCGTAGTCCTGGTTGTAGACCAGGTGAGCGGCGTTCAGCTCGGGGAAGATCCACGGGCCGTCCTCGATCATCGCGGCCTTGTCGTTGAGGAACTGCTGGGTGAGGTCCGGGTCCTGTCCCCAGGTGAGCACCGACTTGGACGCGGAGCCGTCCTTGACCATGTTCGTCCAGAGCTGGAGCGACTGCTCGACCGCAGGCGTCGAAACGTTGGTCAGCGACCCTCCGTTGGACCAGAAGAACGGCTCGAGCTGCCAGGTGGACTGCTCGTCACCGGTAGCGTCGAACGCGATCCCGTAGTGCGCGGAGGTGGTCAGCGTCTTGGCGTCGGACTGCAGCTGCGCCCAGGTTGTGGGCGGCGACAGGTGCGCGGCGGCGAACATCTTCTTGTTGTAGAAGATGCCGACCGCGTTGGTCCCGAGCGGGAAGCAGTACTGCTTGCCCTGGTAGGTGCATTCCGCGGTGGCGCCACTGGTGTACCCGGCGTTGGTGAAGCCCTTCATGCCGTTGATCGGGACCAGTTGCCCGGTCGCGGCTACCTCGGGCACGTCCGGGTTGTCGATCAGCATGATGTTGGGCATGTCACCGGCCGACGCGTCCTGCAGGATCTTGGTGATCAGGTCGGCGTACGGCACCTGGGTGCGCTTGACGGTGATGTTCGGGTGTGCCTTCTCAAACTGCTGGTTGTACCACTCGATGGCCTCGTTACCGCCGCCGGTGAAGTAGTCGAACTCGGTGATGGTGACCTTGCCGCTGCTACTCGCCCGCTGCCGCTGCTGCTGAGGACGACGAACAGGCAGCCGCGGTCACCGGTGGAGCATGACCGCACCCACTGCCATGAATTGCACGCGCGACGGCCACTGGGGCTCCGTCCCCTTGAGACGGCCACTTTGCCGTAGTCATATGGTCCCTCCTAATTTCCGACGGGCTGTAGCGCCAGTTAGGCGCGACCCGAGTTCCCAGAATTGACGACCGCCGGAAATCCGCGGTCTTATCCCTTGACTGACCCGACCGTCAGGCCGGCCGCGATGTAGCGTTGCGCGGCGATGAGCAGCATGGCGGCGGGCACGATCCCGACCACGCCAGCGCCATGGCCGACCCCAGCTCGTCGCGAATTCGCCGACATAGGTGTAGATGGACAGCGTGATCGGCTCGAACGTGTTCCCGTTGAGCAGCGTCAGGGCGAAGATGAAGTCACCCCATCCGTTCAGGAACGCGAAGAGCGCGACGGTGATGATCGCCGACCGGCTCATCGGCAGCACCACCCGGGTGAACGCCCGCCACTCCGACGCGCCGTCGACCCGCGCCGCCGCCAGCACGTCGCGCGGCAACGAGAGCATGAACGCGCGCAGCACGAGGATGCTGAACGGAACGGCATACGAGGCGTCGGCCAGGATGAGTCCCGGGTAGCTGTTCAGCAGATGAAGCTTGTGATACAGGATGAACATCGAGTTGGCGATCACGATGGACGGCAGGATCTGCGCGATGAGCAGCCCGCCGACCAGCAGGCCGGTGACCCGGAACCGGTACCGGGCCAGCGCGTGCGCGGCGGGCAACGCGATCAGCAGCGTGATTATCATGGTGCCCAGCCCGATGATCAGGCTGGACAGCACGTGGCCGCCCTGGGTGGACAGCACGTTACTGTAGTTGGACAGCGACGACTGCGGCGGGAAGAAGTTGTAGTGGTTCGCGGCGATGAGCTGGGTGTTCGTCTCGAACGAAGCGATGATTACCGCGTAGAGCGGGAACAGCAGCACGACGAGCGCGGCCAGCGCCGCGATGCTGGCGAGGATTTGTCCGACGTAACGACGCCTCACAGCGCATCCCCCCGCAGCGTTTCCCGGTTGAGCCAGATGTAGACGGGTGCGGCGACCAGCGCGATCAGCAGCAGCACGGTGTTCAGCGCCGCGCCCTGGCCGTAGTTGAAGTCCTGGAACGACAGGTTGTAGGCCCAGGTGGCCGATGAGCTGGGTGGAGTTCGCCGGGCCACCTTGGGTCAGTCCGATCACCACGTCGAAGACCTTGATGGTGAACACGAAACCGAGGACGAACACCACCTCGATCACCGGCCGGATGACCGGCAGCTTCACGTGGATGAGCCGCTGCCACGGTCCAGCGCCGTCGATCCTGGCCGCCTCGAGGATCTCGCCAGGAACGTCCTGCAGCGCGCTGTAGAGCAGCACGGTGAAGAACGGCACGCCGATCCAGACGTTGGTGATCAGCACGGTCACGTACGCCCAGCCTGGTGAGAGGACGTAGCCGATGGGATGGCTGATCAGGTCGCAGGTCTTGCAGGATCTGGTTGACCGCTCCGGCCTGAAGCTGGAAAAGGAACTTGAAGATGATGCCGGTGACCAGCAGCGGCAGCAGCCAGGGCACCAGGATCAGCGACCGCGCGAACCTGCTGAGCGGGAACTTCAGGCTGAACAGCAGCGCGAGCGCGAACCCGATGATGAACTGGAACAGCAGCGAGAGCACCGTGAAGCTGAACGTGCGGATGATCGCGCTGTCGGTGATCGAGTTCGACAGCGTGGTCGTGTAATTCGAGAATCCGGCCGATGGCGCGAACAGGCTGCGAGATCGTGGCGAGCGTGGTCTGCTCGAAGGACAGGATCAGGTTGTAGATAACCGGGATCGCGAACGCGAACAGCACGTACAGCGCGGCCGGGACGAGGAAACCCCATCTAGCCGCCTGCCGCCACCGTCTGGCCCGCCTCGATCGCGGCGAGTCGCCGTAGCTGGCCGACCGTCGCACCCGCGCGAGGG
>CAVUOU010000053.1:0-41608 GCA_963743085.1 uncultured Actinomycetota bacterium
GCCGCGGCCGCCCATTACCCGCACGATCTCGACGAGTTCGTCCTTAACCAGCCGGATGCCGAGGTACAGGTTGTAGAAAACTATGAACGCGACTCCGGTAATCGCGATCGTGATCTTCGACCAGTCGCCGATGCCGAAGAAGAGCAGGAACAGCGGCGCGATGGCGATCTTCGGTATCCCGTTCACCGCCGCGACCAGCGGTTCGAGCACCCGCCCGGCCAGCGTGAAGGTGCCGAGCAGCAAAGCCATGACCGCGCCGAGCAGCACCCCGAGCACGAAACCGAGCATAATCTCGTACGCCGTCGTCCCGATGCTGGCCCACCCGGCGCCCGTACTGAGCACGTCCCACAGCGAACTCGCCACCTGGCTCGGCTTGCTGACCGCGTAGTCGGGCAGTATCGGTCCGCTCATCACCTGCCATAGTCCGAGGCAGACCGCGATAACCAGCGCCCGCAGGGTGATCACCGTGGCACCGTGGTGCCAGCCGGACGGCCGTTGCCGGTCGATTTCCGCCAGGATGTCGGCGTCGGCAATCGCTGTCATGAGATCTCCGACTTGAACAGTTCCCACAGGTTCCCGTAGAGAGTGGAGAACTCCTGGGATTCGAGTACCGAGGTGATGTTCCTCGGGCGCGCGATCGGGATCGGGATGACACCGCGCACGGTTCCCGGTCCCTTCGACACCACCACGACCTCGTCGGCCAGGCAGATCGCCTCGGTCAGGTCATGCGTCACGAACACGACCGTCCGGTCGCCCTCCCACAGGTTCAGCAGTTCCTGCTGCAACCGCAGCCTGGTGATCGCGTCCAGCGGCCCGAACGGCTCGTCCATCAGCACAAGCGCGGGATCGTAAATGAGTGACCTGGCCATGGCGCAGCGCTTCTGCATGCCGCCGGACAGCTCACGGGGATAGTGATTCTCGAAGCTGGCCAGGCCTACTAGGTCGATCCACCGGCGGACGAGCGCCTCGCGTTCGGCGGCCGGGAAGCCGCGCATCTTCAGCGCGAGACCGACGTTCGACCGGACCGTCAGCCACGGCAGCAGGTTGGCGTCCTGCGTCACGTACGCGGCTTTGGTGTTGACCGCGTTGACGCGGCCGCCGTCGAAGTAGACCTCACCGCGGCTCGGCTTCAGCAGCCCGGCGGCGAGGTTGAGCAACGTGCTCTTCCCGCAGCCGCTTGGCCCGATGATCGCGACGAACTTCCCTCGGGAAACAGAGAAGCTTATGTCCTTGATGGCCAGCCGACCCGGTGCCGGGAAACCCGAGGGTGATATTCTCGAAGCGCAGGACTTCGTTCACCGTGGTATCAGGAATGGTGGAGTTCATGATGCTTCCGGAGGATGTCCCTACCATAATCATTTCCATTCGGAGTGCGGACGACGGTGTGAATGTGGTTCCTCGTCGGCTCTTCGTTGTCGAACATGACGCCATGCTGATGCTCGAATTCGATAAGTATCACCGGGCTGTGAATCCGGTAGTAGAAAACACCTGTCCCGCCGATCCAGCAGAAATACGTTTCCGCCGCGTGGGATAGCACCTGTGACCGGTGCGCCTCCTGCTGACCGGCGCAGATCCGGTCCACGTAGAGCCCGAGCAGGCGAAGCGCCGTCTCCGACTGCGCGGCCGTCAGATCGTCGAACCGCAGACCCTCGTAGTTGAGCTCGAAGTTGTCGCGAAACGCCCCGGTGAACAGGTCACGCGGGATCGTGTCCCCGAGCACCGCGGCGGACCGCTGCGCCGGGCTCAGCGAGCCGAAGAACTCTTCAGCCAGTGACTCCTCGCGGCGGAACACGCTGGTCCCCGCGTACTGGCCAGACTCCGCGGTGACCGGCTCCGCGCCGAGAAATGTCGGGGTGATCACCAGCTGGTCACCGACGATCGCGCAGTTGACGCAGACATGGTGCCCGTCCAGCTGCCACCCCCACACGTCACCGGTTTCGGGCGACCCGTAGATGCTGAACCAGTAGACCCACTCGTTCAGCTCGTCGGTTTCGCCGCGCAGCTCGCCGATGGTCAGGTTGAGCTTCATCAGGTCGCGGACCAGCGTGTACCCGTACTCGCTCAGGCTCAGCCGTACGATCTCGAGCGCCCGCGCCCGCTTACCGGAGTCCAGGACTTCGAGCAGCAGTCCGTGCCGCAGGAAGTACCTGGCCCCGTTCGCCCAGTGCCGCCGGGAGATGTGATCCATCGGGAACCGGCCGGTCGCCGCTTCAACCGGCGTCAGCGCGGACAGATACTCCCGCGCGGCCCGGGTCAGGTGCGAGGTATCCGCGCCGGTTCGCCGCACCGGGAACAGTCCCGGCTCGATCCCGCCACAGCCGGCCACCCCACGGAACGGCTCGGCGGCGGCCCGCTCCCGCCACCTGATCTTCTCGATCGTCGAGTCGGGGAACACCTCGGGCCGGTGGGTGTGGACGTTGACCCGGTGCCGCAGCGCTGGCATAACGACGCGTACTTATTCGTCCAGGAGCTTGGATCCCAGGTGGACGGCAGACCCGGGACCGCGCCCTCGGCCTGGATGAAGTTGACGGTCTGCTGGAGCTGGGCGGCGGACAGCTGCCCGCTGGCCGGCCAGCTCACCTCGGAGTAGCTCTTCAGCAGCAGTTCCTTCGACACCCCCGGAACGATGGTGGCGGCGACCCCCATGACATCGGACTCGTGCGCGCGCACATAAGCGGTCGCCTCCGACAGCGCGGTGACGAACTTCTTCACGGTCGCCGGGTTGGAGTCGCCGTAGCTCTTCATGATCGACACGACGATCCCGTAACCAGTCTTGGCCGGGGCCCACACCGGTGCGGTCTGCGGGGTGGCCGCGACGACGCCGTTGCCATCGGCCTGCAACTCCAGCGGAATCGGCTCCGACGTCAGGAACCAGGAGATCTCATTGCTCTTCAGCGCGGCCTCGTCGGCGGCCGGGCTGGTCAGCTGGACGAGCTTGACTTGTGACGGCGATATCCCGTACGCCTTGAGGAACATCTCGGTCTCGCCCTCGGTGGTCGGCGAACTCTCACCACCGGTCGAGCCGATCATGTCCCTGGCCACCGTGGCCGCGGGCGTGGAGGAGGTGATGCCGTGCTGCTTCGCGAAGTTCGTGCTCACCACCAAGCCCAGCGGGACACCGGAGGCGCCTGCCTCGATCGCGACCTGCTGCAACCCCTTCTGCAGCGCCTCGAGCATGTCGGTCGGGCTCTGGTTCAGAAAGTCCACCGACCCGGAGGCAAGCGCGGTGTTTCCGGTCCCGGAGGTGAGCACGGTGAACTTGGCGTCCAGCCCCTCCTTCTTGAAGAAACCGTCTTGCTCGGCCACCAGCATCGGCAGGTCGAAGATGTTGCCGCCTAGCCCGACCGTGACGGTGGTGAGCGATCCCGCTGCGCTGCTGCCGACGGAGGATGAGCCGCACGCGGTGACCGCGGCGGCCCCAAGGACGATGGTGGCGGCCAGCACGCATCTATGCCAGCCGGACCGACGGCCTTGTCGGTGGTTCGTCATAAATACCTCCGGATTATTAACGATTTCGTTGATGGTACGCAGGCGCTCTGACCGCGTCAAGACCGACGAGACCACGGCTCCTTACTTGACCGAGTGACTAGCTCCGATCTAGCATCAACGAAATCGTTAACGATTATCTGGAGATGGTGCGTATGCGGCGACCCGTGCCGACCGAGTCCGGCCTGGTCGAGGGCGCAGCCGCAGCGGACCCGTCCGTCACGGTCTTCCGCGGCATCCCCTACGCCGCGCCACCGGTCGGTCCGCTGCGCTGGCGGCCGCCCGAGCCACCCGAGCCCTGGGCTGGCGTGCGCGTCGCGGACTCCTTCGGCCCGGTCTGCCCGCAGCCCGCCTCGGCCAGCGCGATGAACGGCGTCGACCTGCCGATGAGCGAGGACTGCCTGACCCTTAACATCTGGACCGGTCCCGGCGAGGGAAGGCCCGTGCTGGTCTGGATCTACGGCGGCGGTTTCTTCGCGGGCACCGGCGCGAACCCGCTGTTCGACGGGACGAACCTGGCGCGCAAGGGCCTGGTCGTCATCACCTTCAACTACCGGGTCGGCGCCCTCGGGTTCCTGGCCCTGCCGGAATTCGTGCGAGGCTCGGGCAACTTCGGGCTACTGGACCAGATCGCCGCGCTCCGCTGGGTGCGGGACAACATTGCCGCGTTCGGCGGTGACCCGGACCGAGTGACGATCGCGGGCGAATCGGCGGGCGCCGGCTCGGTGGACTTCCTCGCCATGTCGCCACTGGCCGCCGGGCTGTTCCGCGGCGCCATCGCGCAGAGCCACGCGCGTCACTCACGCGATCCCGAGTTGCGTTACCTGGGGACGTCGTACCGGACGCTGGCCGCCGCCGAGAAGGCGGGAGCGAGGTGGCTGGAGAGTAAGCAGCGTCGTTATGGTACCGAAAAAATGTCGTGGCGCGAGCTGGTGGACGACGTCCCGGCCATTGATGAGGACCTGATGACGGGGAGCGGCGCGAAGCCGCCACTGTTCCGTCCCGTCGTTGACGGGTGGGCGATCCCATGCGGGTATGCGACCACATATCAAACCGGCGACCAAAACGACGTTGCCTACATCGCCGGGAACAACCTCGATGAAAGCGGGGCGGTGCCGGAGACCGCGTTCGCGACGTTGCGCGCACGTGGCGGTGCGCGGCGGGCTGGCATGCCGCCGGTGCATCTCACGCTGGCTGATTTCGAGTCGGCGGCCCGGCTGAAGTTCGGCGGCCTTTCTGAAGAGTTCCTCCGGCTGTACCCGGCGATCGACGACGACTCGGCGGCCCGGTCGCATAGCGCCGCGGTACGGGACAACTCGCGGATCTCCACCTGGCTGTGGGGCACCGAATGGAGCGCGCACGCCACGCGGCCGGTGTTCACCTACTTCTTCACGCAGCCGCCGCCCGGGCCGGACCGCGACCTGCGGGGCGCGTATCACGGGTCGGAGATCGGCTACGTGTTTGGCAATATGCCGGACGATCCCTCGGTCGCTGACATCGTCTCCTCTTACTGGGCGAACTTCGTTATTGGTGGCGACCCGAACGGGCCGGGGCTGCCCGTGTGGCCGGCCTTCGACCCGCTAGTGGCCTCCGTCATGGAGGTAGGGGCTCGCTTTCGGCCGATTCCGGTGGCGGCGCCTTCGAAGCTCGCGTTCTGGGAGCGGTTTTTCGCCGCGCAGGAGGCTTGGTAAGCGCATGTACGACGCGATGCTCACGGAAACCGTCACGATCACCTCCCGCGACGGCGAGTCGATCGAGGCGTACCTGGCGCGGCCGATGGCGGCGGGGCCGTTCGGCGGGGTCGTGGTGATCCACCACATGCCCGGGTACGACGACGGGTCCAAGGAGATCGTCCGGCGGTTCGCCTGCGAGGGCTACAACGCGATCTGCCCGAACCTCTTCTATCGCGAGGCACCGGGCGCGGCACCGGACGACGCCGCGGCGCGGGTACGGTCGCTCGGCGGGGTGCCGGACGAACGGCTGGTTGGCGACGTCTTTGCCGCGGTTTCGTGCCTGCGCGGACTGTCGTCCGCGAACGGTCGCGTGGGGGTCGTCGGGTACTGCTCGGGCGGACGGCAGGCGTTCCTGTCCGGGCTCTCACTGGACATCGACGCCGCGATCGACTGCTATGGCGCCTACGTCACGGGCGAGCCGCCCGAGGGGCATCCGATCAAGGTCGGTCCCCTGGTGCACCGGATCGCCGAACTGCGCTGCCCGCTGCTCGGCCTGTTCGGCAACGAGGACGCGTACCCGTCGCCGGCCCACGTCGACGAACTCGAAGCAGCGCTCCGTTCGCACGGCAAAGTCTTCGAGTTCCACCGCTACGACGGAGCGGGTCACGCGTTCTTCGCCACCGAACGCCCGCGGTACGACGTAGCGGCTGCCGTCGACGGCTGGCACCGCAAGCTGGACTTCTTCGCCCGCCACCTCACGTTCCCGGCGGCGTAGCCGACGCGGCTCCCCCCCATGGCGCAATTAACCACATAAGGGATATGTCGCCCGTCGCGCCACCTTCTACAGGGCCGTCGATGGGCCATCGATGGCGTTGTGCCGCTATCGATGGCCCATCGCTGGGGTTGCGGAAGGAGCGCTCCCGCCGTCAGTTGACCTCGTTCAGCTTGCCGGTCGCGACATCGAAGACGAAGCCGCGAATGGCGTCCTTGCGCGGCACGAAGGGGTTCGCCTTGATCCGCGCGATCGACTGGCGCACGTCTTCCTCTAGGTCGGGGAACGCCTCCGCTGCCCATTCCGGCTTGATGCCGGTGTCGTCCTGGATGGAGCGCTTGAAGTCATCGTCGGTGAAGGTCAGCATCCCGCAGTCGGTGTGATGGATCAGGATGATCTCCTGCGTGCCGAGCAGCCGCTGGCTGATGGCCAGTGAACGGATCTCGTCATCGGTGACCACGCCACCCGCGTTGCGTATGACGTGGGCTTCGCCGTCGTTCAGGCCGAGGATGGCGTAGACGTTGAGGCGGGCATCCATGCAGGCGACGACGGCGACCTGCCGGGACGGCGGGAGCGGCAGCGGGCCGGTGAACGACTCGGCGTACTGGGCGTTGTTGCGCAGGTACTCGTCGGTGGCGCTCATGATGACCTCCAGTGGACTTCGGCGTCTTGCCCACTATCTTGGTCGTCATTGTCATATTTATCTAGTGATGGTGACCGAGCACACGCCAGCTAGCTGGGGTTATACGGCGATACGGGCGTTTTGTTCCGCAGCCCCGGGCTGGCCCTCAGGCTGCTGTCATCGCGTTCCAACCAGCTGGCGCCCGGCCCAAAACGGGCCGGGCGCCAGGTGTCTGCCTGTTCGCCCCCGCGGATCAGGCGGCGGACGCTAGACGGGCAGTGGAGTTGGGTGCGGCAGGTGCGGTTCTGAGTCGGCGTCATCGACAGTGCTGTCCGGCCAATCCTCGGTTGCGGGGTGATCCGTGCAGTTGACCCGGATGATGTCCAGCCGGACCCGGTGCGGCCGGTGAGCGTCGGGGATCACCCGCACATCCACCGCCCAGCACGCGACCCGCAGGACTTCCCTGGCCCGGACCAGGTCGTCCGCTGTGATGCCTGGACGGCACCAGAGCATCACGCTCTCACCGAACGGCCGGGGCACGGTCCAGAGGATCGCCGGCGGCTTGCCTGACCTGGTCTGCACCCACGCGGCGTGGCATCCCACCCGGACGCGATGCTGCACCACGACGCACCTAACCCGGGCGGCGATCCGCTTGCGCGACGGCGGCCACAACATCGCGGCGACAGCACTGACCACCGCGATGGCTACGCCAGCGATCAGGCCGGACGTCCCGGCGATGAGCTCGAGTCCGATAGCCGAGCCCGCTATGGCAACGCAGCTGCCGAACTCGTAACGCCAGCGCCAGAGCAAGCCCAGGATCCCGGGTCGCGCGGGCGAGGTGTTCGCCATGTCGATACCGTCGAGCATGTCGCCAGGCGGCATGTCCCACTGCGGAGGCATGATCACTCACCTCCCGCGGCCGCGTCCGGCGTCGCCGACCCGGACTCGGCGGGATCGGTCCAGGTGTCTCGCTGGCTGAACCTCGGGTCGCGATAACGACGGCCGAGACCCAGATGGCGTTCGTGGATTTCCCAGCCGCGCCAGCCGGCTTCGGTATCCGCGGCTGCGAACAGCAAGGCGCCGATGCGGGACAGGATGGTGCGCCGCCGCGATGACGCGGTGAGGCTGCACGAGGTAACTGTCAGCGGCCTTGTGACATTGAAAGCGACATTGGTTGTGTTCATGGCGTCGCTAGCCCTTCTCGCTCGTGGTGAGATCGGGGTCATGCTTTCCGAGTCGGCGTGGCAGCGCCGGTTCAGAGGGGTTCGCGGGACAGTTTCAGGCTCCGCGAAGTTCCGGGGACGCACCGTCCGGCAAGAAGCCGGAGGGACGAGACAAGGACGTGTGGGCCTCCTCTCCGTCGCGCTCCGAATAGCGGGCGCGATCTGGTCCGGTAACCCTCGGGTCACCGCTGACCCCATTGTCAAGCGGGTCTTGAGGACGGTCTGTGGTCTCTGTCTTCATGGTCGCTCGCCAATTGCCCCGTGACAAGTGTCTCGATGCGATTAATTGTCGTGAACTTTTGTCACCTAACTGGAGAACCCCCGGTGAGCCGAGTTACGCTAGATGCACCCTCCCCTCCGCCAGAGAAGAGCTGAGATGCCCGAGCCTCTGGATCCGATCGTCGCTGGTGTCGCCACTGCGCTCAAGAGCCTGCGCACCCGAGCGGGTCTGAGCGAGGATCGGCTCGCGGACCCCGACCTCGTAGCGTCCGACGTGCTCGCCGGCCTGACAACTGTCCAACAGTTTGTCGCCGAGGGCAGCACGACCGAGCAGGCAATTGCCCAGGCGGTGCGTGAGGCGGTCCAGACGCTGGAGCCCACCGACAGCATCGTCGCCGACGTGATCCTCGGGCTCGGCCTGCACGGGGAGTCGCTGCCCGACCTGTATGCGGGGGACCTTGGGAAGCGGCGTTCTGCGCTGCTGAAGAACTGGCGGCGGCTGCACGAGCTACGTTCAGCGCCGTGGGAAGGCCGGATACCGAGTGCTCGGGCGCTCCGGTTCGATGTCGAGACCCAGGCGCTCAGCGCGCTTGCAGCGGCGCTAACAGCAGGCGAAGGTGCCCCGTCCAGCGGAAACGCACCAGCGTTCTTGAGTGCTCCCCCGGTGGTAATCGATCCGTCCACGCGCGCAGGGCTGCGTCGTGAGCAGGTGCCGTTGTTGTCCCACGAGTTCCGGCGGATCGCCGACAAGCTACGCGAGGCGTTGATAGTGCACGAAGATGACAAGGGCTGGGCGCGAGACCTGCGTAAGGGACCGCTCACTCCCGCGTCGGTGCCGCCTACGCCAGTGTCTACGTCTTATGCGCTCCAGACGATCATCCTTCTTGAGGGATACCTCTCCGCAGATCTGATCCCGGTCGTCAAATTCCTCCGTCAGGCAGCAGCGCCAGGCGGAGGCTACTCGGCAGAGGCAGCGAGTCCGCCGCGCCCAGAACGGACGGCTACCGTGCTGGACGCGCTGCACAAGGTGGATGGCACCGCGCCCTTCGACGCCCACATCGCGTCAATAAAGAAAGGGATCGGCCCCTTCGAACGGACGCGGCCCTACATTCTCTCAAGGATCCTGGAGACGAGTGCCCGCTCCGGCCGCGACTCAGACCTGATTCGCACGGTGACCGCCGACCTGCTGGCTGCCCGTCGGCCCTTTAGCGGCCGACGGCTCTGGTCACAAAAGGCGGAAGCCGACCTGGTTGACCCCGTTCCGTCTACCGTCCACACGGCACTCGCCGTTCGCGCGCTCGGACTGGCCAAGGAGGCTCTCCTTGATGACGACGAACTCTACACTCAAGTACGCGAAGCGATCGAAGATGCCGGCGGTTGGCTTGCCAAAGGCCAGTATCTCGATAGCACGAGCGAAGAAATCGTTCGGCAACTCGGGGACCGAGTTGAGTTGGTGTATGAACGGCACTTCACAGCAGCCTGGGTGCTCAAGGCTCTGGTGTCACTAGGACTTCCCAGCAGTCACCCAGCCGTCAGTGCAGCAGTGCGGCGGGTGTGGCAGGATTACCATCGCGAGACTGCCCTCTGGCGCTGGTCAAACGGTGACCTGCCAGTGTGGATGACATTCGACGCGGTAGAGGCGCTTTACCAGGCTGCTTTCGCCGTGCCCGTGCCAACTTCAGCCTGACCCGGCTGATTTGTTTCGTGAGCGAATAAAATTGTTGACATGTGCGCAAAACGACAGGAGCACCTAGGTGTCCTACCCCGCCGACTGGCGAATTACGTCACGGTGCACGCTTGATTGTGACTTTTGCTACGGCCCTGTACCTGGCAAGGACCCGGTTCATCTGCGGTCCTCGATAGCTCGTAACCTTCTCGAAAGCTCGGTCGGCGTCGTCACCTTCTGCGGCGGGGAACCCCTGCTCGTGAAGGAGGTCGGAGAGTATGCCGAACAAATGCAGCGGGCCGGGAAGCAGACAGTACTCAATACCAACGGCCAACTGTTCAGCCGCCGCATCGACGATGGTATGCCGCTCGCGTTCAATATAGTTGGTTTGTCACTGGATGGCTCGGATGAGGCCATGCACCGGAAGATGCGTGGCGATCGGGCTGATTTCTCCGCCGTCATCGAAGCAGCCAAGTTCATCGGCCCTCTTCAGGATGTGACGCTCAAGCTGGCGACCGTTGTCAGCAGCGTGAACCGTGACGACATCAAAGAGATGGCGGAACTGGTCGCGCAGCTAAAGCCGGACATCTGGCGCCTGTATCAGTACGTTCCAATCGGCTCATACAACCGTGGCCGGTCCCGTCACGAGATCCCGGAGGATGACTTTCTGGAGATCGCCGAGGCAGCCAAGGCGGCAGTGGCACCACTTCCGGTATTTGCCTCGACCGCGAGCACCCAGGGGCCAGGGTGCCTGATCATTAGCATGGACGGGAGAGTATTCCACGCAGGCCCGGACGCCGACATCTTCCACGGCGACTGCCTGGAGACTCCGCTCGACACCATCTGGAAGGAAGTCAAGGATTCGCTGCCGGGCCAGACAATCGTCCGTAACAAGGGATGGCATGACCTAGTGCTGCATGACCTGTTATCTACGCCCTCTTCGCACCTACTCCGTTACGATCAGTAGAATACATACGCACCAATAGTGGCTTTTGACACCCTATCCAGGCGTGATACCTACCTTTCTGGGAGTTGTATCCGTTATGTTACGATTTAGCGGTGCTCATCCCGTCGGTGGACTGGTGGATCACGAGCCGTTGCAATCTGGCGTGTGATTTTTGCTATGGTCCTGAGCCCGGCAGGGACCAACGGTCCCTGCACGACGCCATCCTTGAAGCGATCAACGCCAGCTCCGCAGATGCTGTGACGTTCTGCGGAGGCGAGCCGTTGCTGGTACGCGAACTACCCGAGTACGCCCGGTTCCTCACCGCGAACCACAAGCGCGTCGTGCTCAACACAAATGGCTTGCTACTGCGTCGCCAGTTCACACGGAAGGACTTTCCCTTCAATGTCGTGGGACTGTCTATCGAAGGATCGACCGAGGACGTCCATCAAGCAATGCGTGGCCCGAAGGCGGACCTAGCCGAAGTCCTGGCTGCCGCGGCGTTCGTGTCGGCGCTGCCGGGAGTCAGCCTGAAGGTCGCTACCGTCGTCAGCGCAGTCAACCAGGCCGACCTGGGGGATCTGGCGACGATTGTCCGCGACCGGATCAAGCCGGATGTCTGGCGACTGTACCAGTACAGCTCCCGTGGGCCAGTGAACAAGGGACAGGTCCGGCACCGCCTTGACGCCGAGGAGTTCGCCCTCCTCGCCGAAAGCACAGCGAGGGCTGCTCATCCCGTCATGGTCGTTCCGTCAAGCGAGGACGCGAACGTCGGCTGCCTCATCGTGGACATGGGCGGTGACGTGCTGCAGCCGGTCGCGGACGGGTATCGGATCCTCGGTAACTGTCTCCGGCGGCCGATCGATGAGATCTTCCAGTCGGCCGCAGAGTTCGCGACGATGGTCGCGCACAACAAACGCTGGCTCTCTGTCCTGCCATCAGCATGAACCTGTAGCCGCCGACGGATCCGCATTACCGCCCCCGGCGCAGGCCGTGGCTGGGACTAGGTTTCCCGCGCCACCTGCTGGGGACATCACCTGCTGAACCAGCAGCGACCGTGGGATGAAGACTGTCGTTATGGGGAATCTGCGATATGGCGGATGCGTTGCGTAAGAGCAGCGTGGATCACATACCGTATCTATGGAGGCAAACCTTTGAGTGAATTCGTCAGCACCATGACCGCCCGCGAGATCGCCAGCCACGCGGCTGAGGCGGTCGGGGCGTTGCTGTTGCTGGCGTCCGACTCAGGTGAGCTTACTGATCCACGCGAGGCGGCTGCGGTGATCGCGGACCTGGAACGGCTCGGCACGAGCCTGCCGCAGCTGTGCGAGCAGCTTGCACGCTTCCTTGTCGCGCGGCATGAGGATGGGCAGATCGCTGGCGAAGACATCGACCTGACGGTGCCCGCCGCGGCCGATGCGCTGTCGGCCGCCAGCCAGGCCGCCGACATGATGACGGCGGCGCTGGCCGAGGCCCGCGTCGCGTCCTCGGGGCTGCAACGCGTCTGGTAGCGACCCCAGCTATGGGCCATCGATAGCGCCATAGGCCCAGCGATGGGCCATCGATGGCGCAAGCGCGGCCGCGCGCGCCGCACGAAGCGGGCGCGCGCCGCCACGTGTGGGACACGTGGGACGCATGTGACGGCAGAGCACCGGCGTAAGCCGCCGACATGTCTCGGAACCGACTCATAGGTAGCCAAACGAACCTCTCGGGTCACACAATGACGTCATGGTCGGCCTCACCGTCGCGGTGCCCCCAAGCCCGCTAGCCTCAGCAGCCGAGGATCCGCTGCTGACGATCCGCGGGCTTTCCGCGCGGTTCGGGCCGGTGCGGGCGCTGGAGAATATCGACCTGGACGTCCGCTCCGGCGAACTCGTGGCCCTCGCCGGGGAAAACGGCGCGGGCAAGACCACTCTGGTCAGGTGCGTCGCGGGGGACGTCAGTGCGACTGCGGGCGAGATCACCTTCGCGGGCAAGCGGGTCCGGTCGGATCCGGTGAGAGCCGCGAAGCAGCCGATCGCCGTGGTCTGGCAGGACCTGGCGCTCTGCGACAACCTGGACGTGGCCGGGAACATCATGCTCGGCCGGGAAACCAGGCGGCTGATGCTGTCGGACACCAGGCTGCACGCGAAGGCGGCCCAGGTGCTCAGCGAACTCGGCATACCGCTCTCCGACACCACGCGCAACGTGCGATCGCTGTCTGGTGGGCAACGGCAGCTTGTCGCGGTCGCCCGGGCCATGGGCCGCAAACCCCGGCTGCTCGCGCTCGACGAACCGACCTCGAGCCTGGGCGTCAGGGAGTCCAAGCAGGTCGAGGACCTGATTCAGGGACTCCACAAGCAAGGCACCACGATCCTGCTGGCCTGCCATGACATCGACCAGATGTTCCGGCTCGCCGACCGGATCGTGGTGCTGCGCCAGGGAAAGGTCATCGCGGACCTTGACCCCGCGCGCACGCACCCCGATGATGTGGTCGCGCTGCTGTCCGGCCAGGAACCCGACGCGACCGCGCGGCGCCAGCTCACCCGGCTGCACGGCCTCACCGGACGGCTCACCGAATCGGACCCGTCCAACTCGCTGTCGCTTATCCTGTCCGCGCTCGGCGCGGCGCTCGGCGCCGAGTACGGTTGCATCCATCTCACATCCGGCCGCGTTCTCAACCGAGTCGCGACGCTAGGTTTCAGCCCCGACTCGTGGGTGCGGCTGCCGTACGGTCCGGCCGGCGGAGCACCGGGAGTGGCCGCCGAGGATGAGCGTCCGGTCATCGCCGAGGCTCCGCCGGAGATCGCCGCCAGCACCGCCTGGTCGGTGCCGGTGCTCGGCCCCGGCGGGGTCAGCGGGGTCATCACCATCTTCCGGCCGCCGGCCAGCGTTCCCCAGCGCGACGAGCTTGACCTGGTGACCGTGTACGCGGGTTACGCCGCCAGCGCGATCGAGCGGGACCGGCTGCTTGACCAGGTGACCACCCGCAACCGGGTGCTGGAAACGATCAGGGACATGCTGGAGACGCTGGCCGGCCCGGTGCCGGTCGCCGAAGGACTGACGATCGCGCTCCGCTCGCTGCGCCGCGGGCTGCAAGCGGATGAGGTCATGCTGCTGACACTCCCGGACCAAGAGCGCGCCTACGCCGGGCAAAGCGACCCCACACCTGAACTCCGCGAGCTGGCCAGTCGCGCGGCCGGGCAGACCACGGCGGACGGCGTCGCGCGCGAGCTGCCCGCGACCCAGCGAAGGCGCTACCGTGCGGTGGCATTCCCCGCGCCCGGCGGCACGTCATTGCTGGTCGCTAGCTGGCGCAAGGTGCCCACCGCCAAGGAGGAAACCTCGCTGCTGGAGGACGCGGCCAATTCGCTGCGGCTGGCCCTCGAACGCGAGGAGGCGGGCGTGGCGCACGCCGCGGCAGCCGCGCTCAGAAGGTCGCGCGAACTCCAGCGCGGCTTCCTGTCCCGGCTCAGCCATGAACTCCGCACCCCGCTCACCGCCATCCGCGGCTTCGCATCCTCGCTCATGCAGCCGGACGTGACCTGGGACGGGGATTCCCAGCGCCGCTTCCTTGAACGGATCGGCGCCGAGTCGGCACGGCTGGGCCGGCTGGTCGATGACCTGCTCGACTTCAACGCGATCGAGTCCGGCATCCTGCGGCTGCAGCGCGACTGGTGCGACCTGCGGCTGGTGCTGGAGGCCGCCGTCGCCTGCCTCCCGCCCAGCGCCGACGTGAACCTCGACTGCCCGCCCGACCTGCCGCCTGCCTGGGGCGATCACGACCGGCTTGAGCAGGTCTTCGTGAACCTGCTCGGCAACGCCGCTCAGCACAACCCGCCCGGCACGACGATCACCGTCACGGTCGGCACGGCCGGCGATCAGCTGGAGATCGTCGTCGAAGATGACGGCACGGGGATGCCGCCGCCTGGTACCCGCAGCCGCACCGCCGGCGCTGGCCTGGGCCTGTCGATCGCCAAGGCGATCGTCGCCGCGCACGGCGGCACGCTCGACATCGGCCCGGCCACGCGCACCAGCGCCAAACAACGGGGGACCCGCGTTCACGTCCTGCTGCCCATCGAGACCGATCCGCCCGCCGAGACACAGGAGTCCCCAGATGCGTGACGGCAACACCCGCGCCCTGCTAGTCGAGGACGACCAGAACATCGTCGACCTCATCCGCTCCAACCTCACCGTCCGCGGCTACGACACCGTCGTCTCGGTCGATGGCCTGCGAGCGATGCAGCTTCTCGAAACGGAGGAACCCGACATCGTTTTGCTCGATCTGATGTTGCCGGAAGCGGACGGATTCGACCTGTGCCGGCAGATCCGCGAGCGCTCCCCCGTCGGGATCATCGTCGTCTCGGCGCGCGGCGGCGAGCGAGACAAGGTCACCGCGCTGCACATGGGCGCCGACGACTATATGACCAAGCCGTTCAGCATCGAGGAGATGCTGGCCAGGATCACCGCGACGCTGCGCCGCACCCGCCCGGCCGAGCCCGTTGGTCAGACGGCGTCCAATATCACCGTCGGCGACATCGAGATCGACCTCGCGGGCCAGCAGGTCTGGCGTAACAAGCAGCCCATCCACCTCACCCCGACCGAGTTCGCGCTGCTGCGCGAACTCGCCGTCAACCGCGGCAAACTGCTCACCCATGCCTACCTGCTGCGCCGGGTATGGGGCCACGGCTACGAAACCGAGACCGAGTACCTGCGGGTCTACGTCCGGCGGCTGCGGGCGAAGCTGGAGACCGAGGGCTCCGATCCGCTGATCGTCACTCAGCCCCGCGCGGGGTACCGGCTGGTGCCGGAGTAATCCCCTCGTGACCATTCTTCAACCACAACGCCACCTCATTCACGCCTTGTTTATGCCGCTGCCGTGATGTTAAGCCCTCGTTAATTCCGCGCGGCCTATGGTCGTCGGAGAACAACCTCATCCCCGACGCGAGGTAGCACATGAGAAAAATTGTCACAGCCGCACTGCCCGCTGCCCTCGCCTGCCTGCTCGCGGCGGCCTGTAGCAGCAACAGCTCCCCATCGGGTAATTCCACCACGTCGTCATCATCGACGAACGTATCCATCTCCATTAGCTCACTTAATCGCACGTTCTCCGCCATGACGGACCTGAAGCCACTCGCCTCAGAAGGCAAGGGGAACGTGGCCGTTATTCTTCCTGACACCGTGAGTTCGGCGCGTTACACAGAATTCGACGCTCCTTACCTAACAGAGGCCCTGACCGCGGCCGGGCTGTCGCCGTCGCAGTTCACCGTGCAGAACGCGCAGGGCAGCGACACCACCGAGTTCACCGACGCACAGGAGGCCATCACCAAGGGCGCGAGCGTCCTGATCATGGACCCGCTCGACTCCGGCGTCGGCGCGCGGATCGAGTCCTACGCCAAGTCGCACGGCGTCGACGTGGTCGACTACGACCGGCTGACGCTCGGCGGCAGCCGCGAATACTACGTCAGCTTCAACAACGTCGAGGTCGGGACGCTAATCGGCAAGGGCTTCGTGGCCTGCGCGACAGCTTGGCACGTGGCCAAGCCGAACGTGCTGGTGATGAAGGGCGCGCCGACCGACAACAACGCGACGCTGTTCGCCCAGGGTTACAACGCGGTGCTCGCGCCGTACTTCTCCAACGGCAGCTACGTGGATGTCGGCTCACCCGCTGGTACCTGGGACCCGCCAACCGCGGAGACCGAGTTCCAGCAGCAGTTCACCGCGCACAAGAACATCAACTCGGTGGTCACCCCGAACGACGAAAACGCCGCTCCGATCGTCACCTACCTGCAGCGGCTGCACATTAAGCCGGACACGTTCCCGGTTACCGGGCAAGACGCGACCCTCATCGGGCTGCAGAACATCCTGTCCGGCTACCAGTGCGGCACCGTCTACAAGCCGATCTACCTCGAGGCACAGGCTGCGGCAGCGCTGGCCATGTACCTCCGGGCCGACAAGACTCCGTCGAAGGCACTGGTGAACGGCTCCACGACCGACTCGCAGACCAGCACCGCCGTTCCGTCTGTGCTGCTGACGCCGGAGTGGGTCACCCCGTCCAACATGAACGCGACCGTCATTGCCGACCAGTTCGTCCCCGCACAGCAACTGTGCACGGGAGCGTTCGCGGCCGAGTGCAAGGCCGCAGGGATCTCGGTGTGAGCTCAGATAACAATGATGCCTCGCCGGCCAGCGCGCAGCCCCCGCTGCTGCGCCTGGCCGGCATCGGCAAGAACTTCGGCCCGGTCCGTGCGCTGTCCGGTATCGACCTGGACATCCCGGCCGGGCAGGTGACCGCGATCGTCGGCGACAACGGCGCGGGCAAGACCACCCTGATCAAGACGATCTCCGGGATCTGGCAGCCGGACCACGGCTCTCTGATGTGGGAGGGCAGGCCGGTGCACCTGCACTCCCCCAAGGACGCCGTAGGCCTGGGCATCGCGACCGTTTACCAGGACCTCGCGTTGTGCGACAACCTGGACATCGTCCAGAACATGTTCCTCGGGGTCGAGCTGGTCAGGCACTGGCAGCTCGACGAGGTAGCGATGGAAATTTCGGCCAAAACGACGCTAGCCGATCTCTCCGTCACCACCGTTCGCTCGATCCGCCAGCCCGTCGGGTCGCTGTCCGGCGGGCAGCGCCAGGCCGTCGCGGTGGCGAAAGCCGTCATGCGGCAGGCCAAGCTCGTGGTCATGGACGAGCCGACCGCCGCGCTCGGCGTCACCCAGACCCGGGTCGTGCTCGACCTGATCCGCAGGCTGGCGAGCAGCGGGATTTCGGTCATCGTCATCTCGCACAACCTCCCCGACGTCATGGCGATCGCCGATCGCATCGCGGTGCTGTATCTCGGCAGGCTCGCCGCCGCCGGGCCAGCATCGGCGTACGACACCGCCGCGATCGTCGACCTGATGACCAGCGGCACCACGCAACGGCTGGTAGCGACGCCACAACCGGAGACTTCATGAGCACCGACGAGCAAATCCCCGAGGCCGAGGACATAGCTTCGGTAGCCGCGCCGGAGGTGGTCGCCGGGTCGCTGAGCGAGTACGCCCGCCTGTGGCTAGCCCGGGTCCGCGGCGGTGAGTCCGGCGCGCTCCCCGTGCTGCTCGGCCTCGCCGCGATCGTCGCGTACTTCCAGGTGCGCAGCCATATATTCCTGTCCGCCGGGAACCTGGTCAACCTGATGACCCAGGCGGCCTGGATCGTGACGCTCGGCATGGCCGAGGTCTTCGTCCTGCTACTCGGCGAGATCGACCTGTCGGTCGGGTACAGCTCGGCGATGGGCGCGGTGATCACGCTGTGGATGCTGTCGCCGCCGCATCCGCTCCCCTGGCCGCTCGCGGTGCTGGCCGGGCTGGCGGTCCCCGCGGGCTATGGCGCCGTCCAGGGCGTGCTGATTACACGACTCAAGCTCCCCTCGTTCGTCGTGACGCTGGGCGGGCTGCTGATGGGGACAGGGCTGCTGCTGTTCCTTGTCAATACCGCTGCGCCCAATTCCGGTGGCACGATCCGGCTGAGCAACAGCGTGATTCTTGACATCGAGGGCGGCAGCATGAGCCCGCTGTTCGGCTGGATCGCGATGGCCGCCGCCGTGGTGGCGGCCGGCGCGCTGATGATCGTGCGGGACAGCAGACGGCGCGCGAGCCACCTAGCCGCTCCGCCCATGAGCGTGACCATCCTCAAGGTCGTGGTGATCGCGATCGCCGGGGTGATCGTGGTCGCGATCGGGAACACCAACCGCGGTGTCACCGTAGCGGTGCGCGGGGTCCCCTGGGTCGTGCTGCTGGTACTGGTCTTGCTGGTGGCGTGGAGTTTCCTGCTCGGCCGGACCAGGTTCGGGCGTTATGTATACGCCATCGGCGGGAACGCGGAAGCGGCGCGACGCGCTGGCATCAACCTGAGCCGGATCCGCATAGTGGCGTTCACGCTGGGCGGGGTGACCGCGGGCGTCATGGGCATCATCTATGCCTCGTACCTAGGGTCCATCTCCAACGACGTCGATGGCGGGCAGAACGTGCTGTACGCGGTGGCGGCCGCGGTGATCGGCGGAACCAGCCTGTTCGGCGGACGCGGGCGGATGCTCGGCGCGGTGCTCGGTGGCCTGATCGTGGCGGTCATCTACAACGGGCTGTACCTCCTCGGGCTCGGTGCCGCCGCCCAGGACATGTGGACCGCCGTGGTCCTGCTGGCCGCGGTCACGGTCGACACCCTGGCCAGACGCTCCCGCCCCACCGCCTGACGCAGCATGGTGAGTGCTGCACTGACCCGAAAAGAATGTGGTTAGTGCAGCACTAACCAGCAAAATCATCCGACGCGGCGGAGGCTGTCGCGGGTGAGGTCGGCGATCGACGGGTAGCCATTAGCGGCCATGATCAGGTCCGTCTCGGCGAGTATGGACCGCAGCACGTGCACCGCCCCGTCGGTGCCGCCAAGCGCCAGCCCGTAAGCGTACGGCCGGCCGATCCCGACGGCGGTGGCACCAAGCGCGAGCGCCTTGACCACGTCAGCGCCGGAACGCACTCCCGAATCGAACAGCACGGGCAGACCTCCGGCCGCGTCCACCACATCGGGCAGGCAATCGAGCGCGGGCAGACCGCCGTTGGCCTGCCGTCCGCCGTGGTTGGAGCAGTAGATCGCGTCGGCCCCGCCGTCGGCCACGCGGCGCGCGTCATCGGGATGGCAGATGCCCTTGAGGATCAGCGGGAGACTCGTCAGAGACCGCAGCCATGGCAGGTCGTCCCAGGTCAGCGGGTTGCCGAACACCTGGGCCCACAAGGAGGCCGGGTCCTGGTCAGCCAGCCGCCGCTGGAAGACCTCGTCCGAGGTGTAGTTGGCCAGGCACTGGCCGCGCAGCATCGGGAAGTTGCTGGTCGTCAGGTCGCGCGGCCGCCAGCCCGTCGTCCAGGTGTCGAGCGTGACGACGATGCCCTTATAGCCAGCGGCCTCCGCGCGGTGTACGAGGCTGGCCGCCAGATCGCGGTCGGTCGGGGTGTACAGCTGGAAGAACGATGGGGTCTTGCCGGTTTGTTCGGCGACCTCTTCCAGTGGGTCCGCCGACAGCGTGGATGCGATCATCGGCACCCCGGTCGCCGCCGCGGCCTGCGCCGCCGCGAGATCCCCGTGACCATGCTGCGCGCAGATGCCGAGCACGCCGATGGGAGCGAGCAGCAGCGGCGAAGGGAGCGAGATCCCGAACAGGTCGACCGACAGGTCGCGCTCGGCCGCCCCGACGAACATCCGCGGGTACAGTCCCCAGCGCAGAAAGGCAGCCACGTTGGCTCGCTGCGTGTGCTCGTCGCCGGCGCCGCCCGCCACGTACGACCACACCGAGGTCGGCAACGCTCGCTCGGCCCGTTCCTCAAGTTCGGAGAACGTCATCGGGAACCGCGGCAGTACCCCGGCGAGCCCGTTCAGGTAGATCTCGAACTGGTAATCCCCAAACCCGGTCATATGCCGACCGTAGCACCCGCCCCCGCGCCACCTCAGCACGGATACGAAGCGCTACTGTGCGTAATTATGGAGTTCATCTGCCGCTCGCTGAGCGCGATCATGCTGCTCGCGATGGCCGCGTTCACATACGCGCTCGGCATCCTCTTTCTCGCTGCCGCCTACATCGCGCTGACCCCCGCCAACCTGAGAATCGTGAGCGACTTGTCGCACTCCAGCGACTGGATCCGGTTCCTGGCCGGCCTGGTGGCGCTGGCGGCAATCTGCGCGGCCGGCTGGCCGCCATACAAGGCAAGGGCCTCCAAAACAAAAGACGCGGTAACCGCGGTCATCGGCACGCTGCTGTTCACAACCGGACTGCTGATCTCGGCGACCGCGGGTGAGACGGTGGCGGCCGCCGGGATAACCGGAGGTCTCGGAATCGCGCTGTGGAGCGTGCTCGTGTTCCGCCACGCGGAGAAGCCGGCTGGCCGGGGTTGGAGTCCTGGTGTTCGCGATCGGGTACGCGATGTTCAACAGCGTCGCGGGCAGCACCAGCGGCGCGGTCACGGCAGGCCTGCTCGAGGCCGCGGGCGCTGCCATCGTGCTCGGGACCACGGCCGTGGTCGTGCACCCGCGCGGCTACCTGCGGTCCGCCCCCGGCCGTCCGCTGTGGGTGCGCGCACTCATCGCCGGACTGATGCTGCTCGTCGTCGCGTTCATCGCCGCCGCGATCGTGTCGGGCATTATCTACAGCGGGAACGCCACGCTCACCAGCGTCCGCGTCGGTCCGGCGATGGCGTACGCTCTCGAGTTCCTCGGCTTCGCCATGCTGGGAATCGGCGGTTTCGCGTGGTTCGCGCATCTTGGCCGCGGATAGCAAGCCGCATGTAACAGTCCGGCATAGCAGAACGGGACCGATGTCGTCATAGGGGACAATGTTCTGTATCCAGGACAGTTCCGCGTGCGGCGGGCAATCGCAGGAGTGACCACATGGGTGTTCCCCGCTCAGTCCGCCTTCGCTTCACGGCGAGGGTAGCCGCGCCGGTCATAATCCTGATCGCCGCGTGGGCAGCGTTCGCCGTTGTCGTCAAGGATGGCAAGATCAGCAAGCTCACCACCGGCAAGGAATTGCTGGCGGTCACCGGAGCCGGAGCCGTGGTGCTGATCATTGCGCTGCTGCTCACCGTGGTCTTCGTGGCGCAGGTGTCCCGCGACGTCCGCGGCCTGGCGACCGCCGCCGACGAGATCGCCGACGGCAAGGATACGACGTTCAAGCCAGCCTCCAGGGAGACCGCCCGCGCGGTTGACGCCATCGTGAACGTGCGCCATTCGGCCCAGAACGCCACCGCGGCCGAGACCCGGCTGCGAGACGGGCTCCGCCAGGTGCTCGTCAGTCTCGGCAAGCGCAACCAGTCGCTACTGCACCGCCAGCTACGCATCATCGACGAGCTGGAAAAACAAGCGGCCACTCCGCAGGCGCTCGCCGATCTGTTCGCGCTGGACCACCTCACCACCCGAATGCGCCGGCACGCGGAGAGCTTGACCATTGTCGCCGGGAGCGGCCCCGCTCGTGCGGGCACTGACGCGGTGCCGGTGATCGACGTGATCCGCGCGGCGGCGGCGGAAGTGGAAGACTACCGGCGCGTCACCGTGATCACGGACGCCGAGGAGGCGGTCGCCGCCCCGGCCGTGACCGACATGATCCACATGCTGGCCGAGCTGATCGAGAACGCGACGCTGTTCTCTCCATCGGCTACCCGGGTAGAGGTGAAGGCCGAGGCGGTCGCCAACGGGTTCGCCATCGAAGTGGAGGACCGCGGGCTCGGTATCGCGCCGGAACAGCTGCTCCGGCTCAACGAGCAGCTGGAAAACCCGCCGGATTTCGATGTCGCGGACGCGGACCGTCTCGGGCTGTTCGTGGTGGGCAGGCTGGCCGCGCGGCACGGCGTCCAGGTCTCGCTGAACCCGTCGGCGTACCGGGGCACGAAGGCGGTCGTGATCCTTCCCGAGGTGATCGTGACCGAGCCTCCCGTTACCGCGCCGAAGCCGGAGCTGACCCGGCGCCGCCGTTCGGCCGAGCTGGCCACTGTCCAGGAGACCGAGCGTCCCCCGCTGCCAGAACGCCGGGCCGAACGCGAGCCAGCACCCGCCGACGAGCCGGAACCCGGGCGGACCCTGCATGGCCTGCCGCGCCGCGTCCGTCCGGACGCCCAGCCGGACGCCCAGCCGGACACGCAGCCGGACGCCGCGGAGCTAGCCAACGACGGGGACTCGCCCGACGGCGCACTGCCGACTCGCCGGGGCCGGTCGCATACGGCCGAGGCGCCCGCGCCTGAGCACGCGCGCAACCTCGCGGCTTCCCTGCAGAGCAGCTGGCAACGATCGCGGCACGACCCGGAGAGCGAGGACAACTGAATGGATGGCACAGGGAGCACCGACCTGGCCTGGCTACTGGACGACCTATCCGAACGGCTAGCCGACTTTCAGCGTGCCGTCATCCTCTCCCGTGACGGATTGCCCATCGCATCATCGAAGGATCTGTCCCAGGAAGAATCCGAGCACCTGTCGGCGCTGGCCGCTGCCATGCAGAGCCTCGCGACCGGCGCCGGTGACCGTTTCCAGGTCGGCGACGTGCGGCAGACGATCATCGAGCTTGAGCGTGGCCTGCTGTTCGTCATGGCGGCGGGCGAGGGGAGCTGCCTCGCCGCGCTCTGCCCGGCCACCGCGGACGCTGGCCTGATCGCGTACGAGATGGCCATGCTCGTCAAGCGTGCCCGCCCGCACCTGGCCTCGCTGCCCCGGTTCCCAGCCACCACCCCCCGCTCGCTGTCGGAGACGGAGTAGTCCACGATGCCTGGCAGGCTAGGACGCCGCGATACCGGTCCGGTGGTGCGTCCGTACGCCGTGACTGGCGGACGGACCGAGCCGGACGGTGGCGAGGTCCTCGACCTGCTGACGCTACTCGTCGCGAGCGGGCAGCCGACCGGGCACCGAACACCCGAGCATCGCAAGATACTCGCGCTTTGCGAACGGCCGGCCCGGCTGGCCGACATCTCGTCCGACCTGCGGCTGCCGGTCGGCGTGGTCCGGGTCTTGCTCTCCGACCTGACAACCGACGGCTCGGTCAGCGTCGTCCGCCAGCAAACCTCCGGCCAGCAGCCAGGCAACGACGTCCTGAAGGAGATACTCCGTGGCCTCCGCGCGCTCTGAAGCGCCGCCCGCGCCGCCGGTGGCGCACAAGATCCTCATCGCCGGCGGATTCGGCGCTGGGAAGACAACGCTGGTAGGCGCGATCAGCGAGGTCAGGCCGCTGCTCACCGAGGAGACGCTGTCCCGGGCCAGCGCGGGCCGCGACGACCTGCAAGGCGTTCCCGGCAAGACGACCACGACCGTGGCGCTCGACTTCGGCCGGATCTCGATCTCCGACCAGCTCGTGGTGTACTTGTTCGGCGTGCCGGGACAGGAACGTTTCTGGTTCATGTGGGACGAACTGGCCTACGGAGCCCTTGGTGCCGTCATCCTCGCGGACGTGCGGCGGCTCGCGGACTGCTTCCCGTCGGTCAACTACTTCGAGAAGCTCGGGCTGCCGTTCATCGTCGCGATCAACTGCTTCGACGACGCTCCCAGTTATGACGCCGATGAGATCAGGCAGGCACTCGACCTCAACCCCGGTATCCCGCTCGTGCTGTGCGACGCGCGGGCGCTCGAATCGGTTAAACAGGTGCTTATCACGCTGATTGAGAGCCTGTGACATGTGGATCGGTACCCCGCCACCGCTCGCCGACGGCTACATTCACCGGTCCGCGCTCGAGGTGCAGACGCTCGCCGCGCTCGCTCCCGGCGCGACCGTCGCACTCGTTCCTGATGGCCTGGAACTGTGCGGCACCACCCAGCTCGCGGTGGCCGTCGCGTCCGCCGTGGACACTGATCTGCGGATCTGGCTGAGCGCCGGCACCCGCGCCTCGATACTGTCCGTCTACGCCGAGGCCGCCGCCGCCGTTGGCTGCGCGCCGGACAAATTTCCGGCGTGGCTGCGCGATACCGACCGCAGCTGGCTGGCAGTCATAGATGTCATAACGGCGCGAGCCGGTCTCCCCGAAGACCTGATTCCCTCGGGCGCAGCGGGCCGGGTGCTGGTCGCGGGCGCCGACGTCCCCGGTGCTCAGCTGATCACCGTCGGCGAGTTCACCCGGCGGGAGTCGATGGCCTACCTGATGGGCCGGCTGAGCGCCGACCCGGGCCAGCGGCAAGGCGCGGCCGACCTGGTCGCCGAGCTTGGTGACGACCCGCTGGCGCTAGCTCAGGCCGCCGCGGTGATCCTTTCGTCCGAGCTCACCTGCCGTGAATATCTCGAGCACTTCACCCGGGAGGCCGGTGAGTCCCCGTCCCAGGTGACCTGGGGGCTGTCGCTGGAGCACGCGGACGTACTCGCGCCAGGGCGCGCGCAGTCGCTGCTGGCGATGGCCGCGCTGCTGGACCGCGATGGCGTGCCGGTCACGGTGCTGGGTACTGCATTGCCCGATAATGGCGGTGCGCTGGACGCCGTCCGGCAAGCGGGGCTGATCTCGGCAGGCGACGGGCTGGTCAGGATGGCCTCACCGGCGCTCGCGGAGGTCCGCTCGGCGACGCCCGACGGACTGCTGAAGTCCGCCACGCTCGATGCCGCCGACGCGTTGCTCGCCGTCTGGCCGGTCAGCGACCGTCCCGAGGCGCTGGCCCGCGCCTTCCGGTCCTGCACGGCGGGCCTGCGGCAGACGGCCGGCAACCTGCTGTGGGAGGGCGGCTGCCATCCAGTGCTGCTGCGCGCCGGGCAGAGCATAGAGGCGGCGGGCCTGACCGGGATCGCCGCAGACTGGTGGGCGGCACTCGTCCAGACCTCGACCCGCGTCCTCGGGCTGACGCATCCGGACACGGTGGCGCTGTCCGAGCGGCTATCCGCCGCGCAGCTCGCCGCCGGGCGGTTCGCCGACGCGATCACCGCGTTCACCGAAGCGGTCAGCGAGGCGTACCACGCGCACGGCGCCAACAGCCTGCAGTCGTTCGCCGCCCGCGAGCGGCTCGCCGCCGCTCACCAGGCGATGGGCGGCCTGTCGGATGCGATAAGCCTGTACCGGGGCGTCCTCGCGGACCGCGAACGGACCCAGGGCACCAAGCACCCGGACACGATGACCACCTGTTTCAGCCTGGCCGGGACGCACCTGGCCGACGGTCGGCCCAAGGTCGCGATCTCACTGCTCAAGCGCGTGGTTCCTGATCGCGAACGGGTGCTCGGCCCCGACCATCTGGACACGATCGCGGCGCGCAGCGCGCTGGCCGCCGCGTACCACGCCTCCGGCCGGATGGCGTCGGCGGTTCAGCTGTACGAGAAGGCACGCGATGGCTACGCGGCCGTGCTCGGCCCGGATAACCGGGAGACACTGAACGCGTCGTTGCGCCTAGCTCATGCCTATTACGCGGTGGGACGCCTAGGTGACGTGACCCAGGTGCTGCGTGAGACCCTGTCCCGCAGCGAAGCCGCGTTCGGCCCCGCCGACCCGCTCACCGCCGCCGTCCGCGAATCCCTCGCGAACGTCTCCTAACCCCGTCGCCCTCCTGCGAAGGCGCCTCTCCCTGCTAGTCGGCCGCGGACTCGCGGCGGATGTTGAAGAACGGGGACTTGAGGAACACCCGCGCGGCGGCCATCAGCACGACGCCGGCGATCAGGATGCCGATGAAGGACCAGCGCTGGCTGCTCGGTGCCTCGATGACCGACTTGATCACCATCCAGCCCAGGAACACGGCGGCGGCCAGCGGGAGAATCCCGAGGATGATCGAGTTCCACACGTTGCTGAACACGCGGTGCCGGTAGTACATCATGCTGGCCAGCGCCGTCAGGATGTAGAACAGCGCGAACAGCAGTCCGCTGACATCGACGACGTCGCTGAACGCGTTCTGCACCGAGGTGACGACCAGGTACACGACGGTGATGCCGACCGTGACGACGCCGAACACGATGGTGGCCGCGGCCGGCGTGGCGAACCGGCGCGGCACGTTGGCGAGGAACTCCGGCACCGCGCGGTAGCTGGCCATGCCGTAGACGATGCGCGCGCCGAGCAGGATGCCCGCGTTGGTGCTAGCGATCGCCGACAGGGCCAGCGCGAGCGCCATGACCTTCTCCCAGCCACCGCCGCCGAGCACCTGTGCGACGTAGACGAGGGCGTCCGAGGAGTTGGCGTTGAGCTTGGACGGCGAGACCACGCCCTGCAGGCCGAACTGCGCGACCACATAGATCACCGTCAGCAGCACCACCGCGATGATCGCGGCGCGCCCCGGGTTCTTGCGGCGGTGAGTGACCTCTTCGTTGACGTACACGGTGCCGTCCCAGCCGCTGAACGCGAACACCGCGATCAGGAAGCCACCGACGATGTCGCCCTTGCCCGCGATGCCGCTGAGGCTAAACCAGCCCCTGCTCACCGGGTAGGTTCCGGCGTGGTGCCCGAGCACGGTGACCAGGCCCCAGATCGACATCCCGATCAGGATCGTGTACTCGACCACGGCCATCGCGATCTGGATGCGCGCCGTGATGCGGATGCCGACGACCGCGATGACCACCATGACCACGCCGATCCCGATCGCGATCGCGACGTTGCCGCTGACGCTTGTCGCCGAGCCGCCAAACACCGCCAGCACCGACGGGCCGAGGACCTCGATCACGCTGATCGTGCCAAGCACGTAACCAGCGATCATCAGCCACCCGGTGTACCAGCCGAGATACGGGTTTATCGACCGGCCAACCCATTCGAATGACGCGCCGCAGTTCGCGTTCCACATGTTCAGCCGGTGATAGGCAAAAGCGATAATCAACATGGGAACCGCGGTGACCAGGATCGAAGGCGCGCTGCCGTAGGCGGTCGTCAGGGCGAGGCTCGCCAGGATGAGTGCCATCACCGCGGCCGGCGCCGACGACGCCATGCCGATCACGGTGTCCTGCGCGACACCGATCGCGTCGGCCTCCAAGCGCTGCGGCGGCACCAAGACGGCTGGCGTGCCGCCCGGTGCGGTGGTCGCGGGCTGGTCAGTCATAGCAACTCCGTTCCGACCCGTGCACTAATGTCGCATCGGATCATAACGGCGACTAACGCCACAAAACCATGTTGAAGCCCAATCGTTAACGGGCCTTTCGCCTACGGATCGCAGCCCCAACAACCCTCCGAACAACCAGCGTGACACCCCGCCCCCTTCACCCTCCGCCCCCGCCCGCTTCACCCCCGCCCGCTTTGCGGCCTATGACCGCTTTGCGGCAATAGCGTTACCCCAGCTATGGGCCATCGATAGCGCCAGAGCACCAGCGATGGGCCATCCATGGTTGGCGTTACATGAAGACGCCGGCCCGAGCGGCGGCCAACGCCGCCGCCGCACCGCGGTCCGCATCCTGCTCGGTGACGGGAACGCGCGTCACCAGTAGCTCGTAATACAACGGCGCGACCGTCGCGTGCATCAGCGCGGCCGGGTCGGTTCCCGCCGGAAGCTCACCGCGTTCGACCGCGCGGTCCACGATCGCGCTGATCGCGGCCAGCCGTCCTTCCCAGAACTGGCTCATCAGCCCCGCGATCTCCGGGGAGGTCAGGCTGCCCACAATGAGCGCCCGCGTAATCGCCGCGCCCGCGGACAGTACCGCTTGAACCGCACGGGCCAGCACCCGCAGGTCCTGTTCCACGCTGCCGGTGTCCGGAACCGGAATGTTCGCGGTCGCGGCATCGGCGAGCGCCTGCCTGATGAGCTCTGCCTTGCTGCCCCAGCGACGGTAGACGGTCGTCTTGTGGACGCCGGCCCGCGCCGCGACCGACTCCACGCTGATGTCCGCGTAGTCCCTGGTCGACAGCTCGGCGATGGCCGCCGCGAAGACGGACTCGGCGACCCGGGCCGTACGGCCACCCGGCCGCACTGTTCCTGGCACCGTCATGGTCAGACGTTATCACAACGACTAGTTGCATTTACCAGCGAAGCGTGTCACTCTGTAAATGCAACACCTTGTTGCATCAAGCACTCACGATGGCCCCGGATTGGCGAATGACATGACCATCACATCCATACCTGTACTACGTTCCAGCAGGCACACCTACCTGCCCGCCACCGCGGGTGTCGCCTATGTCGCGGTTTGGGTCGCCGGGCTCGCTGCCTGGCCAGTTAATCTGCCGCTGAATGCGACCGCCGCGCAGACAGCGACGAGCTACACGGCGCACCCGGCCGAGGCCGTGATTCAGTACCTGCTCGTCGAGGGGCTAGCCGGCCTGCTGCTGGGTGTCGTGCTCGGCTGCGCTGTGCTGCCCAGGATCCGCGGTGGCTTCGCGATCAGGAACGCCGCCGTGCTCGGCGCGGTCGCTGTCCTGGTGTCGGTCGCGCAATGCTGCATCGGGCTCGTCGCAGTCGGTGCCGCGACCACTCACGACATCACCAGCTGCGGCAGCCTGTCCAACCTGGTCAACCAGCTCGATGGCGTCAAGATGATCGCGCTGGCGGGTACAGCGGCCTGTCTCGCAACGCGGAGCGGGCAAGTCCATGCGCTTCCGCGCTGGCTGCGCGCGACCGCGCTGGCCCTTGTGGTCGTCCTTATCGCGTCAGGCTACGCCTATCTCACGTGGTCGCAACCACTGGCCTGGACCGTCTACGTCTCCGGCCCACTGCTGCTCCTGTGGGTGGCAGGCCTGGGCATAGTACTGACCCGCCGGTCATAGATTGCCCGTAGCAGGGGGACGAGCGGCGCGTCGGGCGGCACGGCTGTATCGATCCGCTGCTCCAGGGATCCACCGTCGGCCCGCAACGTGGTCACGGTCCGGCCCCGGTCGCTGCGGCGCTCCAGCACCAGCTCGCCGTCTCGCCACGCAGCGGTGCCTGGCGTAGCGGGGGTGAAGCCGTAAGAATCAAACCACCACCACCCATCTCCAGAGAGCACGCCGTGGCCGGTCATCGTGGCCCCGTCACGCTCCTCGGCGTAATCGATCAGCAGACCGCGGCCCGGTCCGGCGACGATCGACAGCTCCCCGTCGGCCGTGCCCGCGGCTGTCCAGGCGGTGGCCGAGAGCTGCTCGTCGCCGGACCACTCGCCAATAAAAGCAGATAGTTGATCATCACCAATCATAGGTTTGACCGTATCATTTCTATGTGCCTCGTCCCGCGATCCCACCAGCCGCGCTGCTGCGGATGCCGACCTACGCGCTCTCGTTGCTCGGCCGCGAGGCGCACGACCAGATGGCGGCCGCGCTGCCGGACGGGCTGCGGCTCGGTCACCTGGCAGTTCTTGGGGCGTTGGCGGACGAGGCGCCGCGTACCCAGCGAGCGCTGGCCGAGACGTTGAGGATCCACCCCAGCGACGTCGTCACCATCGTCGACGACCTGGTCACCCGCGACCTCGCCTCCCGGGAAACCGATCCGCAGGACCGGCGCCGCAACCTCGTCCGGCCAACGACGGCCGGACGCCACCTGGTGCGACGCGCGACGCGCGACAGCCAGCGAATCAGCCGCGAGTTGCTGGCCGCTCTCTCCGACGACGAACGCAAAACCGTCGAGGAACTGCTGCTACGAGCGCTCTCCTGACCGAGATCTAGCCTGGTGGATGCTGCATTACCGAGCAAAGGGACGCGTCGGCGATTTGGTTGTGGTGCCGGACCTGAGCGCCGGATCCGCGAAGCGCATACGCGGCAAAAGCCATCATGCCGGGCAGTCACGCGAACCCGGTTCGCGGTACCGGCTGCTATCGATGGCCCATCGATGGTGCTGTCGCGCTATCGATGGGCCATCGATAGCGGTCGCCGGCCCCGGAGCGGACAACATCAGCCTCAGATGCACCCTGCACCACAGGAGCACCGGCCGGGAGAACGCTGGACGCTCCACTTACGAGGCGGACACCCCCCACGCTTGGTAGAAGAGCGCCAGGATCGACCAGCTGTAGTAGGGACTGTAGGAGAGGTAGGGGTAATCGCCGCCCTGCTCGTAGCCCCCGATGTCGCCGAACACGATGCCGGTTCCGGTCCGCGGGTTGTAGTTCACGATCCACGGGCCGCCGCTGGTGCCATCCCAGTAGTTGTTGCAGTAGAACTGGATCTGGGTGGGCTCGAACTCCGAGCTTGTCGTGGCGCAGAGGAGCGGCGCGCTGTCGGTGTTGTTGTAACCGATGACGTGGATCTTCTCGTTGTAGGGCAGGTTGATGCCCAGTTGCAGCCCGCCGGTGACCCGCTGGATGGGGACGTAGCGGCCGCTGCTCGGCGCGACGGTGAGGAACGCGAAGTCCAGGTTCGGGTCCTGCGAGGCGATCCAGCCATTGGCGACCGTGATGCTGGTGACCGTCCACGCGCCGTACGGGCTGATGCCGTCGTGCCACTTGGGCACGTACGCGATGTTGGTGGCGTACGAGGTGCCGTATACGCAGTGCGCCGCGGTCAGGATGATGTCCCCGCGCGGACTGTTCACCACGCTGGCCGTGCAGAAGTGCGATTCCGTGCCGGTGGTGAAGAACAGTGCCCCGACGGTGGGCACGCCGTCGAAGTACACCGGGTTCGGGATAGTGGCCGTGCTGGAACTGGCCGCCGCCGTTGAGCCCATCGCGGTGGCGGACTCCATGCGGGCCTTCGTCCAGTAGTCGCTGGTGTGCTCCTGAGCGGTCGCGGTCACGATGTGCGTGCTCGACGGAGCGGTGGTCGTGGTCGTCGCGGCGTGCGCGGTTCCAGCGGCGGCGCTTGCCGTGAGGACGGTCGCGATGAACGCGATGCGGATGGCGGGCCGGGTCAGCATTCTCATCAGAGGTCGCTCCAACGGTCGGGCCATACGCCACATATGTAACGTATGGCGCCAATCGTTCGTCGTACCCGACGCGCTGTCAAGGACCGCTGGGTGGCGTGATCATGCGGCGGACGCACTCGGCGAGGAACTCGCGGTGTTTAGCCAGGTCTTCCTCTGTGACCTCACGGCCGAACAGCAGCCGCAGCAATTGCGGCAGCGCGGTCCAGTAGTCGGCCATGCCGAAGATCGCGGCGAGCAGGTGCCGCGGGTCGAGGTCCGGGTCCACCAGACCCGCCTTTTGCTGCTCCTCGACGGAGGCCAGCTTGTCCGCGTAATGCTGGCGGCGGTGCTCGAACGTACCTGGGTCGATCTCGCTGCCGAACTCAAGCGACTCCCACAGTGACATGCGCACAAACTGCGGGTTTTTCGCGTGGAACTCGAGCAGATCGCTCACGTACTTCGGCAGCTCGCGAGCCTGCGGGGTGAGCTGCTCGCCTTGATCATCCAGGTACTGGTCGATGACCCGGCGCAGGAGTTCGTCCTTGGTCCCGAAATATCGGTAGATGGACTCTTTGTTGGCGTGCGCCTTAGCCGCGATCCGGTCGACGCGAGCCCCCGCCGAGCCATGCTCGGTGAACTCTTCCACCGCGGCCTCGAAGATGCGCTGCTTGGTCGACTCGGGATCAGGCATGCCGGGCTAGCTCCCTCCGCTGTGCTCGCGAGTATACCAACTAAACCGTCAAACCATTTGGTTTGACAATCCGGTTGGACTGGGCGGATAGTGGGGAATCGTCGGTCCAACCAGATGGTTGGACTGAACGGTTGGATTTGACGGCTGGAGGATGGATGACGGAGGCGCAGGACGTGGCCGGACCGGTCGTAACGGCTACCTCCGACGAAGCAAAGGGGGCGCCGCGGGGGCTGGTAAGGCTGATGGCGTTCGCCAGCGGTGCGATCGTCGCCAACCTCTACTACGCGCAGCCAGTGCTCGGGGCGATCGCTTCGAGCCTGCACGTTTCCCAGTCCACGGCATCGCTGCTCGTCACGGTCACCCAGCTCGGTTACGCGGCCGGCCTGCTGTTTCTGGTCCCGGTCGCGGACATCGTCCGGCGCCGGCCGCTGTTCGCCACGCTGCTGATCCTGGTCACGATCGCGCTGGCCGGCAGCGCGGCGGCGCCCAATATCGCTCTCCTTGGCGCGGGCGCGCTTGTCATTGGCGTCACCTCGGTGGTGGTGCAGATGCTGGTGCCCTACGCCGCCACGCTGGCCGCCGACCGCGAGCGCACGCACGTGATCGGCGCCATGATGGGCGGAATCCTCACCGGCATCCTGCTGTCCAGGACATTCGCCGGCGTCGTCTCGGAGTTCCTTGGCTGGCGCGGGGTGTACGCAATAGCCGCGGTGATGATGGGAGTAACCGCCGTCGTTCTGTACCGGGCGATGCCAGAACAGGGACGGGAGGTCAGCTCGGGGTACGGCGCCCAGCTGCGCGCGGTGCTTTCGGTGGCGCGGTCCGAGCCGGTGCTGCGGTGGCGGTCGCTGACCGGGGCCTGCGGGTTCGCCGGGTTCAGCGCGTTCTGGACGACGGTGCCGTTCCTGCTGTCCTCGCGGTATGGCTTCTCACAGCTTGAGATCGGGTTGTTCGCGCTGGCCGGCGCGGCCGGCGCACTGGTCTCGACGAAGGGCGGACGGCACCTGGACGCGCGACCGCACCTGCGGTGGCCCATCACCGGAATGCTGCTGGCCGTTCAGATCGTGTTCTTCCTGGTGATGCTGGCCGCTGGCTCCGGGCCGGAATGGTCGGGCCTGACCCTGCTGGTCATCGGCGTGCTCGGGATGGACGCCGGCGTGCAGTCCACGAACCTGACCAACCAGAGCGTCGTCTACCAGCTGCTTCCCAGCGCTCGGGCCAGGCTGACCTCGGTGTACATGACCACTATGTTCATCGGCGGAGCCGTCGGGTCGCTGGTCGGAGCGCACGCGTACGCGCGGTGGGGCTGGCCGGGTGCAGTCGGCGCGTGCGCGATGTTCCCCACCATCGGGATCTTGGCGTGGCTCGCTGATCACCGCCACGAACGCTGATGTTGCGCGCTTCTACCTGTGGGTACTACGGAAGGTATTCGTATACACACGGGGGATGAGATGGGTATTGGGACGGGCGCCCGGACAGCCAGCCTGCTCGCGGTGGGGGTGATCGCGGGTGGTGTGGGCACTGGACTCGCCGGATGCGGTTCGAGTTCATTCGCGTCTTCATCCTCGTTCAGCAGCGGCTCGGACCTTCAGTCGCAATACGAAAGCGTGGTGGCCAGCGTGCTGCCATCGGTCGTGCAGATCTCCAGCTCGTCAGGTACCGGCTCGGGTGTCGTCTTCGACTCCCGCGGCGACATCGTGACCAACGCGCACGTGGTCAGCGGCTCCTCAACGGTCAAGGTGACCCGTGCGTCGGATGGCCGCACGTTCAGCGGGCGGGTGATCGGGATGTCCAGTGCGAACGACGTGGCCGTGGTCCGCGTCACCGCTAACACCTCCGAGCTGCACCCGGCGGCCTTCAGCACCTCGGGAGTGAAGATTGGGCAGATCGTGCTCGCGATGGGCAGCCCGCTGGGTCTTACCGGCACCGTGACCCAGGGCATCATCTCCGGCGAGAACCGGACAGTGGCCGAGTCCAGCGCCTCCGGTGAGCAGGTCACGACGCTCAAGGACGCGATACAGACCAGCGCGTCGATCAACAGCGGCAACAGCGGCGGGCCGCTCGTGAACCTGTCCAACCAGGTAACCGGCATCGCGACCGCCGCGGCGCGCGACCCGCAAGCAGGCGCGGCCCCGGGTATCGGCTTCGCGATCCCGGCCGCCACCGCGAAGACCATCGCCGACAAGATCATCGCCGCGGCCGGGTGATTCTTAAGATCTGTTACTATTCGCCGGTATTCGACCGCAATCTACCTAATTGCCGCTTTCGCGACGCGACTCTGGTCACCCACGGAACGATCGCACCATGGTTCCCGCCGATCGAAAATCCGCGTTCGCGCCGGTACGGCTCACAATCGCCGTTCTCGGGCTGCTAGTCGTGAGCCTGACCATACCTCAGACACACGAAACGGTCATAATGTCGGAAATTGGTCATATCGACTACATCCTGCCCGCTCTGGCTCATCAGCCAACCCCGCGGCGGGTCATCGCTAGCGCTACACCACCGATGGGCCATCGGTGGTGCTGTAGATGCAACCCCTCGGTCCTCTCACCTGCCGTGCAACGTCGATGTCTCAGTTCGCGCAACGCGCATGCCGCAACCTCGGGGCATGACGGTAATACGTGGCCCGTTTGGGCTCGACTCAACGCGCGGGGCGACCCTGACGACGGACAAAACCGTGCTCGTGGTCGTGCATTCGCTGACCTCGGGCGCGTGGCTTGGAGACGTTGTTCCACTGCTAGAGAGCGACCCCCGTGTTCAGGTGGTCTACACGCATCCTCCCGCCGCGCTGTTCGCGGCCGGAACTCGCGATTTCCTCAAGCGGCTCGGTGGGGTAAGGATCCCATGGCAGCTGGCGACGCAGCACCGGTTCGGCTTGGCTCTAGCCGCGCACCCGGGTCTTCTGGAGCAAGTCCACGCGCCCGTGGTCAGCTTTCCGCACGGCGCGGCCGGGTGCTCGAAGCTGAATAGCCGCTGGGACATGGACGGACCCCTCGCGACGCGCGAAGCGGTCGGGCCTGACCGGGCGAGGCTGGTCTATCACGGACGGGTGATCGCGTCGGCGCACCTGCTGGCCACCCGCGAAGAGGCGAACCTTGTGCTGAAGTCCTGTCCAGAGGCGGCACCCGTCACTCATGTCACCGGCGATCCGGTATACGACCGGCTGCTAGCCACCATTCCCAATCGGCGGGCCTACCGGGACGCACTCGGCACCGGGGACCGGATACTCGTCACGGCGTCCTCCACCTGGGGTCCCAGCTCGTTGCTGGGTGCCCGCCGGAGCTTTCTGGCCGACCTCATGCGGCAGCTGCCCAGAGACAAATACCAGGTCGCGGCGATCCTGCACCCCAACACCTGGTGCTGGCACGGTCGTCGACAAACGGTGTCCTGGCTATCGGACTGCATTGCCAGCGGCCTCGCTCTGATCCCGCCGGAGGAGGGCTGGCGCGCCGCCATAGCCGCCTCCGACCTCGTAATAGGCGACTCCGGATCGATTCCGCGATACGCCGCGGCCGCCGGCGTGCCCGTCGCCATCGGCATGCACCCGGCCGACGAGATCGTCCCTGGATCCCCCGCCGACGGGCTGGCCGCCGTCGCGCCGCGCCTCAGCCACGACTCGCCATACCTGCCGCAGCTCGAGTCAGCCATTGCCGCCTGGGTACCAGAACGGCGGTTTCCCATCCAGTCGCGCATCACCGATCTCCCCGGTCGTGCCGCCAGCGAGATCAGGTCCAGGCTCTATGCCTTGCTCGACCTCGCAGAACCGGAATGGCGGCCACGCATCGATCCGGTTCCCGCGCCGCGTCTGGTTGCTCTGCCGCAGACCTTCGGAGCTGGCTGGTGATCGCGACGCTGACCGTCGACGGCGAGATCGCCGCCATCCTGCTGGCCCCGGTCTCTCGTCGCGCTGCGGCGGCCGGTCATGTCGTAGCGGCGAGCGTCTCTACCGCCAGCGAACGGCTGCTGCGCATCGCCGACGTGATCCGCGCCGACTGTTCTGGTGACTGGCTCAGGCGATATCCGGGCTGCGCGGTGGCGGTTACCCCAGAGCTAACGGACACGCGCGCGGGCAGTGTGGAAATCCAATGCGACGATCCCATGATCGCAGGGCTCTTTCTCCACATGTGGCTGACCGCCGGGTATCCGATTGGTCCGCTGACGGGCGGCGAAATCCAGGAGCGCGGGTGGGTTGCCCGGGAAGATCGGGTCGCGCCGTTCTGGACAACTATTGAAGTTCGGTGAGCAAGCGGACGACATCCTCAGCCTCGGGTGCGGCGAGGTCGACGTACGTAGCGTGGGCCACCGCCAGGTGAGCGCTAGCACGAGCGCGTTGCCCGAGCGCAAGTTCGGCGCGGCCTGCGCCCTCGTGGCTGTGCGCCTGCTCATGCCGGGCTCCGGTGCGCTCAGCGATGACCAGAGCGTCGTCAAACGCGTTCAGCGCGAGCTCCGGTTGCCCGGACTTCAGGTATGCCTCGCCGAGGGCGGCCAGCGAGCGCATCTCGTGGTAAAGCTCACCCATCTCCGCTGCCAGCGTCCTGGCCTCGCGCAAAGACGCGATCGCCTCGTTGTAGCGCGCCGCGTCGCGGTAGGACTCGCCGAGCCGCCTAGTCATGAGCATCGCGCCACGTGGGAGGCCACCGTCGCGGAAAATCTCGCGAGCACTGGCAAAGCTCACGGTGGCTTCCTCAGGATGTCCGAGAACTAGCCGGGTCAATCCGAGGTGCTCGAGAGCGCTGGCCTCACCGATCCGGTACCCCGTGCGCCTGGCCACGTCCAGTGCCACGCGGAACTGCGCCGCCGCCGAATCGATCCGGCGGAGCTGCAGATAAGCAATACCGAGCCGTACCCGGATTACGACTTGGGCCCGGTCGTCGCGGCAGGCGATCGCCGACGCGAGTCCTGCCTCGTGTGTGTCGATCCACAGCCTGAAGTGCTTGTGATGGGAGAACAGACCGGTCAGCGCTTCGCAGAGCTGCCAGGCACGCTCGTGAAGTCCAGCGTCGTGGGCCGCGTGCACGGCAGCAGCCAGGCCGGGCAGTTCAGACTCAAGCCAGCCCAGTGGATCCGGATGATCCGTCCCCTCACTCGTGGTGTAGAGCCGTGAACGTCCCGGCAACAAAGCGCGGTCAGCACGGACCGCTTCCCTGAGGTACCACTCGACGGCCCGGGTCGTCACCATGTCCAGTGCAGCTGCGGAGTCAGTCTCGGCACGTTGCCTTGCGTGCAGCCTCACGAGATCGTGGAAGCAATACCGGCTGTCCTGCGTCTCGTCCAGCAGGCTGGTCTCGGTGAGAATCTCAAGCGGCGCGCTGGCGTCGTCGCCGAGTACCGCGTCGGCGAGTTCGGTTCCGAAATCGGCGGTGAAAAGCATGGAAAACAACCGGTAACACCGGGCCGCGAGCTCGGGCAATGCCCGGTAGGAGAGGTCGATAACATCGGCCACGGATACGTCGCCGGTAAGGCTGAGGTTCGCCAGTCGGCGCTTCTCGTCGGCAAGTTCGAGGGCAAGGCGCCTAACACGGCGTCGCGGATGAGCCGTGAGCTGAGCGCCCGCGATACGGACGGCCAGCGGCAGCCCACCACAGATCCTCGCCACATCGCGGATGGCCTCGGGTTCCGCCATGGCGCGCTCGTGGCCCGCCATGGTCGCCAGTATGCGCTCGGATGCGGCCTCGTCCAGCGGTTCGAGTCTCAGGAAACGCGCGCCGTCCATTGCCAGCCCGGCAAGGCTCCAGCGAGTCGTGACCAGAACGGCGCTTCGTGACGCGGCCGGTCCCGGCAGTAGCACGCGAACCTGCGCTGCTGACGCCGCGTTATCTAGCAGGGAAAGTATCCGCCGTCCAGCGGTCATCGTACGGAACAGCGTCGCCTGCTCGTCCAGCGCGAGCGGGATGGATTCCGGTCGCGTGCCGAGGGCATGCAGGAATGAGACGAGCACCGTTTCGGGATCGGCCGCGTGGTCCGGTTCGTGGCCGCGCAGGTCCGCGTACAGGATCCCGTCTGGGTACCGGTTGCTGACCCGTTGCGCCCAATGCACCGCTAGCCCGGTCTTACCGGAGCCGCCCATCCCGTTGATCACAACAAGCGCGTGCCCGTCGCCTCCCGCTGTCATGTCGTCCAAGGCGGCGAGTTCGGTGTCTCGTCCGGTGAAGACTCCATGACCAGGCGGAAGCTGCGCGGGGACCAGCCGTGCGAGCGCTGCTGGCGCGACCGTCACATGCACTCCGCCGTGGATGTCACGCGCTTGGACGGAGGGACCGTGTACGTCACCGTGTAGCTCGTTGACGGCAAGGGCGGCCTCTTCCGACCTGGCGTCCCCGTCGCCAGGGTCACTACGCACTCGCACCCTTACCACCTCAAAATACGTATATGGATCATAGCGCTTCCCGTGACTAGATTGCGGTCGACTAGTGTCGATGGTAATCTGCTGCGCAAGGCAAGCGATTCCCGGTCAAGGCTTGATCGGGACACCGACACCAGGGAGGATCGACCACAGAAAGGAGAATTCACGTAACGTCATGAACTAGTAGCCCATAGTTCGCATATGCCGGAATCCCCTCGTGGGTGAGGCATCTGTGGTTGGCTGTGCCCATGGCACAGTTGAGTGGCATGGCCCCGTCGCGCTGGATGGCGCTCGTCGCCGTCTCTTTTTTGGCTGTCGGTATGGCGTTGCTGCCAGCTCAGCACCTTCCAGGCAATTCGAACAGAATAACTGTAACTGATCACATGGATTATGGCGCTCACGCCCCAACCGCATCGCAATCTCTTTGATCACGCCGCGTTAGAGAACGGCTCTAGCCGCATTGCGACTATCCCCGCTAGATAAGAGCCGAGCCCCTGGTAGACATCGAGAGCTTCGCGCCAGTGAATCCGGGCGGCGTCCTCATCCCGTCTTCGCGCCATGACCTCGGCTATCCCATGCAACGCCCGCGCTCGGGGGTATTGCGCCTCGATTTGTGCCGCGAGTCGTTCAGCACGCTCGTAAAACGTCAGCGCGAGATCTAGCGCATCCGATTCCCGCCTGGTGTCGGCGATCCCGCACAGCGCCAGCACGTGAGTGTACTTATCCCCCATCAGCTCGGCAATCGCGAGCGCCCGATCATATTCGGCGACAGCGGCGGAATAACTCTGGGACTCACAGAGAACCGAGCCGATGTCCGCGCGGACCAGCGCCTCGTTCCGCAGGTCCCCCATGGAGCGGAATTCGGCTAGCGCCCTCCGGTACATGGTCAGCGCCTCGTTGCGCCCGCCCCTGTACTGGTGCACCTTACCCATATTGTGGTCGAGGACCGCCAAGTTCTGCCTTCCGCCGATCGCGCGGAAGATCTCATTGGAGGACTGGAAGCTCGCCGTCGCATGCCGGTGATAACCACGGTCAAGATGGATCAGGCCGATACTGTTGTGGACAAGTCCCTGACTGCGCAGGTCTCCTCGTTGCCTGAAGACCCCGAGCGCCTCGGCGAGATAAGCCATCTCCTCAGTAAGCCGGCCCAGCATGTGCAGAGCAGTGGCCGCGTGGAACATGGCTTGCGCCCCACCCACCGGGTCTCCGTCCGAGCGTGAGACGTGGATCGCTTCCTCGTGATGCGCCAGCGCGGCGCGAAATCGCGCTTGGTGACGGCTTACGACTCCGAGGCGGTCCGTCGCTTCTGCCCAGCCACGGCGGTCACCCGTCCGCCCGAACAAGGTCTTCGCCTCGGAAGCATGAGCGTAGGCGTCGTCCAGCCGCCCGGTCCGCAGGCACACGAGGCTGAGAGCGTCCGAGGCATCGGCCGCCCCGCGGATATCGTCCGTGTCCCGGCACGCCTTGTGCACCAACTCGTGTGCATGGCGGCACTGTTCCCAGTGGCCGTTCGTCCCGAGGAAGTCGCTGACCGCGCGGACGAGACGGATGCAGTGCCGTTTGCGCTCGTGCCGGCCGCAGTATTCCGCGAGCAGCAGTATGTTCTCGTACTCCGCCCTCAGCCAAGCCTGTTCCACGCCGCCTGCGCGGGCTGCTACATTCTTGGGCGCCGCTCCCACGTGTGGCGCACGCTCGCGAGATCGGAGAGCTTCGCTGGCACGTTCAGCCTCCTGCGCATAGTGATCCGCGAGCCGCCGTATCGCCTTCCTGACTTCCGGTTCGGGGTCATCGACACGGGAGAGCGCCCTGGCGTAGGAACGCACCAAGTCGTGCAGGGCGAAGCGTCCAGGCGTTCTCTCCTCCAGCAGGCTGTGCTCGGCCATCATGGCGATCAACGCGACCGCGACCTCTTCCGTTACATCCGCCAGCGCAGCCGTTGTCTCCGCGGTGAAGTCCAGGCACGGGTTCATCCCGATATACCGGAACAAGCGCCGCGCGTCCTCCGGGAGCCGACGGTATGAAAGGGCGAAGGCCGCATTCACCTCATCGACGACACCACCGAGGTCCCTGAGCTCACGAAGCACTTCATCTACAGTCGTGGTTCTTGTCTGCACGGCCGCGAACCTGATCGCCAGCGGCAGTCCGCCGCACAACCGGACAACCTCGACGGCATCATCGGGTTCTACGTCACGGCCAACTACGGTGTTGAACAGCCTGACCGCGTCGGTCTCCGGCATCGTTTCCAGGCGGAGGCATCCCCTGGTGCCCCAATCCGCGCGCCGACGGGACGTCACGATGATCAGGCATTCGGCGTCTTCCGGTATCAGCGGACCGACCTGCTCAGGTCCAGCGGCATCATCCAGGACGAGCACCATCCTCCGTGCGCCCAACTCGTCGAGCCACTGCTGCCTGCGCTCAGCCAGCCTGCTGCCGGTCACCTCTGCGCCCACCACGAACAGCAAGTCCCGCAGCGCATCCGCCGGATCGAGTTCCTCACCCGTTCCCCGCAAGTTCAGGTAGAGCTGCCCGTCGGGGTAGCGGCCAGCTGCGGACCTCGCGGCGTGAACAGCCAGCTCAGTCTTCCCGATGCCGCACATCCCCTCGATTACCTGGACATGGGTCCTGACGCCTGCCTCTGCTAGGAGCGCGGCGACCTCGCGGTCGCGTCCGACGAAATCCGCGGTTGGGGCTGGGAGGTTGTTGACCGGCGGTAGTTCTCGCTGAGGCAGCAGATCCCGATCCTGCCGGAGAATCCGCAGGTAAAGGTCCTCCAGAAACGGCTCAGGATCAAGTCCCTCGTTGAGCAGCGTGGCCTTGAGCCGCTGGTACACACGGAGCGCGTCAGTCTGCCGGTTCGTACGGAACAGAGCGAGCATCCGCTGGGCGGCGAAGGTTCCGTCTAGGGGATAGCGCTCGGTCAGCCCGGCGAGTTCGGCTAGGAGCTCGCCGTGCCTGCCAAGACTCAGCTCCAGCTCAACGCGCCTAGCGGTCACCGAGCGTCGTTCTTCCTTGAGTCTGACACGGGTCCCGCTAATCCAGTCACCGGGGAGACCGGCGAGCGCTTCACCTCGCCAGAGCGACTCCGCCTGCTTGAATAGCGTGACCGCTGAGGCAGTACTCGCTGTCGCATCCGCTCTATCTCTCAGTTCACGGAAGCGATGAAGATCAATTTCTTCCGCAGAAATGTCGAGAGCGTATCCGCCATCTCTTCGTGCGATTCGCATGTTGCGCCCGGCAGCTTGTGAAAGCGCGATTTCGACACGTCTGATGTAAGTCCGCAGCGTGCTCCGAGCACTCTCAGACGGACTCATCCCCCAGATACGGTCTATCAGATCCTCCGGCTGCACCGGAGTTCCCGGATTCAGTATTAGGCTGACCAGCACGCACCATAGCTTCGCCTGCACCGGTACCGGCCGCTCTTTCCCGAGCAGCTCCGGTGCCCCCAATATGTTGACCCGCATGTAACACCCGCCCCGGCATAAACTCCCGGATTGACCACCCGTACTCCACACGGAATACGCCCACTGAGGGTAACGGTACCCATACGAACACGGTTCATTTCAAAGCAGGTCGCGAAACAGAATTGTTATGATTCGGCGGCATTGAAATTGCGTTATAAGCCGAACCACCCGATGAAATTTCATCGATAACAATTGCGTGCGGCACCGGCAGCGGCCGGATGCTTTCTGCCGGACCGTGAGCGACCGTCCCGCTGGTGATTCGCTGGCGGTTCGCTGGTACCAGGCACTTCACGCCAGTTTATCGCTAATTCTCGCTGTCTGACCCCGCTACGCTGGCGAACCGCGCATG
>CAVUOU010000054.1:0-78392 GCA_963743085.1 uncultured Actinomycetota bacterium
GAGCGACGCACGGGCCATGACCTCCTGCACCCGGGCTCGTCGTGATCCGGTGATGCCGTCGAGAACGCCAGCTTCGGGGGGATCGACGGTGGCGCCGCGGAGAGTCGCCGACCGCCGTTTTGACGTCCTGGTGGTAAAGGCGGACGTGGGCAGGCGGGTCAGCAGGTCCGCCGCCTTCAGCCCGTACGTCGGCGGCCCTGTCGTCAAGGGGCGTTCGAGCAGCGGTTCGTCGTCGGGGGACAGCCGGTCGGCGAGCACGGCGAGGAAGGCCGCGCGTTCTGCACGGGTACTGCCGGCGGCGGGCGCGTCGGCGGCTGCTAGCTCGCGGGCGGCGGCGGGGTCGGTCCGGCGGAGCGCCGCGAGGTACGCGCGGCGTTCGGCGAGCTTGCCGAAGCGCCAGGTCTTCTCGTCGTCGGCCTGGTGAACTCGGGGAACGCCCAGTCGGGGTTGAGGTGGCCAGCCAGCGGGCGCGGGGGCTGGACGCGAGCAGCGGGCGTACCGCCGGGGTGGCGCGAGCGAGGCTGAGCAGCGCCGGGAGCAGGTGATCCGGCGGACGCTTGCCGCGGGCGGTGGCGGCGGTCGCGCCATTCCGGGCAGCAGGCTGCTCCTGGTCCCGCGCAGCATCAGGGCCAGCCGGGCCGTCGCGGCGCGGCTGGGCATCGGGCGCGGGTCGTCAGCCGCTGGCGGTGGCGGTTCGCTGGCCGCGGGCAGCGGCCGGCTCGCCGGGCGGCGGTGAGCACCGCGGCCCGGGTCGAGCAGCCCGCCTGGTTCGTGGCTGGTCCGGCGGTCGGTGCCGATCAGGGCGGCGGTGACCAGCTCGCCCCACTCGTCAGCGGACACGGACCGGGGCTCCCGCGTCGGGGGGCCAGATGGTCATCGGATGCAGCCCGCGTGGGGTGTACTCGACGGCGACCGTCACCGGCCGGCCGCCGGAGATAGCGATCAGTTCCCAGGAGAGCTGGATCGGCAGCGTGTCGCCGTCGACGTCGCGGAAGGCGTCGAGCACGGGGACGCCGGTGATGACGCCTGGCCAGGTCTCCTGCCACGGGTCGCGGGCGAGCGCGGCAGCCCAGTCGCCGAGAAGTCCGGCGATCGTGCTGCTGTCCGGCCGGGGTCCGGGCCCGGGCTCGTCGCGGCTGGCGATCGCGGCGCGCAGCGGCTGGGCGCCTGGATAGTAGGCGAGCGTCATGCGGACCCGGGTCCCGGGCGTTAGCGAGGTGTCCAGATCCTCGCCCGGGCCGGCGAAGCTGAGGACGAGAGCGTCGCGGTCGGTGTCCTGGCCGCGGAGCCAGATCCGGCGGGACCGGATTCGTTCGCTGTCGGTGTCTCGCCAGCCGAGCACGTGCCAGGTGTCGGTGACCTTCTCCTGGCCGGCGATCACGTCCGCTTGCCGGATGGTGAAGCCGATGCGGGACTTTATTGTGTCGCGCAGCTCATCGGGGAGGCTGTCCCGGTCGCGGTAGGCGCGGGCGAGCAGCCGGAGCAGCGCGAACTCCTCCAGCAGGCGGCCCTCCCACCCGGCGCCAGAGTGCGGTGCCTGGGCGAGTGAGCGGAGCCGTTCCGCCACGGCGGGGCACTGCGCGTCCACCATCCGGGCCGCGATCGCGTCCCAGTGCGCGTAACCAGCGGTCGCAGCCCCGGCCAGACCCTGCCTGATCTGGTCGGTTAGCCACTGGTCCAGCTCCTCCATGCCGCTGGCGACCCGCTGCTCGCGTTGTTCGGCGCGCTTTTGGGCGGCCTGCGGGTCAGCGGGCTTGTCTGTCTTGGGCTTTGGTGTCTGCTTGACCCAGTTCGGGCGGTTCTTCCGTGGCCGGGACCGCGCCGTCGGCGTGCAGGAGCAGCAGGGATAGCGCGTGCTTGCAGGGGACCTTGCGGCTCGGGCAGGAGCAGGCGAAGCGCGGGCCTTCCAGGTGGACAGACGTCCGGTACGGGCGCGAGCCGCTGCCCGCGCATTCCCCCCAGACGGTGGCGCTGGTCGCGCCGGTGATGAGCCAGCCGCGCACGTTTTCCGCTGCCCGGCGCGCCGCCTCGTCGGGCGCGAGCGTCCCCAGCTGCGCGCGATCCACGAGTTGAACGATAACCGACCGGTAGCGTCGCGCAGTGCGCGGCCGGTGGCGCTCGCTTGATCGGCGGCTACTTGGTCGGGGGTGCCGGTGGCGACGATCTTGCCGCCGCGGGGGCCGCCGCCGGGGCCGAGGTCGACGATGTGGTCGGCGTTGGCGATCAGGCCGAGGTCGTGGTCGATGACGATCACGGTCGCCTGCGTGTCGAGCAGCCGTCCAGGGTCCCGACCAGTCGCTGGATGTCGCGCGGGTGCAGGCCGACGCTGGGTTCGTCGAAGACGTATACCGTCCCCGGCTGGTCGGTGTGCAGCCCGGTGGACAGGCGCAGCCGCTGCGCCTCGCCACCGGACAGGGCGGGTGTCGGCTCGCCGAGGGTCAGGTAGCCGAGACCGACCTCCTGCAGCGCGACGAGCGGGCGGCGGATCGCCCCGTGAGCATGGAAATGCTGAGCCGCCTCGTCGACGGTCATCGCGAGCACGTCCGCGATCCGCTGCCGTTCGCCGGTCGACAGCGTGTTGCCGGCCCGGTCCAGCGTCAGGTAGTCCAAGCCGAGCTTGAGCAGCGGGCCGACGCCGTTGAGCAGCTCGCCGGTGAGCCGCCGCGCCAGATCGCGCAGCTCAGTTGGGAGCTTGGCTGGCAGTGCCGCGGCGAAATCCCGCACCTCATCGAGTTCGAGTGCGGTGATCTGCGCGATGCTGCGACCGTCGAGTTCGGAGGCGAGTGTCTCGGGACGGAACCTGGTGCCATGGTAGACGGGACAGGTGCGGGTCGTGTAGAAGCGGCCCAGGCGGGTGCGGGTCGTCTCGCCGGCCTCGGCGACTGCCCGCGTCGCGTTGACGTACTCGGCGTTAAGCCTGAACGTCCGGCCAGACCGGCCCGGCAGCGCCACCTCAGTGTGCTGGCTCGGGCCGTGCAGGATGAAGTCCTGCTCCTTCGGGGTCAGGTCCCGGTACGGGATATCCGTGCGGATGCCGAGCTGCGCCACGACGTTCGGCATGAAGGAACGGCCCGCGAGCCGCCAAGGGGCGACCGCGCCGTCGTCGATTGACCGGCTTTCGTCGGGTATCAGGGTGCTTTCGTCGATCTCGTCGACCGCCCCGATACCCCCGCATTCCGGGCAGGCGCCGTAGGAGTTGAACGAGAACGACTCGGCGCTCGGGAACCGGAACGTCACGTGGCAGACCGGTCTCGAGGCCTTCCCCTCGATCCGGTTCCTCGTGTAAGGGCTGAGCGCGTCCAGGAACCGGCGCGACCCCTCCGCGTACAGGACCCCCATGGCCAGGCTCGACTTCCCGGAGCCGGAGACACCGGTGACCATCACCACCGACCACAATGGCACGTCCACGTCGACCGAACGCAGGTTGTTGGTCCGTGCTCCCCGGACCTTGATCGCCTCCGGCGGCTTCCGCATGCTTCAAGTCGTACCCGCCGCCCGGGGGTTGTACGTGGCCGGCCCCCCAGGGCGCTGGCTGCCTGGGAATGTATGACCTGTTATCGTCCGGATTAGAGACGGACGAAGGAGAAACGCGATGACGCGGCGGATCTGTGTGACTGGTGCGAATGGGCTGGCGGGCCGGGCGGTGGTCAGCGACCTGATCGAGCACGGGTATGACGTGATGGCGACGGACATCGTGGCGCGGTTCGGCGAGGACGACGTGCTCCGCGCGGACCTCACCGACTATGGGCAGGCGGTCGAGGTGCTCACCGGGGCGGACGCCGTTGTGCACCTGGCTAACATCCCGGCGCCCGGGCTGACCACGCCGGCGGCCACGTTCAACACGAACATGACGATGAACTTCAACGTCTTCCACGCGGCGACGAGCCTGAAGCTGAGCCGGGTCGTGTGGGCGTCGAGCGAGACGACGCTGGGGCTGCCGTTCGATGTGCCGCCGCGTTACGCGCCCATCGACGAGGATCACTACCCGGTGCCGACGTCCACCTACGCACTGTCCAAGGTGGCGAGCGAGACGGTCGCCGGGCAGATCGCGGACTGGTCGGGCATCCCGTTCGTCGCGCTGCGCTTCTCCAACATCATGCAGCCCGCCGATTACCAGAAATTCCCGTCGTTCTGGGGCGACCCGCAGCTACGCAAGTGGAACCTGTGGGGCTACATCGACGAGCGGGACGTGGCGCTGTCCTGCCGTCTGGCGCTGGAAGCCGACGCCGGGGCGGTGGGACCGAGTTCGTCGTTCATCATCGCGGCCTCCGACACGGTGATGAACCGGCCGTCGGCGGAGCTACTCGCCGAGGTTTTCCCTGGCGTGCCGCTGACCCGTGAGGTGGCGAAGTTCGGCACGCTGCTGGGGATCGACCGGGCCAGGGAGGCCCTCGGTTTCGAGCCGGAGCACTCCTGGCGGGACCACGTTGAGGGCTGACGGCACCATCCTCGGCTGAGGAAGCGGGTCACCTCCGGCGAGCTAAGCCCGGCCTAGGCTGAGAGCTGGCCGCGGTACCAGTTGATCTTCTCCTGGAGGTGCTGGCGCTGGGCCTCCAGCGCGGCGATCCGCTCACCAACCTGCGCGTCGTGCTCGGTCAGCAGGCGCAGTCGCTCGGCCACGGTCGGTTCCCCCTCCCTGGCCAGTTCGGCATAGCGACGCATGCGGGCGATGGGCATGCCGGTGTCGCGCAGGCAGCGCAGCACGCCCAGCCATTCGAGGTCGTCGTCGCCGAAGCGGCGGTGCCCGCTGGGTGCCCGGCTGATGCCGTTGAGCAGCCCGATCCGCTCGTAGTAACGCAGGGTGTCCAGGCTGAAACCGGACTGTTGGGCGGCCTGACTGGGCGAGAAGCTCGTGGTCATGTGCGCCAGCATGACACCGGGAGCACGGTCCAGGTCAACCAGCCGCCCGGGTTGACCTAGAGCACGCTCCAGCATCCAGACTCGTGCTCATCGCCTGGGCGGACCGGGCGGCTGGAGAGGAACCGCACATGAAATACCGCACGATTGGCACGGACCCCAAGACCCGCCGTGAGGTGAGCGTACTCAGCCTGGGTTCCATGCACTTCGGCACCGCGACCGACGAGGCGACCTCGTTCGCGATCCTGGACCGGTACGTGGAGGCGGGCGGCACCTTCATCGACACCGCGGACAACTACGCGTTCTGGGCCAGCGGGACCCAGGGCGGGGAGAGCGAGGAACTGCTCGGCCGGTGGCGACGCAGCCGCGGCGTCGGCGACGAGATCGTCATCGCGACCAAGCTCGGTGCCCGGCCACTGGCTCCGGGCACCAGCTTCATCGACAATGCCGAGGGCCTGTCTGCCCTGGTTATCCGCGAGTCCGCGGAACGCAGCCGGGAGCGGCTCGGCCTGGACCGGCTGGACCTCTTGTACGCCCACATCGAGGATCCGGCGGTGCCGCTGGCCGAGACCGTAGAGGCCTTCGCCGCGTTGGTAGCCGAGGGCACCGTGGGTCTGCTCGGCGTGAGCAACCACTGGGCGTGGCGGGTGGAGCGGGCTCGCGGCCTGGCCGCGACGGCCGGGCTGCCCGGCTATGAGGTGCTGCAGTATCAGTACAGCTACCTGCGGCCGCGCGCCGACCTGCCGAGCCAGCTCTCCCCAGATGGCGACCAGGGCGCGCTGAGTGCCGATCTGCTCAGCTACCTGCGGGCCGAACCGCAGCTCACGATGGTTGCCTACTCGCCCCTGCTGAAGGGCGGTTACGTACGCCAGGAGAAGCCGCTGGACCCCGAGTTCGATCACCCGGGCACGCCCGCCCGGCTGGCGGCCCTGCGGGAGGTGGCCGAAGACGTCGGCGCGACTGTCAACCAGGTGGTGCTGGCCTGGCTGATCGACGCGGAGATCCCGATGATCCCGCTGGTCGGTGCCTCCTCGGTGGCGCAACTGGACGAGAGCCTGGCCGCGGTGGACCTGAAGCTGACCGCGGAGCAGCGCACGAGGCTGGACGCGACACGGTCGTAGTACTAGGCGCACCGTGTTGCCATTGGCAACGCGGTGCGCGTCCATGTCGGCTCATTCCCGGTGGTCTCGACGGCACGCGAACCCAGGCCTTTACCTGACTGAATGTTGTAGACACTGTGAGTGCTACATGCTATCTTCGAAGTAGTTAGCGAAAGGGGGTGACCAGGGAATGTGCACTCAGACCGAGCAGGTGGTGCCGCGGAGCGCGGCGGATGCGCTGGGGATGATGACGGCCGCCCTGGCCTTCCTTTCCGCCGCTGACCTGCACGTGCTGGGGATCTCCGGGCAGCAGGAGATCCTGGCCGGGCTGGGAACCGTGACCGCGCAGACCTCCGCAGTGCAGGCGGCGGCCCTCGCCGCGTTCGACGCGGCGGGCGGCCCCGAGGCGGACGGCTGCAAGACTGCGACCGCGTGGCTGCGCTACCGGGGCCAGATGACCAAGGCGGCGGCCCGGGCGGCGTCGAAAGACTCCAAGACCCAGGCCGCCCACCCGGTGATCGCCGACGCGCTCGCGAAGGCCGACATCAGCGAGTCCTTCGCCAGCCTGATCACCCGCTGGACCAGCAAGCTCCCCGAGGACCTGCAGCGCGAGTCCGACTGCATCCTGATCACCGCCGCGGTACACGGCTGCGGAGAACATGAGCTGAACGTGCTGGGCGCGAAGCTGCTGGAGGAGTACAAGAAGACCCGGCCGGATGAGGACGGGAAGGACCCGTTCACCGACCGGCACCTGCAGCTGGATGAGACCATCGACGGGGCCGGCAAGCTGCGCGCGGACCTGTCCCCGCAGGCGACCGCCGTGCTGCGGGCCGTCCTGGACTCCCTGGGCAAGAAGCGGGGCCCAGACGATGACCGGACCGCAGGCCAGCGCAACCACGACGCCCTCCAGACCGCGCTGGAGACCCTGCTGGCGGCGGGCGAGATCCCGCAGCGCCACGGTACCGCCACCCACGCCGAAGTCCTGATGCTGTTCTCCCAGCTGCGCGACATGGACGGCGCGTCAGCGCTGGAGGAGGCGTGGCTGCACTCCCACACGCCGGGTGCGCCGGTGTTCCTGACCGGCACCGCCGCTCAGGGCGCCGCCTGCGACGCGACGCTCATCCCGGTGGTCACCGGGTGCCCGGACTGGGCGGCGGTGGAGGAGATCATCGAGATCGTCCTCGGCGCGCACGACACCACGGACGACGACCTCCGGGTGGAGATCGCCCGCCGGTGCATGGACTTCGTATCCGGGCCACAGGGGGCGGCGAGCATGCTGCGCCGGGGCCTGCTGGACGGCCCGTTCGCAGCGCCGTCGCTGCCGCTGGACATCGGCTACTCCGAGACCATCCCCGCGCACATCCGCAAGGCGGTCATCCTCCGGGACCGGCACTGCGCGTGGGCGGGCGGGTGCGACGAGCCGCCGCAACGCTGCGACGTGCACCACCTGATCCCCAAGAGCCAGGGTGGCGAAACCAGCCTCGGAAACTGCGGGTTGTTCTGCAAGTTCCATCATCTGATCGCGATCCACGCGTGGGGCTGGACCGTCCGGCTGCTCCCCGGCGGGATGTGGGAAGCCCGATCACCCGACGGGACCACCGTCTACCGCAGCCACGCACCACCAGACCAGCTAGCGGCCTAGCCGCCCCCGCCGGAACCGCACCGGTCCAGCCGCCCGGCAAGCACGATAGCCAGGCGGCTGGACCGGCGTGTCTGGAGGCCTGGCAGGGAGGTCTTGCGATGAGTTTCCGCTGTCGACGGAGTCCTCCTGGCAATAGCCTCGCATCAGCGGAGGGATAGGTCATGGGAAAGCTGGTCGCCGACATCACGATGTCGCTGGACGGGTTCATCACCGGGCCGGACGACGCCCCTGGTCGAGGACTGGGCGAGCATGGTGAAGCCCTGCACAACTGGGTCATGGGCGGACCGTGGCGTTATGACGCGGATGTTCGATGTCACCGGGGGCTGGGGCGGCAACCCTCCTGGCGGCCGGGACGCCCGGTACTTCGTGCTGACTCACTCGGTACCCCGGGAATGGGCAGATCGCCGGTCCCCGTTCATCTTCGTCACCGACGGCATCGACAGCGCCCTGGCGCAAGCCCAGGCGGTCGCCGGGGACAAGGACGTGGGGATCGGCGGCGGAGCCAACGTCATACAGCAGTACCTGGCGGCCGGCCTGGTCGATGAACTCCGGCTGCACCTCGCACCGGTACTACTCGGCACCGGCAAACGGCTGTTCGACCACCTCGGCAACCAGACGATCGAACTCCAGCAGACCCGCGTCGTCGAGTCACCCTACGCGACCCACCTGTTCTACACCGTCCGCCACTGACGTAAGGGGCAAGGCCGTATCAGGACCCTTACGCGAGCCGTCTTGACATGGCTGACGCTCGGGCAGCCGCGAAGTCACCTTGATCTGGGTGGCGGAATCCGGCGAGCACCTAGCCGGGATGCTGAACCTGGCCGTGTTCACCCGGATGCCGAAGCCGGGTCAACCCGACGCCTGTTGGGGATATGTCGCGAATGTCGTCGTCCTCGAGGAGTTCCGCAATCGGGGCCCGGCGAGCCGGATTCGGCGCGGCCGACGACCTGATGCTGCGCCCAGGCCCGGAAGGTGTGACGTAAGGGTCTGAGCATATGCCAGCCCCTTACGCGGCTCTCGCGATAGCCTGCGCAGGTGATCGCTGCCGCCGAACTGCTAGGCCGCTGGGGCATACCGCCGGACGCCGAGCAGCGCCGCCCGGAGCGCGGTACGAACAACACCACACTTCTCATTTCCCATAACGACGCTCGCTGGGTCCTTCGGATCAGCCAGAACCTCACTGGCGCGCAGGTGGCCGCCGAGCACCGGCTGCTGGGCACGCTACGCCGGGCCGGGCTGCCATTCGCGGTCCCAGAACCGGTCGCGGCTCTCGATGGCCGCACTGTGATCGAGACAGAGTCCGGGCCGGCGACGCTGTGCCGGTGGCTGCCAGGGGTGCGGCCGGACCTGACCGATCTCGCCATGCTCACCCGGTTCGGCACGGCGCTTGGCCAGCTGAGCGTGGCGCTCCGTGACGCCCCGGCCGAGGACGCCCCGCACGACTGGCGGCGGGCCGACCCGCTGCAGGTCCATCCGGCGGTGTCCGACGTGCCGGACCTGTGCGCTCGGCTGGAGGTGGCCAGAGTGGACGCCGAGCCGCTGCGGGACGGTGCGCGGCGGGTCATGCGGTGGTGGGACAGCGAGGTCCGCGCGGAGTTGCCGTCGCAGATCGTGCATGGTGACTTCGCCGCCTCCAACATGCTCATCGACCCGGAATCGGGACAGGTCAGCGCGGTGCTGGACTTCGAGATCGCGGGTACCGACTTCCGCATCCAGAGACCCGGTCGCGTCGCTCGGCCAGTCTGGCGCGCTGGACGGCCCGGACTGGGAACGCCGGGTGACGGCGCTGATGTCCGGCTACCGCTCACAGGTGACACTCTCCGAACCGGAACTGCTGGCGATACCCGACCTGGTGCTGTGGCGGTCGGTCGGCACCGTCTTGTGGCGTTCCGGCCGGTGGCTGCGTGGCCAGGACCCGACGGATCTGGTCGCCGACCGGATCGAGGACCTGGCACGGAGCATGGACTGGCTCGATGCCCGCGGTCAGCGGCTCGTCAGCTGTTGCCGGGAGAGCGGCCCCGTGACACCCTCATGACGTATGGACGACAGCACCGAAGTCATCCGCGGCGTGATCCTGGCGGAGAGCCTGAAGCCTGGAACCGGGTTCGACGGGAACGGAATGCGCGTCATCCGCTGGAGTCGTTACGAGGTCGCGAACGTGGCCGATTACCAGCCCTCCACCTGGACCGCGATCGAGTTCGAGGCGCCGGAGGAGACCTCGCGGACGCTCGCCGACACGATGGCCGCCAGCCTGAAGAACCCCGGCTGGTACGCGAACTGGAACAGTGCGACCGAGGTGACGGTCGTCTTTCCCGGCAAGATCTTCCGGTACGCGCGGGGTGATCGCGCGGGCCGGGAGGAAGCCCAGGAGCACGGCCGGCGCTGCCGGGTGCCAGAACCGCAACTTGACTGGACGGACTGAGGGCAGATGACTGACCGCTGGCACCGATGGTTGCGGGACCTGCGGCACGGAGGCGACCCTGAATACCGCGAGAAGCTGCTCACCAGCTTCTTGTACCCGGTGCGAGACACCGTGCTGGACCGGGCGCGGCTATCGCCCGGCGAAACACTGCTTGACGTCGGCACGGGAGACGGCCTCATCGCGTTCGGCGCGCTAGAGCGGCTGGGACCGTCCGGACGGGTCATCTTCTCCGACATCTCGCAGGATCTACTCGATCACTGCCGGGAAGCGGCCACCGCCGAGGGGCTAGTCGACCAGTGCGAATTCGTGCTGGCCGCGGCCGACGACCTTGGCGAGGTGACCGCCGACGTGGTGACCACCCGGTCGGTGCTGATCTACGTGAAAGACAAGGAGCAGGCGTTCCGCGAGTTCCGCCGGGTGCTGAAGCCGGGTGGCCGGATCAGCCTCTTCGAGCCGATCAACGTGCTGATGTCGGTAGCCGACCCCGACCTGTTCTGGGGTTATGAGGCCGGCCCGGTCAGGGATCTGGCGGATCGGCTCGAGGAGCTCTACAAGTCCATCCAGCCGCTGGGAATCGACCCGATGGTCGACTTCGACGAACGGGACCTAGTACGCCACGCCCAGCAAGCCGGGTTCACGCACATTGACCTGGAACTCAAGGTCACCGTGCAGAGCGACACCGAGCCGGTGCCATGGGACCGATTCCAGCGCATGTCCTACAACCCGCTGATCCCGCCGCTGGCCGACGCGATGGACCAGGTCCTGACCCCGGAAGAGGCAGAACGATTGACTCAGCACCTGCGCCCGCTCGTGGAGTCAGGGCGCGGACGGCGACGGAGCGCGCTCGCCTACCTGACCGCTCACGCCTGACGTGCTAAGCGGTACGGGTCGGTCAGGGTGATCGGGGTGCTGGCCGTCTCGAGGACCTGTTCGGGAAACCGTGGACCGGCCGTGTAGAACCGCGCGCGGGTCCTGCCCACGGACGTGAGGAGCCCCGCTGTGACCAGGTCACGCAGGTCACGCTGGGCCTGCTGCAGGCTGAGACCCTCCGCGTGCTGGTATCTGAGACGGCGTACCCTGCCCGCCATGGCCACGTCGTGCAGTGCCGTGACCATCCGTTCGTCGAGGCCGGCGTCGTCCGCGAAGCTCGCGACGTCCCGCCATGCCTGGGCGGAACGACGCAGTCGGTGGCGGACGGTCTGGGCCTGCTGGTGGTAGCCGAGCAGGTTGAACTCGATCCACCCGGAGACATCCTGGTCCGGGTCGTAACTGGGGCCGCGCCGTCCGAGTTCCCGGTAGTACTCCCAGGTGTTGCGCGGGCGGCCGAGCCAGGCCTCGATGGAGGAGAACTCGGGTGCCAGGACCCCCTCGCGGGCGATCATCAGCGTCTGCAATGAGCGGGACATCCGGCCGTTGCCGTCCGCCCACGGGTGTATCGAGACCAGGTCCAGGTGTGCCATCGCGGCCCGGATCAGTGGGTGGGTGTCGTCGGGATCGTTGAGCCAGTCAACGAGTTCGCCCATGAGCTTTGGTACCTCGGCCGCGTCTGGTGCGGTGTAGGCGGCGATGCCGGGATCGTCTGGATCGGTGACGTAGACCGGTCCGTTGCGCCACCTGCCCGCGGGCTTGCGCGGGCTGTTCCGGTGCCCTTGGAGCATCCAGTGCAGGCCGTTGAGCAATCCCTTGCTGTAACTGAAGTCGGGGGCGTCGTGCAGCGCCTGGACGTAGGTCATCATGTGCTGGTAGGCGAGCGTCTCGGCCCTGTTCTCCTCCGACACCTCGACGTCGTGCTCGCCCTCCATCAGGTCCTCGGCATCCTGAGCGGATACCCGGAATCCCTCGATGGAGTTGGACGCCGCGACCGCGTCCGCGGTCAGGAACTTGCGCAGCCCGTCTGTCCACTTGGCCGGCTGGCTGCGGATCTGATGCCGAAGCTCGTGCCGCATCTGATCGATCTCATCCAGCACCCGGTCGTCGTCGGCGTTGAGCGGCGAAATGGGAAACAGCATAATGTAATGATAGAATCATCACGTCATAGAGTCAAAGCGATTTACGCTAGGTGTCAAGTTCGCTCGTGATCGACGCGGGTATCGCGCTGGTGTCACCGAACGCCTTCGGGGCCAGGACCGCGAACCCGACGTTCCGGTATTCGGTGAGCCCGGTCTGCGAGAGGGTGTACATCACGAACGCGGTGGCCGCCGCGGTTGGCGTGCCGATGATCGTGATGTCGATGACCTGCGGCGACCCGGTGTACGTCTTACCGCCGATGGTGAGCGACGCCTGCTCGTAGTAGGCATCGTCGGCCGGGCTGCTCAGGTTGATGAGCTCCGGAAGCTTGATGTAGTCCAAGTGCAGCTGGACCGCCTGGTTGATGAACACGCTGGCCGCGTCGAGCTGGCCGGATTCAAGAGCGGTGCCGAGCGAGGACTCGGTGAAGATCTGGCTCGATCTCGACGAGCCGAGGTCGGCGGACGAGGTACGCAGGATCTTGGAGATCGCGTCCGACGGCAGGTTGTAGTACTTCTGCGCTAGCTCCAGCATGAAGATGAAGTCGCGTCCCTGCGAGTCGGTGACCGGATCCGTCCGGCCGAGTTTCAGGTGCGAGGTCTCCAGCAGCATGAAGAGATCCTCCGTCGGCGCGGCGCCGTCGGCGATTGCCTGAAACTCGCTCGCGTACCTGGAGTCCAGGTTGTAGGCGAGGACGACCTGGGTTTCCGCGTACTGGATGTACCACTTGGTGAGCTTCGGCTCCAGCGGGGTGATGTCATCGGAGCCGATCGACTCGAAGACATTCGGCGTGATCTTGCCGGCGGCGATCGCCGCCTCGAGCGCTTCTGGCGGGTTGCCCTGGCCGGAGTACTTGTATCCCTCGGCAGCGTTGAAGGTCGGCCCGGCGACGTTCTGGTTGAGCGACTCCAGGGACGACGCGTAGGCGACGTTCGCCGTGCCGGACGGCCGGGCGCTGAGTGCTACTGGCGGCTGGGGCGGCAGCGGAACTGCCGCAGCCAGCGGTGGCGGCTAGCGTCGTGACGGCCAGACTGAGCAGGGCGAATTTGCCTGACCTGAGGGGATTCATGCCCAGACCATAGCCAGTCGTAGTTGGCCACCACAACTAACCGGACACCCCGCGTACGGTGGTCGACACGCCGGGTCGAATCCGATTTACTAAAGCGCGTGCGCCTGACCTTTCCGCTCGCGGCATCGCTAGCGAGCACTATGGTCGCGGGAACCCTGCTGGCCGGGCTCGGGGTCACACCCGCCAGCGCCGCGTCCGCACCTTCCGGCATCGTCGCCCACGGCGCCGAGGTGGCCAGCGCGACATCCGGGTCGGTCCTGTGGAGCCGCGCCGCTAACAGCGAGCGCCCGATCGGGTCCATCGCCAAGGTGATGACGGCGTACCTGGTGATCGAGGCCGGCGACCTGAACCGCCGGATCAAGGTGCCCGCCGCGGTGCTGGCATACGTCCGTGACTACGACGCCAGCTCGGCGGACCTGGTGCCGGGGGACACGCTCACCGCCGAGCAACTGCTGTACGGGCTGCTCATCCCGTCGGGCTGCGACGCCGCCTACGTGCTGGCGTCGGTGTACGGCGGCAAGGGAGGGCGCACCGCGTTCATCGCGAAGATGAACGCCACGGCTCGCAAGCTCGGCTTGGGCCGCACGCACTTCTCGAACTTCGACGGGTTGCCGTGGCCGACCGAATACTCGACGTACTCGACGCCGCGTGACCTGGTGATCCTCGGGCGGGACGCCATGAAGCTGACGGTCTTCCGGCAGATCGTCCGGCTGCACAGATACCACCTGGCGGCCGGCTCCGGGCACCACGCCTATACCTGGCACGCGACTAATCCGCTGATCAGCGCGTACCCCGGCGCGATCGGCATCAAGAACCGGGTCCACCGCGGAGGCCGGCTACTGCCTGCTGTTCGAGGCGACGCACGGCTCGGTGACGCTGATCGGCGTCGCGCTCGGCGACTCCTCGATGACGACGGTGGGCGAGGACGCGCAGAAGCTCCTCAATTGGGGCTTCAGTCATTAAGGCCAATCCGGGGCAGCAACACGGATCCGGAGGCTATTCGCCTGTCACACCGTCCAGACGTTCCCGGAGCAGGTCAGCGTGGCCGTTATGCCGGGCGTACTCCTCGATCATGTGGGTCAGGACGTAACGCAATGAGAACCAGTAGTCCCCCCGGTGCCCCCTGGTCTCCAGTGCTGGGCTGGCAGCGACCAGAGCACGGGAGTGATCGCATTCTGCCCGCCAGATCTTGAATGCCTCATCGACATCGGCAGTAGCCGCGTCGCGGAACGCCCCTTCCCAGTCCATGTCCGGCGCGAAGATGGTCTCCATCTCCTCGCCGCCGAGCACCGGCCGGAACCAGTTGCGTTCAACTTCGGCCATGTGCCTGACGAGGCCTATCAGTGACAAGTTCGACGGTGGCACCGCACGCTCGCGCAGCTGATCAGGGGTCAGCTCAGCGCACTTGACGGCCAGCGTCTCCCGGTTGAAGTCCAGGAACGTCGTCAGCGTGGTCAGCTCGTCCGCTTCAAGCGGCGGATCGATACGAGGGTCATCCATGCTTCCATCGTTCCACTCACGCCCCCGGCCGATGCCGGAAATACCATCCGGATAGCCTCGGAGCCTCCTAACCTAGCGCGGGCGCATCCGGTTTAGTCTGGGCTCGTGCCGAGTTCGGCGGCCAGTTCCTCGGGGGTGGGGTCGCGGCCAAGCTCCCGGGAAAGCCGGCGCTGTACCACCTCGATCTCGCCGATGGCCTTGGCCGGGTGAACCGGGATTTGCGTGGTCCGGACCTGGCTGCCTAGGGCCCGCGTGATGGCCTGGCGGATCCACCAGGTGGCGTAGACAGAGAAGGTGTACCCCTTGCTGTGATCGAACTTCTCCACCGCCCGGTTCAGTCCGAGGCTGCCCTCCTGGACCAGGTCAAGGAGGGGCAGGCCCCGGCCGGCGTAGCGCTGGGCGATACCGGCGACGAGCCGCAAGTGCGCCTCGAGCAGCCGGGTCTTCGCCCGCCGGCCCTGGTCGGCGACCCGCTCAAGGTCAGCCCGTTCGTCCGCGGTGAGCGCGCCGCTGGCGGCGAGCGTTTCCTCCGCATGCCGCCCGGCCGCGATGCGCGTTCCCAGTTCGGCTATTTCCCCGGCACCGGGCTCCGGTATCTTGCTGGCCGCCGCGAGGTAGTCCGTCAGCGGCGTCGCCGCGGATCCGCGCGACGGCGGCCGTATCGTGCTCTTGTCAACGTGCTTGGCGAGCCAGAGCAGGAAGCGAGCCCGCGCGGCCACGGCGTCGTAGCCGCTGGCATGCCGCTCCGCGAGGTACTCGCCGAGCTTCGGGTAGAAATCGGCCACGAACAGCTCCGCGCGGCCGTCACCCGCGTTCGAACCGGTGGTCATGACATGGCCCCTTCCCCGCTGTCCGTGCCGAACGGGTAGTACCGTTCCAGCCCCGCGACCAGCTTGCGCCGCGCGCCGTGCAGCTGGGCGTGCACGGTTCCCTCCGCGATGCCAAGCGCGGCGGCGATCTCGGCCGCCCGCATGCGGTCTCGCCACCGCATCAGGGCGATCTCCTGCTGCCGTGGCGGCATGCCGTCGATGATCTCCCGCGCGCGGGCCAGCGCGATCGCGTTCAGCGCCTGGGCCTCGGTGTCGGCCGGAGTGGCGTGGTACCTCGCGTGGATCTCGGGCTGCCTGCGGCGGAACGCCGCCTTGCGCCGCAGGTCGCTGATGTCCTTGTGCGCCAGCGTTCCCAGCAGCCAGGCCCGCTGCCGGCCGCTGGGGTGCTCGCGCAGCACCGTCCACGCAACCGCCGCCGCTTCGAAGGTGTCCTGAACCAGGTCTGCGGCAAGGTCCCGGTCGCCCCGGGTGCGTACGCACGCGTGCCCGAACAGCCACCGGTCATGATCCGCGAAGAAACCGGCCAGCTCGTTGACATGATGCCGGGGGATCGGACTCTCTCCGGCGTCATCCACGCAGCACCCTCGTTGGCGTCGTCGTGTCCATCATGTCTATTGAGTCGCATGACCGCGGCAAAACCTTTAGCCCTCGGCAGCAACGCGGCTTGGTGCTGGCCAGGTGAATGCCCTATCGTCGGCGCATGCCAAACGAGGACGAACGAGTCGCCCAGTTGGAGCAGGCTCAGGCTAGCGCCATCGCGCTGTTCGACGAGGTCGCCAGTCGCGGCATCATCGCGGCCGGGCAGGGTGAGCAGGCGGTCAGCGACCGGATCAGGGACCTGGCCAACGAGATGTTCGGGAAGACCAGGCACTGGCACAAGCGCATCGTGCGGTCTGGCCCGCACACCCTGTTCCCGTACCGGGAGAACCCGCCGGACCGGATCATCGAGCCCCACGACATCGCCTTCGCGGACTTCGGCCCGATCTTCGAGGAGTTCGAAGCCGACCTCGGGCGCACGTACGTGCTCGGCGACGATCCCGTCAAGCACCGGCTCGCGGCCGACCTGCCCGTCATCTTCAGCGCGGGCAAGCGCTACTTCGCGGACCGGCCCGGCATCACCGGCGCCGAACTGTACGCCGAGATGGACCGGCTAGCCCGTCAGGCCGGATGGTCCCTGGGCGGCTGGCACGCCGGCCACCTCGTCGGCGAGTTCCCGCACGAGAAGATCGATGGCGCGAATGCCGAGTCCTACATCACCAGCGAGAACACGACGCCGATGCGACGGCGTGACAAGGCCGGGCGGGTATGCCACTGGATCCTCGAGGTCCACCTCACCGACCCCGATCGCGGGTTCGGCGGCTTCTACGAACAGCTCCTGGACCTCGCCTGATCCGAGGACGTCCCTTTCATCGTGCATCGTACGTTGTATTCTGGAAAACAACGTACGATGCACGTTGAATTAGTCAGACGGGACAGCGCATGAAAACTATGTCCGCGACCATCCAGATCGACGCTCCGCCGGAGGCCGTGTGGGCGGTCTTGACTGATCTGAGCAGCTACCCGGAGTGGAACCCGCTGTTCCGCGAGGCATCTGGGCAGGTCGCGGTCGGAAACAGGATCAGGCTGCGGAGCGTCCATCCGGCCAACGGCCGCCTGATGACCGTTAAACCGAAGATCACCGTCGCCGACCCGGGCGCGGAGCTTAGGTGGGTAGCCAGCCTGCCCGGCATCATCAGCGGTGAGCACCATTTCACGCTGACCGCGGCGGACGGCGGTACTTGGTTGGAGCAAGGCGAGACCTACCGTGGCCTGCTGGCTGCCTTTTCCGGTAAGACCTTCGCCCGAGCCGAGGCGAGTTTCCAGGCACTGAACGAGGCCCTCAAGAAGCGGGCGGAGGGCCGCTTAGTTTTCTCGCGTAGGCGGTAAATGCTTCGAGTGACTCGGGGTTCGCCATCGCGCCGGGATCGGCGGCTTCCTGCGCGGCGACGCCGCGCAGGATGTTGCGCACCGGTACCTCTAGCTTCTTGCCGGTGATCGTGACCGGGATCGCCGGTACCTGGACGATCTCGTCGGGGACGTGACGCGGCGAGTACTGGCGGCGGAGCCGGGCCCGGATCTCTTCGGCCAGCGCGTCGTCCAGGATCTGGCCGTCGGCGAGCGCGACGAACAACACGATCTGCGAGGAACCGTCGGGTAGCGGCGGCGTCGGTGATCAGCGAATCGGTTATCCCGGGGATCTTGTTTATCACCGCGTAGATCTCGGCGGTGCCGATGCGGATGCCGCGGGAGTTGAGCGTGGCGTCGGAGCGGCCGGGGAGGAAGCAGCCACCGCGGTCATTGACGCGGAAGAAATCACGCTGCCGCCAGGCCGACGGGTACAGGTCGAAATACGTGTCGCGGTAGACCCGGTTGTCCTTGTCGCCCCAGAGGAAGACCGGCATCGACGGCATCGGGCGCGTGACCACCATCTCGCCGGTTTCCCCCAGCACCGGCTCGCCGCGCTCATCCCACGCCTGCGCGGCGACGCCGAGGTTGCGGCGCTGGTGTTCGCCCGCGTAGACCGGCAGCGTCGGTGCACCGCCGGTGAAGCCGCAGCACACGTCGGTTCCGCCGGTGCCGACGTGCAGGTACAGGTCCCGCTTGACGTTCTCATAGACCCACGCGGCGGTCCGGGCGGAGACCGGTGACCCAGCCAGCATCATCGACCGCAGCGCCGACAGGTCCGCGACGTCGCGCGGGACGACGCCGCGCCGGGCGATGCCATCGAGGTAGGCGGGGGAAGCGCCGAAAAACGTGACGCCCGCCGCCGTCGCGGTCTCCCACAGCGCCTCCGGTCCGGGGTAGGCCGGGTTTCCGTCGTAGAGCACTGGCTTCACGCCGAGCAGCAGCGAGCTGACCAGGAAGTTCCACATCATCCAGCCGGTGGTCGTGTAGAAGAACAGCACGTCGCCCCGGCGCAGGTCCATCTGCAATCGCTGCAGCTTGAGCTGTTCCAGCAGGATGCCGCCGTGGCTCTGGGTGAGTGCCTTCGGCAGGCCGGTGGTCCCGGAGGAGAACAGCACCCACAGCGGATCACCGAACGCGACCTGGTGAAAGACCAGGTCCGGTGCGTCGCCGGTGATGCTCTGCTGGCTTGTGATGATGGCCGGGTCGGTGATGATCGGCGGGTTACCCGGGAGATACCCGGCGATCTCCTCGATCGCCGCAGCGCGGTCGTGGCGCTTTCCGCCATAGGAGTACTCGCTGGTGGCGAAGACCAGACTGGGCTCGAGCTGGCGGAACCGGTCCGCGACGCCGCGGACACCGTAGTCCGGTGAGCAACTGGCCCAGACCGCGCCGATCGCGACGGTGGCCAGCATCGCGATGACGGTGTCCGGCGTGTTCGGCATCGTGGAGGCGACGCGATCGCCGGGGCCGACGCCAAGCTCACGCATCCGCGCCGCCAGGCTCGCCGTCCTAGCGGTGAGCTCGTCCCAGGTCATCGCCCGCAACGGCCCGCCCTCGGAGCGGTAGAACAGCGCGACCTCGCCGGTGCGCGCGTTGCGGAAGACATGCTCGGCGTAGTTGAGCCGGGCACCGGGGAACCACTGCAACTCCGGCGGGAACCACGGCGTCCCAGGCTCGCCGAGACCGTCGAGCACGCGCTGCGGCGGGGACGACGCGATGATGTCGTTGAAGTCCCAGATGGCCCGCCAGAAACCATCCAGATCGGTGACCGACCAGCGCCACAGGTCGTCGTAGCCGTCGAAGTCCAGCCCGCGAACGCGGCGCAGCCAGCTGATGAAGATCGTGGTGTTCGCTTGTGCGACGCGTTCGGCGTCCGGAGTCCACAGCAACTCACCGTCGTTCACATGCGTGACACTCGCACGTCATAACCACGACAATCAAGACCTATCGGCCTCAAATCGCTGTGCGGACAGTCCACATGCACCCTGCGTTATCCACAGGGCATCGCTGCCGGTCGAGCGGTTGCCGTGCGCCGGCTATCCACAACACGCCCGCGACCTGGGAGGCGTGGATCACAGCTATCAGGCAGAACGCACACGGTTATCCACATGGCCTGTGGATAACAGGTGGCCGAGCAGGCCGGTGAGGTCGTCGAGTATCACCGGCGCGCCCGCTTTGGCCAGGTCGTCGCGGGTCGCGGACCCGGTGAGCACGCCCGCCACCAGGCCAGCGCCGGCCCGCAGGCCCGACTCCACGTCGCTGGGCGTATCGCCTACCACCGCGAGCTCACTCACCGCGCCGCCGCCCAACCGCAGCAGGGCCGTCAGCGGCATGTCCGGCCACGGGCGGCCCCGCCCGGCGTCGGCCGGGGACAGCACCAGGTCGGCCAGCGGCCGCCAGCCCAGCGAGTCGAGTATCGCGTCCCTGGTGACGGGGGAGAACCCGGTGGACAGGCAGACCCGTACCCCGGCCGACCGCAGGGCCCGGAGCACATCCTCGGCGCCAGGCAGCGGCTCGACCGCTCCCGCCCGCACCGCCGCGCCGTAGGCGCCCTCGAATGCGGTGTTAGCGGCCTGCGCGGCGTTCTCGTCGCCGCCCAGCAGGTGCCGGAACACCTCGATCTTGGACTGCCCCATGGTCGCCCGGACGTACTCCATAGCCTCCGGCCCGGTGTCTCCCACCGCCGATCGGAACGCGTCCATCACCACGCCGTCGTCGCGGACGGTGGTGCCCGCCATGTCCAGGCAAGCGACGCTGATCGCCGTCATTGGAAAGTCTCCTCCGCTATCGCCGGGGAACAGGTCATGCCGCGTCCGCCAGGGGCGGTCACCAGCACCACGCCGTCGGCCACCTCGCGGCGCAGGTACAGCGCCCCGTCCGTGGTCTCGCTGTAGACGCCGGCCCAGCGGCGCTGAACTGGCGGCAGCGGGACGCCGAGCACCGCCTGGGCCCGGGCCAGCAGGTGGCCGTAGGCGCCGGAGTCCACGTCGAACGCGAACGGCTCGTCGTACTCATGCGTATCGCCGATGGTCAGCGAGCCGTCGGCCCGCTGGACGAGCAGCAGCTGGGCGCGGGCCCGCTCGGCGACCGGATCCTGCGGCGCGAGCTGGGCCCGTCCGGGCAGCTCGTAGGCGGGGTAGTAGCGCAGCGAGTCGCCATCCGCGAGCGCGGTGGTCAGTGTTGCCGCCAGCGGCGCGGTCTGCATCATCTGCAGCCGCACCCGGCGGGCGGGCAGGCCATCGATGAACCGGGCCGCCGCCCCGGTGCACAGCGTGATGAGATCGCCGCGGTGCCAGGTTCCCGTGTGATCGAGCACCGCCCCGGCGCGCACGTCGGTGATCTCGCGTCCTGGCAGCCACTCATACCCTGGGCCGGCTAGCGCGGCGCGCAGCGCGGGCAGCACCAGCCGCGGCTCGACGATCGCGTCGGACGGGCAGTACAGCCCGCCGAGGATATCGCCGCGCACAGCGGGGTTAACCGACCGAACACCGGCCGCGTCGAGCAGCTTGAAACCGCGCTGCCCGGCGTCCGGCCGCGCGGACGCCTCCTTCATCAGCCCGAGTTCGGCCTCATTGGCCGCGACGGTGATCGACCCGGCGGACCGGAAAGCGATACCCGGGACCTGTTCCCACAGCTGGCGGGCGCGCAGCGCGAGAGCGAGTTCATCCCCAGGACGCCGTCCGCTCACCCAGATCAGCCCGAAGTTCCGTACGCTCGCCCCGCGGGCTTCGGCCTCCCGTTCCAGGTGCGTGACCTCGAACCCGCGCTGCCGGGCGGCCAGCGCGTGCATCGTACCGAGGATGCCGCCCCCGACAACCACCACTTTTCCGACCATGCGTACTAGTATAGCCAACTGTGAACTTGTATAGCCAACTTGTCCAATCCGGGGAACTGGTGCTCGCGGGCAGCCGGTTCCCCGCCGTCTGGTTGCGGGACAACTGCCCGTGCCCCGGCTGCACCGACCCCAGCAGCGGTCAGCGCCTAATCGATGTCCTCGATATCCCAAACGGCGTGACTGTCTCCTCGGCGCACCCGCTGGCTGAATCAGCGATGCTGGTGACCTACCAGCCCGACGGTCACCAGTCGGAATTCTCGCTCGACTGGCTCACCGCGCACGCGCCCGATGGCTACGGACCCGGCGATCCGCGCACCGCGGACGGCAAGGAACTGTGGCGGGCCGCCGACCTCGACGGGAGGATCCCGGCCTGGACCTGGCCGCGGTACCTCGACGACCGGGAGCCCGCGCTCGCGTCGGTACTGCGGGTGGGATTCGCGCTGCTGCGCGAGGTTCCAGTCCAGCCCGGCATGGTCACCGAAGTGGCGGAGACCTTCGGGTTCGTGCGGGAGACCAACTACGGCCGCATCTTCGACGTCCGCGTCGAGCCGGATCCGGAGAACCTGGCGAACTCCGCCCGTGAGATCACCCCGCACACCGACAACCCGTACCGGGACCCAGTGCCCACGATCCAGCTACTGCACTGCCTGAGCAACGCGGGGGGCGGGGGACACACCGGGCTGGTCGACGGGTTCGCGGTGGCCGAGTTGCTGCGCCAATCCCACCCGGACGAGTTCGAGGTCCTGACGGGTACGCCCCGGACGTTTTGGTATAGCGGAAACGGGACGGAGCTGCGGACGTCGCAACCGCTCATCCACCTCGACCCGCGCGGCCGGGTCCGTGGTGTGCGGTTCAATAACCGGTCGGCGGGACCGCTGCGTGCGCCGCACGACGAGGTGGAGCGGTATTACCGCGCGTACCGGCGCTGGACGCGGCTGCTCCGGGATGAGCAGGCGCGGCTGACGCTGCGGATGGAGCCCGGTGACTGCCTGATCTTCGATAACACCCGCATCCTGCACGCCCGGACCGCGTTCACCGAGGTGAGCGAGCGGCATCTGCAGGGCTGTTATGCGGACCTGGACGGGCTGGAATCGACCTTGGCGGTGCTGCGATGCTCGAAGAACTGACGGCGCTGTTCGCCGGGCCGGGGGCGGAGGATTACCTCGGCGAGGAGGTGACGATCGGGGTCCACATGCGGCAGGCGGGCGCGCTCGCGCAGACGTCGGGCGCCGCCCCGGCGCTGGTGGCCGCCGCGCTGCTGCACGACGTCGGGCACCTGACCGGCGCCGATGACGCCCGGCACGGCGCTGCGGGCGCGGACTGGCTGGCGGGCTGGTTCGGGCCTGAGGTGACCGAGCCGGTCCGGCTGCACGTGGCCGCGAAACGGTATCTGTGCACGGCGGAGCCCGGATACTTCGAGCTGCTGTCAGCCGAGTCGGTGCGCACGCTGGCGGCGCAGGGTGGCCCGATGAGCACGGCGGAGGCGGCGCAGTTCGAGACGCACCCGTATTTCGCGGACGCGGTGGCCGTGCGGCGCTGGGACGAGGCAGCCAAGGACACGGGTGTCGAGCCGCCGGGATTCGGCGACTTCGCCGAGCTACTGCGGGGTCTGCTGCGAGGTGCGTGACAACGCGTTGACCGTGATCGAGTTGCGGACGCTGAACGCGACCGCGCCGCCCAGGTAACGGTCGTCGGACCACTCGACCGGGATTCCCGCCTGGTCGGTGGTGTGCCGGCGTTCGCGCAGCATGGGCACGCCGCGGGTGACGTTAAGGAGCCGCGCGTCTTCGGCGGATGCGGGAACCGCGTCGATGATGTGCTCGGAGTCGGTCCACACGATGCCGAGCGCTTCCAGTCGCTCGGTGACCGACTCGGCCTCGAGGTCGAAGCCGGCCAGCAGCGCGCCGACGCGCTCGGGGTAGACGCCGCGTTCGATCATCACCGGGTGCTCAGACAGCAGCCGGACCCGCACCATGAAGTAGACGATGTCGCCGGCCGGTATCGACAGCCGCTCCGCCTCCTCCTCGGTGGCGGGGCGGCGGTCCAAGCTGATCAGCTGGCCGGAGGGGACCTCGCCGAGGGACTTGGCCCACTTGGAGAAGGACAGCAGCTCGCTGAAGGACTGCACCCGGGACCCGCCCACGACGGTGCGTCGCGCGCCGCGCCGTGAAGCGATGACCCCGTCGGCGCGCAAGGCGGCGAACGCTTGCCTGACCGTGCCACGAGAGACGCCGTACCTTCCGGCCAGTTCGCTCTCGGACGGCAACCGGGTGCCGGTTCCGTAGTCACCCGCCGCGATCGCGGCCCTGATGTCGTCCGCCACCTTGCGGTACAAGGAGGGCGCGGGATCGGCGGTGGTCACGGTACCGACCTTAGTGGCTCACCGCACGGAAGTCGCCCGCTGTTAGCCTCGTGTGCATGGCGATGGGCGGTCATGATCCTGTGGCTCCAGTTACAGGAACTGGCCCACGGGTTGCCCGCTGTTCTCGTCGTTCCAGCCCACGGCCACGATCTCGGCCGGATCGATCACCGTCCAGCCGGACTCTCGTTCCAGCCGGACCAGGCCGTCCGCGCGGAGTTCCACGTCCGTCAGCTTGTGGTTCTCCGTCGCGGCGAACCTCACCTGGCCGCTCCGGCTGACGACCAGCAAGATCGACCCTGGCTGGCCGATGAGGGGCTGGAGCAGGTCACGGATCGTCTCGCCTTTCATGAACCACCTCCTATCGGACAGCATGCCCCGCCAGCCGCAGACGCAAGCGCGGCTTGCCCCCTCGCCCAGCGTCGCGTCCGTAGAAAATGCTGTCATAGTGACACTTCCTACGGACGCTCCGCCAAGCTGGGTGCCTTTACGGCGCGGGCGTGAGCCCACCGGTGGTGAGCAGGTAGGCGCGCTGGTCGTGGGCTTGATCGGTGATCAGGGTGGTGATCGCGGCGCCGACTTGTTCGGTGGTGAGGGTCGGACCGGTTGCCGCGCCGGTTCCTTGACGCGCCGCGTAGGCGGCGACGGCGGCCGAGCCCAGCTCGGTGGCGGAGGTCAGCTGCGGGAGCACGGTGCGGAACGTGATGCCTAGGTTGGCCCGCTCGGATTCTTCCGCGGCGTAGGCGGTGATGAACCTGATGGCGGCCTTGGCGCCGGCGTAACCGCCGGACAACGGCGAACCGCGCAGGGCGGCGCCGCTGGACATTGTGATGACGGTGCTGCCGGGGTCGAGCGGGGTCAGCAGCGCTTCACGGACCCAGCGGAAGACGTGCTGGGTGTCGACGTCCCAGTTCTGGCTGAAGGTCTGCCAGGTGTGCTGGTGAAGCGGGCGGCATAGCGGAGCGGCACCGGCGTTCAGCACCAGGATGGCGGGGCGGTAGGCGTCGATGAGCTGGCCAGCCGTTACCGGCGCGGCCGCGTCGGCGGTCACCGGGATGAACGAGTCGCCGAGCTCGGCGCTGACCAGCTGGAGCTGGTCCTTGTCGCGGGCGACCCCGACGACCCGGGCGCCGGCCTGGCTGAGCGACGTGGCGACGGCCCGGCCGAAACCGCGGCTGGCGCCGGTCACCAGCGCGGTGGCGCCTTCGATGTCGATGGTGGTGGGCATGGGATCCTCCTAGATATTGGCAGTCGCCGCGGCCTCTAGTGGCGGAGCGGCTTGGGTGAGTTCGGTGCGGCGGATGAGCAGCAAGCCGACGGGGACGGCGGCCAGCGCGGTGAAGCCGCCGACCCACAGCGCCCAGTGGAAGCCGCCGGTGAGAGCCACGGCCGCGGAATGGCCCTGGCTGCGGAGCACGCGGGAGTGCGCCTCCGCCACCGTCGAGGCGATGGCGATGCCGAGCGCACCGCCGAGCTGCTGGGATGTGTCGATGAGCCCGGAGGCGACCCCGGCGTCTCGCTCGGTGACGCCAGTCAGCGCCCCGATCGACACCGGGATGAACGCCCAGGTGACAGCGCCGGCCAGGAAGAGCGGACCGGCGAGGTTGGCCCAGAAGTGCCCGTCGGCCGGAACCTGGGTCGCCCACAGGATCCCGGCGCCGACCAGGGTCATGCCGACGACGATGACCAGCTTGGCCGAGACACGGGTGACCAGGAGCTGGGCAGGTCCGGCGAGCGCGATCGCGGTGACCGAGGTGGCCAGCCAGGCGAATTGCAAGTCGGACTCGGGGAAACGCAGCTTGATGCCGATGGCAGCGCGACGTTGACGATCGTCAGGTCGACGGCCGTCATGAAGTACGTCACGGCGAGCAGCGAGAACGCTCGCCAACGATGTGTCTGTGTGGGAATCACACCGGTTGAAGCCCCGGCCTGGCCGGCGAGTCACCGATGAATTCCCCGCGCCAGTGGTGTTGCATCTACTGGGAGGCGTTATCCATGACCGAGGCAACACTCGCCAGTGCCCAGGCAGGCGACGGCGAGGCATTCCGCGAACTCGTCGAGCCCTACCGGGGTGAGCTGCTCGCGCACTGCTACCGGATACTCGGGTCGTTCCACGACGCGGAGGACATGCTTCAGGAGGCACTCTTGGCCGCGTGGCGCGCGATCGGCCAGTTCGACGGCCGCTCGCTGCGAGCCTGGCTGTACCGGATCACCACCAACCGCTGCCTCAACTACCTGCGCGGCGAATCCCGCAGGCCGCAGGCCGCCAGCCTGCCTGACCCGTGGTGGCTGGAGCCCTATCCGGATGTGCTGCTCGACGACGTGGCTCCCGGGCCGGAGGCCAGGTACGACGCGAGGGAGTCGATCGCGCTGTCGTTCGTGGCGGGCTTGCAGCACCTGCCGCCGCAGCAGCGAGCGGTGCTGGTGCTGCGGGACGTGCTCGGCTTCCCGGCCGGGGAGGTCGCCGGCATGCTCGGGACCAGCGCGGCGGCCGTCAACAGCGCCCTGATCAGGGCCAGGTCCGGGCTCCGCTCCGACCGGGACATCCGCGACGTGCCGCTGCCGAAGTCCCCGGACGAGGCCGAGACCGTCAGCCGTTTCGTAGACGCCTTCGAGCACTTCGACCTCGATCGGCTGGTGGCGCTGCTGACCGATGACGCCAGGCTCACCATGCCACCCGAGCCCGCCGAGTTCCGCGGACCCGAGGCGATCGGCGGGTTCCTGGGGCAGCTTCCGTTCTGGGGCGGCCAGGAGATCAAGATCGTCGGGACCCGGGCTAACAACCAGCCCGCGCTGGTGTACTACCTCCCGGACCCGGCCGCGCCGCTCTGGCGGGCCGGCAGCCTCATGGTGCTCGCGCCGCAAGGTGACCAGATCCAGGCGATCACTCGCTTCGGGGACCACGGGCTGCTCGCCCGCTTCGGGCTCCTTCGCACGCTGCCCAGAGACTGAGCCGACTCAGCTGGGCGCGCGGCTGCGGACCGTTTCTGGTCGGTGCGACGCTGACCAGCAAAGAGCGTGGGCAGTGCCACACCAACCAGAAACCGCGCGGCCGGTTCGGCGGGTCTAGCGTCCTCATGAGCACCGCCAGTACCAGAAGCAGCATCCGTCCCGGGGAACTGATCAGGCGAGGAGGGCGGAACGGAGCCGCTGCGTGTCGTCGGCGCTGAAGCCGAGACCGTCGGCGAGGAAGTTCTCGAAGCTGCCGTACCGGATGGCCACCTCGTCGAAAGCGGCGTCTAGGTAGGCCGGGTCCTGGACGATCAGCGGTTTGAACACGTTCAAATCGAGCTGATGGAGCCTGGCCAGCGGGTGGAGCTGCTTTTCGTAGGCGGGCCACACGTAATCGTTGGTGGCCAGGTAGTCGGCCATGATCGTCTCACGCGGGACGTCGAGCGCGGTGAGCAGGATCGCGGTCATCCAGCCGGTACGGTCCTTGCCCGCGGTGCAGTGGTACAGGACCGGCCGACGGGCGTCGTCGGCGATCAGACGCAGCGCTTGGGCGAACTGCTTGCGCTGTGTGTCGTTGGAAACGAAGTCACGGTTCACCCGCTCCATGAATCGCGCGGCCTTGCCATCACCGAGCTGTTCCCGCTGCCGGCCGACGTGGCCGACCAGGCCGATGAACTGGTCAAGGTCGGCGGCGTTCACCGGCAACTCGACGGCTTCCACGTCCGGTGGCAGTCGGTCGGGGCCCAGCCGGGCGACCTCCGCCAGGCTGCGGAAGTCGATCACGGTCCGCAGCGACAGCATGCCCAGCAGGTCCACGTCGGCGTCGTTGAGCTTGCTGAGCGAGTCGCCGCGGATCAGTTGGTCGGAAACCAGCTTCCGGCCTGAGGCCGCGGCGATTCCGCCGAGGTCACGGAGGTTATGAGCACCGTGAAGCGCGATACGTGGCACTCACCATTCTTACCAGAAGCATCAGAAGGCATCTGCCACCGCATCGAACGTCCGGTAAGGCCCGGGCGGCGGCGCCCGGGAAAGGCGCAATTCGCGTGATCGTCACCTTATTGAGCTGCGCGCGCCACCAGAGGTGGTTACCGTCCAGCACATGAGGCCCCGTGTGATCGCCGCGCTGCTCGCCGCGCTGGCCGTTGTCATCCCACTCGCTGTCACCCTGGGCGTGACGAGCCCCGCGCAAGCGGCGGGCACCGCCACACTGACCGCGTCCGTCTCGTCCGCGCCGGACGGCACCACCGTCACCTTCACTTACAGCGCGCCGTCGTCCGAGGCGAGCCCGTACAACGTGGTGGCGATCATCCCCGCCGATCAGCCGCAATCATCTGGCTATGTGACCGGTTACGAGTCCGCGGCCGGCACCAGCGGCAGCGCCACGTTCCTTACCTCCAGCGTCGGCGGCATCGGCACGTACTACGCCTACCTGGCCAACGAGGTGACCGACGGCATCTACGCCGGCCCGGCGCCCTTCACCGTGACCAAGGGCACGGTGTCACCCGCGCCGCGATATGACCGTTCCGTAGGCCCGCTGGACGGCCCGTACGGCGTCGCGGTGAATTCGAGCGGTGACGTGCTGGCGTCCGATACCGGCCGCAACCGGATCGCGGAGTTCACCCCCACCGGGCGGCTGATCAAGGAGTTCGGCCAGGGCAAACTCGACCATCCGGAGGGCATCGCGGTCGCCGGCGGGGACACCTGGGTCGCGAACACCGGCGCGAACACGATCGCGGAGTTCTCGGCCACCGGGGCGTTGCTCTCGGAGTTCGGCGGCTCCGAGCTGAACAGCCCCGAGGCGGTAGCCGTGTCCGGCGACGCGGTGTACGTAGCCGACTTCGGCAACAGCCGCATCGCCGAGTTCACCACCGCGGGCACCTACACCGGCGAGATCAGCGTCCCCACCCCAACCGGCGTCGCGATCGCAGCGAACGGCAACATCTGGGTATCCAGCGCGAGCTACACCTACGGCAACGGCATCTACGAGTACAGCCCATCCGGCACCCGCCTGCTGGCCGAGGAATCCACCCAGTCCGCCTACGGCTCCTTCGGCGACCCCGGCGGCATAGCCGTCGCCCCCAACGGCGACATCTACGTAACCCAAACCGACTACAACCTAGTCTCCGAGTACACCCCAGCAGGCACCTTCATAACCGAGTTCGGCCTAGGAACAGCACAAAACCTGGAGTCCCCCGAAGGCATCGCGGTCGACCCCACCGGCCATATCTGGGTAGCCGATAACAGCAAGAACAGCCTGAGCGAGTACGGCCCGAAGGTGGGAACCGGGAGCGCGGCGACAGCAGCCAGCCAGAAGACAGCTGGCGGGGCGACAGCAACGGGACAGGGGACGCCGCTGAGGTCCATCAGCTGGTTGGCTGGGATGGGTCTAGTGGTGCTCCTGCTAGCCGCCGCCCTCGGGTGGCAGCTAGCCCGAGTCCGCCGCCACCGCCGTCTCGCCTCGGCAGACATGCGGGACGCCAGCCACGCCGCCCCCGCCCCCGCAGTCAGCCGTAGAACCGTCCTCACCACCGCAACGGCGCTGTCCGGCGTCGCCGCCGCCGGAGTACTACCCGCCAGCCTCCGCAAGGCGATCGCCGCCACACCCACCGGAATCAGAGGAAAACTCGCAGACATCGAGCACATCGTGATCCTCATGCAGGAGAATCGCAGCTTCGATCACTACTTCGGCACCATGCCCGGGGTACGCGGTTTCCAGGACCCGACCGCGATCAAGCTCCCCTCCGGCAAGAGCGTCTTCTATCAGCCGGACTCGAGCCACGCGGACGGTTACCTGACCCCGTTCCACCTCGACACCAAAACGACGGCGGCGCAGGTCGTCACGAGCCTGGACCACGGCTGGGCGACGCAGCACCAAGCGTGGGACAACGGCGCCATGGACGCCTGGGTCGCCGCGAAGACCGACTTCACCATGGGGTACTACACCCAGGATGACATCCCGTTCCACTGGGCGCTGGCCAAGGCCTTCACGCTGTGCGATAACTACCACTGCTCGGTGCTGTCCTCGACCGACCCGAACCGGCTCTACATGTGGACCGGGATGATCGACCCCAACGGCACCGGCGGCGGCCCGGTGATCAGCAACGACGAGGCGGTGAACCTCAGCTGGACCACCTACCCGGAGCGGCTCGAGGCGGCGGGGATCTCCTGGCAGGTGTACCAGGAGGAGGACAACTACGACGACAACGCCCTGGAGTGGTTCACCCAGTTCGACTCGGCGAGCACCAGTTCGCCGCTGTGGCAGCGTGGCATGCAGATGCGCCCTGCTGGCTGGTTTGAGGCCGACGCGCGCGCCGGACGGCTGCCGCAGGTGTCCTGGCTGGTCGCGCCGTCGGCACAGACCGAACACCCGGACTACATGCCGGCGGCGGGCGCCGAGTACATCGCGCAGAAACTGGACGCGATCGCCTCGAACGAGGACCTGTGGCGCAAGACGCTGTTCATCCTCACCTACGACGAGAACGACGGGTACTTCGACCACGTCGTGCCGCCGACCGCCCCGGCGGGGACGGCGGACGAGTACGTCCAGGGCTTGCCGATCGGGCTCGGCTTCCGGGTCCCGTGCACGCTGATCTCGCCGTGGACCGCTGGCGGAAACGTCTACTCGGGCACGCTGGACCACACCTCGCTGATCAGGATCATCGAGACCAGGTTCGGCGTGCGGGAGCCGAACATCTCCGCCTGGCGCCGCGCGACGTCCGGTGACTTCACCCAGGCGCTGAGGTTCTCCGGCCGCTGCGCCGACTGGCCACGGCACAACGACGCGATCAGCCTCGCCGCGGCCGAGGCCGGTCTGCTCGCCGCGCAAGCGGAGGTCTTCAGCAATCCCCGGCCAGAGGTGCCCGCGGTCAACGAGCCAATACCGGAGCAGTGAACCCGTTACGATTGTCGACCGTGACGTCCTTTGACATGACCAAGCCGAGTATCGCCCGGATCTACGACTACTGGCTTGGCGGTAAGGACAATTACGAGGCGGACCGGGCGGCCGCCGAGGCGATCAGAAAGCAGCGGCCCGACGTAGCCGAGCTCGCGCTGGAGAACAAGAAGTTCCTCACCCACGCGATCGATTACGTGGCCAAGCAGGGCGTGGGGCAGTTCCTGGACGTCGGTTCAGGACTGCCTACCTCCCCGGTGCTGCACGAGGGCGAGGCTCCCGAGTGGCTGGCCAGTCATCAGGCCGCGCGGAACGTGGACCCGGACGCGATCGTTGCCTACGTCGACTACGACCCGGTAGCGGTGCTGCACTCGGAGGTCCTGCTGGCCAAGGGACACGGCGGCGTCACCGCGTTCCAGGGCGACATGCGTGACGCGGCGGGGATCATCGACACCGCTCGCCTCGGCGGGTTCCGGTTCTCCAAACCGGTCTGTGTGATCTTCGGCTCGGTGCTGCACTTCGTTGACCACGCCGAGGCCTGCCGGGTCGTGTCCGATTTCGCGGCGGAGCTGGTGCCCGGCTCCTACGTGATCATCTCCGTCGGCTGTGACGGCGACGTGCCTGACGACGACGGCGACTTCATCGACGCCTACAACGAACGTGGCGGCCAGCGGGTCTACCGGCAGACCAGGACAGCGGTCCCTGACCTGTTCAGCGGCCTCAAGCTTGTGCCGCCCGGCATCACCGACGCCGCGGTCTGGCACGTGGCAGGCGAGGGGGCTCGTCCGACGAGTGCCCCCACCCTCCTCGGCGGAGTAGCCCTCCGGTCCTGACCGCCGGCGCTCCGCGACGCGCAGGGGTTGGCTAGCCAAGTCGGTATGGGATGGCTGAGCCGTGGCCATCGGGACGTCATCACACGTTCACGTTCGTGCCGGTTACCGGGAGCGCGTCCACCGTGGAGAGCGGGCAGACCCCGATCCTGGTCTGGTGGGACTACCTGCTGGCCTCCGAGGTGTCCTCCAGCGTGAAGACCTTCAAGATCGTGATCCCGGCCGATGCCGCCTACGCGGGCTACTACGACCAGGCGATCAGCAAGTACGCTCCAGACCCGGCCGCCGCTCGGCTATGGGAGGAGTACCTCTACTCGGTCACCGGCCAGAACCTGTGGCTGGAGGGTGAGGCGCGCCCGATCGAGCTGAGCACGCTGGTCAGCAATGGCACCGTGAACAAGGCCGCGTACGCGGCGCTGCCCGCGGCCCCGGCCGCCCCGCCACAACTTCCGACGATCGCGCAGCAGACCGCGGCGGAGAACGTTGTCGCCCAGCAGTGGTCGAGCATCTCAGGCTGATGACCGTCACCGCGCGGACCGCGGTCGCCCCGGAGGCCAAGCCGGCCTCCGGGGCTCCCCGCGTATTGAGCCGGCTGGCCCGGGTAGCTGGGGTAGCGCCGTTTGGCATATATGTGTTGCTTGGCCTGGTGATCCCGATGATCGCCGTCGCGGTCGGCGCGTTCACTGATCCGACGAGCGGGCGTCCCACCCTGAGCAATGTGAAGATGGCCACTCGCGGCGTCTACCTGCATGGGTTCGGCGAATCGCTGCTGTTGTCGATCTTGGCGTCGGTGCTGCCGGGGATACTCGGGTTTCTCCTGGCGTACGCCATTTTCACGGCAAAACGGGGGACGGTACTCCGTCAGGTATGCGTCACCGCCTCGGGGGTGTTCGCCAACTTCGGCGGGGTTCCGCTGGCCTTCCTGTTCATCGCCACGCTCGGGACGACGGGAATGGCGACGCGCTGGCTGACCGACCTCGGGTTCAACCCTTACAATCACGGGTTCACCTTGTACACGCTGGCCGGCATCGTGGTCGTGTACATGTACTTCCAGATCCCGTTGATGGTGCTAGTCATCCTGCCCGCCCTGGAAGGACTCCGGCCGTCGTGGCGGGAAGCCGCGGAGAACCTGGGCGCGGGCGCGTGGCGTTACTGGCGGCACGTCGGCATCCCGGTGCTGCTGCCGTCGTTCCTGGGCAGCGTGCTGCTGCTGTTCGGCAGCGCGTTCTCCGCCTACGCCACCGCCGAGGCACTGACCAGCGGCACCATCCCGCTGACCTCGATCCAGATCGGGTCGTTCCTCAACGGCAACGTGCTAGCTGGCGAGCAGAACGTCGGGAAGGCACTCGGCCTGGGCATGGTGCTGATCATCGCGGTGGTGATGGTGTTGTACGTGATACTCCAGCGAAGGGCGGCGCGGTGGCTCAGGTAAGGGTAGGGCGCAGCGGAAGCGGGGCGACCGTCTGGCGGTGGATCATCCTGCTGGTCGCCGCCGTGTACTTCCTGCTGCCGCTGTATGCCGCGCTGCGGTTCGCCGGTTTCTCATCCTTTGGGTCGGTGATCAGCCAGCCCGGGTTCACCACCGCCCTGGGCCTGTCGGTACGGCTGGCCATCGTGACCACGCTGATCACCATCGCGCTGATGCTGCCGACCACGGTCTACGTCCACCTGCGGATGCCACGGCTGCGGCGGCTCCTCGAGGGCATCACGATCCTGCCGATCGTCATCCCGCCGGTGGTGCTGATCATCGGGGTGCTGCAGGTGGCGCCTGGGTTCCTGAAATCGAGCGTGTACCTGCTCGCCCTCGAGTACGTGGTGCTGGCGATGCCGTTCGCGTACCGCACCATCGACGCCGGGCTGCGCGCGCTTGACCTGCGGACGCTGACCGAGGCGGCGTCGTCGCTCGGCGCTGGGTGGCTGACCACGCTGTGGCGGGTGCTGCTGCCGAACCTGGTCACCGCGCTGCTGTCAGCCATCGTGCTCACCGTGGCGCTGGTGCTCGGCGAGTTCACCATGGCCAGTCTTGACCTGTACCAGACGTTCCCGGTGTGGATCGTGCAGTTCGACCAGACCAGCGCGCAGACGTCGGTCGCGGCGTCGCTGCTCGCACTGTTCGTGACCTGGCTGTTCCTGTTGCTGATCACGCTGGCCGGCACCCGCCAGGCGCGGCGGACCGGACGAAAGGTATCGCTGTTCTGATGACCGCTGGGATGACTGCACTGACGCTGAAAGACCTGACCCGCTCGTTTGGCGGGGTGACGGCCCTTGACGGGCTGTCGCTTGAGATCGAGGCGGGCGAACTCGTCGCTCTGCTAGGCCCGTCCGGCTGCGGCAAGACGACCGCGCTCCGGATCGTGGCCGGCTTCGAGACCGCCGACAGTGGCGCCGTGCACGTGAACGGCGCGGACGTGTCGCGGGTGCCGGCCGCCAAGCGGGACATGGGCATGGTGTTCCAGAGCTACAGCCTGTTCCCGAACATGACCGCCCTCGACAACGTGGCGTTCGGGCTGCGGATGCGCCGGCTCGGCGCGGGTGACCGGCGGTCGAAGGCAGCCGAACTGCTGGACATGGTCGGGCTCGCGCCGCAGGCCGGTCAGTACCCGCATCAGCTGTCGGGCGGGCAGCAGCAGCGGGTCGCGCTGGCCCGCGCGCTGGCCATCGAGCCCCGGGTGCTGCTGCTCGACGAACCGCTGTCCGCTCTGGACGCGAAGGTCCGGCTGCAGCTTCGCGAGCAGATCCGCTCACTGCAGCAGCGGCTCGGCACCACCACGTTGTTCGTGACCCACGACCAGGAGGAAGCGCTCTCGGTCGCCGACCGGGTTGGCGTGATGCGCGGCGGGAAACTCGAGCAGGTCGTGTCCCCGTCCGAGCTGTACAGCCAGCCGGCGACGGCGTTCGTCGCCGAGTTCGTCGGCACGATGAACCGTGTCCCTGGCACGCTGCGGCCGGACGGGGCCGTCGAGGTGCTCGGCGGTACCGTGCCCGCGCACGGGGAGATGGGCGGAACCGGAACCGTGGACGTACTGGTGCGGCCGGAGGCGCTGACCGTCTCTGGCGCCGACGGCGGCAACGGGATCGTGTCCGGCACGACCTTCCTCGGCTCGGTCACCAGGATCGCGGTGCTGCTGTCCGGCGACACGACGGTGCTGGTCGACGTGCCGAGCGCGTCGGCGGCCGCGCTGACGCCCGGTATCTCGGTCCAGGTCGGACTCGCGGCTCACGATGGCGAGGTGCTTGTCACGACCCCAGCAGGGCGGTAACTCCGGAACCTGTGTGCGATGATCGGCATGGTGAGCGCCACGCCTTACACGTACACGAGTCCGCACGACCCGGCCAGGGAAGATGACGGCTTGTTCGGTCCGGGGTCGGTGACCTGGCGCGTGATGAACGCCCGGATCATGACCGGTGGACGCCTGGGCCAGGCTGCGGCGGACCCCCAAGGGCATCGATGACTCATAGGTGCCCATAGAGGGGCAGCGATGTGACATCGATGCCCTTCTTGGCTACGGCGGGCTGACCGGTTAGCGTCGGATAGATGAGCCGGGTTCATGACATGGGCGGGCAGACCGGGTTCGGATCGGTGCCGGTGCGGGAGAACGGTGAGGTGGCGTTCGCCGCGGACTGGGAGGCCCGGGTGTACGCGCTCGCCGCGGTGCTGCGCAAGCGCGGGCTGTTCAACAGCGACGAACTGCGTGACGCGATCGAGCGGCTGCCGCCGGCTGAGTACCTCGACGCGTCGTACTACGAGCGCTGGCTCGGCGCCCTGGAAACCCTGGCCGACGAGAAGGGGCTCGGATGAGCTACCTGGCGGGGGCCAGGGTACGGGTGCGGACCGTGGACACGGACGGGCATACCCGGGCGCCTCGTTACGTGCGCGGACAGCCGGGGGAGATCGTCGCGGTGCTCGGCGACTGGGCGCTGCCGGACGCGTCGGCGCGGGGCGTGAACCAGGTGGAGACCTGCTACGCCGTGCGGTTCCGCGCCGGTGACTTGTGGGGGACCGGGGATCACACCGTCACCGTCGACCTGTGGGAGTCCTATCTTGAGCGAGCATGACGACCTGCCCGCGGCGGCGCGGACCCGGCGGCTGGAGGAACGGCTGATCGCCGCCGGGCTGGTGACCGACGAAGAGATCGACGGCTACCTGACCAGGCTGTACGCGGACGCGTCGCCGGTGAACGCGCGCGGATGGTGGCGCGGGCCTGGACCGATCCGCGGTACCGGTCGGTGCTGCTGTCCGGCGGTAACGCCGCGGCGGAGGAGCTGGGGTTCGGCCCGCTTGGCTACCAGCTCCGGGTGGTCGCGAACGAGGCGGACGAGCACAACGTGATCGTCTGCACGCTGTGCTCCTGCTATCCGGTGTCACTGCTCGGGCCGTCACCCGGCTGGTACAAGTCGTTCGCCTACCGGTCGCGGACGGTGCGCGAGCCGCGGGCGGTGCTCGCCGAGTTCGGCGTCAGTCTGCCGGACAACACGAAGATCTCGGTGTGGGACTCCACGTCGGAGGCCCGCTACCTGGTGCTGCCCTCACGCCCGCCAGGCACCGCGGACCTGACTGCTGACGAACTCGCCGCGCTGGTCACCCGCAATGGGCTGGTCGGGACCGCGTTGGTGTAGCCCCGCCACCCCAGCGGTGGGCCATCGATGGGCCTATGGCGCTAGCGATGGGACATCCATGGGGTGGAGGAAGCGCGCATTTCGGGCAATTGGGGCGTCGGGCGGCGCGAAAGCGAGGCGGAGCGAGGCGGGGCGGAGTGGAGCGGGTGTCAGCGGCTCGCGGCGTAGAGCCTGCGCACGACGTCTTCGATGTCGGGTTCCTCCACGGTGAGGTCGACTACTTGGGCCTTATCGGAGACGGCCGCCAGCACCTTCGCCGCCGTGGTCTCCTCGGCGTCGAACGCGAGCCGTTGCCGGAGCCCGTCGGCCTCCGAGGAAAGGTGCCGGGCGCTGTCCAGGCCGGTCAGGTCCGGCCCGGGCTCGGCTAGGTCGACCACTAGCACCCGCTCGGCGCCGACGGTGCGGGACAGCCCGGGCAGATCCCCGTCGTAGGCGAGCCGGCCGCGGTCGATCACCAGGATCCGGTCGCACAGCCGTTCCATGTCTCCCATGTCGTGCGTGGTGAGCAGCAGGGTGGTGCCGTGCAGGCGGCGCTCGCTGATGAGGAACTCCCGCAACCGCTGCTTGGAGAGCACGTCGAGGCCGATGGTCGGCTCGTCCAGGATCACCAGCCGGGGTGAGTGCAGCAGCGCGGCGGCGACCTCGGCGCGCATCCGCTGGCCCAGGGACAGCTGGCGTACCGGGACCGACAGGAAACCGCCGAGCTCAAGCTGTTCGACCAGCTCGGCGGTACGGTCGTTTTCTTCGGCCCTGGTGAGCGTGTGGATCGCGGCCAGGATACGGAACGACTCGCGGACCGGCAGGTCCCACCACAGCTGGGAACGCTGGCCGAACACGACCCCGACCTGCCGCGCCAGCCGCCGCCGGTCCGGCACTGGGCGCAGCCCGCAGGTGAGGACGCGGCCGGCGGTGGGTACCAGGATTCCGGTGAGCATCTTGATGGTGGTCGACTTTCCGGCGCCATTAGCGCCGATGTAGCCCACCGCCTCGCCCGGCTCGATCGCGAAGGTGAGGCAGTCGACCGCGGTGAGCAGCCGCCTGCGCCTCCCGTCGCGTATCCGGAACTCGCGAGTCAGGCCGTCGGCATCAATGATCGCGTCGCTCATCCGCCGCCTCCTTGGTAGTGACGCAGTCCCCACCGCCAGCACAGCAGCCCCATCAGCCACGACCACACCGCGGCGGCCGGAGCGCACCAGCCCAGCCAGGCTGGCAGCCAGCCCGAGCTGGGCAGGCCGAGCATCGTCACCGCCGGCAGGTAGGCGGTGAAGGCCATCGGGAAGAAGAACCCGAACACGAGCTTGAGTGGCCGGGACCAGACCGCGGCGGGCTGGGTGGCGGCATAGCGCCCGCCGTACACGAAGGCGTTGGTCATCTCCGCGCCGTCCAGGAGGAAGAACTGCAGCCCGGCCGCCCATACGAACAATCCCGTGAACGTGCCGTACCCGCTGACGAGCCCCAGCACCAGCAGCACCACGGTGTGCGGACCCCAGGACACGCCCGCGGTGGCTAGGCCGATGCCTAGGGCGCTGGCGCCGACCGCTGCCCGGGCGAGCCGGCGCAGCGAGATGTCGCTGGTGATCAGCTGCAGCAGGATGGGCTGCGGGCGCAGGTAAAAGGCGTCGAGCGTACCGGCCCGCAGGAAGTCCGGCAGGGTGTCGAGGTGGCCGAAGGAGAGGTCGGCCAGCGAGAAGGACAGGTCGGCCATGCCGAAGACGAGCAGTATCTGGTTGAAGCGCATCCCGCCGAGGACGGTGACATTGCTGAACAGCACCCAGATCTCGGCCAGTTCGACCAGGCCGACTAGCAGGGAGCTACCCAGGTCGATGGCGAAGCTGGTCCGGTAGGCGCGTTGCGAGCGGGCGCGCGAGGCGAGCACGGCCCGGTAAGGCCGCAGCCTCTCGCGCAGCCCGGCGGTCTCAGCCACCCTGCACCTCCAGCCGACGGCGGCCCGCACGGGTAAGCAACTGGCCGATGGCCGCCACCGCGGTCAGCCATGCCAGTTGCGCCAGCACCAGCTTGGCTGCGCTGCCGGCACCGCCGAGTCCGGACAGGACATCGACGGGATACATCATGATGGAGGGGAAGGGCGTGGCCGCGGCGACGGTCCGCAGCCACGCCGGGAACAGCGCGATCGGCACGTAGAGCCCGCCCAGGAAGCCAGACGCGAGCATGTACAGCATCTGCGGGCCGCGCGTCTCCACCAGCCAGAACCCGGCCACCGCGATCAGGTAGACCGTCGCGGCGGAGATCGATGACGCCCAGGAGCAGGCTGACCGCGCCGAGCAGGTAGAACACCGGGGACGTCGGCAGGAGTATGCCAACGGTGACGGCGCCGAGCAGCACCGACGGCAGTCCGCGCGGGATGAGAGCGAACAGGGACGCGCCCGCCTCGGTGGCGATCGTCGCCGCCTGCAGGTCGACGGGCCGCAGGAAGTCGACGGCGACCTGGCCATCCTTGACCCGCAGCGCAAGATCGGTGCGGCCGGTCAGGTTGACCGAGCCGAGCAGCCCCTGGGAGAGCCAGACGTACGTGCTCATCGAGGCGGTGTTGTATCCGTGCAACTCGCCGCCCGCGGCCCGGACGGTGGCGAACAGTATCGCCACCTTCAGCAGCCCGAAGGTCAGGTTGGCGACGAGACCGCCCAGCGCGGCGAGCCGGTAGGCCGACTGGCGACGGAAGCCGGCGGCCAGGAGCCGCCAGTACACCCGGGCCGTCGCGCGCATAGAAGTGCTGATCCTACGCCGCCGCCCAGCAATTCCCGAACGATTATTTCTCCAGCGAACGGAAACGGCTCACTCGGGGACCGCGCTGGTGTAATCCCGCCACCCCAGCGGTGGCCCATCGATGGGCCTATGCCGCTATCGATGGGCCATCCATGGGGTGGGGGAAGCGCGCATTTCGGGCAATTGGGGCGGCGCGGAGGGGTGCGGTTCCCGGCGTGCTGACTGGAGCGTAAGGTAAGTCCGATTGTGCAGGTTTTCCTGATCCGGAGGCCGTTGTGGACGCCCAGCAGGCATTCGACCCGGAGGTCCCGAGCATCGCTCGGACCTACGATTACCTTCTCGGCGGTAAGGACAATTTCGCCGCGGACCGGGAGATTGGCGACATCTTCTTTAACCGGTTTCCGGGCGCGGTGCAGATCGCGGTCGACAACCGCGCTTGCCTGGTGCGCGCGGTCAGCCTGATGTCCGGTCAGTACGGCATCGATCAGTTCATCGACCTCGGGTCGGGTCTGCCGACCGCCAACAACGTGCACCAGGTCGCGCAGCGCACCCGGCCCGGCACCAAAGTCGTGTACGTCGATAATGACCCGATCGTGCTCGCGCACGGCCGCGCCCTGCTGGCGGAGAACGACTACACCACGGTCGTCCAGGCGGACCTGCGCCAGCCGGACCAGATCCTCAGCCAGCCCGAGGTGCAGGACATGATCGATTTCGATCGCCCGATCGGGATCATCGCCAGCGCGATCCTGCACCACTTCCTCGATGAGGAGAACCCGGACGAGGCGATCCGCCAGTTCCGCGACGTGGTGCCGGCCGGCAGCTTCCTGTTCGTCTCGCATTTCCGAACCCTCGGCGACGAGAATTCCCAAGAGCTTGAGTCCGTCATGCAGGAGGCTTTCGGCCGCGGGGCCTGGCGGACCACCGAGCAGATCGCCCGGTACTTCGGTGACATGACGCTGCTGGACCCAGGGGTGGTGGAGTGCGCGCTGTGGCGGCCGAACACCCCGGTCGACCCGGCGGCGCTGACCGACTGGCAGCGGCTGATCGTGGCCGGCCTGGGCGTCAAGCCGACTGTATAACTTATGTAACATATGACCCGTGAATCGCGCACGGGATGAGCTGGTCGTCTGCGTCGTTGGCGCCGGCCCGCGCGGCACCTCGGTAACCGAACGGCTGATCGCCAGCGCCCCCAGCCTCCTCGGTGGGCGGAAACTGCGGATCGAGGTGATCGACCCGTACCCGCCAGGTGGCGGGCGGATCTGGCCGCCGGACCAGCCGGATCACCTGCTGATGAACACCCTGGCCGCGCAGGCCACGCTGTTCACCGACGAGACCACCGGGTGCGCTGGGCCCGTCGTTATGGGCCCAAGTTTGTTTGACTGGGCTACGGCGCGCGGCGTGACGCTCGAACCTTGGTCGCACCCGAGCCGGGCGCTGCTGGGCCAGTACTACGCCTGGGTGTTCGCGCGGGCCGTCGAACAAGCCCCGGAACAGGTCACGGTCAGCGTGCGGCGGACCAAGGCCGTCGCGATCAGGGACCGCAAGGTGCTGCTCGAGGACGGGCCGGCGATCGACGCCGACGCGGTGATCTTGACCACAGGACACAGCGACCTGATGCCTAACGTACGGCAGCGGGCTCTCGAAGACTTCGCGGAAACCGCCGGCCTGGAGTACCTCCCGGCCGCGCACCCACTCGACCTGGATCTGGCCGACGACCGGGTGCGGCCGGGGGAGACGGTGCTGGTCCAGGGCTTCGGGATGAACTTCTTCGACCTGATGTCGCTGCTGACCATTGGGCGCGGCGGCCGGTTCACCACCGACGGCGGGTACCGGCCGTCCGGCCGCGAGCCGGTGCTGGCCGTCGGGTCCCGGCGCGGCGTGCCGTACCGGGCGAAGCCGGTCTACGGAGCGCTCCCGCCGGTCTGGCCGCCGCGCCACTTCACGGCCGACGTGAAGCTAGACGAGCCGGCTGACTTCCGCCGCGACATCTGGCCGCTGATCGCCCGCGACGCCGCCGAGGCGCACCTGGCGGCGGGCGGGGACGGGCAACTGGACTTCGCGGCTCTCGACCGGCCGCTCGAAGGGCGAACCTTCCAAGACGAGGCCGAACTACGGCACTGGATGCTCGACTACCTGCGGGCCGACCTCGCCGAGGCCCGCAGCGGCAAAGCGAGCCCGGTCAAGGCGGCCGCCGCCTCCATCGGGGCGTCCCGGTTCCGGCTGCAGAGACTCATAGCCCGTGGCGGACTTACGAAGGAGTCCGTGCGGCGCGACGTGGCGGGCTGGTTCCGTGGTTTCGCTGCCGGGCTGGCCAGCGGGCCGCCCGCGTCGCGCATCGCCGAGCTGCTGGCCCTGGCCGACGCCGGGCTGGTCAGGTTTGCCGGGCCGGACATGACGATCGAGGCCGACGGTGACATGTTCAGGAGCGGCGGCATCCGGGCTCGGGTCGCGATCGAGGCGCGGCTGCCGGAGACCGACGTTAGCCGGACGGCCGATCCGCTGATCTCGGACCTGATCGCCACCGGGCAGGGCCGGGCCGACGGCGGCTCGCTGGATGTGTCGCCCAGCCCGTACCGGGTAGTGCGGGCCGACGGGCAGCAGAACCGGGCGATCTTCGCTCTCGGCATCCCTCTGGAGGGGAAGTTTTTCCTTACCGCGCTGGGGCCGGCGCCCCGCGCTGGATCGGTTTTCCTCGCCGAGACAGACGCCGTGGCCAGGGCCGCGCTTTTGACATAAATTCGATCGCTTTAGTATGTTTCGCGTAGTTAGTCGAGCGAAAGATGAGATGCGATGATTCAGATAGGCCGTCGTCAGGCTCTAGCGACCCTTGGGATAGGGGGCGTAGCAGCGGCGGTTGACGCCTGCAGCGTCAACACCGGGAGCTCAGCCACCGGCAGCAGCAAGACAGGCTCCGGTCAGTCCATCACCGTCACCGCCTACTCTGGCGCCTGGGGAACCAGCTTCGAGTCGGCCTTCGTCAAGCCTTTCGAGAAGGCCACCGGGATCACGGTGAACCTGGTGTACGGCGCGGACGCGGACTGGCTGACCAAGCTGAACGCCGCGGGCGGCAGCAACCCGCCGTTCGACGTCAGCGCGTTCGTGTCGGAGTCGGCGCTCACGGCGGCCGAGGGCAAGCTGATCTCGCCGCTGGATACCGGCAAGATCTCCAGCTGGGGCCAGCTGGATGCGGTGCTCGTGGACCAGTCGGTGATCAGCGGCAAGCCGTACGGCATCCCGCTGACGACGGGCTCGACCGGCCTGATGTACCGCACCGACAAGATCAAGACGCCGCCGACCGGCTGGGTGGACATCTTCGACCCGGCCTACTACGGGCACATCGCGCTGCCGCCGCTGACCTACAACACCGGGCTTGAGTTCTTCTCCGAGCTGGTGAAGATCGAGGGCGGCACCCTGGCCGACACCGCCGCGGTCAACAAGGCGTTCACCAAGCTGGCCACGCTGAAGGGGCACGTGTCCGCGTTCCCGGCCGACGCGGGCACCATCGCCACCGACCTGGAGAACGACGACGCCTGGATCGTGCCGTTCTTCGACGGCCGCGCCTTCGCGCTGCAAGCGGCGGGTCAGCCGATCGGCTTCACCTACCCGAAGCCGAACCCGGTGGGCGCGCTCACCTCCTACTACCTGGTGGAGGGCACGACCAAGACGGCCGCGGCCTACCAGTTCCTCAACTACGTCGCGGGCGCCAAGTACCAGAAGCCGTTCGCCGAGGCCACCTTCTACGGCGGGGGCAACGACACGATCAAGTACAGCTCCGCGTTCAACGCCAAGATCAAGCACGGCTACAACGTCTACAAGGACTTCTCCTGGGTCGACTACACCGTGGCCACGCCTAACCTCAACGCTTGGCAGCAGCGATGGTCGCAGATCTTCGGATAGCGGATCTGCGGGCCGGCTGACGGCGGCAGCACGGTTCTTACCGTGGAGGAACTCGTCATCTCCGATGGCGAGTTCCTGTCGGTGCTCGGGCCCAGCGGGTGCGGGAAGACGACACTGCTGAACTGCCTCGCGGGCTTCGTCAAGCCCGCGGCGGGCACGATCACGCTCGGCGGGGATGACCTGACGAACGTGCCGCCGCACCGTCGCGGTCTTGGCCTGGTGTTCCAGAGCTACGCGCTGTTCCCGCACATGTCGGTCGCGGACAACGTCGCGTACGGGCTGAAGGCCCGCGGCGTGGCGAAACCCGAGCGCCGCGAACGGGTAGCCGAGGTGCTGCGGCTGGTGGGCCTGGAAGAGTACGCTGACCGGCGGCCGCGGCAGCTGTCCGGCGGGCAGCAGCAGCGGGTCGCGGTGGCCAGGGCGCTGGCCACCAGGCCGCGGGTGCTGCTGCTGGATGAGCCGCTGTCCAACCTGGACGCCAAGCTCCGCCGCGAGATGCGGACCGAGCTGCGCGCGCTGCAGAAGGAGCTCGGCATCACCGCCGTGTTCGTCACCCATGACCAGGAGGAGGCGATGTCGATGTCGGATCGCGTCGCCGTCTTGTCCGGTGGGCGGATCGAGCAGCTGGGCACGCCGGAGGACGTCTACCACCGCCCGGCGACCCGCTTCGTCGCCGAGTTCGTCGGCGCCGCCAACGTGGTGACCTGGGACGGCAAGCTGGTCGCCATCCGCCCCGAGCGAGTGCGGCTGACCGATACCGGCCGGGAAGCCACCGTCACCGCGAGCTCGTTCACCGGCGGCGCGTGGAACGTCGACCTGGAGCTGGCCGACGGGACCAAGCTGGCGGCCAAGGTCACCGAACGGCCGCCCGCGCCGGGAGAACGCACCGGCGTGACGGTCGACCCCGACGACATCATCGAGTTCAGCGCATGATCTTGATCTACCTGATACCGCTGCTGGTCTTCCTGGTCGCGATGTTCCTGATCCCGATGGTGAAGGTCGTCGAGCTGAGCCTGCACGGGGTGAACGGCTTCGGCCACCCGCTGCCCGGTCTGTCGGGAACCGAGTACCGGCAGGTGTTCACCGAGTCGTACTACTACGGCGCGCTGCTGCACAGCCTGCTCACCGCGGTGATCGTCACCGCGTTGTGCGTGCTGCTGGCGTTCCCGGTGGCCAGCGCGCTGGCCCGCCGCGGGCCGGGCGTGGTCCGCACGATCATGTTCGTGATCGTGGTCTCGCCGCTGCTGACCAGCGTCGTGGTGCGCAGCTACGGGTGGGTCGTGCTGCTGTCCACCAACGGGTTCGTCAACCGGGCGGGAGTGGACATCGGTGTGCTCAGCCAGCCGGCCAACCTGCTGCTCAGCTACGGCGCGGTGCTGGTGTCGGTGACCCACGTGATGCTGCCGTTCATGATCATCTCGCTCACCACGGCGCTGCGCGGCATCGACGGCTCGCTGATCCGCGCGTCCCGCAGCCTGGGGGCCGGCGGCATCCGCACCTTCACCCACGTCACGCTGCCGCTCAGCCTGCCGGGTATGTCGACCGGGGTGCTCATCGTGTTCCCGCTGACCATGGGCGTCTACATCACGCCGCTGCTGATCGGCGGGTCGAACCAGCAACTGGCCGGGATCCGGATCTACGACGAGATCACCAGCGTGTTCGACTTCCCGGTCGCGGCGGCGCTGAGCCTGGTGCTGCTGGTGATGTCGCTGCTGTCGGTGTCCGCGATCGGTCTGGGGTTCCGCACGTGGGAACGGAGGCTGTATGGGCGTCCTGCTTAGAAGAGTCGCGACCGCTCTGGTGCTGGCGTTCCTGCTGGCGCCGCTGGCCGTCCTGGTGGTCAGCTCGTTCAACTCCACCGCGTCGCTGGCGTTCCCGCCGCAGGGGTTCTCGCTGCGCTGGTACTCGCAGGTGCTCGGATCTTCGGACTGGCTGGTGTCCTTCCAGCTCAGCGGGCTGCTCGTGCTGCTGGTGGTGATAACCACGCTGGTGATCGCGACACCGGCCGGCTACGCGCTGACCCGGGGATCGTTTCGCGGCCGCTCGGTGATCACCGGCCTGGCGCTGGCGCCGCTGCTGGTGCCCGAGATCATCATCGCGCTCGGGCTGCTGTACTACCTGCAGGGACTGCACCTGATCAACACGGTCGCCGGGCTGTGGCTGGCGCATTCGCTGATCGCGCTGCCGTACGCGCTGCGGGCGATCATGGTCAGCGCGGCCGGGCTGGACCCCGCCCTGGAGCGCGCGGCCGCCTCGCTTGGCGCGAGCCGGCTGCGGACCTTCTGGACGGTGACGCTGCCGCTGATGCGGCCGGGCATCGTGGCGGGCGCGGTGTTCGCCGCCGTCACCTCGCTGGGCGAGATCGCGATCACCGCGCTCATCTCGGGCGCGAACACGGTCACGGTGCCGGTGCGGATCTTCTCCGCCGTTCAGTTCCAGCTCGACCCGTCGGTGGCCGCGGTGTCCACCCTGCTGATGGCGGCCAGCGTGATCGTGCTGCTGGTGCTCGACCGGTTCGCCGGCGTCTCGGACGTGGTCGCGTGAGCGTTATCGGCATCGATGTGGGCGGCACGTTCACCGACTTCGTGCTGGCCGAGCCGGGCCGGGTGGTGCACCACAAGGAGCCGAGCACGCCGCATGACCCGGCCGCCGCGGTCATCTCGGGGCTCGCCGCACTGCTGCGGACCGTCGATCCATCGGCGATCACCGGCATCACGCACGGCACCACCATCGGGCTGAACGCGATCATCCAGCGCCGCGGTGCCCGGCTCGCTCTCGCCGTCACCGAGGGCTACCGGGACCTGCTGGAGATCGGCCGCGGCCGGATGCCGTCCTTCGACCTGTACGCGGGCCGCGAGGCGGTGCTGGTGCCGCGGGACCGGGTGACCGAGATCGCCGCGCGGCTCCGCTGCGATGGCGTGCCGGCGGTCGTCCCGGATTCTCAAGAACTCGACCGGGTGGCGGCGGCGCTGGCCGGCGCGGAGGCGGCCGCGCTGACGATCCTGCACGCGCACCTCAACCCGGAGTTCGAGGCGGAGATCGCCGGCCGGCTGTCGGAACGGGCCGGGATTCCCGTCGCCGCGTCCGCGACCGTGTGGCCGGAGGTCCGCGAGTACGAACGAACCCTCGTCACGTTGCTGAACGCGTCGATCACTCCGCTGATGCGCGACTACCTGACGCGGCTGGAAACCGGGATCCGCGACCTCGGCGTCACCGCGCCGGTGAACATCGCCGCCTCCAACGGCGGCTCGGTCGGTATAGCGAGCGCTGTGCGGCGGCCGATCGAGACGGTGCTGTCCGGCCCGAGTTCCGGCGTCACCGCGGCCGTGCACGTGGCCGGCGACCGGGACATCATCACCTTCGACATGGGCGGTACCAGCAGCGACATCGCGGTGGCGACTGGCGGCGAGCCGGAACTCGCCACCCACACCACAATCGGCGGACTGCCGCTGATCCTGCCGGTGGTGGCGGTCAGCGCGATCGGCGCCGGCGGCGGTTCCATCGTCGCCCTCGACGACCACGGCTTCCTCACCGTCGGCCCCGACAGCGCGGGCGCCGACCCGGGACCGGCCGCCTACGGCCGGGGCGGGACCCGCCCGACGGTGACCGACTGCTATCTGGCCTGCGGCTTCATCGACCCGAAGCGGTTCCTCGGGGGCCGGCTCGTCTTGGACGACGAGGCGGCCCGGGCAGCGCTTGGCTCGGTGGATGCTTCGGCGGCGCTGGAGGTGGCCACCGCCGGGATGGCCACCGAACTGCGTAAGATCCTGGCCCAGCGTGGGCTCGACCCGGCCGACTTCACCCTGGTGCCGTACGGCGGCGCCGGGCCGGTGCACGCGGCTCTGCTGGCCGTCGAGGCCGGGATCTCGAGCATGCTCGTCCCGCCGGCTGCCGCGACGTTCTGCGCCCAGGGGGCGGCCGGTGCCGATCTGCGGCGGGACTTCGCACGCAGCGTCCGGCGTCCGGTGTCCGACGGGTTCGGCGAGGTGCTCCAGGCGCTGCGGGAGCAGGCGCTGGACTGGGCGGCGTCGGAAGGGAACGAGGCGCCGGAACTGGTGGTCAGCGCCGACCTGAGCTACGTGGGCCAGGCGTACGAGCTGCCGGTTCCGCTGCCCGATCCTTCGGCCGCCGCCGAGGCGTTCCACGCCGAGCATGAACGGCTGTACGGGTTCCGCGACGAGGGTGCCACGATCCGGCTGGGCACCGTCCGGCTAGCCGCCACGGTACGCCGCCCGGCGTTGCCCATCCCGGTCCTGCCGCCGACCGAGGGACCGCCGGCGCCGCGGGGACACCGGGAGATCGTCGTTATGGCCAAAAAATGGACGGCGGCGGTCTACAACCGCGACGACCTGCGCGCCGGGGACGCGGTCGACGGCCCCTCGATCGTCGAGCAGGATGACACGACCGTGCTGATCCCGCCGGGCTGGCGGGCCAGCGTCGACGAAACGGGAAGCTTGTGGCTGGAACTGCCATAAAGAAAACGAACAGTGACACTGAGGTCATCGGCGGCAAGCTCGCCGCCCTCACCGAGGAGATGTGCCTGGTCCTGCAGCGTTCCAGCCGGTCCCTGTACGTCAAGGAGACCGCGGACTTCTGCTGCGCGCTCGCCGGGCCCGACGGGCGGTTCACCGCCTACCCGCGCGCGATGGGCGTGTCGGGGTTCGTCGGCCTCAACGTGCTGTCGGCGGTGGAAGCGGCCGGGCCGCTGGCGCCCGGCGACGTGATCATCACCAACGACCCGTACACCTCCGGCGGGCTGGCCACCCACCTGACCGACATCCAGCTCATCGAGCCGTACTTCCACGACGGCGAGGTCGTCGGCTACGGGTGGGCGTTCATCCACTGCTCGGACATCGGCGGCCGGGTGCCGTCCAGCCTGTCGCCGGTCAACACCGAGATCTTCGCCGAGGGACTGCGGATCCCGCCGGTCAAGTGGACCGCCGATATGCGGCGGCTGCTGGCCACCAACACCCGCACGCCGGAGGCGAACCTGGGTGACATCCAGGCGATGCTCGCCGCGTTGCGCACCGGACGGCAGCGGCTGGCCGAGGTCATCGCCCAGCATGGCGTTCTCGCGGTGAGCGCCGCGCAGGCGACGCTGCTGGAGTACACCGCCGTCAGGTCGCGCGAGGCGCTGGCGGGATTGAGTGACGGCAGCTTCCGGTTCATCGACTACCTGGACGACGACGCGGTATCCGACATCCCAGTGCGGATCTCGGTGACCGCGACGCTCGAGGCCGGCCGTCTGCATCTGGACTTCACCGGCACCGATCCACAGGTCGCCGCCGCGTTCAACATCGTGACGCTCGGCCGTCCGCACTCCTGGATCACCACCCGCGTGCTGGCGCTGATCTGCACACTCGATCCCCGGATACCGCTGAACGGGGGACTGCTCGCGCCCGTGTCGGTCACCGTTCCCGAGGGATCGGTGGTGAACGCGGTACCGCCCGCCGCCGTCGGGGTGCGGCACGCGACCGCCCAGCGAGTCAACGACGCGCTGAACGGCGCGCTCGGTCTCGCGGGGCCGTTGGTGCTGCCTGCCGCGAGCAGTGGCCTGGTCGTTCCGGTGGTGGTCGCCGACAGCGGCAACGTCCAGGTGCTCGAGCCGATGACCGGCGGGACCGGCGCGCGCTCGGGTGCTGACGGAACCGATGGCCGGGACCCCGGTATCTCGAACCTGTCGAACAACCCGGTCGAGACGGTCGAGACCGAGATCGGCGCCGAGATCCTGCGCTACGGGCTGCGGCCCGACTCCGGCGGCGCGGGCCGGTGGCGCGGCGGCTGCGGTCTTGAGCTGGTGTTCCGTATCACCGCCAGCGAGGCGCGGCTGCTGGCCCGCGGTCTGGAGCGGCTGTGCTTCCGGCCGTGGGGGATGGCGGGCGGCGGCGCGGGCGCGCCCACCGAGCTTGAGGTGAACGGCGCGCCGGTACGCAAGATCGACATGCTCACGCTGCGCCGCGGCGACGTCGTCACGCTGCGGACGGCGGGCGCGGGCGGTTACGGCGACCCGCTCGAACGTGACCCGGCCGCGGTGGCGCGCGACGTCAGTCTCGGGCTGGTGTCGCAGCGCGCCGCCCGTGAGCAATACGGTGTTTTCGGCGCAGAACGGCGGGCGGCGTCGGCTCGCCTGCACCCTGGCTCCTTCGGACCAGAACGGGAAGCGTGGGAGTCGGTGTTCGACACCGCCACCACCGACCGGCTGGTGGCCGCGTTGTTCCGTCGGCCTTTTGATACCCGGCAGCGGGACCGTGCCTCGGTGTATTCGGCGGTGCTTTCGTTGTTGCCCGCCGGGTTCCCGCGTGTTGCTGGTTCGCCTGGTGAGGTAGAACAGGCCCGTAAGGTGCTGGAGCGAGAGATAGGCCAGCTGAGCTGAGTCAGCGCCGCGTCAGATCACTTCGCTGACCCGCTGCCGGGGAATGGCGGTGTGCAGGTCACCCGGGTTCCCGCACGTTACAGGTTCGTGCTGGGCTGGTTCGTGCTGGGCCGGTTGGTCGCTGGCGGGGGCGCTCTTGCCTGGCCAGCGCCAGGGCACCTGCCGTCGCCCGGTCAGCGGTACCGCCAGCGGCGTCCGCGCCAGCAGGGCGGTCAGCGGGACGCAGCAGGCGATGATGACGACCACCGTCGCCGTGATGACCAACGGCCAGGGCATCACCGAGTTGAGCTGTCTCCAGCCCAGCCAGATCAGCACGGCGACGACGAGCATGTGCGACAGGTAGATGCCGTAGGCGTTGTCCGAGCCCGACCGGACGACGGCTTTGACGAACCGGGACCGGCCCGGCCGCACCAGGGCAACCCCGGCCAGGTAGATGCACGCGACCGCGCCGACGTTGAACGGTATGACGCTCGGCTGGAAGGCGTCGTTGCCCGACCCGAGCACGGTGGTGACCTGGTGCTGAGCCAGGAAATAGATGCCCTCCGCCGCGAGCGCCGCGACGACCGTCAGCGTGATGACCAGCCGCACGTGGCGGCGCAGCCAGGCGTCCGCCTGCTCGAGATGGCAGGCGAAGATGCACCCGCCGATCAGGTAGAGCAGGTAGGTCAGCGCGTCTTGCTGGGCGTATTCCGCCATCAGCGGGGGCAGCAGGTTCCAGTGGGTGCAGATGCTGATCGCCACCTGGGCCACGATCACGGCGGCCAGCACGAGACCATGATGCCCCCTGGTCCGTCGCAGCGCCACGGCCACCAGCGGGAAGACCAGGTAAAACTGCATGATCACGACCAGGAAATACAGCTGGTAGTACCCGGTCTCGGCCATCGAGCCCAGGTGGTGCAGCGCCGCCGAGACGCTGGGGTAGTGGGCCGTCGGCATCAGGAAGAAGAAGTAGATGAGATTCCAGCACACGTACGGCACCCCGACGGCCACGAACCGGCGCCAGAGAAGCGGCGCCAGTAGAAGCGGCGGAGCGCGCCCCGGTTCAGGTCCTCGTAGGCGTACATCAGCATGCAGGCCGAGATGAAGAAAAATCCCTCCCTGGACACATGCAGCAGTAGCAGCGCGGCACCCGAGCCGACGCTCGCGGCCGCGGGCGCGAAAAACAGGATCGAGTGCGTGCTGACCACGCCCACCTGTTTGACCGGTCGCATGGCGTCAACGTGATCGAGGCGGCGGCGGGTGGAAGTGGCCATGGGATGCAGGCTGCGTCGAGTTTGTGAAATATCAGTGAAAAAGCGGGCCTCCTGTAGAGATTCCCCAGCAGACTTTCGGCTGGCGCAGAGAGTCCTGGCTGCCCCGAGGTGCTGATGCCCTGCCTGCTGAGGTAGAACAGTCGTAAGGTGCTGGAGCGAGAGATAGGGCGGCTGTAGTGAGTGATCTCGTCTCGCTGTACAAGGATCTGCACGCGCACCCGGAGTTGCCGTTCGCCGAGCACCGGACGGCGGCGATCGCCGCCGAGCGGCTGGACGCGGCTGGGTTCACCGTGTTCACCGGTATCGGCGGCACCGGCGTCGCGGGGGTGCTGCGCAACGGGGACGGCCCGGTGGTGCTGCTGCGCGCCGACATGGACGCGCTGCCGGTGCGGGAGGAGACCGGGCTCGACTACGCCAGCGAGGCGGTCGCGATCGACGCGCGCGGCGAGCGGACCCCGGTGATGCACGCCTGCGGCCACGACATGCACGTCACCTGGCTGTCCGGGGCGGCACAGTCGCTGGCCGATTCCCGGCCGGACTGGTCAGGGACGGTGATCGCGGTGTTCCAGCCGGCTGAGGAGATCGCGGCCGGGGCTCGGGCGATGCTAGCGGACGGGCTGTACGACCGGACCGGGGTGCCGGACATCGCACTCGGCCAGCATGTGTTCCCTGGCCGCGCCGGCCGGGCGATGTACCGGGGTGGCCCGTTCCTCGGTGCCGCCGAGTCGTGGGACGTTACGCTGCACGGCCGCGGCGGCCACGGGTCCCGTCCCGAGGTGACCGTGGACCCGGTGGTCCTGGCCGCGTCGACGGTGATGCGACTGCAGGGCCTGGTCGCGCGGGAGATCGCGCCCGCCGACCGGGGAGTGGTGACCGTGTCCCGGCTGCGCGCCGGGTACGCGGAGAACGTCATACCTGACGACGCCACGATCACACTGAACTTCCGCGCCTTCGATCCCTCGGTGCAGCAGCGGCTGACCGACGGCGCGCGGCGGATCATCGACGCCGAGGCGGTCGCCTCCGGTGCGCCGCGCCCGCCGTCGTACCAGACGCTCAGCTCGTTCCCGGTGACGGTCAACGACCCCGGCCTGACCGCTTCGGTGGTGCCGGTGCTGCCCGATCCCGTGGAGATCGAGCCGATGATGGGCAGCGAGGACTTCGGGCTGTTCGGGACCGCGGCCGGGGCGCCGTCGATGTTCTGGGGCGTGGCGGGTTCCTTTGACGGGGCGCCGGGCAACCACTCGCCGCAGTTCGCCCCGCAGATCGAGCCGACGCTGCCGGTTGGTGTAGCGGCGATGACCGCCGCCGCCCGCCACGTGCTCGGCTAGCCTCGTTTTGCCCGCTCGCGACCCCAGCGATGGGTCATCGATAGCGCCATAGGCCCAGCGATGGGTCATCGATGGCCCTGCGTTTATCGGCTGGACTGGCTTGGTCCAGCCTGGGATGATGGCGCCCGCGACAGAGCGGAGAAATGCCGTGAGTTCCATCATCTACAACATCACGTTCGACTGCGCCGATCCGCGTGCGCTGGCCAGGTTCTGGGGACAGGTCACCGGGTGGCCGGTGATCGAGGAACCTAGTCCCGGATATGAGGAATCCGCAGTCGGCATGACGGGCGAAGGCAGCCCGCGACTGTATTTCGTCAAGGTTCCCGAGGGCAAGGTAGCCAAGAACCGGGTGCACCTCGACATCATGCCGGCCGACCGGAGTCAGGACGAGGAGATCACCCGGCTCATCGGTCTTGGAGCCACGATCGTCAGCGACCCGCGCCCGGAGTTCGGCTGGGTGCTGATGGCTGACCCCGAAGGCAACGAGTTCGACGTCGAGATCAGCGTTGCCGAACTGGAGGCGGAGAGGTGACCTGCTGGGGCTAGCGGCCCTCCCTTACCGGGGTGGCGATGGCGGCCGGGGCGGACGCGGGATCGGGCCGGGCATTCCCCAGTTCTGTTCCCGCCATCGTGTCCCGAGACCGGGCAGCGGCGGACCCACCGGGTCGTCCGCCTCGTCCTCGTCCTCGTCCTCGGCGAGTTCGGCGCGTTCCTCGGCCTCAACGGCGACGTCTTCTGCCTGATCCGCCTTCGTGCGCGTGCTGTCGGCGGCACGCTGTGCCTGGTCGGCGATGTCCCGTAGCCGCCGCAGTTCCTGCTCGTCCGCCCAGTCTTCCGCCTTGTCGGCGGTGTCTTGCGCGAGCATGGCACGTTCCTCTGCCTCATCAGCGTCTTGTTCCGCCAGCTCTGCTTTACCCCGGGCGTCGGCAGCGGCGTCTCTGAGCCGGAACACCGCTAGCCGGGCTTGGATCTCCGCGGCGGGTACGCCCGCCTCGGCGGCCTCGCGGGCGTACCGGTCTTCTGGACTGGCGTCGTCCGCTGCCCGATCCTGGGCTGCTTTCCTGGCGACGATGTACGGCTCACCCGTCTGCGCCATACGCTGACGAGCGGCGGTTTTGCGGGCCTTATCCCTGGTCATGATCATCCGCATCCCGGCGGGTCCGCCCGCGACTGCCCGCCAAGGTGGGAACCTGACTGGAACATCTCACACGCGAGTCGTAGACCCTTGTCCTCGTCGTCACCCGCGGCGCGGGCCGGCTGGTGACTCGGAAGCGGGCAGGCGGTGCGCTGCCACTAGTCGAACATTAGCACGGCGACGGACACGGCACCCGGCCAAGGTGCATAGATCAGCGGGGCGCGGCGAGGGCGTCAGGCTGGTGTCGAGGGCAGCCGTATCCCGAACCACGACCGCGCTGCGTACCGAGTAGCTCGCGTGGCGCGGCGAACCGGCGCATGATGACGGTTGAGCGAGGGGCCGTTCTGTGACGGAGGCCACAATGCTCAAGTCAGCTCTGATGATCGTGAAGACCGAACCCGCGCTGGTCACCGGTGCGATACAGGCGGTCCTGGCGCTGTTGATCGCGACCGGCGCGAACCTTACGGCTGCCCAATCCGGTGCGATCCTGGCGGTCACCACGGTCGCGCTGGCGGTGATCGCCGCGTTGACCGCGAGGCCGGCCCAGGTGCCTGCCCTGACCGGTCTGGTCACGACCGTCGTGACACTCCTCGCCGCGTTCGGAGTGAACCACGTCCAGCCTGGCGTGGTGGGCACGATTAATGCCGCGATCGTCGCGATCATGGCGCTGGTCCTGCGTCAGCACGTGACGCCGGTCGCGACGCTGAAGGCCCAGGCGAGCGTAGCCTGACCGCGCCGTGACCCCGGTCCGCTGATTTAGCTGCCAGCGGCACCGGGGTCACTGGGACCTAGAAGGACGGCACCGGGCCGACGGGTCCGGTGATGGGGAGCACGGTCAGGCAGGGGACCTGCACCGGGTCGGCCGGATCGAGCGCGTTCAGCACGTCCGCGAGCGCCACCGGGTCGGCGGCGATCTCCAGGTGATCGGTCAGGTCCAGCGGGCACTGGTTCTGCAGGGTGATGTTCGTGACGTGGGAGCCGGACAGGAAAGCCGACGTGTAAGGCGTGACGACCTCGTCGTAGATCGACTCGATGACCGTGTAGTTCACGCCGGCGACCGTGTCGCCGCCCGCGTTGAGGTTGGTGAGGAACGCCGAACCGGCCTCCTGCTCGACGCAGGCCGTGCAGTCCGCATTGAGCGCGCTGTTCACCAGGCCGGCCGCGCCGAACGCGGTCACCAGGTTGGTCAGGCCGTCGAGCGTGGTGCCGTGATTGCTGGGCGCCAGCGCGACCAGCGTGTTCACGTACTGGGCGCCGCCCAGGGACTTCAGGTAGTACCGCGGCATCATGCCACCCTGAGAGTGGCCGACCAGGTCGACCTTTGCCGCGCCGGTCGATGCGAGTACCTGGCTGACGAACGTGGCTAGCTCTCCGGCCGAGGTGGCGATGTCGCCGGTCGAGGTGAAGTCGCCGGTCCCGCCGTAGTTGAAGGTGAAGACGCAGTAACCGTTGTTGACCAGCAACGGTGACGCCGCCTGCCAGTTGTCGTCCTCGTTAGCGAACGTGCCATTCACCAGGATGACTGGGTAGGGATGCGTCGTCGTCGGCCGGCAGCTCCAGTTGTCGGCACCCGGTGGCGGAGTGTCGGGGGAGTTGAAGGTGAGGAGGGCGCCGGCCGCGAAGTCCCAGTTGACCGGCAGCGTGGTCTGCGCGCGGGCCGCGCTGGCCGGGGCCACCACGAGCGCCAGGCCTGCGAGTGCGGCCGCGACAGCGGTCGCGGACAGGAGCCTGAAGGCAGAAAACTTGTGCATGCCCGCATTACACACCGTAGCGTCTCGTGGCGTTATGTGCTGACGCAACGAGTCCCGGCGTGAAATTGTCAATTCTCGACAAAACAGGGGCGTGACGCGAAAGTTACTTGCTGGTAACCTATGGGTTAACCAGGTCACGGGCGGATCGAACGTCCAGGCGGTGAGCTGTCGTGCAGGAGCTTGTGAGGGTCTCCCGAACAGAGACCGTCGCCGCGGTGCGGGCGCGGCTGGGCGACGCCATTCCCGAGATGGTCGAGGTCATCGGGCATGGGGTGCCGGAATACGCGAGCGCGGAACGCCCGGACTATCAGCAGTGGCTCACCGAAGCGGTTACCCACGTGGTTGCCGGGTTCATCGCGCATATCACGCAGCCAGAGACGTCGACGCAGGCCATCGTCGCGGAGTTCCGGGCACTCGGGTACGCGGCGGCTGGTGAAGGCCGGCCCTTGGACGTGTTGCAGAACGCGCTCCGGCTGGGAGCCCGGTGTGCGTGGCGCTGGCTGTGCGAGGCGGACGCCGAACTCGACACGCGAGAACTGACCCGGGTCGGCGAGGCCATCTTCGGGTACCTGGATGAGCTGGCGGCCGCGTGTGCCAAGGGCTACGCGGAGGCAACCACCCAGATCGGGGAGAACCCCCGCCGCCGCCTGGTCGCCGCGATCCTGGCCGAACCGCAGGCCGGGCCAGAGCTTATCGCTGACGCCCAGGTGGCGGGCTGGCCACTACCGGCGCAGGTGGCGGTGGTAGTGCTTGACCCAGCCGTGTCGTCCGTGTCGTCCGTGTCGTCGACACCGCCGGGACATGCGTTGCCGCCTGACGTACTGGCGGACTGGACCTCGCTCGAGCCGCGCCTGATCGTCCCCGATCCGTGCGGGCCAGGGCGTCCGGCCGCGATCGACCGCGCGCTGCGGGGCATCACGGCGGCGGTTGGCCCCGCTGTCCCGCTGTCGCGCGCGGCGACGTCCCTGCGGTGGGCGAGGCAAGCGCTCGCCCTGGCCCGCAGTGGCGTGATCGGTGTGACAGGGGCGCCGGTCCGCTGCGATCAGCACCTGTCGACGTTGTTGATCTTCGCCGACGAGGACCTCGCCGGAATGTTGCGTGCGGCCCGCCTCGCGCCGCTGGCGCGGCTACGGCCCGCGCAGCGGGACCGGATGGCCGACACACTGCTCGCCTGGCTGCAGCTCGGAGAAAACGCCGCCGAGGTGGCGCATCAGGTACATGTCCACCCGCAGACGGTGCGGTACCGGCTACGGCGGATCTACGAGCTGTTCGGTGACCAGCTGCGTGATCCAGACATGAGGTTCGAGCTCCAGGTGGCGCTGCGCGCCAGAAAGCTGCTGGCTGGCTGAGCGGTCAGGCTCGGGCCGAACAGGTCAGTGCGACTGACGCGGGACCTCTGAGCCGCTGCCGCCGATGAGGAAGTCGAGGTCGGCGCCGGTGTCGGCCTGCTGGACGTGATCGGTGTACAGCCGGGTCCAGCCTCGGCTGGCGGACGGGGCCGGCGGATCCCACGCTTCACGGCGCCGGGCCAGCTCATCCTCGGTGACCTCCAGCGTCAGGGCGCGGGCGGGGACGTCGAGGGTGATCCAGTCGCCGGTCTCGACGAGGGCCAGCGGTCCGCCCGCGGCCGCTTCCGGCGCGACGTGCAGTACGACGGTGCCGTACGCGGTGCCCGACATCCGGCCGTCGCAGATCCGTACCATGTCGCGGATCCCGCGCAGCAGCAGCTTTCTCGGCAGCGGAACGTTGGCGACTTCGGGCATGCCGGGGTAGCCACGCGGCCCGCAGTAGCGGATCACCAGCACCGAGTCCTCGGAGATATCCAGCTCGCCGACGACCGCGTGATACGCCTCGGGGGAATCGAAGACCACGGCCTGGCCCCGGTGTTTGAGCAACTGTGGTGAGGCCGCGGACTGCTTGAGTACCGCGCCGCCGGGCGCCAGGTTCCCGCGCAGCACCGCGGTGCCGGATCCGGCCGGCTGGAACGGATCATCTAGAGCGTGGATCACCGACCTGTTCCAGCACTCCGCGTCCGCCACGTTGTCCGCGACGGTGCGCCCGGTTACGGTGACCGCGTCGCCGTGCAACAGGTCCCCGAGTTCGCGCATGACGGCGGGCAGGCCACCGGCGTAGCAGAAGTCCTCCATCAGGTACTCGCCGGACGGCTGCAGGTTGACCAAGGTCGGGATGTCACGGGCGATGACGTCGAAGTCATCGATGCTCAGCGGCACGCCGAGCCGGCCAGCGATCGCCAGCAGGTGGATTACCGCGTTGGTTGAGCCGCCGATCGCGGCGTTCACCCGGATCGCGTTCTCGAACGCCGTCCTTGTCATGATCGCCGAGGGGCGCAGATCCTGTTCGAACGAGGTCCACGATCACCTGCCCGGCCCGCTGCGCGGTCTCGTAGCGGCGCGCGTCCGTGGCCGGCCAGGCCGCGGAGTACGGCAGCTGCATCCCCAGCGCCTCAGCGAGCGACGCCATCGTCGACGCGGTGCCCATCGTCATGCAGTGGCCGTTGGACCGGGCCATGCAGCCCTCGGCGAACTCGCACTCGGCCTGGGTGATCCGGCCCGCGACCAGGTCCTCCTCCAGTCGCCACACCGCCGTGCCCGAGCCGATGTCCTGGCCACGGTACTTGCCGTTCAGCATCGGCCCGCCGGTCACCATGACCGCCGGGAGATCGGTGCTCGAGGCCGCCATCAGCAGACCGGGCGTCGTCTTGTCGCAACCCGACAGCAAGACGACGCCGTCCAGCGGGTTGGCGCGAAACAGCTCCTCGGCCTCCATGGCCAGCAGGTTCCGGTAGAGCATCGCGGTGGGCCGCAGCAGCGTCTCGCCCAGGGCCATCACCGGGAACTCCAGCGGGAAGCCGCCCGCCTGCCATACTCCGCGCTTGACCGACTCGGCGACCCGGTGCAAGTGAACGTTGCACGGCGCCAGTTCGGACCAGGCCGTCGCTATCCCGATCACCGGTCTGCCGTCGAACACCTCCGGGGTGAATCCCTGGCTGCGCATCCAGCCGCGGTAGGTCATGCCGCCGCGCCCGGACGCTCCGAACCACTGGGTACTACGTCGCTCGGTTTGCGTCATATGTCCCTTAGTAGCACCGCCCGCCGGTTAGCAAAAGAGGGCAAAATCACGTCGTTGCCGCGCTCCGCCCCTGGTAGGCGACCCCAGCGGTGGGTCATCGCTGGCGCTGTAGCCCCAGTGGTGGGTCATCGACGGCGGGTAGGAGAGGGGCGGAGGGCTTGCGCAGCCTGGTTTCCGGGGCCATTTACTCCCCGGAAACCAGGACTTTCCCGCCGAAGGGCGATGGTCGGTCAGGCGCAAACCCAGTAGTGACCCGAGGTGTAGCTGCTGCCGTCATTGGCGCCAGTGAGCTCGACCTCGTAACTCCCGTTGTATGTAGTGATATCGGTGTCGCCGACCACTTCGTCCCATACGTCATGGGTGGAGGTAGTCGTGCAGTCCTGCCCGGACGTGTAGTCGTACGACCAGATAGAAAGTACCAAGCGGCCGGTGGGACAAGCGGGACCGCTGATATCACTGCATCCTTCTGTAGTAGCGGCGTACCCGGAGGAGCCCGCATTGGCGAACAGGCCATCAAGGTAGATGCCGTGGCACTGGATCGTGACGCCTCCGGTTGTCTGGCAGTAGGCCTCGACCTCTCCCTCGGCGTAGTACCCGTCGCTCGTCTCGCCGGTCACGATGTCGACGCACACCACCGCCTGCTGGTCGGTGCCGTCCGTGCCGAGGACCTCGCAGTGATGCACGATGTTTCCGGAGTCCGCGTAGAGGATGGTGAACCCGTCGGGGCCGGTTGCGGCGCTGGCCGGCATGACGCTGCCGAGCAGCGCCGCCACCGCCAGGGCCGGAATCACGATCAGGCCCATCCCGCGTAGTTTTCTGATCATGCCGACAGGCATACCGGGAACCGCTGCCGGATCACTGTCGCAGCACTGCCGTTTCACTGCCGGACCCAGGGGCGAGCGGGGGTCCCCTAGAACAGCGCGTCTGGGGGGAGCCGCCGGACGTCGGGAAGGTAGGGGTCGAGTTCACCTGGTTCGAAGCGGCACAGACCCACGACGTGCCAGAACTCGCCGGAGGCGGCCCCGCCGGACTTGTAACGGCCGTCGGGGGAGAAGGCGGCCCAGCCTTCCGGCAGGCCAAGCAGGGTCAGGTGCGCGGCGATCACCGGGTCCGCCGCGGAATCCGTGCGCCAGAGGCGGACGGATCCGTCGTCGCCGCCGCTGGCCAGCAGCGCGCCGCTACGGCTGAAGGCCACCGCTGATACCCGGCGCGCGTGCGCTTGGACCGATCCCAGCAACCTGCCGCTGGCGTCCCATACGGTCATGGTGCCGTCCCCACCCGCCACCGCGAACATCGAGCCGTCCGGATGGTACGCCAGTCCCCACAGCGGACCGGTACCCGCGTCGATCCTGGCGATCTCCCCGCCAGTGGCCGCGTCCCACAGCCGGATCGTGCCGTCGGTGCTGGCGCTGGCCAGCACCGACCCATCGGGATTGAAGGCCACCGCGTAGACCCGGTTCTCGTGCCCGGGCAGCACCAGGCGGACCTTGCCCGACGCGGCGTCCCACAGCCGCACCTTGCGGTCGTCGCAGCCGGTCGCGACCACCGCCCCATCCGGGCTGAACGCGATGCACCGCACCCGGCCGGAGTGCTCGGAGAACGTGACGGTGTGCCGTCCGGTCGGCAGGTACCACACCCGCACGGTGTCGTCGTCGTTGGCGGTGGCCAGGTGGTCGCTCGCGGGGTTGAACGCTTCCGCCCAGACGTGCTCGGTCTCCACGTTCATTTCCCGCTGGTAGCCGCCGTTTCCCGCGTCCCAGATGTGCATGCCACCGTCATTGCCCGGCGCGGCGAGTATCCGTCCGGTCGGCGCGAACAGCCCGCCGACCAGCAGGTCCGACGGCCCGTGCAGGTCGTTGACCAGCTCCCCGCGCGCGGCGTCCCACACCCGGAGCACGCCGTCGCTGCCGCTGGCGGCGAGCAGTTCACCGTCGGCGCTGAAGGTGACCGAGTTGACCCGGCGGCCGTGGCCGCGCAGCGTGCGAGTACACCGGCCGGTATACGGGTCCCAGAACCGGATTGTCCCGTCGTTGCTGGTGGTCGCCATCCGCCGGCCATCGGGCGAGAACGCCAGCGGCCACACCGAGGACCGGTGTGCGTCGATCGCGTGACGGCATTGCCCGCTGGCCGGGTCCCACACCCGGACCGCGCCGTCGCTGTCACAGCTGGCCAGCAGCGACCCGTCGGGGGAGAACAGCACCCGGTAGATGCCGCCGCGATGCCCGGACAGCACCCGGCGCGGCTGGCCGGTCAGCGTGTCCCACAGTCGCACGCCGCCGTCGACGTCACCGCTGGCCAGCAGCGGCTGCTGCTGCGGGTGGAACGACAGTGAGTAGACCCGGGCGGTGTGGCCGGTTAGCTCCGCGTGCCGCACGCCGCTGTCGGCGTCCCACAGCGAGATCGTGCCACTCGCGTCGCCGCAGGCCAGCAGCGACCCATCCGGGCTGAACGCGACGCGGAACACCGGTCGCCCCGGCACCTGGAACCGGTGCACCGGCTCACCGGAGGGCACGTCCCACAGCGTCACGTCACCGGCCGAGTCGCCGGTGGCGACCTGGCCGCCGTCCGGGCTGAACGCCACCGTGTACACCAGCCCGGGCGAGCAGGTCAGCTTCTGCCGGATCCGTCCGGTCCTCGGTTCGATCAGCCGGACAATGCCGTCCTCGGTGCCGGCCGCGACCATGCTCCGGCCGACGGCGAGCGGCCAGACCCCACCGCTGTCGCTGAGCTCGACGGTCATGACACAGTCCCCGGTGACCGGGTTCCAGCCGCGCAGTGTGCCGTCACTGGCGGCGGTGAACAGCAGTTGCCCGCCGGGAGCGTAGCGGACCGCGTACACCCGGCCGTGGTGCCCGCGCAGGGTGCGCAGCGGCAGCCCGGTGACCGCGTCGGTGAGCAGCACCCCGCCGTCCTCGCAGCCGGCCGCGAGCACCCCGCCGTCCGGCGACCAGGAGATCGGTTCCGGCAGCCGGGCGGTCTCGAAGTGGTAGCCGTACGGCACGCTGACCGACGCGGGCGCCCCCTCGGTGATCAGCGGCTGTCCAGGCGCGACGGCCGCGTCCCGCAGTTCCGGCGCCTCCAGGGTGGCCTGGTCGGCAACCACGTCGATGAGCGCGGCCCGGGTCCACCGGCCACCGGCCAGCTCCGCGCCGCGCAGGTCGGCGCGGGTCAGCCGGGCCCCGCGCAGGTCGGCGTCGCGCAGGTCCGCGCCGGCCAGGTTGGCCTCGTCGAGCCGGGCTCCGACCAGCGTGGTGCCGCGCAGGTTGCCGCCGGAAAGATTCGCCCCGATCAGCCGGGCGTCGGTCAAGTCGGCGTCGGACAGGTCCACCTGGCGCAGGTCGCGGTAGGACAGGTCCTCGCCTTGCAGCAGCGCGCCGCGCAGGTTGGTGCGGGCGGGAGTGCGCAGCCGGGTGGCGATCTTCAGCGCGTTGGCGCGGACCACGCTGTCGGCACCGGCGTCGGTCAGCACCTGTTCCACCCACCGCTGGCAGCGGCGGGTATCGGCCAGGTCACACAGGAAGTCCACGGTGAGCTGGGACAGCTGGCGTCGCGACAGCGGAGCGGGCGAGACACCGGGATCGGGCTCCTCGGCCAGCAGCCGGGCGATCTCGCGGGCGATCAGGAACTCGGTCACCGAGGAGTGGATGAAACCGAACAGGCCCTCGTCGGTGCGGAACAGCAGGCTGGAAGTCCCGACGGTGTGCGCCGTCTGGGAGTCTGGCTGCGCGGCTTCGCTGGTCAGCTCGACGAGCGAGGTGCCGAGCGATTCGGTGATCTCGGCCAGCCGCAGGAACGGCTCGCCCGAGTCCCACACCCGCATGGCCAGCGCGGTGACCGCCCGCCACAGTTCGGCCACCTTCAGCCCAGTGGGACTGCCGGGCATTCCCTGGGTCCGGTTCTCCTCGTAGCTCAGCCAGCCCTGGAGCAGGGTCTGGTACAGCGCGGCCGCCGACAGCGCCGGCCCGGCGCTGGCGACGGCGGCGAGCCGCTGGGAATCCAGGTCGGCGATGAAGCCCAGCATCCGCGGGTTCCGCGACAAGCCGAGCAGGTCCTGGACGCCGCGCAGCAGCCGGATCCGCTCGTCCGCCTCGGTCTCACTGTCATAGCGGTTCGCCAGGTATGCGCGGATCTGCGCCTCGGTGAACTCGGCGATGTCGAGGACCCGGCGGTGCGGTAGCAGGTCGACGCGTTCACCGAGCGCGGTGAGCACCTGCGCGTGCGACTTGAAGTGCTGGGTGCGGCTGGCCAGGATCACCTTCGCCGACCCCTCGACGGCCTCCAGCAGGGTACGCAGGTGATCCGCGGCGCGGTCATAGCTGACCCGGGTGACCAGTTCGTCGAAGCCGTCGAAGAGCAGCACGATCCGGCCCTGCCGCAGCATGTAGCGGAAGGCCTTGAGGTCGATGTGCTCCTCGCCGTGGTTGGCCAGGTGCGCGGCCACCAGCCCGTCGACCGTGTGCGCCTTGTCCAGCGCGCGCAGCTCGATGTAGATCGGCACCAGGTGCGGCAGCCGGGAGGGGATGTGCCGGGCCAGCTCGCGTAGCGCGTAGGTCTTGCCGCGGCCGAAGTCGCCGAGCAGCAGCACGAACCGGCCGTACGGCGTGGCGAGCTGCTGCAGCAGCTCCTCCACCAGGTCTTCGCTCGGCGGCGCGTCCGGCGTGTCCACGTCGCGGAACCGCTGCGGTACGTAGAGCCCGGGCGGGTACCGGGAGTCGGAACTGAGCCGGACGGTCTGCCGGGCCACGTAGTCGCTGAGGTCGAGCAGTCCCTGGAACTCGATGAAGCTGCGCAGCCGCACGCCGCGGCGCAGCGCCTCGTCGCGCAGCGTCTGGGGAGGCCGCGGTCCCTCGTAGACGAACTCAGAACCGGCCTCCGGCTCGCCGGTGTGCAAGATCGCGACGAAGTTGTCGACGTCGCTGCGGGTGACCTCGCCGACGTGCGCGCCGATCCGCCACTGCCGGACGAAGCCGTCCTCGGTGCGGGTGACGAGCAGGTGCGGCGGATGCTCGGTGACCGTCCGCACCTTAGCACCGGGATACCCGGCCTCCACGACCTCGGCCAGCCGGCCGAGCAGCTGGCCGGCCGGGGTGGCCGCGCGGCCGGTCACCGAGTCGGGCGAGACCAGCTCGTGCGGCGCCGCCGCCGAGTCACGCGCGGCCGCGGCGGGGGTGAAGGTGCCGTCGGCGGCGTGCCAGCTGACCGCGGTGGTCACCGGATCGACCTGATCGCCAGCGAGCGTCAGCGCGTCGGCCCCGAGGATCACCAGCCGGTGCTGCCCCGCCCAGCCTGCCCCCGACGTCACAAGCCCGGATTCCAGCGCGACGGTGGTTCCCGGCCCGTGCAGCCAGAGGTTGGCCCGGCGGCCGAGCAGCCGGTCCAGAGTGCCGACGTCGCGCAGTTCGCCGGGCGCGTGCCGGGTGACCGCCAGCCGGAGCCAGCCCGCCTCTTCATACGAGCGCAGCCGCTCGGCGAACCAGGCGGCCTGCGATTCCCCGATCCAGCCGTAGTGGTCTTCCGGGCGGTGGCTGTCGGCGATGGTGGAGTTGACGCCGACGACCACCGTCCGCAGCTCAGGCACCGCGAACAGGGTCCAGGGCGCGGACCGGTCGAACGCCACCGACTCAAGACCGCGGTACAGCTCCTCGAACGCGCGGCTGAAGTGCCGCCACTTGGGCCAGTACGGCGGGCGCGGCGGCACGTCATCGGCCTCGCAGTTGGCGAAGTACGCCTCGCAGGCCCGCCTGGTCACGTCGTGCCCGCCGGGCACCAGGATGGTGCGGCCGGATTCCAGGCCGAGCGCGGCCCGCAGCCCGGTGACGAACGTGACGGCCTGGTCGAACTCGCGCGGGCTGCCGGTTTCTGTCAGGTCGCCGCTGATCACCAGCAGCTCGGGCTGGGGGAGTCCGGAGTCGGCCAGCTGGGTGACTCCGGCCCAGATCCGTTCCTGCAGCGCGGCCGCGTCCGACGGCAGCCCGCGCTCGGTCTGGCCGCGGCCGAAACGCGGTCCGGCGACGTGCAGGATGGACAACGCCGTCCTGGCCCGCGGCTCGGCCTGATGGCCGGCCGGGTAGACCGGGGCGGTGGCGGGCTTGCGCCGGCTGCGCGGGGCGTCGTCGGTCCAGCCGTGGTCGTCGAAAAGCGGACCAGGCTCGCCGCCGACGTCCCGGGCACCAGGAAACGGGAAACCGGGCGGACCAGACGGCTTGGCGCGCCCGGCCATCGCCTGCCGGACCCGGCCGTGCAGCCGACCACGCGCGGTCGCCGGATCGGTGACGCCCGCCAGGTTGACGTAGGTGATCGTGGCGAGCAGGCCCTCCAGCGGGCTGTCGTCGATCTTGACCGTGATCAGCTTGCGGGACGGGTCATCCGGGTCCGCGCGGATCGCGCTCTGCCACTCAAGGCGTCCGTACCTGGACTTCAGGTAAGCGTGCGACAGCACCGCGATCACCGCCCGGGCCTGGGTGAGACCGCGGTCCATGAAGTCGATGAAGTTGGTGCCAGGAACGAAGTCCCAGGCCTGCAGGACCGTGCGGTAGCCAGCGCTCTCCAGCTCCCAGGCGATCCAGCTCGCCCAGCCCTCATCCGCCGGCGAATAGCTGACGAAGAAGTCCACTTGCGGCCGCTGGGCTCTTTCCGCCATTACATAAGTATCGCTAGCCGCCACGGAGTGCCGCTAGAGTGAACGGCTTCGCGATGTGAAACGATGAAAAGTGTGTCGCCGCAGCAGTCAGAAACGATCACGACGGGAGACGACCAGAACCGCCCGGCGAAGAACGCGCCCAAGTTCGGGGCGCTCGACTGGATCGCGATCATCCTGCTGGTGGCCGGCGGTATCTGCGTCGGCACCGGGTTGCTGCCCACCAGCGACGCGGGTGACATCATGCGCAGGATCTGGCCGATCCTGTTGTTTCTCGCCACGGTCTTGGTGCTCGCCGAGCTGACCGCCGCGGCCGGCTTGTTCAACGTGATCGCGGCGCGGCTGGCGCGGGCCGCCGGCGGGAGGTTCGCCGCGCTGTTCGGCCTCTGCGTGGTGTTCGCGTCGGTCACCACGATCACGCTGAACCTGGACACCACCGCCGTGCTGCTCACCCCGGTGATGCTGGCGCTGGCCGTCTCGCTGGACGTGCCGCCGCTGCCACTGGCGATGACCACCACGTGGCTGGCGAACACCGCCAGCCTGCTGCTGCCCGTGTCGAATCTGACGAACCTCCTGGCCGCGAACCGCGTCGCGCTCGCGCCGGTCGAGTTCGCCAGCCGGATGTGGCTCGCCCAGGTCGGCTCGATCGCGGCGACGAGCCTGTTCCTGTGGCTGTTCTACTGGAACCGCCGCCGCCGCGGCGCGGACCAGTACGTCCCGCCGCCGCCGTTCCGGGCGCCGGACACCGTGCTGCTGCGGGTGGCGGCCGTGGCCTGCGCGAGTTTCATCGGGGCGCTACTCGGCGGTGTCCCGCTGCAGGTGGCGTCGGCGATCGCGATGGTGGTGCTGCTCGCCGCGTTCGTCATACGGCGGCGCTGCGAGCTGCGCTGGTCGCTGATCCCGTGGCGGCTGCCGGTGTTCGTCACCGGACTGTTCCTCGTCATGCAGACCATCAGCCTGCACCTGCTCAACCCCGTGCTGTCGGCGCTGATCGGCACCTCGAGCGGCGCGGACGGCACCTTCCGGGCGGCGGCGGTCGGCGCCGGTCTGTCGAATATCGTGAACAACCTGCCCGCCTACCTGTCCGGTGAGGCGGTGGTACCGCTGGCCAATCACACTCAGCTGCTCGGACTGCTGATCGGCACCAACATCGGTCCCATCATCACCCCGTGGGCGTCACTCGCCACGCTGCTGTGCTACGAACGCTGCCGGAGCGCGGGGGTACGCGTGCCGTTGCGCACGTTCATGCTCACCGGGGCGGGCCTGGCGGTCACCGGCATCGCCGTCTCCGCCGCCGCCCTGCTGATCACGTAGCCCGGTACCGGTCGGCCACCATCCGCGCCAGATCCTGCGTGTACCGCGCGCCGAGCCTGGTGCGCCGCACCCGGTGGGTCCCGGACGTCAGGTCGCCAAGCGACAGGTCGGCGCCGCCGGACACCATGGTGCCGAGCGCGACAGTGGCGGTCGCCCCGTCGGAGCCGGCGACGCTGCTGTGGAACGTGCCGGCCGGCACCCGGTACACGTCGTCGGAGACGGCCAGCTCGGAGTCGCCTTCCTCGCAGCTGACCAGCCGTGACGTGGGAACGATGTCGTCGGTGTTACCCCGGCTGCGCACCTCCAGCACCCGCCGGGCGGTCGGGTGGGCCGGGTCGGTGTCGGTCACCACGGGCAGGTCGTTGCGGAGCTGACCGAACAGCACGTAACTCACCAGGTCCCAGCTGTGCGCGTGCACCTGGGACGTGGTCGACGTGGCGCGCGGCTGGCCTGGCTGCCACACGTGCACGCAGACGCCGTAATGCCCCTCGCGCACGACGGGCAGGCAGGTGAAACCAAGCGGATGGACGGCGGCGCGCAGCGAGCGGCGGCCGTCGGCGACATCACGCATGGCGCGGGCGGCCCAGCGCGGCAGGACTCGGGCCGCGTGGCCGCTGGAGATCGCGACCGACAGGTATTCGTGTTCCATCGCAGCAAGGGGGGAGGCGGAGCGGGTGCCACCATCGTAAGCCGCGGACCGCCCCCGGTACAGTCGCGAGCGTCGCCACCGCGTCGACGAGGACGGCGGGGTCGGCGGTGAACGCCAGCCGCAGATGGTCGCTTGGCTTGGAGCCAACGGTGAGCAGCCGGCCCGGCAGCACCGCGACCCCAGCCCGCAGCGCCGCCTGGGTGAACGCGTCGACGGCGGATGGGATGCGCACCCAGATCGCCGAGCCGCCCTCCGGGCGTGGCCACTGCCACGAGGGCAACTGCTCGGCCAGCGCGCCGGTCAGCGCGTCGTAACGGGTCCGCAGCCAGTCTTGGCGCCATTTGACGATGTCGTCGTGCTGCTCGCTGATCAGCGCGGCCGCGACGGCTTGACCCAGCGGCGGGCTGCCGAGGTCGGCGACGGCCTTGGCCGCGCCCAGTCGTCCGATGACGCCAGCGGGTGCACGAACCCAGCCGATGCGCAGCCCGCCCCAGTACCCCTTGGACAGTGACCCGACGGTCACGATGTTCGGCTGGCGAGGAGCGAGCGCGGCCAGCGGCGGCGGCCGCTGCGCGTCGGTGAGCGCCAGGTCCGTCAGAGACCATGTCGTCGATGAACGTGGTGCCCGGGTGCCGGCTGGCGAGCCGGACCACGCGCCGCCTGACCTGCTCAGGCATGACCAGGCCGAGCGGGTTGTGATGGGTGGGAACGAGGTACACCAGTGCCGGGGCGTGGGCGTCTACCAGCCGCTCGAGGGTGTCGTCGTGGTCGCCGGGCGGCAGCCCCACCAGCCGTGCGCCGGCCCGGTGCAGGCTGTCGATCATCCCCGCGAACGTGGGTTCCTCCACGATGGCCGCCCCGCCGGGCAGCACCTCGTCGCGGGCGAGCAGGTCGAGGGCTTGCTGCGCGCCGGTGGTGACCATGACCTCCTCGGCCGTGGTGGGGACGCCATACCGCTCGGTGAGCACCTTGGCGATCGCGGCGCGCAGCGCGGGAAACCCGAGCGGGTAGTAGCCATGCGCCCCGGTGATCGCTTGGAGCTTGGCCCGGCTGAGCACCGAGGACGGGTCCGCCACGGCCGCGGCGACCTGCGGCGCGCACTCGCCTTGCGCGAACGTGAGGTCGGCGTGGACGCGCGAAGACTCCAGCAAGTTGGTGAAGAATCCATTGGCCCGGTGCGTGGCGGCCGGCGTGGTCCGGTGCGGCACGATCCTGGTCCCCGACCCCTGCCTGCTTTCCGCCATCCCCTCGTCGCGCAACGTCTGGTAGGCCATGGTCACCGTGTTCCGGCTGACCGAGAGCTGGGCGGCCAGATCGCGTTCGGCGGGCAAACGTAGTCCCGCGGTGAGCGCTCCGGTGTCGGCCAGCCGGGCCAGCCGTCCGGACAGCAGCCGGTACAGCGGTCCCTCGGGCGCCGACCAGTGGCCGAGCAGGTCGGTGAGCGCTGGGGCCGAGATCGCCCCGGAACCAGCCAGCGATGACCGGATTGGCACTGTCATGATGATGCCAATTATGACACGCTCGGTGGTGTTAGCCAATAAGGAGGTTTCACGGTGCTGGCAGGGCTGATCGCGATCGTCGCTCTCGTGGTGTGGGCTGGGTTGGCCGCCATCGGTATCACCGCGCTCCGTGACGGGGACCAGCCGTCCGACGCGAGGGTGACCGCGGCGATTGCCCCTGCCGGGCAGCCGGACGAGACTCGCCCGGTGGTGGTCGCCACGGTTCGCAACCCCTCGACCGTGCCGGTAATGGTGGGGTTGCGGGTGCGGGCAACCCTGACGGCGGGGACGCTGACCGCCCGGGTGCCGTGGCGCACCCGGGGCCGCAAGTACCGGGCGGGCGAGCAGGACACGGTGGGCATTGTGCCCGCGGGGGAGTCCGCCGTCTTCACCGTGCCCGCACCCGCCCGCGGGCGGCGGTACCGGCTGGTCGCGGTCATCGGCCAGTCCGGCCGTCGGCTGCGGGTGCTGACCGTGCCGGTCCGTGGCGGCCGGGAGATGGAGCGCGTCGTTATGGGAGAAATGTTGTAACGTCCCGCGGGGAACTCCGCACTCAAGAATTGGCGCAGAAAACTTTGCTGCTTTTTCAAAACTCCGGTGACACATCCCGGCACTCGGAACTATACGCGCATTCACGGGGCCTGGGGTTTTCCGATGCGAACCAGCCCGTCCCGGCACGGCACTAAGAAAGGCGGGGCAATGCGAAAGACCCTCACAGCACTAACTCTGATCCTGGGCCTAATCGGCCTAACCGCGGCGGTGGTACCCGCCGCGTCGGCATCGGTCGCTCGAACGCAAGCGACTACCTCAACCCGGCCCGCGCCCTCTGGGCATATGTATACCCAGGAGATGCACATCACGGGCTTCAACGTCGCGGTGGCGAAAGCTCACGGATACGAGATACTCAAGAACTCGAAGGGGCAGGAGTACTCGGTAAAGATCGGCAGCCGCACCACCTTCTCGCCCGCCAGTGACCCGGTGGTCTACGGGAACTGCGGCTCGTCTTACATGTACTACAGCGCCTTTGGGGCACGGAGTGCGTCTCCGAAGTACGGGGCGTCCTACGAGAGCGGCTACTACGTCGTCAACCCGACGATTGAAGGCGAATGGTACATGTACTTCGTCGACAACGACGGCGTCGGCAACATCGACAATTACAACGCTACCAACGGAACGATTGGCTGGCAGCAGTCCGGAGACACCTGGCACGGGCCGACCGGGTATTCCTACCGAGAAGTGAGCACCAGCAGCTGGGTGCTGATGGACGACGGCGGCTACTGCGAGTCGGGTGGCCCGTGGGAGTCCACGACATTGTACTAGGTTAGGACGGCGGGTACCATTCTTCGAGAATGGTACCCGCCACTATCGTCAGAATCGAGTGTCACATCAGATGTTCGACCCCTCGCAAGGTGAATCCAGTAAATGGGAAGTGAGGCTCGATTCCGGGAAGGAACTCGTTTACTGCCTGTATGTGCGTGACCGTTACGATCTCGCTCCCGTCATGGCGCCGGATCTTCCGCCGCTCGCTCCGGAAATCACCAAACGGCGGATGGAGCTGGTCGACCGGTCGTTCATAGCGGACCAGTGGAGCTCCTGGTGGACCGAGCGTCTCGCGGACAGGCACGCGGAGCCGCAAGGGAGCGAACTCGCTAGCGCCGTCGACCTTATATCGGACGATGCCCAGGCATGGACGGCCGCGCGCTACACGGATTTCGTGCGGATCTCACGTGCGAATCATCACAAGGTCAGGGACCTGATACAGGCCATGAGCCAGCGAAGTCCGTTGAATCTCCAGGTCATGTGCCTGCCCCTCGCGGAAAAACGCGCGTGGCGGCTAACAGGCGGTACGGCTATTGTCTCGTATTCTTTCATGGCTGACTGGGCCGGATATGTCGATTGGCTATCGCGTTTCCCGGACCGGTGAGCGGTGCCTGGCCGTGCAGGTGGGGCTTTCCCGGCTAAGAACTCCGGGAAAGCCCCACGAGCCGGTGTCAGGAGCCGGGGGTCGGGGTGGTGGACAGGACGATGCCGTTCGGGCCGTAGCCGTCACCGGAGTTCGCTCCGTCGTCGCCCAGGTTGAGGCTGCCGACCACGGAGTCGCCGGCGGTGTCGATCACCGTGGTGTAGGCGTTGGTGATCTCGGTGGTCCACAGCTGCGAGCCGTCGGCGGTCAGCGCGAGTTCGCTCGGGCCGCCGGCCACGTCGATGGTGTCGGTCACCTTGTCCGCCGCGGTGCTGATGACGGAGATCGAGTCGGAGTCGGGGTTGGCCACGTACGCGGTCTTGCCGTCGCTGGAGACGACGACCGACCAGGGCAGGTCACCGACGCCGATGGACGCGGTCACCCGGTACCCGTTGGTGCTGATCACCTTCAGGGTGTTGTCGGTGGTGTCCGTGACGTACACGTACTTCCCGTCGGCCGACACCGCGATGCCGTGCGGGCCGCCGACGTTCCCGACGACCTTCACGATCCGGTGCGTGGCGGTGCTGTACACCTGCAGCCCCCGGTCGGTCAGCACGTACGCGTCGGCACCCGAGGGCGAGAACGCGACGTTCAGCGGGCTACCCGCTACTGGCAGCGTGGCCGTCACCTTGTCGGTCGCGGTGTTGATCACGCTGATGGATACCGGTGAGCTCTGGCCCGCCTGCGGGCCGGTGTTCGCCACCCACAGCTGGGTGCCGTCGGGGGAGACCGCCAGTTCCTGCGGGTTGAAGCCCACGTGGATGTCGGTCTCGCTGGGGTTGTAGTTGCTGGGGTCGAGATCGGCGGTGTCGATCACCGACACCGTGTTGGTGCCGGTGTCGGCGAAGTACAGCTCGTCGCCGTGGATCGCGATGCCCTCGTCGGTTGAGGAATAGTTGTAGTCGTCGGAAAAGCCCTTCACCGCCGGGTCATCCACGTTGTAAACCTGGATGATGTCGCAGTTGGCGGTGTTGATGGCGTCGAAGCCGTCCCAGCCCGCGTCCGAGACGTAGGCGGCGCCCGCCGGCCCAGAGCAGGACGAGGAGATCAGCTTCACGTGCAGCCCGGAGGCCGCGCTCTTATGCGAGGGAGCGGCGGCACCGGAGGGAACGGTGAGCGCGACGGCGGCCGCGGCCGCGGCGATGACCGCGGCGCCGCCGGTGATCACGGAATACCGGGTACGGCGGTTGGCCCAGAACTGTGCTTTCACCTGGTCACACTCCCACGACGTTCGTGGCGGCCTTCGTGTTCCGCACCGGCTTGCTGCCAGCCGGCTGGACCGGGAACGTCTGGTCCGCGCCGGGGATCGGCGGAAGATTGAATTCAAGGACCTGCTGCTCGGCGCGTTCCAGCGCGGCCGTCGTGCCGGGCAGCCGCGGGAACCTCCGGTTCGGCACGGTGCCGAGCGCGGCGGTGAAGTCACCGACGGTCTCCCGGCGCCAGGCGGTGATGTTGGGGTTGACCACGCCGGTGACCTGCTCGAGCAGCCGGGTGACCGAGGTGTGGTCGAACGTGTCGTGGCAGACGAAGCCGCCGATCGTCCACGGCGAGACGATGATGCACGGCACCCGGAAACCGAGCCCGATCGGAGCACTGACCTTGTCCACCGTGATGAACTCATTCGCCGTCCCGGCCGGGGCGGTCGGCGGTGTCACGTGGTCGAAGAGCCCGTCGTTCTCGTCGTAGATCATGATGAAGACGGTCTTGGCGAACAGCTCGGGGTTCGACGCGATCGCGTTGATCTTGCTGGCCACGTAGTCGGCGCCGGCGGCCGGCATGTAGTCGGGGTGCTCCGACTGGTATGAGGTGGGGATGATGTAGGAGACCGTCGGCAGCCGGCCGTTGATCGCGTCGTATTCGAACTGCCCGGCCTGGTAGAAGCGCATGGCGTTCTGGTATAGCGGGGAGGACGTCGACGCGTTCTGGTACTGGTCGAAGTACTCCAGCACGTTCATGCCGTAGTTGTCGTTCTCCTGGTACACCTTCCAGGACACGCCCGCCTTGGTCAGCAGCTCCGGGTACGTCGTCCAGGAGAATCCCTCGGACGGCACGTAGTTGCTGTAGACCGGGCCGCCGTTGGCGCCGTCGGGGTCAACCTGACCGGTCATCAGGTAAAGCCGGTTCGGCCACGTCGGGCCCAGCATCGAGCAGTGGTAGCCGTCGCAGATGGTGAAGGCGTCGGCCAGCGCCCAGTGGAACGGAACGTCGTCGCGCTTGAAGTAGGCCATCGTGTACTGGCCGGCTTCGCCGTCGGCTTCCAGGTGCGCGCTCACGAACCCGTCCATCGCGCCGTTGTCCCAGGAATCGTGCTGCGGTCCCCAGCTGTGGCTGTTGGACGGCAGTGCCTGCGCGCTAGTGCTGGTGGTGTCGGTGTGGAAGGGAAGCAGGTACCCGTCGGGATTGCTGGTGTCCTTCTGGTAGAAGCGGGACTTAGGCACCGACGTGTCGCCGAAACCGCGGACGCCGGGCATCGCACCGAAGTAGTGGTCGAAAGACCGGTTCTCCTGCATGAGCACGACCACGTGCTCGATCTCGGAAATGGGCAGCACTTTCCGCTCAGCGCTCAGCGCTGAGGGCGGAGCGTTGTCAATGAGTTTGCGCAAGGCGGAGGGAAGGGCGAACGAGCCCAGTGCCACCCCGCCGGCCGAGGCCAGAAGCTGGCGTCGGCTCACCTCAATCGTCAAGGTCAGACCCCCTAGGGTTGGAGCCGGTGATCACCCCCAGACCCTACGGGTTATCGGACTGGAGAAATAGAGCGCACCGGGTTGCCTGGGTGTTCGTCCACTAAGTGTTGGATGTTCATCCCTGAAGCGTTGGGCTTTCGTCCATTAAGCGTTAACTCTCACACTCGTGGTTGATCGTTGCGCTTGTGTCAAGACCCGGTGCTTACTCGTGAGTCAGGTGTGACGAACTCGTGACGCAAACGGTGCATACCTGGTGACGTCTGCGTCGTCAGTGTTTGCTGGGAGAAACTTTCATTTGGCCGTGCTCACGGGGGAAGCGGCCTACCGAGCTCAGGGCGGTGACTGTGAGGCTCAGACGGGTGCCGGTGGCGATTGCGCTGGCGGTCGCGGTGTCATTCGCTATATCATCGCCCGCCACGGCCGAGCCGGTACACGCGACGACGGCGGCCGCCGACACCAGCCTCAAGCCGCTCGCGGGTGAGTGGTGGTTCACCACCTGGCAGATACTGACACGGGTGTGGCCGCTGACCCAGGGGGCCGGTGTCACCGTGGCAGTGCTCGACTCCGGGGTGCAGGCCGACGTCCCCGATCTGAGTGGCGCGGTCGTGCCCGGCGGCGGCGCGCATACCGATGGAGAGCGGGACTTCAGCGGTCACGGCACCCAGATGGCCGTGCTCATCGCCGGCCAGGGTCACAGCCCCGGGGGAGTCGTCGGGATCGCGCCGGAAGCGAAGATCATGCCGGTGGTGGTCACCACCAGCGCGGCCGCCAGGACCGCCGCACCGGGTAACGTCGCCGCGGCCATCAGGTACGCGGCGAACCACGGCGTCCAGGTCATCGACATCTCCCAGGTGTATCCGTCCCCGTCCGCGTCCGGCTGCGACGCCGCGGAACAGGCGGCGGTCAGCTACGCGCTGTCGCGCGACATCGTGGTCATCTCGGCCGAGGGGAGCAGGAATCTCATCGGGGGCAGTCCGTCCGAGCCGGCGTCCTGCGCAGGCGTGCTGTCGGTCGGGGCGATACAGCGCAACCAGTGGCTGTGGGCCGGGGATGTACCGGAGCCTTACCTCACCGTCGTCGCCCCGGGCGCGGGTGTGATCAGCTCGAGCAGTAACGGCGAGATCGTCCCCGAGAACGGCACTCGCTCGGCCAGCGCCCTGGTGGCGGGAACCGCCGCGCTGATCAGGTCCCGGTACCCGTCGATGCCCTGGTACCAGGTGGTCCAGCGGATAATCGGAACGGCGCAGCCAGCGGGCGGCAAGGTGCCTAACGACTGGTTCGGCTCCGGCATCGTCCGGCTCAGCGAGGCGGTGAACGCGGCTGCCTTCCCGGTGCCGGCCAGCACGCCCAATCCGGTGTACGCGAGCTACCGTGCCTGGCTGGCGAGCCCGCAGGGCCGGGCTCTTACCCGCGTTACGGTGTCACAACGGGCGACGCCGGTTCCGGCCGGGGATCACGTGCCCGCTGTTTTGCTGATCGCCACGATCGCGGGATCCGCGCTCGCGCTGGCCGCCGTGGCCGTTGTGCTGGTGGCCGACGCGAACCGCCGTCCGAAACATCGCCGCCGCCGCGGGCCAGACGGGTTCAAGGCCGTGGAGCCTCGGCTGCCGGAACCGTTGCACCTGCCGCGCCTGCTGTTCGGTGAGGACTCGCCGCCGGAGCCGGTAAGGCCCTACCGGATCCCGCCGTACACCCCGGAGGCGTTCGCGGTCGACGGCGAGTTCTTCTTCCCTAGTGACCTGGGCCCGTGACCCTGGGGAAAACCTCCGTTGTGGTCGGGCATTAGCCCCGTTCCGTGTCAGGCGCCCAGTTCGTAGCGTGATCTTCGAGACGAATCGAACACGTCTGGAGGATCTAATGACCACTGGCGACACCATGGGGGCGGGCGCGACGATCGCGGCGCGCGGCCTCACCAAACGCTACGGACGCACCGTAGCCGTGCAGGACGTGTCCTTCACCGTCAGGCCGGGGACGGTGACCGGCTTCCTTGGGCCAAACGGCGCGGGCAAGTCCACCACGATGCGCATGATCATCGGGCTGGACCGCCCCGACGCGGGCCAGGCCACCATCAATGGCAAGTCCTACCGGGAGCTGCGCTGGCCGCTGCGCGAGGTCGGCGCGATGCTGGAGGCCAAGGCGTTCCACCCGGGACGCTCGGCCCGCTCGCATCTGCTCTCGCTCGCCGCGTCCAACGACATACCGGCGGCGCGGGTCGAGGAGGTGCTCGCGATCACCGGCCTGACCAGTGTCGCCCGCCGCCGGGCCGGGAAGTTCTCGCTCGGCATGGCGCAGCGGCTCGGCATCGCCGCCGCGCTGCTCGGCGACCCGGGGGTCGTCATCCTCGATGAGCCGGTCAACGGGCTGGACCCAGAGGGCATCCGCTGGATCCGCAACCTGCTGCAGTCGATGGCCGCCGAAGGCCGCACCGTCCTGATCTCCAGTCACCTGATCAGCGAGGTCGCGATGACCGCGGACCAGCTGATCGTCATCGGCCGGGGACGGCTGCTCGCTCAGACGACCGTGGCGGAGCTGTCAGCGTCCGCCGGGTCGCTGGAGGACGCGTTCTTCCGGCTGACCGATTCCGCCAACGAGTACCAGGGGAGGGTCGCGTGATGAGCGCCGTGGCTTTGATGGAGTGGCGCAAGCTGCGCAGCGTCCGGTCGACCTGGTGGACGCTCGCGATCTTCGCGGCCGGGATGGTGGGCCTGGCCATCGTGATCGGCCTCAATACCCCGGCCCACCCGGACGCGTCCTACGATCCCACCGATCAAGGGTTCGCGGGCCTGGCACTTGGGCAGCTGGCGCTCGGCATCCTCGGCGTGCTGGCGCTGAGCACCGAATTCACCAGCGGGTCGATCCGCGCGACCTTCGCCGCCGTGCCGCGCCGCGACCGGGTGCTGGCCGCCAAGGCGGCGGTCATCACCGCGCTGACCCTGGCGACCGGCGAGATCTTGGCCATCGCATCGTTCCTGGCCGGTCAGTCGGCCGTGCCGCACGGCTACGTGCACGCGACTCTCGGCCAGCCGGGAGTGCTGCGGGCGGTGCTGATGGCCGGCGCCTACCCGGCCCTGATCGCGCTCATCGGGCTGGGCCTGGCCGCGATCATCCGGCACACGGCGGGCGCGATCTCCGCGATCGTCGGGATCGTGTTCGTGCTCCCGCTGATCCTGCTGCCGCTGGGGGAGCACAACGGTGTGATGAAGTTCCTGCCGGAGATCATCGCGGAGAACTCGCTGACCGCGGTCAAGCCGGAAGCGTATTCACTCTCAGCCTGGGCCGGGCTGGGGATGCTCTGTGTGTACGTGGTGGTCGCGCTGGCGGCCGGCGGGTGGGTTCTGGCTCGCCGTGACGCGTAACGGCGAACACGGGGAACAATTGATCACTATGGAGAGCGTCCGGCGGGTGACGGCAGCGGTGTTCCGCGCGCCGTTTACCCGCCGGGCTCGCCGTGAAGTGGCCTACTGCGCGGCCGGGGCGATCACCGGGGTAGCCGGGTTCGTCGTGGTTATGGTGATTTTGCTACCGGCGCTGGTCATCTCGGGATCGGTCCTCGGCACCGTCGTCGGCCTGCTGATGCTTGTCGGGGTGCTGGCCCTGGCCCGGCGGCTCGGCGCGCTGCACCGGTGGCTGCTGCGGCGGGCCGGTCTCGAGGGTGTCCGGGCACCCGTGCCATTTCAGCCCGGCCTAGGAGTGCTCGGCAGGCTGGACAAACGGCTCCGGGACCGCGCGGGCTGGCGGGCCGTCGGGTACTGCGTGCTGAAGTTCCCGGTGGGGATCGTCGCGGGCTGGTCCGTCGTCGCGGTCGCCGTCGGCCTGGCCGACATCAGCTACCCGCTGGTGTGGGTGCTGTTCCGCAACCACGCCGCCGGGACGAAGCTCGGCCCGCTGATCGCGGTGGGCCCGGTTCCCAACGGGCACCTGGCGATCACTTCGCTGGCGGCCACGCCGTTGGCCGTGCTGATCGGCGTGGCCTCCGTGCTCGGCGGCGTGTGGCTGGCCCGGGGGATCACCGCCGTCGACAAGCGGCTGGCGCGGGCGCTGCTCGGGCCGAGCCGGATCAGTGAGCTGGAACGGACCAGGGCGATCGCGGTCGAGGACGCGATGGCCGCGCTGCGGCGGGTGGAACGAGACCTGCACGATGGCGCGCAGGTCAGGCTGGCCGCCGTCAACATGCAGCTGGGGATGGCGCGGGAGGCGACAGGGGAAGGCGACGGTGAGGTTTCCGAGCTGCTCGAGGCGGCCCAGGCCGGGGTGACCGAGGCGCTGGCCGACCTGCGCCGGATCGCTCGTGGCATCCACCCGCCGGTGCTGGAGGTTGGTCTGGCCGACGCGCTCGAGTCGCTGGCCGCGTCCAGCCCGATACCGGCCACGGTGCGCGCCGACGTCGCCGCGCGTCCGTCACCGGTGATCGAGACGATCGCCTACTTCTGCGCCGCCGAACTGCTCGCTAACGCGATCAAGCACAGCTCGGCGAACGTCATAGAAATAAGCATTGATACCGAACGGGCTGGGATCCTGCGGCTGCGCGTCAGCGACGACGGCCGGGGCGGGGCTGATCCGTCCGGTGGCACGGGCCTGGACGGACTGCGGCAGCGGGTGTCGACCGTGGATGGGTCGCTGAACCTGTCCAGCCCGCCGGGCGGGCCGACCACCGTGACCGTGGAACTGCCCGCCCGCATGATGGATCTAACCATGTAAGAGTATTTGTCTTTGAACTTATTAGATTTCAAATGGTTGAATACAGTACCCTTCTTGAACGGTCTTAATATTCCCCTTCTTACCTTCTCCTCTCATAAGTTTGGTAATGTTGTGACGCAAAATGGAAACCAAAAACATAACGAGCATAATAGGGAATAATACCCAATCACGAATTTGAGGATCAAGCACCAACTCCATTGAATTTCTTTTCAAACAATTATTTTTTTTTTGATCAAATCATCTCGTTGGGAATTGGCAGGGAACGTATGAGGTGAGTATGCACATGAGCAATACACTAAAGAGCCACAAACACAGTTTGAATCAAATATCATTTCATGCTTCTTAAAGAAGGATACTTTTGGGGCACTGTTGCTTGCTTGTGTTATTCAATTTCCAGTCTCCTTACTACTTTCAGCAACAAAGCACTTTTTGAAATTTTCTCGCTCAAATTACCTCTAACTTTACTCGTTTATCAACATTTTTTTACAACTTTTGGTATCTTTATCATAAATTAAGGTTCTGTATTAAACAATCTTCCAAGATTGAGAATGTGGAATATTCAATCTTAAAGATTTGGTATCCAGTGAATGTTTTATTTGTTGGAATGCTGATAAGCGGAAATTTTGCGTAAGCACAAATCTTTTATTTTGTATTTGTTTAAGATTGCAAAGTATCTCAGTTCCGATGGTACCAGTAAACTTAGATTTTGTAGTTTTGATGCTATTAATCAGGTTACAATATTCAAAAATTTGAGTACCGTTTTAACAGCAATTGGAAGATAATCTATTTGATGGTAAAGAGATTTTGTTAAAATTAAATTTTCAAATCAGGTCAATCTGTTTCTTTTGGAATAGGTTTTAGTATGGTATTGATGGTATTGGGATCTGTGATTGCTGGTTGCAACGATCTTCAATTTAATTTTCATGGATACACCTGGATGCTTATTAATTGGTATCAAAAAAAAAAATCATTAAGCTTTTAATTTAAAATTATTTTAGTGGTTTGACAGCATCCTATGTGGTAAGAATACAACTTGTGTTCATCTGATTTGAACAAAGTTATATATGAAAGCGGCCATCAAAACCACCAAATTAACAGAATTCGGACTTGTGTTTTACAATAACTTTTTAGCATTGCCTATTTTGTTTCCGATTATTTATTTCTCAGAGGAGATTTGTCATCTTCAACAAAAACTCTACAATCAAGTTGGCATCAGTTATGGATTTATTGGAACACTTTTTATGAATGGAATTTGTGGATTATTAATTAGTTTGAGTTCATTCTGGGCAATGAAAACAACATCTCCAACCACTTATAGGTAAGAATTGAAATAATATTTATTTTTTTTGATTTTAAATACCAAGCTTTGTTGGATCATTAAACAAAATACCACTGGTGTTGCTTTCATTTTTGCTTTTTAATACACAAATAACATTTTATGGAGCATTAGGAATTTTAATAAGTATTTATATTTGTGTAAAATATTTTAAAATCTTCAAAAGGTTTAATTGGTGGAATCAGTTATACATTTAGTAAAT